>JASDSY010000022.1:0-431106 GCA_041441465.1 Candidatus Wallbacteria bacterium
TTATACATAGTAAGCACCAATTCCAACGATTTTCTTGCCTGATCGCCGTTTATATAATTAACGTCGCCGGTTTTTAAAACCCTTATCACATCCTGATAAATGAAAGGATGGTTCGGGCACGAGCCTTTATACATGCCGCCGGCGTAAACATTGCCTTCGCGCACTTCAAGATCCGGTTTAGGGACGCCTTCTACTTCCCAATACTCAATTTTATTCATCGCATCGCCTGATATTTCAATAGTACCCTTCTCCGCCGAAATATAAATGGAACATTCCTTGTTTTTAGGATAAGTATTGACTGAAAATTCAAATGACGCCTGAGCCCCGGATTTAAATTCAATCAAGGACGACAGCTGGTCTTCGAGAGGAATTTGATGCGCTATCATTGCGCTTTGCGCCACGACTTTTTTTACCGGGCCCAGAAGCCATTGCAATATATCGATATAATGAATACCCTGGTTTAATACTGTGCCGCAGTCAAGTTCTTTTGTGCCGCGCCACCCCTTAAAATAAGCCTGGGGCCTGTTCCATCTTACATTAACAGCCGCAAAAAATATTTTACCGAGCTTATTTTCAAGTATCAATTTTTTTAAAATCTGTATCGTGTTATTATAACGCACCTGTAAAACCGAAAATAAATGAAGTCTGTTGTCGCGCGCATTCGATATGAGGTTATCCGCATCCATAAGATTTGTACATAAAGGTTTTTCCATCAGTAAATGTTTTTTATTCCTGATAACTTCCATGCCCATTTCATAGTGCAGCCCGTTCGGAGTGCATATAGCTACGACATCGGCCTGAGTTTTACCGAGCATTTCCTTGTAATCCGAATACCCTTTCACGTCGTATTTATCACAAACAGCTTTTAATGCCGCCGCATCATTATCGCATACATCAACAAACTCAGCATCGTTATTAGGCAATATCGAATTTTTCTCGTCGCCGTACAATGACTCGAAATGTCTGGCGGAAATTCGGCCGCAGCCGATTAATGCAAATTTTATTTTTCTGTCTTTAATTATATGAGTCACTTTCTGTTATTCCTTTCAATTATAAATTTTGAAGCATTTTTTCCCAATAATCACAAATAACGTCACGCGAAAAATTTTGTTTGACAAATTTTTCGGCATTTGCGCCAAGCCTCTGGCAAACGGCCTTGTCTTCGGCCAGTTTTTCTATATTAGCGCAGGCCGAATCAAGATCATCAGGCTTCGACACCAAACCCGCATCGGCGTTATTTAAAAGATCGGCGCACTCGCCGACGGCAAACATAACAATAGGCTTTTGCATAGCCATATATTCATACATCTTAGAAGGCAGCGCGCCTCTAAATACAGGTATATCAAGCAAAGACACCACGCAGGCGCCGGCCGAAGCTATCAAAGCTGGCATTTTAGCTTTCGGAATAAGCCTTTCAAAACATACATTCTTTAAATTTAACTTTTCCTTTTTCTGAATTAATTTTTCACGTTCGGCGCCGTCGCCGACTATCAAAAATTTTATTTTTTCATTATCCCTGAATTTTTCAGCTATGTCCATTAAAAAACCCAAATTCTGAGATATTCCAAGAGTGCCAGAATAAAGGACGACAAATTTATCCTCAAGTTCGAATTTATTTATAAATTCTCGCTTTTCCAAATCATAAAATCCGTCCTTATCTTTTGCGGAGCTGAAAAAATCAGTATCAACGCCATTCGGGAGGAAAAAAAGTTTTTCCCTGGCAACGTTTTTATTTTCTATATTGGATATAATTCCGCGCGTAACGCAAGCTACAGCCGAAGAATAATAATACGATGCTTTTTCCAGGGCAGATGAGCACGATATCAAAAATTTATTTTTCAGCATCCCAAGTTCCACAGCCGAATCCGGCCATACGTCAGAAACATTAAAAACATATTTAAGTCCGAATAGTAACCTTAAAGCTATCGCCGTAAATCCCATAAATAAAGGCGGCGACTCAATTATCGCAATATCTGCATTAATCTCTTTACGGTATTTCGCATAACCTAAAAACGAAGATGCCGCGAATGTCAAATGTCCTACAAGTCTTTTTAAAAAACCTTTATTAGGAGTGGCATAAATATACGTCCTTAAAAGATCAAATCCGTTATATGACTGCCTCAAAAACTTCTTGCCTATATACTCTTTAGGAATTATACCGGACGGATAATTCGGAAAAGCGCATATAATTTTAACGTTATAGCCGCGCTGCATCATTTTCTTCGCGAGTTCCGAAATTCTGGACTGCGGTGCACCTATTTCAGGCGGAAAATATGGAGTTATAAATAATATATTCTTTTTCATTTTTTACCTTTTAATCAAATGCTTAAATTTTATAACCTTTATTTTATATAAAAATACGATTTTATTATAGTATCATAATTTTATCGCGATTAAAACTTCTTAAATTAATATCCCGGCGATAATATAAAAAACTTCAGGCTAATAAATAAATTATGTATTATGCAATCGCGCGTTATAAAAAACTAACTTCTGTATTTAATCACGCGCGCCGGAACGCCAGCCGCGATAGCATTATCAGGAATATCACGATTGACTACGGCGTTTGCCCCGATAACTGCGCCTGAACCGATTTTTACGCCTTTCAATATTACCGCTCCGCGGCCGAGCCATACATTACTTCCTATTTTTATGGGCGCAGAAGACATTTTCTGGCAAAACATCGGAGCATCCGTTTTCATTCCATGGTTGGCGTCACGAATGCTTACGAATTCCGAAAATATGCAATCATCGCCGATTTCAACAAGCTCCGCCGCCGAAATAACGCTGTCGCCCGTAAACGCGCAATTATCGCCTATTTTCAATTTTGCACCCGGCGCTACGTCTAAAGTCATGCGCGGCCCGAAATATGCCTTTTTACCAATAGATATATCGGCAAAAAGATGCTTAAATCTTATAAAACCCAAGCAATAAAAACTTGTGCCAAGTTTAGAAAAATAAACCGGCGCCAGAAACATATAATATATTTTAAAAAAAAGACCTGACAGCCTGTTTCTTATTGGAGTAAATATTTTAGATAAATTAGAGCGGATTTCACTCATTATAACTTACCGCCGCTGATTATTTTTTGTATTATTTCGTCAAATTGCCCGGCTATAGCTTCCCTTGAATACTTAGCCACCGCATCAGAGTTTATCGAAAATTTAACCTTCTTTTCAATAATCGCTTTAAGTTTGCGCTTAATTTCGTCGACATCGCTGTGGCATGCCACTAACGAGTTGCCTACTTCTTTTAAAAGGCCGGCAAGCGACCCCTGAGGATTAGTTAAAGCGAATATAGGCTTTTTAGAATAAATATACTCAAAAACCTTGCCGGTTAATTCACTTCTATCCTTGCCGGTAACCAAAAGAAGCGTATCGGAATTTTTAAGGTGCGCCACCGACTCTGAATGAGGCAAATATCCATATAGTTTGCAATTTTCTTCGAGTCCGAATTTCTTTATAAGTTCGCGGCATTCATCGCCGACGTTGCCGATAAAATTAACAGTGACTTTATTTTTCAGTTCCGGTTTTTCGTCGAAAACGCAGCATAATGCCTTTAAAAAATAATAAGAACGCCGGCTTTGAGTAAATGTCCCGGTATATGTAATATTAAATTTTTCACCGCCGGCCGCGCTGCCGCAGTCGGCAGAGTTATCACGGCAATTAAATTCAAAATCCTCGCTGTCATAGCCGTTAGTTATAAGGTTAAATTTACCTTTCAATCCTGTAAATTTATCTTCAAAATCTTTTTTCATATGAGCGGTAACCAGAACAACCGCCGCCGCATTTTTAAGGATGATATTTTCAATTGCCGTATTTATCTTATACTTTAGCGGATTAGTGTGGACTCTATATGGATTTAAGGTCCACGCATCCCTGTAATCTAAAATATACGGCACATTAAAGATCTTATTCAGTAAAAATGGAACTATAAAACTTGAAAACGGCCCGCCGGTAGCCAATACAACCGCCGGTTTTTCTTTCATAATTTCAACGACCGCTTTTGCCGTCACAAAAGGCAGCCACCACACGAAAATGTCCGGAGTGAAAAATATCGTTTCAATGACATTAAAAATTTTTCTTAATATATTTTTAGCCGAACATAAAACTTTAGTTTTTAAGCTTTCTTTTTTTTCTCCTAAACCTTCCGGCCTGTCATTTTCAAGCGCAAGCTTTTTTTTCTCAAAACTAATAATCGAGAAATATTTTAACAGCTTATACGGCGCAGGGGCGATTATCCTATATGTCTTAACTTTGTCAGGAATATCCTCCAAAAGATTCAGGTCGAATATATCATAAGCCTTCTCTGACGCGCAAAAAACGCTCATATCATAACCGGCCCGCGAAAGATATTTAACCAATTTTCCGGCCCGCTGCACTCCCGGCCCGCCAACCGGAGGAAAGGCGTGGCTTATAAAAAATAATTTAGTCATCTGATCGATTCCAATTTTTCCTTATTATAAAATAAAAATATTTCACATAATATATAATTAAAATTAATATTTTCAAAAAAAGTGAATTTTTAAATTTATTCCAGCTATCAGCTTTGTTTTTGAAAAAATCGTCACCTGTAATCCGCCATAATGCCTCAATAAGAATAGTATTGATATTATGGTACGAATCGGTCGCGAGGATTTCATAATTGCCGTAATTACTCCAGATGCCATAAAAATCGAAAATTTTAAAATTTCTTTTTAACGAGCCGGCGCATTTATTAAAAAGTTCATTATATTTTTGATCGCCGGTGATTAAATATAATTCATAAACAGCGATTAAGGCAAAAACAAAACCGTCAAAAATATGAACGGGATTTTTCAAAGGATATTCTTCCAGAAAATAAATATCGCCCGTGTCATCGCTATATAAATAACCGCCATTTTCCATACCGACAAAAAAATTCCCGGCGGCGCTTACCGCCATATCAAGATACTTGTTTTCAGCTGACATTTTATATTTTCTTAAAAGCGCCGAAATGCAAAACGCCGAGGCAATACATGAATTCCAGGGCGCTTTAATGGTTTTTCCGCCTTCGTCATAATCAAAATAATATTCCCACGTTATAATGCCGTCAATATTTTTTTTATGGTTTTCATAAATCCAATTTATGCAGTTATCGAATATATTAAGATAACTTAATTTTTCAGTTTTTATAAAAAGCTCATGCCCCAGCAAAGCCTGATAGCCGGTATAAGCCGGATTATTTTGATTTACCTGGATGGTCGAGATATTATAATTAATTATATAATTTTTATCAAACGAAAATCTTTTCCTGTTCGAAAAGCCAAAAATATCCGAACAGCCTGTTACATAACATTTTAATTTCTTTAAATCATCCAATTTAAAAAATACCGGATTTCTTTTTTTAAAGAAAACCGCATATTTTCTGATCAAAAATACTGCGGCGCAAAAAACGAAGAAAACACTAATCCAAGGCATAACTATAATAACAGCCGCTAATATGATGATAAGCGAAATAAATATTATTTTGAAATATCTTTTTAATATTTTTCTCAACAATTATTTTTTAACCGCCGTAACAGTAATCATATTCGCCGCATTAAAATAAGATCCGGCCATATCTATCAATGTTGATACTTCAGACAACAGATAACGCTTCAGGAAATTTGAATCAGGCGTTAAATGCAGTGCTGAATATTCAATCATTCCGTCACTTTTTAGTTTATCCGGCTGCGCATTACTTTTTTTGAATATTCGTTTGTTCAATTTCGAAGCGATTATTTTAATTTTTTCATAAATATATTCGGCCAGGCTTTTATAACCGCCGGCATAAGTTGAAACAACCTCAAAACCATTCTTATTTAAAACATAAGCAAGAGTTTGAGCGTTAAAATAAAAAAGATGATCGCATATTACAGCATCCCAATCGCACCCTGAAAATTTAGCCTGCCAGGAGTCGTAATTCGGCACACGTATGATCAAAATGCCGTTTTTTTTCAGGCAGCCCGCGGATGCTTTCACCATTTCAAAAGGCGATTCCGAATGTTCAAGAAAGTCAAACATAGTTATGATATCAAAACTATTTTCAGGAAACAATCCCGTCGAAAAAAAATTATTGACTATATCGGCATCATCATTTTCAAGCATTTTCGAGGCGCTCTCTGCCGCATCTTTAAAGGCCTCCACTCCGTTTTTCTTATACATCTGATTATCGAGTGTTTTAAGAAACAGGCCGGTACCGCAGCCGACATCCAACAAATTGAATCTTTCTGACGGCATTAAATTTATATGTTTCTTTGCCATCGAATCGACATATACGCGATGGAACTTATTAAATTCCAGAATTCGCTCATTAATATGCTTTTCGTCGGCAAAAATTTCGCCGTATTCTTTGGTATACCATATTTCATAAAACAACTTGAGCGCGGATTCGCTTAAACGCGGATTAACAAAAACCACTTTGCAATCATTGCATTTGGATAAATAAATCGTATACTCAGGAAAAGCCGTTTCATTTTTTTGAAGCTGCGTATATTTATTAAATTTTATTAAATATTGATCAGCTTTTTTGCCGATGCATTCAAGTTTATCAGAACCGCATATCGGGCATTTTTTAGTATGATCATATATCTTATTTTTCATTACAAACTCTTCTCAACCAATTGTATTTATCTTTTATATATTCAGGCTGCATTACATTATGCGCCGCGTTAGGATAATCTTTTATTTCCCTTTCGGATTTTATTAAATTAACCACTGAATATATGGTTCCAGGCGGGCATATCGTGTCTTTGGCGCCTATCGAAATATATACAGGGCACTTTATTTTTTCGGCAAAATTCAACACATCAAAAAATGAAAGAGTGTTATAAACCGTTTGAGTCATTTCCTTGTTATCATTTAAATAATCTCGCAATATTTTATATGGGCCCGATTCGGCGGAATTAATGCCAAGTTTGAAATTACACATAAAAGGTTCATCTGCAATCGCGGCTTTAACCTTACCGCTCATTAAAGCTGAAACGATAAGCGATAACCCGCCGCCCTGCGAGCCCCCGTTTACTATTAATTTATCGCTGTCGACAACTTTAACGTTTTCTAAAAACCTTAAACCGCATAGGCAGTCAGCCACAGCGCCGCGGTAAACATAAGATTCAGGCGAATTAATTCCTGAAAGGATATATTCAGCATCAACCCTGAATCTTTCAGCCGACCGACCATTTCCCCTTAATTCTATCTGCAAAACCGCAATTTCCAGATTCGAGCAATAATCAATCATCGGCTGCGGTATTATCATTTTATAACCATGTACCAAAAGCATGCCGGGAATTTTTTTATTTTTTTTCGCGGCTACGGGATAAAAAAGATAGCCATAAATTCTTGCGCCGTCAATTGAATCATATTCGATATCATATATTTTGAGACCCGCGGTGGATTTTTGCTTATTCAAAATCACCTTTTCATTTAATTCAACGGCATCAACATCAGCAAGTAAATTTTTCCAAAATCCGTCAAAATTTGATAACGATGTTTTTTTTGTTTTTATCTCATCTTTTCTAATTGAAAAGTTCTGACTTAATTCAGGCGATTCAATACCATTTACAGAAAATGTACCGGTAACAGTATAAACGGCAGGAACTTTCGTATTTAAAGAAAAGAAATTCACCGAGCGCGAAGAAGTTTTGCTAAAAGTAAAATTAAAAACCTCATCTTCAGAATCGTTCATATTATTAGATAAAAGTTTATATGAAAACTCAATATCGCCCTCATATTTATAATCACTATCAAATTTCGCATAAACCTTTAACCTCATATTAGAAGGATCATTTTCGGATTCCAATACAAGATTTTCAAGATTAACGAATTTTGAATTCCTGGAGCCGGCATGTGAAAAATCACACACATATAAAACTGTAATAACAGCCAGCACCAAAGCTAATAATTTACTTTTCATAAATCCCTCCCGCTTTTATCATCGATTTTTTAGACATTAACAATGATTTAAAATACTCAAAAAATTTAATATATTCATCACTGCTCATTTTAAAAAAACTGATAATTTTTATATCATAATTTGAAGACATATGCAAGCAAAGAATTAAAAGCATAGCAAAATATGAAATGCAGCATGAAATTGCAGCGCCGATTATATTTAAAGACGGTATTAAAGTCAAATTTAAAATGATATTTAAGGCGATAGCTGTTATCGAAGCTTTAAAAAGCACGGAAGGATAACCGCGGCCCGCTAGAAAGCTGCTCAAAATAATACCGAGCGAAGAGCATGTAAAGCCCGGATAAAGCACTAAAAAGGTTCTGAACGAAAGCGTATAATCATTGCCGTAAAGCAATGTTATTATAAAGTTTCCGGCGATAAGCAGAAAAAAATAAAGAATAATATTTAAAAAAATCAAAAAATGAAAAAGCTTAATAATCTTATTAAGAGTATTTTCAAGAAGATTATCGTTAGTGGAAAGAGGAAAAATTACATTTCCTAAAATACCGGGTATTTGATATACAAGCTGTGCGAAAAATATTGAAATTGAGTAATAACCAACCAGGCTGACTCCGAAATAATAATTAATTATTAAAATATCAATACGCTGCAATAAAGCGCCTAAAAAATTTATGAATTGCGCCTTTAAACCGATTTCTCTTATATTTTGGAAAAGATATTTATATTTAAAATCCGCTTTTATTTTATAATATTTTAAAATCTTGCGAGAAGAAATAATAATCACAACGATATACGCCGCAAGAAGCGCGGCCACCATGCTCTGGCATGTATATTCGTTTATTGCGACAAGCCCTATGGAAATAATAAAAAATATAAAATACACAAGAAAATTAAGTTGATTATAAAAAATAACCTTCCCTAATCCCAAAATTATAGAATTAAGCATCTGGGTCAGTGAAACGGCGAATATCAAAAAAATAAGCATGGTCAGATACTGTTCAGGCAGTTGTTTATTCAAAAGAGCTTGAATTTGATGGTGAAATAAACTAAGAACCACAAAAGCAAAACTAAGGATCAATAAGGAATAATACAATGAATTAACAAATATGAAAGGGACTCTTTGCTTATATTTGCTGGTATAATAAGTATTCGACCAGGGCAGTCCCATATTTAGCGCTATAGTAAATATAGCCACAAGCGAGTTTACAACGGAATAAATTCCGCGGCCTGAAGAACCGAGAGTTCTTATAATGACAATGCTCAAAAAAACATTAGTTAACGTAAGCATTATATTTAAAATAAATGAATAAAATGAATCGCGGGGTAAACTCATATTTTTCTCTTAAAACAAGCATATAACCTGGAATATGATATTACCAGGTTATATGCTTATCAATTTTTATTTATTTAATATTTTGGAATATAACGGCATCGATTCGATATTATCTTAAGAGCCATTCCGGCATTTGCGGCCTCTGTGAACCTTCCTGCCAGCCGCCCCATGACGTGCCGTCGAATATGTTGAATATAAAGCCATTGCTTTCAGGCTGCTGCATTACGGTATAATACATTTTATCGTCATAAGCCAGGCTGAAGAAATAACCGCCTTTCATGAAACGCGGCGCGCCGATCTTGCCTGTCGATTTCCACGGCGACCATGATTTAGCGCCGGAAGCGCAAACAGCTTCGTATGTCTGCATTGTTTTTGTATCTAAAGCTACGCAGCAAAAATAAGCAGGCGAAACGCCAAACGCGAATTTAAAGTTATCTTTATGATAGCCTGTCGGAGTAGGCAATTCGCCAATCTGCGCCCATTCAGTCCACGAATTGATAAATTTCGAAGACGAAATATAAACATTGCCGTCCTTATTCGGTTCATAGAAAAACATAAAACGGTAATTTTTATTTATGCCAAATCCTAAAACCGAATCTTCAGCTTTAGCAGGGAATTCAGGAAGCACGCCAACATTAACCATCGGCGGATAGTTCGGAAGGTTATTATCGGCATGAGAAATCCATACCGAGCGGTCTGAATATTTAATGCATGCGCATTCATTAACAGAATAACCGCCGTCACGGAACCCTTCAAAGCCGACATGAACGCCTTTGCTTGAAACTTTCGAAACTGTTTCGCTGACTCCGCCGACTGAAGCTAATTCAGAGCGGTCCGATTTGCCTTTTTTGTTATAAGCGACAACATAATAAAAATTAGAAGCGTCTTTAGCTACATCTTTATCTTCGTAACTTGTTTCGCCGGCAATTTCCGCTATTTTTTTGAAATCCTCATCCTCGGCGCCCGTGCTTCTGTATATATGATAGCCGTCAGCGTTTTTTGAAGATTTCCATGTCAGCATTATGCCGTCTGATGTCGAGCTGGCTTTAACCTTAGCAGGCGCTTCAAGACTTGCAGTTGTTTTTTTAGTAGAAGGTGTTTTTTTGGCAGGTTTCTTTTCACCGTCATCCGCAGCGTCACTTGAACCGGCTTTCGCAGTCGCTTCATTCGAAGCCGAACCCTGTTTACCGTTTTTCATGCCGCTTTTTACCATATAATAGTAATTCTGGCCTTTTTTTACGTCATTATCCTGATACGAAGTAATATCGGAACTTACAAATTGAATTATCTGGTGGCCGCTGCCGGCTGATTCAGAGCGAAGGACATAATATCCGTAATCATTACCAGGAGCTTTTTGCCATGATATGTTAATACCTTTTCCTTTGGTTTTAGCTTTAAGGCCTGACGGCGCTTCGCCCTCGGCCAGTACACCATAAACCCCAAAATAAAACATAAATAGTGATAACGACAATAAAAGTAATAGTTTTTTCAACTAAAAAACCCCCTCTTTGAAATTTTTTAAGTTAATGTTTTCCAGCTTAATAAATTCTGAGTTTACTATATTTTAAAAAAAATGTCAAACTTAATTCTTGATTTTTAATTCATAAATTGCTATACTTAACAAATCATGAATTTCAAACCTTATTTCAATTATTTATGGCAAATATTGCCTTACTATACGTCATTTTCAGGAAAAAGTTTCAAGCCGCAGACTATTTTCATATCAGTAAATTCAATATGCAACTTAAGATGCAAAATGTGTGATATCGGTCAAAAAAATGAAGAAAGCGCATTCGCAAAAAACTTAAAATGCGAAAAAAGCAATGAACTTTCGATTGACGTTTTAAAAAAGCTTATAGACGATGTCAAAGGGTTCAAGCCTTTAATCGCTGTCGTGGCAACTGAACCGCTCTTATATAAGCCGCTTTTTGAATTTGCCGAATATGCCAAAAGCGCCGGAATCAACTTTCACCTGACTACAAACGGATTCCTGCTTCCTAAATTTTTTAAGGAAGTCATAGATTCCGGCATAAGCTCGCTTTCAGTATCAATAGACGCATTAGGCGATTTGCATGATCATATAAGGGGAGTTAAAGGAACATTTAAAAACGCCGTATCAGGCCTCGAACAACTTGTAGAATACAAAAACAGCAGAAATTCAAAAATAAAAACTTCGTTGAATTGCACAATTATTAAAGATAATTATAACCATTTAACAGAATATTATAATTATTTCTCAAAATTTCCTTTAGATTTCATTTCGTTTTCACACATGAACTTCATAACTGAAAAAATGGCATGCGCGCATAATCAAAACGCTCCGGAAAAGTTTCAGGTCACGCCTTCGTGCATATCCGCCGAACAAGAATTAACTCAAATCGATTATAGTGCACTTCTTAACGGTATAAAAAATATAAAAGCGCAAAAGAGCGTTCCGACTTTCTTCGTACCTGAACTTAATACTTATGAAACAATAAAAAGTTATTATACCGATCATCAAAAGCTGATGTCCAAGAAAAAATGCCTGGTGCCGTGGTTTTCATCGCAAATTATCGCATCTGGAGATGTTATACCTCTTGCCCGCTGCTTTAATATTTCATTCGGCAATATTAACGATCAGAGCTTTAATCAAATATGGGACGGCGAAAAAATCAAGCATTTCAGAAAAATTTTAGCTAAGAAAAAAATTTTCCCGGCATGCACAAGGTGCTGCGGTATTCTATAATTTAAATTTAAACAGGCCGTTTATACGGCCTTTGTTATTTATTAACATATTTCCCCGCAAAAATTAAATAACCGAAAGTCAAAAAGTAGAAATTCCGAGGTGAATAGATAATATGTGCGGCATTGCCGGAATCATAAATTTAAAAAACGACTCAAAAGATTATACGCAGGCATTGACTGACATGTGTTCATTAATAGCACACCGCGGGCCTGACGGGCAAGGCATATTCGTCAATGAAAACAAAAGCGTTAACTTCGGCCACCGCCGCCTGTCGATAATAGACTTAAGCGAAAATGCCTCGCAGCCGATGCAAAGAAAAGACCTCGGCCTCGTAATAACTTTCAACGGCGAAATATATAACTATCTTGAAATAAAAAACGAGCTGTTGAAAAATGGTTATTCTTTTTCCAGCGCCAGCGATACCGAAGTGGTTTTATGCGCATATCACAAATGGGGAACAGCGGCTTTCGAAAAATTTAACGGAATGTGGGCTTTCGCAATTTACGACAAATCAACCGAAACTATTATCATTTCACGTGACAGATTCGGAGTCAAACCCATATATTTTAATTTTAACGACGGCATTTTTACATTCGCTTCCGAGATAAAGGCATTTTCAAAATTAATTAAGATGCGGCCTAATTTGAAAAGAGTTTATAAATTCTTCGCGGCTAATGTTATGCCCGACCGCGGCGAAACATTTTTCCAGGGAATAATGGCATTTCCCCAGGGAAATTTTTTAAAAATCAATCTGACAACAAAAAAAATCGAACGGCATTGCTATTATAATTTTAATTATCAGCAAATATTAAATAAATACGATTATTCCGAACCGGTAAAAACATTTTCGGAACTTTTAGATAATTCGATAAAATTAAGGATGCGTTCCGACGTTCCGATCGGCACGTGCCTTTCGGGCGGGCTCGACTCAAGTTCAATAGTGTCGGTAATAACAAAAAAGTTTGGGATCAAAGTCCTCACATTTTCAGCGTTATATGATGAAAAAGACTGTAACGAAAAAAAATACATAGACGCAGTATGTTCAGACTGCGAAACGACAAGATTTTCAGTTACGCCTTCCGGCGGCGACATCGAGCAGATAATAGAAAAACTGGCTTATTATCAGGATGAACCTTCATACGGCCCGGGATTATTCTCGCAATGGTTCGTAATGAAACTGGCCAATCCGCATGTAAAGGTTTTATTGGACGGCCAGGGCGCCGATGAAATTTTAGGCGGATATACATATTTTTACGGAGATTACTTCAAAGCACAGTTAATTGAAATATTAAACGGCGGCCTCTCTTCTTTAAAAAACATCGCATGCGATTTTCTTGACGCCTCTAAAGTCATTCCAATCAAAACATTGCTCGGAAGTATTTTATTGAAATCTTCTAATTTTTCAAGCTGGTATTTAAAAAAAGGTACGCAAATAAATATGTTAAATGATAAATTCAGGAGGCGTTTTGAGAACATCGGCACAAATCAGGAGACAAAAAAATATAACTCGTTTGAAAATGGTTTTTGGGCCGCCGATAATGACTTAATATGGGAATTACCCGAAAATGTGATTGATTCGTTAAAAAATATGCCTGATTGCTTTTCCGCCGCGCTTTACTACGCTCTTTCAACCTCGTCGATACCGCAGCTTTTACGCTACGAAGACCGGAATTCCATGGCATTTTCGATAGAATCGCGCACTCCGTTTCTGGATTATAACCTGGCTGAATTTTCAATAGGCCTTAAATATCGGGATAAAATCAGAGGTTCAGAAACTAAATCAATATTAAGAAAAGCCATGGCCGGAACGCTTACTCAGGAAGTACTTGAGCGTAAAGATAAAATGGGCTATCCTACGCCGTTTTATAAATGGATAAAAAACGAGTGCCGTGATTATATAAAAAACATCTTATTTTCTGATGCATTGAAAAAAAGAGGAATATTGAACGCGGAGTATTGCAGGGCAATATTCGACGGCCATATAGACGGCAAACGTGATTATTCCTGGGAAATCTGGCGCGCAATTTCAATAGAAAACTGGTTCCGGAAATTCATAGACTAATTTTTCAGGCAGCACGGTTTCAGAAATATTGTTTTCTAATCAATTTCAAAAAAAACTATCAATATGTTAAAAACATTTTAGTTAAAAATTTCAAAAATAAAAAAATTCTTCGCTGCTTATATAGCATCGAAGAATTTTTTCATAAGTATAGGTTAAATAATAAATTGATCATATACTGATAAAATTATAATTATTTTTCGATATAATCCATTATTTTTTTCACTATCTTTTCTGCGCTCTTACCATTACCAAAATATTTTTTTGAAAAATCGCACTTTAATTTTTGCGAAACCAGGGCATCGGCGACATTTTGCGAACTGACTTTTTTTATGATAATATTCGCGCCTGTTTCAGAAGTTTCAGGCCACGGCGTCATAGGGTAAATTGTGACGCATGGCTTCTTATTAAAATAAGCTTCCTTGGGGACGCCGCCGGAATCAGTCACTATTTTTTTGCAATTAGCCTGCAATATGCCAATTTCAAGATATCCCTGCGGTTCAATAAGGGTTATTTTCGGATTTTTCATAAACTTTTTATGGCACGCACATTTTTCCAGCATCTGCCTCGTGCGCGGATGAACCGGAAATATTATATTTTTACCTGAGAGCATAAATCCTTCCATAATCTGATTCAACCTGGCATTATCGTCTACATTTAAAGGCCTATGCAGAGTGCATAAAATAAAGTCACGTTTTTTAAAGCTGTCTATTTTCTCAAATTTTTCGGCCAAACCGCCTTCGTTAAGAAGGCGCCGTGTTTTTAAAAACGTGTCATACATCGTATCGCCCGAAAAGTAAGCATGCCCCCAGACATTTTCTTTTTTCAAGTTATCAAGCGAAGACTTGGTCGGCGCAAATAAAAGGTTAGATATATGGTCGACCATAATCCTGTTGGCCTCTTCAGGGCTTTCACACTTATCGTACATCCTCGGCCCTGCTTCAATGTGCGCGATCGGAATATGAAGCTTTACCGCAGCCAGCGCAGCCGCGACAGTCGTATTTGTATCGCCGAATATAACCAGCATATCAGGTTTTTCATGCAGCAATATCTTTTCTATCTCAATTAAAATCTTGGCGGTCTGAACGCCGTGAAGCTTTTCGTTAATATTTAAATTATACTGCGGCTTAGGGATTTCGAGCTCCTTAAAAAATATATCACTCATATTATAGTCATAGTGCTGGCCGCTGTGCACTAAAACTTCGCTGGCATGTTTTCTTATTTGCTTTGAAACAGGGGCTAATTTTATAAATTGCGGGCGATTACCGACAATGGTAACGATTTTCTTTTTAAGCAAACTATATCACCTTTTCATTTTTTTATTAAAAATAACAAAATTTTACCAGAAAATCAATTATTTTTTATATATTTTCAAAAACTTAGCAATTATTTATTGATTTTTAGTGATTGATAATGTAATATCAACCATGAATCCTGAGACAGGCGGAATTATTATTTATGAACGATAACGGCAATTCAGAAATAAAAAGAATAAAAAACGAATATCAAAAACGCGATACCGCAGAAATTAATAAATATGAAAATCTATACAGTCCTTTAAATCCAGCCGCAATTTTTATACGGCATGAAATAGAAAACCATACAGCTAATTTTTTATTCAACTCGATAGAAACGGGAAATATAAAAAAATTAAAAGTGCTTGAGGTGGGCTGCGGCAACGGCTCGATGCTGAATATGTTCACTCAGCTTGGATTCGGCGAAAAAAATCTGACCGGTATTGATTTAATGGAAAGCCGCCTTAAAAACGCCGCGGCATGTCACAATCAAAACGGCTATTTATGCGCTAACGGCGAAAAACTTCCTTTCAAAAATTCATCTTTTGACATAGTTTCTCAATTTACGGTATTTTCATCCATATTAAATAAAACGACCAAACAAAACATCGCCGCCGAAATGAAAAGAGTATGTAAACACGGCGGAATTATTATATGGTACGACATGATTCATACCAATCCGCTCAATAAGAATTTAAAAGGCATAAGATACGGCGAAATAAAAGAGCTTTTTAATATAACTCAAAACGCCGTAACCAAAAGAATTATACTTAATCCCTGGATTTTAAGGCCGGCGCTAAAAATTTCAAAAATATTATGCGATATTTTATCGGCCGTCAAAATTTTTAACTCATTTTATATCTCATTTATTACCGTCAATAAATAATTTTTCGGCCCGCTCGATTTCGTAAAACGCCATTCCTATCAAAAACCACATAAGCCGGCTCACTTCGTTATGAAAAAAATTATACTCAGAAAACCCCATTAAAAGCATCGAAATAAAGGCAGCCAGAACGCCCTTAATATAAGCGCCGTTTACACCGCATTCAGCCGGCTTGATTTTAAAGTAATTATAAAATTTATATAACACATAAAAGCAAAGCCACAAAAAAGTTATAATTCCGGCAAGCCCCAGTTCAGCATATATCTGTAAATAAAGATTATGCAGATGGCCATATACCATTTCTTGACGTGCTTTTTCAGCCCATTCAATTTTTTTTGCATACGAAGCGTAATTTTTTTCGACCCCGCCAAGCCCGACGCCTAAAATCGGATTATCTCTTATCATTCGCATTCCGGCAGCGTAAATTACCTCACGCCCGCTCGAATATCCGCTTAAAGTAGATGTCAGCCTGATGTGTAAATCGCCAAGCAGCGGCCACTCTTTTACCTTCGGAGAAATTATCAGGCCCAAAAGCAACAGCGAACATATCGTCAACGCTATGGCGGTTTTATAATACCGATTCAATAAAACCAGCAAAAATGCCATAAAACACATAATAAGCCACGGACCGCGAGCGTATGTCAGAAGCAGCGCTACCATATTAATCGACATAAGCCCCATAAATAGTCCGCGCTTCGGGCCTGATAAAAATAAATTTCCCTTATTCATAACCACCGCAAGCGAAACGCACTGAATCATCACTAAAAATTCGCCGTAAGTTATTGTGATCGAGAATAATCCCGAATATTGGTGGGCCCAATTCGCAAAATCCTCGAATAAAAAATAATTCGTAAGCCCCGCTGCGCTTACCACTATCGCACAAACAAGCATCAAAACGTTCATAAATTGTAAAATTCCAAGCATTTTTAATTTATCGATGAGTACGGCGCCCTTCTCATACGCTATTATAAAAGCCATAAAACACATGACATTTTTCGCCTTACCAATCCCGCTGATGCCAAACCCGCTTATAAAAAGCGCTAAAACATTAATAATAACAAATACCAGCATGATAGTATAAATTTTATTATATTTAAACTTTTCGTGTCTTAAAAAATATGACACTATATAAGCGGTGAGGGCCGAATAAAGGGCAAAATTAGAGATAAAGATCGAAAATGAACATGTGATCAGAAATAAAATTAAAAAAAAGTATATTATTTTGTCCGCCATAAAATAAATGCCGCCGTTTCAATTCTTGAAATTTACAAATTTATCTGTAATTATAAAAAAGGGCCGGAAATACCAGCCCTTTATTCTTCAATTAAATTTATTCACCCAAAATATATAATTACGCTATTTCAACCATTTCTAACTTATCGATATGCGTGCCTTTAGCGATATAATTGTTAAAAGCGACATCATAAAAATCTATGGATTTTCTCATATATTCACGATGGTTAGCGTAAGAGCCAGGGAAAAATGCGCCTTTAAATCCGGCAAGGCAAAGATTCCTGAGTTCTTTTACGCTGACAGGGAAATTTTTGATGAGGCTTATATATTCATCAGTTACGCTTACCCTTGAAATAACGCGGTTATCGGTAGAAAGCGCCACGCGCAAGTTGTATTTAAGGAAATCGCGCACCGGATGTTTTGAAATATCGCGTAAGTCCGGGCTTGTCTGTGAGTTAGATTTCAGGCATACTTCAATAGTCGTTCTTTCGCGAGCCATTCTTTCAGCTACTAATCTCATATAATCAATTTTCTGCTCTTTTGTCATTTCAGAGCCGTCAGGGTTTCTGCGCTGTATTTTTTCCCATTCGAACAGATGCGTGCCATGGCCGATACGGCGGACATTACAATATTTTATAGCGCCCATTATGCTTTCGGGACCGTATGCTTCGCCCGCATGGCAGGTAGTTTGAACGCCGCTGTTATAGCAAAGTTCAAATGATTCGCTATAAACTGCAGCCGGATAACCATCTTCACGGCCTGCAAGGTCGAAACCGACCACGAGGTAACCTTTTTTCATCGAATCAATCGCAAGCTGCGCTATTTCATTAGCGGCCATCTGCGAAAGGCTCTGAAGGTCATCGCCCGTATGCAAATCGTAAAGCGTGCTGAAATAATCGCCCATGTTAGGACCGATCATTCTCATCGCGCACAAAATCATTGCGCATCTATAAGGCATTTCGCCATTTTTCTTGACGCCGTCTTTTGAATTAAATTCATCCATTGCGCGGCGCAATCCTTTATCAACTGACTTTATAATGTCTTCCCAGCCGAGATCGCGGCGCCAGTGTTTTTGCGGAGCGAATCTGACTTCAAAATAACGGACCCCTTCGTTAAACTCGTCACATGCCATACGGTACGCAACTTCTTCAAGGCTTTCAGGAGTCCTCAATACGCAGTTTACCAGCTCGAACGGAATAAGATATTCCATAAGGCTTGAATATTCATGTTTAAATACTTTTTCGTCCAGTTCCTCGGCGGTGCCTGAAATCAGGTTGCCTATTCCAAGTTCTTTGCTCTCTTTTACCAAATCGACTTTTTGAGCTTTAGCCAGCTCTACGATAGTCTGCGAACTTACCGAACCGTCAAGATGCACGTGAAGGTCGGTTTTAGGAAGTTTCATTATCTGTTCTCTCGTTAATTTTAATGTCATACTTTCCCCTTCTTTTCTTTTTCGTTATTATTCGTTATTAAATGTTTTATTATACAAGAGCATTATTTTAAAGTCAATAATTTAAGAACTAATTTTTGTTTATTTTATATTTAATTTTTGTTATAATTGCTTTTATAAATTATGAGCGACAATAAAATTCAAGACACCAAAAATAATCTTCAAACTTCTACAGCCGCTGCGTTAGACACCGATGACAGCGGCATGAGCCTGGTCGAACATTTGACCGAGCTGCGCACGATTCTTATAAAATCAATAGCCGCAGTCATACTCGCCGCATGCGCTTCGCTTTTTTTCTCTAACGACATAATAAAATACATAAGCTTCAATTTAAGCTCCGTTTTACGGGGTGAAAAATTAGTGTTCATATCGCCGGCCGAAGGATTTTTCGTAAGCTTGAAAGTTTCCTTTTTTGTGGCCTTTCTGGCAGTACTGCCCTATATATTATTCCAAATATGGAAATTCATTTACATCGCACTTACTGCCAAAGAAAAAAAATATTTCAACCTGCTCCTTATAACGTCGGTTTTATCTTTCTACGCGGGCCTTGTATTCGCAGTTTATATTGCAGTCCCGCTGGGCGTTAACTTTTTAATAGGATACTCTTCCGAACTTTTCAGGCCTATGATTTCAGTGGAGGCATATTACGATTTTTTAATATACTCTGCCGTAACCTTCGGAATCGTATTTGAAATGCCTTTGATTTTATTGTTTTTAAACAAAATAAATATCGTATCGAAAAAATGGCTTTCTGAAAACCGTCGTTATTCGGTATTGATAATCTTTATACTCGCCGCGGTCTTCTCGCCGCCGGACGTATTTTCACAGTTTTTAGTAGCGATACCGATGCTGTTTTTATATGAGCTCAGCATAATTTTAATAAAAATAGCCGGAAATTAAATTAATGAAAATCTTTTTCTCCGGTGTCAAATAGAAGACAAAATAAATACAGTTAAATACATTAAAATACCGGCCAGAATAAAGTTAAAATCGACGAACCCTTCTATAAAATTACCGTAAAAAGAACCTTCACGCCCGAATTTATTTATCGCGACAAGAACATATCCGAAATTTAAAATTAAAACCAGGCTGGAATAATCGTATTCTTTCAGCGCGACTCCGCATATCAGTATTATGATGCCGGCCAGCAGAAACGATTTCATCAATTTAACGGAATAACGGCTGCCGCTTCCGGTAGGCACGATCGGGGCAAAAACCGGTATATACGGATTAAGCCACTTGACCAGCTTATGCGATCTGATCTCGATCAATGTCGGTATTGTTTCCTTGCCGACGATGCTGTCGCCCTGTATATCTTTTATGTCGAGTATAATGGTACGGCAAAAAGCGAAGATAAAAACTATCGCAAAAGTAAAAAGCATTTTCCATTCAAACGCCCAGCGCCCGCTGACGACAGGTGAAAAAGTCAAAACCACGGCCCATGCGGTCGATAAGAAAATATCCCGCGAAGCGGGAATATCCTTAAAAGATGAATAGCCTATAAGCGATCTTAACGAAACTGGAACAAAATTTATGCTGTATAAAATACCTGAAACCGAACATGTCACATAAAATAAAAACAGCCATTTATTGCATGTATAAGAAAAAAGTATGACGATGAAAGTTGCAAGCAGCGCGCTTGTGGTCACATAGTTAGTATATTTTTCATAAATGGCGCTGCGGCGCGAGTCGTTATAACGTCCGGCATCCCTGTCAATATAGCGGTTCAGCGTATGCATCGAAAAAATATAAAGCGCGGCAAGGGAAGTTTCAAAAGGGTGAAACGCTCCGCGGGTAAGCAATGACGCTACATAAGCCATCGAGAAAGCGCCAATGCCTATATAAATATTGCTGTCTATCAAAAAATTAACGAATTTTCTGAAAAATCGGAGCAAGAAATTCCTTTTTTCAAATGAAATATCCTCTATTTTCTGTGCCACATTCCTTATCATCCAGTTAGGAGTCGAAGCGCCCGCGGTAATCCCTATCACATTAGCGTCCTTAATTTCTTCGGCGCACACTTCGGCCTCGGTTTCAACAAATATCGTCCGCGTTCCTTCCTTCTGGCAGACTTCAGCCAGCCGCTTGGTATTACCGCTGTTTTTACCGCCGACAACGACCATCAGGTCGACTTCACGCGCTAACGCAGCCGCCTCTTCCTGACGCATTTTAGTGGCATTGCATATAGTATTGAAAATATTTACTTCGCCGAATTTAGATTTTATAGCCGCGCATACTTTATCAAAATGCTCAAGTTCCTGAGTTGACTGCGCGACTACCGAAACAGGATAATCAATTTTACCGAGATTTTCAACTTCCGAAACGCTGTTTATAACAACGCCGCGCAGCTCGATTTCTTCGGAGTCATGATTTAATGGCAAGTTATCGCATTTTTGGGAATTTCCGTCAGCGTTATTATTTTTTGCGATATTTACGGCATTTTTCTTTTTTTCTTCATTTTTGTCATTTAAAATATCTGGCTTATTTGCAATATTTTCGCTATCGGAACCCGATCCGGAAATTTTCATAGTCCTCGCAAAACCAAGTATGCCGATAACCTCCGGATGCCCTGATTCGCCGATTATTATCACGAAACGCCCTTTTTTTATTTCATCCATTACGACTTTATGGATCCTGTAAACCAGCGGACAAGTGCCGTCGATAACCTGCGAGCATCTTTTTTCAAGAAATTCGAGCCGTTCCGGCGGTATTCCATGCGCCCTTATAACGACTGTCGAATCTTTAATTTCATCATCGTTTTTCAGAACGGTTATATTTCTATTCTCCAACACTTTGATAATCTGCGGGTTATGAATTAACGGCCCGTCCGTATAGACGTTCATTCCCGGCTTATTCGAAATACCGAGAACTATATCCATAGCCCTTTTAACGCCGAAACAAAACCCGGCGGTTTTCGCGATTTTAATCTGCATACGAAGTTACCCCAAAAGTTACATTAAAATTAAGGGGCTGTCCCAAAAGGTAATTTTTGAAACTGCCCCCTATAAATATCCTTATGTTTTTTATGTTACGTTTTATAAACTGCTATTCATTTCGGCCGGTGCTTCTTTTTTTGCCATTTCTTCTCTTTGCTTGCATTTCATACCGTAAATCGCCAAATCCATTACTTCCTTATCGAAGAAATTAAGGCCCATGCCTGCATCGATAACTACGCGCTGGCCGTTAATTCCGCTGGAAGCGCCGCTTAACAAAAATGCGCCTAGATTGCCGACTTCTTCTGTCAAAAGATTCTTTTTGCGTACGGTATATTTTTCGGCGAATGAATAATAATCAAGATAACCAGGAATTCCAGCTGACGCCGAAGTTTTTAGCAATCCGGCCGATACCGCGTTAAATCTGATATTCGAAAAACAGCTGAAAGATTTCGCCAGAAAGCAAATAGACGAATCGAGGGCTGCTTTAACCGGAGCCATATATCCGTAATTTTCAGCCGCGAGGCTGGTCGATGAAATCGAAATCGTAATAACCGATCCGTCCTTATTTATTATGTCCTTAAAAGCGTTCGCGATCTCGACAAGGGAAAAGCATGAGATATCGATAGCCTGAAGGAAATCCTTTTTCTTTGTCTCGTGAAAGGGCTTAAACCCCTCAGAATAATTGGCGAATGCTATCGAATGGACGATTCCCTGAATTTCGCCATATTTCGCCTTAACATTAGCGGCTAGTTCATATATTTCATTTTCATTTTCCACATTACATATAAAAGTATCGATACCGGGCATAAGTTTTTCAACCGATTCACGGCGTTTTTCATCCTGAACGCTGGCTATTATATTGGCGCCGCCGTCTTTTAAAACCTTCGCTATATGATAAGCCACGCTCCTTTTATTCGCAATGCCGAATATCATAAAATTTTTACCGTTAAAACCTAAAAAATCCATTACTTTCAGTTCACCACCATTATTAATTTTAAGTTAAACTATTACTCAAGGATAATGTTATGTTTATTGTTCATTTACCATGCTGACAGCGAATTCGACTCTAACAGAATTTTTGCCGCCGCACGAAACAGTACCTTTCATAAAATAAACATTGCTTACTTTTTCGACGATTTCAGCTGTTATTTCAATTTCATCGCCGGGCAAAATCATCTTCCTGAATTTCACCTCGCCGATTTTTGCAAGAACAGGAACAGCGTTTTGGCTGAATTTTTCAATATTCGCTATTAAAATAGCGCCGCTTTGAAAAACCGCCTCGCATAAAATTACACCGGGCACGAGGGGCTTATGCGGATAATGGCCTTTGAAAAAATCCATTTTAGCATCCATAAGCTTCGAAGTTTTAATGCTTTTTTCGTTAATTTCCAGCACCTTATCCACGAAAAGAAAAGGATCACGGTGCGGAATTGAATCGGTTATTATATTTTCTCTTATTTCCAATTTTTTTCGCCTCTTTTTATTTGGTCATTTTTACGTATCTGTCGGCGTTATTTGCCACAATTACCCCGTAATTCACAGTGCCGAGCCAGCCCGACATTATTATGCCGACCGAACCGGTATGGAATAAACCGCCGACTTCCTTATCAATTTCCATGCTTGTTTTGAGTCCTTCGAATTTAGTTCCGAACGAAGAGCCTTTTAAATGAAGCGTATATCTTTCAAAAGTCTTCGGCGTAGCCGCTTCGATATAATCTATTTTCTTGCGGGCGTCCGGGATATATTTTTCGAGATGGTCGAGCGTACGCTCGATCAGGTCTTTTTTCGCAGCTTCATATTCAGACGCTGAAAGGTTTGCCCAGTCATCGTAATTAGCATTAGTCGAAGCCACTATCGAATACATATCATGGCCCGGCCTTGTTTTCGGATAGTAAACCGAAAAAGTCCTGCTCGAAGTTTTCATGCTTATCAATTCTGCCGGATCAAATTTCGGCGCAAGCGACGTGAATATAAGGTCGCCTATAAAATCTATTTTCTCGCCTTTTTTTAAACCCATATAAACCTGACAGCTGCTGTTATTTATGCGGACCTTATCCGAATAGTTGATAAATTCCGGCGAAAAATGCTCCCTGCCTACGAGTTTTTCAATGGTTCCGATTATGTTGGAATTTGAAACCACAGATTTACAGCTAATTTCAGTACCATTAGCAATCACGCCGCAGACTTTTTTATCTTTTACGATAATTTTTTCGACGAGGCATTTGGTAGCAATCGTCACGTTATTTTTTATGAGTTCGTTTGCCATGGCTTTTATTAGTTTATCAGTGCCGCCTTCGAACGTATAAACACCCTTACTCATAAAATTTGAAAATACTATGCCGTATGAAATCGCAGGATCGGCAAGCGTCGACCCATTGGCATAGGTTATAGGTTCCATTAACAACCTGATTACGTCATTTCGGCCGGGAAAATACTTTTCGAAAAGCTCGCCGGCGGTCATTTTATTATCCTGAAAATAATCCATACCGCGCACTTCATTAAAAAACGCTTCTACCGTTTCAGCCGGAACATTCAATTTTTCCCTTAATATTCTTTTAAAATCGTTAATGTCGAATGTCGTGCTAAATGAAAATTGCGGATTATCAAATCTTATATCCTGAAGCTGCACTATCGATCCGGCAATTTCCGGTGTCCAATATTTACGGCAGGTTTTTATCATTCCAACAGGGAAACCGTGAAGCGATACGTCAAAGACATGCCCTCCCTTACGGTTAAACCAGGTTGCAAGGCCGCCGAGATTAAAGTGATGTTCGCACAATAGAACTGAATTTCCAGCTTTAGCCAGCATATTAGCGCTTGTAAGACCGGCAAGGCCGCTGCCTACCACGACTACGTCATAATATTTTTTCAGCTGAGTATCCGGATTAAGTATCTTCAATTTAACTCACCATTTCTTTATAAAATTGATTTATATTAAAAATTTTATTGTATTATATTTAATTTTAGTTTAAAATTCAACTAATATTTGCTAAAATTTTAATAAGCAGCATAAAATCCCGCACTCAAACGGAGTTTATTAATATGAATATCTTAAAAAATTATAATGATGATTTGACCAGATTTGACGCCCTTATAAATGAATTTCTCGCGCCGCGTTCATTCGCGCTCATCGGAGCAAGCAATAATCCTGATAAATATGGTAATATCATATTGAAAAATATGGTTTCTAAGGGATACGGCGTCTATCCTGTAAACCCCAATGAACAGAAAATAAACGGCATAAAATGTCATAACAGCATTTCTGAACTTCCGGACTTTATAAAATTCGTCAATATAGTTCTTCCTCCGGTCAAATCACTAAATATTATGGATGAATGTGCGTCGCGCGGAATCAAAATTGTCTGGTTTCAGCCGGGCGCTTATGATGAAACGGTCATAAAAAAATGTGAACAGCTGTCAATAAAACATATTTACGGCCCATGCATAATGGTTTGCTCTAATTTTTAATTTTAAAGAAAATAAACTTTTGAACAGCCAAATCAAATAAATTAAAACCTCCGGCAAGTTTTTACCGGAGGTTTTAATAGTCTTAATGCCTTAAATTTATATCATAATTCGGCAGGATAACTTTTGAATCAATTTTTTCAACTTATTAAAAGTGCGAGTTTTAGTCATTCAGGTTAATTTTATTTATTATCCGGCCCGGTAACTTTGCGATACTTTTCTTCAAGCACCCTTAATTCGTTTGTTACTTCCTTTATCTGGAAATAAATGTTCAATTTTCTGTGGTGTCCGGCCTTATCGACCGCCTCGAACTTAAGGGAATAGTCATCCGAAGGCGCGCCGTTATTATTCGATACTGCGTGAAAAATATGCTCGAATGTAGGTATTTTTTTAAACTCAGGATCGTTTTTATCCATAGGCACGGCCGGATCTTCAGGCCCGAGATACCACATAGCCCTGACGTCGCTCGGCGAGTTGGTCTTAGCCAGTCCTGTTTTCGGATCGAACTCAAGATCGTACATCGCGCCGACCTCCGGAGTCATATTGCCGCTGCCCTTATCATTAAATGCGAATTTAATATCTGTTTTATCCAATTTACCAAGCGGGCCGCTGAAACCGTTATGCGAAATAAATTCTATATTATCATCGATATCGACGGTAAATAAATATTTAACATCTTCGAAAACGACCGGACATGTACCCGGATTATTATTGCCAAATCCGGCTTTATATTTAAATTCATCCGAAAAATCGACCTGATTTTTTATGCTCTTAATTACAAACGGCTTACGTTCAGCCTGATAGAAAGCAGGCGGAAAATAAGGAAACGGCTGTGACGACGAATATGAATCCGGATTAAAAGTTTTTATAAGCCCGTCAGGAATAAAACCGCGATATAACCCTGGAACACCGGCAAAACTTTTATCAAGCGGCAATTGTCCTGGAGCGTAGTAGCAGTCTTCTATAAAATAATCTTCCGCAGCGGTAAATTCGCCGACCTTAAAAATTTCAGCCCTGTCAACTTTCCACATTCTTACGACTATATTCGGCCTGTCGTTATCGTATATATCAAGAAAACCCGAACCATTGCCATGACGGTCGCACCTTTCAGCTTCACTCATGGACGACCCGATTCCGTCAAAACCGAGGTCCATCTGGTTATGGTTGCCAAACGCCGGCTGTTCGAGGAAATTATGAGAATGCGGCGCCGAGGCACCGTCAAATACATCGACAAACCATTTAACAGCGTTTTTCCCTTTAATGTTATAAGGCACCGGGGCTAAAGCATAGTAAATTCCGACATTTCCGCCCGGAAACGGACGCGGCGCCGAAACATCAGGAGCGCTGCCCGGCATCGCTTCCATTTTTAATGGAACCGCCGAAAGCGGAACTACGCCGCCGGCCGCCGGACCGGTTTGATAAGTGAGATACGGCAGTCGAATCGGTGAATATTTATTATTGTCAGTTACTTTTATTTTAATAAACACAAGATCGCCGGTTGTACAAATCAAAGAATTGGCATCGGCGAGACCTGTCATCATAGAATCCTGCAGCAGTTCAACTTTCGGCGCGGTAGTATCAAGAACTTTTTCATATTTAACCGCGCGAGCCGATGTAACCTTTAACTCAGGCTGCGGAACCGCAACAACGTCACCTGCGCAAAATGATAAAGTAAGGCTTGCATTTTTATTAACAGAAATCTTTCCCGCGCTTCCGCTGTTAGAGGACCCGCCGGCAGCTCCTGGAGGAGATTTTGGCTTATTACCGGCCGATTCTTCCTTTTCTTCGGTATATGAGTATTTAATAGTCACTTTTATGTTGATAGAGCCGACTACGCCTTCAGTTTTTTGGCCGTCGCCGCCGCTTACGTCAATTTCAGGCTCACCGTCAAGTTTCAAATCCTTAAGGTCGCCTTTCGCCTTTTTTACATACTCTAACGGCGATTTATATACTTCACGCGCTTCCTTTACCCCGTTTTTAGATGATCTTTTAAATTTAAAATCAATCTGCTTATACCTTATGCTCATTTCTATAGCATCTTTAAACGGTTCGGTAGGCTCGGCAAAAGCATATTGAAAGCTGTCAGAGTCGGAATCTTTTTCGGCAATTTTTTCCCAGGAAATCGCTCCGCCGGGAGTTACGTTAGGTTTTAGGACTGTCCATTTGGTTTTTTCACTGCCCGGCGCAGGTCCGCCGCCATCAACGTTTATACCAGACCACTTAACTTTTTTTCCGTCAACCATTTCATCAAATTTTTCTTCTTTATCGTCAAGCACATTTTTGTTTTTGTCAAATTTTTCAATTTCCGCGTCAGAACCGTTTTTTACCAGTTCCGCTATCCTGCCGCGCAATGCCTTAGCATTTGCAGAGGGCGGCTCTTTAATTTTCGGAGTATTGGATTGCCAGGTATAAGTATTGCGTTCTTTGACATCGCCAGGTTCAACCCTTACGAAAGAGATTCCGGCTATCTTGTCATTCGGTGAATTTACATTCATTTTATCCGCGAGGCCGACGGATGAATTTCCCGAGCCGCCGGCGCCGATTTTAAATCCGCTGGCGGATTCGCTGACCATCAGTCCGCCTGAAGGGTTAGTATAATTAATTTGAACTTTATTAGAAACCGCAACTATATCATCTTTTTGCCCGAAAATTTTATATGTGACCCTGAAAAAAACCTCGAAATCTCCGGCCAACGGGGACCTGAACTCGTTTATAATGCCGTCGAAAGCCGCCGGCGACAGCACGCCGCCGATGCATTTAATATCTATCTTAGAAGACTTATGAACAACCGCGCCGTTCTTTTTATTAACAATTGTCCATTCAAGGAATGCCTTATTAACGCCGGCTGCAAAAAAATTTAATGATTTAGAGACAATGAATTGTATCGGATCGCCCAGATTAACGCCGAACGGGGAAGGCGGAATAGTTAATACGCTGACGCCCGGAATAAGAAATTCCGGCTGTTTCATGCCCGGCCCGCCGGCCGCAGCCGCCGCTGAAGCCGCCCCTTTAATGATAGCCGAAGACGAGCTTCCCGAATTGGCCGCGCCTGGATTATTAATCGAATCCTTTAATTTTTTTAACCTGTCGCTTGAAATTTCGTCGGCAGCTTTTACACTGTCATTTATCAAAAAACAGCAGGCAATTACACAAAAGATAAAAATAAAAATACGCATTATATCAGAACATTTTTTCATGCCTGTCATAATAAAGCCCCCCTAATAATTTAATTCTTATTTTAATTATACACTTTATATAAAATATGTGTCAAGTTATCATGTTTTCTCAAATAAAATGTTTCTATTTCATTCGTCAATTCGAGATTTTATACTAATCTAATTTTTCAATATTTTTTTATCGAAAAATTTTTATTGAAAAAAAATAACAATTAAGTTAAAATAAATGAAATATTTTATTATTACATAAGGATACTTTTTAGATCTTTAAAATACTAAAAGGTACAATCAGCTAATTTATTATGAACATACTTAAAAAGACGACAATAATCATAATATCGGTGCTAGCAACGCTGATTACAGCGATGTATTTCACTATATCCGAAATACTTATCACGAGTTTTGAAAATTTTGAGACCCAATACATCGAGCAGGATGTTAAAAGAGTCACTACTTATTTCGACACAATTCTCGATGAATTCAGTTCTCGTCACATAGACTGGGCAGCATGGGACGATCTTTATAAATACATAGAGGATAATAACGAACAATTCGCCAAATCAAATCTAAGCCCTGAAATGATTACCCTGTTAAAAGACCATTTTATGGTTATCTTAAATAATGACGGCAAAATTCTTCATAATGTCTATCTCGACAATAATTATAAAGAAATTAAGGGAATGCCGGACGAAATTTCATCTCATTTTAAAACCCTTACCAAACATTCCGATGTGCACTCAAGCGTCAGCGGTTTAATCAATTTAAATGACACTTTATTTTTAATATCTTCACGTCCAATTACCACTACCGATTCTAAAGGAAAAATACGCGGCACGCTGATAGTCGGCCGTTACTTTTCTACCGAGCTTACCGAACGTATGTCGAACGCAAACATGGTAAAGGTCAGTTACAAAAATTATAACGACAAAAAGCTGCCGGCCGATTTGCAAACAGCAATTAAAGAATTAAATAAAAGCCAGATATTTACATACCGTAACGCTAAAAATATGATAGCCGGTTACAGCGTTTTAAAGGATATTTACGGAAAGCCGTCTATAATTTTAAAGATCGAACGAAAAATGATAGCTTCCGAAATATTAAACATCAGCATAAACTATCTTATTACATCGCTTGTGATCTGCGGTATTTCCTTTGGAATAATAATGATAATATTTTTTAAGACATCATTATTGACCAGGATGCTCAATATAATAGAGGATATAAACAAAATAGCGGAAAGCGGAAATAATTTATTAAGGATCAATACCACCGGCGAGGACGAGCTATCGCGCCTCACGTTTTCAATAAATAAAATGCTCGAAGCGCTTTACCATGCTGAAAATGCGACAAATGCCAAGAGCGCATTCTTAGCTAATATCAGTCATGAGCTACGGACACCGATCAATTCAATAGTCGGTTTCTCCGATCTGCTTTTAAAGACTACACTTAATTCACATCAGCGCCAGCTTTTAAGTTCGTTAAAAATATCGAGCGAAGCTATGCTCGCGTTAATCAATAACACTCTCGACCTCTCAAAAATAGAGGCCGGAAAACTCGAACTTGAAGAAATCGAATTTGATATTAATAAAATTATGGCTGATATCCATAACATTATGAATGTAAAGGCCAAAGAAAAAGATTTGATTCTTGTAAATAACATTACGCCGCAGTTCCAAAATTACCTTATAGGCGATCCATTGCGTTTAAAGCAGATATTATTGAACTTAATTTCAAATGCCATTAAATATAGCGACAAGCCGAACAGCCGGGTCACATTAAGCATTGCCGCCGAATCGGAAACAAAAATTGATTTTATGTTATCATTCTCGGTAAGCGACGATGGAGTCGGAATCGATGAAGAAAAAATTGACGATATTTTTAAGCCGTTCGATCAGCTCGGACCGGCCAACACTAGGAAGTACGGCGGTACCGGTCTTGGCCTTACCATTGCCAATCACCTCGTAAAATTAATGGGCGGTGAAAAAATAAATATAAAAACCATTAAAAACCGCGGCAGCGTATTTTATTTTAATCTCAGGTTAAAAAAAGGCGGCTGCATAAAAGAAAACGCAAAAACTGAAGAGGACCATTTAAAGACCGTCGAACATTTTTCAGCTCTTTATAAAAATTTAAAAATAATGATAGTCGAAGATAATAAATTCAATATGCAGCTTTTGCAGGAAGCCTTAAAAGATAACGGCCACACTCTTTATTGGGCCGAAGACGGACGAAGCGCGATTAATATAATAACCGAAAACAAACCAGACGTAGTGCTCATGGATATACAGCTGCCTGTTTTAAACGGCATAGAGACAACAAGAGCACTGCGCGCCGCCGGAGATAATACTCCGATTATAGCAATGACAGCCAATGCATTAAAAGGCGACCGTGAAAAATGCATCGAAGCCGGCATGGACGATTACCTGTCAAAACCGTTTAACGTCAATGATTTAGAGCCGTTTATCATAAACGTAATCAGCAAGAAAAAAATAACTGCCGGCGAAGCCGCAGACGCTAAAGAAGTTCCGGCCGCTCCGGCTAATGAAAATATCCAGACAGCCCAGGAGCAAACTTATCAGGAAAATGAATTAAAAGTTTTTAATATGGAGCAGCTTTTCACATACATGAACGGCTCCGAAAAATTAATGAAAAAAACAGTTTCAATGTTTATAAGCGATACTTCAGATTATTTTATGAGTGTAAAAGATGCCATTGATAAAAGCGACTTTGAAAAAATAATCAATGCGGCACATCGCTTCAAGAGCATAGCCGCTTTCGCTTGCGCCGAAAAAGTCTCAAACTTATTAGCGATCATTGAAAACTCGGCCAAAGAAAAAAACATAACCGAATTAAATAAGTTAAAGATTGAAATTACAACGGAATTTGAAAAATATAAAGCTGAAATTAAATCGCTGAAATTTTTAGATTAGTTTATGTTTAATCAGTCGCGCCGTTTCTTTTTAAAAGGTCGGTTATTTCGCCTAATTTTTTAGAAACCGCTATAGCGAGGGCCGTCTGCTCATTATTATCTCTTATATTCAAATCCGCGCCATTTGCAATTAAATATTTCGCGGCGTCGATTTTATAATAACTTATGGCAAGCATCAGGCCGGTTTTTCCTTCATAATTCTTTTCATTAACATCCGCGCCGTATTCAATTAAAGTTTTTATGGCATCGACATTGCCGCTATAGGCGGCTATAAATAACGGAGTTTCGCCGGCGCGGTTTTTCATGTTAATATTATCACATTTTTTTAACATCAAATTCAGTATTTCAAAATCCAATTTCTTTTTATTTAAAAGGTTTTTCCACAATTCAAACCATTTCGGGTTGCTGATGCTCAGCATCGGTTTTTTTTCTATTAAATATTTTAAAGCTTCTTTTCTGCCGGTTTCAATCGCTACGGAAAACGCTATAGAAATTATCTCGGCGATCATATTTTCAGTAATTTTTTCAAGGGCGCCTTTTTCTATTAAAAATTTTAAGGTATCAAAATTCCCGTAAGAAACAGCCATCGTTATCGGCAATTGTTCGAGTTTATCATTTTTATCACCTATTTTCATTCCGTTTTCAAGCATATATCCTACCGTTTTGTCATAATCACGATAGCAAGCCTGAAGCAGCGGACTGTTTCCGTCCTGATATTTCGCAACCTGCGCCATTTTAAAATAAGTTTCCAGCTCCATTTTATTTTCCGGAGTACCTCTTAAATAAAATTCAAGCATAGTAATAGCATAGTCATCGCCGGCTTTAGTCTGCTCCTTTAAATCCATTTTCGCGCCGCGCGCTATAAGAAGCCCGCCGATTTCCTTGTTTTTTCGACGTACCGCAAAATTTAAAGCCGTTTCCATGGCCGAATTTTTTACATTAATATCAGAAATTTTTTCAAGCAGCAATGAAACAATTTCTACGGATGATTTTACAACCGCGCACATTAAAGGCGTAATATTATATTTCACATAATTATTCAGAGGGTGTTTTCCGGCCGGCGGTTTGCTTATAACATTGACATTGGCGCCTTTTTCTATTAATAACCTTATATTTTCCGGACTATCCGAACAAATAGCGTAAAATAAGGGCGTCATCCCGAGGCTGTCAGCGCAATTCAGGTTAGCACCCTTAAAAATCAAAGAACTTAATACTTCGCTATTTTTCAAACATGCGGCAATCATTAAAGCAGTAAAGTTTTTCAAGATATCGGTAAAGTATTTTTTACCGCTGAAATCCTGCTCATAAACAATAAATATCAGATCATAAAATATTTCTTTTTTTATCACAATAATATTATTACAAGGGAATTCAAGGTTAGGCTTATGCTCCAAAAGCACTTTTACTATATTCGGATTACCTTTAAATACGGCGTAATGTATAGGCGCGATACCGCTGCCGTCATAAAAATCCAGCTCGGTATTATCAGAAACCATCTTTTGAATGCCGGCGATATTACCATTTTTTATCATATCAATTATGCCGGCCTTCAATACTTTAGATTTTTGGTTGAAATATTTAGATGAAAAGGTCAGAAAAAATATTATTGCCAAAATGGCTGCAAATGCCAAAAGTTTCGGAATAAATCCAGGACCTTCCGACATCTGAGCCAACTGAATATAAATAATATTTATTTCACAGCACAAAATATTCATAAAAATCACGTATTTTAATATTTTTAAATTATGCAATACTAAAAAATTGAATTAGAAATTTTCAAGATAATAAGCAGTTTTCCGGGCGATTGAAACAAGTTCGAAAATAGAACAGGGAATTGTAATATACTCAAATACATCAAGATCAGAAAATTTTTCAAAAAATTTATTCATCGGAATTGATGACATCGCAACAACAGGAATCTTATTTTTCTCGGCATTGGTAAAATTTTTCACCGCGTTAATAAAAAAAGAAATATCATTGGCTTTTACAAATATATCAGTCACAACAAACCCGACATTATTTTGTAAAATAAAACTCAGCGCCCTGTCGAAAGAGTCAAAACATTCACAATCAAAACCGGCCGCACATAATATTTCGGAATTTTTTTGAGCCTGCTCAAGACAGTCATTTATTATCGCTACTTTCATTATAGGCTTTTATCCTTTTAGTATCTGTAAGCAAAAAATATATTTCCAGCTTCAAGCGCTTAAAATCTATTAATTATATATTATTTTAACATATTACATTAAAATCGTAAAGCACTTTTTTATCATACATTTTAATTTCAACAGCTTTTCAATACAATATTTCAAAATAAAAACATTCAATTTTTTTATTTTTTTTTCGATAAATATATGATAGTAAAAGAATTTTATACGACAGCTTAATAAATAATAAAAACGGAAGAGGTATATTTATGGATAAATTTGTTATTAAAGGCGGTAAAAAACTTTCCGGCAAAATTGAAGTAAGCGGCGCTAAAAATGCCGCTCTTCCAATAATGGCTGCTGCCATTCTTGCCCAGGATAACGTTAAATTAAAAAATGTTCCCGATTTAAAAGACGTCCGCACAATGATAGACGTTTTGAAATCACTTGGAATGATAGTTACAGATGATTTCGAAGCCGGCGAAGTGGCGCTTAAAGTCGATACCAAACTTAATTCCGAAGCGCAATATGATTTAATCAAACAAATGCGTGCGTCATTCGTTGTATTAGGCCCGCTTCTTGCCCGTTTCGGCAAAGCCAGGGTCGCTCTGCCAGGCGGATGCGCCATCGGCTCAAGACCGGTCGACATTCACCTTAAGGGCCTTGAAAAACTGGGCGCTAAAATAGTTTTAGGCCATGGTTACGTCGACGCTATGTGCAACAAACTTACAGGTAATAGAATCTATCTTGATTTTCCATCGGTAGGCGCGACTGAAAACATCATGATGGCAGCAACACTTGCAGAGGGTAAAACTTTTATCGAAAACGCCGCTAAAGAGCCTGAAATAGACGATTTAGCCGCAATATTAAACAAAATGGGCGCTAAAATCAAAGGATCTGGTACCGACATAATCGAAATACAGGGCGTAAAATCATTAAAAGGCGTTACACACAGCGTCGTAGCCGATCGAATCGAAGCCGGCACATTCATGGTAGCTGCCGCTATCACCGGAGGACACCTAAAAATTAAAAACGCGCGTATCGACCACCTTGAATCAGTTATCGCCAAACTTCAGGACGCCGGAGTTGAATTTTATAAAGACGGCGAATATATTGAAGTTGTCGGCCCGGAAAGAATGAACGCCGTAAGCATTAAATCGCTGCCTTATCCGGGGTTCCCGACAGATATGCAGCCTCAGTTCATGGCGGCAATGACGTTAGCGCGCGGCACATCATGCGTTCAGGAAACAGTATTTGAAAACAGGTTCATGCATGTGGCTGAATTAAAAAGAATGGGCGCTAACCTTCAAATAAAAGACCGCAGCGTTATTATCGAGGGCGTAAAAGCGCTTTCTGGCGCGCCGGTAATGGCTTCCGACCTTCGCGCAGGCGCGTGCCTCGTACTTGCAGGCCTCGCGGCAAGCAAAGTTACCGAAATTCAGAGAATATACCACATCGACCGCGGATATGATCAGCTGGAAAAAAAGCTGGCCAAAGTAGGCGCCGACATTAAACGCGAAAAAGATAACTCGCAATTCTAAACATATTATACGATATTCTATAAAGCCCGCCGTCAAATGGCGGGTTTTATAGAAATAACATAAAAAACAATGACCGGCGAGAAAATATTTAATTATAAAAATATACGGGACAGAACTCAAAAATTATTATCATATAAAATTTATTAAAGTTAACTTAAAACCCAGAAATTATTTTTAAAATTAATTTGTAATATTAAAAACGGAAAAAAACAGAAAATTTATAAAAATGGTTTATTTATATGGATTTATTCGACGCAGTAAAAAATAAAGAAAAATCTTTATCTGAATATTTAAGGCCAAAAACGCTGCAAGACGTTGCCGGCCAGGAGCATTTGCTTTCGCCTAACAAGCCTTTCCGGCTTTTGCTCGAAAGCGACAGGTTAAATTCGATAATTATATTCGGACCGCCCGGAACCGGAAAGACTACTATTTCCAGAATATACGCCAGCATGACCGGCGCGCCGTTCGTATATTTAAACGCGGCCCTTTGCGGTACCAATGACCTTAAAAACGCCGCGAACTATCCGTATGATAAAAAACCCGTGGTTTTTATCGATGAAATTCATAGATTTAATAAAGCGCAGCAGGATGTCCTGCTTCCTTATATAGAAGACGGAAAAATCAGGTTCATAGGCGCTACAACCCACAATCCTTTAATTTATGTCGTACCGGCGCTGCGCTCGCGGTCAATGATTTTCGAGCTAAAACATATCGAAGAAGAACAGGTTAAAAGCTATATTAAAAAATTATTCAACGAAAATATAATTTTGAATTATTTGAAAAGCGAACTTAGCGCCGTCGAAATTAAGAGCGTAAGAACCGATGAAAAAGTAATTGAATATCTCGCTAAAGCCTGCGGCGGCGACATAAGGATATTAGTAAATATACTTGAAATGGCTCTGATAACAAGAATCGAAACCTGCAAAAAAAATAACTTCGAAGCCGCTGCCGGCGAACCTAAAGATGAAATCTGCTTAGCTCTCGAAGAAGTAGAAGCGGTTTTACCGGCCAAGCTCGCGTTCTATGATAAAGACCAGGACGAACATTACAACACTATTTCGGCGTTTATAAAAAGCGTCCGCGGGAGCGACGCGCAGGCAGCGGTTTATTATCTGGCTAAAATGCTTATCGGCGGCGAGGATCCTCGTTTTATCGCGAGACGCCTGATAATTTTAGCGTCCGAAGATATAGGCATGGCCGATCCGCGCGGTTTGCAAATAGCGTCAGACGCACTTCTGGCCGTAGAAAATATCGGAATGCCGGAAGCGCGTATAGTGCTATCGCAGGCGGCAATTTACCTGGCAACTGCGCCTAAATCCAACTCGGCATACCTGGCAATTGACAGGGCCATGGCATTTTGTGAAAAAAATCCGAATATCGAAATACCGCGCTATCTTAAAAATGTAAAATTAGACGACAAAAATTCGCCGGATTACAAATACCCGCATAATTATCCCAAACATTATGTCAAACAGCGGTATATGTGCTGCGACGAAGTATTTTACGAGCCGGTAAATATCGGTTATGAGGCAAAAGTAAACGCTTATATAAAGGAGGTCACTTCAGGTGGACAACTCAATAGATAATTTTTTGAACTATGTAGCCACCGAGAAGGGGCTTTCACAAAATACCGTTAACTCATACGCGCAGGACCTCACACAATTTTCGGATTTCGTAAAAAAAGCCGGCGTCAATCAGGTAACAGATTTAAAAAAAGAAATAATCCTTGAATTCATGAACCATCTAAAATCTCAAAATAAAAAACCGACAACGATTTCAAGGTGCATTACGACTTTAAGAAATTTCTTTAAATTCTTAATCCGCGAGAAAATTATTACGATAGATTATTCAAAGTATTTCGAACTGCCGCATATTTATAAAAAATTACCGGAAGTTCTTTCGGTCAACGAAGTTGACAATTTATTAAAGGCACCGAATCCAGAAACCACTCTTGGATTACGCGACCGCGCCATGCTCGAGCTTTTATACGCGAGCGGGCTGCGCGTTTCGGAACTTTTATCGGTCGAATCGGCAGATTTAAATTATGAATTCGGCTACCTGCGCGTATTCGGAAAAGGCTCAAAGGAGAGAATAGTACCTGTCGGCAGCGTAGCGCTCGAATGGTGCCGGAAATACCTTGACGAAGGCAGAGCTAAATTAATCGACCAGGCAATACCTACAGCGTCAATGTTTTTAAACAAAGACGGCCATCCGATGACCAGGCAGGGCTTCTGGAAAATAATCAAGCATTACGCGCTCGTCGCCGGGATCACAAAAAAATTATCGCCGCACGTAATCAGACATTCATTCGCGACGCACCTGCTCGAAAATGACGCCGACTTAAGATCAGTCCAGGAAATGCTCGGGCATTCGGATATTTCTACGACACAGATATACACGCATGTTTCGAACAAAACATTAAAAGACATATACAGGCGCACCCATCCGCGCTCCGGGGCCTAAAATTAAATTTGAGGTATATAATTGCGCTTAAACCTGAGTGATAAAAAAAGTGAATATAAATTTAAAAATGTTTCAATTATTATCTTTATTGTTTTAATTGCGATATTATTAAATACGCCCGGCCTTTCATCCGGCGCTTACGCTGCCGCTTCGACTTCAAAACAGGCTGCGGTATCTATGCCGGCAGCAAGTTCCGTCACGGCCGTTATCATCGAGCAGCCGTCAACTCAAGAAGCTGCCGTAAGCAGCGACCTGACAGCGGAAGATCTCGATATAATAAAAAAAATACAGGAACAGGAGCAGGCTAAAAAGGAAATCGAAACACAAAAAGAGCAAAATCTTTTTTCCGGCGAAAATTGCAATTCAAATAAAAAAGTAACAACACAGGCCCCGGCGCAGGACATCACCGTAATTTCAAACGCCGCCCAATCAGCAGCCGCTGAAACCGGTGAAGTCAAAACGAAAAAACGCGCCTATAAACCAAGAGCGCCATATAAACCACTTGAAATTACCGGCGAAAAAATATTCATACTTAACGACGTATCAGTAAAAGGTAACTTTTCTAAATTTGCCGGCGAAAATTACGACACTTATCCGGGCTTCAAATATTCTTCGGAACTGCGCCTCAACATAGAGGGCAACATCGCCGAAAACATCAGAGTATCGGCTCATCTTGACGATACAAACGTAAGCCAGGAAACGAAAAAACTCACGTTATACATTGACGGCAGAGTATGGAACTTTACCCTCGGCGATTTTACCACTTCTTATACCGACACCGAATACACTTTATACAACAAAAAACTCAAAGGTATTGAAGCTACAGGTAATATCGAAGACGGCAAATACCAGGTTAAAGCCATCGCGTCACGCTCCGAAGGCATATCATACTCCGAAGTATTCACCGGCGCAGGCATGCAGTCCGAATACCAGCTCACATATAGGCCGATAGTGCAAAACTCTGAAACTGTCAAATTAGACGGCAATACATTGCGCCGCGGAACCGACTATACAATCGACTACGAAGACGGCTCGATCATACTAAAGGCGCACATCCTTCCGCTTGAAACGCGAAACAGGATTTCAGTCGATTACGAATATTTTGAAAACGGCAAAATGTATAGAAGAACACTTGTCGCGCTGCGCGGCACCGCTGAACTCAAGAACCTCAACAAAGCCGGAATTACCGTCATTCGCGAAGAGGACGATAAAGGCGCGGCCGAGGGAACCGACCAGAACGCTGTCGCGGTAAAACCAACCGCAACCACAATAATCGGCCTTGATTACAAACTCAACCCGATCGAAAAATTAAAACTCGACGGCGAATTCGCCGTATCTTTAGTCGACCCAAACACGCTCGGCCATCAGCCGGGCGAATCGAATATCGACGGGTTCGCGCGTTATTTCAAAATCGATTACAAAGAAAAAAAATACTCGTTAATGTTAAGAAATGAAATGATGGGCGACGATTTCGTTTCAATAGGCAAGAACAGACTCGACATCAACGACAACAAGAACGAAGCCAGCCTGAAACTCACGCCTATCGATCCGCTGTCGCTCCAGTTCGATATCGAAGACGGCACTAAAACTTCAATAAACGACCCCGACTTACCGTCAAGTACGCAATCTAAGGTTAAAATCGACTCAAAAGCGTTCAGAAGCTTCACCGGCTATAAGTTAAGCCAGAACCTGAACCTTAATTTAAATACAAGCGAAAGGTTAAAAGAAAGCGATATGAGCCGCCTGCATTTTCATGAAACCACATGGCAGAGCGAAGTCACAAATGTCCACAACAAAATAACCGAACGCGCCAGATACAATGTACGCAATTTAATTTATAAATACGATCCGACCGCGAAGCAAACGGAAAAAACATATAACGCCGGCTGGATTTTCAATAAATACGAAAAATTAAACTGCGCGCTCGAATACTCGAAAATCAAAACAGAAGGCGGCGCTGAAAGCCTTCCGATGTCGAACATCGATAATATCTCATTGGACATAACCTCAAATTTGACTAAAAAACTTTCGTTAAACACAGTTCTTTTGACAAGAGTGGAAGATAATATGCAAACTAATAGAACTGACAACCTTATAACGACTGACACAAAAATCAGATACAATCCTAGCAATAAAGTGCAGACACAAATAAGATACAAAGAAATGCAGTCGAAAAAATTTCTGCTGAATAAAACCTATAACGAACAGGTATTATCGAAAAAAGAAGGCGAAACAAGCGACGACAATTACATAAAAGTCGAAGAACCTGTCACCACTCAGACCGGTTCATTCTTAGTCGACTTAATGCCTTTCAATAAAATAAGGTCGCAGCTGCAATATCAGTTCAAAAACTTAATAAACCTGAACACCAAAGCGAGAATGGCAGTTTCTGACTCGTCGATGGCGGAATTTAAATACGCGCCGAATAATACTTTATCGACAATCTACAGGCTCATGAATTCCAAAAATACGCAGAGCGTAGGAACGCTTCTTGCCAACCGCGATCTTAACCATAATTTCGAGACACGCAAGTCGTTAAATAGTAAAATGGCATTAATTTCAAACCTCGAGCTGGATTATAAAACGGACTCATACCAGCCGAGTGAAAGCGCGGACACATTCGCTAAAACCGTTAAGCTCGAAAAAGATTTAAGCGCCGCGCTGAATGTCAGCATGGGCCTCAGCCACTCAGAAATCAAAAGAAACGCGCCTTACAAAGACTCCGGAAAAATCTCAATCCTCTCAGGATTCAGAATAATACCAAAAGCTTATAAAATGACATTAAGAGGCAACATCGACCACTCGATCGAAGACGACTCGATCACGCAAAAAAAGAAAACCGTACTCGAAACACTTTTAGATTATGACCTCGGCGGCGAAACTGAAGTATCGGCTAACTATAAGTTTATTAATACCGCAAAAACCGAACTCGAGGACGGTTACAAAGCGCGCGTCGGCAAAGTCACATTAACTAAACGTTTTTAAAAGGTTTATTCTACCTTTTTTTCGAAACCGCATTCATAAAATTATATAAATATGAAATACGTTAACGATTCTTATCGATAAGGGGGCGGCTAAGGAATAAAAAACTTTTTTCTCGCTCACTTAGTCCTCGGCGCCAAGCCTGACCCTCGACCACAAGTGCGCCTGCGGAATCGTTCACTCGTAAAAAGTTTTTTAAGTATTATTTGAATTGCCATAACAAATAGCTTATTAATAAATTAGTAAATTTTCTTATCAATTATATTTTTAAAAAAGTAAAATATATTTATTAATATGGCCATTATTACATAATATAATATAACTTTACCAAAAACGATACCATTTTCACCCCAAATCGATATATTATTTTCATAAATATGTAATTTATAGCTTAGCCAAATTGAAAAAATACAAACTAAATAATTAATAAAATTTGAAATATTAAAATTCATTATCTTATGAAAAACATTAATTTTAAAACCTAAAATCAGGCCAATAATAATTATTAGTTTATTAGAAAATTTACAGGTTTCTGATAAATGATCTAAAGCAAAGGCAATTAAACTAAAAATAATAAAATAGAAAAATAAATACATTGCAAATAAATTTATTTTTTGAAAATTACTTTTAATTTTATTTATAATTTTATTTTTTATTGAATTTAACTTGTTAAATTCAATTGAAATATAGCCAATAAATATAGAGATTAAAAAAATAATGTTATTATGCATATTACTTAGCAAATTTTCATTGCATATTAAAATAACAAATACATATATAGTAATAAAATTAAAAATAAAATAACCATAAAATAAACTTTTTAATATTTCAATCATTTCTTTGACCTTATTAACATTTTCAATGAATTAAGAAAATAATAATCTGGAGCTTCTTTTTTTATCATTTCATAATATTTTTCAGCGTTTTCTGTATCATTTATTTCTACATAGCAATGAATAAGCAGTCCATAATAATCCATTACAAGTTTCCAGCCGAACGGTGAAACGATTTCTTTATATTTTTCAATAAGTTTATTAGCTTCTTGAATAAATCGGAACTGCCTATAAAAATAATTTTAGAAGCTGTCCTTTTTTTATAATGCATTTTAATCGTTGTTTATATTAACTTTTTTTATTATTTACTTAAGTTTCACACCTCAAAAATGTCTGTAAATAATAATTTTTAAAATTAAGAAAATTTTATTTTTAATTTTTGACTTCAAAACCAAGCGTAAATACATTGTTTAAAAAACATGGATTAATGTAATTTTACTATGCAAAACTTAAGTAAATATGGCTCAATAAAATTATTCTACTGTTCATATTTTCTTATAAAAGTAATAACAAATATTGCAAATAAATATATTGTAGCAAAATAAAATAAGTTTTCTTTGTATGGAATCAAAATATAATATATCGGAATTAAAAAAAAACTAACAAAAAAACTCATTATATTGAAATTAAAATTAAGAATTTTCTTTATGAACGCTAATTCAATTCCAAGAATTGAACCTACAAAAACATACAAACCATTTCGGGAAAAAAAAGAATTATAACTTAAATACCATGACATTATAGGAATATTTATAATCATAATAATTATGTATAAAATTATAGTAAAAGCAACAAAATTTAATTGTTCCATGATATTTTGAGGTTCATATAAATTTTTATAAATTCCTGAATTTTGTTTTTTAAAAACAAGAGTAAAAATACCAAACATCAACATAAATATTATTATAAAAAAATTAAAATGATAAATACTATCTATAAAAGTCATAAATGATAATGACAATGATATCCATAAAAAAGTCAAGTCAAAAGCTAAATAACTCAAAAATATACTTTTTAATAAATTATTCATAATCATCACTTTGAATTTAATAAATCTTTAAGATTATTTATTTCAGGATAATCTGGAGCATCATGTTCCATTAATATAATATATTTTTCAGCGTTTTCTGTATCATTTATTTCTACATAGCAATGAATAAGCAGTCCATAATAATCCATTACAAGTTTCCAGCCGAACGGTGAAACAATTTGTTTATATTTTTCAATAAGTTTATTGGATTCTTGAATACATTTTTCGTATTGCCTGTCATTATAATATTGAGTTACAATGAACAAATCGACTATCAGAATACCAGCGCTATCTGGAAATTTACCTAATTTTCTTATGCATTATTTTTTCATTCAACATTAAAATAATGTTTATAATACCAACTAAAATTGTATAACAAATAAATAAATAAATTATCCAATACGCCTCAAAATGATATGCAAAATTATTTAAACTTACAAACAAAAGACATACAAAATAGTTTTTTATTTTATTTAATTTTAATTTAAAAAAAGTTTTTATAAAGTTTAAATTTAATCCTAAAATTAATCCGGAAATTATAATAAGTCCTATATTATTTTCGAAATTACCTATTATTATGTATATAATCAAATAATTTACAAATAGAATTATAGAATATAATATAATTAACGGAAAAATAAAATATAATGGTTTTTTAAAAACATTATATTTATTAAAGAAATCTGATAATTTAAAGTTTTCAAATAATTTTAAACTGTCTATGACAAAAAAAGATCCAAAAATTATAAAAATAAGTAATCCTATATTAAGTAAACTATTTTCAAGTTTAAATATAGTAAATAATATAAAAATATAAGTGAAAATAAGTTCAGAGATTGTCCAACCATAAAATGCGCATTTTATTGCTTCGATCATTTTTTACACACCAATTTTGGGATTAACTAAATTATAATTCTTCATTATTTAAAATGTTTTCAAGTTCCTTTAGGTCATAGTAATCAGGAATTTCTAATTTTATTAATTCTTTGATTTTATAAAATTGCTTTAGATTTGTCAATGATTTTATCATCGAAAATTAGGACCGGTTCTCTTTTTTTGCCATATATTTTTAGTAATAATATATTGTTTCAACTTAGTCTGGCCACTACCGCTATTATTACCAATATAACGCCAAGGCAGATATAAAAAGCGCGGGCGCCATTACGGCCGAAAATAGCTACAAAAAAACGCGCCTTACGGGAATTCATAAAAAAATCCCAGTCATAAGCGCCGCCGGCGATTGAAAACAATCCGCAAAGTAAAATTAGAATAAATGGTAAAAAATCCATGTACATCCATCCTTTTTAAGCAAACATAATTTAAAATATTTTTAAATTATATCATAAAAACAACTTTCAAACAACAATAACCGATAGAAACAAAGTCTTACAGGGTATTCATTTCGACGCCGCTTAATTTTTATGAGCGGCGTCGATTGCCACATCATCGCAAAGCAAGCAGGCGCAGCCTGCGCTTTGCGATGATTAAGAACAAAAATAAAACAGCTAGTATAAATAAATAAAAATACATAAGCAATAAATAAGAAAAAAAGGCAATATAAAAGAAAAATTAAGCAGGATTGGATGGAGGATTATAAGGGGGAAGGGAAGGAATAATTCCTTCACCTTCCCCCTTATCCGTGCCCAATAAAAAAATATAAAAAACTGCCGTTTAAAAATTACTTTTCGAACGGCAGTTCATATTTAACGGACTGTGTATTTTAATTTTTTTAATTGGCGACTAAAAAAACAATCAAATCCAAATTGAAATTAGCAGCAAACTTCGCCGATCAGGGCATTAAATTTAGGATCGCGGATTATATCAACGGATGCCTTCATATCATCGGCCATAACGCCGTCGATTTCCATAAATTTAATATGTTTTCTTACATGAGCATGTACTTTCTGGAGCGGTTTCGAGGTTTTGACAGGTTTTCTGAAGTCGATACCCTGGCAGGCAGCGAGAAGTTCTATTGAAAGCACATTTTCGAGATTTTTGACAATTCTGATGCATTTTCTGGCTGAGATCGAACCCATGGAGTTAAAATCCTCTTTACCGGCCGAGGTTGGAATCGAATCGACGGAAGCCGGGTGTGCCAGAACTTTATTTTCCGAAACGATAGAAGCAGCGGCGTATTGCGCTATCATAAAGCCGGAATTAAGGCCGCCGTTTTTAACTAAAAAGGCCGGAAGTTTTTTATTATTGGCGTTCGGGTTAACGAGTCTGTCTATACGTCTTTCAGCGATCGACGCGAGCTCTGAAACGGCAATTCCGAGGAAATCCATGACAAGCGCCACTGGCTCGCCGTGGAAATTACCGCCGGAGATTACTTCGTTCTCGTCGACAAAAATCAAAGGGTTATCGGTAGCGGAGTTCATTTCAGTTTCGATTACCGAAGCGACATAATTGATGGTATCGTAAACCGAGCCGTGCACCTGCGGAATGCAGCGCAAAGAGTATGCATCCTGCACCTCGCCGCATTCGTCATGGCTTTTAACGATTTCAGAGCCGTTCAAAAGCTTGGTCATATATTTAGCGGTAAGCATCTGGCCTTTATGAGGTCTGACGCGTGATATAAGCGGGCTGAAAGCCACAGGAGTACCCATAAGCGCGTCAACCGAAAGCGCTGCCGTAACATTAGCGATTTTGTATAATTCAAAAGCGCGGGCAACCAAAAGTGCGCCGACGCCGGTCATCATTTGCGTGCCGTTAATAAGAGCGAGACCTTCTTTATATGACAATTCGGCTTTTTTGATACCTGCTTTTTTAAGGGCATCAGTGGCGTTTACGAGTTTCCCCTGGTAATTAACTTTACCAATGCCCATCATGCCGAGGACGATATGCGCGAGGGGCGCGAGATCGCCCGACGAGCCGACCGAGCCATGTTCAGGCACTTCCGGAATAATATCGGCGTTAATCATTTTAACCAACGTATCGAGAGTACCTAGAGTAATGCCGGAATAACCTTTTGACAAAGCGTTAGCGCGCAGGAGCATGGCCGATTTTACAAAACGAGGTTCATAAAAATCACCGCATCCGGCGGCATGGCTCATTATGAGGTTCTTTTGCAGAAGCGCGGCATCCGCTTTTTTGATATGAACCGACGAAAATTCGCCGAATCCGGTCGAGATTCCGTAAACTACGTCCTCGTTACGAACGATATTTTCGACAAATTCCCTTGATTTCGATATTTTTTTCAAACTCTGTTTTGAAAGCTCGATTTGAACACCATTATAAACCACTTCACAAACATCGGATATTCTTAAAGATTCACCGTCCAGGACAATTTTTTTAGTTGTTTTTGCCATAAAATCATTCCCCTTCCCTTAACCACTTTTATATTTTTGACAGCTTAATATAGTAAAACATTTTATAAAAAATAAGGTAATAAATCCAAATTTAAAATTCAACAGCACAAATATAATAATTAATTTAAAGAGCCGTTAATCCATAAACTCTAAGGCTTTTGCAATAAATTAAGAAATCACTCTAATTAAAACATAATTTTCAGGGCCGCTCCGACGCCTGAAGCGATGGAGGCGGCGATAATCAATGCCTCGAAACCACGTGCCGATCCAGAAACAAGGTCGCCGGCGATAATCTCGCGAAGCGAATTTATTATAGTGACGCCCGGCACAAGGAGCATAACCGCGCTTATGATAATGATATTAATGTTAGCGGAGGCGAAAACCGGTATTTTTATAAGCAGCGCCGCAAGGAACGCTATAAACACTGAAATAACAAGATTAATTAGCTGGTCCGGAAACTGGAAGCGCGAAAGTTTCAGTATAATTACCTGCGCGAACAGGCCGACCAGGGCCGAATTAACGAATTCATAAAGGCCGCCCTTAAAGATAACCGAGAAAAACGCGACGCCAAAAGCTGCGCCGATATATAATTCATGGTTTGCATAAGCGCATTTATAAGGCACCTGGCGAAGGCGCGCGACTAATTCGTCAAGATTGATTTTACGGTCATAGTATTCGTTCAGTTCTTCCATAACCTGTGTGATATGGCTTAAATTAAGGCTGCGTTTTGATATTCTGATAATTTCGGTTATCGGCTGGTTTCTCTTTTCAAGAAGCGTGACAAAAATACCGGTAGGCGTGACAAAGCTCTGCGAACGCGAAAGCCCGTTAAACTTAAAGAAAGTGTTCATCGATTCCTCGACTTTATGGGTTTCGGCGCCATTTTCAAGCATCAATTCGCCGATCAGAAGCGCGACGGAAAAAATTTCATCGAGGTTCCCGGTCGGCTGATCGGAGCGTGAAATAATTTTACTGAGTCGGATTTTATTAAAAAACTCGAATACGTAAACGAAGATAAATATAGCCATGGCGATGCTGAACCCGATAGAAAGCGTTTCTTTGAGCGAGCTGAACATACCGCTATCGTCATGGAAAACAAAACTGAAAAGCATTTTGTAAATAGTAGAGCCGGGAACCAGGACGAATATGCCGGGTACCAAAAACACATCGAGCGGCACGCGTTTTTTTAGCGAGATGACCTGTGAAAAAATAACGACCGCCGATGTCGCGGCAAAGTTTGAGGCGACTATCGAACGGGTAAATTTAAATGAAATCAGATAAACCAGCCAGGCAATAAAACCGTTTAGGCCGGATAAAAATAAAAACCTTCGCGGACTTGAAAATACGAGCGCGAAAAAAAACGTTCCCCAGAACGCCGCTATAAGTTCCCAAACCATTTCCATTTATTATGCTCTTTCTATTGGATAAATTTCAGCTTCCCATTGTATCAAAAAAGCCGTTAATATATTTTATAAACCGTCTGCATACGAAAATATCATTACATATTTCGGCATAAAATTAATAAAAAAAACGACTTAGTTGAATCAGTAATTTAAAACTTTTAAATATCTAAATCCGTAGCCATACATCGGAACGGCTATTTTCCCGTAACTATCGGCTTCGAATTTCTCGCCGGTCTTCATGTCATATACGACGGCATTGCGGCCGGTTAACGTATTAGCGATAATAAAATCAGGCAATTGAAATTTCAGGATTTCAGGATTTTCATTTCTGTTGAACGCGGCTATTATAGTTTCGTTAAAGTGGCACTTAGCGAACACATAATCATTTTTGCCGCATAGCAGCGTAATACGAGTGCCTTCGAAAAGAGCCGGATGTTTTTTACGTATACCGGTCAAGAACCTTACAATTTCGAGATTTTCTTTTTCCAAAAAATCAAGTTCGCCGTTAAAGCGCATAGGCCGCCTGTTATCAGGGTCGGCCGCTCCTGTTTCGCCGTATTCGTCGCCGTAATAAATAAGCGGCACGCCGTTTATCGACATCAAAAACGCGAAAGCCATTCGCAATTTTTTGTAGCTTTTATAGTTTTTAACGCACGGCGGTGAGGTAAAGCCAAGTTCCTTATCGCCCGGATCGTTTTTACCGTTATAGTAACCGTCCGCGTACGCCATAAAACGCGGAAAATCATGATTACCAAGCAAATTCGAGGTTAACTTGTGATTGGCCCAGAATATTTTTTCCGATTTTTTAAGTTCCTGCTCGAATACTGAAAAATCCATGGTGCATTTAGCGAATGTATCGACGATAGCGAAATAAAGCGGAAAATCAAATTGTGCGGTTATCATTCCGGGCGCGATATATGACGCTATTTTTTCACGAGTGTCAATGGTTTCGCCGACGGTAAAAAATTTATCGCGGCCGTTTAAAAACACGTTCCAGAACTTATGCGGAATATGCTTTACAGCGTCAAGGCGCATTCCTTTAACGCCGGTCATTTTAATAATTTCAGCGGCTTGGCCGGACATAAGCTCGATAGCGGCAGTTTTATCGAAATCAAAGGCCGGTAAAAATTCATCGAACCAGGTCGATTCGGGAAATTCATCAAATTTCCTGATATTTTTCGATCCGTCTGGCAAATATAAATTAAGGAATAATTCTTTATTTTTCTTATAAACATCGCTTGTAACGGTAACATGGCGAAGCGCGATATCGATTAAAACCTCGATATTTTTTTGCGAACGCAGTCCGCTGATCAAGTTTTGGAGTTCATTTAAACTGCCGAAACGCGGTTCTATACGATCTAATTTCTCGGGCCAGTATCCGTGATAACCTGAAAATTTTCGGTGCGGAGGAAGCGAATCGCTAAACGCCCTGTCCGGCCCGGCAGTTACCGGAGATATCCACAGCATATTGACGTTAAGGTAATTAAAATAATTGGAAGCTGCCGCCGAAGCAAGCCCGGCAAAATCGCCGCCATAATAATTACATCTGGAATCAAGCCCTTTTTCTGAAACCGGGCTGTCATTATAGTAGTTTCCATTTTTAAACCGGTCAGTCATGGCAAAATAAATTATGCTGTTACGAAACCCGGCACGATTAGACGCTGACAGTCCGTTACAGAATGAATATTCATCCGACAATTCCGAAAGGCCAGAGTTTTGGTCATACGCATAGGAATAATATTTAAGGATATGAGTCTTAAGTCCGTCAAGCAGGTAAGAATCGACGGGGCACTCGACCTTGAATTGTCCGGCGCCGGGAATATATTTAATAAATTCATCCTTTATGAGAATGCCGTCGTAAAAGCATCTTAAAATAGGGTTTGGCGAACGGCCGGTATAATTTACCGTAAATTTCATCATGCCGGACTGGCACGAAATTTTTCCGGGAACCAGTTCCGGTGTAAGCACCGGCGGTCCGACCTTCAGTATCGAGTTAAATGAGCCGTATTCATCGGCAAGCTTATCTGGATTGGCCTTATCGAATTTCCACTCGCCGCCTATTATGAATTTATACTTATATTCGCCTTTTTTTATATTCGGGATAGCGACTGAATAAATTTGAGCGGCATCAGAGGTATCATTGGTCTGTTTCTTTTTATTTACGGCCAGTTTCAATGACTTCTGGTCCCAGCCGTTCATATCGCCTGCGGCATAAATTTCATCAGTCCGTTTTAATTCGGGATAATTTTTAAAATCAAAGTATAATTCAGCCGAATATTGTTTTCTTACAGGAACGACGGTACCGGTAATATATTTTTTTTGCCGCGACCCTATCTCGATTATATAATCGACAGGTTTACCGGCAGATATGGTTTTTTTCATGTTTTTCAGTATGATTTTATTATCTTTTGAGATTGCGGCAATTCCGGCATCCATATCAGATAATTTAATAACTGCGCAACAATCGGCCGGGCTCGTAAAATTTAAAAGATCGAATGACAATTCCTCGTTTTCATCAAGTTCAGCACGGGGCGCGCAGTAAGAATCCGAAAAATTTTCATCGAATTTGAATTCATCGCCTGTTTTTTCATAGATCAGGGCGCGCTCTTCAGGCGAATAAATTTCACGGCCGCCGCCGAACGCATATGAATAGTCAAAAGCAAGAGTTAAAAGCATAAAATTAAAGATAAAAACAACGGCTGCTGCGTTTTTTCTTGAATAACAATTCATTTTCGAACCTCGCTTTTAAAAAATGATTATAACGTCTTTATTTCGTTCTTTTATTTTTATATTTTACGGCGTCGCTCATAATATTTTCGATCATTCTGATATTGAACGGCTTGCCGATTATCGCATCGACTTTGACATCCTTGAATTCACGTTCATCAAACTGCGAGCCGTAAGCGGTAATAATTCCGACGAATGTGGCGGGCGATTTTTTTTTGACAAATTGTGCGACCTCAAACCCTGAAACTTTAGGCATTTTCAAGTCGGTAAAAACGAAATCAAAATCAGTGTCATTGGTCAATATTTCAATGGCTTCAGGGCCGCCGCTGACAGATATAACGTCATGGCCGAGCACGAGCATTATGTCATTAAGCGCAGAGCGAACCTGTTCATCGTCGTCAACGATTAAAATGCGGCTTTTTTTAAAGGCCGGTTCATTAACTGCCGCGTAATCGGTAATATTGAGAGTTTTCTTTAAAATCGGCAGTTTAATAACGAATTCAGAACCTTTCCCGAGCGCGCTCTCAATTGAAATAGTGCCCTTATGGCGTGATATGGTGCCGTAAGAATAAGAAAGCCCGAGGCCGGTTCCGAGCTGGCCTTTGGTGGTAAAAAACGGAGTGAACAATTTCTGCTGGGTTTCCCTGCTCATTCCGATGCCGTTATCGGCGATCGAGACGATTAAAAATTTACCGTCGCCGCTTTGTTCCAGCTTAATTTTAAGTTCGCCTCCGGTCGGCATAGCCTCTATAGCGTTAAACGTAAGATTGATAAAAACCTCGTGAAGTTCCTCGGCGTTAGCATAAGTTTCGGAAACATTATCAAGTTCATGTTTTATAATTATGGTTATTCCTTTAAGATATTCCTCGACTTTAGCTCTGACAACCGCATACTCGATAACATTTCTAAGCACCATCGCAAGGTCGACCGGTGAATAATTTGAGCTGTCGGACCTTTTCGTCATGAAAGCCTGGATTTTTTTTATCATGCGCTCGCCGTCTTTTATTGCATCCTCTATTATTTTCAGGGAAGCAAGCTGTTTTATATCTTTGATATTGCGCTGTAAAAGACCGACACGGCCAAGAATAATAGCGAGCAGGTTATTAAAGTTATGGGCGATGCCTGTAGCGACTTCGCCTAAGAGCTTTAATTTTTCAGTGCTGATAATCTGGCTTTGCATCAATTTAAGATTAGACATGTCATTTTTAAGGCAATTATACGAAATCAAATTATTAATGGCATTAGCGATATATTCTCTGGCTTTTTCAAACGCCAGCTTATGCTCGAATTCAAAATTTTCAGTATTGCGTGAAAACAGCATAATAATGCCTATATTTTTCTGTAAATTATAAACAGGCACGACCATGACAGATTTGATAGACGTCATTTTGTCTGAGTTTTCAGTAAGCTTTATATCGATATCGATATTTTTGGAAATTATCACTTTCTGGCTGAGCATGCATTCCTGGATAAGTGAGGACATAACGTGCTCATCGCCGTCGATAATGGTCTTTAGGGTATTTATATCATCCGCCCTTAGTTCGGACGAGCACAAAAACGAAAAAGTTCCGGTCATATTTTCAATAAAACTCATGGCCGCGAAGTCGCAATCGAAAATTTTTTCAATCTCTTTAAGTAACGACTGCACGAGGATATTTATATTTTCATTTTTATTCAGTATTAAATTCAAATGGCCGATTAACGGCATAAAAAGGTTCTGAATTTTATTTTCAAACTGAAAGACAACGTTCAAATTTGAAGTTTGCAAATTCTCAAAAATTGCCTTCAAAAAATAAGATTCAGCCTCAGGCAGAGCCTCTTCCGATTCAATTTCGTTAATTTCGAATATAAATAAATAATTCGAAGGCGGCATTGAAATTTTCGGATAATCGAAAAGCAAATTTAAAGCCAGCAATTTTTTTTGATTATAATTTAAAATTTTAGACGAAAACGGCGTTATTGTCAGAGCTATATTAACAGCGTCAGAAGGCTTTAATTTAAGGTATGAAATGCTGTTTTCAACCGTGTCTATACGATAATTATGGTCTGTGCTGTCAAATCCATATTTTATTTCATAATATGAATCTGTGCTGAAAAAGTTTAAAATATCGGTTTTAAATTTTTCATAATTTTCATGAATCAGGTTATGATATTTTTTTAAAGTATCGCTGACAAAAGTTTTTTTATTTTTAGATATATGGAGAAAGAGTTCACTGTAAAATAAGTTGATTTTTTCCAAAACCATTTCTACAAGTTTAGAGCAGTTTTTTGAATCGAATTCCATTTTCTTTTTAATGGCGGATTTGACTGTTTTTTTTAATTCTATGCGATAGCAGTCAATAAATTCAAAAAATGAATGAGCGTTGTTTTTAGCGGCATAACCGGGTGCTATTCTTTCCCTGACACCAGAAATCGATGAAATTAACTCAGAGAAATCAATTTTTTCGGAAAAAATATACCTGTAAACTGCGTTATTTAAAATTTTCAGCATTTCAACGCCAGCGTCAGCATTGAAATTCAAGTTTTGGCCGGCGTCAAAATATGACCTTAAAAATCCTATAGTCCGATCGAAATCGCGCTCAGGACTCATGTCGGCCGCAAATAAATTTTCAAGTATTAAATTCAAAATTTTATTATTATGTTCCGGCAACTCAAGCACTTCCAGAATCAATTAACATTCAAAATCGCAAACACTATTTTTAATTTTATTAATTATGGTTATTTTACTTAAGTATTATTCAAATGTCAAGGATTTTAAGGAATTTTTAATTTATCAGTTAAGCGCCTGTTAATAAAATTTATTGCCGTAAAAACAAATTTTCAACCCGTAAATTTGTTATTGACAAAACACATTTAATTTAATATTATAGTGAAAAAATCATTACCCGGATCAGGACGCTCATACTATACAATCAGCTGAAAGGTAATGTTTTTATTATAAATATAGCTTTTTAAAAAAGCACAATAAAATTAGGGGTGATGATATTGAAAGGTATAATTTTAGTCGGCGGATTTGGGACACGATTAAGGCCGCTTACAACTAACATACCAAAACCTATTATGCCTATTGTTAATAAGCCGTTTCTTACTTATCAAATAGAGCTTCTCAAAATGTATGGCGTAAAAGAAATAATTTTAGCTATCGGCCACTTAAGCGAATTAATCAAAAAAACACTGGGTGACGGCAGCGAATACGGAGTAAAACTTATCTATTCACCCGAAAAACAGCCGATGGGAACAGGCGGCGCGGTTAAACTCGCGTCGAAGCATTTAAAAGGCGACGGAGCGTTTGTATTAAACGGCGATGTCCTGACCGATATCAACCTTGGCAAAATGCTTGATTATCATAAAGAAAAAGGCGCAAAGGCGACTATCGCGCTTGTGCCGGTAGCGGACCCGAGCAAGTTCGGCCTTGTCGAAACATTAAAAACCGGCGAAATAAAAGCGTTTGTAGAAAAACCCGGAGTGAATGAAATAACTACGAATATGATCAATGCGGGAGCTTATTATTTCGAACCTGAAGTGTTCGACATGATCCCGGACGGAGTGAATTATTCCTTAGAAAGAGGGCTTTATCCTGAGTTTTTGCAAAAAAAAGTCCCCTTTTTCGCATATAACAGCAATGATTACTGGACCGACATCGGAATGCCCGAAAAATTTATGGAAGCTAATAAAGATATTCTGGAAAACAAGGTAAACATCCAAATAAGCGATATGCGCCGCAGCGGAACTTTATATCTCGGCGACAATGTCCAGATGAGCAAAAAAATAAGAATGGCATCGATGTCAGCTATAGGACACCGGACAATAGTGCATGAAAACGCCGTCATAACGGACCATTCAGTTGTAGGAAACCATTGCATAATCGAAGAGGGCGCGCAAATATTAGGTTCAATAATATTTGACAACACGTTTATCGGGAAAAACGCAAAGATAGTAAACTGCATAATAGGCCAGAATTGCAAAATAATGCCTTACGCTTCAATCGAGGGCGGCTCGCTGAAGGCTATCGGCGACGGCGCATACCTGCCCGAATATTCAAAGATTTAAATAATCGATTTTTAATATCATAAAAATGTGGCATTAAAAACATCCAGTCGGAAACCATCAACTTTATCGATATATTAAACCATAATAAAACCGATGAGCCTTAACCTCAAAAAAATAAAAAAACTGTCTTGCGTGTAAAAACGCCCGGCAGTTTTTTTATTTCACATACAACAGAAAACTCAATAAAGTTAATTTATTTTTCCATTGGCCAGTCTGTAAATTTTAGAGCAATTTTCCATTATATAATTATCGTGTGACGCTATTAAGACTGTAGTTTTCAACTCAGCGGCAAGTTTCAAAACAAGCTTCGTGACATCTTTTTTGTTCGCCGAATCAAGGCTGCCGGTGGGCTCATCCATTATCAGCAAATCCGGAGAATTAAAAACAGCGCGCGCGATAGCAACACGCTGCGACTCGCCGCCGGATAACTTTTCAGGCCATCGTTCAGCGAGGCTCATAATTCCAAGAAAATCAAGAAGTTCCAGTGCATTCTGTTTCAAGCCCATACTAAAACAATTATTTTTAATTGCGCCGCCAAAACATACATTCTGCCAAACGCAAAGTTCAGAAATCAAAAAATGATGTTGAAATACAAAACCAATTTTCTGGTTACGAAATTTTAAAGTTTCAGAGCCTGAAATTTCACTTACATTTGTGCCGTTAATTTCGATACTGCCGCGATCCGGCCTGTCAATCAAGCCGGCCAGGTGAAGCAGGGTCGATTTGCCCGAACCTGACGGACCAAAAACACCGGCTACTTCGCCTTTTTTTACATCAAGCGAAAGACCGTCAAGGATTTTCTGAGAAACTCCGTTAATTGTATAAGATTTTTGAATTTCAGTAAATTTTAACATAATATCAAATAAAAATATAATAAGTTTAGAATATAAAAAAAGGGCGTATTAAAAACGCCCTTTTTCATTTATCATATAAGGATTTTAAAATTAGAATCTGCCGATAACTTTAAGCTGCGGGCCTTCGTGATCGATAACAATTGTGTTATTATCGTCTTTGCCTTTAATGTATTCGGCTCTATATCCAAGCTGAACATACCAGTCAATTTTCTGGTTGTTTTTGTTATCTACGCCGACTGATTTCTGCGGAATATGATATTCGAAACCTGTATCGATATTTTTAAGAGTGCCTGATTTGCCGCTGCGGTTTATGCTGAAGCCTGAGAACATACCATAAAAATTCCAGTCTTTAGCAAAATTATAAACGCCGCGCACGCCAAAATTAGGAAGCGGCAAAGTGATTGAATAGCTTGAACGCGCATTGGTAAAACCAGCATCGGTACCGACAGCATCGATATTGAATTTCATTATTTTAAAGCCATAAATAAAATCAACATAACCTTTTTCGCCTTTTGTCAACTCTCTTGCGCCCATTATGTCAAATGCGTCGAGTTTAATATCGAGGTTAATATTAGCGGTGCCTGTATTACTGAACACAACGCCGTTAAAGTTAACATTGCCGGTTGAGTATGCTCTCAGATTACCCGAGTTTTTAATTTGTGTATAGCCGACATATACATCCGAAAGTTTGCCTGTGCTGTATGTCCAGCCGAAGCTTGCAGCATTTTTCTTGCTGAAATTGCCGTCGCCTTTGAAGTTTGACTTCAAGCTATAACCTGTATTGTTAAGCTCTAATGAACCGTAAAGATCGGTATTCCATATGCTTAATTCGCCATTGTGTTTAAATTTGTTGTCACGGGCGAAAGCCTCGCCTGGTATTAAAAATGCCATTACTAAAACTAATAAAATGAAGGTTTTGAATTTCATTATCATATTTCTCCTTTAGTAAAATTTTTTTCATTATATATTTTTTTTTTTTCTTTGTCAAGAAACAATTTTCTACACAGCTTAGGACCGGTTTATGGTAAAAAAGTTTAGTAAAAAGTTTTGAATTTTTAATGTATGTATGTTAAAATAAATACTTAATCAATAGAAGTTTTTATATTTAATTACCTTCAAAAAAGAAAGGAAAAATAAAATGCCCATTAATTGTGATACATTAATAATCGGCGGCGGTCCGGCCGGTTTAACCGCTGGTATTTATTCAGTAAGAAGCGGCCTTGACACTATATTAATAGAAAAAGGCATATTAGGCGGCCAGGTTGTCACGACAGCCGAAGTCGAAAATTATCCGGGCTTTCCTGACATGATCCAGGGCCCCGAACTCATAGAAAGAATTCAAAATCAGGCTTTAAGGTTCGGATTAAAAATAAAAACCATGTGTGAAGCTTCTAAAATCGAAATAAAAGATCATATGTTCCATACATATATCAACGACGGCGGCAACGACACTATAATATCCAGGACATTAATACTTGCAACCGGCAATATGCCCAAGCGCCTCGGCGCTCCTAACGAGGAACGGCTTACCGGGCGCGGCGTATCGTATTGCGCGACATGCGACGGCGCGCTTTACAGAAACCGTGAGATCGCGGTAATAGGCGGCGGGGATTCGGCGCTGACGGAAGCGCTTTTTTTAACAAATTTCGCTTCGAAAATATCGCTGATACACAGGCGCGACAAATTCAGAGGCGAAAAAATACTGGCCGAAAGGGTATTAGCGCACCCTAAAATTAACGTTATATGGAACACGGTCGTAACCGATATAAAAGGCGATGAGTTCACGGAAGGAGTCTCGATAAAAAACGTATTGACAGGCCAGGAAAGTTTATTAAACGTTGACGGAGTTTTTATTTTCGCCGGACTCAGCCCGAATACGCAGCTTATAAAAAACAGCCCGCATCTTGCCGGAATACTTACCGAAGATAATTATATAATAACCGAAAAGAACTGCAAAACTAAAATAGAAGGATTATACGCCGCCGGCGACGTACGCACCGATAATTTCCGGCAGATAGTAGTTGCATGTTCAGACGGCGCTACGGCCGCATGGGACGCTTACCATTATATAGACCATAGCACAACAAAATAAAATAATATCATTTTTTGAAGTATTAAAGTATAGCGTTTTTTATTTTATCTTCACTATTAAAAGATAAGAAAGATAGGAGTTTACAAATGGCCAATCAAAAAAAATCACCAAATTACGAATTATTGAAAAAACTTTCAGACGGGTTCGGAGTAACCGGGTTCGAGACTGAAATCCAGGATATCGTTAAAGAAGAATTAAAAGGGATCTGCGATTTCGACCGCGACCGTGCAGGTTCGATAATATGCCGCCACAAAGCGGGGCGCGGGAGTTCTCCTAAAAAAGCAAAAATCGGCATATTTACGCATATAGACGAAGTCGGTTTTATGGTTCGCGGAATTATGCCGTCGGGGTTTATTAAATTTATTACATTAGGCGGCTGGACCACACAGACGCTTCCTTCTCAGCGTGTAATGATAAAAAATACCGCAGGCAAATTAATAAAAGGCGTCATTGGAATGAAACCGCCGCACATGTTAGGCGACGATGAACGCTCGAAAGCGCCGAAAGTAGATTCGTTATATATAGATATCGGCGCCGCGTCAGCGGATGAAGTTATAAATGAATATAAAATAGACCTCGGCTGCCCTATAATCCCGTACACTGAATTTTGCGAACTCAACAAACCTAATATGTTAAGCGGCAAAGCTTTTGACAACCGCGCCGGCGTGACATCGATGATTTCAATAATGAAAAATTGCGCGAATTTAAAAAATAATGTAGAAGTAATCGGCGTAGGCTCTTCGCTTGAAGAAAGCGGATTACGCGGCGCCAAAACCTCATCGCACCATATCGCGCCGGATATTGCATTTGTAATCGACACGCCTCCGGCCGATGACACGCCGAATAATGAAACCGCATACCCGGCTCAGGGCAAGTTAGGAGCGGGACCGCAGATCAGGCTTTACGACCCCACAATGATCGCCAATCCTAAACTCGTTGACTTCATAAGAAAAACCGCGGCCAGAAAAGGAATTAAGGTGCAATACACAGTAAGATCGTCGGGCGGCACCGATGCCGGCTCGGTTCATCTTTCATTAAGCGGGGTACCGACGGTAGTTATTGGAATACCGACAAGATATATCCACAGCCACGTCGGCGTTCTGGATATCAACGACATAGATAATACTGTTAAATTGGTTTGCGAGTTAATAAAAGAATTAGACGAAAAAATAATAGCTTCGTTTTAGGAACCAAATATAAATTTCAAATAATAAAGTTAAATTCCGGAGGCTTAAATGCACGTTTTAGCAATAGTAGGTTCAGCCCGTGTCAACGGCAATACCGATATTTTAGTGGACGAAGTGTTGAATGGTGTGCGTTCATCTGGCGGAACTATTGATAAAATATACTTAAACGATTTGAATATAAAATCCTGTCTTGCGTGTCACGGCTGTTTGAAAACGCAAAACTGTGAGATCGAAGATGACATGCCGGCGCTCAAGCAAAAACTTCTCGCGGCCGACGGCATTGTTTTAGGTTCGCCGGTTTATTGGAATTGTGTTTCAGGCTGTATGAAAACATTTATAGACAGGTGTCTGGTGTTTTTAAATGAAAAGTTCGAATCGCAGTTATCCGGAAAAAGCGGCATAAGCGTATCGGTTTGCGGCGCGAGCGACATTAAGATGTGCGATCTGACCGCCACGGTTATGCGCGACTTTTTAAAATTCAACCATATAAACGTAATAGATGAAATAAAGGCCGCCGGGCTTACGAACCCCGGCGACGCCTTAAAAAATGAAAAGCTGATGTCACTCGCTTTCCAGGCCGGAAGGAAATTTTTTTAAAAGGAAAAAAATGAAAACCATATATTTAATAAGGCACGGTTCGACGTTAAACCACGAAAACAAAGAAGTTTTTAGAGGCCACGAAGATGTAAAGCTTTCAGAAGCAGGAGAAGCAGAATCATATAAGATCGCTTCCTACTTTAACGGAATAAGTATCGACGCGGTATTTTCAAGTCCGCTTGCAAGGGCGCGCCAGACGGCCGAGATCATTACATCGATGCAGCAGTTTAAAAACATAACGGTCAAAAATGAACTGATCGATATAAATTGCGGCAGCTGGCAAGGCTTAGACATTACGACTGTTAAAAAAAAGTACCCGAATTTATTTAATATATGGTGCGTTTCGCCTGATATTTTCAAAATGCCGCGCGGCGAAAGCGTGGTTAATGTCCAGGAGCGCGCGTTTAAGTTTATAAACGGCATAATTAACGACGATGCGTTTGAAAGTGTTCTGATTGTAACGCACCGTCTTTTAATCAACGTAATAGTGCTGGCGGCGCTCGACATAGACTTGAAAAAATTCTGGCAGTTCCGTTACAGCCCCTGTTCAGTAACCAAACTCGTATATGACGGCGAAAGATTTATACTCGAACAGATGAATTCCAAAAATTATTAAAATTGTTTTTTTATGAAGATAAGAAAAATTGAAAACCAAAAATCATATCCCCATAAAGCTCTCCTGATAGTATTATCGGGATATTTTTTCTTTATGCTTTTAATCGCCGGTTACCTTTCAAATTTCACGGCAAGCGCCGATTCCTACCTGAATAAGCAATTTAAATATGATTCTTTCGAAAAATTCGCAGGCAATAAAAAACATATACTTGTCCTTAACTCATATAACCGCGATCTAAGATGGACTGACGATATAAGTGCCGCCATCGTAAAAAAGCTGCAGAGCAGCCTGAACTATCCTGAAATTTTTTTGGAGAATATGGATACCAAAAGACATTTTAGCGAAGAATACTTACGGAAATTTTTTGAAATTTTGAAATTCAAATACTCGCAGAAAAAAATAGATGTAGTTATAACTACCGATGATGACGCGTTTAATTTCACGCAAAAATATTACAGCGAATTTTTCAAAGACATTCCCATTGTTTTTTGCGGCGTGAATTTTCTGGATGAAACCAAAATAAAAAATAAAAAAATGGTCACCGGCATTATTGAGACTATAAATATCAAAGATAATATTTCGCTAGCATTAAATTTAAATCCCGGCTTAAAAAAAATCGTATTTATAACTGATAACACCACAACCGGCATTGCGAATAAAAAAGTGATAAAAGATATTGAGCCTGAATTTAAAGGCAGGTTAGAATTTATAATTTACGACCCGCTGACAATAGATAAAATTGCAAAGAAAGTTTCAGAATTAGAAAATGACAGTGCGGTAATTTTTTTAACTTACAGCCAGGACAGCACCGGAAAATTTTTTTCGCTTGAAGAAAGCATCGATTATATTTTATCCGGCGCGAAGGTGCCGGCATATTGCGCCTGGGATTTTTATTTAGAGAAAAAAGTCGTGGGCGGAAAATTAATATGCGGAAAAACGCAGGGCGAAATGGCCGCCGATTATGCAATGAGCATATTGAACGGGCAGTCAGCTTCAAAAATTCCTATACAGCAGTCAAGCCCCTCAAATTATTACTTTAACTATAACCAGCTGACCTTATACAATATAAACGAAAGCGAGCTTCCGCCTGATCACACCATTATAAACAAACCGTTATCTTTTTACGCGCAATATAAATTTTACTTTCTCACTGCCGTAGTCGTCTTAACGCTGCTGGCTGCAATCATAATAATACTTATAATTAATATTTATAGAAGAAAAAAAGCTGAAACTGAGTTGACTAAAGCAAAAAACGAGCTTGAAAACCGTGTAGAGGAAAGAACGCACGAACTTCAGCTTTCGCTTAGCAAAATCCAGGATGAAATATTGAAAAGGCATAAGGTAGAACAAGTTTTGGATGAGAGTGAAAGCCGATATAAAACACTTACCGAAAATATTTATGACCTGATAATAGAAACCGACTCATCCGGCAGCTGCCTTTATGTCAGCCCAAACTACAATGAAATTACAGGATATTTCCCTGACGAACTCCTCGGAAAAAAATTTTTAGACCTCATCCATCACGAAGATCTTAACAAAGTAATACCTGAATTTGACAAATTATTTAAGGTGCAAGGCAAAACAATACATGAATTGACGATAAAAATGAAAGCTAAAAACGGCAATTATAATCTTTTTGAAATCAATGCCAAAACATATAAAACCTCATTTGACGAAATTCGCGCAGTTATCGTTTCACGCGAAATAACATTACGAAAAAAAACCGACGAAGAAATGTTAAAAGCCACAAAACTTGAGTCGGTAGGCATATTAGCCGGCGGGATAGCGCATGATTTCAATAATATTTTAATGGGCGTGGTCGGAAATTTATCGCTTGCCAAAAAAAGGGTGGCAAAAGATGAAAAAACCTATGAAATATTAACTCGCGCCGAAAAAGTCGCATTCAAAGCTAAAAACCTTACCGAGCAGCTTATAACTTTCTCAAAGGGCGGATTTCCGATCAAAAAAAATATTACAATAAGCGATCTGGTAAAAGAATCTGTAAAATTCGCTCTCACAGGTTCGAATGTCATATGTAAATTCATGATAGATGACAACATAGCGCAGGTAGAAGTCGATGAAGGGCAGATAGCCCAGGTAATAACAAATCTGGCTATAAACGCGAAACAGGCCATGCCGGAGGGCGGCAATATAGACGTGACCATTAAAAATGTCACAGTCAACGGCAATGAAATTTTTTCATTAAATGCAGGCAACTATATAAAAATTTCTTTAAAAGACACTGGAACAGGCATAGCGCCTGAAAATTTAAAGAAAATATTCGATCCGTATTTTACAACTAAACCTACAGGCAACGGGCTCGGGCTCGCTACCGTATATTCAATAGTAAAAAATCACGGCGGCGCCGTTACCGTAGATTCAACCATAAATGTCGGGACGACATTTTCAATTTACCTGCCCGAATGCGGCGGCAGCGATAATAACGGCACAGCCGATCAAGGCGGTAAGCCGGTAAATAATTTTATTTTAAATGTGCTATTAATGGACGAAGATGAGATAATCCTGACAGTGACCGAACAAATGCTCGTAAATTCAGGGCATAAAGCCTGCCTGACAAGCAATTATGATGATCTTATTTCGGAATTTAAAAAGGCGTTTGAAAAAAAGGAAACCTGTTTTAACGCGGTAATATTAAGCACTCAAAACGGTACAAATGAAACTGAAAAAATCAAAGAGGTTATGTCAAAATTAAAAGAAATTAACCCGAATGTCAATGCGATCGTTACCAGTATTAATCCTGACAATAATATAGTATTAAATTACAAGAATTTTGGTTTTAAAGCTTCGCTCATCAAACCGTATCAGCAAAAAGAACTTCAAAACATTTTAATTTCAATAGCGGGCTAGTATTTTTATTTTTTATTTCTGACATTGGCAAGTTTAGCCCGCAATTTTAATATCGCTTTCGTATGAAGCTGTGAAACACGCGAATCAGAAACATTTAATATCGCGCCGATTTCCTTTAAAGTCATTTCTTCATAATAGTAAAGGGTTAATACGAGCTTTTCCCTTTCCGCAAGGGCGTTTATCGCTTTAGTTAAGAGCAGTTTCATTTCCTTCTGCTCTATTTTATTCTGCGGGTTATCATTATCGCTGGCCGGCACGCTGTCGCCGACAGTCACACCGTCTTCCTCAGAATATAAGAGATCGTCAAGCGACATCACGAACGAGCCGCGGGTGTCGCGATAAATTTCGTATAATTCTTCAGTCGCGATTCCCATGTGCTTGGCGACTTCCTCATCAGAAGCCGGACGGCCGAGGAGGTTTTCGAGCTCTACAAATGATTTTTCAAGCTGGCGCGCTTTTTGTCTTACCGAACGCGGAGTCCAGTCGAGTTTGCGTAATTCATCCAAAATAGCCCCGCGTACTCTGGTTTGCGCGTATGTTTTAAATTGTATTTTGCGGGACGGTTCGAATTTTTCTATGGCATCAATCAAGCCGAATATTCCATATCCATATAAATCCTCGATATCGACATTAGGCGGCAGCCCCATCGCAATACGGCCGGCTATATACTTAACATACGGCGCATACTGCAAAATTATCTTTTCTCTTAACAAAGGGTCGTGATTTAATTTATATTGAGACCATAAATCATAATCTTTATCCACTTCACACATTTAAACCACGCCCCCGTCATTATTTTTTATTTTTATTTATATATTAAATATGGTTTAGATGACTTATCGGCTTTTTTCTTAATAATTTTAACTTAAATTTAATTGTACACACATTATATAAAAATTAACGAAGTTATGCTATAATATTGAAAAAAGTTTAATCCACTAATATCATATCAAAATCGGAGTTGATACTATGAAAAGGCATTACAGCCGTTTTTTTTATCCAACAGTCATTACTATAATCTTAGCTTTTAACTTTAATATTTGCGCGGCCGGCGAAATTCATAAAGCCGTAAGCAGCGATAATATCGCCGAGATTTCAAGATTATTAAAACAAAACCCGGCACTCGCATCGGAAAATGAAAATAATTATTCCAAAAACTTTCCTATACACAAGGTAAAATCCATAGAAGCCGCTAAAATCTTAATTGATAATAAAGCCGACATCAATATCGGCGATAAAGACATGGAAACATTTTTACATTCATGTGAAACCGATGAGCTGGCGATTTTTTTTATCGATAACGGAGCCGACGTGAACGCTCGCGATAAGCGTGGCGATACGCCGTTATTCAATCAAGCCGCTCACGGACGAAAAAATATAGTCGAAGCGCTTTTAAAAAAAGGGGCCGATGTAAACGCAAAAAATAACGACGGCATTACTCCGTTATTCAGAGCAGCGCTTGCGGGCAATACGGAAATGGCGCAATTTTTAATTTCAAAGGGAGCGAACGTTAATGCCGGCGATAACAACGGCAGAACTCCGTTATACCTGGCTCGCGAGTCCAAAATGGCCGAATTGCTATTAAAAAATGGCGCCAATCCGAAAAACGAAACACTGAAATATTCAGACACACCGCTTCATAATTATGACATCAAGCCTGAAGTAATAGGCATACTGGCTAAAAACGGCGTCGATGTGAATGCACGGAACAAGTTTGAAAAAACTCCGCTTGAAACAGTAAACAATGTCAAGGCAGCTGAAGCACTTATAAATAACGGCGCTGATATCAACGTGCGCGACAAACTTTCAGGCGGCACGCTCCTTCATGACGTAAAAGCGCCGGAAATTGCCGAATTGCTGCTTGCTAAAGGCTTAAGCGTCAACAGCCGGGACAATAAAGGCAACACGCCGCTTCACACAAACAGAAATATTAATGTGATAAAATTACTTATCGCACACGGCGCTGATATTAACGCGCAAAACAGCCGCGGCGAAACACCGCTGCATCATGCCGCCTCCGTATTTAACAGCGAAAAGCTGGAATTATTAATACAAAACGGTGCGAAAACAGATATACTCACCGAACGAAAAGAAAGCCCGCTTCATTTTTCGGCGCCGTTCAAGGAGACGCTGGCAAACACAAAAATTCTGATAGAGAAAGGCGCCGACGTTAAAACCAGGGATATTAACGGCGATACGCCGCTTCATAAGGCGCGTGATATAGAGACGGCAAAATTATTGATATCCGGCGGTGCGAATGTAAACGAAAAAAATAAAAACGGAATAACGCCGATATTTTGGGCTCAAGATCCGGCCTATGCCGATTATCTGGTAAGCTGCGGCGCTAATCCTTTAGAATGCGGCAGCGACGGCACGACGCTCCTGCATTACTGCCGTAACGAGAAAATGGCCGACTGGTGCGTATCGAAGAAAATAGACGTCAATGCACTGGACAAGGAAGGGATAACGCCGCTTATTATGGCGGCCGCATGGAAAAAAGACGTATGCGAAACCTTAATAAAAAAAGGCGCGGACACAAACGCTAAAAGCCGGCCGATCATAAATACAGGCAAAGTCATAAAATTAAAGCTTATGACAATGGAAACGCCGCTGCACCAGGCTGTATATTCAGGAAAAAAAGCTATAGCAGAGCTTCTTATAGCGAACGGAGCGAATATTAACGCGCGTGACAGCAAGGGGAAAACGCCGCTTCATTACGCGTATTCCGAAAAGCATAATGAAATTATAGATTTTCTTATATCTAAAGGAGCGGATATAAACGCCGTCGACATGGCCGGCAAAAAGCCTTCTGATTATAATGTGTTAGATAACTAAGTATTCAAGCATATAAGTTGACTAATATCATTATTTTTTGTATAATCTTTCTAAAGCTTTTCCAAATAGAGTAAGCGAGGTTTTTGTTATGATAAAAAAAATTAATGATATAAAAAATCATGAAACAATCAAAAAAAATTCAGGCTCGACTGTCATAATTACAATGTTTGTGATATTGTTTCTGATGATAATCGGGTTCTCGATGATATACATGATGAGAAACGAATCACAGCAGGCATTTAATTATGTCGAAGCAACCACGGCGCAATATCTTGCCGAGGCTGGGATTGAACAGGCGATGTATCTGCTTTTCAATAACGCGAATGATTTTACGCAGGACGCGATAAACCTCGGCTGGAATAAAAAATTCGCCACCGAAAAAGAATTCACGTTAAGTGTCCCCAAAAATTTCATAGATAATTTCGACGCACGCATTTCGGATTTAAACAAGACATTCGACAGTGAAGTTACAACAAAAGTGCCGCGCGGCGAGGTGCTTTCTATAACCGTCTCATATAAGCTTTCGGAAGAACTCGATGAATTTAGAAAAATTGGCAATTTAACGATAGAATCAGTAGCCAAGTACAACAACATAAAAAGAAAAGTTCAGGTAGAAAAGGAAATCGCGCTTTTCAAGGACATTCCAATCCAGTATGATCACGCGCTTTTTGTCAATAATATGAAAAAAGAAAAACTTCCAAGCCGGCGCGCCAAGCTGAACTCAAAATGGTGGCAAAAGGCTGTAAATTTCTTCGCAGGCAAGTATGTGCCTCAGCAGTTTTTTGTAAACGGCAGGATTTTTTATCGAAACTGCGTTGTCGAGCTTAACAAGGAAGCGGACCCGACATTAAGCGGTATATTAGAAACAAAACCATCGATGATAGATAAGCTTGCAAGCACCAAAGTAGATCAATACGGCGGCAATACCGATCTTGGGTTATATCATAATTCATGGTTAAGCAGCCCTGTCGATGAAATAGACCACGGCCTTCTTGACGGCGGAAGCAGGGGCAATACCGACCTTACCGGGTTCGATCCTCTCAATTCGCTCGAAAAAATATTTAAAGCTATAGGGTTCAAACCCAAAAAAGACACTCAGCCGAATCAAATGTACGGCAACATAACCAGGACATATAAGTATAACAATAAAATAAATGAAGAACCTTACCTTACGCCGCCTGCAGGCATATCCGATTATTGTTACCACGGCGCGGTTGAAAATGATCCTAATTTAAAGGCTATATATCCTGAAGATAAAATCATAGGCGTACTTGACCAGGATGTTTATAAAAGAATAGCGTTCAGGCAGCGTACTCAGACCACGCCTGTAAAATATGAAATAGGCAATAAAACGGTAACGAATAACGTTGTAAAATATTACGGCTGGGGTCCGTGGCAGGCAGCTCCGCCGTCGTCAGGTTTTTTCGGAGCCATAAAGGACCTTTTCAAGATCAAAACGGGCAAGGAAGCGGCGCTCGCGTATCCCAAAAAATACGCCATACAGCTTAAAGGCTATGAATTCGTCGACGGCGACGTTCACATAGAAGGTTATTATCAAGGCCGCGGCGTAATAGTAGCCACCGGCAATATTTACATAGGCAACGAATTATTAAGGCACCGCCAGGACGATACGGGCATACCGTTCAATTACAAATATCCGGACGGCACAACGCATGACGGAAGCGGCAATTCACTTCAGCTCGTGGCGCTCGGCACAAGGCCGTCATCTGACGGAAGCCCTTCCGGCAAGATAGTTTTCAGAACGACAAAGGACCCGAATTTTGCTGAAAGCAACGTATTCAAGGAAATATTCTCGATGTCAGATAAAAGCATGCAGATCCAGGCATTTATGTATGCAAAAAACGGCGTCGAAAGCCAATTCGGCGATGATTCGTGGTTCGGCAACTCTGAAAATAAGATGTTTACAACGGTTAATGGAAATCTCGTAGCGGAAAAACTTGACGTTACAGATCAGCAGCAATATTTACCGGACGAATTCTGGCTTTTAGAAGACCGCCGCTGGATTACGATGTATGACGAATTAAAAAATTCGAAAGACAAGATAGTGGTTGCGATAACGCCTAAAATCAAAAGATACTGGCAGGATAACGAATAATTTAACGGCCTGATAAAAAGATTGGATAAAAATTCACAATTAACGATAGTTAATGCAATTTAAGAAAAAATAAACAGCAGAACCAAAACCAATTGGAAATCATCTAAAGTTTGAGAATAATAACAATGAATGGTGGCAGCTAATGGAAAATAAACCGGTTATATTTTTAATTTTAGTACTGGCAATAATGATATCGACGTACGCAATAATAAAAATATTTTCGCCTGCAAGGCAGCGCGGGCAATCCTCAACAAAAACAATGACCATTAAAGAAATTGAGGATTCGAAAGGCGAGAAGAAAGTAACAGCCGCTCCGGGAAGAAGTTACGGCAATTACCCGGCGCCGCGCATGGCCACTATGGCAGACCGTGAAAGATTCATAAGCGAATACATGAGCGAACGGCAGGAGCAGAACGAAATATTATCCAACTCCGACAAAGCAAGGGACAAATTTTTAAACGCCATGAACGGCCGGGCCGGCAAATTATTTAAAGACGCGCTTGACTTCGCAGCCAAGCAGGATTACGACAAATCAATAGAAGCTTTTTTACAGGCATTAAAAGAAGAGCCTAACAATATAACGGTAAGGCTTCTGGCATTTAAAAAACTAGCCGCGCTTTACAAACAAAAAAATGACGAAAAAAAATACCTGGTAGCGACATTTAAATATCTCGAAGTCCTTGAAAAAGTTGAAAAAAATCCGAATGAAGTCGATGAAATACTCAAATTAAAAAATGAAATTAAAGGGAAACTATCTAATCAATAATCAAACAATTCCGTTATTATTTATTAATTTGCGGGGAAATTAAAGTGAAAAAAGGCAAAAATCTAAATTTTATAAAAAATTCAAAAAATAAAAGCGGCGTCACACTCCTTGAGATACTTGTCGCCATAGCGATATTTTCATTTTCGATAATACCGATTATAATGATGTACCGCTATACGACGCAGGCCAATTTAAAGAGCGTCAATGCTCTCCACGCGGCCAATCTCGCTCTTCAAAAGATGGAAGAATATAAATTCGGCGGTGTAATGACGCCTATGAATCCCGCGGCGGAAGCTAAAAAATGGGGCGAATTCGAGAGGCTTTATGAACTGCTGAAAGAGGAAGCGAGCACAGGCGCGACGTGGTCGCCGCTTATCCCGAACTGGAAAGTTTACGAAAGATTCGAAGATTACGACTCAATAAGATATTTCCCGAATTTTAAAAGATATATCAGGATTTCGTTTTTCCCGACTGAAATGCCGTCGCCCAAAGATTATCCGGAAAACATACTTGCCCCTGAATATATGCGCCTTACTTCCAGGATACAAATTTTCATTAAAGTTACATGGGTAGAAAACCCTTCCGATAAAAACAACGTATTAAAAGAAATGAACCACACTTTATACACGATAGTGACAAACAAGAAATAAGGCTGCGAGGTTTGGCCGAAAAATTCAAACTGAAATCTTTAAGGTAAGTAGCTATTAATTAAGGAGTCTTATATATATGTTCAAAAAAACAAAGAACTTAAAACCAGGGAATAAGGCATTCACTATCGTTGAAGTGCTTGTCACGCTCGCGATAAGCTCCCTGCTTTTGATATTTTTAATAAATTTTTTCAAGGAAGGACTTTTTCAAAACGAGTCAGCCGACGTAAAAGCCGACAATCTCCGCGAAACAAGAATGTCGCTTCTTCATTTCGAAAAAGATATGCGCGAGGCGGCTGCCATATTAAATTTTGACGATAACGACAAATACACAAACGTCCAGATCAAAAAATATAAAGATGACGGAAAGACTTTTGAATATGTTATATATACGCTTTATAAAACCGAGCAGACAGTAGTCACGGAAAAACTGCCATTTTCATTATGCCGTAACGTAATCGCGGAGGCGCCAAAAGCGACAGATGTCGCGATAAAACCTATTATCAAAGGCGTCGAAAAAAGCCTAGGCCAGGTCGGCCTCGTACAGAGCGCAAAAGACTCTAACGGCAACGAAATTTTTACCGAAATTGCAGCCTACAACATGCATTATGACCCGTCATACATCAATAATCCATATCTTTCCACCGCCGATAAAGAAAAAGAACGCGCGCGCGCAAGGTATATGGGACGCTATAACAATAACATGGTCGGCTTTACAGAAAAATCAAAAATTGTAGGGTTCGAAATAACCGTCATAACAAATGACCAGCAAAAAATAGTAAACGTTTACAGGAGTTTCATATTTCCAAGAAAGCCGTTTTACGACGTCCTGACCAATCTCGAAGACAATCCTATCGGCCCGACGTCAACCACAACGGCAAATTAGTTTTCAATTCTAATAATTCTGATCAAGATTTTTCAATTCTTCATTTTTCGCGACCTCAGTCAGAGCGTTAACTGTGTCCGCGTCAAAAAGTATTTTTTTCTGCACGTTGAGGTAATCGAGCGCCTGCTGCTTTGAAATAAAAGCCTGGTAGCGTCTTCCGGAAGTCATAGCGTCGTAAACATCCGCGACCATTACAATTCTTGCAAGAAACGGAATATCTTCAGCAGGCAGGCCGTAAGGATAACCTGAACCGTTAAGACGCTCATGATGATAACCGGCAATTTCGACTATATCCCTGAATGCCTTCATATTTTTCAATATTTCCATCGTCAGGACTGGATGGCCTTTTACCATGTGCATTTCGAAGGTCGTAAGATTTGACGATTTATTTAATATCGTACGCGGAATAGCGGCTTTACCAATATCATGCATAAAGCCTGCCATTTTCACTTTCAACTTGTCTTTCGGGTGCAAATTCAAATATTCCGCAATCCTCGTGCAGTAAAAAGCCACACGGCCGGAATGGCCGAGAGTTTCTTCGTGCTTGGCGTCGATTATAAGCGCGAACATCTCGGTTATTTTTTCAAGGAGATCATTTTCAAGGTACATTTTGTAATTAGGCATTTCGCTCAAAATCTGATTGGTTATCTGCGGAATCTGGGCTTCCAATTCTATTTTATTGAAGAAATCGTCGTTTTCCATTGTCTCAAGAAACAGTTCAACCATTTCCCTGGAATATTCGGTATTTATGTTCTGCCTGATCAGATTATAAATAGTAGCTTTAGGCAGGCGCGGTATCGCGCGCAGCGCTTTATCAAAATCATCGGCTATTTTTATAATCTGCGAGCACAAAGGTATTTCATTGCCCGAAAGGCCGTCAGGAAATCCTGTGCCGTCGTATTTTTCGTGGTGATGTTTCGCGAAATCTGCGATATCATGCACTTCACCGGGCAGCTCGTTTTTTATTATATCGTACGAACGGATCGTATGGTGCTTTATTTTAGCCTTTTCCAGAACGGACAGCGAATCGGACGTAGAAATCATAAAATCGTTAAAACCGTAAGCGCCTATATCGTGCAGCAATCCGGTCCAGAATATTTTCAAGCTGTCTGGAGAATTAAGCTTTTTTACCATCATGTAAGCTACGACGGCCACACGCCAGCTATGATAATCATCACGATTTTCATCGAGGTCAAGCACTTTTGCAAGCTGCATGAAACATTCCGTATACGATATGGCGTCCGTGATATTTATCATTATAAGCCTCCGTAAAATAATTCAAAAAACCAATTTGCCGGTTGTTTTTAAGGTCGATTTAAAGTTATTTTTTTGCCCTTCTTTTAAATTTTGTCACGCTCTTAATGTCAGCGGTATCGCCGCTCGCTTTAGCCGACGCCGGCAATTTTCCGCCGATCGCGATTATCTGGTCGCGGTATTTCGAAGCTTCCTCGAAGTTTAAGTTGATCGCAGCGTCATACATTTTCTTTTCAAGATCGGCGATCTGTTCGGTCAAGTCGGCGCCGCCTGCAGCCGCCGAAGCTTCAGGAGTAAGCGCATCATCAGGCGACATGCTTTCGAATATATTCTTAATAATTGTTTTAGGCGTAATATTATGAGTTAAGTTGTATTCCTGCTGTATTTTACGGCGCCTGTTAGTTTCGTCGATCGTGGCTTTCATGGAATCGGTCATGCGGTCGGCGTAAAATATCACGAGCCCGTTAACATTACGCGCTGCACGGCCGCAGGTTTGTATCAACGATCTGGCCGAGCGTAAAAACCCTTCGCGGTCGGCGTCCAATATCGCCACCAGGGAAACTTCCGGCAGATCAAGCCCTTCGCGCAAAAGATTTATACCTATCAGCGCGTCGAATTTGCCGAGCCTTAAGTTCCTTATTATTTCGGTACGCTCGAGCGTATCGACTTCGGAATGCAGATATTGCGCCAACACGCCCGCATTTTGAAGGTAGGTCGTCAGGTCTTCGGCCATCCTTTTTGTAAGCGTCGTTATGAGTACTCGTTCATTTTTAGCTGCGCGCTTTTTTATTTCGGAAATAATATCATCGACCTGACCTGCCGTTGGCCTTACGACAATCTCAGGATCGAGAAGGCCGGTCGGCCTGATTATCTGTTCGGCGATAAGATTTTTCGATTTTTTCATCTCATATTCGCAAGGCGTTGCCGAAACATAGAGCACCTTGTTTACGGCTTTTTCATATTCAGCAAACTTAAGCGGGCGGTTATCGTAAGCAGACGGCAGACGGAAACCGTATTCGACGAGGTTTTTCTTGCGCGCATGGTCGCCGTGCTGCATGCCGGAAATTTGAGGGATCGTTATATGAGATTCGTCGATTATGACAAGATAGTTTTCCGGGAAATAATTTATCAAAGTTTCGGGCGGAGTTCCAGGGGCGCGCTCTGAAAGTATTCTGGAATAATTTTCAATGCCTTTGCAGTATCCGAGTTCTTTTATCATTTCTATATCGTAATTAGTACGCTGTTCAAGTCTTTGCATTTCGACAAGCTTGTTGTCGCGCTTTAGCTCGAAGAGCCTTTCTTCGAGCTCTTTTTCGATATCTTTGACAGCGCGCGCCCTTATAGCCTCAGGCGCTATGTGGTGGGTCGCCGGAAATATCGCCACTCGATCCATCTCTTCCTTAATTTCGCCGCTTACCTGGTCTATAAGCATTATTTTCTCGACACGGTCGCCGAAAAAATTTATCCTTATGACGTCGCCGCCGGATGCCTGTACAATTTCAAGAACGTCGCCGCGCATGCGAAACATCGAACGCGCCAAATCCATAGTGGTCCTTGTATATTGCATCTCGACAAGACGCCTCAGAAGCGAATTGATGTCATAATCGCAATCGAGCTGTATTAATATCTTCATGCTTTCGTAAATATCCGGCGAACCGAGGCCGTATATGCAGGAAACCGACGCGACAATTATGACGTCATTGCGGGTAAGAAGCGCATGAGTAGCGGCATGGCGCATCTTATCGATTTTCTCGTTTATATCGGAATCTTTTTCGATGTAAGTGTCGGAATGAGGAATGTAAGCCTCAGGCTGATAGTAATCGTAATAACTCACGAAATACTCGACCGCGTTCTGCGGGAAAAATTCCTTGAATTCGGTGTATAGCTGCGCTGAAAGAGTTTTATTGTGAGTAATTATAAGGGTCGGAAGCTGAAGGCGTTCTATCACATTAGCCATCGTGAATGTTTTTCCGGAGCCGGTAACGCCGAGAAGCGTTATGTGACTGCCGCCCGAATTATAACCGTTAACGATCTTTTCGATCGCCTGCGGCTGGTCGCCGGTCGGGTTATATCTCGAATTAAGCTTAAACGGTTTATTTTTAAGAAAATTATCGATTTTAAGATACATTTTTACGCCTTCGCCATAATGTTAAAATTCCCGGCAGGAAAAACACTATTACTGTGCAATTACCGCCGGGATTATCAGTTCGAACGAACATTTCCGTAATTAATATTTATAAACCGAACCGCCTATATATTCGCGCATAAGCGAGTTCTTCGGAATAACGCTGTCGTCATCCCATTCCTCGACTGTCGAAAGGAATTCATAAATTCTCTGCGCTCTTATGAAAGCGTCCTGTTTTTTAGGGTTATCCTTATATTCCTTAACGAATTCAGGAAAATATTTAAACATGTATTTTTTATGTATCGGCAATTCAAAAGCCAGATAGCCGTTTAATATATGGTCAACCGTGCCTATAAACGGAATGATATGCCTGAGTTCGGAACGACGGACATAGTGCCAGTGCTCGAGGGTGCGTTTAGGATCGTAGCTTCTGTGCCAGGAATCGCGGACCATTCTGCGCAAAATACGGATATCGGTCCATCTGATAAACTGGCCTTTATTATCTTTAAGCTGGCTTAAGGTTTCTATATAAATTTTGAATTTTTTATCGGCCGGAACGGAACTTGTCATATCTTCATAAAGCCCGTGGAGGCTGTCGAGCAAAAGCACCTGGTTGCTTTCGAGTTTTAAAGGCACAGTTTCGGTTTCACGTTTGCCGGTTTTGAAATTATATATGGGCTGCTGAATAGTTTTGCCTTCGAGCAGGTCGGCAAGCTGGCTGTTTATAAGCTTAAGGTCGAGCGCCTGCGGAGTTTCGAAGTCGTAATCGCCGAATTCATCACGCGGGTGCATTTCAAGATCGAAGAAATAATTATCGAGGTTCATTGCAACCAGGTCGAGGCCTTTTTCACGAAGCCTTTCGCCTATTTTAATGGTCGACGTGGTTTTTCCGGACGATGACGGGCCGGCAATTATTATAATGCGCGCATCTTTTTTCTGGAAAAATTTTTCGCAGGCCATGGCGATATCCTGATTATAAGCCTCTTCAGTATCTTTTATAAGCTGCACATAACCGCTTTTGCTGCGGACTTTTTCGTTAAGCATCTCAATCGAATACGCCTTGTGGTCAACAGCCCAGACCAGATTCTGCCATATTTTTTTATAAGGGATGTTTTCGGATGTCGAAAAATCTGCGTCACGATGATCTCTCTGCATCTGGTGTTCGGCACGGTACAAAATGAAAGCCTTCGAAGTTTTGGCGTGTCCGTGTTCAATCAATTCTTTCTCGATAATGTCCTGGACTTCCTCAACTGTAGGAATCTGCGGAGCCGGATAAAGTTTTCCAAGTGTGTTGGCGACTTTATTAGCTATACTTTCCGCTAATTTTTTGTCTGAACCGCCTACCGACTGCGCAGCTTTGAATATCGCATGAGTTATCTTTTCGCGGTCAAATTCAACTACCATACCGTTTCTTTTAATAATTTTTTCTATCGTCACTGACATACTATCATACCCCTTTTTTATATTTTTATCCGGTAACGCTACAGCTGCTTGCTTAATTATAAGCTCCACCTATAAGTATGTATTTTTAAAATTATATTATAAATTCTTACGATTGTCAATATTGTCAATATTGTAAATATTCTAATTATGTGATATATTAAGTTTTTCATAAGTTTGCGAGAGGAAATGCATTTTCAAATGAGAGAGAATCCAAGGAAAAACATATTGTTTTACCTGAGTGGACATGGTTTCGGCCACGCAGTCAGGCAAATCGAAATCATGAAGGAAATATTCAAAAAAAATATCGAGTACAATTGCGAATTTAATATTTTTGTGCGCACCGCCGCGCCTGAATGGCTGTTCGCCAATTCGTTCGGCCATTATTTCAGCGAATATTTCCGGCAGAGGCAGAGGCAATACGACAAAAAATGCTGGAGTGAACGTTTCAGGTTTTCGCATTTAATAAATGACGTCGGAACGATCCAGAAGGACAGCCTAAACATCGACTCCGATGCTACGCTTCAGAACGCTCGGAAGTTTTATCTGGATATACCCAAGCTTGCCGAAACCGAATATTCATTTATAAGGGCTAACAAGATCGATATAGTTGTCGGCGACATAACGCCGCTGGCTTTCGCCGCCGCAAACGGCACGAGAATACCGGCGATCGGCATTACAAATTTTTCGTGGGATTATATTTACGAAGGATTTCTCGATGAGCATCCGGCATTCGAAGAAGTCATAGACTGTCTTAAAACATATTACTCGCGTTGCGATTTGCTCCTGAAACTGCCGTATTCCTGCCCGCTGGACGCATTCCCTAAATCGAAAGACGTACCGCTTTTAGCGCGCACGCCATATCTTTCACGCGAAGATGTATTCGACATTTTAAATTACGATCCGAAAGATTTTGAAAATAAAAAAACGGCAATGATAAGTTTCGGAGGGTTCGACACTAACGGGCTGAAATTAAATGCGCTAAACGATTTTAAAGATTTCATATTTTTGACGACGCTTCCGCCCGACAGCGTATCGGGTTATCCTAAAAACGTCAGATATGTCGATACCAGTACGGCCGGAATATCATTCGAAAATCTGTTCAAAATATTCGACGTTATTATCACAAAACCCGGTTACGGAGTGGTCGGCGACATAATATGCGCCGATTCTCGCTGCATTTATACCGACCGTGGCAATTTCAAGGAATATGATTTTTTAGTTTCATGCCTTAACAATCACGCCAGAAGCGCAGTATATATAGAAAGGGAAAAACTTTTAAATTGCGAATTGAGCGTCGCGCTTAACGCGGCATTTAATGAAAATACAAACCGCAGCATAATCGATACAAACGGCGCACGCTGCTGCGCGGAAATAATTTGCGCGTATTAAGACGGCTCAGGCCGACCGGCGCAATAAGCGTTTTCAGGTTATTATGCAGTTAAAAAATTTATATAAAATAACTCACCGCGAAATTAATCAATATATAATTTCAGATTTTAGATAGAAAAACAGCGGCATCAAAATTTTTCATTTTGAATGACCGCCGTTTTTTGAATTATATTTTCCTGTCTGACAAATAAATATTTCCCTTAAAATTTACCATTTTATCGAACGGAAAAAATCCGATATTTGTTTGAGGATATCCTTAATCGCGTCCTGTAATTTTTTTATTTCGATTTTCAATTCATTAGAATCCTGATTTTTTGATTCGGAATCATCAGAAACCGCGTCAGAGTCAATTTTAACTTCGCCGCTGTCATCTGAGATTTCGTTATCAGGTTTTTCAGAAGGTTTTACGCTGTCATTGTCGTCTTTTTTGCTTTCGTCCGATTTATTCTTGCCGTCTGATTCATCTTTTTTCGTCCTGAATTTCGCCGGTACCTTCACTTTTCTTTCCAGGCCGGACATCCACTTTTTATTTTTGCAGTCGTATGTTTTCACGAGTATGTAATCGTCGTTTAACGTAAGCGTATTTATCCAATTTTTTGACGTCGCCATATTGCTGTTATGTATACAGGTGACCTGTTTTTCATATATATTTACAGGCGCATCATAATCTTTCGACGTAGCCTTTATATGCATATGGCCCGACACCCACATAAAAACCTGCGGATTATCCTTAATTATGTCTTTCATTTTATCGGCCGGCTGGATTACGGAATGGTTCATATTCATATTGTCGTGTACGGCGCTGAAAGTTCCGTAAAGCGGTGAATGGCAGAATATTACAGTCGGTATATCCTTATTTTTGGACAATGTTTCCGAAAGCCATTTAAGCTGGGTTTCGGATAACGTCGTTATGTATTTCGCTTCGAGCGCGTCAACAGAAAGAAAAACGAAAAGATAATTTTCAACTTTTTTAGAAAAATACAGATTTTTCTGGTTAAATATTTTCTTGAACCGATTAAGCTTTAATGTACGCGTCGCTTCCGTACCTTTTACTTTTTTTCCGTCCTTATTTTTATGGTCCTGGTAATAATAATCATGGTTACCGGTTATGAAATATTTCGTACCGCCTAAATTTTGAAACAATTTCTGCGCAAGGCTATATTCCTTTTCGCTGCCTACTTCAAAGCATAAATCGCCGAGAACGGCCACCGCGTCAATATCGCTCCAGCCGTTCAGCATTTTAACTACCTTTTCCTTGGCGTCATATGTATCATCCGAAACATGAACATCGCTTAAAAGCGCCATTACATATTTTTTCTTCTCGGGCTTCAATGAAGCGGCGGCGGCATTTATAGAGGCAGCGCCTTCATTTTTGGAATCGATAACTGTATTTTGAATCTCTTCGTGAAGGTTTTGAAGCCCGGCGCCGGACGCCGCATTGTTTTGAAAATTAAATACCGGCAATATAAGCGCCAGAAGAAAAACAAAAGCCAATACGCCTGGAAACTTATAAAAATTTTTAAAATGCATTTTTTTCCAGATATTTTTCATTTGCACTCACCCTTTATTTCGTTTTTTAGTTTTTTACAATATACTATACAACACAAATTAAAGTTTCATTTTTTTCCGTCTAACTTGACTGTTCTGCATTTTTCGGGAATGAAAATTTTTCTTTCCAAATCATAAAGCCATTTTTGATTTTTATAATCATAAGTTTTCACCAGGACATAATTTTCGCTTAACGTCAAAGTGTTTATCCAGCAGTTATTTTTCACGGCCTTCTTATCGTAAAGGCTGCTGTTATGCAGACAGATAACCTGATTTTCATATAGATTCAAAGGCGAGGCATAATCTTTAGAAACTGCTTTTATATGCTTATGGCCGGCAACCCACATAAAGATCTGAGGATTTTGCCTGATTATAACCTTAATCTTATCGGCAGGCTGTATAACCGAATTATTTACATCTTTAGTTTTAGCGCTGACCGTAAACGTTCCGGAAAGCGGGGCGTGGCAAAGGACGACTGTCGGCATATCCTTATTATCAGCAAGAACTTGTGAAAACCACTTAAGCTGTGTCTCCGACAGAGTTGTTAAATATTTAGAATCAAGAGAATCCACCGAAAGGAAAATAAAAAGATAATTGCCAATTTTTCTGAAATAATAAAGCGAAGGCAGATCAAACGCCTTTTTAAAACGCTCAAGTTTCAAAGCCCTGAGCACCGAAAGATCGGCGGCAGTTTTAACCGCTCCGTGTTCCGAGTCTTTATGATAAAATTCATGATTGCCGGTTATGAAATATTTTTGTAATTTTAAGTTCTCAAAAAACTTTTTAGCGAGCTGATATTCTTTTTCAGTGCCTCTCGCAAGGCAGGAATCACCTAAAATCGCCACCGAATCTATATCAGACCAGCCGTCAAGCATTTCGATAACTTTTCTTTTAGCCTCATAAGTTTCTTCGGAAATATGCGCATCCGCAATAAGCGCCATTACATATTCCTTTTTTTTAACGGCCGTTCTTTCGGCAATCGAGCTTACCGCGTTTAATTCGCCGGCAACCGCGCGGTCAATAGAAAATCTTAACACGCCGTAATTTTCAGATGTGTCATTTTTAAAAGCAAAAGGTTGAAATGAGAGGATTAAAAAAATAATTAAAAATGCAGGAATTATGAATAATTTTTTTTTATGAAAAGCAGCGACGCTTTTTTTCATAAACGAATCCCCCTCAAGATTTAATAAAATCAACCGATAAACAATATCCGTCACAACAAAGTTTCGAATATTTGCTTACGGCTTGAACCTGCCGTTCTAAATTATACACGCTTTGCGATTAAGTTGCAATATAAACAAGTCATATAATGTAAAACTTGACAAAAATTTCAAAAAAACTTGCAAAAAGAAAAACTTTATGGTAAAATTATAAAACAAAACGCACACTGCTTAATTTTTGTGAGGGTGCCCTGGCCGCAAAAGGTTGCAAGCGGCATGGTCTCATGAAAAAGTGCAAGCGGTGGAGGTTAAAAAAAACCATCAGGAGGAAAAATTAATGTCAGTAGTATCAATGAAAAACTTACTCGAAGCAGGTGTTCACTTCGGACACCAGACACGTCGCTGGAACCCTAAAATGGCGAGATATATATTCGCTGAAAGAAATGGAATATATATAATCGACCTTCAGAAAACCGTCAAAAAAATTCAGCAGGCGTACAATTTCGTGAAAGACACCGTATCAGAAGGCGGCACGGTTCTTTTCGTAGGCACGAAAAAGCAGGCTCAGGAAACGATAAAAGAAGAGGCAATTCGCTGCGGAATGTATTTCATCAACCAGCGCTGGCTCGGCGGCACGTTGACAAATTTCGAAACAATCAAAAAGAGAATTGACTTTTTGAAAAAACTCGAAAGAATGAAAGAAGACGGCACATACGATTTATTGCCGAAACGTGAAGTTTCACAGCTTGAAAAAGAACGCGTAAAACTCGAAAAATATCTTGGCGGTATCAAAGATTTGCGCACGATGCCTAAAGCGATTTTCATAATCGACCCTAAAAAAGAGCACATCGCTATAACAGAAGCGAAGAAAATGAATATACCTACAGTCGCAATAGTTGACACAAACTGCGATCCTGACGAAGTTGATTATGTAATCCCGGGCAATGACGACGCTATCCGCGCCATAAAACTTCTCACACAGACAATTTCAAACGCAGTAATAGAAGGCCGCGAAGGCAAACAGGAAGCTCCAGAAGCAGTTGCAGCAGAAGGCGTTTCAGAAGAAGCGGCTATGCTCGACACGTCAGCTCCTGTAGAAACAAACTTAACAGCTGCCGAACAGGACGCTATCGAAGAAGTAATAAGCGACGAAGGCGAACGCAAAAACGTTGAAAAAATAGGCGCAAAACGCAAAGTTGCCGGCGCACGCGAATAATTCGCAATCCGGTACGTGTAAATTTAATTTAACGTTAAGTTTACTGAATTCTAAAATTATTGCTTAATAAAAAAGGGCGAGTTTATATTAAGCTCGCCCATTTTCAAAAATTAAAAGAATAATTTTAACTGCAATTTAACAAAGAAAAACAATAATAAATAAATAAAAATTCATTATTTATAAATTTAGATTTGGAGAGGAAATTAATTATGGAAATTACAGCAAAAATGGTACAGGAACTTCGCGAAAAAACAGCTTGCGGCATGATGGAATGCAAAAAAGCTCTTATCGAAAACAATGGCGACATGGAAAAGGCCATGGAATTCTTACGTAAAAAAGGCCTCGCGACAGCTCAGGCTAAAGCTGACCGTACCGCAAAAGAAGGCATGGTTTGCTCATACGTTCACCCTGGTTCAAAAATCGCGGTTTTAGTAGAATTAAACTGTGAAACCGACTTTGTCGCTCGTACCGCTGAATTTCAGGAAATGTCAAAAGACGTAGCTATGCACATCGCAGCTATGAATCCAGCTTACTTAAAAAGAGAAGAAATTCCTGCCGAAATCATAGAAAAAGAAAAAGAAGTTTACCGCGCTCAGCTGGCTGAACAGAAAAAACCGGCTAACGTTATAGAAAAAATTATCGAGGGCAAGCTCGAAAAATACTACGAAGAAAACTGCTTATTAGATCAGATTTTCGTTAAAGACGAGACAAAAAAGAAAAAAGTTAAAGACCTCGTAATCGAAAAAGTAGCCAGCATCAAAGAAAATATCTCAATCAGAAGATATGTAAGATATGAACTTGGCAAATAATTAAAGTTATTGTTAAAGGCTATAGACGTATTTTTTTATGATGATTACGTGTATAGCCTTTAATTTTTATAAGATAGTTTAAATTTTCGGATTTATCGAAGGGAAAATAACTTTGAATTTAAAATATAAGAGAATATTATTAAAATTATCAGGCGAGATTCTCGGCGGCCCAAGCGGCGTCGGCTATGATCCGGAAACGCTCAATTCGATAGTGAGTCAGATAAAAGCCGTACATGAACTCGGAGTGGAAATCGGCATCGTTGTCGGCGGCGGCAATATATTCCGCGGGATATATTCTGAATCGCTCGGAATGCAAAGACAGGCCGGCGACTATATAGGTATGCTCGCAACCGTTATGAACGGGCTGGCGCTCGAAAATGTTCTTAAAAGAGCCGGTGTGGAAACACGCGTAATGTCCGCCCTCGAAGTCCGTTCAGTTGTCGAGCCTTATGTACTGAAAAAAGCGGCTTCGCAGCTTTCTAAAGGCCGTGTCGTAATATTCACCGCCGGCACCGGCAATCCTTTTTTCACGACTGACACTCCTGCCGCTTTAAGAGGAATCGAGATGTGTGCAGATGTTATTTTAAAGGCAACTAAAGTTGACGGGGTATATTCGAAAGACCCAAAAAAATACAGCGATGCTGTCAAATTTGATAAAATTACATTCAAAGAGGCCATTGACAAGCAATTACAGGTAATGGACCTTACCGCATTCACTCTGTGCCACGAAAATAATTTGCCTATAATAATATTTAACATACGCGAAGAAGGAAATATCCTGAAAATAGTGAAAGGCGAAAAAGTCGGCTCGCTTATTTATAATGCTTAATTATATCGCTTTTCTTTATTAAAAACCTTTAATAATTTTTAGGTTAAAATTAAGATTTTATAAAGGCTAATTAATAATAAGAACAATTAAAAATCAAACTTTGGGGAGGTTTTAATATGTTAGACAAAATTTATTCTCAACTTAACGAAAAAATGGATAAAACCATTAACGCTTTAAAGGAAGAATACGCGACATTCAGAACCGGCCGCGCTAATGCGAATCTTTTAAACAAAGTTAAAGTTGATTATTACGGAGTATCGTCGCCTTTAAATCAGGTTGCGACCGTCTCAGTTCCAGACCCAAAACAAATAGTCGTTACCCCTTTTGATAAAAGCGCAGTTAACGACATAGCCAAAGCCATTCAAAAATCAGATATAGGAATCACTCCTTTAGTCGACGGCGCAGTTATCCGTCTGAATGTTCCGCAGCTCACAGGCGAAAGACGTCAGGAATTAGTTAAAATATTAAAGAAAAAATCCGAAGATTATAAAGTCGCCATCCGCAACCACAGGCGCGATTCGCTTGAAGTCGTTAAAAAAGCTAAAAACGACGAGCATATTTCAGAGGATGACGTAAAAAAAGCAAACGATAAGATCCAAAAAATAACCGACCAGAGCATATCTAAAGTTGACGAACTCAGCGAGGCTAAAGCGAAAGATATTTTATCCGCTTAATATATCTTTAAAAAAGTGCGGGGCGGTCTTTAACAAAGTCGCCCTGCATTTATTATTATCAGCACAATGATTGCTGATAATAAAATAAAACTTATCAAATTTTAAAAAGTTGAATATAATATAAGTAAGGAAGTTATGAAATATAAAATACCTGTTGAAGAATTAAAAAGCATGCCCAAGCCGGAACACATCGCCATAATCATGGACGGCAACGGCCGTTACGCGCAGGCCAAAGGGTTTCCGCGCACATACGGCCACTTAAAAGGCGTCGGAGTCGTCGAAAAAATGACTGAGTTCTGCGCTGAAATAGGCATTAAAATACTTACGCTATATTCATTTTCGACTGAGAACTGGAAACGCCCGGAGACGGAAGTCAGCTATCTGATGTCGCTTTTTTATTCATATATGAAGAAAAAGCTTTCTAAGTTCATGAAAAACAACGTAAAATTCAACGTTATAGGACAAATCGAAGGGCTGCCTAAAAATGTCCAGGAAATGATCGCGCATACTAAAGCCGAAACTGCATCAAATACAGGCATGATACTTAATCTCGCGGTCAACTATTCAGGCCGCACGGAAATACTGGATGCGATGAAAAAAATTATGGCAGATTTCAGCGGCGGCAAGCTGCCGTTCACTCCATCAGAACTGGCTAAAAATGATGAAAGCGCCATAAAAAAACTTAACGCGCTCGACGGTTCGTTTTTTCAAAATTATCTTTACGCACCTGCTTTTAAAGATCCGGATCTATTGATCAGGACTTCAAATGAATTCAGGGTATCAAATTTTCTGCTCTGGGAAATAGCATATTCGGAAATTTTTATAACTGATAAATTCTGGCCTGAGTTTACGCAAAATGATTTAATTGACGCCATTTTAAACTATAATTCAAGAGAAAGAAGGTTTGGCGGTTTAAGTCAAAATACTGCCGCAAAAAAATAAAATGCTCACCAGAATTATTTCTTCGATTATCCTGATTCCGCTGGTTATTTACCTGATATATACAGGCGGCATCGCTTTTACCGCTTTTATGTTCTTGATAAATTTGATCGGGCTTCATGAATTTTATAAGCTCTGCGCCGTTAAAAAAATCGAAACTTTCAGTTACCCAGCCTACCTTGTTTCTGCGCTTTATTTTTTTAATGTTCATTTTAACTTCGCCAATGACTCCGCACATAAATTCGAATTTTCACCAATTCTCATTTTAGGCTTCGTTTTTATAATATTATGGCTCCAGCACGGCAAGAAAATTGCCGGCTCGATTATAACAACCGCGGCGACTACTTTCGGTTTTTTATATATATCGGTATTTTTAAGTTTTGCCGTTTATATAAGGCAGCTCGCGCATGGCGAAAAACTTTTATTCACAATCATATTAATGATATGGGCAGCCGACACGTTCGCGTACTTCGGCGGCAGGGCCTTCGGAAAGCATAGATTATCGCCGGAGATCTCGCCTAAGAAATCGACAGAAGGCGTTTTCACAGGAATTTTCGGCACACTGACTGCGGCTTGTTTCTCGTTTGTTTACCTTAACGTTCCGCAGCTAAACCTGGCAATGTATTTAACGCTGGCCTTTATCTTAAATTCATTTTCAGTGCTCGGCGATCTCATCGAATCGCAATTCAAAAGGGACTGCGATGTCAAAGACTCGTCAGGACTTATTCCCGGCCATGGCGGAATACTCGACAGAATAGACAGCCTGCTGCTGTCTTTCCCTTTTGCTTACTACTTTTTTGCAATGATTTTAAAGTAATAAACCATAATAAAAAATTCGGCATTTTATAATATAAATAATTGATTTTAACATAATTTAAAAGATTGAATAATTTAAAAGAAATACAAGAATCTAAATAGAGCCGGTCTAAGTATAAGTTAGTAGACCGCGGAACAAATATTTTTGGAGGGTACGTTTAAATGTCAAACACAGTAAAAGGCATAATCACAATATTAATATTAATAGTCATAATGATAAAGTCGCCCGGTCTTTTTCTGGCGCTGGTATCGATGGCGTTTGTACTTTCGCTTATAGTCCTTTTTCATGAATTCGGCCATTATATCACAGCTAAAAAAAGCGGAATACTTGTCCGCGAATTCTCGCTCGGCTTCGGGCCGCTTCTTTTCGGAAAACAGTCAGGCGATACGCTGTACTGTGTAAGGCCGATACCGCTCGGCGGCTATGTCGACCTTGCCGGCATGGACGAAAATGACGAACTCGAAGACAAATCCAAAGCATTTTACAGCAAAAACCCGTGGATAAAAATGCTCGTTTTATTTGCAGGCTCATTCATGAATTTTGTCCTTGCTTTTTTTATTTACTGGTTGATTAATTCGGGTTACGGCATACCGCAAAAGCCGTATTACCTTATGCCAGTCGTATCAAGCGCAATAAAAGACACACCTGCTTATGAAATAGGCCTCAAACAGGGCGACATGATAATTGCGATCGACACTCTAGAAGTAAACGATTATGAAGTTTTCAGAAAATTCGTCCAAACGAAAGCCAGCGAAGAGGTTAATCTAAAAATCAAACGCGGTCAGGAAATGCTTTCATTTAAAGTAACGCCAAAAAGGCATGAAACGACTGGAAAAGGCTACCTTGGAATAATGCCTGACACGACAAACTGCATCGGCGATGTAATGCCTGAAACACCAGCATTTAAAGCCAAATTCAAGGCCAATGACCAAATTTTAAAAATAGGCGATGAAAAGATCGAATATTTCAGCCAGATTTCTGACGCTATGAAAAAATACGAGGATAAGACCGTTGAAATATTAATTCACCGCGATACGATTGAAATGACAATAGCCGCTCGCGTCGAAATGCCTGACCATTTCGGATTTTTTCCTCCGAATATGGCGCTTATCGGCGATGTAATGTCAAGCCTGCCTGCAGAAACCGGAGGCATGAAACCGGGCGATAAAGTCGTAAAAATTAACGGCGAGGATATTTACACCTGGGGCCAGATGCTTAACGTAGTTAAGGTAAACGCGAAAAAAGAACTTTTATTCACCGTACTCCGCGAGGAAAAAGACGCCGTATCAGGCAATTTAATCAAAAAATCCGTCGAATTGAAAATTACGCCGAAATTCGACCAGGCGAGCGGCGAAGGCAGAATCGGCGTAACACTGAGGACATTCCAGGGCGAACGTCTCGGTATCGTTGACGGCGCGATCAGCGCGCTAAACCAGGTAACGGCCATCACGACAGAAATGATTAACGGCATAAAAAAACTGGTTCTCGGCGCGATTTCAACTGAATACATCCAGGGCCCGGTAGGCATAGCAAATATAGTTAAAGACCAGGCCAAAGAAGGCATATTCCAATTATTAAATATAACCGCGCTTATTTCCATAAACATCGGGTTATTAAACCTATTCCCGATACCAGGACTTGACGGCGGCAGAATAATATTCACTTTCCTGGAAGCCGTCAGACGCCGCCGCCTTTCGACAAAAGTAGAAGAAGGCATTCACGCGGTCGGCATAGTTTTATTGATATTGCTAGCAATTCTCGTTACATATAAAGATATATTACGTTTAATGCACTGGAGTTAAAGAGTCGTCAAAATTTTTTTTTGACTCATAATTAAGATTTAAAATTAACTTAAAATATAGGGGGAAATCAAATTGCGTTTTTCACAAGCTTTTATCAGAACATCAAAAGACGATCCGGCAGACGCCGAAATTATCAGCCATAAGCTGCTGATGCGCGCTGGATTTATCAGAAAACTCGCTTCTGGCATATATATCATGATGCCGCTTGCGAACCTGGCAATCAAAAAAATCGAAAATATAATCAGAAGTGAAATGAATAAAGCCGGCGCACAGGAAGTTATAATGCCGTGCATACTTCCGGCGGCGCTCTGGCAGGAAACAGGCCGCTGGGAAATTTACGGCGACGAAATGCTCCGCATTAAAGACCGCGCCGAACGTGAATACTGCTTCGGTCCCACACACGAAGAAGTTATAACCGACCTTGTCAGACACGACGTAAAATCATATAAACAGCTTCCTGTGATATTATACCAGGTCCAGACAAAATTCCGCGACGAGATACGCCCACGCTTCGGGCTTATGCGCGCGCGCGAATTCACGATGAAAGACGCATATTCGTTCGAAACAAGCTATGAGCAGCTCGATATCAATTACAAAAAAATGTATGCCGCATACTGCAATATATTCAAACGCTGCGGCCTGAAATATACCGTAGTAGAAGCCGACTCAGGCGCCATAGGCGGCTCGTCGTCAAATGAATTCATGGTCGTAGCTCCGTCTGGCGAAGACGCTATCGTTCATTGCGATAAATGCGGCTATTCGGCTAACGTTGAAAAAGCGACAACCGATATAGCAAAAATATTAGGACCTTCCGAAAAACCGTCAGGCGCTAAACCCGAAAAAATCCATACGCCGGGCGCTTCCTCGATTGAAGACCTCGCGAAATTCCTTAACGTTCCTAAAAAGAAACTTTGCAAAATCCTGTTTTATACAAACGGCAAAGCCGCTAATGACGGCCGCGAAGATGTAGTCGTCCTCGTTTCCGGCGAGTTCGAACTTAACGAAATTAAACTTAAAAATTACCTTGATTTTGTTAGCCTCGAGCTTATTCCTTCGGAAGAAGTACAGGCGCGCACAGGCGCATATCCGGGATTCGGCGGCCCTATCGGCATTAAACCGGGAATTAAAATCATCGCCGACGCATCCTTAAAATACCTGAGCGATTTTGTAATCGGCGCGAATGAAAAAGATTATCACACCAAAAACGTTAATCTCACCGATTTTAAAGTTGACGTATTCGTCGATTTGATGATGGTAGATGATAAACATCCATGCCCGAAATGCGGCGAAAAACTAGAAAAAACACGCGGCATCGAAGTCGGCCATATATTCAAACTAGGCACCAAATACTCCGAAAAACTGCACGCATATTTCATTGACGAAAGCGGCAAGGAAAAACCGATAATAATGGGCTGTTACGGTATCGGCGTCGGACGCACAATGCAGTCGGCCGTTGAGCAGAATAACGATAAAGACGGAATCTGCTGGCCTATGCCTATCGCGCCGTACCACGTCGAACTTATCCTCCTAAACGTCAACGACGCAACGCAAAAACAGGTCGCCGAAGAGCTTTACGAAAAAATGAAAGCGGAAAATATAGAAGTGATATATGATGACCGCAACGAAAAACCGGGCTTCAAATTTAAAGACGCTGACCTTCTCGGATTTCCGATAAGAGTGACCGTCGGCCGCGACGCCGCTTCCGGTAAAGTTGAATTCAAACGCAGGACGAACCCTGAAGTCAAAGTCATTGAAATTAAAGATGTAATCAACATAGTAAAATGCGAAATACAAAAAGAAATAATTTAATTTTGATGCTATAAACAGCATGTAAATTTAAAACGCTCTGCCGCAATTAAATTGCGCAGGGCGTTTTTTTATTTAAATGTTGTTTAATATAAAGCCATGTATGAATTTTAGATGGGGGCAATAAAGGAGCAAAGCCCCTTTAAATGCCCCCATACCCCCTTTTTAATCCCGGCTATATCTACCGTTGTTTTTGTGGTACTGTCGCTTGCTTTTTGTTTTTAGTTACATCGACCGCTGCGCGTTCGATGTAACACGGCAATCGGCCGCGTGAATTTATAATTTATTTAAATACTATCGCTTACGGCCGAAAGCGTCTTGTATAGTATTTCCCCCGGCAGGCGAAAAGCCTGCTAATATGAACTTCAAAGTATTTAATAACTGCGTTTCGCTAAATTTTATGCGTAAGCATAAGATTTAGCGATTGCTGTATTTCGGTAAAGCAAACAGGCAGCGCCTGTGCTTTGCCGAAATGAAAATATAAAAAGAAAGTAAAAGAATAATAAAAAAAGCAGCAGGATGGGTGGGGGATTATAAAGGGGGCGGTAAGGAATAATTCCTTAGCCGCCCCCTTATCCAAAGAAATATTAAGTTTTATTTTTTCGCTTAAGTATTTAAATGTTTATTATAGCTCATAGAAATATAAATTTATGAACGCTATCACTCAATATTGAAGAGTAAATTTCTTATAAATCAAGTGAATCCTGCTTTAATTTTGTTATATTTCCGGAGTTATCAAATTTATAAAGACCTACAGTTTCGTTTGTCGATCCTGTTTTAGGCAATGTTATTACGACAAAGCTCATCGTGCTGCCGGCAGGATTACTGTCGATCCAGGTGCCTGCGTTCGCATATATAGTCTTTTGAGATTTTGTGTTCGTAGATGCATCTATACGGGCAACGTGACTATGGCCGAATACGACAATCCTCTTATTCGAAGCCGCATTATTAAAGTATTGAGTACCGGCTTTAGCATCGAGATCGCTGGCCAGGCCCGCGTCAGTAATTGCTTTATCTAAAGGAATATTAACAGGCACAAGGTTTGCCGTCTGACGGGCATTCCAGTTGTCCTGAGCATTTTTATATAAATTCACATCTATCGTTCCATCAGGCAGCTGGTAAGGGAACAGATCGCTCATTGCATAATCGGCGGTAAAACCGTCAATATTCGTTTTTATTATTTTATCGTTAAATCCTTCTCTTATGTGTAACGTAGCTAAAATATCTTTAAACGACTTCCAGTATAAATATAAACTGTGCTGGCTCGCGGTAGGATTTGCGACTTCGGTTATTACGGGTATTTCGTAAGTCGCAGCCGGATGTCCTTCGACGACTGAAGTAGTAGCGATTCTTGTGAAAAAATATCCCGGCGGCAGTATAGAATTTGTTTTAGTGATATCCCTGTTTGAAATCGGATCCGGCGCGCAGAAATAATTGTATCTATGGCCGTGTTCGAAAACTATTTCAGGATGATCTTCCGGAGTATAAGCGCCGAGGCCTTTAACATCGCGCGCCTGGTTTATGCCGGGGAAAATGCTGTTAATATCAGCCCAGGTTATTAATAAATCGTGATTGCCCGGTACATAAGTTACTTTTATTTTGCCTTCTTTGATTATATTATTTAATGCCGCAACGACATCCTTATGAGCCTCGGCGACTCTTAAAACAAAGTCTCTTTGGGTTTTGCCGGCTTCCGCTGTAGTTTTTCCCGAAAAAGTATCGACATTTGACGGTATGAACCATTCATCAATAAGGTCGCCTGCTATAACGAATTCCTTTACATTGGGCGAGTCTTTGATTTGATTTAAAAATTTAACGAATGCTGTGCCATTACCGTTGCGGTTGCGGTCAAATTCGCTGTAGCTGATATCTGCGCCAAGATGTATATCGCTTACACAGACTATTAATGACCGGTTAAAAGAACCTACCGTAAAATAGCCCGCGTAATTTGTTCCAAATGTGAGGCCGGTCGTTGATTTTACTTTACTGCTTATTACGACTTTATATACTTCGCCGGCGGTAAATTCGCCGCTTGCTTTTTTTATTTTCAAAATTTTCGGCGAAGCCAGGTCTACACTTACCGTACACGCTACTTCAGCCGAGTCACAGATTTTTTCACCATTATTCACATAGGATGGAGATTGGCTTTTGAAAATATCATTGGAATTTAATGACGCGCTTGATAATTTTGGAGCGGTTGCAGCCTGATTGCCAATGAAACCCATGTTATAAAGTCTTACTTCGCCTGAAATAGTGTTCGTATCTATTGGAGCGCTTAATTCGACAGTAATCGAATCCGATGCGATAACATTAGTAGGACTGTCTAAATTAGCTGATATAGCCGCGGTTAATACAGGAACCGCGGAAGGTGAATCCGAGTCGGAAAAACAGCCGTAAGACATGAGTAATCCGGCCAATAAAAATAAACTGATAACTTTCTTCATATTTTCTCCTTATTTAGCTGTTGAAACCGTTATTCAACCAGCCTTTTATTTTTTTAAGAAATTTTTAGTTCTGGTGATTGCATTTTCTCTAATGTTATTAAAATAAAACGGATAATCGAAACTATGATAAACTCCCTTGCCAAAAACTTTGTTCCCGGGAGATAATTTTTTTACATCGACGGTGCTGCAGATAACCGCGCCTTTCTTTTTATCGACACGGGCATCGGCATAATTTTTCACGTCAGTCAATGCGATTTTTCCTTCTTTGCTTAGTACTATAGAACCTAAGTTTTCCGAAGCTTTTGCTAATTTTTCATCTCTGGACCAGTTAATCGGGTTTATGGCGATGGCGCCGGGCAATAATACAGGATTAGTTCCGATCACTTCAGGAGCTTCAGTATTATATGAAATTATAACTCCCGTATCGCCGGCACTTTCAGCAAATTTCAAATGCGGATTTTTAGCGAGATATTCACCGGTGACCGAATAGCCTATAACATAAGCGGCAATCATCCGGCTGTATACTTCAGGGTTCTTTTTCATATATTCCGACAGCAAATATAAAAGGATATTCGAACCTTGAGAATGACCGGCAAGAATAAACGGCCGGCCGTTGTTATATTTTTTTATATAATGGTCGAATGCCGCAAATGCGTCCGATTTTGGAATACTTCCGACAACCTTTTCCTGCTCCGCCGCGGGCAAACTCAAACAATAAGCCGCATCAGCCTGCCTGTAATAAGGCGCGTAAATATTTCCGACAGGTTCAAATGCAGCCGCCTGACGTTCAAACGCCAATTTCGAATATTTCTTCATAACAGGATTGTCAATTTCACAAATATTTGGTTCATTAACATCATTTTTTTGAAACGAAGTCGGATAAAGGTAAAAAACATCTATTTGCTTTTTTATCGAGGAAGGTAAAGACAGCCAATATTCAGTTTTAGAGTAGTCGATGGTTTTTATAACACTTTCGGCCGCAAATGTTTCTTTTTCATACGCCGTAATTGTTATACACATAAATAGCATTGAGAGCAAAGTTATTATCTTATTAAATTTCATTTTAAGCTCCTGTTTTTATATAAATTCTATACCGCGGCATCCGGGCCGTTCTAGTTCAAATTTCAAACGATATTATAACATTTATAATATTTTTTGCAATAAATATTTGATAAAATAAAAAATATTATTGTAAAAGCGACGTCATATTAATGAATAAAAATTCAGAGCTAAAAAAAATTAAACAATATTTTTTCGCAATTTACGGTTTTTCATGAAAAAATTCAGTCATTCAAGTTATATTTGCGGCTTCGTATTGATAAAAAAGCGATTTAATTAGATGGAATTTTGGGTATAATAAAAATAATATCGAATTTTCAAATCCGTAATTTATTTTTAATTCAATAAAAATGAGTTACATATTGAATTAAAAATAAGTTTATTATATAATCTGTGCCTTAATTTACAAAAATACGGATTGGAAAATTATCGATGAAAAGCAATAAAGAGCAACTTTCAGCGCGCGGCTACCTGACAGATGAGGCCGCAGAAAAATTTGAAGTCATGAATGAACAAGATTTCATACAGCTTCTTCATTCAAAAATTTCTTGCGAACGTACCGCGGCAGTCAGATTTCTTGGGCATACTAAAAAAAATGAATTCATTCCCATGTTTATCGAATTATTAAAAAATGAAAAGAAACTTTACGTCAATCTTGAATTAATAAATTGCCTGAGCGCATATAAACAAGCTGCAGTCAACCCTTTAATCGCACTGCTGGGAACTATCGGAAATAATCAGCACACCATTGCGGCCAAAATCGATTTAAAGAAAAAAAGCTATCCGCTGCCTCGTGACATATCCGCAAGAATATTAATAAAGATAGGTCCGGACGCGCTCAAAGAACTTGAAAATACAGTAATTTCAGGCTTAAAACCGCAGGCAAGCGAAGCCATAGACTGTATCGGATACATATCTTTTTATTATAATTGTTTTGAAAGTGAAAAAGTTTTATTCGAAGCTTTAAATAAATATGCAGACGACAGATTAATAATATGGAAAATCATAAGGGCTTTCCAATCATTCAGAGGGCCGAAAGTAATAGAATACTTGAATTCAATAGCCGCCGGGAACGACGATATTTTAAAAGCAGAAGCATTGAGAAGCATTGAAAGAATCAAACGGCGAAAGTTATAAAAACAAATAAATTATAAAATTATGATATACTAATTTTTAAAATTATCGTAATAAACTAAAGAAAAAACTCAATTATAAAAAAATCCTGTAAACAATAATTAATTAAAACTTATTTTTATAAATTCTTAAAAATAATATTTTTTATGGCTAAAAATTAAAATATATCAAACAGACAGGTGGCAAATGAATATAAAAAAAAATTACTCCGTAATAATGATTTGTTTTATAATAGCAACCGCATGTTTTCATTTCGAAACGGCATACCGGCCGGCGAGCGCCGAAGAATTGTTTACGCTTGCGATAGAAGGGCCGCTTAAAGTTACGCAAAATGAAAAATTCAAACTGAAAACATATCCGGAAGGCCTGTCCGGAGGGAAAGCCGGGAACATAGATTTCAACTGGTATTTCAAAGGCAAGAAAATAAAAACCGGCAATGAAATTGAACTTATGTTCAAAAATGCCGGCTCATACGAGCTGAAAGTCGAAGCGGCAAAAAAAATAAAATCTGAAAAAGAAACCTCGGAGATATTAGCTTCTAAAATTTTTTCAATAGCGGCTTTTCCTTCAGAAACAAATACCGGCGCAATCAAAATAAAATATAACGAAGTTGAAACAATAAAATTCGGAAGCGACGGAAGCTGCGAGATTGCAATGAAATCAGGCTCTAAATTCAGCGTTTCTGATAAATATCAGAAAAATTCGGATTTAAAAATTAGCCGGATATATAGCTTCGAAAACCTCGACACTAGCGAATCGTATATCTTTAAATTAGACTCGGCCGGTGAAATTAACGAAGCCACCATTGAAATAGCGGTCAGCGAAATCGACGCCGGCGAAATCAGTGTTTTCGCGGTATTACCTGAGAATGGCGAACATGTGCCGCTTTCATTTGAAAGCAAAAAATCAGGCGCCGAAGTTTTAATACAGGTGCCGGCCGGTTCGAAATCGCCAAACGGCGGATTATTATTCAATAACGGCGGGCCATATAAATTTAACGGCCATATCATAGCCATTTCTTACGGTACTTTTTCACCGATCGAATGCAGGCAGTTATTTGCATTTGACGAAACCGCGGAAATAAATTTGAAAAGCGGCAGCAAACTCGAATTAAAAAACGGCTCCAAAACTCCGGCAGCGATTATAATAACTGAATCAGAATCACTTCCTGTAAAAAACGCGCCGAAGCAGAAATTATTCACCATAAAATCCTCGGAATTTTTAAGCGGCGCAAAATTAAAAATTAAATTGGAAAAAAATCTCAATCCGAAATATATAACTTCCGTTTACGCGGTCCCTGACGGAGACACAGCTTTTTTCGAACCCGAATTTGACACCGCCGAAGGGTTATTAACGCTAAACACATCCGGCGGAAAAAGAAAATACGATATAAACGCGCCTAAAAAAAGAAGCAAAGGCGGCAGCGGCCAAATGCCAGGCGGAAATTCGGCTATACAAACAAATGATTTAACAGCCGATTTCGAAGCCGGCGCGACATTTGTAATAGAGTACGGCGGCGAACCGAAAACAGTTCCGGCGGCAAAGATAATAGAATTACCTTATTACGAACAGGGCGCAAGCGGATGCTGCTGGGCGGCCGCAGCCCTTATGTTTATAAAATCATATCTGGCGCAGGGTTATTCCGATACCGCAATATACGAAATTTTAAAAGGCATGCGCCTTAACAAAGACGACGGGATCGGCGGCGCGTGGTCATCGGACATGAAACGGCTGGGCGCACGTGTCAAAGGCTATACCGGAATAAAAACCGAAACGCTGACATTCTTCAATTATCATAATTTCATTAACTACGTTATTGCCAGGCTTTCTGAAAACAAGCCGGTAATCGTCAATATGGGGCTTCATCAGGGAATGTTCGTAGGGTATGAAATGAACGGCCCGGAACTTAATCAAATAAATATAATTTATCATGACCCGCAAAATTCTAATGAAAAAACCCCGGCTCAGGGCCCATACCGTAAAGTGAGCGCCGAAAAATTATGCGCCGAATTCACTCCGGCCCTCGCTAAATCTATAAACATAACTATATGCGCCGGCGAGCCTGTCAACGCCTCGGCAAAAACTCTGCAAACATTTCACATGCCGGATAGTCTCGACGGAAATATCACAATGTCAATCACGGGCGGCGCCGGAATCGTCAAGCAGTACGGCAAAAGAAAACTTGTCGCGGATTACGTTACCTGGGACATTGCATCTAAAAACGGCTATAAGTTTAAAACAGGCGGCAATGAAATACCGCCGGCCGACGAATTCATCATAAACGCCGTACCGATCTGGAACACCGACAGAAATAACGAGGCGAATTGCACGATAAAAACTTATATAAAAAAAGTCAAAGACGGATGCATATCCGGTCCGGTTCTTTTAGAAACCGGTGAAGTGAAAATTACGATTCCTAAATTTGACGTTTCGGCCGCACCGGACAGCACCGGCAATCATCCTGCACGTTTTCTGTATAAGAATTCTTTAAAATTATCGGATATAGCATTGAAATTAACCGGCGTCGATCATGAATTTGCGTTCATAAACGAACTTCTGGATAATTCAGGAAAATTAATCGGAATGTTCGTTATATATTTCGATTATTCGCCGCTTTTGATTTTCCCGGCTAAAGTCGAAAAATTGTCTCCGGGCGAATCAATAACGTTCAAGGCTGAAATACTGGGAACCAGGGCTGACTGCGACTTCAGTGTAAGCGACAAAGAAAACTTTTCGATAGACGGAAACGGCATTTTAAAATTTACAAAAGAACCCGGCGATAAGATTGAAAAGATATTTGTAACAGCGACTGAAAAAAACGATAATCCTGCAGCCATAACTATAGGAACCGACAAAGTAAAATTATTAAAAACGGCGACGGCCGAAATAATTTTAGCGGCGCAGCCCGCCAAAACGGAAAAATTGGAAATTACCCCGGCCGCGCGCGACATCGCTCCAGGAACTAAAATTCAATTCAAGGCGCTGTCTGACGGTTCTGAAACCGGCGAAATTAATTGGAAAATAACTAAAGCTCAGAGTTTATTATGCGAACCCGGAAAAGGCACTCAAGTTATAGATTATTACGATATTGCGGCAGCCGAAAGCAAAGAATGGGGAAAGATAAGCGCCGGCGGATTATACGAAGCACCGGAAAAGGCGCCGGACTGCAATCTTGAAATAATCGCGTTACTCAAAGGAAACGAAAAAATCAAAGCTATAGCGAAAGTCAATTTTATTCCTTTCAGAATTTTGATAGACGATACTAAGCTGGAAGTAGAACAAAACCATAAGTATGAAGTTGAAATTTCAACCTATAATGTGCTGCCTGAAAATTATTCAATTAAATATGATTTCGGCGACGGCACGCCTAGCGAAACAGTAAAAAATTCAAGATTAGAGCATAAATATGAAAAAAGCGGAACATTCGATATAAAAGCCGGCCTATACGATGCAAGCGGCAAATTAATAATCGAAGACACTAGAAAAATAACGGTCAAAGAGTCCGGCAAAAAAACCTATAGGACATATTACTCCGAAACCGATTCAGATGAAGAGCAAAAGATAAAGGAAGAATATGAAGGTTACGAAAAAGACGGAAAAATATATAAGCACGGTAAATACAGAACTTATTCAAAAACCGGCAAACTTACTAGCGAAGGCAATTATATAAACGACTCGCGCGAAGGGAAATGGGTTGTATACTCACGTAAAGGATCGACCGACGAATATTATCTTTCATACGTTTATAACAGAAAAAATGATATCCGCGAAGGCCAAAGCACCGATTATTACCCTGACGGTACAAAAAAAGAAGAGCTTACCTGGGCCAATGACAAACCCAACGGCCCGTTCGTAAAATATCATGAAAACGGGAAAAAATACGAGGAAGGCACTTATAAGGACAGCTACAAAGAAGGCCGTTACGTAAAATGGTATGAAACCGGAATCAAAGCGGAAGAGGGCGAATATCAGGGCCGCGACAACGCATTCGAAAAACGCTCCGGCACCTGGACCTACTGGCGGAAAGACGGCTCAATAAAAGAAAAAGCGGTATACGAAAATGATAAAGTCAAGGAATATATCATAAATAATAATTAACCGGTATTTTGCCGAACCTGATATATTAAAATCAATGACATTGCAGGCGCTTTCTCATAATAAAATAATAAAAATCAATAATGAGTTACGGAATAAGATCGTCAAATTTTTATTTAAACTGCTTATAAAATAATATTTTACAGGTGCTAAGAGCCTGCAATTAAAGCACCGGAAATAGTTAAGGCAGAAATGGACTGCCTTAAATTTATCTTTTCAAACATGTCCTTCAAAGTTTTTTTAATACATCCTCATTAAATCAACAAAAATATAGCAATAAAAGTCTATGAAAAAGCGCCTTGAATCCAAGTAAATTCAGGCGTTTTTCATTTCAGCGCAGGTAATTTCCGCATCCGGTCTAATAAATGATTAAATGAATTTAAATAGCGGCCGATAATAAGCAATAAGTTATAATTATTTTTATAAAGTGAACGTTTTAAATGAGGTTGATTAAAGTATGGTAAACGCGAGAGAATGCGCACTCCGCATATTGTATCAGGTAGAGACCCAGCTTGCATATTCAAATATCGTAATAGACGATATAATCCAGAAGAACGTGTTTAACACGCTCGATAAAAGCTTTGCGATCCAGCTTGTTTACGGAATAATAAGACGCCAGAACACGCTCGATTATATAATATTGAAATTCATCGATAACAAGGACAACTTTTCCAGGCTCAATAAATGGCTCTTATTAATATTAAGAATGGGTGTTTATCAGATAATATACCTTGATAAAGTGCCTAATTACAGCGCCGTCGACGAGTCGGTAAAGCTGGCAAAATCATACGGCCCGGTCGGTTCATCTAAATTCGTCAACGCTGTCTTAAGAAACGTATGCGAACACGCCGGCGATCTCATAAAATTTGAAGGCGAGCCGGAAAACATAAAGTTGGCGCTCCATCTTTCCCATCCGGTATGGCTTATCGAAAGGCTCACTGCGCAGTTCGGGAAACTTAACGCCACAAAAATTTGCGAGTCGAATAATATTAACCCGCATTTCACCATAAGAGTCAATACTCTGAAAATAACAAGAGAAGCCCTGATGGAAGCGCTGCGTGATTTCGAGCCGGAACCATGCCGCCTTGTCCCTGACGGAATTACGATCAATAACTTCGCGGAATTAACATCAACTAATTATTTTAAAGAAGGATATTTTTACATACAGGACGAAGCCTCGATGCTCGTCGCGCATATCGTCGACCCGCAGCCGATGGAGGTCGTATTCGATTTCTGCGCGAGCCCCGGCGGTAAAACTACGCACCTGGCGCAAATCACTAAAAACCAATCGCTGATATTAGCGTATGACAGATTTTCGCATAAAATCCAGAAAATCAAAGATAACTGCAAGCGCCTCGATATTACATGCGTAACACCAAAATTACAAGATATTTTGAAAATGACGGACACAAGGCAGGCACACAGAGTCCTTGTAGATGTGCCGTGCTCATGCCTTGGAATAGTAAGGCGCCATCCCGAATTAAAATGGCGTCTCGAGGAAAAGAATTTCGATTCAATAATAAAAATACAATACCAGCTCCTTGAAATTGCAGCAGAACATACTACGCCTGGCGGAGTTATAGTTTATTCAGCCTGCACTTACGAACCGGGTGAAACTATAAATTTAATAAACCGCTTCCTGAAAAATAATCCGGGCTACGAGTTCATGCCGTTTCCAGAACATATAATAAATAATTTCAAGGACAACGGATTCAATACCGAAACCGCAGAAATAGGCTATCAGTCGTTCTTTCCGCATGTTCACGGAATCGACGGTTTTTTTGTGGCAAAATTAAGAAAACTTCCGGCCGATGACGGCGATTTATTAAAAAGGAAAAAGCATTAATATGAAAATAAATTTCGCAGAACTTAACTTAAAGGAATTAACACATATAATTACCGAAGAATTGTCGGAAAAAAAATTCCGCGCCGGCCAGATATTCAAATGGATACATAAATGCGGCGTATTCGAATTCGATAAGATGAGCGATATACCTAAAAAATTAAGGGATGAGCTTTCGGGAAAATACGAATTATCTCTGCCTGAAATCATCGAAAAATCAATATCAGAAGACAAGATGACCGAAAAATTCGCGTATTCGCTTAAAGATGGCGAAATTATAGAAGCCGTCAAGATATATGACGATGAAACTCTTGGCAAATATACTGTTTGCGTATCAACGCAGGTTGGATGCCCGATTAAATGCGCATTTTGCCAGACCGGCAAAATGGGTTTCGTAAGGAACTTAAAAACCTCAGAAATCATAGGCCAGGTATTAAAAATAGCGGCAGAATCCGAAACCGGTTTTGAAAATCTTTCAAACGTAGTATACATGGGCATGGGCGAACCGTTGCTAAATTACGATAACGTAATTAAATCTATAAGATTGATAAATGCGGAAGACGGTCTGAATATTTCAATGAGAAAAATTACGGTTTCGACTTCCGGCGTAATTCCAGGAATCGCAAAATTAGCAAATGAAAAAATACCTGTCACACTCGCGATTTCGCTGCACGCGCCTTTTGACAGTCTAAGGGCCAAACTTGTGCCGTTAAACAAAAAATATAATATCGAAAAAGTAATAAAAGCGGCAGCTGACTATATTAAAATTACATCGCGCAGGGTCACGTTCGAATATGTTATGCTTAAAGACTATAACGACTCGCTCGAACACGCAAAAAAACTGGCTGAATTGCTGCGCGGCCTTATATGCCATGTAAATTTGATACCGCTTAACCAGAGCGACATAGACGGAAATTTTGCGCCTTCATTAAATAAAAAAATTATTGAATTCCGCGATTATCTTACCGACAAAAATATTAACGCTACGATAAGGCGCTCGAAGGGCTTAGATATAAACGCTGCATGCGGAATGCTTTATAAGAAAATAAAATCAGGCGACAGCCAGTCATTATAAATACGGAGGACATTTTAATGAATAGCTTTATTCATACCAGAAAAAATCGCGGGAATATACTCATTGCGCTTTTGAAATTAATAATATTCATAATATTTTTCGTGGTATTATTTAAATTCGCGCAGCGCTATTCCATGCAGATGATGAATTCCTTCTTCAATAAGGAAGAAACGAAAGTGCCGAATTTAATTTCGCGCGACAGTTCGCCCGTAAGAATCGAAGACGCATTCGAGCTTTGCAAGCAAAGCAGGCTGAGAATGGATATAAAAGATAAAAAATTCGATAATAATATTCCCGAAGGCTGCGTCATAAGCCAGGATCCGCCGCCGGACCAGATCGTCAAAACGAACAGGATGGTCGAAGTTATCATATCAAAAGGCGCTAAAACAGAGGAATGTCCTGACGTAGTCGGCAAGGATGTACGCGAAGTAATGTTCACCATACAAACAAAAGGGTTCGCGCTCGGCAAAAAATCTGCAATATACTCGGAAACAGTGCCCGAAGACGTAGTAATCGCGCAGACTCCAGAAGGTAAATCGCAGGCGCCAAAAGGCTCGCAGGTTGACCTTTTAGTGTCGCAGGGAAAAGCTAACAAAAATGTCCAGATGCCAAATTTCGTAGGCAAAAAAATTGAAGCGGCAAGAATCGTATTAAGTAAAATTAATCTCGAACCGGGAACCATCGGATACGAAGCGCAGGAAGGCTCAGAACCAGGAACTGTATTGAAGCAGGAACCGGCGCCAGGCACATTCGTGCCTGATAAGTCGCAAGTTTCATTCATAGTGACTGAAGGCCCTGAAAACATGGAGCCGCCTAAAGTTATAAGCAGCGAGCAGACGGCGCCTGTTACAATTAAGGAAAATGTAAAAAATGAGCCGGCCGCACCGGTGACAGGCGAAGTAAAACCTGAAATTGAAGGAACAAGCGCGACAACTCCCGTAACAGTAAGGAAAGAAGAAGCTAAAAGCGATAAAACAGCAGGTGACGGAAAAAAAGTTGAAATAATAAAATTCATAGTGCCGCCCGGTCAGAAAAGCCGCGAGATCAAAATGGTGCTGCTGGATGATCAAGGGCCGCGAGAAATATACAGAGACTACCATTATCCGGCCGAAGAAATAGATCTTACGATAACAGGCTACGGCAATATGAAAGTTTTAATATACCTTGACAACGTATTCTTTAAAGATATCGAGGTAGGTGGTAAACAATGAAATTACTAAAAGACAGATATAAATTACTCGAAAAAATAGACGAAGACGAAAAAGTAGCATTGTTTTTAGGCCAGACAGTCAAAGAACCTGTCGCAAATATCGACATAAGAATAGTAAAGGCGCGGTTCATGCAAAAACCTGAGTTCATACAGCGCTATACCCAGGAATTCCAGGCTATGGCCAAACTCGATTCGCCTTTATTCATGAAAGTTTTTGACATCGATTTCTTTAACAATCTTTTTTTCGTGGCAAGCGAACATGTAGAAGGAAAGAATCTCAATACGCTTATCAAAGAAAAAACTCCGCTGACGCTGGCGCAAATCATTAATATAATTACACAGCTCACCAGGGCATTCGGAATCGCTTTGAAAGAAAACATAAAATACCGTTCGCTCACCTACGAAGACATAGTAATGCTCGACAACGGAAAACTAAAAATACTGCAGTTTCATATACCGCGCAATAACACCGCCAATCCTGAGGACTGCTCGAAAATTCAATCTCCAAGCTCTGACATATTTTTCATCGGCTGCCTGTTTTACGAAATGATGAGTTTCGAATCGATCTTCTCGCTTGACGCCACTGTAAAAAAAATAAGGACCATCAAAGATTTTTCACTTGACGTCAAACGGCACGGAATAAAGCCGGCTCAAATCGAAAAAATAAAAGAGCTTATTTACCGCTGTATAACCGGAGACATAACCTCAAGGTATCAGACGATCGACGAAGTTTTGACGGCGTTAAATAAATTCGTCCAGGACCAGATTAATACCACCGATGTGCTAACGACAATGCAGGTAGATCCAGGCAAATTCAAAACTTCCGAGACCAAAACGCAGGCCAGAACCAAAACCGGCCCTGTCAGCGTGCCGTCAATACTTTCAGCCGGCATAAAAAATCTCGGAACTGAACAGGCCGCAAATAATAGCGAAATTCCGCAGATCATTTCTGTAAATCAGGAAGAGGCGGCAGCGGGCCACTCTGAAAAAGAACAATCATTAAAAAAAGATGCCGATCCATACGATATAATTTTCAGCAAAAAACCTGTTAATGAAATGATGGGCGAAATAAAAGCCAAACCAAGAAAAACCGGAGCAGCGGCGCCTAAAGGCAAAAGCCTTTCAGAAAGCCTTGAAGCCGGCATAAATGAAAAAAATACCGCCGCCAAAGAAAAAAATTCAAGTAATTATATCACTCCTGAAACCAGCTTCACTGACAAGAACCTTTCCGGCGAAAATTTCGGCGCAGAATGCGGCTCGAATATCGAAGAAAGCGGAATAAAAAATACCGATTTATTTGACGCAGAAGACAACGCCGGAGAAAGAAGACAGAGCGGTGAAAAAAATAAAGCCATGAAAAACGGCACAGGCGATGCAGAAGGGGTAATGTGGAAAAACAAAAAAAGCTCGGGCGGAATATTTGCAAAAATAGCAAATTTCTGGTATACTATGATGTTTGTGCTGATAGGCTTTTTGAGTTTTGCACTATATATATTCTGGTAAGCCTGTTTTAAAAGTTTTATAAACCTGACATAAAAGTTTTAACGAGAAAGGGCACAATTTTTGTGCCCTTTCTTTTACCTATTCAACAAAAAGGATGAAAAAAATGAAAGACCGAAACAAAGTTTTAATAGCGCCGTCAATACTTTCGGCCGATTTTGCAAATCTCGGCGGAGATATCGAAAAAGTGAGCGCGGCCGGCGCTGATATTTTACATCTTGACGTAATGGACGGGCATTTTGTACCAAATATTTCATTCGGGCTTCCTATACTGAATGCCGTTAAAAAAATAGCCAAAATACCAATAGATTGTCATCTTATGATAACCAACCCGGAAGAATTCGTCGAAAAATTCGCCAAAAGCGGCGCTGATATTATTACTATCCACGCAGAGGCAAGTTTTCATGTTGAAAGGCTGCTTACGCAAATAAAAAAATTCGGCGTCAAGGCCGGAATTTCCTTTAATCCGCACAGCGACGTCGAAATATTGAAATATGTGATACATACCGTCGATCTTGTTTTAATAATGAGCGTCAATCCCGGCTTCGGCGGCCAGGAGTTCATTCCGGCAGTCCTTCCAAAAATAAAAAGAGTAAAGGAAATTGCGGACGAATTTAATAAAAGCGGCATAATGATACAGGTTGACGGCGGAGTTACAAAAGAAAATAAAGATTCAATTATAGCGGCAGGCGCAAATGTCTTAGTGGCCGGCTCGTCGGTATTTGCAAAACCTGATTACCGGCAGGCAATAGCCGACCTCAGATAAAATTATATGCAATTTGGGAAAATTAATATGAACTCTGCATTCAAAAGAATAAGCATAGCCAATATAGAACTTGACGATTTAACGCCTGAACAAATAATCGGAAAAACTTCCGAAACTATAAAATCAGGGACCGGCAATTTATTTATTGTCACCCTGGACATACTTGGCTCTTATAACAGGCTTTTCGACCAGGTTTACGACGGCTGCGTCAAAAACGCCGATATAATAACCTGTGACGGAGCAGGATTGAAGCTTTTATCGTTTCTTAAATACCCGGATAACATAAAGAATAAAATCAGCGGCGTCGATCTCGGGCAATTACTCCTGTCAGAAAGCGATACCAGGCAATATAAAGTAGCGTTCATAGGCGCTAAAGCTGATATAATAGAAAAATTAAAAAATGTCATTCAAAAGGAATACCCTGGAATTTCGGGTTTCTTTCATCACGGTTATTTTACGGAAGCCCAAAAAGCCAACGTTATCGAGGGATTGATAAAATTCAGCCCCGATATAGTATTTGTCGCACTCGGCAATCCCGCTCAAGAAAAATTCATAGCGCAGGTAACTAGTTTTTTCAAAGGCGTAGTTTTTATAGGCGTAGGCGGAAGTTTTGACGTATGGTCAAAAACATTGAAACGCGCTCCGGCGATAATGCAAAAATTATATATAGAATGGCTTTACAGGCTTTACCAGGAACCCAAAAGAATAAAACGTATGTTGAATATTCCAAAATATATCTTTTATGTTTTTATATCGGAAGGGATAAAACGGTTATGCAGCAAATAGGCGGCAAGTTATTCGAAAAAATCACAAATAAAATAGACGCATTCAAAAGCGAAACCGTAAATTTCACGGGCGCAGGCGAAAGTATTGCCGGCTTTTTAACGGCCAGGCTGATAGATTCGCCGCGAAACGCGTTTCTAATAATCACCAAAGACCAGGATTCGGCCGAACGAACGGCGCATACGGTTGAACGCCTGTCGAAAATTTCAATACCGGGTCAAAAAGTACATACCTGCCTGTATTCGTCATTAGAATGGACTCCTTATGAATTTTTATCGCCGTCAATGAATCTTTTATCCGATAGAATAGCGGCGCTTCAAGCAATAATGGAATTCAAAAACGAAAAACGGGCCTATGATAAACTCGTGATTGTAGCCCCGATTGCGGCGCTAATCCAGAAGACGGCGCCGTCGAAATATCTCGAAAAATTAAATTTCAAAATAAAAAAAGGCATGGATTTACCGCTCGAACGGCTTATATCGCAATTAGCCGGCCTCAACTATTCGATGGAGGACCCGGTAATCGACCTGGCTCAGTATGCGTTAAGGGGCGGGATACTCGATATATTCGTCCCCGGTTATCATTACCCATTCAGACTCGATTTCTTCGGAGACACTATAGAAAGCATAAAGACATTCAACGTCGACGACCAGCGGGCGTTGAACGATATCGATGAGTTTTCGATATTACCTGCCAGTGAATTCGTGTTTTTCAAAGAAGATGTAGAACGCCTTTTTACCAACCTCAATAAAATAGCCAAAGTCGGAACATCTTCCGAAATAAACGAAATACGCGAAGGCATTAAGATCGCCAACATTGAAAAATATATGCCATACATGTATGACTTTAAAATGCCTACAATCGCAGATTATTTTCATAAATACGCTCCCGAACATGACGTAATTTTTATCGGCAAGGACGATATTTTCTCGGAATACGCCGACTATACAAAAAAACTCGAAAAATTATTCGAAGAAGCAAATGGCGAAGACACGTATACACTCGCGCCGTCGGAATACTTCGCAGACATAAATACAATCTATGACGGGCTGATTGCAAAAGATAATGTAAGGGTAGTCAATTTCACGCCATATGACATATCAGACGCAGACAGCGGCAGCGGCATAACTTTCGATATGAACTGCGGTTCATTTCCGCGGTTTCACGGTAAATTCGGAATTTTCATCGAACAGGTAAAAACGCTGCTTGAAAGCGGCAATACCGTAATAATGGTCCTGCCTTCGGCCGGTCAGATCAGCAGAATGGCTGAGATAATATCGAATTTGAAATTCCCGGTGTTAACGGGCGACAATTTTTTTAAAAACCCTATAGCGAAAAAAGCCGTTTATCTGAACGAAGGCTATCTGAACGAAGGCTTCATCGTACCGTCCGAAAAACTCGCAGTATTTTCAAGTTATGAAGCTTACGGCGAACGGCAGGTATTATTCACCAAGGAAGCCGTTTTAGAAACTAAAAGCAAAGCCAAAAGTAAATATAAGCAAATCGCCTCGCACCTTGAGTTAAATGAAGGCGATTACGTGGTCCACGTAAATTACGGAATAGGAATATACCGCGGCATTACATTACTTTCATCCAGCGGCCGTGAATCGGATTATCTTTTGATAGAATACGCCGACAGCGACAAGCTTTATGTGCCGGTCGACGCGCTGCAGATGCTGCATAAATATGCAAGCGTAGACGGAGTAACCCCGAGAATCGGCAAACTGAACGATTCTTCATGGAAAAAGCAAAAAGCTCACGCGCAGAAATCGATAGAAAAGCTGGCGGCATATCTCGTAACTTTATACGCCAGACGAGCTATTTCGCCCGGATATAAATTCGGAGCGGACAACGAGCTCATGGAACAATTTGAAAGTTCATTTCAATATAAGGAAACCATCGATCAGCAAAATGCAATTCTGGACGTAAAATGCGACATGGAATCCGAAAAACCCATGGACCGCCTGATCTGCGGCGACGTAGGGTTCGGGAAAACCGAAGTGGCTATAAGAGCGGCTTTTAAGGCATGCATGGACAATAAGCAGGTGGCGTTTCTCGCGCCGACGACAATTCTCGCGATGCAGCATTTTAATAATCTTACTTCGCGCTTCGCGACATATCCTTTAAGAGTTGAACTAATGTCACGCTTCAGGACTAAATCAGAACAGAAAAAGACCGTCGAGCGGCTTAAAGAAGGAAAAGTCGACGTGCTTATCGGCACGCATCGAATAATACAGGATGATATCGATTTCAAGGATCTGGGACTTTTAATAGTCGACGAAGAACAGCGTTTCGGTGTAAAGCACAAGGAGCGTCTTAAGGAAATAAAACACCAGGTTGACGTACTGACGCTTTCCGCGACGCCGATACCAAGAACTTTATATATGTCTCTTGTCGGCTGCCGCGACATATCAGTCATAAACACGCCGCCGGCAGAAAGGCTGCCAATCAAGACTTTCGTCCTGAAATATTCAGAGGAAGTTTTAAAAGAGGCCATAAACCGTGAATTACTGAGACACGGCCAGGTTTATTATCTGCATAACCGTATAGAATCGATCGACGCGGTTTGTAATAAAATAGCTGCGCTGATTCCCGGCGCGCGCGTGCGATACGCCCACGGCCAGATGGAAGAAAAGCAGCTTGAAAAAATAATGATCGACTTTTACGACCGCGAATTCGATATCCTTGTATCCACAACAATAATCGAAAATGGTCTTGACATATCTAATGTCAACACTATCATAATAGAACGCGCGGACACATTCGGGCTTTCGCAGCTTTACCAGCTGCGCGGCAGGGTAGGGCGCGCAAAAAACCAGGCTTACGCTTATTTTCTGTTTCCGCATGAAACAAGCCTTACGGATGTCGCCAAAAGAAGGCTCCAGGCGATAAAAGAGTTTTCAGACCTCGGCTCGGGGTATAAAATAGCTATGCGCGATATGGAAATACGCGGCGCCGGCAATTTACTCGGCAACGACCAGCACGGACATATATGCAACATCGGATTTGAATTATATTGCCGGCTTCTCGAAGATGAAATAAAAAGAATCAAAGGCGAAGCCATCGAAAATAAAGTCGATTACGACTGTGAAATCGAAATAAACATAAACGCATATATTCCGACGAATTATATAAGCTCGACATATCAAAAAATCGACGTATATAAAAGAATGGTCGGCGCGTCAAGTTTCGAAGAATTAACGGATATAGCCGAGGAATTAAAAGACCGTTTCGGCAAATACCCGGAAGTCGTGCAAAACCTATTTTCGGTCGTTAAATTAAAAATATGCGGCAGGGCAATTAAGGCGCTGGCTATCAAGGAAGAGAAAAAACACATAATGATGAGGCTGGCAAATGACGCACAAATACCCGAAACTTCTCTTGCGATACTAATTAAAAAATACGGAAAAAATATAAGTTTTGCCGATTCAGAGGGAGCGTCGACATTAATTTACGTCCAGAAGCAGGATTTGAAAGGCGAAAACCTGATTCATATGCTTATAAATATTCTTCAGATATTAAAAGGTGAATAAAAAATAAACATGAAAGTAAAAATTAAGGAGTTAATATGTTTGGAATAAATACCGGCGAAATGATAGTGATATTAGTTATCGCACTGCTTGTTTTCGGGCCTCAAAAACTCCCGCAAATAGGCAGCGCCATCGGAAAAAGCATAAGGGAATTTAAAAAATCCTTAAACAGCGACGAAAAAGATATTAACGACGAAAAAAACAATAAAGATGACAATAAAGAAAAATAACTCCCAAATATTAGTTTATAAATCAAGCGCTTTCAAAAATTTCAAATAAATTGTTTCCGGATCGAAATTTTGCGATTTAGGAATTACTCCGCCTGCCATTTCGTTATGGCCGCCGCCAAATCCGGTACCCTCCAAAATTTCGTGTATGATTTCCGCGGCGTTCCACTTTTCATTTTCATTCCTCAGAGAAAAATATATCTTTCCTTCATTTTGCGCGCAAAGCGCCACGAATGTCACTTCGCCTATAGCCAGGAAAAAATCACCCATGATTCCTAGAAGATTAGTGTTGCAGCCGTCAGGAAAGTAGCAAAACGCGAATTCTCCATTGATTTTAATGTTTTGAATGCCGTATTTAAAATAATCCATGTCTTTGATCTGCATGTAATTACGGCGCATTTTATTGACATACTGCATATCGGCGATATGATGAAGCTCGGAGTAAGCCTCCAGGTCAGCGTCGCTCACTTTTCTTGTAAGCGAAGCGGTATCGATGCATATAGCGATCATTAAAATCGTTGCGATATCGTGAGTGATATTAATTTTAAATTCCTTAAAATAAGAATAGATGATTGTAACGCAGGCGCCGTATTCGTGCCTTATATCATTAAACTCGACGTCATCCGGCGCATCAGAATTGTGGTGGTCAATAACGCCGGCTATAGTACCTTTCAAGTTCGCAACGTTTTTATTACCCTTGCAGCCGTCAACTAAAATTATTTTATCATCATTTGAAATTAAATATTCGCTGTTATGCCTGATATCAATTTTAAAATCATGTATCATCTGAATAAGTGAATCTCGCGATATATCGCCTTCGTATATCAGGCTGGCATTTATATTAAAATGCGCTAAAAATCGCTGCAAACAGTAGGCAGTCGCAATGGCGTCATGATCCGGGAAATTATGGGTCTGTATAAAAACTTTTTTTTGCTTTTTTAAATATTCAACGAATTCTAAAATATTATCGATCAAATCAATCACCAGCCCTAATTCTTCATATAATATCATACAGGAACGACATAATTTTACATAATAGATATTTTTTTGTCAATGCCGATTATCATTTCCATAAATTAATTTTTCGTGATATACTATTTATCAGGGGAAGTTATTTTATTATTTTAACTATTTGCCGGAAGTTTAATAAATTTAGTTTTTAAAACACTTATTTCGGCGCATTATTTCTGCTCAATTCAGGCCATTTTAGCGCTTTACAATCACAGAACACTGCGAGGTGCGGCAAATGGAAAATGAAGAAACTGCAAGATTAAAAATGACGCGCGAGCAAATTGAATTCAGGGGCATAAAAAATAAGGCCGTTTTAGAAAGCGTAAAAAAAGTTCCAAGACACCTGTTCGTTCCGCCGGTTTATCGTAATTTAGCATATACCGACCAGGCGCTTCCGTCATACTGCGGTCAAACAATTTCACAGCCTTATATAGTCGCCGTAATGACGGAGCTGCTTGCGCCGCAAAAACACCATAAAGTTCTTGAGATAGGAACCGGAACCGGATATCAGACAGCCGTGCTCGCGGAACTTGCCGGAGAAATCTATACCATGGAAATATATCCTGAATTACAAAATTTTGCCATGGCCAATATCCAAAAACTCGGATATGAAAACATAAATTTTATACTCGGCAACGGGTACGACGGTTATCCGCCGGGTGCCCCGTATGATATTATTATAGTGACGGCCGCTCCGCTATATATCCCCGAAAAGCTTATAGAGCAGCTCAAACCTGAAGGGAAAATGGCAATACCAGCCGGCGGAGAATTCCAGGAACTTTATCTTATTTCCAAAAACATTAACGGGCGTATAATCCAAAAAGCGATCTTTCCGGTAGCGTTCGTACCAATGCAGGAACCAGAGCATAATTAAATAAATTACCGTTATAAATTACAAAATCCCGCAGCTGATTAAATATTCTTATAATCGCATATATAGGTCAGCCCCTATACAACCGATAAACGCGGAGAATCAAAAAACAAGTACGGTAAAATACTTTATTTATACATGCCATTACCGGGAGTCTTCTTTAAAAATATATAATTTAATCTGTAAATTGCGCTTCAGCTTCTTTTGCTTAATAAAAGCTATACATTGTTTTTATTCTGCCAAAATTAGTATTATGTCATTAAAAAGGCAAAAGTTCGATTTTTTTTACGATAGTCTCGTAATTTTTATCAGGCAGGTCGGCGGCCCCGAGCGGTTCCAGCTCTTTCCAGCCGGGGAACCACGAATTAACTACTAATTTCATTTTTGAATTTATTGGAATCGTTTTAAAGGACTTATTTTCAATTTTACCGATCAATTTATCATCTACAAAAAAAGTAACGGCATCATAGCGATAATCTATTTTATATTCGTGAAATTCAGCGGCCGGATCAAAGTCGAGAGTATACGTTAATTTCGCCTTTGGCTCGCCGCCTCCTATGTAAGAAGTCATCCATACTTTTCTTGAATTATCGTTAAATATTTCTATCGTTATTTCATCTTCCGTTTCGGGCGCATACAAAAAAAAGCCGGTAACCGATTTCAAACCCGGCACCGTCTTAATATGCGCCTTATAAATTCCTATGCCAAAAACATCCGGCGTTTCGATCTGCGCCCCGTCGAAACTATTTTTAAAAAACTTCAAGCTGAAGGCATTATCATTATAAGCGATATTCCGCGACCTTATTATACCGCGGTTGCGGTTAGGGATATTTTTATGATGAGTCACGGGATAAAATGAATTACTATTCATTTCGTAAACTTTTTGTTTGGCCGCTTCTTCGATAAAAAAAGCATTATCTTTAACTGCATTAGCGTATTTTACGGAACCCGCGGCGGGCATTGAATCCCAAACCGCCATAACGACCTTATAATATCCGCAAAAATAAGGATCGTCTTCGGGGATTTGCCATTTCATCGAAATTTTACCCGAAATTTCACCGGGCAGGAGTTCAACCGGCCCGGTCGCAGGCAGGTCATACCAAGATTTAAAGCTGTCCCGAATGCTGTATCCAATAAAAAAATCGCGCCGGGTATTTCCGGTATTTTTTATAGCAATGCTCGAAACCGCGGTCTGGCCGGGTTTATAGTTGCCTGAAGCCGGTTCAAACAAAATTATTTCAACCGGCATTCCCGCAGAACAGGCTGCGCCGGGAAGGATAATCAAATTAATAACAATTAACAGGATCAATAAAAATTGGTTAATATCGCACCTCGCTAAAGCACTGCCGTTTTAAGTTAACTAACTAAAAAGTCAACTATCCGACTTTCATTTCCGGTATTTATATAATTATGTTACCATAAAAAACGCAGCATAAAAACATATTTTTATTATGTGAAAAACTTTATAATCTTTTTTAAAACTACTTTAAAAATATTGACTTTTATTGAATATCAATTTATACTCATTCCAGATAATTCCGGGAATCGTTTTTCAAAATTTACTGACGGCAATATTTTAAAATAATTAATTTCAAGTTCTTTTCACCCGATTTCAGTAAGCATTCAAAAGGAGTTAAAAATGTCAAAATTTATAAAATTAAAAGGCGCTTTCATTCTGGCGATTACCGCAGCCGGTTTATTTTTATGTCTGTCAAATGCCAATGCGCTCGAAGAAATAATATTTCAAAATGGCGATAAAATATCCGGTAATATAACTTCTTATACCGACGGAATTTTTCATGTCGAAACCAATTTCGGCCCTATTTCAATCCCAAAATCCGAAATTGAAAAAATAAACTTCACCAAAAATGACGCGGCCGGTAAAAACACGAAATCAATAACAACCCCCGATGATTTTTTAAGTTTCATCCAAACCTGCAAATTTAATTTTTTCATCGATTCCGAAAAAATGAACGCACAGAATTTTTCAAATCAATTGCGGCTTCGCTGGGCGATGAAACACTCTAAAATTAAAGATTTGGAAGAATTTCTGGAAAAAGTGACTTATTATTCGCCCGTAACCGGAAAACACAACCAGGTCGAAATCGAGAAAGGCCGCAAAATAAAAGTTTGCGATTGGGCCGATTCGATATTGAAAAATTCCGGAAAATTTGACGGCAAAAAAAATGAAATTGAAATTGAAAAAAAACAAAAAACGCCGATAAATAAAGAAACGGACAGCGATACTGAAACCGGCAGCGAGGGAAATAACAGAAAAACGATTAAAAAATAGCTGACATAAAAAAGCAACTCGCAATTAACAACACATACTGAATAAAAACCGTTCTTTAAAAGGAGCCTGAAAATGTCTAAAAAAATAGATATTTTATCATTCGAAGAAAAAGTCGCAGAAATACTGACTAACAAAAAATATTTAACACCGGCGGAAGCGGCAGACTTCATAACGCAAAGCCATAAGCAAAAAAGACGTTTCGGAACATTGCTTCTTGAAAACAATATCATTTCAAGACGCGATCTTTATGCGCTCATTCTTTCGTTAATGAAAAATAAGGACCTGCCCTCTGTTTTAGTCGAGGAAAAATTCATATCATTCGAAGAGCTGACAAGGGTATTTTTAATGAAAAAAGGCGATTTAAGGCGCCTCGGACATTATCTGGTTTCATCGAAAATTCTTTCTGAAAATAATTTCGCAATAGCGCTGGCGAAGGTATTTAACCTTCAATACGTAAAACCTGAAATTCTAACCATTTCAAAATCATTTCCTGAATCGTTAACAGAAGAATTCTTCACAAAATTTCTTACAGTCGTGACCAAATACTCGACCGAAAAGCAGGAAATTGAATTCGCCATATGCGACCCGTCAGCGATCGGCGATATATTAAACTCCAAATTCGCCGAAAATTACAATATCGAATTTTCGTTAACGACATTTAGCGGTATTTATAAAAAATTATCAGAATTATTTCCAAGAAAAATTAAAAATATAAATTTCGAGGCATTTTCCGAAGTTTATACCAGCGAAATTAAATTCGCCGCCGACACTAACGACCGTGCAGTTAAATATCCGGCCGGTTTTCCGAAAAAGCTGCTCGAAGTGATCGAAGAAAATGAGCATGAATATATACGTCCGCTTTTTGAGCTTCTATATAACGCAGAAAGGTTCGGCGCGAATGAAATCCACATTGAATCGCACGGAGAAAATAAAATCAAAGTTTTTTTAAAATCAAAAAATTCATATTTTGAAATCAACCACAAAGTCAGCTCAAAGAATTTTGAATACATTATAAATAAAATCAAGCACCTTTCCAAATTATGCTATAACGAGGAAAGAATATTTCAAAGCGGCAGCTTTACAATTGAAATTTCGGGCCTAAAACTTTTCGTAAAATCATTCACTATTCCGACGCTGTTCGGCGAAAACGCTATTTTAAAAATGGTGCCTTTGAATAAATTCCCTGATAAATTCGACAACTTTTTTAAATTTCAGAAAGAATTCGGCAAATGTTTTATAGACGCGTTTAATTCGGCAAACGGGCTTTTCCTGTTCGGCGGTCTCGATGAAATGAAGCAGCTTTCTTTTTATTACAGCATTTTAAATGAAATATCCAAAAATAAAAAAGGCGAAAAAATAATCTCCATAGAAAAGGACATTATAAAACCTGTCAAAAATGTCACTCAAATAGAATATACCGAAACGACGACGACCGTGCGCGATCAAAGCATCGCCGACGCCTACGCTTATGCAGTCAATTCTTCCGCCGGCATAATATTTTCATCAATCATTAATCCTTACGATAACTTCGGCAATATCGAAAAATTGATTTGCGATAAAGTTTTTTCATTTTTCTGCTCAAACGACGAAAGCGTCAACTCGATATTAAAAAGCGTCATTAAGAGTAAAAATGCGGCCGCAATAATAGATAACATAAAGTATATCGCCGCGTTCAAAAACATAAATTTGATATGTCCGGCATGCAAGAGTGAAAATTTTGACGAGTCTGTAAAAAACGGCTTTAAGGTATATTACGGCGCCGGATGTTCAAAATGCGGCCAGAGCGGAGTAAAGGAACAACCATATATATTCGAATTCCTTGAAGTTACGGATAAGCAGAGAAAGATATTAAAATCGGCTTTGAAAGACCCTGAAAAATTAAATAAAATCGAATACGCAAAATTCGAACCCATATTAAACGAATATTATAAGGCAGGTAAAATACTCGTAAAATAATTATTATTGAATTTACGGCGATTTTAAAAATAAAACGTCAAAATTTTGTTCAAAGCAAAGTCACGTTTTATTTTTTATACAACTAAGCCTGTCTGATATTCCAGAAATCGCCCTCAAAACTATTAACTCATTATGTATTCCAATTATTAAAAATAATAATTTCGGAATAATATTTTTTATGATTTAAATTTCAGACAAACTCAAATCTCAAAACATTTTAAATAACAGCAAAATAAATTTTTAGAATATTCTAAAAAAATAATATTGACATTTAACAATGGCTGATATAACATATAAACATTTTTTTATAGAAGGAGTGAGCGATATTTTTTCAAAAATTTTCAGAACAAAATCAGTCGACAAGATACTAAAAGCTTCCCAGGCCGGAAGCGAGCACTTTGTAAAAAGCCTTAACTGGGTCGATCTTATCTTTATGGGAATAGGCGCTATAATCGGCGCCGGCATATTCACGACAATCGGAACAGCTGCCGCCGGCGACGCATGCAGGCCTGGCGCGGGGCCGTCGCTTATGGTTTCGTTTTTACTAACAGCCATAGCATGCGGGTTTTCGGCTATGTGCTACGCCGAATTTTCAGCCATGGTGCCGATAGCCGGAAGCGCATATACCTACTCTTATGCGACACTCGGCGAACTCGTGGCATGGATAATCGGCTGGGACCTCGTCGTGGAATACTCGATCGGCTGCATAGCCGTTTCAATAAGCTGGAGCGGATATTTTACCGCACTATTGGCCGGATTCGGCTTAAAAATGCCGCTATGGCTTACAATCGATCCTAAAACCGCGCATGTGCGCGATGCCATACTAAATAATTTGAATTCAGCGTCAATATCGCTTCACGGCCTTTTTTCGAGTTTCGGGCTCAGCGGACACGCTTCCTGGATGAATCACGCGCAGACAGAAATTGCAAATAATCTTATAATTCCCGGAGCGCCGGTACTATTTGGTGTTCCATTCATATTTAACCTGCCGGCTGTAAGCATAATAACGCTTCTTACATTATTAATAATCGTCGGAGTTAAGGAAAGCGCACGTTTCAACGAAGTAATGGTGGCGATAAAACTGCTCGTGCTTTCGTTTTTCTGCATAGTCGGTTTCTTTTATATAAATCCGGCAAATTACGTTCCATTTGCGCCTAACGGCTGGGGCGGCATACAGGCTGGAGCCGCAATAGTGTTTCTAGCATTTATAGGCTTTGACGCGGTTTCGACTCTGGCCGAAGAAACACAGAACCCGGCACGCGACCTTCCTATAGGAATTATAGGCTCCCTTCTTGTATGCACAATTATATACATTGTAGTCACCGCAGTTTTTACAGGTTTAATACCATATTCGAGCTTAAGCGCGAAACTGGCAAGCGAAAAAGCCGAGCCGCTGGCAATGGCATTCAAACATATAGCTGAAGTTCCAGGCGCAAGCGAACTGACGAAAAAAATCGTACAATCCTCGGCGGGAATAGTAGCGCTCGGCTCGCTTGTAGCGCAGACCGCCGTAATACTTGTTTTACAGCTTGGATTGCCGAGAATTGTATTTTCAATGTCACGCGATGGCTTGCTGCCTTCCGTATTCATGAAAATACATCACCGTTTCAAAACTCCTTATGTATCGACAATAATATTATGGGTATTCATGGCGTTTTTCGCGGCGTGCATGAATCTGGATGAAATGGTCGATCTTTGCAATATCGGAACTCTTTTTGCCTTTATGCTGGTATGTTTGAGCATAATAGTATTAAGGTTTAAAGATCCAAACCGCCCGAGGCCGTTTAAAATTCCCGGCGGAATTATAATACCGATTTTAGGCTGCGCATCTTGTCTGTATCTGACTCTCGGCCTGCCGGCAACTTCATGGATAAGATTTATCGTATGGCTTTTGATAGGCGCTGTTTTTTATTTCAGCTACGGCATAAGAAAGAGCAAACTTAATCCGGAAAATGCAGACTGCGAAGAAATTGCAGCCGATGTTCCTCACGATATTGATAAATTTTAATTTATATTGTAAAATGAGAGGCATGGATTTGCCTCTCATTTTTTTATAGCATGGCATGATATGCGATATTTTTATAAGTAATCGCCTTAGCTGATATTTTAAAGCAATTCCAACACTAAACATGTAACTTACGGATCTTTTAATCCTTCCCCGCAAGCGAAAAAATAAATAAAAATGCAAAAAAAATTAAAAATGCCGATTATTATATAATAATTGCATTAACCATCAAACATCACAAATTAAATATTCAAATTACAAAAAAAGTTTTTTTGGAAATGTTTATTCTTTAACAGAAAAAAATTCTTAACGAAAACAAAATGGAGTGTGTGTAGAGTGCCCGAAAAAAATATCCAGAGAATGAATAAGATAATTAACAAAATAATAATAGGCTCGCTGCTCGGCGCTCTTGCATTTATCGTACTGGCTTTTTTTGCAGATTTCAAACAGGTCGTATCGGCTGTTTCAATTTTTCCTGCCGGCGGCTGGCCGCTGCTGCTCCTGCTCTCGCTTTCAAATTACGCAATAAGGGCTATAAAATGGGACTTTTATTTGAGGCAGCTCGGCATATTTTTACCTAAAATTTCAAGCGTGCTTATTTTTTTGTCAGGCTTTATAATGGCGATTACGCCGGGAAAAATGGGAGAAGTTTTAAAATCGCTTTTAATTTTCGAGCATTATAAATATCCGATAACGCAAACCGCGCCGGCTGTATTCGCCGACAGAATGGCGGACGTGCTCGCATTATTATTATTAAGCGCAGCCGGATTTTTTTATAAAATATCTTATTTTTATTCATCGCCGAAAGATTCGAACATTTCTCAGCTTACGGCGCTTGCAGCATTTGTTATAATAACGGCCGTACTGATATTCATAATATCGAGCAAAACATTTAATACTAAAATATTAAAACTTGCCGAAAAAATAAGTTTTATAAAAAAGTACATAGTGCATATCGAAGAGCTTTTGGAATCGGCTCGAATATTAATAATGCCATGGTCATTAATATACACGACACTTCTTTCGGTAGCGGCCTGGGCGATGGAGTGCTATTCTCTTTACTATATAATCAAACTGATAGCGCCGGAAGTTTCAATAGATAATTTCAGTATTATGATGATTTGCGCATTTATTTATTCATTCTCGACGCTTGTCGGTGCGGCGGCGATGATCCCCGGCGGTTTGTTCGTAACAGAAGGCGGCATGTCTTTTCTGCTTGTCAATTTTATAGGAATAACTTTACCGGCCGCAGTCGCTGCTTCATTTTTAGTCAGGGCCGCAACTCTATGGTTCGCTCTTTTAATCGGAATATTCGCGCTTCCATCTTTTAATGTCTATATAAAAAATAACACAGCAGCCTTTCAGGAAGCCGAAAAATAATTTTAATTATTTTTTAAATATTTGAAAAAAATAACGATAATTATACGACAATGATGTCTTTGGTAATTTTTTACTTGACAAGACATCTTAATTGTTATATAATAATTTGACACTAAATCTATTTTACCATAATAAGGAGTGAAAAACATGCCAAATCCGAAACACAAGCATAGTAAAACCAGGAACAGACGTGACCGCGCCGTCTGGAGAAAAAGAGTAGAAACTGCTCATGAAATCGCGGTTTGTTCAAACCCTGAATGCAGACAGCCTGTAAGACCTCATCATGTATGCCTTGAATGCGGCACTTATGACGGCAAAAAAGTAATGGAAATAAAAACAAAAGAAACAAAATAATCAGCCGTTTTTAGAGTTTTTATAGTACCCGCCGCTTATTAAACGAGCGGTAATAGCAATGTCTCAATTGCCACGCATATCAGCGAGGCAGTTTATTCAAATCGGAATCATGTTTTGGTTTGAGCTGGAAGTTGCTATTTATTTTAAGGCAAAGGGGAACAAGTTTTGTGAGAATAGCAGTAGATGCTATGGGTGGGGATTATGCCCCTCACGAAATCGTAAAAGGAAGTCTGGAAGCTGCCGCCGGTATGCCTGAAATCGAGATAATACTTGTTGGCGACAGTGAACAAATACAAAACGTTGAAGGTTATAAAAAACTTGATAATGTTTCAGTTCGTCATGTAAAAGGGGTTATCAGTTTTAATGATGATCCGGTTTCGCGTTCGACTGAAAATTCAATATCAGTTTGCTGCAACCTCGTCCGCAACAAAGAAGCCGATGCTTATGTTTCAGCCGGTAATACTGGCGCATGCATGGCTTCTTCTGTTATTTTATGGAAACGTATTGATAAGATAGACCGTCCGGCAATTCCAATAACGATCCCAACCCCCAGCGGGCAGGTTATACTTATAGACGCCGGAGCTAACGTCGACTGTAAGCCTATGAACCTTTACCAGTTTGCGGTAATGGGCGTAAAATATTGCGAAAATATTTTCGGTGTAAAAAATCCACGCGTAGCGGTTTTTTCAAACGGCACCGAAGATAAGAAAGGCAATAAGCTTTCATTGGAAACCTTTGAGCTCTTAAAGAACTCAAAGTTAAATTTTGTCGGAAATGTCGAAGGCAAAAGCTTGTTTAAAGATGTTTGCGATGTAATCGTCTGCGACGGTTTCGTTGGAAACGCGATTTTAAAAACCATCGAGGCCACCGCCGAGATGATTTTTTCGACCGCAACAAAAATCATGGCTCAAGCTGCCGGAAACACTGAAAAAAGCGGTCAGCCGCAGGATAATAATGCGGCCAATCCAACCGCCAGCTTCGTCCGGGAACTCAAGAAGAGACTTGATTATTCCGAATACGGCGGAGCGCCGCTCCTCGGGGTTAACGGCACATGCATAATATCTCACGGCTCTTCAAAAGCTAAAGCTATAAAAAACGCTATAGCGGTCGCAAAGAAATTTGTTAATGAGCAAATTAACAATAAAATCCAGCACGACATCGAAGCTCTTTTTTAAAAGCAAATTAAAAAACAAAGTATTTCACTTTGTTTTTTTTGTAATCTCGCTAATAAATAATAAGGAGAAGGTCAAGCTAAAATTATGGACAATAAAATTGCATTTATATTCCCTGGTCAAGGTTCACAATATAGCGGAATGGGCGCGGAATTATATTCCGCTTATCCTGAAGCGCGCGAAATTTACAATGAAGCTCAGTCAGTATTGGGATATGACATGGCTAAAATGTGTTTTGAAGCCAGCAACGAGGAATTGACACTAACCATAAACGCACAGCCTGCAATTTACACGACTTCGATTGCATGCCATAAGATTCTTACGACACGCCTGATTAACGGAAAAAATATCGTTCCAACCGTAATCGCCGGCCACAGTCTTGGAGAATACAGCGCTCTTTGCGCCGCAAACGTATATTCGTTCGCCGATGGCTTACGCTTCGTATATAACCGTGCGAAATTTATGCACGAAGCCGGTCAGAACACCAAAGGCACAATGGCTGCAATTGTCGGAATGACCAAGGACAATCTTGACGCTCTTTGCGCCGAGGTTACAAACGAAGGAAAATACGTCGCAGTTTCAATATTCAACTCGCCTCAGCAGATTGTAGTTTCCGGCACGATAGAGGGAGTCCAAACTCTCGGCGAACGCGCTAAGGCAAAAGGCGCGACAGTATTTCCGCTTTCAGTATCGGGCGCATTTCACTCAAACATTATGAAGGGCGCCGCTGAAAAACTTTCAAAAGTAATGGAAGAAATCAATTTTTACCAGCCTGACTATCCGGTAGCGATGAACGTTCTCGGAAATATCACAACGGACGCGCATACTATTTCAGACGCGATAATCCGCCAGGTATATCAGCCGCTTCTTTGGGTCAACTGCGTAAACTCACTCTATGATATGGGCGTACGCGTCATGATCGAATTAGGTCCAAAAACTGTTTTAAAAGGCCTTGTCAAAAAAATAAAACCTGACGTTAATGTTTTAAACATAGAAGATATAAAATCATTGGAAAAAACATTGCAATATCTTGAAACGTTAAAAGGCGCAACAGTAAACGCGTAATAGCCACCAATCAGCCAAGGAGATTAATAAAATGGAAAACACAAGAAAAGTCGCAGTAATAACCGGCGGTGCCAGAGGTATAGGACGTCATATAGTCATGGAATTTGCCAAAGCCGGCTATGACGTGGCATTCACATATAATTCGTCGGTGCCTGACGCAGTGATCAACGACGCTAAATCTTTCGGCGGCGAAGTAATGGCTTTGAAATGCGATGTTAGCAGCGAGCAAGAAGTTACATCGCTTTTTAAACAGGTAGAAGACCGGTTTAAGCGCCTTGACGTGCTTATAAATAATGCGGGCATCACAAACGACAAACTTATGATGAGAATGACGTTCGAAGATTTCACGAAAGTCATAAACACAAATTTAAATGCGTGCTTTTTAACCACGAAAAACGCCATAAAGATAATGGGACGCAGCGGCGGCTCGATTGTGAACGTAAGTTCAGTCGTCGGGATTATGGGCAACGCGGGGCAGTCGAATTACTGCTCATCTAAGGCCGGATTAATCGGTTTAACTAAAGCTATCGCAAAAGAATACGGCGGCCGCGTACGCGTAAATGCCGTAGCGCCGGGCTTTATTGAAACTGATATGACGGCTGTCCTGCCGGAAGAAATAAAGAAGGAATACTTCAAACAAATTCCCATGAAGCGTTTCGGTAAGCCGGAAGAAGTTTCAAGCGTATGTTTGTTCCTGGCATCCGACGCAGCCTCTTACGTTACCGGCCAGGTAATAACAATCGACGGCGGCATGCACATGTAAAATTCAAAATTTTATTTTGAATTTTATGCTATTTACATTTTTGCATTTTAATGATAATATATATCGTCAATTAATCCATCACACTATATGAAGGGGAGGTGACACCGTGGCTCTTACTTATGAAAGCGTATTCGAACAGGTTGTTAAAATCGCAGTAAAAGAATTAGATGTTGATCCTTCAACAGTAAAAAAAGAATCTAATTTTCAGGATGATCTTAATGCAGATTCTCTCGCATTAGTTGAAATCATTATGAAAATAGAAGAAGAATTCGATATATCAATACCTGATGATCAGTCTGAAAAATTAAGAACTGTTGATCAGGCAGTTAAATACATTCTTGAAAAAAAAGCTGCTTAATTTTAACAATTAAGCCTTCAAATCTGAGGTCTTTAACCGGACCTCAGATTTGACACATCAAAACACATTGTGCCTTATTTTTAATTATTTTCCACTAAGGCCGGTTCATAAAATTTAAAAATCATGTTTATAAATTATTAAAAAGGTAAATTTTAAATTAATAAAGTTGAATAAAATTTTTTATATAAAACAAAATTTTGTTAGGAGGAATTGCGATGGTCCGCAGAGTAGTAATAACGGGATTTGGGGTTGTGAGCCCGATTGGTTGCGGTCTTGAAACATTCTGGAATGGTCTTTTAAACGGCGCTAACGGCATCGACGTAGTAACCACATTCGACGTCACGAACTATACTTCAAAAATGGCTGCCGAAGTTAAAAATTTTAATCCCGAAGAATATATAGAAAAAAGAGAATGCAAAAGAATGGACCGTTTTACCCAATTTGCCGTAGCTGCATCAAAAATGGCGGTCGCTAATTCTTCTTTAAACATCGATTCGATCGATAAAAACAGGTTCGGCGTGATCTTAGGCTCAGGTATCGGCGGCATCCAGACATTCGAAGCGCAGTACGACGTTTTAAAAGCTAAAGGGCCGAACCGTGTTTCACCGCTTTTAGTGCCGATGATGATAGGCAACATGGCGGCAGGCCAGGTAGCGATACAGCTTGGCGCAAGGGGCGTCAACTTCACTACAGTGACAGCCTGCGCTTCAGGCAATCACGCAATAGGCGAGGCATTTGAAACCATAAGATACGGCCGCCAGGATGTCATAATAGCCGGCGGTTCCGAAGCCGCAATAACTCCGTTAACATACGCAGGCTTCGCTTCAATGCGCGCTTTCTCGCAAAGAAATGACGACGTGAAAACAGCTTCAAGGCCTTTCAACAAAGACCGTGACGGTTTCGTTATAGGCGAAGGCGCCGGAGTTTTGATACTCGAGGAATACGAACACGCAAAAAGGCGCGGCGCAAAAATTTATGCGGAAATGGCCGGATACGGCGCGACATGTGACGCATTTCATATAACATCGCCGGCCGAAAACGGCGAAGGCGCGGCACGCTCAATGCAATTAGCCATAGACGAGGCGGGCATCAAGCCGGAAATGGTTGACTATGTTAACGCACACGGCACCTCGACAGAACTTAACGACAAATATGAAACCATGGCTATTAAGACGGTATTCGGCGAACACGCGAAGAAATTATCCGTATCGTCGACCAAATCAATGACCGGACATCTTCTCGGCGCTGCCGCCGGCATCGAAGCTATAGCTACCGCTATGGCAGTTTTCGAAGGAAAAATCCCGCCTACAATAAACTATATCACTCCGGACCCTGAACTTGACCTGGATTATACGCCGAACGTAATGAAAACACGCGACGTAAAATACGCAATTTCAAACTCCCTCGGGTTCGGCGGCCATAACTCGACAATATGCATAAAAAAATATGAAAACAAATAATATTGTGAATTTTAATTCATAAGGTACCGAAAAAAGAGGCGTTTTAAAACGCCTCTTTTTATTTTTACGGTTATTTATTGACAAATTGTTCAAAGTAAGATAAAATAACGCAAATTTACGGTTAAAACTTTTAACGGCAAAAGGAACAGCGGCAATCAAAATGGATGAATTTGCAAGAAGAATTTCATTAGAGACATTCGAAAAAAACATAAACTATAAATTTAATAACATTACTCTTCTTGAAGAAGCACTGACACATACGTCTTATGCCCACGAACATAAGAAAAATTATAATTACGAACGCATGGAAGTTCTCGGCGATTCGCTGCTCGGCTTTATAGTAATAGATTATATTTTTAAAAACCATAAAGAACTTTCGGAAGGTAATATTTCCAAAATAAAGAGTTTCGTCGTATCGGAACCGGTTCTTGCAAAAGCATCAAACAGGATCGGCGTAAACGAATACATGCAGCTGGGGCGCGGCGAGGAGCAAAACGGCGGAAGGCAGAAAGCGTCTATACTTGCCGATATTTTCGAAGCGATAGTCTGTGCGATATACCTTGACTCAAAAAAAATGGAGCCTGCCTATGATTTTGTCATTCATAACATCGGGCCGGAAATAACAAACTCGAGCCTGAGCGACCAATACGACGCCAACAATTACAAGTCGATGCTGCAGGAGTACGCCGTTAAAATGTACGGAATAAAGCCGCAATACCGGTTGATCAAATCGCTGGGGCCGGACCATGACAAGACGTTTATAATTGCGGTTGAAATAAACGGCGTTGATTTCGGTCAGGGCATGGCAAAATCGCGAAAAGACGCGGAACAGCTTGCCGCGCAAATGGCCCACAGCAGGATCATCGACCTTCTCGCCGAAGAAAAAAGCGGTAAAAAATAATGGATCTCAAAAAACACTTCATCATACCTATATTTTTAAGCAACGCCGGCTGCCCTTCAAAAAAAAAATGTATTTTCTGCAATCAGCACGCATCCGGCGGCGACTCTGTCGCTCTAACCGAAACCGATCAGTTTATCCGCAAATACCTTTATGATATTTCAAAAAACAATAACATGAATGAGCATTCATTCGAAATCGCCTTTTACGGAGGCACTTTTACGGCGCTTGAAATAAACATACAGTCGCGGCTTATGGAAGGGGCTTTAGTGGCTCTTGCGGAATTCGGCGTCCCTCCAAGCCGGTTCAAAGGAATACGGATATCCACGCGGCCTGATTTCATAACCGATGAAATACTTAAAAATTTAAAAAGCCATAATGTAAAAACGATCGAAATAGGAGTTGAATCGTTCAACGACAGAGTGCTCGAGTATTCCAACCGCAATTACACCGGCAAGTGCGCCTATAACGCGTTAAAATCAATAAAAGCGAACGGATTTGAACTTTCGGTGCATTTAATGTGCGGCCTGCCGTTTCAAACGCGCGAGATTTTTATGGGCGACATCTTCAAAACTCTTGAAATAGAACCGGAATATGCGCGAATACATCCTCTCTGCGTAATCAAGGGAACCGAGCTTGAAAAATTACTTGACGAAAAAAGAACGGAACTTTTTACAGACGACGCAGAACTCATAAAGCAAACTTCGCTCGCACTCTGTTATTTGGAGAGCGGCGGAATCAAAGTCATAAGAATAGGCATACTAGAAAATGAAAAATTCAGAAAAGAAGTAATATCCGGCCCTGCATATCCTAATTTAAGGGAAATTGTCGAAGGCGAAATTCACGAAGCGTTATTTCAATTGTTACGCCGTGAAGCACCGGAAATAAAGACATTTGAAATAAAAACCGCATCCGAAAAAATAAAAAATTATATAATCGGATACAAAAAAGAAAATATAAAAAAAAATAGTGATATATTTCTTGAAATTAAAAATAATTTGTTATATAATAATTGCGATATAAAGTACGAAGATTTTCCATACATACAAATTACTGGCATAAAACCATTTGAATTTTTAAAAATAGTAAATAGATTAGACATTTTGAAGGAATACATTAATAATACTTAATATACCTACAAGGAGGGTAATCTCGTGTCAGAACATCTTAAAGTTGCAGCACAATCGAATCCAAAAGCAGTAGCCGGAGCCCTTGCGGCCGTAGTGGAAAAGGAAAAGGAAGTTGAACTTCACGCGGTCGGAGCAGCGGCGGTAAATCAGGCAGTTAAAGCTATAGCAATTGCGCGCGGTTTTGTAGCTCCAAAAGGAATCAATTTAGTAACAGTTATCGCATTTTCAAAAATCGAAATCAACAGCGAAGAAAAAACTGCGATTAAATTTATAATCCAGAGCGGCAAATAAAAAGACGTTTCTATTAATTTAGCACGTCATTATACCGATAAAATACTATATCAAATTTAATTAAAAACTTTATCCTCATGTAAAAAAAGCATGACGGATATAAGTTGTATTTTTGTTTTTATGATATCTATAAATGATTACCCTCACTTATTAAATAAATATAAGTTATTAACCGGCCTGAGCTCAACCCTTCCGATCGAGGTAATATATGCGGCCGGAAGGTTTCCCGTTGATTTAAACAACATCTTTATCACGTCAAAAAACACCGATGAAATTTTAAAATCCGCGCATAACATGCTGTCACGTACAATATGCGCCTGGACGCTAGGGGTATTGACCGAAGCGGTATCTCTAAAACTCCCTGAATGCGTGATAGTCACAGAAGGCGACTGCGCACATACAATACCGATGCTGGCGATATTACGAGACAACGGAATCTCGACAATTCCATTTGAATTTCCTATAGACCGCGAATTTTCAAAAATTAAAGCTGAAATATTAAAATTGATAAAGCATTATAAAATTTCAGTATCCGACTGCGAGGCCGTAAAGGAAAAATTCGATAAAACGCGAATGATTTTGAAGGAAATCGACGAACTGACATATAAGGAAAACAAGGTCACGGGATTTGAAAACCATCTTTTTTTAATAAGCGCGTCGGACTTTGAAACCTCACCTGACGAATTTCATAAAAAGGCATTGAAATTTCTCGGCAGCGCGCGCAAAAGGCAGTCTGAAAAACCCGAATTAAGAATCGGATATACCGGAATGCCGCCGATATTCTCCAATTTTTATGATTATATTTCATCGCTCGGCTGTGAAATAGTTTTTAACGAAACGCAAAAGCAATTTTCATTGATTGACGGCATAGGGCTTGATATTTTTCACGCTTATCAAAATTATACATATCCTTATACATTTTCGGCGCGGCTTAAAGACATAAAAAAAGCTGTCGAGGAAAGGGAACTCGACTGCCTGATTCATTATGTCCAGAGCTTTTGTTTCCATCAAATCGAAGATAAAATGCTGCGCGACGGAATAAAAAACATTCCTATATTAACGCTCGAAGGGGACAGGCCTGGAATATTAAATGAAAACGACAAGCTTAAAATTGAAAGTTTCGTTACGAACGTAATAAAATCTAAAAAGAAAAAAAGCGCAGTAACAGACAAGAGTAAAAGCATTGCGCAAGTATTCGGCAAATCGCTGAAAAATAAATTAATCGCCGGTATCGACGTCGGTTCAAGAGCCGTAAAAGTCGCATTTTTTAACAACGAAAAAATTTCATACCGCGTATTCGACACCATGGATTTCATAATTAAATATATGAGCGGAGACAGTTCCGAAATAAAAAATAATTTTGAATTCGATGTTTTCGGTCCAAATGACGGCCCGATCGAATATTATTCAACCGGCTACGGCCGTTACAAAGCGCGGATATTTGACGCGACGCCAATCCCCGAAATACAATGCCATGCCGCCGGCGCATGCTATTTAACCGGTCTTAACGACTTTACACTGCTCGATATAGGCGGCCAGGATATGAAAGCAATCGAAGTACGAAGCGGCGAAGTGCACGGCTTTTCAATGAACGATAAGTGTGCCGCCGGCTCGGGGCGTTATCTCGAAAATATGGCGCGCATCCTTAAAACACCTCTTGAAAAACTCGCATCATGTCACGAAAACCCTGTGCCGCTTTCGGTAACCTGCGCAACTTTCGGCGAGACCGAGGTTATTTGCAAACTAATGGAAGGCGTCAACATTGACGAAATATTGGCCGGAGTCAATTATACCGTATACGCCAGGGTGGAACCTATGCTCGATAGCCACCGCAGCCATACCGGAACGCTTGTCGTCACATCGGGAATCGCCTTAAATAAAGCATTCCTGGCAATATTAAAAAAGAATTCCGGGTTCGGACGCATCATTGTACCGGAAAATCCACAACTTGTGGGCGCTATCGGAGCATGCGTTTACGCTAAAACAATATTATAATATGAATTAAAATTCGTATTTTTTTCGCAGTCAATAAAGTGTCGCCGGACTTAATCTAATCATACCGCCCGACAGTAATTTCAACGCCTCCGAAATAAATTCAAACTTCTCTTCAAAAAGCTCATATTCGGTTTTCACATTTTTTTAAAAATGTTATTTGAATGAAAAATCCGACTTAAATATGTCAAAAATTACATATTAAATTCTTAAAGTTTAAAATTTCAATAAATTATCATTCCTGCAATCCAGTAAAAACAATCATTAATAATCACGTTATCAGGCGATTCTCATTTTGATACCAATGCAAACAACCGGCAATCCTGCTTTATGACATTTAAAAATCTCGTTTTGATACAAATGATTCTCATTTTGAGATTTTAACATTATATTCCTCTGATTACATGCCATTTTATACAATTTATAAAATGGCATGACTTTTGTTTTATTATTAATAAAATAAAAAACGGAGGCATGAAAATGAAAAACATCGAGAACGCAATACAATCAACGAGGCAAGCAAGCACTAAAAAAGGAAGCGCTCAAAGCAGCGAGTTCATTCCGATAGTGGATAAAGTTTTATATCAGTACGCTGAAATTGACGAAAACGGCATTTTAACCCTTAACGCAGCATGCCTGGATAATTACAATCCTGAAAGTATTTTTATAATCTCAAAAAAATTACAAGAACATAACTTTTATGTCGACCGAAATTATTTTGAAATATTAGTAGCAGACCCTGTTTTGAAAACACAATACTATCTGCATAACATTTATTACATTGAAAATGGCTATATTTATGTCGCGGGAATCACGGCGAAAGCTGGATTCGAAGGTGAAAAACCCCGTTTTTACAAGAATTTAATGCTTACAGCACTCGCTTTTGACTGGCATTTTAATAAATCTGAAAATAAATTTCATTATGATATAACTCCAATTTTATCCGCAAAATTTAATCCGAATTATTTTTCGCAAACCCCAATGCTTGAAATAATTAATAAATACAACGACACTAAAAATTTATATTCAAAATTATCTGAAAAAGTAATAAGTTATGACCGGCCGGCCAATTATATGCAGCGCAAGTTTTTCATGTACGGCGCCGAAACGGTTCAAAATTATTCTTTAAAAATCGATGATTACAAAAAAATAGTAACCTTGATGTCCGGCGCCAAAAAGGAAACGGAATATGATTCAAAACCCGTTCAAATATCTGATATTGCCGTTAAACAAAAAAACCCGGCATTTAGTTTTAATAAATCAAAAACATTTTCAAACTGTTATTTTTCATTTGAAAATTTTTATTTAAGCGGGATGAATGCCGCCATTAATTATTACAATAAATTTTAAAAGATGTAATAATAAAAAAGTGGAAAAAATAATTAGCGGTATGTTATAATCTTTCCGGTGATACATAAATGAAATTTATTAGCTGCCCCTCATGCGGCATGAAAAATATCGATACGCTGAAATATTGCAAAAGCTGTAATTTTTGTTTAGACGGCGGCATAGAAGCGCGGCCGGGCATCAAATCGAAGGATAATGAAAAACAGGCCATAAAACCAGCCGCGGAAAAAATATCCAAGCCGTCCATACATAATAAAGATACTGCTCAGGAATCTAATGCCGGCAAAATATCTGAAAATAAAGAAAACGACTTTTCCGACCTTATTCATTCCGGTGCAGAAACCATTATTGAAGATACCGAATCCGAAAATATAGAAGTTGTTTCAAAATCAGAAGAGCCAGTCAGTGTCGATACCGGTGCAAATAAAAATACATATTACAAAAGCACTGGCGCCGCGCAGGTTATAAACGTTAACATAATCGAAGAAAAGCAGCCTAAACATTTCTTTAGCGACAATTTTCAAAGAAACGTACTGCCGAGATTATTACAAATCGCTTTTATTTTTTCGTTTTTACTGTTCGTTTCGGCATGCGCATATGTTTATTCAATAATGGATTTACCTCAATATTACGACACTTTTCACATGCGCGTCGAATCGGCAAAAAATTTTTTCGACACAATAACGCAGCTTAATGTTTGCGAAAATGCAAAAAAAAGCGCCAGTTTAAAACTGCAATATGACGAGATAAGATTTAATTATTTAAATAAATATTTTAAGTGGAATCTATATGTTTTAAATTCAGAAGAATCTCCAGACGGATCAAAAATAATTTTAACAGTCAAAAAGCAGCTAAAAGATACTGAAAAACATACTATTATATTATATTTAAGCAAAAATTTTCAGATGAAAAGAAAAAAGCTAAATTTAAAGATCACAGAAAACAAAGCTCATCAAATTACAGGCCGTATTATCGATTGGAAACGCGACAACGTAACCAGAAATTTTGAAATTCAGCTTTATAACTGCGAAGTGCTGGACTAAAAACGTTTTTCCCCTTATTATTTTGCCATGAGCATTTATGACAAATTAATAATAAAATAGCATTCCGTTATTTACTTTTACCTAAAAATATATTATAATAACCTAATAATAAATATAGTTAAAGTTATCGAGTTATCTGATGAACAAAAAAATAGCCGAATTAAAAATCGAGACATTAATATCCGAAACAGATATTAAAAAACGCATAAAAATAATGGCAGATCAAATAAATAATGATTATAAGGATCAGTCTGTTTATTTAATTTGCGTATTAAAAGGCGCATTTGTATTTGCAACCGATTTATGCCGCCAGATTACAGTTCCCTGCGAATGCGGATTTATGGCGGTATCAAGTTATGGCAACGCAAAAAAAAGCAGCGGTAAAGTAAAAATAACAAAAGATTTAGATGAAGATATAGAAAATAAAAATGTAATAATTATAGAAGACATTGTAGACACAGGTATAACTCTTAATTTTCTAAAAGAATATATCAGCACGCGGCAGCCTAAATCATTAAAGATTTGTTCATTATTATCCAAACCGTCATGCCGCAAACTTTCAATAAACATAGATTATATAGGTTTTGAAATCGAAGATAAATTCGTCATCGGATACGGACTCGACTATGAGCAATATTATCGTAACCTGCCGTATGTGGCAATAGTTAAAAATTAATAACAGGAAAAAATCAATGAATAAAAATATTTTAATAACACAGGTCGGAAGCCTTCAGACAAATTGTTATATAATCTATTGCGAAAAAACCAAAAAATGCGCAATAATAGATCCTGGCGCAGAGTTTGAAAAAATATTGAAAAAAATTAACGCTTTAAATTTAATTCCTGAGTATATACTATTGACACACGCTCATTATGATCATATAGGAAGCGTAGCCGAATTTTTAAATAAATATAAAGCCCATAATCTTAAACTGGGATGTTATTTATCAGAAGCTGACATTCTAAGGAATCCGGCTTATAACTACTCAAGTGTTTTACATACTTCCCAAGTATCGTTAACCCCCGCAATTACATTTAAAGACGGCGATATTGTCAATATCGGCGACGAAGTAAAATTGGAAGTCATCCATACACCGGGACATACGCAGGGCGGCTGCTGTTATAAATATGACGAAAAAGTTATTTTTTCCGGCGACACCTTATTTTTAGAATCAATAGGAAGAACCGACTTACAAAGCGGCAGCGCGGAAGAATTGTTCAATTCTATAAAAAATAAACTTTTTAAATTAAACGACAACATTGTAGTTCTGCCGGGCCACGGTCCGCACACTACAATCGGCCATGAAAAAGAAAATAATATTTATCTTAAATAGAAAATAAAATATATTCTCTTCAGTTTTTATTATATTAAGTTGCAGATTTCAAAATCTTACAATCGTTTTTTCTTATCATTAACCAAAAAAAACAAATTTTATATTATATTATCCAAATTACTTCCGATAATCAATCGTAGGTATGAGTAGCTTTGTTATAATCTCAAAGGAAGTGAATTCTCAATGAAAACAATTGAAGCAAAACCGAAGAAAAAAACTTCGCTTATATTTTCATTTATAAAGTTTTGCTTTTTTTTCGGACTGACCTTATCAGTCATTATGGTAGGCGTTGTTCTTGGAATCGTCAAAACTTTTTCAGAACAATTGCCGGAAGTCGGTTATCATACTTATAAACCTAAATTAAATACAAAAGTTTATGATATCAATAATAATCTTTTAACAGAATTTCATGAAGTTGAAAACCGATCCGAAAAAGTAGCTTTAACAGAAATAAATATCAAACTTCAGCAGGCTTTTTTAGCGATCGAGGATGCACGTTTTTATGAACATTTTGGAATTGACTTTGTCCGCATATTCGGTTCTGCGCTCACAAACTGGCGTTCCGGCTCATTAAAGCAGGGGGCCTCCACAATCACACAGCAGCTTGCCAGAAACGCGTTTCTCACCCAGGAAAAAACCTTCGCAAGAAAAGTCAAAGAAATACTCCTTTCGTTTAAAATAGAGCAAAAATTTTCCAAACAGGAAATATTCGAACTTTATTTAAATGAAATATATTTCGGTCATGGAGCGTGGGGCATCGCTTCGGCTTCACAAATATATTTCGGCAAAAAACCTTCGGAACTATCGCTTTCAGAAGCGGCAATACTTGCGGGTCTTCCCAAAAACCCTACGCGTTATGATCCTTTTATAAATCCGAAACGCTCGAAAGAAAGACAGATACTGGTTTTAAATAAGATGGTCGACCACAAATTCATAACACCAGAGCAGGCGGCTAATGCTAAAGATGCTCAAATTCACCTTGCAACCGCCAAAAAAGAAATTGTAAACGCGCCATATTTTGTCGAACATATCAGAACGCAGCTTGTTAACAAATTCGGTCCTAAAAAGGTATATACGGAAGGCTTAAAAGTATACACCACTATCGATCCGAAAATGCAAAAAGATGCTGAAACTGCATTTAACAACGCTCAGATTTTTAAAGATAATCCGTTAGAAACGAATCCTACAATGCAGGGCGCGCTTATATCGCTTGAACCGCAGACGGGCTATATTAAAGCTATGGTCGGCGGCCGTTCGTATGAACAGAGCGAATTTAACAGGGCAGTTCAAGCTAAACGCCAGCCTGGTTCGACATTCAAACCTTTTATTTACGCTACAGCGATCGAGATGGGATTAAGTCCGAATACGGTAATGGCTGACGAACCGATAGAATTTGTAAATCCATACACCGGCAAGGTATGGCGGCCGGCCAACTATGAAAACCGCTATTACGGCGATGTCACCTTGAGGACGGCTCTTGAAAAATCATTGAACTCAATAGTAGTAAAGCTTTTGCAAAAAACCGGCATTCCGCGAGTCGTAAGTTTGGCTCATAAAATGGGAATAAGAACCAATATCGGCTCTAACCTTTCCATCGCTCTCGGCGCCGTCGAAGTCACTCCTATAGATATGGCCACTGCATACGCTGTTTACGCAAACAACGGCATTAAAGTTATGCCTGTATCCATATTAAAAATACTCGACAATAATGATAATGTAGTTTATGAACACACATATAAAGGCGAAGAAGTACTTGACCCTCAAACTGCTTATGTAATGACCGACATGATGAAAGGCGTTATCGAAAGAGGTACCGGTACATCAGCCAAAATAGGGCGCCCGGCAGCTGCAAAAACCGGTACGACAAATAATTACATAGACGCATGGTTTATCGGTTTTACTCCAAATCTGGTAACCGCCATTTATATAGGAAATGACGACCGCAAGCCTTTAGGCAAAGGAAAATCCGGCGGGCGTATAGTCGGCCCGATATGGAAAGAATATATGCTGGCAGCAGTTAAAGATACGCCGATAAGTGATTTTAAAGAACCTAAAAGCATAATTAAGAAAATGATATGTAAAGAAACAGGCCTTATCGCCTGCGAGACATGCAAAAGTAAATTCGAGCAGGCCTTTAAGCGCGGCAGCGAGCCGGAATCCATGTGTAATCATGGAAGCAACGATGAAAATATAGACAATTATTTTGAAAAAGATTCAGGCAATTCGCCTAAAAAGACGGTTGCAGAATATACCGAATCGCCTGACGATATTATAACCGACAGCGGTCCCGAAGTAGTTTCAGAAGATGACGGCAACTTCGATCCGAGCGCGCCGGCTCAGGCTTCAGCCAACAAGCCATCTGCGGTATCTGCCGAAACGCCAAAATCTGAAACTGATAAGGCTGCGCAAACTGTCGCTTCTAAAACTACGGCAGCCGACAGCGAAGATGACACTAACGACGAAGTAGACGTCGAAGCAGAATAAAATTTTAATAACACAATTTAACAATTCAATAAAACAACAAAAAGGCTCTGATAAGGGCCTTTTTGTTATAACAGCAATTAGTTTTTTTGATAAAATCATCAAACAAATAAATTATTACGAGGTGTAACAACTTGAAATCGATTAAAGAACTCTACAAAGTAGGTAACGGCCCATCGAGCAGCCATACGATAGGTCCAAAAAAAGCGGCGGAATTTTTTAAAAACAAATATCCGAACGCTAAATCGTATCGCGCTAAATTATACGGCAGCCTTGCCGCAACCGGCAAAGGCCATTTAACTGATTGGGTAATAAAAAATGAAATAGCACCCAAGGAAATTGAAATTATATGGCATTATAACGAAGAACTCCCGCTTCATCCGAACGGCATCGAATTCGAAGCTTTGGATGATAGCAATAATTGTTTAGGTAAATGGCGGGTATACAGCATCGGCGGCGGCGCGTTAAAAGACGAAGCCGGCACATTCGAAGAAACGCAGAATGTATATGACCTTAAATCAATGAATCAAATATTGAATTGGACAGAATCCAACGGCAAAACTATTTGCGATTACGTCGAAGAACGTGAAGGCGCCGAAATTTGGGACTATCTTGGCGGTATCTGGAACGTAATGAAAGATTCCATACAACGCGGTCTTGATAAAGAAGGCTCGCTTCCTGGAGTGCTTAAATTAGCCCGCAAAGCTTCCTCTTACTATTCAAAAGCGCAAAACAGCAGCGAATTTATGCAAAAAATCAATTTGACTTTCGCGTATGCGCTGGCAGTCGCCGAAGAAAATGCCTCCGGCGGAGTCGTGGTCACAGCCCCGACATGCGGTTCATGCGGAGTAGTTCCAGGCGTATTATATCTTCTGAAGAAAACATATAATTTTTCAGACTCAAAAATTTTAAGAGCATTAGCGACTGCAGGAATTGTCGGCAATCTCGCCAAACACAACGCTTCTATATCTGGTGCCGAGGTAGGGTGCCAGGGCGAAATAGGCGTGGCATGCGCTATGGCCGCCGCCGCTTCCACAAAATTATGGGGAGGCACGCCGGCGCAAATTGAATATGCAGCCGAGATGGGATTAGAACACCATCTTGGATTGACATGCGACCCGATAGCAGGCCTTGTTCAAATTCCATGTATCGAAAGAAATGCAATGGCAGCGTCACGCGCTTTCGAATGCGCTGTATTCGCGCTAAATTCAGACGGCAAACACCGCATTTCATTGGATGAGGTAATAGACACCATGGGACAGACCGGACGCGACCTTCAAGCCGGCTACCGCGAAACATCAAGAGCCGGCCTTGCCAAAAAATGGGATATATTATGCCAGAAATTTAACAGCGTTTGCTTTACCACCAATCAAGCTTAAAAAACTCCGAGCTCACAAAATTAACCCCATAAATAGATAAAAATAAAAAGGGACAATTCGAAATTATAAAATTCGTTTGCCCCTTTTTATTTTATTGACTAAAGGTTTTATATTTAGTAAAGTTTACCAACGGTATTTTTCAAATTAATATTAAATATTTACATGATGCAGAAAATGATATATCTGATGACGCCACCACGGCCAATCGTGGTAAACATCGTGACCCCAGAATTCAACCTGTGCCGGCACACCCTTGCTGTCAAGAATGTTTTTCAAGGCACGTGTTTCATTTACGCAGACCTCTTCCCAGGCGCCCTGGCCTACACATGCAATAATCCTGTTTTGACGGTACTGGTCTAAAAACCATGAATCATTGGTATTATTTAAATATGCCAGAGGGTTATTGTAATATACATTTTCATCGTTATAATCACCTGCGAAATACCATGTGCTATACACACCGCTTAAAGCAATCAATGTATCGAATACATCAGGATGCCTGAAGAAAAAATTAGCGGCGTGATAAGCGCCCATGCTGCAGCCCGTCGAGATAAATTTACCTGAATAATTAAGCTGATGCGCAAGCGACGGAATCAATTCTTCGACGATATAACGGTCGTAGTCATTATTACGACGCGCACGGTCAGCCGGATGCGCGCCGCCGTTAAGCCACGCCTCCCAGTCGACACTGTCAACCGTTATAATTTTTATTCTGCCCGAGTCGATAAACTCGCGGCAGGATTCGATCATTCCTTCTACTTCCCATTCCCAGAATCTCTTGCAGGCCGAAGGGAATACTATAATCGGCTTCCCCCAATGGCCGTATATTTTATATTCCATGTCATGGCCGATATTATGACTCCACCATTTGTGATACTCTACATGCATAAAGTGACTTCACCGCTTTCTTTTTATTTTGTATAATTTAAAACCTTTTTATGTTAAATTCATATCAACCCTGTTTATAATTTTTTTTACCTTTTGATGCAAATTTAATACTTATTAAACGTTGTTTAGCGGTTTAACTGAAAAAAACATAAACATATCGCCAGTTAAAAATTAACCGGCTTATCAAAAATAAAACGCGAAACAACATATAAATAGTCATTTCGCGTTTATTATATTTTACAAAAATCAAATGATAATTTTATTATTTTTTATTTGGACTAATTTACAGCATGAACATATTTAGCGATTTCAAAAATTTCTTCCAGTTTCGGAGAACGGACTAAATATCCATAATTTCCGAGCGCATTGCTGAATATTGAGTTAATAGGTTCATGATGGACAATTTTATCGCCGAATTTTTGAATTATATCATCATTAGTATGGCAATAATTTTTATGCTCTTTTCTGCCTATGTAACAGCAGTGATAAGGCCTTGAATAATGAGAATCAAAACGATTATGCGCTATTATATTAGCCCACTCACGGTATACATCGATATCGTTGGCAAAATTAAACATATCTACCGTAAGCCCGCCCGGCGGACGCATATTTACCTCGCACGCGACAATTTTTTTATCTTTACGAAGCTTGAAGAACTCAAAATGGAAAAATTTCTCACGAACATTAAACGCTTTAAGCATTTTCCGACCAATTTCCTCAAGGTCCTTTGGAACTTCTCTTATTGAATAATAAAATACATGGTCATTATTATTAACAGCTTCCATTATCCCCTTGTCATACTGATGGCCGGTAAAAAACACAAGATTGCCGTCGCGGTCGGTAAGTCCGTCGAAAGTGCACATCTCGCCGTCTACAAATTCTTCCATTATGTAATCAATACCAGGTTTAACTTCAAAAAAATGCTTTAACTCGCCGTCATTTTTTATTTTATAAGTATCAGCAGCCCCGACGCCCTTATCCGGTTTCGCTATAACAGGATAACCGGTTTGCGCAATAAGTTCTTTCGCTTCATTCTCATTATGAACAACACGGCCGCGCGCCGCCGGAATACCGTTATTAACAAACACTTCTTTCATCTTAGATTTATATTTGATACTTTCTATTTCGTCATTTTTTGTGCCCGGAATATTAAAATCCGTACGCAATTTTGCTTCCGTTTCAAGCCAGTACTCATTATGCGAGTCTATACGGTCTATTTTTCCATACTTAAATGTCAAAAAACCCATAGCCCGAACAAGCTCATCATAATTATGCATATCATTAACTTTATAATAATCCGTGAGCACTTCACGAAGTTCCGGGCGCAAGTCGTGATATTCAGCATCGGCAATTCCAAATACATTAACGCCGAGTTTATTTAGCTGCACGCAAAAATTATAAAAATTCGGCGGGAAATGCGGTGAAAGATAAACAAAATTCATTATTAACCTCCAACAGATATCATAAATTTTTCAAAATGCTTGATAAAAAAATTAGATATATTTTACAATAATTTCAAAGAAAATACAAGTATCAATCAAAATTATGTCAAGTTTAAAAATCATTCCAAAACTCACAAGCTATTTGCAATGCCGTGCTGTTTTCATTTATAATTTTAAAAGGCTTCCAATAAGCGGGAAGATGGTTATAATACCTGCTCTCGCCAAAACGCGAATCTATCAAACATATTATCCCGCGGTCTTTATCCGTTCTTATAACACGGCCGGCAGCCTGCATTACCTTATTCAAACCTGGAAAAATATAAGCGAAGTTAAAACCTGCAAGATTTTTTTTGTCATAAAATTTCATTATCAAATTTCTTTCATTTGAAAGCTGAGGCAATCCCACACCTACTATTACCGCGCCGGAAAGTTTTTCGCCCGTAAGGTCTATTCCTTCACCAAACGCGCCGCCCATAACGGCGAATCCGATAGTATTCGAATTGACATCATCGAAATTACTTAAAAATTCTTCTTTTTCTTTCTCAGTCATTCCTGATTTTTGAATTAATATATTCATTTTTTCAAATATTTCCGGCGCCGAATCTATTACATTATTCATATACGCATAAGACGGGAAAAACACCATAAAATTCGCGTTTTTAGATTTAATCAATTCGTTTATAGTCCCGGCGACCTGCCTGTAACTTCCTTCACGCATACTATAACGCGTTTGAACGGACAGGTTAGCCATAACACAAAGATTTTCGGCCGGAAACGGCGACTTAAGCTTTATTTTAGCCGAATCATTCGCGCCGCCTAAAATTTTAACATAATAATCAACCGGCGAAAGGGTAGCCGAAAAAAATATAACGGCAGCGGATTTCTTCGATGTCTCTGAAAGCAGGCGGGCAGGATCCATGCAAAAAAGTTTTACTGAAATATTTTTTTCATTCTCCCGCGAGTAACAGGTCGTATGCTCATCGCCATATAATTCAGCGATCCTCAAAAACGTAAGGCATTCAAAAAAAAGGTCCAGCAGCGGTTCGCTTACCGCCTCGTCTTTTTTATCATCCCCGAGCCATTCGCGGGCTGAATCGGTAAAACTTCTTACTGCGGCTATTAACTCCAGAGGCGGTTCGTCGATATTTTTAAAATCAGCTTCGCTAAGCACAGAGTTTTTTGACTCTTTAAATATATTAATAATCTTTCCTATTTTACGATATAAACCCGGCGCGGATTTCCTTAATGAGCGCCTGTTCGCCAAAAACTTTTCGTCGCATAAAACAGCCGAATACATTTCACGAGCGCGATCAGCAAGGTTATGTGCCTCGTCGACCAATACGGAATATTTTTCGGCCGGCTCTTCAAAAAATCGCCTAAGATAAACGCGCGGATCGTATACATAGTTATAATCGCATATTATTATATCGCAAAGCAAAGAAAAATCGAGAGATAATTCAAAAGGGCATACCTTATATTTTTCAGAATAACGCAGAATTTTTTCCGCGTTAATAAAATCCTCGGATCGGAAAATTTCTTCAATTGCACCATTCCTTCTGTCGTAATAACCGCGGGCGTATTCGCATTCAAGCGGAGTGCATTCAAATTCCGGAAACGGGCATATTTTTTCCTTCGCGGTCAGCGTTATCGATTTTACTTTAAGGCCTTTCTTTCTGATTAATTCAATAGTATTTTCAGCAATTGTCCTTGTTATATTCTTGGCCGTAATGTAAAAAATTTTAGCGGTCAGGCCTTCACCCATGGCTTTTAAAGCAGGAAAAAGCGCGGCCATTGTTTTTCCCGTGCCGGTCGGCGCCTCGGCGAATAAAAATTTTCCGTCCTTTATCGATTTATAAACCGCGACTGCCATATCACGCTGGCCCGCCCTATAATTTTCGAATGGGAATTTTAACTCTCTAAGATAAATATTTCTGATTTTACGCCACTCTTCAATTATAAGAAGCCTTTCGTGATATATCCCGAGAAGCGTTTTAACGAATTCTTCAAGTTCGCTAATTTTACAAAACTGGTTATAATATTTTATCCGTTTGGACTTCTGGCAATAATAGGTCAGTCTGACATCTATTTCGGAAAGGTTGTTTTGGACGCCGTAAATAAATGCATAACACTTAGCCTGGCCCCAATATTCGGGGTTGGAGTTTTCGTCGACATTATCGAAACCCGCCGCCATCGTTTTTATTTCATCGACGGTGACAATGCCGTCCATAATTATAAGCCCGTCGATTCGGCCGTTTATTTCAAAAATAACGCCGGGCATTTCGACAACATGAGAAACGGCAACTTCCGCGCTGTAAGCGCTTCCAGCCGCACTTTGAATTTCTTTGTGCGCCAGAATTCCTTCCATCATACGGCCGCTGTCGGCAAAACCTGAAGAAAGATCGCCGCTTTTAAGACAAAATTCAGCCAGTTCCCTGACCGATATTTTAATTTTCCTGATTTCTTCCTGCAATTTTTCCGCTTCCTTAAAGAAACTTTATATGCTTATTTTTTAAAATTTGCTAAACTTAAGAAAAAGTATTATACTACAACTTAATTAAAAATAAAATTAAAGTAAAGTAAAGATTTATACATTTTAAATCCTTACCATTATATAAAAACCAATTTTTTTAATAAGCGAGAAATCAAATCATGCAAAGCATTCTTGAAAAATACGCCCTGTTAATAACGACACATTCTTTAAAATTAAAAAAAGGGGACAGGCTGTTAATCACATCAACATATCTTGCCGAACCGCTGTTAAAGGAAATTTATAAACAGGCTTTGATAAAAGGCGCCAATACCGATTTTAGAATAACATTTAACGAATCCGCCAAAATTTTCTACGATAACGCCTCAACCGAGCAGCTGCAGTATATTTCGCCATTTTATAAGCACGCCGTCGATAATTTTGAAGCGCTGCTGACAATTAACGCGCCGTTTAACCTTAAGGAACTGCAATATACCGATCCTGAAAAGAAAAAAATTGTCAATTCGGCTTCGGCAGATATTTCAAAAACATTCATGCGCCGTTCTTTCGAGGGCAGCCTCAGATGGGGCTATTGCGAATATCCAACCGATGCCGGCGCTCAAGAAGCAGGCATGTCAAAATCGGAATATGAAAACTTCGTATATTCAGCTTGTTTCTTATATGACGACGATCCCATTTCAAGATGGCAGGAAGTCCGTCAAAGACAACAAAAACTGGTTGATTTTTTAAACACAAAAAATACAATACGTTTTAAAAATAACTCAAGCGATATTTCTTTCGGCGTAAAAAACAGAATATGGATAAACAGCTGCGGCGACGCAAATATGCCGTCAGGCGAAGTATTCACGGCGCCGATCGAAGATTCGGTTAACGGCAAAATCAGATTTTCATATCCGGCCATTTTTATGGGCCAGGAAATCGAGGATATCACGCTCGAAATAAAAAACGGCGAAGTAATTTCATGGAACGCATTAAAAGGGAAAGAACTGCTGGACAAAATTTTTGAGATTCCAGGCGCCAAAAGATTCGGCGAGGCTGCTATCGGCACCAATTACGGCATAAAAAAATTCATCAAGAACATGCTTTTCGACGAAAAAATAGGCGGCACGGTTCACATGGCTCTCGGCTCGGCGTATCCTCATACACTCGGTAAAAACACTTCCTCCATACACCTCGATTTATTGGCCGACATGAAAAGCGGCGGCGAAATTTACGCCGACAATGAATTAATATATAAAGACGGAAACTTTATAATTTAATCTGCGTACATCGTCTGAATTTACTTATAACTCAGCATAGCAATTAATTTCTTTGTTAAATTGATTTTCTATTACTTGAGCTATAATTCTTTAAAAATTAATAATTTCATAGTTCAATAAATTTTAAACGGTTATTATTTTTCATTTTATAATTTTTTTAATCTGACTTTAATTTTTGGATTAAGAACAATATTGAAACATCAGCAATTTTAATTACCCTTTTTCGCCATAGCGGCCTTTATTTCCTTTTGAATAACCGCCAGTTTCATAAAAAAATTGACAGTGCCGCCAATACAAAATAAGCCGCATATAAATATCGTCAAAGGCGCTCCGTAATAATGCGCTAAGGTACCGACCACGAAACTTCCGAACGGCGCCATTCCAAGAAATGACATAACGTAAAGCCCTATGACGCGTCCGCGCTTATCTTCATCGGCAACAGCTTGAATTGTAGTATTGCATGCCGCGATCCCGCTCATCATGCCAAATCCGGTGCCGATAAGGCAAAAGAAAGAAAAATACTTATTTACTGAAAAAGCGAATAACATAAGGCTGACACTCGCGATAAAAAGGCTGCGCGGGATCAATTTATAAACATTCGCCGGATCTTTTTTCGACGCAAGATAAGCGCCGCCGCATATAGCGCCGATTCCTACCGCGCCCATTAAATATCCGAGCAGTTCAGGACCGCCCTTTAATATGTCGCGGGCGAATACCGGCAGCAGCACTACATAAGACATCCCCATCACGCTGATAATCGAGACAAGCATTAAAACGGATTTTATAGGATAAAAGTTGTATGAGTAAACAAACCCTTCCTTCAAGTTTGCAAATACATTTTCTTTTTTTGTAATTTTAGGCTTAGAATTTATTTTCATCAAGGAAAGCGCGAATAAAATTGCTATATAACTCAAAGCATTCAGAAAAAAGCACGCGCTTTCGCCTGCCTTATAAATAATAAACGCGGCAAGCGACGGACCAACTAGACGAGCCGAATTAAACATTATCGAATTAAGCGCGATGGCGTTTCCGAGGTCAGACTTATCTTCTATAAGATCATATACAAAGGCCTGGCGCGCCGGAGCGTCAAAAGCGTTTATCAAACCCTGAAACAAACTTAACCCTACAAGGCAATAAATACTCGGCGGAAATAAATATACCTGAATAAAAAGGCAAAACGCTTGAATAAGCAAAAAAAACTGCGTAGATATTATTATCTTATGCCGGTTAAAATGATCGGCCGCCACGCCCGCCAGCGAAGTCAGAAAAAAAGTCGGAATATTGGCTGCGAATGCCATAAGTCCGAGATAATATGAAGAATTAGTTATTCTGTAAACATACCAGCCCATGGCCGCCTGCTGCATCCACGTTCCGATAAGCGAAAGTCCGTTACCGGTAAAAAAAAGTTTATAGTTACGATGCCTTAAGGCCCTGAAAATATTGCTTAATCTATTAATTACAAGCCATTTACTCAATTTTAAAATTACCCTTCAAATAAAACGCAAAAACATTATTAATTACCTAACTCTCGCAGTTAATAAAAACATTGTTTTACTAAGTTATTTCAATAAAATTATCATAAAAAACACAATGCGCCATATCGTTTTAAGCATTAAAAATCATTTAACGCTACTTATTTTTTCTTTAATCTATTTTTTCTGATTTTCAGCGATTTGTTTCGGTTTTTCAAATCCGGTCATGAACGCTATAAATGCCGGAAGGAAAAAAATTTCCGCAAACATTGCAATTACCATTGACAGTGAAATCAAAAGCCCGAAATATATTACCGATTTAATGCTGGCAAACCCGAGCACGCAAAAACCTATAGCAAAAACTATCGATGTCGAGATAACGGTCGGACCTTCAATGAACATGCAAATAAAAATAGACTCTTTCGCGCTTTTCCCGCGCGCCAGGTGCTCATAATACCTGAATAATTCATGTATGGTATCGTCAGTGGCAATTCCAAGTGTTATAGAGGCAATTGTTACGGTCGCCACATCGAGGCGTAATCCTAAAAAACCCATAACTCCAAGAGTAGCGACTATCGGGAAAACATTAGGAACAATGCCCCAAACTAAAGCGCTGGCCCTCTTAAAAATTATTCCGATAAAAAGGAATATATATATTAACGCCGAGCCAAAACTTGTAACCTGGCTCCAGGTTATATAGCCGAGCAGTTTTATGTAAAGCGGAACGTATCCGCTGAACACTACCTTTACATTTGAATTATTATCAAATATAGTGTTTAACACATCGGCTACTTTATTCTGCACTTTTTCCATATTAGAAGCGCTTACCATCGGAATCCTGACGGTAAGGCGTGCTTCCTTATAATTTTTCTTATCGACCATATACTCGAGATCATTTTTAGGATCGCTCTCATACAGCATCAAAAGCTGGCTCACTTTAAGCGATGAATCAGGTATAGCGTAAGATTCGGGCTTTCCGTCAGTCCACACCTGGTTCAATCTCATAATAACATCGGTAAACGATGCGCATTTCGATACATCAGGCAATTTTTCCAGCTCAGTCTGCGCTTTTACGAGCTTATTTAAAAACGCCGGCTCTTTAATGCCGTCATTTTTATCCGCGATAAGGCGGACTTCGAGCGGAAGGTAATTGCCGTAAACAGACTCGATGACATCGCTTTCCATTCTGACTGAATTATCATTCAGCAAAAAGCCCATAGAATAAGTGTCGACTTCAAGTTTATTTAAGCCGAAAAGGCATACTAAAAGGAGCGCCAAAAATATTAAATTAACAGAACCGCACTTTTTCATTGTCCATTCCATGAAAGTGTTGTTCAGTTTAACGAAAGGACGCGCCATTTTTATTGTAGTATCAGGTTTTATCATGCCGAAAAGCAGCGGGGTCGTCATAAGAATAATTACATATTCAGCCATAGCCGAAAATCCGGCGAAAAGGCCGAAAGTTTTCAATATCGAAATCGGGGTAAAAACAATAGAAATAAAACCAAGGCACTCGATAAACGAAGTAAAAAGGCTCGGCACCATTACGTCGGTATAAACTTTTATAAGGCCTTCTTCACGGTCTTTCATAATATCAGGTATACGCAGGCAGTAATGGTTAAAAATATGATTAACGTCGGCAATGCATAATATCATTATCAATGTCGGCAGTATAATTGTCACCATATTGAAATTCTGGTGAAAAAAGCCGTAAACATCAAGAAATGTCAATGAAGACACAAGCATTATAACGAAAATTACCATAACCAGATGCCGCGACCTGAAAAGGATTAAAACCACCAGAAGCAAAACCACGTAAGAAAGCATTGTAAAAACGGCACTGTCACGCAAGCTCAAACGGTTCAGCTCGTTATACATAATTCCCATGCCGGCGAGTTTATAATCAAGACCGTGTTTTCGAAGTTTTTCATTTACAAATTCTATTATTTTCGGCCTTTTTTCGTCCATTTCTTTTGACGCTTTCGGCTCGATTATAAGTACGGCATACTTTAAACTTTTATCGGCCAGAATTTTAGGCCACAATTTATTTTCATAAAATCTTTTCTTTACATTATCAGCCTGAAGCTGCGTTTCAAGGGTATTTTCAAAAATATCCTCGACAATGAGGTCCTGCGAACCGTGAAGCCCTATATACGGCGCCTTACCAACACTCAACACCCTTCTTATTTCATTATTTTCAGTGGAATTCTTATTTTCTATATCAATCGAAGCCTGCCTTATCTTATTAAGAAACCCAGGCGTAAAAATCCCTTGCTCACCTGAATTTATCATAGCTATTATGACTTCGTCGTTGCCGTATATTTTTTTGAACTCATTATACGAAACCAGCGCCGGATCGTTTTCAAGAAACCATAATTCAATGCTGTTATCGATAAAAATATTCTTGATAAAAAAAGTGCCGGCAAGCACTAAAAATATAAACAGGAAAAAAGTTATTTTTCTGTTTTTCACAATAAAACGCGCGGTCTTTTCAACAAGCCAGTGCGCTTTTTTATCGTCATGCTCATGTTCATATTCCGAAAAATCTATTTTATTTAATTCTTCATTGCCGCCATTTTTATCGCTCATAGTGCCTCCTGAATTTTCTTTCATTCTCGATATTTTCATTATTTTATCAGGTAGCCGTTACATTGTCAATATAACGCCCCGATTAATCACAAATACACCATAAAAAAAATACCGGAATTATCCGGTAAAAAAAGATTTTTTTATTCAATAATTACTTAAAATTAATTATTTTGATTTTTTTTAGAAAGCTGCCGATAAGCCTCGAGCGCTCTTTTATATTCCTCGAAATCAGTTCCGGTTTCTGGTGCGCCGGCATTTATATAAGCTTTGTACGCAGCTTTGTAACGCTCATAAGCCGCGGTTAATTCAGTATTTGAACCATCGGCGCCGGTGGGTTCATTGCAATTTACCGCCGAAGCATTATCATTTACTATTAAAATTTCAGCTTTTCCATCTTCCGAAGCCGCCGTCACGGCCTGTAAATTTTTATTAGAAGCCGCGGCGTTTTTTAATTCAGCTTCAAGTTTTTCGATTTCGGACTTTTTAGCGTCGTATAAAACTTTCAAGTTTTCATATTTATTTTTATCCGATTTAGTGAAATAAAGCCAGAATTTATACCACGGCCTTTCATTGTATTCCTTGTAAGCGGCATCTGATTTTTTCTTTAAAATATCAAGCTCAGCTTTCGCCATTTTAAGCTTTATTTCAGGATCAGCCAGGTCGGCCGTATGAATTTCTGCATTATATAAAACTTCTTTAAAGGAGATTTTTTTATCGCTGACCGCGTTTATTAAAAAATTTCCAATAAGACTCTCATTGCCTTTTAATTTAGAATTTGCTATAGTCGAAGCTTTTTCTTTTATAAAACCGATGCGCGCAAAATTCATCAAGGCTTTTTCCGTTAATTCAACGCCTTCGTTAGCCGCGGTATTTATAACTTTTGAAGCCATACTGCCGGCTCGCGCCAATATGTTCCTAGAGTCTTTCTGTTTTTCAACTTTCATAATATCGCCGTTTTTAAAAGCATCGGCCAGTAAATCGACTGATTTATCGATGCCGCCGCTCGCGTCTAGCCCGGCGAAACGGTCCTTGAAAAATTCATCCATTTCCTTTAACATTCCAGGATTTTTTGACATTATATTCTCGGCAACAGCCTGATCGGTAATAACCGTAGCGCGATGTTTCAGAATGTCTACTTTCAATTTATCGCGGTCAGATTCAAGGGTTATTCCCTTAATTTTAGCATATTCATTACGCACCGCGATGAGCGTATCGACATCTATAAAATTCACTTTGTATTTATCGAATTCTTTTTTATTTTTGGCGTAAGTGAGCGTGTCGACCGCGAATTCGGTCGTGAGATGATTCGCTTTATCATATTTTTTTATTGAAGTATAAACCTGCTTGGCGTTAGAATAACCCTCGACGGCATGGGCGACCGAGTCGCCTTTCAAATGGGCCGCATACCCCATTGCACGCGCAAGTAAAATCTCTTTTTCGGGAGTTTTTTTGGTCATGGCTACATTTTTCATGGCCTCGACAAAAAGCGCGTCGTGGTAAACAAAATAATTTGAATTCACGCTGGCCGCTCCGGAACTCATAACGCCGATATCAGGCTCGGTAGCGCCGGCCAAAAACGCGCCCATATATTCTTTTGCCACCGGCAGCCCAGTTTTTTGTCCGGCTTCAAGTATAAGTCCCATATGAGTGAGACTGCCCCATGCGTAAACCGCCTGAACCCCGAAACATAACTGTGAAAATATCATACCTGCGATTATATATCTTTTATATTCCATAGTCAGCTCCTAAAATTAACTAATCATATCAATTATAGAATACGGAAACGCTGCTGTCAAGGCGGCACAAAACATAAAAATGAAAAATCGAAAATTTACTTAAAAACTTAAAAACAAGGCAAATAAAAAAGCGGCTTTATTAAAATTATCTTCATTTGAAAAAGCAAAATCGCCGAAAAGCAAAAAACCTCTGCGATTGCAGAGGTTTTTATTAATAGCCCTACGGGGATTCGAACCCCGGTTTAATGGCTGAGAACCACTCGTCCTGGACCCCTAGACGATAAGGCCTTGTATATGTGATTAGTGTATCAAATAATAAAAAATTTGTCAATAATTTTAAATAATATTTAATGTAATTTTCACTGTTTAAGCCTTCTTATATTTAAAAAAAACAATAATATTTCAACACTCACCAAACCTGATAACATAAAAGAGCCAAGAATATTAAAAATTTTTATTGATTAAATTCCGCTTTAACAATGAAAAAAGCGGCCGTGAAAATTATAAATTTCAAACAGCCGCTTTTTTATTATCGAGTTATGTATAATGCTATTATTTCAATTCGGAAGCCGTGGTTATTATATGTTTAACAATACCGTATTCTTTGGCTTCTTCAGCGTTAAGCCAGAAATTTCTATCGGTGTCTTTCGTTATTTTCTCGATTGACTGGCCCGTGCCGTCGCTTATTATTTTATTGACGCGCTGGCGCATTTTTATGATTTCGGCAGCTTCGATGCCTATATCGGTAGCCTGGCCATACGCTCCGCCCGACGGCTGGTGAATAAGGTACCTTGTGTTCGGTAATGAATAACGGTTTTCTTTTTTAGCGGCAAGATATATAGTAATACCGGCGCTTGCGACCCAGCCGGTTCCGATCATTATAACTTCCGGTTTTACGAACTTTAGAACGTCATGTATCGTATCGCCTGCTTCTACGTGACCGCCCTGCGAATTAATAAGCACTTTTATAGGATCGTTCGAGAGCGATTCCAGATAAAGCGCCTGATTACATACGCGTTCGGCAAGTTTCTGGTTAACTTCGCCGCATATTACGATAGTACGGGTTTTTTGCAATACCTCAAAACTATCATTATGCTGTTTTTTTTCATCTGAATTATTACAGTCTTTGTGTGGCATTTTTTCCTCCAAAATTATATATTGCTTTTTTATTTTATTTTTGTATGATTTTACCGTATTTTAGAAAATAAGTCAATTTTTTTAATTGCAGTCTGGTTATTTTTTTATATTTCTGGTAACATAAAAAGTTAAAACAAATTCAGTGAAAGAGAGACCTCGATTTTGTTCCCAAAAATAAAAAGCCTGTTTAACGATTTTTTGACAACGCTTAAGGATATATATTATTTAAATTACCTTATAAAATGTATAATAGGCGCTTCGATCTGTTATACGCTTTATAAATTCTTCCCAAATCATCAGCTTGTCTGGAGCGTCATTTCGGTCCTTTTAGTGCTCGCTCCCGATCACAAGGATTCAGCACGCCTCGCTACCGACAGAATAAAGGCAAATATAATAGGCGCTTCGATAGGCCTGCTCGCCTTCATGGCGCATCAGCCAAATCTTTTCACATTTTGCTGCGCAATAATAGCTACAATATTTTTCTGCACATTCATCAAGCTCGGCAATCCTTCACGCTCAGCACTCGCCGCGCTCACGATCGTATTCATCCACGAAAAGGAAAACAGGACATGGATAGCTGCGGCTGAAAGAATGTCGTGCGTTTTTATCGGCTGTTTTGTAGCGCTCATTATCACCATCATCTTCAATAAAATCGAAACTATAATTAAAAACAAAAAAACGCCCGGAACAATATAATTCCGGACGCTTTTTAATTTTTAACCAGTTTCTTCTTACTATTTGCCCTTCTTTTCGGCATTTTTATTTGCGGCTTTTTCTTTTTTTACTTCTTTATCGGCAGTCGCTGGTTTCGATTCGACTTTTACTTCGCCTGTAGTTTGTGCGGCAGTTTGCGCAACAGAAGAAAATTCAACTAACTTCGCGCTGACATCACCCGGCGTGCCGTGATGAACATATTCGAAATTTACAAACCCGAGACCTGGAACAAAATCAAATGACGTAGTATCCGGACGTGAAGTATAACTTAGAGAATATTGCATACATTCTTTAGCGTTAAAACCTTTAACCGCCGCATCGAATTTTTTCTCGTCATTAACCGACCAGCAGTATAATTTCGAGTCTTTCGCTTCCTGGGCGGCTCCTTCTTCAAAACCGTAAACATTACCCTTTTTAAGCTGGGAATTATCAATAAGCAAATCCGAAGATTTCGAAAGTTCATCAATCTTTTTTGCACCGGACGCAACATCGGCAAATGTTTGTTTGCAATCAGGTTCAGAAGCGTTAATGAGCAATTTACCGCCGTTATTTATCAAAAGGCAGCCGAGCGTTTCCTTGCCGTCCTCATAAAAAGTCAGCATGCCGGGATAGCCGGTAACAAGCGCTGCAGTTGCGCCGTCTTTTTCAACTGAATCAATAACTTTCATTTCCCATGCCATTTTTTTCTCTTTTTCCTCGCCCTCAACCGCAAATTTCAAAACACCTTCATATTTCCACGCGTTCCCTTTCGCCAGAGGAAAATTTTTAGCAAAAGCTTCAGCGGCATAAGAAATCCCGGCTAACCCTAAAAAAAATACAAATAACAACACCAATAATAAAACTTTTTTGTTTTTCACTTTAGAAACTACCTCACTTTTAACAATATTATTATTACAATAAATGTTATTTTAAACGAAAAGTATAAATTAAGCAATGTTTATAATCAAATTTTTATATTTGAAATAAAACCGGCGTCTTAAAATCATATGCAAAGTTTCTCAATAACCGTGCGCATCGAATCGTTCACTGAAAAATTAGAACATAAAAATTTTAAAATCGCCGTCGCGGATTCTTTATTTTTATCATATCCCTGGATAAATTTCGGGAAAAATTTTGAAGTTTCGGGAAATCCTTTTTCAAACCGGCGTTCACGCACAAATCCGTCCTTAAAAAAAGGCGTTTCTTTTTCAATAATTTCACATAATTCAATAACCTTATCAACCGCATAATTTTGAATGAATTTAAAAGCCGATAATTTTTCGCCGCGATTTTCACGGCACAATCCTACATAAAGATTTGTAAGCGCCTCGCCCATTAACCAATTCGGGTCGCTAATATGTTTTTCCGGATATGATTTGACAGGACATTTTATTTTTTCGTCAATAAAATCTTCTTTCCATATAATACGGCCTTCTGAATATGGAATAGCCGATAACTCATCCGGTTCAAAAACAGCGAACTCGCAAAATATACCGTCATCAAACAGTAATTTGTGGCCGTCACGAGTATTTTGAAAACAGTACGCCACTTTGCATATAGATGAAAGCCAGTCAAGGTTCTCGATAAATCTGCTTTTAAATCCTTTTTTTACAATCGCAAAAAAATCAAGGTCGGAATATTCGTCAATTCTATTGATTTCAGCTCCAACTGAACCGAGCCCTATAAGCGCAAGGCCGTAACCGCTATTTTTCAATGACTGCGCAATTTCATCGAGCCTTTTAAGCAGTAAATCAGTTTTTATCATTTTTACCTCTCAACCTCACAATAATTTTTTTTTTTAATATTACCATTTTTTTTTAATAAGCATCAATATTTTTTTGATTTTTTTATCATTTTAAGATATAATCATGCAAATTTGCTATTATCGGAGGTAATGATGTCTGAAGCACCCGTAAAAAAAAGTTTTTTTTCAAATCTCGGTTTATGGATAACAATCGCTATGTTTCTTGGAATAATCACCGGAATTTTGATGGGGCCGTCCGCAAAAATGTTAGCCCCGCTCGGTGAAATTTTCATGCAATTAATTAAAATGACGGTAATTCCGTTAGTATTCTTTTCTATAATGAGCGGCGCCATATCATTAGGGGAGACAAAAGCGGCAGGCAAAATAGGCGCGGCGACATTCGCTTACATAATAATAACATCGATGATCGCCGTAGCTCTGGGAATTGCAGTCGGCGAAATATTTAAGCCCGGCCTGGGTATTTCGAAGGAATCGTTACAATCAATGTTCTCAAATCAATATGCAGGAAAGGGACAAATCGGCGGATTCTGGGACACAATAAAAGCCATAATCCCGGCCAATCCATTTAAGGCGCTAATAGACGGCGATATTTTACAAATCATATTTTTCAGTTTATTTGTAGGAATAGCCATATCAACACTCGAAAAAGAAAAAAAGGACTTTATTTTGACGGCATGCAACAATATTTCAGACGGTTTGATAGTAGCGATAATGGCCATCATGTACACGGCGCCGATAGGCGTATTCGCTCTTATGGCGGACGCCACGGGAACATTCGGTTATGAAATACTTGAAAAAGTTTTATACCTGTTTATTCTGTATGTCGGCGCATTAATTATTTACACTTATGGATTTTACGGACTTACGATTAAGTTATTTTCTAAATACCCTGTTATTGATTTTTTCAAAAAAATGCAAAAACCTCAATTAGTGGCATTATCAACGGCGTCCTCGATGGCGACTCTGCCGGTAAATATGGAAACTTGCGAAGAGGAAATAGGCGTATCGAAAGAAACAACATCATTCGTACTTCCGCTCGGCGCCACAGTTAATATGAGCGGCAATGCAATTTACTATGCAATGGCTACATGCTTTTTCGCGCAGCTTTTCGGAATTTCTCTCGGAATGAAAGAATACATGGCAATAATATTCACTGCGACTGTGGGCTCAATAGGACAGGCAGGAGTTCCCGGGCCGACTCTTTTAGTAGTAGCGGTACTTTCAGCTGCAAATGTTCCGCTTACCGGGCTTCCTATACTTTTTGGAGTTGACAGATTTTTTGATATGTTAAGAACTGTCACGAATATTACAGGCGATACTGCCTGCGCGGTAATAGTAGATCAGTTTAAAGACGAAAAATAATTAAGTACATTATACAAAAAATCAACTTAAATAACGATTTTAAGTTTAATAAAAAAACGGGTATGTTCACAAAATAATTGCAACAACCCGTTTTTTTATTTGACGATCAAAAACTTCACATAACCATAATCTTTGATTATACTTAATTATTAATTAATAGTTTTTAAAAATTAAACAGCAAAAATCAGCTCAACTTAATAGGGTTACACTAATCCGCGCACTTTTTTTCACCAATTTTAACTGGATATTTAAAAACTGAGTCCGAGCCGTTCCAGCGTTCCCAATTTTTATATGTAAACTCAATTTTCTCGCCGGAATCCGTTTCTATCAGCTGAGATTTTATTTTATTAGTCGTACTGTCGACAATAACCTTCTGCTTAATGTAATGAGAATAATCGACAATCTGATAAATAACCTGATTGCCTGATATTTTTTTAGTAATTTTGCCGTCATTTTTAACGAAATTCATATAGGTCATGGAATTGAATTTAGCGATATTTTTCTTCTGCTCGTAATATATCACATAATTGGTTTTATCAAAATAATACCAGACTTTATCAGGAGTTACAATCAGTGAAAATTTATCGCCATGCGGAAATAAATCTATTTTTTTATCGGCCAGGTCTTTGGAAAACCTTTCGCCGTAAGAAGTAACGTCAATTTTTTTATACTGCAAATCCTTGCTGTACGCCGTAAATTTTGATTCAACGAATGCGCCGTTTACAAGCTGTTTTATCGAGCCGTCAACCTTGGCGCCGATAAGACAGCCCTGAATTAACTTATAATACTCATCAAATAATTGCATATCAATTTTAACTTTCGGAGCCGGTTCATCGTCAAAAGCAAAAGCTTTTCCGGTAAAATTAAAGGCGGCAGCCCAACAAAGCGCAAAAAATAATAACACGATACTTTTCTTATTCACTTTAAAACCTCATTTTGATATATATTACAATTTAACCAGCCAATAATCTTGATTTTTATTTTATTTATCTTTATTTTTTTCAGTAAGCAATCCGTTTAAAAATATATCGGAAAAATATCTTACACAATCTTCATATTTCATGTCTTTTAACTGCCGCTTAAAAGGGCCTTCCTTAAACATAGCGATAGAAAGCATCGATGTCATGACGCAAATTGCAGTTTCTTCGTGATTACGGCTGCGAAATACACCGTTTTTCGAATATTTTTCGAATAATCCTGCGAGATCGTTCACGGTCTTATAAAAACCTTCATAAAAAAAATCGCTTAGCTTTGCTGATTTTGTGGATTCGGTGAGAAAAAGCCCTATTAATTTTATATCGCGAGAAATAAACTCGAAAGAGCGTTTGCATATTTCACGAAATGCATCTTTTTCAGTCGTCTTATTAGCGGCAAAAGACGTTATCGGCATATCATCCATCCGAATAAATATTTCCTTCAGAATTTCAGCTTTATTTTTAAAGTAAAAATAAATAGTGCCTATCGAAACTCCGGCTTTAGCGGCAATTTCCCTTATAGTAGCACTCGGATACCCTTTTTTCGAAAAAATCTCGATAGCGGCCTTCAAAACATCGTCTTTTTTGTTTGGCTGCTCTATTTTAATTATACGGCGACCCATAAAAATTCCTTCTTTCTGTTTTTCGAACAAGCGTTCTTTTAAATAGTAACATTAAAAACTCTAAATGTCAAACGCATTTTTAATGAATAGTTAAAATATTTCACACAAATAAAACAAAATTTTAACTTAATTTTATGATCTTTTAATCGATAATACATGACATAAAAAATTCTTTCAAAAGAACAATTGTTCAATTTTTTTTATTTTTATAGAAAGCAAAAACATAATATTAAATGATATTTTTATAGTTTTTTAGAACAATCGTTCAAAATGTACTTGACATTTTTTATCATTCATGATAAGATTAGATTAAAAAGAACAACCGTTCAACCATGCAAAAATAATCATGCTATAAAAAGGAGAACCAGATATGGGAAAAAAATTTTCAGCAATTACCGCTATTTTTATTTTGATTTTTTGGGCAAGCGCAGTTTACGCCCAAAGCAATGATGTAATCATTTACGGGACTACATTACCGTTTAAAAAAGTCGTAATATCGACAAAGGTTCCAGGCACGATAGATTTCCTCCCTGAAATAGAAGGCACTAAAGTAAAAAGCGGCGAAGTGATTTTAATGATAAACAAAAAAGACTTTGAATTAAGCGCCAACGTTCTGAAAAAGCAGGTATCATTATCTGAAATCGCAACAAATCATGCTTCGCTAGAAAACAAAAGAATAGAAGAGTTATATAAGAAAAACGCCACTTCGGCGCAAACCAGAGACAATGCTGAATATTCAAAGGATTCGGCGTACGCGTCGCTCGAGCTTACAAAGTCGAACCTTAAAATCGCCGAAAAATCCATCGAAGACACTATACAAAGAGCGCCTTTCGACGGCATAATATCTAAAAAATTCCTTGAAGTCGGAGAATATGTCGACAAAGGAAAACCGGTTGTAGAAATAGTAAATATAGACACATTAAAAGCGCAGTTCAAAGTTCCGGAAAAATTCGTCAATAAAGTAAAAGTCGGCGACAAAATAAAAATTTCTCTCGAACATTGCCCTGAGGTTACATTCACAGGCGAAGTTTATACTATCAATCCAGTAGGCGACAGCGTAAACCACGCTTTCGAAATAATAGCCATAATAAAAAATGCCGATCATGCCATAAAAGCCGGCATGTTCATAAAGGGCGTCCTGACTCTCAACACGACCGGTAAACCGGATAATAAAGCGATAAGCCAGAACATAAATGAAACACAAAAAAAATCAACCAACTAATATCGCCGGCTAAATAAAATAAACAAAATTCATTTTTTCACATTTTGAAAACTTAATTAAAGGCGTCTAAATACACACGCAATGTTTCTTTGAAAGAACGCTTGACGTGTGTATTTAGCATCTATACAATGTTAATATAAAACAATAAATTTATCAATGCAGTCAGCATGAGAGGATTTTAAGATGGTATTATCAGACGTAAGTATAAAGCGGCCGGTTTTTATAACAATGGTTACGCTTGCCTTAGTAATATTCGGCACTATATGTTATAACATGATCGGCGTCAACTTATTTCCGGACGTCGAATTTCCAATGGTAACGGTAGTTACCATATTAAAGGGCGCCTCGCCTGAAACGATAGAATTAAAAGTCACGGATAAAATAGAAGAAGCCGTCAACTCAATTAACGGCATTAAAAAAGTAAATTCGTTCTCGCTTGAAAATATAAGCCAGGTCGTAATAGAATTTGAATTGAACAAAGACGTAAACGTAGCGGCCCAGGACGTGCGCGATAAGGTTTCAGGTATAAGATCAGAATTACCGACAGATATTGACGAACCGGTAATAGAAAAAATAGATATAGGCGCGGCAGCCATCATATCGGCCGTTTATTCGTCAAAAAAATCAATAGGCGAAACAACTAAATACGCTAAAGACATTATAAAAGAAAGATTACAGAAAGTGCCGGGCGTAGGATCGGTAAAAATCATAGGCGGCCTTGAAAGACAGATAAGAATTTGGGTCTCGATCGAAAAAATGATGAAGCACGGCGTGACCATCGATGAAATTACGCGCGCGCTGTCTTTAGAAAACATTGAAATTCCAGGCGGCAAACTCGAAACCGGCACACGCGATATTGTCGTTAAAGTAAAAGGTGAAATCGAAAAATTTGAAGATTTCAAAGATTTATATATAGGCTATAAAAACGGATACGCGGTAAAGCTCGAGGACGTAGCAAGAATAGAAGACGGGTTAGAAGACCGCAAAAACTACGCCACATTGAACGGTGTCGAAGCCGTCGCGCTTCAGATAAAAAAGCAGAGCGGAACTAACGTCGTAAAAGTCGCCGACGCGGTAAAGGCGGAAATTGAAAAAATTCAAAAAACCCTCGAACCGGGATCGTCACTAAAAGTCGTAACCGACTCTTCGAAATTCGTTAAATTATCCATCAATGAAGTGTTGTTTCATCTTTTATTCGGCGGCGGCCTCGCTATCGTCATAGTGTTCTTATTTTTAAGAAACATAAGAACGACATTAATTTCGGCGCTGGCACTACCAACTTCAGTTGTTTCTACATTCGCATTCATGAAATATCTAAATTTTACATTTAACAATCTTACAATGCTTGCGCTTTCGTTATCTATAGGTATGCTCATCGACGACGCCATAGTCGTGCTCGAAAACATTTACAGACATCAGGAAGAAGAAGGCAAAGACATGATGGATGCCGCCCAAAGCGGTACGGAAGAAATAGGCCTCGCGGTTTTAGCGACCACTTTCTCGATCGTGGCTGTTTTCGTTCCAGTCGCATTCATGAAGGGCATGATAGGAAAATTCTTCTTCGAATTCGGTATGACGGTAACATTCGCGGTGCTTGTATCGCTTTTCGTCTCGTTCACAATGACACCGATGCTCTGCTCGAGATTTATGAAACTCGTAAAAACACACGGCATGGCATATAACGCGATCGAAGCCGTATTAAAATTCATAGAAAAAATATACATTGTATTTTTGAAATTAAGCATGCGCTTCCGCCTGACAGTTATTTTCATAAGCATATTAATGCTGTTCGGAACCGTTTATTCGGCTAAATTTTTAAAATCTGAATTTGTTCCGATGCAGGACAAGGACCAATTCAATATAGTAGTCGAAACGCCGACCGGATCATCCATTGAATATACAGCAAATATGGTGGCTACAATCGAAAATATGCTGAAAAACGACAAGAGAATTGTTTCGATATTTTCGACTATCGGCGCCGACGCTCAGGAAAAAACCAATTCAGGGTCAGTGTATGTCGAACTGATACCTAAAGATCAAAGAATTAACGCCGACCAATTCCAGATAATGGCCGAATACCGCGAAAAATTTGCAGGGATTACAAATGCAAATATATCGGTCGAAGAAGCGGCCGATATAAGTATGGGCAGCGGACGCCAGGCTGTAATACAGTTCGGCATCGCCGGACCTGACCTTAACCAGCTCGAAAAATATTCCAAACAGGTTATGGACGCAATGAAAGCCGACGGCGGATTCGTCGATGTCGATACCGATTTTAAAGCCGGTAAACCTGAAGCTAGAGTTTATATAAATAGAAACGCGTCATCTCGGCTTTATGTTCCGATCGCCTCACTGGCAACCGCGGTCAGAACTCTTGTCGGCGGTGAAAAGGTATCAAAATTTAAAGACATCGGCAACCAATACGATATTAATGTAAGGCTCGAGCGCGATGAAAGAAAAGACCTTTCAAATATAGAAAATTACTATGTAAGATCGCAGTCCGGCGCTATGGTCGATTTCAAAAATTTAGTGACAATATCCGAAGAAAGCGGACCGTCACAGATAAGCCGAACAAACCGCCAGAGACAGATCACAATTTATTCTAATTTGAAAGGAATCGCCGTGAGCGACGCCACGAAAAAAATAGAAGATATAATTAAAAAAACAAATATGCAGCCAGGCTATTCAATGCAGCTTAGCGGCAAGCTCGAAATGATGGAAGAATCATTCCGAAACATTTTATTCGCGATGGCCCTTGCTGTAGTTTTCATGTATATGATTATCGCATCGCAATTCGAAAGCTTCATACATCCAATTACGATTATGCTTTCATTGCCGCTCTCGATAATAGGCGCGCTCGGCGGGCTTTTGATATTCGGCAAAACCATAAGCATATTCAGCTTGATAGGCATAATAATGCTCATGGGACTTGTCGCAAAAAACGCCATACTTTTAATAGATTACACTATCACACTCAGGACTCGCGGCTTTACAATGTATGACGCCATAATAAAAGCCGGCCCGACAAGATTGAGGCCTATATTAATGACAACCGCAGCGATGGTATTCGGCATGCTCCCGATCGCGCTTTCGAAAGGTTCAGGATCGGAAACACAAAGCCCGATGGCAGTTTGCGTTATAGGCGGATTAATAACATCGACAGTATTGACACTTGTCGTCGTGCCGGTAGTATATTCAGTAATCGAAGATATCATGGAATATTTTCATAAATTCCTGGGAAAAACAGCTTAAAAATTTACCAAATTTTCCCGGCATAAACTGAATTTTTGACAATAGCAAGGCTTTTGAAGGCTGTGTAAAGCCGGCCACTCCTGACGTTACACGGTTTTCAAAAGTCCGGCTAAATTTGAAAAGTATATGGAAACGGTAAAATAATAAGCGGGCTAACTTTGATCTGCAGTCAATAAATAACCTCTATGCTAAAATATGCCGCTTTATTACAAAAGTTTTAAAATTTAAAATCACTTGACAAAAGTAAAAAACAGGTGTAAAATCAAATCATAAAGTAAGTAATTACTTACTTTATATAAATTAATCAAAGCGCTGGTGCTCGATATATGAAAAGAGAAGCTTCTAAAAAAACCGTAATAAAAAAATTCATGACATTGCCCGGCGTTGACGCAGCCATCGCTGAAAGCCTTTACTCTATTGGAATCAGGTCATTCGCCGAAATAAGAAGATATACGCCGGAACAGCTTTATGTAAACCTTTTCGCTTTTGAAGATTCTTATATCAATAATGATATATTATATATTTTCAGATGCATACATTATTATTTAAAAAATAACAACCCTTCCGGTGAATTATTAAACTGGAAAAATTGGAAAAATTAGCAGGTGATTAAAATGCAGAGTATTGTTTCGCAAAATTATATTTCCAAAGATGATTTTATCGCCAGGTTCATAAAGATACCATACGCGCATAAAAAATTAGCAGAATATATATATGACGCAGGGTTTAAAAATTTTGACGACCTGAAAAAAAGCGATCCAGAACTGATATATTCGTTAATTTGCATACGCAACAAACAAAATTTAGACTATAACACGCTTTTTGATTTAAAAGCAATAGTCGCTCAAATGGAATAACTTAACATAAATTTATTAAACAAAGAGTTTCTTAAAAAAACAAAAAGGCGGTTAATACATTCCGCCTTTTTTTATTCCAAATCTTTAAGACTGTAATTTCACTTAAGTTTCGCATAGCCAAACCGGCATTATTAAGTTAATCTATATTTTTTAACTAACATATTTACGATTGACTTGGAAGTCAAATACACTTTATTGCTTTAAAATAGGTTAAAAGGGAAAATAAATGAAAAACTTAAAATTAATTACATTAACAATGCTTATAATTTTTATTATTTTCTTTATATCGCCGGCTGTCGAAACGAACCGGTGTTCGCTTTGCGCCGTCACTATTCCTGCAGGCGATAAATGCTTCACATGCATACTCAGCGGCTATATAAGCAATTTAAAACATCCATGTCAGATATGCGGGAAAAGAATTTTCTTCGGAAAAATCTGCCAGGAGTGCCGGCAGAACCTTATAACGCCATCGCCAAAAACTCCCGGCATCAATAATTTCGAAGTGCCTATAGAAAAAAATAAAGATTTCGAAATAACAGATGCCAGTAAGGAAACCACTATCGACAATCAAAAAAGCACGGAAGCTAAAATCAGGCAGGACAACGACTCAATGCTGAATAAAATTTTAAACTAACTTTTACTTTTTAAAAAAGCCATTTTTCAACATATCCATTATAAATTCATTCATTTCTTCATAATAAGTATTTTCAAGATTTTTTTTCAAAATATTCTCTTTTAATATCACCATCGTAAAAACATTGCCGATCAAAAATATCGCGGCGTTTTCCGGATTCACCTTTCTGATGCTCCCTCTTTTTATGAGTTCTTTAATTAATTCCGCGATCTCACCGGTTTTACTTCTAAACTGCTCGTAAAAAAAACTGTTAAACTTCGGATTATCCTTACTGGTATTGATCAATAGCAATAGAGTTTCAAAATTAGCGGCCATGTTTTTAGTAATTTCACGGTTGATTTTTTTTATTATATCGTACGGCTCCATGCTGTCGATTTGTTCCATTACGGAACTCATTGCAATCAATTCAGTATTTTTAAGAACTTCCTTAAGTATCTCTTCCTTATTCTCAAAATGAAAATATATGGTCCCTATCGATAATCCCGATTTTGTTGAAATTTCACGAATAGTAGTACGCTGATAGCCTTTCTTAGAAAACACTTCAATCGCAGCTTTCAATATTTTTTTTTTGTTTACCGGATGGTCGTCTTTTAAAAGTTTCTTAACCATTACATATTACCTCTATAAATATAACATTCGTTCAAATATTAACATCAAAAAATATAAAAGTCAACCAAACTCAAATTTATTTTTTAAAAACGTATTGACTTTTTTCCTAAAATACCATACAATATTATTAGAACAAGTGTTCTACATTTATATAATTATAATAACTCATTTATAACAGGTATTTTTAAGAATTATTAAAACATAAGTTCTAATATAATTAAACATTTTTTTACAATTAATAGCTGCGGCATATAATCCATACCAATTCAGCAGCAATAAATATCGGCACCAAACAAATAAACTGAAAACACTTTCACCGTATAAAGCTTTTTAAATAATCCGTATGAATTAAAATATCCGGCCGCCGGCTTTAAAACTGGCCGAAATAAAACAAAAAAATTTAAGGAGGAGTGCAAATGCTGGATTTATTAAAAAACGCCATCGCTATAGGCGTTGGAATTGCCGCAATGACGCAGGAAAAGGTAGAAGAGGTCTCCAAAAACATCTCTAAAGAGGTTAAAATGACCGAAACAGAGGGCCAAAAAATTTTTACCGAATTTCTCGATCACGTAAAACATTCGAGCAATAATCTCGAGGCGAGAATAAAAAGAACGGTAACCCAAACCCTCGCTTCAATGCAAATAACAACGCATGACGACATAAAAAAAGCTGATTATGCGACATGTGACATGCTAAACACCGCAAATAACGCGACAAGCGAAGAAATTAATAAATTAAGGTCGCAAATCGAAGAATTAAAAAAAATCATCACCGAAAAGCAAAATTAAACACGTAAATCATAATAAAAATTAAAAACCTTACCAACGAAAGGAAACAAAATAAATATATGAAAAATTTAAAATCCTTTTTATTTATAATAATCATATTCTCATTTTTATTTTTAATCCCCGGCGTTTCACGGGCGAACGATTGTTCACTGTGCGGAAAGAAAATTTATATAGGCAGCCAGTGCACCGGCTGCACATTTAACCAATTCGTAAATAAACTCAATCATCCATGTAAAATATGCGGCGAGCGAATTTTCTTCGGAAAAATCTGTAAAAATTGCAAGGGAAAACAGACTGAATTCCAAAAGAATAATATGAACCCGAAAATACAAAATCAAGAAAATATTTATGAATATTCCAAAAATTCCAATATCAGCCACTCAAAAAGCGGCGAAGAAAATAACGACATATCAAACAATCAAAATGGTCCAGACAGCGGCAAAAAAGTTTCACCCGGAAATAAAATATGGAACTCCATCAAGACATCGGCAAATAACGCTTATAAAACCATTTTCGGCACAAATAAACATGAATAAAACTGCTTATAATAATTTACAAAAGGAGCGCTTAAAATGCTTAACAAGAAAAAATGGACAATAACGGCAATATTTATTTTTACGATTTTAACGGCAGGAGGAAGTATATTACATAAAAATAATATTTACGCCGTCCTTAACCATCCAGAAATGAACCGGAACGTCCAATCAGCCGAAAAAAGCGAAAATATTTACCTTGTCCGCACCATAACCATAGGTAAAAGCGACATCGAATCAAATTACATATATTCCGGCGAAGTCCGAGGCCGCTATGAAACGCAGCTTGGCTTTCAGGTCGGCGGAAAAATTTTAAAGCGCAATGTCGAACTTGGAAGCAGCGTAAAACAGGGCGATATATTAATGGCAATAGACGAAAAAGATCTTGCGCAATCTTTTAAAAATTGCGAGGCCCAGGTATTCGCGGCAAAATCGCAGCTTAAACTGGCCGAAACAAATTATAACCGTTACGGCGAATTGTTAAAAAAAGGCGCTATCTGCCAGGCTGATTTCGACCGCGCGCAAACGACATTCGACGCAGCACGCGCCGCGCTCCGACAGGCGCAGGCTTTATATACGCAGCAGTCGAATTTAATGGAATATACATTACTCAAAGCCGATACTGCAGGAATAATATCGAGCATCGACGCTGAAATCGGACAGGTCATAGGGGCCGGGCAAAAAGTGCTAACGCTTGTCAGAAACGAAGAAAAGGAAATCGAAATAAATATCCCCGAAAACAGAATTGAAAACCTGCGTTCGGCCAGTTCAATAACCGCAACTTTCTGGGCATTGCCGGGAATAAGCGTAAACGGCAAAATAAGAGAAATATCGCCGGTCGCCGACAGCGTTTCACGCACTTATAAAGTACGAATAAGCCTTTTAAAAGCACCGGCCGAAATAAAATTCGGAATGACATCTTCCGTCGCTATAAAAAACGCCGGCAATGAACAGTCAATCATAAAGCTTCCGCTATCTGCAATATATCAAACCGCATCCGAACCGATGGTATGGACCGTATCAAACGGAACAGTCAATTTGCGGCAAATAAAAATAAATTCATTCGGCGAAGACGGAGTAATAGTCACCGACGGCTTAAAAGCCGGCGATATTGTAGTGACAGCCGGAGTGCATAAATTATGGAAAGGCCAGAAAGTAAGAACGGAAGGTGAATCACTATGACTAATTTCAACCTTACTGAATGGACTTTAAAGCATCAGCAATTGACATTCTTCTTTATAATATTGATTTTCGCCGCCGGAATATTTTCATATTTAAACCTCGGCCGCCTCGAAGACCCTGACTTTACAATCCGCCAGATGATAGTATCCGTCGTATGGCCCGGCGCGACAGCACAGCAAGTCGAGGAACAGGTTACGGATAAAATAGAAAAAAAGCTGCAGGACACTCCCGGTCTCGATTACATCAAAAGCCAATCAATGCCGGGCCAGGCAATAATATACGTTACGCTAAAAGATGACGCCGTCGCCGAAAAAGATATAAGACCGACCTGGCTCGAAGTCAGAAACATGGTTAACGATGTAAAAGCTGCACTGCCCGAAGGCGTAATAGGCCCATTTTTCAACGATCGGTTCGATGATGTTTTCGGAAATATTTACGCGGTCACGGGCGATGGTTTTACCTATGAAGAACTCAGGGAAGAAAGTGAAAAAATAAGACGCATCTTATTCAACGTTCACGGCATAAAAAAAGTCGATTTGATCGGCGTAAAGAAAGAAAAAATTTATATCGAAGTAGAAAATACAAAATTAGCTCAGCTCGGAATACCGCCCGGCGTGATAATAAGTTCCATTCAATCACAAAACGCGATGGTTCCGTCAGGCATGATAGAAACCAGGACTGACAATGTGAACCTGCGCGTAACCGGAATGTTTGAAAATCTTGACAGCATACGCAATCTGCCGATCAGGGCTAACGAAAAAACCCTGCGGCTTGGCGACATAGCTAAAATCCGGCGCGGCTATGCCGAACCTTCGGACGCCGTAATGAATTTCAACGGCCGGCCGGCGATAGCGCTCGCCCTTTCAATGGAGAAAGGCGGAAATATACTAACGCTCGGCCAGAACCTCACCCAAACGATCGAGCAGATAAAAAAAGAACTGCCGGTCGGAATCGAAATAAACCAGGTCGCTAACCAGCCGCTGGTAGTAAAGAACGCAATCGACGAATTCGTAAAAACCCTATCAGAAGCTGTAATTATAGTATTAGTCGTAAGTTTCATAAGCCTGGGATTCCGCTCGGGGCTTGTTATCGCCCTATGCATTCCACTTGTAATTTGCGGAGTATTCATAATTATGAATATTATCGGCATTTCGCTTCATAAAATTTCGCTCGGCGCCCTGATAATCGCGCTCGGCCTGCTCGTCGACGATGCGATTATCGCCGTCGAAATGACGGTGGTAAAACTCGAACAGGGCTGGGACAGGAACAAAGCTGCCTGTTTCTCGTATACGGCAACCGCAATGCCGAGATTAACAGGCGCGCTCGTAACATGCTCCGGATTTATCCCGGTCGGTTTCTCGGCAGGAGCAGCCTCGGAATTTGTAGGAAGCATTTTTTCTGTAGTGACAATCGCCCTGCTGATATCATGGTTTGTGGCCGGCAGCGCAACTCCGCTTCTGACATATTATCTGGTAAAAGTAGAACATCCTGAAACAGGCACCAACGAAAAACATGATAATTACAATACGCCGTTTTATAACTTTTTCCGTAAAATATTAAAATCTTTTTTTTATTACCGAAAAACAGTTCTAATCACAACATTATGCATATTCATGGCCTCGATTTTTTTGATGAAATTCATTAAGCAGGATTTTTTCCCGGCATCGACAAGGCCGGAATTAATATTAGACATGACGCTTCCTGACGGGTCTTCGCTGAAAGCAACTGAAGACGCGGTAACAGTAATATCGGATTTTTTAAAAAAAGAAAAAAATATCATAAATTATTCATCATATACCGGTCAGAGCGCGCCGCGCTTCGTCCTAACGTTCGAACCGGTATTACCCAGAACTAATTTCGCCCAATTCATAATTCTTGCGCCCAATACCGATTCAAGAAATATTCTTTTAAAAAAGCTGCAAAAACTTTTCGCCGAAGAAAAAGCGCTCGCAAATGTCCGGCCAAACTTAAAATTAATCCAGATAGGCCCGGGAAGCGCTTATCCGGTCATGTTCAGAATTTTGGGCTATAACCATGAGAAGGTAAAAGAAATAGCCGGCCAGGTACGCGATGTTATGCTGAAAGATCCTAAATTCATAGACATAAATTTTGATTGGTACGAAAAAAGCAAGGTAATGCATCTGGAAATAGACCAGGACAAAGCGCGCCTGCTTGGCGTCGATACCAAAAACCTGGCACTTTTTCTACAGTCAATGCTTTCGGGCGCTTCGATAACCGAATTCCGCGAAAAAGACAAAACCATTAACGTATTATTCCGATTGAATTTTCAGGATAAAAATAATTTATCATACGTTAAAAACCTTAATATTTGTCAAAACAACGGCAAATACATACCGCTCGACCAGATAGCAAAAATAAATTTCGAAATGGAAGACGGTTTTATCGCAAGGCGCGATTTGAAGCCGACGGTTACAATTCAATGTAATGTCCCTGAAGGCATATTGGGTAATACCGCGGCTAAAGAATTCTACGAATCTGCGGAATTAAAAAAATTAAAAGACAGCCTGCCTCCTGGTTACATCATAGAACCTGACGGAGCGCTCGAACTTAGCATAAACGCCACTAAATGGCTCTTAGAACCGGTTCCGGTAATGATTATAATCATTCTTATACTGCTTATGTTCCAATTGCAAAATATCTCTAAAACATTCCTGACATTATTGACCGCGCCGATGGGGATAATCGGGGTAAGCGCCGCACTTTATATTTTAGACCGGCCGATAGGCTTTGTCGTACAACTCGGCATATTGGCGCTTGCCGGCATAATAATGCGTAATTCCGTTATTCTTATCGACCAGATCGACCAGCAGCTTTCTTCCGGCGAAACTATGTGGGACGCCATAATCAGCGCGACAGTCGTGAGGTTCCGCCCGATATTATTAACAGCTCTCGCCGCAATCCTTGGAATGATCCCGATCATAGCAAGCGTTTTCTGGGGGCCAATGGCCGTGGCTATCGCGGGAGGATTATTCGGCGCGACAATTTTAACGCTTCTGGTGCTGCCTGTAATGTATGCTGCATGGTATAGAGTGCATGAAACAAAAGCTCGAACTAACGGCTAAACTTTACTTTTGAAATTTAATTTTTCGTTTTAGACCCAATTTATCTAATAAACATTATAACGGAATATAAATTAGAAAATTATAATACACTAATTTTCTAAAAAACGGAGTTTCCAAGGCTGCTAAAAATCAATTGAACTAAAAAAAGATTTTTTGATAAATTCAATTTCAAAAGAAATCTCTAATTCAAAAAGGAAAAATATGATTTTCAAAAACGGATTAATAGCAAAAACTTACAGGCACGCGAATCGTTATGGCGAAATAATATCCATAATCATGAAGCACGGCTTCAGCGATTTAATCGAACGCGCCGGAATCGACAAGCTTCCGGGACTCAACAAAAAAGAATTAAATAAAAATTCAGACGAAGCATCTTCCAGGGAAACAATTTGGAGCCGGATAAGAAAAGTTTTCGAAGAACTCGGCCCGACATTTATCAAATTAGGTCAAATGTTAAGCAACAGGCCGCATTTAATTCCAAACGAACTTCTTAACGAACTTGAAAAATTGCAAAACTCTGTTCCTATGTTTCCTGCCGAAGATGCCATTAACATTATAGAAAAAGAATTATCGCAGCCATTATCGAACCTGTTTGCCGATTTTTCAATGGAACCAATAGGCGCGGCTTCAATAGCGCAAGTACACAAAGCGACATTACATAACGGGAAAAATGTCATAATAAAAGTTCAAAGGCCCGGAATTAAAAGGATAATCGATATCGATATAGAAATCATAAAAGATATCGCCGCAATTTTAGAAAACTATGAACCGGAATTTAAAAAATTCAATTTCAATAATATTATCCATGAATTCGAAAAAAATATTTTAAAAGAGCTCAATTTTTTATTTGAAGCGGCCAACATGGAAAAATTCAAGCTTAACTTTGACAAATGCCCCGGCATATACGTTCCCGAATGCCACAAGGAATACAGCACACAAAGCATTCTGGTTATGGAATTTATCGACGGAGTCAAGATTTCGGATATCGAGGAAATTAAAAACCGAGGCCTTTCTCCTGAAATAATCGCCGATAACGGAGCAAAGCTCATACTAAAACAAATATTCAAGCATGGTTTTTTTCACGCCGATCCGCACCCAGGAAACATAATGGTACTTAATGATAATGTAATTTGCTTCTTAGATTATGGAATGATGGGATTATTAACACGCTCGACACGCGAATTCTTCTCGTCGATACTAATCGATCTTGCCGGCGGCGACGCACGGCAAATCGCAAAAACTCTGGCCGCGTTCTCATCCGGCTATGACAACGATTTAAACATGTCAAATCTTGAAATGCAAATAACAGAATTAATCGAAACGCATTTTTATCAGTCATTAAACCATATGGATATAGGAACGATATTAAACGATTTGATAAAAATTTTCACCGAAAATAATTTGAAAATGCCGCCTGATTTTTATTTATTATTAAGATCGCTTGCTATGTTTCAAGCAAACGGCGAAAAATTAAATAAGAATTTTCAAATATCGGAACACATTAAACCTTACGCCAGACAAATTCTCAAAGCCAGATATAGCCCGGTAAAATTTTTAAGAGAAATTTATAGTTCAGGAATTGAAACGGCTTCGTTAATAAAGGATTTGCCGCTCGAAATAAAATATTTAATTAATAAGCTTAAACATGGAAAAATAAAAATCGATATAGAACACGGAAAAATTGAACAATTGCTCACGACGCACGAACGCACCGCAAATAAAATAGCATTTTCGGTGGTACTGGCATCATTAATAATAGGCTCATCGATAGTCGTACATTCCAAAATACCTCCATTATGGAATGAAGTACCGCTTATCGGCATAGGCGGTTTTTTATTCGCCAGCATTCTTGGTTTCTGGCTTTTAATTTCAATATTGCGCCATGAAAAATTATAAGTTTATCCGCGCATTGGTTAACACAACAAACCATGCAGCCAATATGCCGCATTCATCACAAATATAAAAAAAGGCCGGTATTATAATGCGAAATATCATTTCCAGAAATCCAATCACAAAAGCCGATTTCATAGCCAAATTCATCAATTTACCATGCGCTCCAAAAGAGCTGGCCGAATATATATACGACGCAGGCATAAAAAGTTTCGACGATCTGAAAAAAAACGATCCCGAATTTATATATTCGCTGATTTGTATAAGAAATAAACGTAATTTCAGTTATGATACATTGATCGATTTAAAAGACATAATCTCTCAAATTTAACAAACTTGAAATATTATTATCAATAAATAAAAAACAAGTTTTAACAAAAAAAGAAGCCGAAATGGCTCTTGACATATTTCAGCTAATTATGATATAGTGTGAAAAAAATATATTACCTTATCATTTTTCAAACTGCCGGACGTACGGGCCGGCGATATCTTTAGAACCGGTGGACGCACGGGCCGCCTGTATACGTAAAAATGAAAAGGAGCAACCTCTTATGACAGACTTAAATTCAATCAAGTCGCCTGTCGAACTTAATTTATTAGTGTCTTTTTTCGATCTCGCCAATTTTATCAAAATCAGCAACAGCCGCAAAAACCTTGAACTTTTCGACCTACTTTCGGAATTTTACGAGTTCGCCGGTAATATTATCGAAAATGCCGGCGGAAAAATAATAAAATTCATAGGCGATGCCGGTTTGGCTGTTTTTCCTGAAGAAAACGTCGATAACGGCATACACGCCTTATTAAAACTTCAGAAAGAGACCGAAATATTTTTTCAGAAAAAAAACGTACAAACGAGGCTTATCGTTAAAACTCATTTCGGCTGCGCCGCATACGGCCCGCTCGGCCCTGCCGGCAATAAAAGGCCGGATGTTCTTGGCGAAACGGTCAATACTGCCGCTACGCTTAATTCCAAAAATTTCGCGATTAGTCCGCAGGCATTCAGAAAGCTTTCGCCGCAAACAAGAAAACTTTTCGCTAAATATACTCCGCCTATAACATACATAATTTCAAATAAAAACTAAATATTTTTACGCAGACGCTATTTTAAGCGGCTGCCTTATGTTCATTTTCGAAATAAATCGAAACTTCAGTCCGGGCTGTAATCAAAATATTTTCGAACATAAGCGTATCGGTACTTAATCAAAACATCGAGTTCACATAATAATTATATGAACTATAGTTCATGACGGTTATTCTATTCAATTCGTGTCGAAAATAAGTTTTTATAATGACACGCTTAATAAAATCATTAAACAAAGAGAGTGATAAAAAATGGAATTTTATAAAATAATGCCTAAAATAGAACTTCACCTGCACATGGAAGGCGCCATACCATACAGCGCTTTATTTCAATTAATCCAAAAATACGGCGGAAACGAGGAAATAAAATCACCCGAAAATCTTGAACATAGATTCATATTTAAAAATTTTGCGCACTTCATAGAGCAGTGGGTATGGAAAAATCAATTTATAAGAGAGTACGAAGATTTTAGATTCATAGCGGAGAACGTCGCTAAAGATTTAAAGAGACAAAACGTAAAATACGCGGAAATGTTTATATCGCCTTCTGATTTCAAGAAGTGCGGCCTTTATTGCCAAAAAATAATAGAAGAAGTATATAAAGGCATTTCAGCCGTCTCCGGAATCGATATTTCGCTTATAATCGATCTGGTCCGAGATTTCGGGGCTGACAACGCGCTTAAAACGCTAAACGAAATAAATGAAATGAAAAAATTCGGAATAATAGGCATAGGCCTTGGCGGAAGCGAGCATGAATATCCGCCCGAGCTTTTCTCGGAAGTATTCGAAACCGCAAGAAATATGGGATTTAAAACTACCGTACATTCAGGCGAAGCCTGCGGCGCCGAAAGCGTAAAAAAAGCCGTAGAATTTCTTAAACCCGACCGAATCGGGCATGCGGTAAATGCCGCATATGACAACGCACTGTTAAAAAAAATAGCCGAGCTTAAAATTCCGGTAGAACTCTGCCCTATTTCAAATATAAAAACCGGCGCAATAAAATCGGCCGAGTTTTATCCTATCGAAAAATTCATTGAGTACGGCATACCTTTTTCAATAAATACCGACGACCCAAAAATGTTCGGCAACTCGCTCGCCGACGAATATATGTTAATTGAAAAAAAGCTCGGCTGCGGACACACCGGAATGGCAAACTTCATACTAAACTCGATCGATACAACCTGGCTTTCAAAAGACAAAAAAGATGCTTTAAAAATATGTTTCAAGGAAGAATATAGTCGCGTTTCAAAAACACAATACGATAACCAAGATCGCTCGCGGCCTTAACAAATTACGCCGTCAAGGAAATGATCGACGGCACGGCAAATAAAATAAAGAGGGCTCACGAATATAACCTTCATAAGCCCTCTTTATTCTTATATATTAATATTTTATGCCGCTGATTATCAGATATTAACTTCAGTAATTTTTGACGCCGAAGTCAAGTATATTCATTTTTTATAATCCAGTTTGATTTTAACAAGTTTTTCGTATAAACACGCAATCAAATTGTTTATAAAAAAATTATTTAAATTCAGGCCTTTTCATATTCAAATATCTGTTCTTGCCAAATCCTTTCAGCCAAAAACCTAACGCGCGTAATTTGCAGGTGAGCCTGCCTGCGAAAGGCATATTATATGATGCGCAGTCATTATGTAAGAAGCAAAAATCGCGGCATTTTATCTGCATTATTTTCTCCGAAAATTCTTCCGGCGAATAAGTTTTGCCGTCAAGGAAGTAATTTTTTATCGAATACCCTAAAGCTGAGTAAGTATCGGAATTGGCGCCTGAATGTATTTTATAAAAATCCATAAAAGTCTTACGGTCGGTTACCGCATTGAAAAATTCCGGTTTTTCAAATAACGGCGCGCCCGGCTCGGTTTGTATTCCCCAGGTCATCATGCGGCCGATATTGTCATATCTGCTGTCGATTGTTTTTATCATCCTTTGAGTATCATAGAGAGTGTTTATGTTTTCATTCGGAATGCCCATAGTGAAAAATACATCGGTCTTAATTTTATTCTTTTGCAAAACATCCAAAATTTTATAAAATTCGTCATTCGAGAAATAAAATCCTTTGTTTTTGCGGCGTATTTCCTCGTTTCCGCATTCAGGCGATATCGCTATGACCGATTTATCGAGTTCAAATGTATTTTTAAAACTTTCTATAAAACGAGCAGTCGGCAGCGCGTAACATTCGAAATAAAGGCCGCACTTTATGTTCCTTCTGCGGATTACCTCGAAAAGTTCGAGATAATATTCCTGCTTCTCCGGCTCAGGATCGAAGCAGACCGCGAAAGTTTTATAGCCGAACAAAAGCACTTCTTCCATAGTATCAGCGACTTTTTCAGGATTGCGCCATAAAACTACCGCTTTAAAGTTCATCTTTTTTTGATTCGGCGCCGAGCCCGCGCACCATGTGCATGAAGTGCTGCAGCCGCGGCCGATTTCAACTGGAAACATCTTAAGCCCCATATTATTGAGCCTTATATTTTCGCTCTGCGAAAGATTTTTCGAATAAGCGAGCGGAAACGAAAAAAGCTTCGCATAATAATGAAAATTACGCAAAAGTCCTATATTTGAAAACCTCAGCGAATCAAATTCCGCCTGCGATGTTATAAAATAATCGCATTTAGAGTCGCCGGAATCAGGACCGGATTTTGAATTTACTGCGGCAGCAACGCTTTCCTGATTATTATGGCGGCTCGAAAGGACGAGATTTGGCACGCCGTTAAAATTAACTGCGCCGCCGGCAGGTTTCATGATTTTATCGCAAAGTATATCCATTGGTTTTTCGGAATAGCCCTTCATCACGCCGTCTATGAATTCAAAATTTTCAGTTATCTGCTCCGCGAAATATGAAGCGGTGAACCCGCCTAAAAACACATAGACGTCAGGACGCGCCTTCTTTATTTTCTCGGCCATATTTATTACGTCATACGATTGATAATGCCAAAATAACGGCATAAAAACAACCTTAAGCTTTTTTTGCTTTTTTATATACTCGACTATCGAAAAATTCCTGTCGAGTATCCACTCGATGCCGGCGTGAAGTATTTCAACGCAGTGTTTTTTTCTGGCGACCAGATCGGCCAGCGCGAAAACTCCCATCGGAATGTACGTTATGTTCATAAATTCATCAAGCGGTTTATAATAACTTGAAAATTTAGGTACGTGCAAAAACAATACTTCGATATTTTCAGACATTTATAAATTCTCCTCATAATCGCAATATTTCACTAACTCATTAAGACAGCAGCGGCCGTCATGGTGCCACATCATAGTCGGAACCGGCATTTTACCTGCGCGGCATATGCGCGAAACACCAAGGGCTCCAATTTTTTCGAGCCAGAAATTTTCTTCGTAAGCACTGACATTAAGCGAAACATTTTGAAGATATTTTTTTAAAGGCGTTATTATGTTTAATATTTCTTTTTCACCTTTATACGGCACGACAAAAAGCGTCCTGTTAAGGCATGATACCGGAAATTCGCCCACTGAGGCGCAAATAACGGCGCTTTTTTTTGAAACCGTTTCTAAAATCTGAACGTTTTCCATTGAAAAATAAAGACCGTCAATGAAATTTTTTCTCGAGAAAATTTCTTCGGCAGCCAGCGCAGGCAGCGGAAATTTCAATTCCATTTTCTCGAGTTCCGAAAGCAATTCATCTATAAATTCGTTCACCGGCGCATTATTTTTTTCATTATAAAAATAAACATGCGGCGCAAGGCACGCGCGCTGCTCGAAAGTAACCGTATCGAAAGCTACGGCTTCAATCAATTTTTTCGCGGCTTCCGAATTTTTACCTTCATACATTCCGCCGCCTATTATTCCAAATCCTAACTTATGCGCGTGCATTATCAATTTTTTCGGCCATAACACTTTCGGCGCCAAAAATTTTTCCGCAGAAACGCCGCCGTAGGCAATTACTATATTCGAACGCTCTATCAACTTTTCGGTAAGCTCCGTAAAATCGCTTTTATAGCATATAACGAGCGCGCAATCTTTAAGGGGTGAATTTATCTCCTCGAATATGCGCATGTATAAAGGAGTGAATAACGGTTCACCTGACGACGTTTTTAATATTATGCAATTTTTCGTCATAAAAGAGCGCATTATAGATAAATGCGGCAGCGCTGGAATATTCGACGAGCAAATTCCGAATATCGGCGAATCAGGAATTATACGGACTCGCCCTTTCAAATTCTCGTTATATTTAAAACCGTCCATCGCTTTATAATCGAAGAATTCATTTTTCAATGCAGCCTTCATTTCAGGCGCGCGCGAAGATAAAAATTCAAGCTCAATACTCTGTTTTACTGATTTTATTGTTAAGCCGGTCATTAAAGATATGATTTCAACCGTTTCTTTAAGTTCCTTAAAATCAGAGGACAAAACCCTGGCCGACACTTCATCGAGATTGTTTACAATATCGTCAATACCGGCATTTTTCAGCGTCAACAATGCTTTTTCCTCGAACTCGGAAAATCCTTTTTCAAAAAATGAATCTTTAAAAACGGCATATTCGAATATTATTTTTTTGCCGTTTTTAATATGCTCTATTTTTTCGTAATCAAAATATTTTTTTAAGTAATCAGGTATATAATAAGTTTTGAATGTTTTTTCATCCATCATTATTCACGGCCTTCGGTTATTTTTTCGTGAGCAGTTCCTCGATCGTAAGCGAGCAGCCTTTTAAGTCGCCCGGATTTATACGGCCGAGGATTTCAAAACCGCCCGGCGCGTACCGGCCGAAATCATCGGTTAAAATGCCTATCGCCCTTTCAAAATCAGTCAAATCGTAATGTACCAGCGCGCCTTTTTTCTCGTAATTACCGGCCGGCAACATTTTAAAATCATTCTCGATATCCGCGACGAGCGTTCTGGCCCAATACGGATTCCCCTTAGAACACGCGGACGTTTTTTTTCCCGCGATATGATTCTTAAGATTATCGTCATAATACTGCGTGCCAAGTTCGCTCATTCCGAGGGTATTCACGCAATACTCGCTTTCAACGCCGAACATTTCCTTTATATGTGAAAGCATTTCAGAACGGCTTATTTCGCGGCTTTTCCCCTTGAACCCGCCGGCGTCTAAAAATCGCGAACCGGCCGGGAGCTTATATTTTCTATTTTCAGCGTTCATTTTATCAATCATAAAAACAATCGCAAAAGAAGGCCCTATAATCGTAACAGGAATGTTTTTTGAAGCGGCGTCATCCAGATCCGCGAAAAGTTCCTGCCACATAATGCCGTCTTTGCCTATATAATGACGGCCGCCATAGGTCCCGACATTTTTCATTACCTCGGTAATGCCGAATACCATAGTCAAATTAGGCGCAGCCTCGGGAGTCGGCGATATCAGAAAAAACCTGGTGTTTAAATTATCCGGAAACAAATAATCCTTAGCGTTTTTTACAATGGCAAGCGACGTAATCTCAGCGCCTTCTTCCGTAAAATATGAATTGCCTTTATTGTTTTGCGAGGTGCCGGACGTTTTAAATGTTATTTTAGCGTCATTTACCGAATGAATAAAAATATCGGCGGCTTTAAAAGCATTAACCGGAATCGGCGGGATATTTTCATACGAATTGACATTATCGGGCGTCATTCGCTTAGCAAGACAAAATTTCTTATAAGCCTGAATATTATCAAATTGCAGCTTAAAAGTTTTAAGGCATAATTCGTTGAATTTCAAGTTTCTTTCATTTTCAGAAAGCGAATTACCGTTCACAATAAAATTTTTTATCTCATTCCTTAATTTAACCGCCTCATCGGCATTATATAAAAGCGCCATATTATCACCCGTCTTCATTAATTAGTAAATAGTTATAAGCTTGGCTTTAATCATTTCAGCCAAAAGCCTTCTAAATGATTTTTCATCAATTTCCAGTATTTTTTGAATTTTAAAAAACTCTTCATTTCCTAAAACGTTATAAAAGCCGAAATATTTTAATATTTCATTTATCTTTTCACCGGTTAATTCCGAACCGTCATATTTTTCAAGAAATTCGCTGACGGCCTTTTCACGCGAAAGCACTATTATCTCTTTTGAAACATCGAAATCGGGAATTTCCTGATAATCGAATTCATAAGTTTTATTCAGAGGGCTATATGCGAACACGCTTTGATTTTTAATATTTTTATATTTCATAACTTCTTTATAAGCCGAAAAAGCAGCTATAATGCCTTCCGATATCGCGCGGCTCGCGCAAAAATAAAGGCCGGTTATATCGCCGGCAGCAAAAAGCCTTTTTATTCTAGTCCGCATCTCGCGGTCAACTTTAATAAAACCTTTTTTAAAAAATATTTTCGGCGTATTATCCGGCATCGCAATTTTAATTTCAAAATCAGGCTTAATCTCAAAAGCGTTATAGTCAAGAAGCAGTTCTTTTACCGGCCGGTCGATAATCTTGCCGCCCGTTAATACCTTAATGTTTTTAAGCTGCGAACTGCCTTCGTATTTCACGATTTTGCCAAATTCAAACAACCATGGATACATTTTATATGTTTTTTCTTTTCTAAAACTGCTTTCGTCCGAATCAATCAAAAAAATAGGACGTTCTGAAAATATGCGCCCATTTTTATCAGTAAGCGCGGACTTTACGAAGTTAATTAAATTTTTCGAATATTCATTGCCGTATATTAAATAATCGCCGGCAGCATTTTCAGTTATTGATTTATAAATCATATCGCGGATTTTATCATAACCCATGTAAGTTATTTTGACGCCGCGTCCGAAAAACTCCCATTCGTTTCGCAGTCGTCTCATTCCGCCGCAAAGGCACACAGTCCTTGACAAGTATTTATTTTTCCCGGCCGGACCATTAGTTTCAATTTCAAATAAACCGGAACCGTCATTTTTTGTTATAGAGACAACCGTTTCATTTATAATCGGGATATCATAAAAATCAATATCAGCATTAAGCTTCGACACTATTTCAGCGCCCGGCAAATTAAACTGCGGCCCGGTCAGTTTTATATTTCCAAGATTCGCCAGGCCGCCAGCGCGGGGCGACGCCTCAAATAGAGCCACCGACATCGGATATGCGCCGTATGTTTTTATGAACCGCGCCCGCAGCGCGCACGATAATCCTGCAAGACCGCCGCCGACCACGCAAAGGTCGATCGGCAATTTTATTTTTGAGTCTTTATCGCTATACCCTTTTCGCAAGCCACTTCACCATTCCGCCATTCGCCGCTATATCAAAAAGAAAAAACGGCAAAGTTCCTATAATCAGGCCCGTCGTTTTTGCGCCGCGCAAAGCCGCAACTTCGACATTACTTGTTTTTTCAATATTTTTAAAATTAAATTTAATGCTTGCGCCTTCAGGAAATTCTCTCGAAATTTCATTTTTACTAACCGTTAGCCTCACCGGAAAAATTCCGGCAGCGGCAAGATTACGTTCAAAAATTCTAGATAACGACTCAGAGCAAGCCATAACAACTCCTGAATTTTTTAGAGCAAGAACAGTCGAATATCGCGAAGAGCCGATCCCGAAATTACGGCCCGCAATAACAGCGACTTTTACCGCATCGGTATCAGGATAAACCTCGCCTTCCGATGCCATCATATTCTTTTTGTCGTCAGTTATCAATTTAGATGAAAGATTTTCGCGTTTTATTGTAAAATAAGCGGGATTATGTATCAAATCAGTATTTATGTCATCACCCTCATATTTTAACGCGGCCGTTATATTTATGCCGGCCTTGAAATAATTCATGGAATCAGTTTTCATAAAATTCCTCCGGCGCCGTTATTTTACCTGTATATGCGCTCGAAATGGCCGTCACCGCGGAAGCGATATAAATTTCGGAAGTCATAGACCCCATCCGGCCTTGAAAATTTCTTGTCGAAGTCGAAAGGCAGATTTCGCCGTCGCCGATAATGCCTTTATCGATGCCGCCGCAGGGGCCGCACGAAGGATTGGTTATTACCGCGCCAAATTCCACCAATTTTTGAATGTACTTTCTCTCCATTGCCTCAAGAAAAATCTTTTGCGATGACGGAGTAATAATTAAACGAACACCCGGCGATTTTTTTATATTTTTGCCAGCGCGCTTTCCCGAAATCATATCGATACATCGGCACATATCCGCAAAATCCTTTAAACGCCCGCAAGCGCACGATCCGATAAAAACCTGATCCAATTTAATGTCCCTGCCCAGGTCCCTGACGTTTATTACTTTCGAAAAATTATGGGGAACGGCAATTTTAGACGAAAGATTGCCTGTCGAAATAAAATATTTTTCATTATACTCATAATCGATATCGCTTTCAAATTCCTTAAACAAGTTTTTGAAATGCCCGCTTGACATACTTTCGCGTTCCGCGAGATAATTCGCCAGAATATAATCCGGAACGAATATTCCGCTCGTAGCGCCGCATTCAACTGCCATATTCGAAACGGCGAATCTGTCGTCCATCGATATTTTATTCCCGGTCATGTCCGTTATTTCTAATACTTTATGATTAGCTCGACCTTCGCCTATTTTAGATATGATTTCAAGCCCTAAATCACGCCCGGTTATATACTCTTTTGGGGTACCAGTTAGTTTTACGGCGATAACAGGCTCCTCTTTTTCGTAGATAACACCCGATGCCAGCGCCGAAAGAATATCCATTGAGCCATACCCAACCGCAAAAGCCGAAAGCGCGCCCGCAGTAACTGTATGAGAATCACTCCCGGCGATAAAAGAAAAAGGCTTCGCCTTAACGCTCTCAACCATCAATTGATGGCAAATACCTTCAAAAATATGAGTTTGCTTGATTTCATTTTCAGTCGAAAAATTTATGAATTTTTTTAATATATTAGCTCGCTCGGCTGTTGCGGGCGGCGCAAAATGGTCTGCGGTAAAGAAACACTTATCCTTGATTTGATTTTCAATTTTAAAACCGCTGCTTTTAAAATCATCTATAAGTATCGCGATCAAAGGATCGTGGCCGAGTATAAAATCAGGACGAAGCGGCCTGTATTCGCCGACCGGCTCGAGTTCACCGCTAACCGCATTGAAGTATATCTTTTGATATATAGAATTATATGTTTTTATTTCCATCATTTTTCTCTTTAATTAATTTTTTAAGTATATTTCAAAAAATTTGAAAACTTAACTTTTTAAATAGTTTTCAACTTTAAACTCATTATGCCGCGCCCGGAACATTAACAAAGACACATCGTATCGGGACGCATTAAATTACCAAATTATGTTAGTTTTGCTTGTTATTCAGAAAAGAAAAATATATACACGTTAAAATAATTTTTAACACGCAATAAAATTATCAAATAAACTTTTTTGAAAATATAAGAGAATAGCAACGTTTTTATTAATAAAGCACATCATGTCAATTATAACACATATAATTAATTTAAGTAAGCATTTTTATTTTATCCGCTATTTTTTTAAATTCCTGCATTGAAATTCCGCCCAGAGCACTTTGAGTGAATTTTTTGATAAGGTTTTTCATTTTTTTATTAGCCGATTTGTTAGTATTAACCCGAGTTTTCTTTACCATCTTCAAAATTTCTTTCTTCTGCTCGCCGCTAAAATGGAAATCAGGATAATTTTCTTTTAAAAGCTTATCTATTAAAGCGATTCCTGAATGTTTCCCGAGCACGAATTGATTTATTTTGCCGATATCTTCGGGTTTATATTCTTCGTATACCTTTCGATTTTTTAACAGACCCGACACATGAATTCCGCTTTCATGGCGAAAAGCGTTAAAGCCGACTATCGGTTCGGTTGCCGGCATGAATATCCCTGAAATTTCCTCGGTCAATTCCGACAGCTTCGAAATAACGCCAAAATCAATATCTTTTTTATAATTTTTAAGCCTTATAAGCGCAGTCACCAGCTCATGGCACTTAACATTGCCGCATCTTTCGCCTATACCGTTTTGAGTGAATGTAAGATATCCGGCGCCTGCGTCAAAAGCCGCAAGTGTATTGGCGAGCGCCAGTCCAAGATCGTTATGGCAATGCACGCCGATATTAATTCCGGTATTTATTAATAATTTATCGATCTGTGCGATAAGTCCGCCGATTTTTTCGGGTGACGCCACGCCGAGCGTATCACACACATAAAAAGCTTCTATATTATAAAGCAGCAGCGTTTTTATTATTTTTTTTACAAAACTCATATCCGCGCGAGTAATATCTTCCAAAACGACATGTAAAAACGGCACATTAAGTATTCCGGCGGTTTTAACGCAAGTTTCGATATATTTTAAATATTCGCCGCGGTTCATGCCGAATTTTGCGCTTATATGAATATCCGAAACAGGTACGATCATAAAACAATCGGACGCACCGGTTTTTTTAAAAAGCTCTATCTCGTCCTCACGGCAGCGTATTGACGCGCCGATTCTTATGTTAAAGCCTTTGCAAGACGACAATTTTTTTATAGCCGCAAACTCTTCATTCGAAACTGCCGGCATTCCGCAATCGGCAACATCGATACCTGCGGCATCCATCAATTTAAGAAGCGCCAATTTTTCGTTATAATTAAAAAAAACACCCGCGGATTGCTCACCTTCACGCAAAGTGCCGTCGATTAAAACGATTTTTCGAGTTCTTTTTTTTAAATCCATGATATGTTGATTATAAAACATTAAAAATTAAAAATCAAGAGTTATCTGCCGGAATGGTAAAATAAAAAGTCGTACCGGCGCCTGTTTCGGACTCTATCCATATCCTGCCGCCATGTTTTTCCACGATTTTTTTGCACACTGCAAGGCCTATTCCATTGCCCTGATAATTTTCACGGGTATGGAGCCTCTGAAAAATTATAAACACGCGTTCATAAAATTCTTTGGCAATTCCTATGCCGTTATCCCTTAATATAAACTCAAACATATTGCCGCGCTTTAAAGCTTTTATATCAATCAAAGGCTGATTCGGGCCTTTAAATTTTATGGCATTTTGTATTAAATTCTGGAATAATTGTATTATGAGAGTCTGATCACATAAAACAAACGGCATTTTTCCAAAATTTATAACAGCTTTGTTCTCTTCTATTAAAACTTTAAGATTTTGAATTGTTTTCGTAATTACTTCGGCAATATCCACAATTTTTAAATTCTTGGCTGTCGTATCGACACGCGAATAGGTAAGCAGGTCATTTATAAGCGTCTGCATTCGCAAAACGCCTTCAATGACATATTTTATATATTTATCAGCCTTTTCATCGAGCTTTCCTTTATATCGTTCCGAAAGCAATTGAGAATAACTGGCGATCATCCTGAGCGGCTCCTTAAGATCATGCGAGGAAACATAAGCAAACTGCTCAAGTTCGGAATTAATGCGCTGCAGCTCGGCGACTTTACGCTCGAGCTCTTTTTTAGTTTGCAATATCATCGCTTCCGCTTTTTTACGTTCTGAAATATCCCTTACAATTCCCCATAAACCGAGAGTCTTATCATTATCAGCCAATATGTAAGTACGAATTTCTACTGGTAAAATAGTACCGTCTTTTCTTATGTACTCCTTTTCATATATATCAGAATAGCCGTTCACTAAAACCTGAGTATCAAGTATTTCACGCTCTTTTTCATGCCAGCATTCGGGAGTAACCTGGATATAGTTCATATTTTTTAATTCTTCCTCTTCATATCCAAGCATTTTTCTGAATGATTCGTTAAATTCAATAAATTTTCCTTCCAAGTTAACCGATACAAAACCATCGACCATATTGTTATAAAGCCTGAAAAATTTATTTTGCGTAACACTGAGAGTTTCCTCTATTTGTTTTTTAGCGGTAATATCAATTGAAAAAGCCACTATACCTGTACAAATTCCAGTTTCGTCTATATAAGGCATTTTATCTGTATGTATCCATTTCAGACAGCCGTCGCTGTCCTTTACCTGCTCTATAATTCCCATTTTAGGCTGACCGGTATTAATAACTTCAAGATCGTCCCTGTGATATTTTTCAGCCATATCTTTATCAAACATCAAATAAGCGGACTTGCCTTCGATATCTTCAACATTCATTTTCACGAGTTCGGCGGCGCTCTTATTGACTCTCACAAAAACATTATTAGCATCTTTAAACCATATACAGGCCGGAACTGAATCGAAAATTATTTTTTGCTCAGACGATAATTTTATTAACTTCTCGGTGAAATTTTTCGTTTCGGTAAAATCTCTTGATGTAGCGACCAGCCGCCATTCACCGTCTATTGTTTGATAAAAATTGCATGCCGATTCCAGCCAATGCCAATCATTATTTTTAAATTTAGCCCTGTACCTTATGCCCGAAACAGGTTTCTTCTCTTCCATCATTTTTTTTAAGTTTTCTTTCATCGTATCGACTTCGTCAGGGTGAAATAGATCGAAAACTGATTTTCCTATTAATTCGTCACGCGAATAGCCTGCGACTTTTTCATAAGAAATATTGACATAAACATAATTTGCCGACATATCGAGCTCGAATATAAATTCGTGCGTAATCTGAGACAAAAGCGAGTAACGATACTCGCTCTCTTTTAAAGTTTCATACTGTTTCTGCAATTGTATAGTTTTGCTTGCGACAAGTTTTTTTAACGAACGGTTCCACATTAATATCAAAAATATTAAAATTAAAAGAGGCGCCATTACAAATTCAATATATGAAATAATTTGCTTTGTTATTTTATCGCTTTCATCATAAAAGCCGAACCATTTATTATGCAATTTTAAATAAGTGCCGTTTTTTTTCAAAAAAATGAGCGCTTCGTTTATTTTTCCGATAAGTTCTGTATTGCCTTCAGGTACTGCATAGCATAATTTATTCGGAAACACAGTGCTGTTATGTATAGTGAGATCTTTAATCTCGAATTTTTCCATCCAATAAATTGCCGTCAGCTTTTGAAGAAGGGTACAATCATATTTTCCGGTTTTTAATTGCAGCAGACACTCCGGATATGTTTGCGCCATTATGATTTTATCGGTAATGTTATTGCTTTTGATATAAGTATAAGAAAGGTCGCCGTTATTTATAATAATCGATTTGTTTTTTAATCCTTCGACATTTAAAGGAGGAACGCCTTTTTTAGTTATAATTGCATAGGTAACATCTATGTATGAAGTAGAGAAATCATATATCTCATCACGCTTTTTATCAAAAAAAATGTCCTGTATGCAGTCTATTTTTTTATTTTTCAGATTATCCAGAACCAGCGCCCATTTATCAAGCCGGAACTCTACATCGACATCGAGTGCTTTGGCTATTTCGCGGGTCAGGTCCGAAACAAAACCCGAAGGATAGCCATTTTCATCGATAAAACTATAAGGCGGAAAATCAAAAGAACCGCCGACTATGATTTTGGGTTTTAATGAATATGATAAAATTTCAGATGATGCCGGAGCATTTACTTCAATAGTACCCCGGGCATAATTATAAGAAAAAAAAGAAAAGAAAAATTTATTAAAACAATATAAATTACTTTTTTCAATGTTTGCGTTTTCAAAATATCATCCTAATGAATTTATATCATTTAATATGGTATAAAATCTTATTGAGATGGCAGCTTAGCCGTACTGAACCAAAAATTTTCTATAGACCTGACGACTTCTAAAAACTTATCAAATGTAACAGGTTTGATTATATAACAATTAGCCTGAAGGTTATAACTTTTTATAATATCCCTTTCAGCGCTCGAAGAGGTTAAAATCACAACCGGAATTTTTTTTATTTCCTCATTGGACTTTATGTCATTTAATAATTCGTGGCCGTTTTTTCCGGGCAGGTTCAGGTCGAGCAAAATGATATCAGGCGTTTCAGATTGCGAGTAATTTTTTTCTTTATAAAGATATTCTCGGGCGGCAAGGCCGTCTTTAAATACAGTCACATTGCATTTTATAGTGCTGTTTTCGAATGCCTCCAGCGTAAGATCAATATCGCCGGGATTATCCTCTATTAATAGTACGCTGACCGGTTTAGAAACATTCATTTTACTGAACAGCCTCCACGACAATTCTGTGTATTTTAAAGACAATACATAACAGTAATAAAATTTATTTTATCATATAATCTTTAACTTGTCAAAAAATATGTAACAAACATAAATAAATTTTAAAATTAAAATGTCTTTATTGAAACTTAAAATAAACTATGCTATTATATAAAAAAATTTTTATTAATTTTTGAAACAATTTTATACGAATCGAAGTAAACTATAAAAACAATAAGTGTGTTTAGATGGAAATAAATGAAATAGAAATAATAAAGAAAATTAAAAATGGCGAAACTAGCGAGTTCGAGCATATTATAACTAAGTATTCAAAGCTTGTCTATTCTCTGGCATTTCGTCTTCTTAGAAATGCCGAAGAAGCGGATGATTTAACTCAAGATGTTTTTTTCAGGGCATACAGGTTTCTCGATAAATATAACCCTGAATTTAAAATGTCAACCTGGCTTTCTAAAATAACTTATAATCTTTTTAAAGACAGGTTTAAAGTAAAGCAGCTTAACATTGTTTCAAATTCAATTTCATCCGACGAGGACGATAAAAGAAATTTTGAGGAAAAATACGCAGACACCGGAGCTGGTCCGTATGAGAAAATAGAACAAAGCGTTAAGTCCAGGGATATCATAGCTATAATAAATAAGCTGCCAGATAATTACAGGGTAGTTGTAACAATGTATTTTTGGGGCGACTATTCCTACGAGGAAATTTCACAGATACTTGAAGTACCGCTCGGCACAGTCAAGAGCCGGCTTAAACGCGCAAAAATATATCTTTACGAAAAATACAGCAGGCTTTTGGAAAAATGGAAGTGATTTAATTATGATAAACTGCAAATCAATCAAAAATTTAATAATCGAATGCGGCGGTGATTTGAAAAAATTAACTATTGCCAAAAGCGAGGTTGACGCATTAGCCGCTCATATAAACAACTGCCCTGAATGCTCAAAAGTAATGAGCCGCCTTTCAGCGCTGGAAAAACTTGTCGCTGAGGATAAAATTCCAGCCGTCCCGCCGGCGATCGCTTCAAAAATCATGGCGCGGATTGCGGCCGAGCAAAACAAATGCGTTCAAAAAAAAGTTCTGGCCGTTACAAACGCCGAAGAAATGACGCTTATCGAAAAAATGGCGGCATTGTTTTTACCAAAAGAAAACCGTGTCTGGGCATATTCAATAGTTATAATCATAATGGCTGCGGCATTATTTTTAACTTTAACTCATGAAAATAACATACCAAAAGAAAACGTAATCGTTAAAGCCGGCGATAAAAATCCGCCTGAAACAATAGATAACAAATTTAAAAACAATCAGCCGATATCTAATCAAAACCAGAATATCGCAATATTAGAAAATAAGGCCGGCACTATCTCAAACGATGACAAAAAATTCAAAAAATGCGGTTTTATAGTTGAAAACGGTAAGTTAGCAGCTGCCGGAAGCGACGATGAATATCTCTCAAATCCTGCCGCAGATTTAAAAGTTAATTATAACGGACTTGCGACGGTCATTATAAATCGCGATTCAAAATTTAAATTCAGAGATTCTGGAATCGATCTTGCCGCCGGCTCTTTAAACATCGATATATTCGTTAAAAACGTCATTAAATTCAGCGTTTCGACGCCCGAATCGCTTGTCGAAGTTACCGGAACCAAATTCAGCGTTTCAAGAAAAAATAACATCACCGAAGTTTCAGTGCAGCAGGGCAGCGTGAAAGTTACGAATAAAATTACCGGTACATCCGAAATATTAAAACACGGCGATAAAAAAATAATAAATAAAATCCTCAAGTTCCAAGAGAAATCAAACGAAGCTCAAACGTCAGAAGCCGCAATTAAAAATAGCATTCCGTTACAAACTGCCGGAGTGGAATTAAGCACCCGTAAAACTGATGAAGCGACGCTTAAAACTGACACAAAAGAGATCAGGAATGATACCAAAGTTAATAACCTTATCGATAAATTAAAAACCAATAATATGCATGAAGGAAACTAAAAACTCTTAAAACCCAAATTTTTAATATCAAAAAGGAGCCATCTAAAAATATAAATTTGGATCGCTCCTTTTTTAGTTACTTTTGAGCATTTCACAATTTAACACTTAGTTATTTCATTATTTTTTTAAGTTTAAAAACAATTAATGATTGAAAAAAATTAAAAAATTGTATATAATTAGTTAATTAAGTCCGGCAAATTGCCTTATGATTTCACTATAAAAAAGAAACGGTGGAGCATTAATGTTCGCGCAAGAAACAAAAACAAATAAAAAACGCGGTATGACCACTGCGGTAATTCTTGTATTGCTCGCCATAATAAGCGTTTTATTTTACAGCCTTATAGCGACTTTAAAAGAAAGTGCGCACATGGCCGGCCGTTATTCGCGTATCTCAATACTCGCCAATATCGCCGATGCAGCCGGAGTTGTCGGTCTAAACGAACTTGACGCCCAGCTTGCCGATACCAATTCTAAAATTTTTAAGGCTATCTATGAAATTCCTGTTTCGGATAAACCTGTGCCTCTCGGCCAGGTATTCAAATATAAAGCCTCGGATTTTAAATGCCTTCAGGAAATAGCTGATCAATATCCCGGCACAAAAGTTGACATTACAATCGAGATAAAATATTTACGGGAACTTTCAGGGCAGGACAGCGTCGCGAAAATCAATGGAGAAAAAATCGGCCTTGCCGAAGTTACGGCAAAAGCATCAAACTCTGTTTACGGCGCATCCCAGACAGTCCGGGAAAAAAGAAATATAAAAATAACCTGTAACGCGGTGCCTGTACTTTCCAGGTTTACGTTTTTTTTAAGATCGGCCAATAGCGGCACGAATAAAGTAAAGATAAATATCAGCGGCAAATCAGAAGACAGCTCCGCATCATTTAATCTTGTCGAAGTCCAGGAAGACGGTAAAAAATTTAAAGGCGGCAAGCCGGTTATTATAAACAACAAAGCCTCGGATAAAATAGGCTGGATATTTTTAGGCGGCGGTGAAAACCCAAAAGTGCCTATACTTGTCAACCTCGCCGGCGGCAATACCCAATACGGTGAAGCGCACCATTTACACCCAAGCATCTACGTCAATGAAGAAGTAGGTAAAAAAGGCAAGGGAGTAAATGACGATATGACATCACCATACGATGTTTCAAAAGACACCGTCGGATTTTACGAATCGGGTTTTTGTAGCGACCTTTACGCGCCGCCCGCTTCAGAATCAGGATTAAGCGGTATTATTAACACGATATGCAACCCCGGAACAGGCCCCGGAGCAAGCGGCGCAGCATATTCGTCGGTATTTCACTTCTTTGACGGCGCCGACACGCACCGTAACCGCGAAAATGTAATGCTGGGAAACGTTTATAGAGCCTATGTAGCATTAGGTGTTTTTCAGTGCCAGAAACAATCATCGGGCGGCTGGAAAACAGTCGGTTTCTTTCCTTATAACCCAAACATGACACCGCAGACAACCCTGCCGAGCCCTGGCAACTCACCGACTGACGCATCTGGTAATCCAATCAGCAATTTAAGTCCTGTCAAATTCGCCCAATATCTTTTCGATTTAAATGATAAACCCGGTTCCGGAAGCGACCGTGACTACACAAAGGCAATGTCTAATGTTCGAATCGACTGGTACTATAATTCAGCTATAGCATTAAGCGGAATAAAACCAAGCCAATTAAACCCTGACGAAAAAAATTCATGGGGCAGTATGCTGCCTGAAGAATTGGCCAAAAATACCAAAAGTTTTGTCGACTATGACAAATCCTTAAATGATTTCTGTTTTGAAACAAATTACTTCATGAATGAAGCTACTTCGAGACAGACCATAGTTATAAATGATTCAAAATCAAGCGATAAATTCTGGGAAGAAACTAAAAAAACAAAAAAACTTAACCTTAACAAAGTAGTAATTTTTAACTGCGACACCACAATACCGCCGATCGACGACATCGAAAGAGGCGGAATAATAATCTGTAAAGGCACAATTACAGTTAACAATATAAAATTCAAATACAAAGATTTCGACTCGAATATTAAAAGCCAAAAAAATCAGATAGCTTCTTCGTTGTTAACAATAATAAGCATGGGTTCGGATTCGGAAGTACCCAAAATAGTAGTAGAGGGTTCTCCGGTTTGCGCGCACCTTATCGCGCTCGGAAAGAAAAACAACAAAATAGAAGGCGAAATAGACATTAAAAACATCAGCAATTTCGAACTTTATGGTGCAATGGCCACAAACAAGATAACTCCGAAAGATTTTACTATCGGCGGCAAAATACAATATAATCCAATGCTTTACCCGAATCCGAACGAGCCGGACGGCATAAGCTACCTGGTAAATCCCAACGCTTATTCGATAAATTTAATGCCGGAAATCGCAGAATGGGCGGTAACAATAGAATGATTTCATCACACTGGATAAGAGACAAAAAAAATAATAAAGCGTTTACGATGCTTGAGATTATCGTCGCTGTGACGATTCTGGCAATAGCCTTCGTAGGAATAATGACGCATATATTGACAACGCAAAAAGGCGCACAATCTACAATCGAAGAACTTAAGGCAATCGCCTACGCAGCCGATATGATCGACCGCATTAAAAACAGTGATTACGATAAAGTAAAGGAATACGATAAAGCCGATGATGATAAAGTCTTCACAGATCTTGGAATCGACCCGAAAGAGGAAATGAAAAAAATTGGCGGTACGGATAGCAGTGTCGGCCAGATGAGCGGCACAAAATTTAAACGCGAGGTAACCGTCAAGGAAATCGAAGAAAAATTTAACGGCGGTACTTCCAAGCCCATAAAAATGAAAAAAGTCATGGTCGAAGTATTGTGGAAAGTTTCGAATAAAGATGATAAAAACAACCTTGTTTTAAGAGACGTAAAAATAACGCTTCAAACATTAATAAGAAAATTGGTGAATTAATTGTTGAAATTAAAAAAAATTAATTACAATAATAAAACGAAAACCCGCTTTTTTTTAAATAAAGCATTTACCATAATCGAATTAATGGTAGCGTTTGTGCTCGTAGCGATAGTGCTTTCCGCTGGTTATCAGATTTTTTTTAGCAGTTACTTTTTCGTACGTTCGTCAGAGGAAAAACTTCAAAACGTCCATGCTGTTTCGGTATTACTCGAAGGCCTCAGATACGAATTATCATCATTACCTGACATTAACAACTTAAAAGATGGATTTTCAGACAATCCCGGAAAATGGGTTTCAGAATTTTCATATGAACGCCAAACTACCGATGAAAAAGGCGAGCAAAAAAAATTAGTCGACATTTCTTATAAACATAACCCAAAAACAAATGAGGTAATAAAAACAATAGCTTCTACCTCTCAAAGCTTTGGTCAGGGACGCATAAGCTCATTTAAAATAATGCATAATTACGACGCTAAAACCCAAAAATTTCCGGTATATATAAGAATTATGATAGATACTATAAACGAACAAAAATCACAGGTCCATGTCGAGGCAACTATATACCCGCGGCTTATAAATAAAAATCTTGTTTTAAAATCATCGATGTAATTATAATATTAAATATTTTACGACATGAAACTTTTTTTGAAAATAATTAGTAAGATTTTATGATATAATATTAATAAGCGATAAAATTATTAAAAATTTAATTGAGATTCCAACCGGCCATATAATTAAGGAGGAAAATTTTATGAATATTAACTTTAAAAAAAGCATTTTGCTTATTTTCGCATTTATTTTTATATTTATTTATTTCAGCGCGGCGTACTCTGCCGATGAACAATCTTCAACAGGTTATAAAAGGCATGTGGTAAAAGACGGAGATACGCTTTCATCGATAGCCAAAGAATATCTTGGCGATTCAAGTCTGTGGCCTGAGCTTTTAAAATATAATAACATAAGCGACCCGCACTGGATTTATAACGGCGATATAATAATAGTACCTGCCGCTGAAGTATTGCGCGAAATAAAAAAAGCAAAAACAGAAGAAGAAAAGCAGCAAATAATCCAGAACCAGAAATTTTCAAGAATTCCAGAATTAAAATCCGATGAAGAATTTGCAAAAGAATCTGCTTCATCCGACGAAATAAAAGTTTATTCAACATCAAACTCGAGCCGTAACTTATATTCATCCAAAAGCGATATGCCGAAGTCAGAATATGTAGTCAGGTTAAACGACCTAAAAAGACGCTTAAATCAACTTCAAATAAATGAAAGAGAAATCCGCTATCCTCAAGAAATAAAAAAATAATTTTAAAATAAAAAAATCAACAGTTAAAAATGGCCGCCATGTTATTTTCATGGCGCCTTTTTTTGTTTCCAAAGAGTTTTATATATTTTTTTTATAAATAGCCAAATAACCAAAAAATGTGATATAATTATTTTGCTAATTTTCTTACTAAGAAAAAAATTCACGGAGTATTAAATGACAAGTGATTTATTCAGAGAACCAATAGAAAATATAAAATCGCCGGTCGCGGCTGCCGACAAGATGACTATCGTTAATAATCAAGATTTTTCATTCGAACAAAACGATATGGGCATGCGTTTTATAAAAATTGCAGTCAGCCTCTCGAAGGAAAAAGACCTTAAAACCCTCATGAACTTAATTACAAATGAGGCTATGCAGCTTACTAAAGCTACGCGCGGTACTTTATATCTTGTAGATCATGAAAAACAGAAATTATTATTTTATGTTACCGATCAGCATCACTTTAATGAAATCACCATTCCATTAAATCCGGAATCGATCGCCGGCTATGTTGGTGTTACCGGCGAAACTTTATTAATTTCCGATGTTTACGAATTATCGCCGGACCTTCCTTATAAATTTAACAAGTCATTCGACCAGCGTACAGGATTTAGAACGCAATCCATGCTTGTAGTGCCGCTTCATTCGCATAAAAATGAGATACTCGGAATACTCCAGCTTATAAACAAAGAAGAAAACGAAGTAATAAAGCCGTTTTCAACACATGACCAGCAGGTTTTGCAGGCAGTCGGCTCTCAAGCCGCGGTTTCAATAGAAAATGCGCTGCTATATAAGGAAATTGAAAACCTTTTCGACTCTTTCGTTAAATACTCAGCGACAGCTATAGACGAACGAGACCCATGCACCGGCGGTCATTCAAGGCGCGTAGCGATGTATTCGGTCGGACTTGCGACGGCACTGGATATCTTTACACCGGGCCAGCTTAAAGAAATAAAGTATGCCTCATGGCTCCATGACATAGGCAAAATAGGCGTTAAAGAAGCTGTATTAAACAAAGCGAACAAATTAACCGACATTCAAATGTCGCTTATCAAATATCGTTTTACCTTAATCAGCGAAAGAATGGAAAAAGACGTTTACAGCCAGCTTCTTGAAATGATCGAACTAAAAGCCGATAACGACGATTATGCGACTATTAAAAATTTAAAGGAATCTATAAGTTCCTTTAAAAAAGAAATTGAAGACGATTATAATTTTATAGCGCAAATCAATCTTCCAGGATTTATGACGGACGATAAGATAAAAAGGCTCGAGGCTATCAACGCGAAAAAATATATTGATAAAAACGGCCAGCAGATTGATTATCTTAATAAAGACGAATACGATAATTTAATGGTTATACGCGGCAATCTTACAAACCGCGAACGAATTGAAATGGAATCACACGTCAGCAAGACATTTGAAATTTTAAAACAGATACCATTCACGCGCGAATTGAAAAATGTTCCTGAAATAGCCGGCAAACATCATGAAAAACTTGACGGAAGCGGTTATCCAAATAACATACTCGCTCCTAATATACCTACCCAGGTAAGAATAATAACAATTGCCGATATTTATGACGCCCTGGTTTCACAGGACAGGCCGTACAAAAAAGCACTTCCGCAGGATGTTGCCCTTAAAATTTTAAGGGAAGAAGCCGAAGTCGGTAAACTTGATAAATCAATTCTCGATGTTTTCATAAATAAAGGCATATATAAAATGTCAGACGAACTTATAATCTGATTTTTTGCCAATAAATAAAATTATACTTAAAAATATAAAAATAACTCCGATAAATAAAGCTGAACCAGTATTAGGTTCAGCTTTATTTTTTTGAATTTAAATCAGGAGATATAATTCTTATGAATTTCAGCCTCTTAAGCTTCAAAAACAACTTAACAGCAAAAAATTTATTTTTAAACATAACCGCCGTTTTTATAGTTTTATTTATGTCCGGCAGCTTGTTTGCCGGAGAATTAATTAAACAGGACGACGGAATTAAATATTCACCGGCACCTGCCGCAAGTACGGGCAATGTAAAATTCTTAAGCCCGTCGCTTTCTAAGACAGGCCAAAAACCTATCATAGGCAGGCAGGACATAGAGGAAATAAAGCAAAAGGTCACTCCTTTAATAAACAGGAACAAGGCCGCAAAAATCAATATGGCGCCAGCCGCGCCGTTAAGAGATATCCTCGGCGACCAGAGAAGTTTTTTTGTTTTTAATTTTCAAAAAAACGCTTACGACAGCATAACGGCCACACTCAGAAAAGTCGGCGCCTATTGCTACGTATATGTCGATAACAGCTTATGGACAGCTAATTTAGTTACTCAAATACAGATCGAAACAATAGTTTCCACTTTTGATAACAATTATTACCCGACTGAAGTCGCTTATTTCGGACAGGAAAACAGCCCCGGCATCGATAATGACGTAAAAATAACAATATTAATAACAAGAATCTATACTTCAAGCAGCACGAACGGAACTTATGTCGGCTATTTCGATCCGACGGACGAATTGCCCGATTCACAGGCGCAAACTCAGGGATTGCGTTCAAATCAACGTGAAATGTTTTATATGAACGGATACGATTACATTCCGGCCAATCCGACATTCATGCACACATTAGCGCATGAATTTCAGCACATGATCCATTACAATCAGAACCCATCCGAAGAATCCTGGGTCAACGAAGGCATGTCAGATCTCGCGGCATACATAACCGGAAATAGAATCCTGCAGGATAAAATTGACGCCTTCACTAAATCTTCTGTAACTACATCGCTGATTCCTTTTAATCAGACTATAGCGAACTACGGCGCGTCATTTTTATTCATGATTTATCTTTTCGAACAATACGGCGGCACCTCCGATTATGAAAAGCAAAACTTCACAAGAAACTTATGCCATAGCGGCGATAAAGGAACCAGAACAATAGAATTTGCGCTGGCTGCGGCAGGATATCCCGATGTAAAATTTAAAGATGTTTTCCTTGACTGGGTAATGACAAATTATATTAATTCAAAAGGATTTGCCAAATTCAAATATAAAGATTTCGTTATAAATATCGACCCGCTGCAGACACATACAGGTTATCCTGTCAAAGACAGAGTTTTTTCAGTAAATTATTGGACGGCAAATTATATCCTTCTTAAATATGCGGCGGCTTCTTCGCACGTCCTGGAATTCAGCGGCGCGCAGTACGGCACTTTCTCGCCAAGGCTTTGCTTTTTTAATAAAGACGGCACGATAGTGGTGAAAAACATACCGCTTAACGGTGATAATAAAGGGTTTTACGACCTTTCCGATTTCGGAACAACATATAACAGCGTATTAATGGTTCCGGCATTTGTCGCCGACCGCGGCCCTACAAGCTATCACTATGCTGTAGGATTCGCCGGTCCTAAAGTCGGAATATACCCTAACCCGATTTTTAACGATGACATGTATATAACGGTAAAAAGCGCCACCAAACCTGAAGTAATAGTTAAAAGAAGCGGAGGCGCCGACGAAAAAGTGAAGATGAATTATGCTCAAAAAGGCTTATATTCAGGAACTTATCATATAGTATACAGCGGGATTTTCGAGGTAAGCGTCACCGGCGAAGACGACAACGGCTTGCAGGGAACTATAAAAACACAATTCGAGATCAGAAAACTGCAAAATAAAGTACTTAATTCAATTGCGTTTAACGGCCGAAGCTATCTGAGCGCAAAATTAGAAAGCACGAGCGATCTTTCGACCGATCCGCAGGTCACGGTTATGCCTATAAAAGCTTGCGAAGATGAAACAGCCATTTTAATTCAGACAACCGACTCTGAACTTAAATATGTTTCAGGCGTAAAAACCTTCAATAATATACCACGCTCTATATCTAAAAATATGGAAGTAAATTTCGCATATTCAGATGTCGTTACTTCCGATACCGCTATATCACAACTTGGAGTTTATGAGCTTGACGAAAGCAGCGGCACATTTAAATATTGTGACACTGTCATAAAAAACAATGAATTTATCGCGGCGGCAATTAACGGTGCCGGAACATATTGCCTTATGGCTGACTGCACACCGCCTGTAATCTCAGGAGTAAAAAATTACAGCGGAATAATAGACATGACACTAACCGACAAAGGATCGGGAATTAATAGGTCCGCGATAAACATAGTCTCCGACTCTAAAGTAGATTATACATATTTTGAAAACGAAGGCATATTAAGATTAACTCCTTCATCCGATGCTAAAGCGATAACGGTCAAAGTTGAAGACAATGCCAAAAACAGCGTTTCATATAACGTTAATTACCAGAACGGCAATTTAACGGCAGGGCTTTCAAGCCTTTATGCTGCTCCAAATCCTGCCTCAAATTTCGCTATAATAACATGGCAGGGCGGCACTGCGCCTTATAAAATTGACATATATGATATAAATTCAAATATCATAAGCAATTTTGAAGGAATTAACGCGAGAAGCTTCAGATGGAATTTATTAAAAAATGATTTATCTCCGGCCGGGAATGGAGTTTATTATTTTTCTGTCGAAGATAATAACGGCGTAAAAGCACGCTACGGAAAAATAGCGGTATTAAAATAAATTTAAATTTTTTATGTATTAAAAATAGCAAATTAAGGTTAAGTCGCACTAATGATTTTAATCAGTGTACATAATTTCGGAGGATTGAATTGAATATTAATGATCAAAACTTTGAATTTATACTAAGTAATTATTGTGAAAGAATTATAAGAAGGAGAAATATGAATAAGAATAACGGCCGCATAAAGCATTTTTTATTCGCATTCGTTATGCTGATGACATTAATGGCCGCCGGATGTGCAGGCGGCGGAGGCGGCGTCCTCGGCACAGCGCCAAAACTCGATCAAAATCTCGAGTCCGCATGGCAATATGTAAGAACCGGCGATAACGATAATGCGGTAATTGCGTTTCGTCAAATTCTCGAACAGTCGCCGAATAAATCAGAAGAAACATCGGCGCACACCGGATTAGGCTGGGCCTACGCACAGGTAAACGACACCGAAAAGGCGATCGCTTATTTTGAAAAAGTGAAATCCACATCTTGCGACGCTAATCTCGGTTATGCCGGGGTATTGCTTTCACGCGGCAAAGAAACTGACTACAAAACAGCAGTTTCACTGCTTGAGGCTATACGCTTAAACAACGTCGACCAGCAATATCAATCTGAATATAAATTGGATATATCAACTGCGCAGGCTCATGCTTTAATGGGTATCGCATATTACTATAACGGCGACAATAAAAATGCAAAAACACAAATAGAAAAAGCTAAAGCTTGTGATATAACCGACGGCACATCGGCGGTTTCAAAAATTGCAAGCGCTATATTGCAGGATTTGAAACTTGAAAGCTATTAAAAAATATAAAAAATAAATTCCTGACTAATCGCCGGCTTAAACATATCAGAATTTTTTTATAATTGATCCAACTTTCACATTTATTAAAAAATGTCGTTTTATAAGTTAATTGAGTAAAAAAGTTTAACACAAATGCATCGCAAATATTAAAAAAATAATCCCTCCGCGGTTGACGAAACCTATTTTATCGTTTATAATTGATGCAAAGTTATATAAATCAAGAAATTTTATTTATTGATAAATAAATCCGGGGGGAATGAATATGAAAAAATCAGCATTATTTTTAACAGTTTTAGCGTTAGCACTTTCTTTTTCAATAGCCGTAGCCGCTCCGCAGCCAGGCCAGACGCAATCACAGCCGCATCAGCAGCAGCAAAGCGGTTCATTCCTTGGCGAATTAATTAATTTTACTTCCTCGCTTTCAAGCTTTTTCGGAAGCGCTATTAATACGATGACACAGGCAATCGGTTATTTAACCGGAGGCGTTGAAGCCGCTAATCTTTATCAGCAGGGTACAAACGTCATAAACGATATGCTCGTTAACGGGCCAAAACCGCCTGCCGCAGCTGCTCCGCAAGCTCCAAAACTCGACGATATGACTGCACAGGACGGATCAAACGAAGCTCCGGCATCATTGCCGGCCGCAAGTTCAGCCGAAGGCTCAGCGCCTGCAACATCAAATGAAAATGCCCAAGAAACTTTGTTTACGCCTCAGAATGTTTCCGACAAAGATTTCGGCAATATGCTTAAAACCTATAAATCACTTGCAGCCGAAGAAAAAAATGTGCTTAACCAGATGAATGAAAATCCTGATGACGCCGCTTTAAAAGATATATACCAGCAAATCCAGACAACCAAGCTTGAAAAATCATCAAAAATAATAGCTTCATTAAATTACGACATTGAAAAGAAACAATTTTCAAAATTGAATTTATTAATTGATTATATAAACGTAAGCGGACCGACTACATTGAAAATGTTCGCGCAAATCGTTGATTCTGCACGCGGCAAACTTCAATTTACGCTCATCGAAGCTCAAAAATACGGCCTGACAATGGACATACAGATAATCGAAGGCAAATTAAAACTTGTTATGAATTTAACGACAGGTAATTTTACGCCAAGCGCTCCGCCTGCATCACAGCCGCTCCCTGAAAGCACTTCGGCTCCGGCTTCTCCGGCTGCAGCATCAGGCGGTAATCACCATCAGCAACCGGCACCCGCGAACGAATCGACATCAATCGATTTCAGCGACGGCTCGAATAATTCAATAAACACTCCAACCGACAGCCCGGACCAAACTGCCGATAAAACTGCTGCTAAAACAAAAAAGACCAAAAAATCTCATAAATAATATCCTGAATATAAATAATAACTAAAAATACAAAAAAAGAGGCTGTCCGAAAAAATAATTTTCGAAACAGCCTTTTTTATATATTTTCTTCCGTCAAAGTCATGCCGGAACTAAATTCAATTTTTATAAAAACAACTTAGCGCGGCATTCATTTTTATGCGCCAGTTTTATTGACATTTATTGAATTATCTGGTATTATCCAACTATTATGATAAATTTCGAAGACCTGATAATTCAATTTAAAACGCTGCTCGAACCTGTTATGCCGATTTTAATCGTCATGTTCGGGCTTTTGGTCGGCTCATTTTTAAATGTGTGTATTTATAGACTCGCTAAAAATGAATCGGTAGTTTATCCGAATTCGCATTGTCCTAAATGCCATACACAGCTTGGATTTTTAGACTTATTCCCCGTGCTGAGCTATGCTTTTTTAGGCGGCCGGTGCCGTTATTGCGGAAAAAAAATCTCGCCGCGCTATGCATGCGTCGAATTACTCACGTCGATAATGTTTTTTACGGCTTATTTAACATGCGGCTTTACATTTAAGCTTTTTGTGCATTTAGTCATGTTTTCTGTGCTTATAGTGATTTCATTCATAGATCTGGACTGGCAGATTATACCTGACCAGATAACTATTAACGGAACGTTTTTAGGTTTTTTACTTTCATTCATTTGCTGGCTGCACCCGGCCGCCGATTCATTGAGTTTTTATACGTCTTTAAATGATTCAATCTGGGGCATTATAAGCGGCGGAGGGATATTATACGCCATAGCGATTATAAGCGGTGGAGGAATGGGCGGCGGCGATGTTAAGTTAGCGGCGCTGATCGGCGCGGTACTCGGCTGGAAAGCGGTCCTGCTGGGACTACTGCTGGCTTCGTTCATCGGCGCGTTTTTCGGCGTATTAATGCTTTTGACCGGAATAAAAAAACGCAAAGATTATATAGCGTTCGGACCGTATATCGCAATAGGGACAATTATAGTAATGATTTTAGGAACTGACACGTTAGTAAATTATTATTTCCGCTTTTTCAGCGGCGGATTTTAATTTTAGCCATAAAGGACAGCACCGGTAATGCCTTATAAATCAAATATAACAGATTTAAAATATAATTATAAATATTTTCTTACTAAAAAAAATATAAAAGGGTTTTCGTTTATCGAAATTCTCACGGCTATAGTCATGCTCGGAATAGTCATCATCCCGCTAACAAGGCTTTTACTCTTTTCCGCGCAGGGTTCGCGTGAATCAGAAGAATATTTGTTAGCATACAGCCTTGCTACTGATAAAATCGAGCAAATAAAAATGCTGTCGTTCGATAAAGTCGATAACGAGGAAAATGATATTTTTACAAAAGAAGAAGCTGAAAAAATACAGGATTTTCATAAATTCATGAAATTATACAAAACAAGGTATAAGCTGGATTACAAATATTATGACGCAAATTATGGAAAATTCGGCCGTACGGTGACAATCGACGATAAGGTCGACGCAGTAAACACTCCGCCTAAATTAAAAAAAGTCACTGTAAATATATATAATAAAACTTCAAAAAAAGAACTTGCTACAATAAATACATTAATAAGCGACTGAGCAAGATTTAACGCAAATATAACTTCAAAACAGTCTAAATAATAAAAAATATATTTTCATAATTATAATATATCAAGCTCGTTTGAGGTAAAAGCTTTTAAGGTATTTAACGGGAAATAAGACGGTATTTTTTAGAAAAATAAAATTTCAGCCGCAGTTTTCAAATCGGTAGTAATAATATAACTCAAGTCATAGACTACAAAAAAAAGAAAAAGGCAAATTATGAATTTCACCATGAAATCAATAAAATATGTAAATAAAGATAATAATAAATTTTGCCGCAGTATAATACCCGGCAAAAGTATAAACGCCGCTTTCACAATGATAGAACTTATGATTTCAATTGCACTGTTAGCTTCCGTCATGACAATTTCTTATACTTTTTATTTTTTCTCGGCGAATATTTCAAATAAAGGGCTGGATAAAATCTCGATGCAGAAAACCTTAAGGTTTAATCTTGAAAAGATTTGTTCCGACCTTCGTTCGGCGAAAGAAATAGTAAAAATAGAACCGAATATGCTTGAATTCAAAAGATTTATCGATGAAAAACAGCAAAAACCGGGCATTAATCTTTTCGGCGACTCCGAATACCGCCGCATAAAGTATGAGTATAAAAAAAAAGGATATAATGACAAATTTGACGCAATATACGAAACGGTAGACGGCCAGGAACAACTTATGATGTATTTTCCTGAAATAAAGGAAAAAATATTCGAGCCGTATACATTTGATAGCGAAGATAATCTCATAGCTTTTGATATGCGTGAAAACGACAGCGTATTAAGGTCTAAGATATCGCTTATAAAAATAAGGTTCGAAGTGAAAGGCCCCAAGGAATCATTGACGCTTACAAGCTCGGTCAATCCAAGGTACCTTTATGGATTTAAGCAGCAGCCGTACTGGAATTTTATAAAGTAGCCCAAAGCAATGCGGCATCGGACACTAAAAAGTACAAATATAAAAAAAGAAGGAAAGACATATGAATTCTAGCAAAAAAAAGCCCGGACAGCGCGAGCTGGCGGTAATACTGCTTTCAGGCGGAATGGATTCATGCGTAGTTACAGCCGTAGCCGCGCAAAAATATGAACTTGCCTGCCTTCACCTAAATTACGGACAGCGCACCGAAAATAAGGAATTGCAAAGTTTTCAAAAAATTTGCGATCATTATGACGTAAAACACAGATTAATAGTCGATGTAAATTACTTAAAACAAATCGGCGGCTCGTCACTGACCGATCACACTATCGATGTGCCTGAAGCCGCACTTCACTCGAAAGAAATACCGAACACTTATGTTCCGTTCAGAAATGCCAATATTTTATCAATAGCTGTATCATGGGCCGAAGTTATAAAAGCGGCAAAAATATTTGTCGGCGCGGTAGCCGAGGATTCGTCAGGTTATCCTGACACGCGCCGTGAGTTTTACGACGCATTTGAAAAAACCATCGAAACAGGAACAACGTTAGGCGGCAATTTAAAAATAGAAACGCCGATCATTAATTTAAAAAAATCCGAAATCGTAAAATTAGGAATGCAATTAAAAGCGCCGTTCGAGTTAAGCTGGAGCTGTTATAAATCCAGCGAATCGGCATGCGGCGAATGCGACTCATGCGCATTAAGGCTTCGCGGATTCAGCCAGGCGGGCTTTAAAGACCCTATCGCCTATGCCTCAAATATATTTTCAAGTGAAACATTTGTCTGATATATTTAGTAAGATTAACTTACATATCTAACTTTCGCAGCAAATATTTTTAAAGACAAAGGAGTTATTTTTATGGCCATTTCCAAAAACATAGATAGCAGAACAACAATTGAATATGACGCTGAAGATATAGAATTGACGCAAGCAAATAATAACAAAATAATGTCTAAAAGGGATGCCATAGAAAAGCTTGTTAACGAAATCAGGACGCTCGAAAAAAACAGCGACAATAATTCCATAAAAAAACTTATAGACCTTTTTCAAAATAAAATATGGCAGATAAGAAAACTCGCATCGTCGGCGCTTGTACGCATAAATAAAAACGTGCTTAATATCTTAGACGATACCTTATACAAAACGTCATTTAAAAATGAGGATACGCTATACTGGTCGCTTCAAACGGCGGCCGGCATAAAAACGGCATCGGCCGAATATGTCATAAAATGGGCAAGCGAGGAAAATTTTCCCAAAAAATACAAACCCATTCTCGCCAAAACACTTTCTAAAATCAACAATACCGCTGCCGTTCCATTTTTGATAGAACTGCTCGGCGATGATAATTGGCTCACACGAAAAGAAGCGGCTGCCGCGCTGACATGTTTCGGGCGCAACATAATACCGCAGCTGCAAAGTTCTTTCACCAATGAAAAGGTTGAAATCAGAAACTGGATAGCTAAAATCATAGGGCAGATTTTAGGAAAAGATTCCTTTGCGTTCTTCAAAAACATGCTTCAATCCGAACGCCGCGAAATGAGATATTATGCCATTTCTGCATTATCAGAAATCAGCGAACCTGACGCCTATAACGCTATAGCATCAAAGGTTGCCGATCCTTCATGGCTGATCAGAGTACAATCCGCCGATATACTTGAAAAACTCGGAGAAACCGCGATACCATATCTTCAAAAAATTTTATCAGAAGGCACATCCGACGAAAAATTTTACGCCATTAAAATATTGAAGAATATCACCAAAGATAACGCGTTGCGAATAATCAAAGAATCAATAAATACCGGCGATAACGACTCAAAAATACTTATGCTTTCAGCGCTTTATGACGCCGACGAAGACACCGTTTTCGGCATGCTCGCAGATTCACTTACTGACCATAACTATTTCATCCAAAAACACGCATCAAATCTTTTGATACAGATGGGCTGCCGCATACTTCCTAAAATCACCGAATTATTCAAAAAAACTCAGAATGAAAATCTCAGATACTGGCTGATCGAAGTATTGAACTCATTTACAATCACCGATTCATTCGAAGCCATTACCGAAATTTTCAACGAATGTTATAAACGCGAAAAAATACAAATCCTACAGCCATTATCAGCCACATTTGATATAGCTCTGGACAATAAGATAGCGCTTTTTATTATAAAGGCGCTGAAGGATAAAAGTTATTCAGTCAGAAATTGCGCCTTTACCCAACTCGTAAGATTCGGTTATATAAAAGTCAATTTTAACGGCCAGCCTGAATCTTTAAATGACATACTTTTAAAAATCCAGGATTACGGCCTTGAGGAAAGCGAAAACGAACATATCGAAGAATTAGTGCGTTCAAATGCCTTAAAACTTGAAAAACGGCCGGAAACAAAAAATATGGCAGCTTATCAAAACGCGCCGGCAGCAGTTACGCAAAAACCGATTTATACCGATCAGCCCCAATTATCAACGCCGCAGGCAAATTTTTACGGCCAGCTTCAGCCAGCTTCCGAACAATTTAACTTCCAGACAACTGAAGAATTAGAAATTGACAAATATAACTTTCATATAGACGACATATTAAAAGACGCGATAAGTAAAAAGGCTTCGGATATTCATTTTTCAGTAAATTATCCGCCGTCATTCAGGATCGACGGAAATGTCGAATTCCAGAAAAAATATCCGGAATTGACTCCCGGCAATACAAGATATCTGGCATACCAGGTGATGAAGCCTATAATAAGAAACAGTTTCGAAAAAATAAAAGAACTTGACATATCATACGAAATCAAGGGAACTGCCAGATTCAGAGTAAACATATTCATGGATATGCATGGAGTCGGCATGGTATTCCGTGTGATTCCTTATGAAATACCGTCGATAGAAACATTAGGCGCGCCTCCTATACTAAAAACTCTCGCGGAAAAGAGCAAAGGCCTCGTACTTGTAACAGGTCCGACCGGTTCAGGCAAATCGACGACACTCGCCGCTATGATAAATTATATCAATAAAATTAAAAAAGCGCACATCATAACGATCGAAGATCCGGTCGAATTCGTGCATAGTCCCATTCTTTCAAAAATAACCCAGCGCGAACTTAATGTTTCGACAATGTCTTTCGCTAACGCACTGCGTTCGTCATTGCGCGAAGACCCGGATATAATATTAGTCGGCGAAATGCGCGACCTCGAAACCATAGAACTCGCAATTACCGCGGCCGAAACCGGCCATCTGGTGTTCGGCACGGTACATACCGCCTCGGCGGCCAATACAATCGATAGAATCATAGACGTATTCCCGGCCGACAAACACTCACAGGTAAGGGTATCTCTGGTCGAAGGACTTTTGGCAGTAATAGCACAGTCGCTGGTGCCTAAAAAGAACGGCCACGGCCGGATAGCCGCATTCGAAGTAATGACGATGACAACGGCGATAGGCAACCTTATAAAAGAAGGCAAAACATCACAGATTAAAGATTATATGCTGGCAGGAAAACAATACGGCATGCAAATATTGGACGATTCGCTGGCCGAGCTTATGACTCGCGAGGAAATCACATTCGAAGACGCGCTCTGCGCATCTTATAACAAAGAAGATTTCAAAAAAAGATACGGCGGCAATCAGGCCAATTCGCCAGGCGGCAAAGTTGGAATAAAAGATGAACTTTCAAACGAGGCATTATACGGCCTTAAGTCTAAACCAAACAACGCCGTTAAGCCTGTTAAGAAATAAATGATCAGGTTCATTTACATTTTTTATTAAATGTATAATCAATTATTCGGTTTTACTTTACGAATCAAATATAAAATGCTAAAATATAATTAGAAGCATTAAAAATAAAAAAAGATATACAAAAAATGAAAGGGGAACATTAATGTTTTCAGAATTAAAAGTCAGGGAATTTCTTGAGAAAGTGGCAAGTTCGGATCCGACGCCGGGCGGCGGTTCGGTAGCGGCAATGAACGTCGCCGCAGGCTGCTGCTGCGCAATGCTGATGGCCAATGTGACTCTTGGAAAAGAAAAATACATCCAGGTGCAAAACGAAGTTCAAAAAATTGTCATTGAACTGACAGAACATAAAAAACAAGCGCTCTCGCTGATGGACCGCGACAAAGAAGCATACGACAGCGTAGTAATGGCTTTTAAAATGAAAAAAGATACAGACGAAGAAAAGGAATTGCGCAAAAAAGCAATATTTAATGCTAATTTAAAAGCTACCGAAGTGCCTCTTACAATTTCAGAAACAGCGATTAAAGTAATCGAATATATAAAAAGGCTGATTGAAATCGGCAATAAAAACGCCATCTCAGATTCATTAACAGGATTATTCAACTGCTATGCGGGTTCAATAAGCTCGATTTCAGTTGCAAAATTAAATCTCTCTGGCACATGGGCCGATCCTGAAACAAAGGCTAATTTAATAAAAAAAGTTAAAAACCTCGAGTTAGCGACAGAAACAGCACTGGAATCAATTAAAAAAATCATACTCGTCAATCTGCCTTCTTAATAAATGATTTTTTAAAATAAAATAAACGGGGGAGGGGTTTAAAATGACAGAAAAACATTTATCCATTTTAAAAATAAATGAGCATGTCCATCTGTCGCATTCCATTGTCACGAAGATGTCCGACGGAATGATATTCATAGACACCAGCCACAACATAGTATTTTTAAATCCCGCCGCCGAGAAGCTTACCGGGTTCACTAATAACGAAGCGTTCGGCAAAAATATTCTCAAGATTTTCAATATAGTGAGCGCTGATAACGGGCACGAACTAACGACGGCGCTGATGCATAATGCGGAAATCCAGGGAATGCATGAACTTGGCGAGACAGCGATACTGATAACCAAAAACGGCATAAGCGGAAAACACGCATTAAAGATAAAATTTACCGAACTTTCCTGGTACAAACAACAGACTGCCGGCAAATTTGACAGCAAGCTTGTCGAAGTAAGCTGCATGACTATAATGGATAACTCGCAAAAATTAGACGGCCTGATGATATTATTTAAAGATGTGACAGAGCGGGCTAAAAACCAGGAAAACCTCGAAATATTAGCGCGCGTTGTCGAGCAGAGCCCGCTTATGATAATGCTTACCGATACCAACGGGAATATCGAATATGTCAACAGGCAATTCACGCAGACTACCGGCTACGAATTGTCCGAAATTATAGGGAAAAATCCGAGTATATTAAAATCCGGTAGCACCAGCCCGGATAGTTATAAATACATGTGGGCCGCCTTAAAATCAGGCGGAGAATGGAAAGGCGAGTTTTGCAATAAGAAGAAAAACGGCGAACTTTATTATGAAATTGCAAGAATCCAGTCAATTCGCGACAAACACGGCCATATAAAAAGGTTTTTAGCAATCAAAGAAGAAATTAAAAAATAAATATCACCAAAATCCATACTAAAACAAATAAAAATAATTATTGATAAACTTTTAAATTTATGGTTAAATATAGGCAGGTTAAATTTTTAAAATAATTCATAAGCAAGATTTAAAACACGTTTAAATAGCAATTTATAAAAATAAGCGCGGATAGGTTTATATTCGCGCTTATGTAAATTAAAAAAGAGTAATTTATAAATTAATACAACAGAAAGCGGTGAATTTTTATATGTTATACAGTATGACCGGATACGCTAAAATTTCGCAGACAATAGACGGCGTTGAACATACGTTTGAATTGAAAACATTAAATCATAAATATGTAGACATCAAACTTAACGTTCCTAAAATGATTGAACCATACGAAATGGAAATAAGCGAAATTTTGAGAAATGAAATAAAACGCGGCAGCGTCAGGGCGGTATATACAGTTAAAAATGTCACGAGCGTAGCTACAAAATTTGACGTCGATATTGACATTGCGCGTTCATATTACGAAGCTTACCTTATGGTGGCTAAAAGCTTAAAATTAAATTATATTCCGGACGTAAGCGTAATTATGAAACATAACGGCGTTTTAAATACAATCGAAGAGGATACATTCAAAGATAAAGACCTCGTTCTCGGCCTCGTTTTAAAAGCGACACGCGAATTGAATAAATTCAGGGAATCAGAAGGTAAACGCCTCGCTAAGTTCATCGGCGACCGCCTTAAAATGCTGGGAAAATCAGTCGAAAAAATATCTAAGCTCGTCAAGAATGTGAAACAAATCCACTTCGATAAAATGAAAGAACGCCTGGCCGAATTCACAAAAAAAGTCAAGACAGAAGTCGATGAAAACAGGATGCTTCAGGAATTAGTTCTTTTTATAGACCGCAGCGATATTTCAGAAGAGCTTGAAAGACTTGAAAGCCATATAAAATATTTTGAAACGCTTTTGAAAGGTGACGCGAACGATCCAATAGTCGGCCGTAAAATGGATTTTTTATGCCAGGAACTTTTCAGGGAAATAACTACATTATCCAATAAGACAAACCTGATAGAAGTCACAAAAATCGCAATCGATGTGAAATCAGAAATTGAAAAAATACGCGAACAAGTGCAGAACATTCAATAAAGCAATATTAAAGCATCATATAAAAAATTAAGAAAACGCACAAGTTATGGAGGCAAAATGGACAGCATAAAAATATTAAATGTCGGATTCGGAAACATAGTTTTAGCTAACCGTGTTATAGCAATCGTAAGCCCGGATTCGGCGCCTATGAAAAGACTTAAAGAAGATGCGCGCGACCGCGGTAAATTAATAGACGCCACCTACGGCCGCAGAACACGTTCTATAATAATAACAGATTCAAATCACGTTATCCTTTCGGCGGTGCAGCCTGAAACGTCGGCAAGCAGGCTTTTGGACAAGGAAGTTAAGTTCGAGAAAGAAGACATAGAGGATATGGAAGAGGGCGAAACATTCGAACCCGAAACTGACGATGAAAACGCCGATAAAGAAACCGGCAACAAAGAGGAAAATTAATAGAAATCAAGAGGCTTAATATGAACCATATATTTGTCATATCCGGCCCGTCAGGCGTCGGAAAAAGCACAATAGCACACGCGATACTGGAAAAATATGAAGGCAAAATGACCTACTCCATTTCCATGACTACTCGTAAAATCAGGGAAGGCGAAGTTAACGGCCGCGAATATATATTCACCGACATAAAAAACTTCGAAGACCTCATAAAACAGGACGCATTCATCGAATACGCCAAAGTGCATGACAATTATTACGGCACATTGAAATCACAAATAAACGAGGTAATTAATTCAGGAATAAACATCCTGCTCGATGTCGACACGCGCGGCGCCATTAACATAAAACAGCAATTCGGCGACAAATCGGTATTAATCTTCATCGCGCCGCCAAGCATCGATGAGCTTAAACGCAGGCTTTTCAAAAGGCATACCGACAGCGAGGAAGTAATCGAAAAACGCATACATAACGCTATCGCTGAAATAGAAAAATCGTCAAAATATGATTATATAGTTAAAAACAACGACCTGGACCAGGCGATATCGGAATGTATAAATATAATCGAAAACCACAATAAATAAACAATAATCAAAGGTGAATTAAAATTTCCAGAATACTTTTATGCGTTTCATCATCAATAGCCATATATAAATCACTCGACCTTCTTTCAAAATTAGTCCAGAACGGCCACGAAGTCGTCTGCGCTATGACTGAAAATGCTTGCAAACTGGTAACGCCGCTCCCGTTTAAATCTCTTTCAAAAAACGAGGTAATAACTGATATATTCTCAGCTAACGCCGTAATCGCCCATATTTCAATAGTAGATTGGTGCGACATGGCGGTAATAGCTCCGGCGTCATATAACATTATCGGTAAAATTGCAAATGGCATCGCAGACGATGCGGTAACCACCATCATCGCCGCATGCAAAAAACCGGTCTTAGCGGCGCCGGCGATGAACACCAATATGTACGAAAATAACATATTTCTGGAAAATTTAGAAAAACTGAAGAAAATTAATAATTTTCATGTTATAGAAGCGGAAGCGGGCTATCTTGCGTGCGGCACGACGGGGAAGGGCCGAATGGCCGAACCGGCACACATAATGAATACGATTGAAAAAGTTTTAAACGGCGCCAACGATTTAAAAGGCGCTAAAATAATGGTGACGGCAGGGCCGACGCGTGAATACATCGACACAGTAAGGTTCATGACCAATCCGTCCACCGGCAAAATGGGCTACGCGCTGGCTAAACGCGCGGCAGAAAGAGGCGCCGAAGTTACTTTAATCTCCGGCCCGTGCTCAATAAAAGCAGATTCCAGAATAAGCAATAAAATCGATATTGTCACAACCGATGAAATGAAAAATGCTGTGCTTTCAAGCTTAAATAATACAAATGCTTTGATTTCAGCGGCCGCTCCATGCGATTTCAAGTTCTCGGAAAAATTCGACGAAAAAGTCGCAAAAAAAGAAATATTAGACAGCGCCGGCATAAAACTGGTGCCGACCGGCGATATTTTAAAAGCGGTCGCAAAAGAAAAAACAAATCAAATAATAATAGGATTTGCGGCCGAAGATAACAACCACGTTACAAATGCCAAACGCAAGCTCAAAGAAAAATCGATGGATATGATAGTATTAAACGACGTTTCTAAAAAAGAAACTGGCTTTGCCGCTGATTTTAACGAAATTACGATAATTTCTTCCGACGGCGACACCGTTAATTATCCGCGCCTTACCAAGGAAAACTGCGCCGATATCATACTAGACCGTTTAAAAGAGGCGTTAAAACAAAAAAATGTATTGTAATATAGCGCTTCCCGATATTCCTTCCGAACAGCTTTATACGTATAAAATTCCGGAAAAATTCAAAGACCTTGTTTTTCGCGGCCAGCGCGTCTATGTCAACTTAAAAAACCAGACCGATCCGGTAATCGGCTATGTAATCTCCCTGTCAGAAACTTCAAATTATCCCGATGAGTCAATAAAACCGATTCATGATATAGTCGACAGTCTGCCCGTTCCTGAAGAACTTATCGAATTAGCTTATAAAATATCAGAAAAATATTTGACATCGATCGGCAGCGCACTGGATCTTGTTTTTCCGGCTGCGTTATCATATTCATCCAGCGGCGTCGAACAATTTTATGATTTTAACCGCAAATTGAATGTTTTCGAAGTCATTAAAAATGAAAAACTATCAAAAATCGAACGCCTGATTCTGCAGTATCTTTATAACTCAGGCGCGGCCACAATGCGCGAAATCTGCTCCAATCTTTTAATGGATATGCCGGTCGCCAAAAATAATGTTAAAAAACTTGAAGCCGCAAAAATTTTAAGCGTTTCATTCAGCAAAACCTCATTCACCCATGTAGACGCTTCGCTTATGACTTATGATCTCGACGAAGCCAACGGCAAGGGTATAATTTTCACAGAAGAACAGCAAAATGCCATAAGGACAATAACGCAAAAAATCACCAAGACTGAATATTCAGAACAACTAATATTCGGAGTAACCGGCTCCGGCAAAACCGAAGTTTATATCGAAATTATAAAAGCGGCGATTGCGGCCGGCAAGAGCGCAATAGTCCTGGTGCCGGAAATCGCCCTGACCGAACATCTGAAGCACCGTTATTTAAAAGTATTTCCCGATTGCCTGGCAGTATGGCATTCACTCGTTACCAAGGCCGAAAAAGCGAAAATATATTCACGTATCGCATCAGGCGGCCTGAGCGTTCTATTGGGGGCGCGCTCGGCTATTTTTGCGCCATTCGAAAACTTAGGCTGCATAATAATAGACGAAGAACATGATACGTCATATAAACAGGATAACGCTATAAGATATGACGCGCGCGAAGTGTCTCGAATGAGAATGCGCCTGAAAAACGGCGTATTAGTTTTGGGGTCAGCCACTCCGGCGCTAGACACTTATTATCCGCTTGCAAAAAACAAAAATGAAATTAATGACCGGATTATTGTAATGTCCAAGCGAGTTGAAAACAGGCCGCTGCCAAAATGCCATATAGTCGATATGGCAAAAGAATTCACAGTCGGCAAAAACAAATCCATGTTTTCCGAAATACTGACTGAAAAAATCAATGACCGGCTCGATAAAAAGCAGCAGACGATATTATTTTTGAACAGGCGCGGCCACAGCACATTCGTATTATGCAGGGCGTGCGGCCACACCATAAAGTGCGACGAATGTTCGGTTTCAATGACATATCATTCCGAGCCGCCAAAATTATTGTGCCACTATTGCAACAAAGAAAAGGCCGTACCGTCGACGTGCCCGAAATGCCAGAGCCCTTATATAAGATTTTTCGGAGTCGGCACTGAAAAAGTCGAAGAGGAGTTCAGGCGCAAATTTCCTGAAGCCAAAGTGGCGCGCCTCGATTCTGACATTTTAACTAATAAGACAATTACTGCAAAAATCTTCGATGATTTCCTAAAAAAGAGAATAGACGTTCTAATAGGCACCCAGATAATAGCCAAGGGCCTCGATTTCCATAACATCACCCTTGTGGGAATCATATCGGCCGATACTGCGCTTAATATGCCGGATATGTTCGCCTCTGAACGTACATTCCAGGTATTATGCCAGGTCATAGGACGTACCGGCCGCGGGCAGGACGAAGGCGAATGTGTCATACAAACCTATAATCCTGACAATTACGCCATAACATCAGCCGCAGTCAGCGATTATAACGAATTTTACCGTAACGAAATTGAAGTGCGCGAGTCGCTTTTTTATCCGCCGGCAAGCGCGATGATTAAAATCGGTTTCTGGCACGAACAAGAAACTTTAATACAGGAAACCGCGCAGTTATTTTATAACGAACTGGAATCCTTCTTGAAAAGCATAAAATCCATTTCGAGAATACTCGGACCTGCCCCGGCGCTTATATCAAAGGTGCAAAATATTTACCGTTATAATATTTTCATACTTACAAATCAGGAAGATAAAATACGCATTAAAATTTCGGAATTATTAAAAAAATACAGTTTTACAAACAAAAAACAATGTGTTAAAATATTCGCGGACATCAACCCCAATAATACTTATTAAAGGTGAAAAAAATGACAATTTTGCCAATATTATTATGCGGAAATAAAACGCTTCGTGAAAAATCATTGCCATGCGCCAAACCCTATTCGCAATATAAAGCGCTGGCCGAAAATATGATCGAAACAATGTACAAAGCGCCAGGTATCGGACTTGCCGCGCCGCAGGTCGGCCTTTCAATACGCATGTTTGTTTATGACGCCGGGAAAGGTCCGCAGGTTATGATAAACCCTGAAATACTCGAAGTTTCCAGTGAAACCTGCGAATACGACGAAGGCTGCCTTTCAGTACCAGAAATCAGCGAGATAGTCGTAAGGCCTGCAAAAATAAAAATAAAAGGCTACGGCGTCGACGGATATAAAATCGAAAAGGAAATCGAAGGAATCGAAGCACGCGTTTTCCAGCATGAATACGACCACCTTGACGGAATTTTATTCATAGATAAAATTTCAACCGAGGCACGCCAGAAAATTAATTCAAAACTAAAAAAAATCAGTCAAGCTAAATAATAATTTGATACAATAAAAATGTTTTAAAAACGCTGTTTTGAAAGTTATATTTTCAAACAGCATTATTTTATAGGACATTATAAATGGAGGAATTTGATGAACATTATATTTATGGGTACGCCCGAATTCTCGGTTCCATCCTTAAAAGCAATCGCGAAAATGCCGGAACATAAAATAGTCGGAGTTTTTACCAACCCCGACCAGCCCGCCGGACGTTCATTAAAACTTACTCCGCCGCCGGTAAAAGTATGCGCACTCGAACTCGGCCTTAAAGTCTATCAGCCCGCAAAACTAAACACCGAAGAAAACCTTGCATTATTTCAGGAATTAAAAGCCGACCTTCTGGTTGTTGTCGCTTACGGCAAAATCATAGGCGATAAAATAATCAAGATGTTTCCTGATAAAATACTGAACGTGCACCCCTCGCTTCTGCCGAAATATAGAGGCGTAGCGCCTTATCAGTGGGCGCTTATAAACGGCGAAACGGAAACAGGCGTAACCATAATGCATATTGTAAAAGAACTTGATTCAGGCGACATAATATTGCAAGAAAAATGTAAAATCGAGCCGAATGAAAACGCCTCGTCGCTTCACGACAGGCTTTCAATAATGGGCGCCGACCTTCTGGTAAACGCCCTGAAACTGACCGCGCAAAAAAAAGCGCCTAAAACACCGCAAAACCATAATGAAGCGACCTACTACAAAAAAATAGAAAAACAAATGGGCGAAATCGACTGGACCAAAAGCGCCGGCGACATAAATAACCTCATACGCGGCCTGAATCCATGGCCTTCGACATTCACCTGCCACAACAACAATCTAATTAAAATATTCGAATCTCAATTCATTAAACCAGATAAGCAATTTGAAACTGCGGCGCCCGGAACAATTATCCGAGCCGATGAAAAACTCGGGCTTATAGTAAAATGCGGAACGGACGCGCTCTCACTGAAAAAGCTCCAGCTCGCCGGCAAGAACGCTCAAACATTCGACACATTTTTAAGAGGCTACCAAATCAAAGCAGGTGATAATTTTCATAATAAAACAAATTAATTTTTAATTTGCTTATCCTGTCATTATTAAAATACAACGAATGAAAAATACCGTAACTTTACGAAATTATTCTCAGTTACTTTTTTTGATAAGGGGGCGCCAAGGAATTATTCCTTACCGCCCCCTTTATAATCCCCCACCCATCCTGCTATTCATGATGTCATTTTTGAGGGACCGCGTCATGAAAGTCATCGTGACTTTCATGCGCTTATTCTCATAGGCTCTCGCCAATCCTGGCTCCGCCTCTTCCGAAATGTCCCTCAAAAACTGACATTCATAAATTTGTATTTTTGTGAATTTGTGACTATTCACGCATAAGCTTACGCGAAACGTAATTGCTAAAAACTTTGAAGCCCTTATTAGCACGTTTCACGTGCCGAGAAGGAACTCTACAACCATTCACGTTTCTTCACCTTCGGCCGTAAATGATATTATATAAACACATGATAAAATTCACGCGGCCGATTGCCGTGTATCATCGAACGCGCAGCGGTCGATGATACTAAAAACCAAAAGCAAACGGCAGCATCGCAAAATAACGGTAGATATAGCAGGATTAAAGAGGGGGTACGGGGGAAATCAAAGGGTATCACCCTTTGTGTCCCCCGCACGTGCTATAGATATAATAACAAAAAACGCCTGATAAAATTCATCAGACGTTTTTATTTATGCGGAATAATTTATAATTCAAAGTTATTAATTTTAAATACTATTATTTGGCCCTTGTTTGGGTGCCGTAATATGTTTTGTAGTCTTCATAAAGTTTTTTAGCCGATTCCTCACCGATATTAGGCGAGAAGTAGTGGTTAAAATCAAAGCATATTATTTTTGAAACATACGAATGTTCTTTAGAAACCTGTTGTTTCAATATGCCGATATCAGTTCCTTTAGCTTCGAACGCCTCATTTAACGGAGTAGTCCTGTGGAATACTTCAACGTTAGCCCAGAGTGTAATGCCGTCCGCCTTGCAAGCTTTAGCGATAGCGCCAAGATCGTTTTCGATCCTAGTTAACTGATTTGTCGTACCGCCGACGCCGTCCTGCCATGCGCATATATCGACTTTCGCGTGCGCGAGCATTATTTTATAATATCTTTCAAGAACCGCTTTAGGGAATGATAACGCGCGGCCCGGCTGTAAGCATGTAAAAGGCGAAATCAAGGTCAGCAAATTCGAGTCTTCTTTTTTTACGGCCTGGACGACTTTATTGTAGAAATCGCCGACCGGTCCGGCAAGGCTCAAAGTATTATCTTCGTATGGTATATATACACCTACAAATGAAGAATGATTTTTTAATTTACGCACCATATCGGTAGCATAACTTGCTACTTTTTCGGCTTCTTTTTCAAGCCACGATTCATTGAATTTATCAACAAGATACCATGATGTAGATTCGTCAAGAATAGTGCCGACAAACACCTTTATTCCGACCTCGTCAGCAGCCGTCAAAATTCTTTCGGTAGCGGGCATAAAACTATTATCATGATCATGCGTATATTGCACGATCGCTGTGTCCATGCCGATTTCTTTCATAGCCGTAAGTTCTTTTTTCCAGTAAGAAACCGGATAGTCATTTTCATCATTATGTCCGCTCGCAAGCTGGAAAAACGCTCCGGTTACAATCGGCTTACAGCCTTTATTTTCAAGATAATTTTCGATCAGGTCATCCTCGAAGATAAGTTCCTCGCCAATATCGAAAGCTTCATAAGCCGCCTGTTTAATTTTATATTCGGCAGCGGCCGCAAGATAAGAACACTCGGCGGAAGCCTTATCGATAGGATGCGTCCATGATATGGAATCGAGTTTAGTTTTAGTTTCATTCATTTTATCGAGTGCTTCCTGCGCAGACGTTTGTAACCCAGCTTTTTTCGAGCTTCTTTCAAGGTAACTTATGATTTTATTAAATTTAGCGGCCTCGTCTTCAGACGCTTTAGTTAAAAGTTCCTGAAAAGTTTTGATAGCATTGGCAAAGTCGCCCTTTTTAAAATAAATTTTACCGAGTTCGCCTTTTAAAAGTGAAATTTCACTATCGTCTTTCGATTTTTCTATCAAATCGTTCAGCAAGGTGATAGCTTCGTTAAATTCATCGGCACTGCCAGCCGAACGCACTTTTTTTATAACGCTTTCCAGGGATGAATCATCAGATTTCGATGAATTTCCAGACGTAATTAATTCGTTAGCGGCTTCATTATTTGAATTATTAACCGATTCACCGGCTTTATTTGAAGCGCCGTCATTATTAAAATCTTTATTCAACGATTCTTTCAAATTGCTTAACCCGGCCGAATCAGATTCCTGAAATTCCTCGGAATATGCTGGAATCGCTATGGAATTTGAAAACAAAAAAGCTGCTATTATAAAAGCGTATATAGTCTTTTCCATACAAAACACCTCTGAAATTAACAAAATTAAAAATTTATAATATAATTTTACCGCTAAAAATAAGCAGTGTCAAGAAATATAAAAAAAAGCACAATTTTTTACAAACTATTTGCTCCGCAATTTAAACTTTATTTGTTGAAAAAAATGTGATAAAATTTTTTTATTTTTTGAACTTTATAATTTTTACAGCGTATTGTTTTCGGAGATGAAAAAAATGGACGCTCAAACAGAATTAAATGAATGGTTTCATGAATGCCATCGCGAATTCTTTAAATTTCTGGTTAAATTGACTGGAGAATCAAATCTTGCCGAAGATATAATCCAGGAAACATATGCTAAAGCATATTTAAAATTCGCGCTTTTCAAACCAGAAAAGGGAACGCTGAAAAATTGGCTTTATAAAATAGCGATAAATCTTTATTACGACCATGAAAGATTCTCCAAAAAGGAAACCGCGGCCGCATTTGAATATTATCATTATTCGCGTGCCGAAAATTCCGATTCAAGATATTATGACAATTTAAAAGATACTTTAAGTTCGGCAATCAAATTATTGCCTCATGAAAAAAGACTTTTACTTTTGCTTTCATTTGATAATACATATGCTCAAATATCGCAAATGATCGATATCCCTGAAGGTACGATAAAAAGCCGGCTTTTTAATATAAAAAAAGAACTTAAGGCAATAATGGAAGGATTATTAAAGGAGGAATAATTATGAATAATGAAGATTTCGAAAAAACGCTGGCATGTTATAAAGAAGAGACGTCTGCGGGTAAATTTGACTTTTCGCAAATTTCAAACGAATTATATATAAGACTGGCTGATAAAACATTCGGGTATGTAATCACATCATTTGTGAGCATTTTAGTATTGTTTTACATCTTACCGGCTTTTTATAAAGTCTATGACGGAATGTATATGGTAAAAAAACATTTACCTTCTTTTTATGAAGCGCTCGAAGAAATGTTTCCCGGCCCCGGCGGATTCATGCTTATGGCGCTTATGTCCGCTTTTTATATAGGCGGGCTCGGGCTTTTCCATTCGCAGCGCTGGGCGAGGATAGTTTTAATTTACGCCTTCGCTACATGGGGATTGATTATATTATTTGAATATAACCGTTATGTAAAATCGCTGATTTATACAGCCATGCCCGTTCTGCCGTTCATATTGATAGCCGGCGCATTTATATTAATCAAATGGGATCTTGCCAGGTTAATAAAAACCGCGGCATACGGATTTCTCGCGTTTTTAGTCTTTTGTTTCTGGATCTGGAGTTCGCGTGAGAATATGCAAACGGTCATTCGCGATATTTCAATGGTATTTCTGGTGTCATCGCCTTATATAATAATATGCGGATTCGCCTATCTGATATATCAAGCTCAAAAAGCGGCCATAATAAGAATGATGAGCATAATTAACTGCCTTTTTACAATCACTAATATTTATTGCGTATTCAGGGTTTGCTTCGAAACGCCGGCAAAAATTTCCGATCACCATATAGTTTATCTTTCGATATTTTTCGCGGCCGTAATTTTAGTGCAATCATTTATTTGCGGCAGGGAATTCATTCCGTATATAACAAAAAAAGAATTAACAAGGTCATAGAAATTTAATTAACGGCGTCGGAGGCGTAGGAATTGAATATCGGAATAACCGCGCCTTCGCCGGCCTTGAATGAATTTATAAATACAGGCGTAATCATCGATTCGTAGGTGGCTTTTTGATTAGCGGCGAATGTAGTTACCTGCACGAGCACAATAGGAATGTTTTTGCCGTTTTTTTCAACTGTAAATATTTTAAAGTAAAGAGTTTTAACTGAATCAAAAACCTTGACCAACTTGCCTCCGGATGTTTTAAGCATCACCTTTCCATCCTGCAGATAATAAGTTTCGGTAACGGTATTATAAAAATTACCGGAGCGGTTGGAAGCTTTTTCATCGGCGATTAAATTAAATTCAAGGCCGCTGCTTAAGCCGGCCGGAGCTTTCTCTCCTAAGTTAACCGTTTTTATTCCTGAAACGGCGGAAGATATTTTTTTTCGAAAGTAAGCGATAACGCGGCGGCCGTTTCTCTGCGACTCCAGTTGATTAATGCCGTCGGTAAATTGCTTTATGCTCTGCGAAAACATGGCATACGCCGCGATAAAAACTATCGAAGAAATTCCAAGTGCGACAAGCACTTCGGTCAATGTCACACCGGAATTTCTACTGTAATGCCTGTATGAACTTTTATAAAACAAATTTATAAAAACCATCATTCCTCCACAAGGGACGCAAGCATTGTCGAAACGTTACGGCCGTCCTCTTTGTAGCTGACTTTTACTTCGACAAGATATAACTCGTAAGCGAGATTTTGAATGCGCGTTTCGACATCGAATGTATTTTTCTGGCCCGTGACTTTAGCGGCTGAAACTTTTGGAAATTTTAAAGGGCCTGCGGCCTGCACCTGATCGATAGTGAGAGTGGCAATATTTAGAGCCGTAGAACTATTATAAATGGTTTTCGTGCTTCTCGTGACAAATATGAAAAGCTGAAAAACCGAAATAGAAGCCATCGCCATAATCGAAGACGCTATTATAACTTCGATCATGGAAAAGCCAAAAATATATTTATTTTTCGAATTCAGCATATCGCTCATAAAAACCATAACAATCAACCTTTAATTTCAGCCGAGCAATAACATTACACTAAATTAACTTCGGCCCAAAAATTATGAAACACAATTCAGATAATATCACTTTACTTAAATTTCGCATAGCAAAACCTGCATCATTACATAAAGTTATATTTTTTTAGTTGAATTTATACCCGGGTTTAAAGTTAAAAACTAAAACAAATTTTTTTATTTTTAATACCCTTATTTTCAAATATTAAAGGGCGAACCCTAAGTTATTTTAATATAAGCGGCCCGAAGCTCAAAACATTACGGCCGGCGCTTATCATTTTATCGGCTATAACGTCGCCGTTCGGGTTAACCAGAATACCTCGAAATTTGCGGGCTTTAGCTGCGGTTTCTTTTGCGATTTTATAATCCGGCCCGGTATAAACGCAAATTCCATAATATTTCCCGTTCAAAAGCGCCTCCGGTTTATTTATAACTGCCGAAACCCTTTCAGGGATAAGTTTATATCCTTTTACATTGTTTGAATTTTTAGAATCTATAAGCGCGGCAAGGCGTGCGGTAACTTCGTAAATTTCTGATGCCGCCATCAATCCAGAATTAAATGAGGCTTTGACGTTAAATCTCACGAATTTTTCGCCTTCTCCAGTATTTTCAGCAAACGGAATGATTTCCAGGGGCTCGAAAATAACTTTAAGGTTAAATGTTTTATCATTAAATTTTTCCTCGACTATTTTTTTTATGCTCGATATTTTCGGCTCATAAAAATTATAAGGTGACAAAACCGGTCCGCGGCCGTCCATTTTTTTCAACTTATCTATAAAAGCTCCGCTTTCGAAATTAATATTTTCCATTGATTCCAGTACCGCTGACTTCACGATCAACCTGGCAAACTCATAATCTTTTTCGTGCGCAATCATATAAACCTGGCCGTTTAAGTAATTGACATATCCAAAGCCGAATATGAATATGACAAATAATATCCCCATAACAACCATAAGGGCCGACCCGCGATTATTCTCAAAAATAAAGCGGGTCCGCCCGGCAGCCCGGCAATTTAATTTTATGTAATTTTTCATATAATTGCAATTCATAACAGAGGTTAACCCCATAATATAAAAATAAATACTCTAAAAAAATTATATTCGGCGGAAATCACTTTTTAAGCTCATATAAATTAATAATTTCAGCCACTTTTAAATCGCCCGGATATTTTTCCGCCAGCATTTTTTTCATCTTCCTTACTATCGCATCGTCTTTTTTCAAATAACCGGCCGTCATGATATTAAGCATAGCTTCTTTGGATGCCGGGTCAATTTTAAGGGCGGTATTGAATTTTTCGATAGCGGTAACATAGTCGGGCGGATTCTTGCTGAGCGATATAATTCCGATGCTTATATAAGCCGGCTCATATTTTTCATCAATTTTAAGACACGCCTCATAATATTTAAGCGCCTCGAGCTGAGCGTGCACCCACGGCACCGAATGGGCGGCGAATTTCTCGCCGAGAAGCTGGTTAGCCCTCGCAAGATTGTAGTTAGCCTCTAGCATTTGCGGCTTTATTTTAACGGCGATGCCGAGATTTTTGATCGCTTCCTCATAATCGCCTGAATTAATCTTGATAAGTCCAAAATTATAATAAAGCATGGGATTATTCTGGAATTTTTTTTCCGCTTCGGCAAATATCGAATTAAGCCCTCCTATATCGCGGGTCTGCCCGTAAACATCGAGAAGAGCAAGGTACGGGCCGATATCGTCGGAGGCGATATCGCGCCATTTAGCATAGTATTTGACTGCGGTTTCATATTTTTTAAGCCCGAGCGCGATGCGGCCCGCATTAATTACAGCATATTCATAAACGCTGATATACGTTTCGCGGCCGGCGGCAAATTCGTAAAGCTCGAGCGCCTTATTCAAATTACCTGTTTTTTCGGAATAATAAGCGCAGGCCAGCTGAGATTTAAAATCAGTCGATGTGATTTTCATCGCCTCGTCAAAATAACTTTTACCAAGAGAAGTGAAATCTCCGTCTACCGAAAGCGTAATCATAAGGTTTGTGATATAAGGCTTATAACCTTTTATTTCATTGCGATTTAAAGTTTCAAGCCTGTCAAAAATCCGTTTATAATCGCTTTTTAAAAATGTCGACGTCAGTTTAGAGTTCATATATTCATAATATAATTTTAAATATTCAACTTCGGGCCTGGACGAAACCGCGGCCGGCACTTTCAAAAAATAATCGGCCGCACTCTGCATATCGCCTGTAACTATCGAATTTCTCACTTCGGCAAGTTTTTGCATATAAGAATCCGTTTTAATGGAAATTATCTGATTTAATACAGCGTTAGCCTCGCTTATTTTATAATTTTCGCAATATATCCTGTGCAGATTGAAAAGGCCGTCGAGGTTTTCAGGATAATCCTCCGAGAGCGCCCTGAGTTTTTCGAACGCCGAATTTTCGTCATAATCGTCAATCGCCGCAAGAGCGCTTTTTAAAAGATAACCTTCACGCATGTATGAATATATGTGACATCCTGCAATTAAAAGCAAAGCAACAACGGATATTATAACCGCATATTTAATATTCGCAGGATTTTGCGCCTGGCTTGCCATAACACTTGAAAGCGCTAACGGCTCATTATCCTTTTTCTTTTTTTCCGCTTTTTTTTCGCGCAGCTGCTTCCTTTGCAATACGGCGTTATCGAGCATCAATTTAAAGTCGATACTCAGCCTTTTACATTCAGCCTCTAAAAACGAAGCGATAAGTTCCTCTTTCTTTCCGCGCGCGCCTGAAATAATTGAAAAATACTTAATAAGTTCCGGACGTTCCATAAATCCTGAAAGATTTTTCAGCGAAAGATTAAGGTTTTCAATGTCATCTTCAACGAATAAAAGCGATTTGATATGATGGCGCAAATATTCCAGGCCGGAATATTCATAAAAAGAAACCGCGAACTTCCTTATGACAGCGAGATCATTATGAATAAGCTGTTCATACAATAATTCGGCATCGGCACGGTCATTTTCAAAAAAAGCCGTAAGTTCCCCGAATAATTTTGTTTTATCGGGGGTCAATTTGACTTTTTTTATAAATTGCAGGAATTGCATCTGTTTTTCGCCGGCAGCTTTTTCATTCCGGACGTCATTCAATGAATTATCGTTCATTATTTTACCAGTCCCGCGCCGGCGTTAAAAATATATTTTTATAATAACGACCGCTTTTTTTCATAGCAATATTATATTTAAAAACGCGGCATAAGTCAAGTAAATATTGTTAAACAAGCCGCCGTACGATAACTTTAAGGATACATAAACGAATTATCAAATCCTAATATTATAAAAAAGCATTGACATTCTTAAATTGCTTTGATAGAATTCCACTATATTTTCAATAACTTTCAATCCAATAAAATGTCAAATCGGAGGCAGGTATGAAAAGTAACAAACCAGCAAAAGGGAACAAAAAAGAATTAACTTTTAAAAGAGAAAACGGTTATACGGATCTTAGCAATGACAAGAAGAACAAAATATTCAAGTTCGGCGAAGAATACAAGAAATTTTTAAATACGGCAAGGACCGAACGCGAAGCCATTGACGAAGTCGTAAAAATGGCTGAAAAAGCGGGTTACGTATCATACGACAAAGTAAAATATTCAAACGGCAAATTCGCCACGAAAAAATTCTACTATGTAAATCGCAATAAAAGCATGGCTCTTGTAAATATAGGCAAGCGCCACCTCACAGACGGCGCGATGATATTGTTATCGCATGTCGACTGCCCGCGCATCGATTTAAAAGGCATGCCTGTATATGAAGAAGGCGGTTTTTGCTTCTTCAAAACACACTATTACGGCGGTATAAAAAAATTCCAGTGGATATCGTCGCCGATGTCATTGCACGGCGTAGTGACATTAAAAGGCGGCAAGACCGTAAAAATAAATGTCGGCGACTCGATAGATGAACCTGCGTTCATGATCCCGGACCTCGCCATCCACGTAAGCGGTAAAATCCAGGGCGACCGCAAAACCGGCGAAGTCATAAAAGGCGAGGAAATGAATCTTATCGTCGGAACCATTCCTTCGGCCACCGATAAAGATGCCAAGGAAAAAATTAAACTCAACGTGCTCGAAATGCTTTTCGAAAAATACGGAATAAAAGAACGCGATTTAATATCGGCAGACCTCTCGGTTGTTCCGGCGATGCGTTCGCAGGACATAGGTTTTGACCGTTCGCTTATCGCGGGCTACGGCCACGACGACCGTTCATGCGTCTATACCACGGCACGCGCGACATTCGATATTAAAGATCCTGAATATACTACAATAACTTATTTATTCGACCGCGAGGAAATCGGTTCGGTCGGCAACGCCTCATCGGGCTCGTTATTCATAAATGACATATTCGAGCATATATTGATATTCGAAGGCGAAGAAGGTCTTTACCACAAAATAAGAAAAGCCGAAAGAAACTCAAAGGCGCTCTCTGCCGACACTACCGAAACATATAATCCGACATGGAAAGGCGTTTTCGATCATCTTAACGTCCCTTACATTAACCAGGGTACTACAATTTGCAAATTCACGGGCGCCGGCGGCAAACGCGGCGCAAATGACGCGTCATCGGAATTCATGACTAAAGTTATCGACATACTCGATGAAGCCGGAGTAAAATGGCAGGTAGGCGAACTCGGCAAAGTTGACGAAGGCGGCGGCGGAACTGTCGCTAAAGACCTTGCTGCATATAATATGGACGTAATCGATATCGGGCCTGCTTGCATGTCATTGCATTGTCCTACCGAACTCATATCAAAATTTGACCTGTACTCGTCGTATGAAGCGTTTGTTGCATTTATAAGCTACAAAGGCAAATTCTAATAATCTAAAAGCAATATAACACATATAACCAAATAAAAAGACGGAAAAAGCTTTCAACTGCTTTTTCCGTTTTTTTATTATAACTTATCCATCAAATAAATAAAAAAATTCTTTAACAAGGACTTCATGCCTGATTTGTTCTGAATAAACTTATTTCTTTCGTTCACAAGGTTTACTGGAGTTTTTTAATCCTGTTTTATTTTCTGCAGCAATATATAAAATCCTAAATTAACAGGATTTTATTTTTAACTCATTTAACTTTTTTAAAAAATTTATTAAAAATATTATATACTTTCCTTGTCATAAACCTTTTTTTTGTGTATAATAGTTTTAATTCTTTTTCAAAAAAATATGGCAGTTAAATTAAATGGTAAATTCAGGTATTAATATGAATATAGCAGCCAACTCTGAAAAATTTTCAAATATAGGTTTAAACTTCGCCGCAATTCAAAATTACCCCGAAGCGATTAACTATATCGAAATGGCTTTAAAAATTAAGCCGGAGCATAACGATGCCATCCAGTTAAGAACGCTGTGTCTTACCAAGATAAATAATCTAGGATGCTTATCTAATAATTACGAAGCTTATATAGACAGGATTTATATAAGCGGCAATACTTACGCTGAAATCGGCAATTACACTAAAGCTATTGAATGTTATGACTATATTTTAAGCATGGACCCTTTTTTTACTAACGCTATTTTTTCCAAAGGCAAGTCTCTTATTAAGTTAAACAAGTTTGGCGAAGCGATTCAGTGTTATGATTCTGCGCTCATAATTGATCCAAACGACATTGAAATTCTCGAACACAAGGGAATTGCGTTAATATGCCAGAATAAGCACGAAGACGCGATGAAATGTTATGACGCCATCCTTAAACTCGAGCCTGGCAATCAGCAGGCGCTTTTAAAAAAAGGATACATTTTTCAAACATATGAAAATTATCCTGAAGCGATCAATAACTATGATAAAATACTTGAAAAATCAAAAAACAATTTAATGGCATGGTATTTTAAAGGCATATGCCTCGGCGAAATCGGCTCGATGTCATTTGTGCAGTATAAATTCACCGAAGCATTAAAATGTTTTGACAAGGCGCTCGAAATAGATCCTAATAATGTAAACGTGCTTCACGCAAAGGCCAAAGTTCTTGCCAAACAAGGAACTTTAGACCTCGCCATTTCCTGCTACGAAAAAGTCATAATGAAAAATCCAAAAAATATAACAGCATTATATGAAACAGCCGGCATATTACGTTCAATGGGACGGCAGCTGGAAGCTTATTTATATTACGAAAAAGTTTTAAGCATTTGCCCGAATCATTTTTCAAAACTAGAGATTGAAAATATAATGAAAAAAATAAAGCTCGAACAAAATAAGAACAATAATTAAATTAAGAAAAACATCTCATAAATAGTAAAAAGCCTTGTTTTTATTTGAAACATGGCTTTTTTTATTTTTAAATTTCATAAATTAACTCATATCATTTAAATTACAAACTGTTATTTCTAAGTAAAAGCCATTTATTTATCAGTAAAATCAATTCTTCGGTTTTAAACGGTTTAGATATATAATCATCCATTCCCGACGCAATACAGCGTTCACGTTCACCGGGCATCGCATTAGCCGTCATGGCTATTATAGGAATACGCTTAACTCCGCCCTCCAGCTTCCTTATTTCATTTGCAGCCTCAAATCCATTCATTTCCGGCATCTGACAATCCATCAATATCAGATCATAATTTTGTTTTTTATATTTTTTTAAAGCCAAAATCCCATTTTCGGCAACATCACAGATAATTCCGACCTTTTCCAATATAGTTACCGTAAGCTTTTGATTTACCATATTATCTTCAGCCAGCAATATTTTTGAGCCAATAGTAATTTGATTGGAGTGAATTTCCAGGCTGACAGTTTCCGAGTCATTAATCAAATCAACATCTTTGCCGTCCATAACAAGATGCAGAGTTTTTATAATATTTGTTTTCCTGATAGGCTTTAAAATTTGCGCGGCTATTTTCACTTTTTTTATTTCACTGTCATTTATGCGGTGAATCAGGCTTGTTAATAAAACGACCTTCGCACGCGTTTTAGAAAAAACCATTTCCATAAATTGTTTCGGGGTTATCTTAAATTTTTCAAAAAAACAAGTTTCAAGAAGAAACATATTATAATTATTGGCACTGTCAAAAATTTTTGAAATAAACTCTTCAGCCGTTTTTTCAGTGACGGGAGTAAAGTACTTTATGCTGCCGCCATATTCATTGATATAAGTTTTTAATATATCTTTAGTGGTCTTATTGCAAACTGCGCCGGCAATATTCACTTCGCTTAAATTATATTTATCAGTGTCGCCGCTTAAGGAAAGTCCGTGTTTCAAGGGCAGCTCGGCTGTAAATACGCTTCCGGCGCCGACCGCGCTCGTGACATAAATCTTTCCGCCCATTAAATTGACAAGTTTTTTAGTAATAGACAGGCCCAGGCCGGTTCCGCCATATTTTCGAGTCGTCGAATTATCGGCCTGAATAAATTCGCTGAAAATTTGCGGTATTTTTTTTTCCGGTATCCCAATTCCAGTATCTGAAACGCTAAATTTCAGAACATAACCTGAAACATCCTCGGAAAGCAAATCTACACTTAGGTTGATTTCACCTTTTTCAGTAAATTTTATCGCATTATTAATAAGATTAGTAAATATTTGGCGCAATTTCAATGGATCGCCGTTCACAACTGCCGGTACGCCGGAATTAATAAAAGAATTAATTTCAATTTCGTCTTTTTTACGTCCGGCGGCAAACATGACAGCGACATCTTCAACAAGGCTTTGCAGATTAAAATCTATCTTTTCTAACTCGACCTTGCCCGCTTCTATTTTAGAAAGATCCAGTATATCATTCACAATCGCTAAAAGCGCCTGCGAAGCGTTTTGGATTTCCCTTAAATATTCAGTTTGCTCTTTATCCAATTGAGTTTTGGCCAAAAGCTCAAGAAAACCGGTAAACCCGTTTATCGGATTTCTTATTTCATGCGACATATTAGCCAAAAATTCGCTTTTAGCTTTATTAGCTAATTCGGCCACGGCTTTTGCCTTTAAAAGTTCTTCTTCTATGTTTTTTTGAACGCTTATATCGCTCTGAGTGCCGATCATTCTGATCGGAGTTCCTTCAGGATCTGTTTCCACGACCTTTCCGCGGCTTAAAAACCATTTCCAGGTCCCAATCTTAGTACGCATACGGTACTCTATCTCATAACCGTTTTCCTTGTTGTCTATGTGCTCCTTAATTTTTTTGATAGCGGGCCATAAATCATCGGGATGAATGAGTTTTTCCCATGTTTTATAAGAAGCCGGCAACTCAAAAGGCTCGTAATCGAGCAAAGTATAAAAACGCGGACTGAAATATGCCTCGCCGGAAATCAAGTGCCAATCCCATAATCCTTCGTTCGCGCCCTCGAACGCCAATTTCAAACGGTTTTCGCTTGTTTTTAAGTCAATTTCATCTTTTTGATGCGCTTTTATCTCATCCTTGAGCTTCTCATTAATTTTTTTAAACTCGATATTTTTTTGTTCCATGGCAATATTAAAATTTTCCAATTTTTCAAGGATAATTTTCTGGTCAGTAATATCGCTGGAAATACCGTCTAATTGAATAAAATTTCCATCCGACATTTTAGAAAGCCATATCTTTTCGCGCACCCAGCGGATTAAACCACATCTATGAATAATCCTGTACTCAAATTTTACGAAACCTTCCTGATATAATATTTTTAAATAATTTTGTACCTTTTCCCGGTCTTCCGAATATATGATTTTGAGCCATAAACCTTCCTGATTTGAAAACTCCTCGACGCTGTAGCCGCATATCTTCTCCATAGCCGAACTTAAAAAATAAAATTTTAGTTTATCTTTCGATGACGACCATATAGCATCATTAATCGAATCTATGATTCGGCATAACGTCGAATTTTTATCAAACCATTTGGTAATCTTTTGAAGTTCATCAAAAGATTTTCTTTCTATGCTCAAATTTTCACCTCCGGGAAAAAATAAATACGCACAAACTATTTAAAACAGCTTATGCGTATTTTAAGTGTAACGGGTGATATTATTGAAAACAAAATATATTTTCTTAATCATATCTAATCCACCAAATATAAATAATTAAAATGAACAGTTTTTAATTATAATAATAACGGTTTCTGTTTTTTTATTTTACATCGGTATTTTTAAAAAGTCAAGCATTTACATTGTATATTAAGTTAAATAAAAAATGAAAGCCCAAAAAAATTCGGACTTTCATTTTAGTTAAATTTAAAAACCCTATAAAAGCTTTACATTGTTTATTTTATATCGGTCAGCTGGTTCGAGTTTATTATGTTATTTGCCTTTTCCGCGCCGAGCATTTGAATTAACGCTTCAGTCGCAGATTTATAAGGAAGAACACCCATCGCTTCACGTGAAGTGACTATATTATCAATATCTTCATCAGTAATTCCGACAAGTTTCATATTTTTCAAAAACTTAGGGTTAGCCAGCGAAAGGTTTACATGTAAATTTTTTATATTATAACCTGGAGGCGCCGGAACATTAAGCCACAAATCAGGACCTATGTTAGCGTCAATATTATCAGCCTGCATCGCATTAGCGAAAAGGTCCTCCTTAAAAGCTTCCCATTTATTTTTTATAGTGTAAAAATCCTTTTGTTCCATCTGTTTTTTTACATATTTTAGCTTAGCCTGGTAGTAATCGTGGTAAAGGCCGCGCGCCTGGTTTGAAACAGTGGCATAATTGGTGCCTTCGAGAAAAATCCTGTAAAGAACTTTTTTATCCTCAGGATAAAGTTTTACCCAGCCTTTTAGAAATTCTATATAATCCTTAGGACGGTTTTGAAACATAACCGACGTAGCCTTTGTAAACGCATTCTTAATCGCACGCGATGTCAATATATCATAAAATTGTCCTGCGATAACGCCTTCAGTAGAAAGCAACTGCAGCCCGTTTTTCAGAATGCCGGTTTTCTTGCCGACATAATTTTGCCATATATAACGGTCGCGGCGAACCGGATCCTGTCTTGTAAATAAAAATTCAGATATTCTGTATTTTTCGCGTTCCTCTTCTTTAAGTTTTAATAAAGGATTTGTAGGTCCATACAAGGCTTCAAACGCTTCGGCCCATCCTTCGATGTATGCGAGGCCGCGGTCGGAAATTACAGGGCCGTCGTGTCCCACATTACTCTTTTTATCGACAATTTTTATTTGCGAACCGTACATATCGTACATAATGCCATGGGCATTTTCGTGAGCGACAACCATATCAAGCGTATCATTTGTAATGGAGTCCTTTATTGAAAACATCTTTGGAATATCTTCAATAAAAACAACCGTATTAAAGAAAAAATATCCGCCGTCTTTTAAGTCAAGATATAAAGGCATCGCGGCACAGGCCGGGCCGGTTCCGGCATTAAAACCGATAAAAAAACTTATAGGCGCCGAAACATATTTCTTATAAAACTCAGCGTATTGTTCATTTCCCGATTGTTTTATCAATTCGTATTTCTTCATTCTGGCAATTATTCTTAATTTGGCAGAATCAAGCATTTCTTGTGATTTCATCAAATAAGGAAATAATTCCGGAGCGTAATCGCCGGCACCTGCAAATGGAACAACTTTGTATCCTTTAGGGGTAGCCGTTTCCTGCTTTTCGAAATCATTTACAACATCGACAAGCATAGGTTTCTGCGTCGCCGGATCAGAAGCTGGAGCAACCGATAAAAAAGCTTTTTCAGCTGGCAAATCAATATTATACTGCGGCGCGAGGTATGTCGTAATCTTTTCGGCCATAGCCGGAGTCGCCATAAAACAAAACGCCGTAGCCTGAGCTGCGATAAATGCCGCAAGGGCCTTGCTAAATTTGAAATTTACTTCATTCTTAATACTTTTCATACAGCCTTCCACCTTCCAAAACATATATAAAAAAAGAAGCATGCTTAAAACATGCCGTTTAACTTACATAATGAATATTTTAATTTCAAAATTTCGGGTTAATTTTTTTAGGTAATAATATTATAATCGATAAAATGAGATTTGTCAAAAAAGTTACAAGATTTTTTTATTTAAATTTAGATGTGCTTATTTCCCGGCCTTCACTTTTTTTATTGCATCATAAGTATCGCCGGCTTCGCGAACCAACCCGGCTTCGTTATAGGCCTTTCTCGCCATTTCATAATATTTAACTGCCAAGCCCGCATTTTTTTCGTCGGCATAACTGGTTCCGACCCACGAAAAAATCAAAGCGTTCCACTCCAGATCCTTAATTTGTTCAATCTGTTTATATTTAACGCTTAAATATTTTCTCAACGCTTTTTGCCGGCCGATTTTCCTGCATGTTTCCACATAAGTCCTCATTATGTTTTTAGCGCCTTCATAATCCTTATACATCATACAAAAATCAAACGAAGACTCAAGTTTAGTGAGAGCATCGCCGTAATTTCCCTCGATTAAAGATGAAAGCGCCCGTTCTTTCTCAAACCTGCCTTTCGTTTTCTTTTCCAGAAACGAAACTTTTTTTGCCAGAGCAGAAACTTCTGACGTAATTTTTATATCTTTAAATATGTCATGCGCTCCTGAAAAATATTCATAAGCGGTTTGTGCGTCTTCCTTTTCCTCAAAAAGCCTGCCAAGGCTTTTTAAAGCACGCGCCTCATAATACTTATCGCCGATTTTTCGCGTTTTGGCTAATCCGTCTTTCAACTTATCCTCGGCATCATAAAATTTTTTCATACGCCTGTACATTTCTCCGGTATTTACAGTTATTTGGGCCACTCCCAAAAAATTACCGCGCCGTTCGTCATAAGCCATCGCCTTATCGTAATATAAAATTGCCTTATTATATTCTTTCTTTAGTGTATATGCAGTAGCCATGTTACTGTAAATATCCGAAACATATCCCTGGTTTTTTAAAATCTCAAGCGCATTTTCATAATAACTCAACGCCCTGTCGTAATCAGCTTTTTCACCGGCCGTAATCTCGGCCATTATACATAAGGCTATAGCCTCGGCATCATCGTTTTTATAACGCCGCGCCATTTCAAGAGCACGCGAAGCATAAAAATACGCATTAGCGTAATCCTCGAGCTGTGCATATATCCGGCCCATTTCATTATAAGTCTTTAACAGGTCCGTCCTGCCGGAAGATAATTCGCGGGCTTTCTGAAACTCCTCGAGCGCCGTTACCGGATGTCCCGTCTTATAATACACAACCGCCGCAGTATAACGCGCCGAAAACGCGTCGGGAAACCGCGCAGCCAATTCATCCGCCTTAACAAGCGCCTTTTCATAATCGCCGCCCTCGAGATAGTTAATGCATTCCGAAGCAAATTCATCGATTTCAGTTTCTTTCGCCATGACAGTTTCTGCGCATGAAAAAAAATATGCCGTAACCAGCATATTTAATACGAAAATACACAATAACCAAACAGATGTATTAATTCTAACGTTTTCATTTAATTTAAGCAAATTCTTCATAATTAAACAATCAACATAAACTCAAATTTTTTCATTTAAACCCTTTCAATTTCGTTCAATTTAATGCTTAATAAAATAATTAATTTAAAGAATTAATAAAATAAAAGTATCAAATAGGAAAATTTAACACTAGTAGATATTTCTTAAAAATCAGACTATATTTTTCAATCGGCAGCTTTTTAAAAAATAACAAACTTTAATTTTTAGAATACAGCCTTAACAGCAAGAATCATCTATTTTTATGACAATTAACGTAAGGTCGTCATACTGAGGCGCGTCGCCGACGAATTCCTGCATCTGCTTCATGATTGCCTCTTTTATATCAGCGGCGTTTTTAAATTTATTTTCATGGACAATTTCGCACATTTTTTCATATCCGAACATTTCATCATTCACGTTCATAGCTTCAACTATTCCGTCGGTGTACATTACCACCACATCGCCATTACGCAATTGATAAGTGCCTTCCTCATATACCGGCGACTCGAAAACTCCAAGCAAAAGCCCGCCGTCCTTAAGCGACTCGACTTCCTCGTTGTCGCAATGGAAAATCATAGGGTAATTATGCCCTGCATTCGTATATTTCAACAATTTATTCTCGGCATCGAGCACCGTATAAAACAAAGTTATAAACATGCGCGGCTCGAGCTCATTTAAAATAAGATTATTAAGTTCGAGAACAATATCCTTGGGATTATTATTACTCATTACCTTAGCGCGCAATATTGAACGTATCATAACCATCATAAGCGCAGCCGGAACACCCTTTCCGGAAACATCGCCGATCGTTATGCCGACTTTCGATTCGGACACCGGCAGAAAATCGTAATAATCTCCGCCGACTTCCTTCGCAGGAAACGAAGTACCGGCAATTGACACGCCTTTTATTTCAGGGTACTTCTGCGGCAGCATATTCATCTGTATATTATGAGCGATTTCGAGTTCACGTTCGAGTTTTTCCTTAACTACGAGGCGTTCATAAAGTTTAGCGTTTTCGATGGCGATAACCACCTGGTTCGCAAATATCTGCAAAAGCTGTAAATCCGACTCGTTATACAGCTCGTCATTATGCTTTTCGGTTATCGAAATAACGCCGATCACGCGGTCATTCACGACAAGCGGAACCGCGATGAAAGATTTTGTCTTATATTTTTTTTCATCACCGGTATTTTTATCCTGATTTTGTTCGGCCGCTGATTTTTCAACTTTTTTTGCGCCTTTATGGATGCGGTCGTCATTATCCGCGTCTGTCACAAGAAGCGGCAATTTCTGTTTCACGCAATAATCTGTAACGAAACCGCCGGAAGCCAATTTTATATTTTCCATGAAATTTTCGTTATCATTCAGCCCTTTAGCCACTTTAATATAAAATTCTCCGGTCTTTTCGTGGACCAATATTATAGAGCAGCGCTTGCTTTTCATTACAATCGTCGCGTTCTGGATTATAGCGCGCAAAAGTTCTTCAAGGTTAAATATCGAGCTTATGACCTTTCCAAGTTCCTGCAAAGATTTCAGTTCATTGATTTTTTTGTCCAACTCGCGGTTGGTGCGCGCGAGGTTTTCCGAATACTCGCTCAGTTCCTTAATTTTTTGAGTAAGGCTTTCGGTGACTGAATTAAATGCAATTGATATCAAACCTGTTTCGTCATCTGATATTTTTGTTATCTTATAATCGTAATTTCCCTTAAGTATTTCGTTAGCGCCATTGGCCAGGTCGAATACCGGTCCCGTAAATTTTCTGCTAAAAAAAAGCGAAATGATCCAGCCTACGATTATAGCTATAAGGCATATCATGGCTGATTTCAAATAAGACGCGGCAATTTCGTCGTGCATCTTTTTTAATGAATATTGTATGTAAAGGCTGCCTTTCAAGGTATTTCCGATTATCAAAGGCACCGCTACTTTTAGCGACTGTTTATTTTCAGAAAAGCTTTTATTGGTGCTGCGTTTCTGCATCGTCAAATCAACAATATCGTTCAGCTTCTGTTTGCCGCGATTATCTTCGTTAGTTGACGCGATGCAAAATTTATCTTCATCGTATATTTCGCATACTTCGACGGCGGCATCGTTTTTCTTCACTTCTTCAATCGAGCCTTGAAGGATAGTAATCTGGTTTGAAATTATGGCATCTTTAAAGCTCGTGAGAAGATTTTTATTCTGGTTTTCAGCTTTATCGATCATCTGCTCGACAAGAAACACTTCCTGCTGCCTTGCTACATAAATAGACGTAACGGTCATTATGCAAAAAATAAGAAGCGTAACATAAAATGTAAGCTTGGTAACTATACTTGATTTTGTTCTTGTATTGACCAGAATTTTTGTATCCGGAACCGGCCGCTCAATATTATTGCCGGCGCCTGTTTCATGCGCCAGGCCCGAATTCAGTTCTTTATTTTCTTTTTCAACACTTAAAAAGTCATTATGTTCGTTATTGCTCATAAAATTTAAGTTTCCCTTATTAAAAATTAAGCTGAAAATTATTATTTCAAGTTTCTAATTTGATCAAAAATCCTTATTAAAAATCTATTTAATGAAAAACCACGATAGGATATAATTATAAAATTATTAATTTTTTCAAAAAAATATTAATATCCCTTAATTTTCAACATATTTGTTTCTGCCAAAGATTTATTATTTTAACTCGAGCTAATTATTAAAAGAGTTAAAAAACTCAGCAGTTTCAACAATGTCCTGCCTTATCTGATCACAGAGCATATTAAAATCGGCGAATCGGCGTTCATCACGAATACGCTTTAAAAATTCTACCGTGACTTCATGACCATATATATCATCGTTAAAATCAAGCAAATGCACTTCGCATGTTACAATATTAGAACATTTTTCATATACGGTGGGGCGCGTACCTATATTTATGAGACCGTCATAAAATTTACCGAGGATTGAACATTTCACGGCATAAACGCCATTTTTAGGAATTATTTTCTCATCACAGGAACTTTTTATATTAGCGGTAGGAATTTTAAGCTTGCCTCCAAGACCATCGCCATGTACTACGGTGCCTTTCATGGAATAAGGGCGGCCGAGGAATTTAATAGCCTCTTCAACCGCTCCCGATTCGACCAGAAGTCTTATTTTAGACGAAGAAACCACAAATCCGCCGATTTCGAGACCGTCTATAACATTAACCTTAAAACCCAAGCTGCGGCCTATTTCATTTAAAATAACGGCATTGCCGGCTCTCTTTTTGCCGAAGCAGAAATTAAAACCAATAAATACCTCCGTGACACCGATTTTATTTACAAGTACTTCGCCGCAAAAATCTTCAGGCAGCATTTCAGACAATTTCACGTTAAAATCCAGTATTAATAAAATATCGGCGCCGAGCGACGATAGTATTTTGGCTTTTTCATCAGGACTGGTTATCATTTTAAATGAGTTGGCGCCTGAAATTAATGCGCGCGGATGCGGGTTAAAAGTTATTATAACTGACGTCCCGGAATTTTGCTTGGCGGCTTTTATCGCTTCAGTTATAAGTTTGACATGGCCGGAATGTATGCCGTCAAAAGCACCTAACGCCGCATATATTTTAGAGCCTGGATGTTTATAATTTTCTATTCCATGTATTATCTTCATATATTACTATTTTTTCAGCTAAAATGCCTTATTTTAATATTTTTTGTGAATATAACATAAATTGTTGTTTAAGTCAAATAGTATGAGATTAAAAAAATATTGATTTTCCGATGACATTAATATAAAATAAGTAATAAATGAAATAATTTATAGATTGGTATCACCTGAAAAAATATGATAGAAACTAAAAATAACTTTCATACAAAAACCATGATATGGTTTATATTAGTTTTAACTTCGGCCGTTTATTTTATTCCGGCGCTTTTATGGAATTCATTAAAAAATGACACCTGGTTTTATATTTCCGCCTTTATTTTTATGCTGCTGTTCAGCTTTTATTTAATAATGCCGTTAAAAAACGCTAAAATAAAAATTTCGCGCCGTTTTTCGCTGCCGGATACGTTTGGTTACTGCCTGTTTATATTCACTCTGTGTTTTCTGTACTATGCGGTTATCGAAAAAATGCTTGACGCTTATAACATTAAAGACTCACGGTACAGTATATTTTATTATATAAATTCAGCATATTCCGAAATAAATTTTCACGCCGGCAGGTTTCCATTTTCAATCGTAAATGCAACCGGAATATTAACTGCGCTATTAGTACCATTGCTCGAAGAGCTTTTTTTCAGAAGCTATATACAGGACTCGATGAAAAAATATTACGGAGTGTGGTTTTCAATTTCTGCTCCGGCATTTATCGTCGGGCTTCGGCATTTTTCATTATTCGCCATAAACGGACAATATTTCTGCCCGGCTTCATATTTTTTTGCATTCGCTGCATTTTTCGGTTTTTGCTTTTTCGGTTATGTTTATGAAGTTAAAAATAACCTGCTGCCGGCCGTTATTGTACATTTTACCGCAAATATCTCATTTTTATTATGTTTTAAATTTTTCAGCGCTGTTATTTCAGTATGTTAATAGCCCCGGTCTTACATAAAAACAACTAAAAAACAAATTTTATAGAAAGGATTTTTTGAATTGGGACTTTTTGAAAGAATGCATAAATTTGAATTTGATTACAGGCTTCAAATAACTGTTTTTATTTCAGCCTGCACGCTCGTTACTCCAATGTTTTATGATTACAGGCTGCACGGATTCATAGACGACGATATAGCCGGAACCGTCGCCGCCAAAAGCCATGTTTTTTACTGCATAGCTTTTGTCTGTCTGGCTGCTTTTATTTTAAGGGCGTGGGGCGCGGCTTATGTTTCGTCATATGCGGTAATGAAAAAAGAAGTGCATACAGAAAAATTAATAATAGGCGGGCCTTATAAATATGTCAGAAATCCGTTATACCTGGCCGACATTATCGGCGGAATCGCAATTGCAGCGGCATTTCCGATACAGGGTTTTTTGATAATGGCTATATCTTTACCGCTCCACAGTCTTTTAATAGCCGGATATGAAGAAAAACAGCTGTTAGCATCCCACGGTTCCAAATATGCGGCTTACATACAAAAAGTATGGCGATTTATTCCGCGCATTACGCCGTTTGACTGCCGTCAAAATAATATCGAATGCGCTGATGTCAAACCCGATTTTATAGACGGCATACTTTCAAATCTTTATTTTATCGGATTAGCCGCAGCATTCGCAATAGCCGCGGCAATTTCCGAAACATGTTATCAAATGGACTTTTATGTTTACGCAATATCGCTAAGTTTTATGGTCGCCTGGAGTGTTTTTTTTATGTTGTATTACCATCCGAAATATTTTCAATAATTGTGTAAATTAAAATCAAATTTAAATTTTGGCGGGGCAAAATATATTATAAAGCAACGAATTTAAATGTTAAAGAAAGCAAATCCTAAGGCTGCAATAGTAATTGATCAATTCAAGTTATAGCTGCATTCGCGTTAAAAAATCATATAATCAAACGATAAATTTAAGATTTACCAATTCTGGAAGAACCAGTAATATATAAAAGGAAAAATATTAATGGATTTATTATTTTTGGCCGGCGGCTCTGTATTCGAAGTGAATTTAAGAGAAAAGGCATTAAACGGTTATAAAGCCTTAATAAAGTTAAATGAAAATTTCATAGCCGATATTACATTGGCCGCTTTTAGAAAATCCAGGTACATAAAAAAAATTTACGTTGCCGCGCCGCCTGATATAAAGCGATACCTTAACGCCGGGCATTATGACGAATTCATTCAATGTGACGGCAATATGCTCGATAATGTTATGTTTACAATTACCGGCGGCCGCATCGATAAAACGAAAAAAATAATAATTTCATCCTGCGATCTGCCGTTTTTAACGTCTGCCGCTATTGATAATTTTGCCGGATTTTGCCTCAATTCGAAATTCGAGGCAATTTATCCGGTCGTAACCAAAAAAGTATACGACCTTAAATATAGCGCTGCGCCGCGTACCTGGTTTAAATGTCACGACGAAACATATACAGGCGGCAATTTCATATCCATAACGCCGGAAGTGATTTTAAAAAATATCGAAATAATAAAAAATATTTATTCCGACCGGAAGAATCCATTAAAATTAGCTTCAATATTAGGTTTTAAGACTTTAATAAAATATCAGGCCGGGCTTTTGACAAAAAAACATGTCGAAGACGTCGCGGAGTCTATAATAAAAACGCCATGTTTTGGATTCGTATCCGAATTCAGCGAAATTGTAATGGATATTGACAAAATAGGTGATTATAGTGTAGCATTAGGGATCTACAATAAATAATAATGTTTCCATTTATAAATATATAAATTATTCTGGAGGTAAAAAATGTCTGATGTAGCGGAAAGCTTTTTAAAACAGCACAAACAAAAAGTTGAAAACATGCAGAAGAAGACAGTTGAATTAAAGAGGACATTCGATAATTCTAGGAAAGAATACGAATCAAAACTCGATGACATGCTGTCGTTAGATAAGGCGAAAGACAGAAACCGCGAAGGCAAGAAGGTTAACGTCGCCGAGTTGAAAGCGCTGGATAACGCCATCCTCCAGGGCCAGGAATATCAAAAGGACATGCAGGAGCTTATCGAAGAACTGACAGGAGAACTTGAAAATCTCGGACGTAAAGTTACGACAACAAAAGATTTTCAGGGCCTCGAAAAGTTCTGGAATGTCATAGGCGCCACAAAATGGGCCAACGCCAGCCGTCTTGACAGGATACGCGCGCAGAATGTGGCGGGATCGATGCAGACCGTCCTCGCATACGCTAACGGCACGGTTGAATCGTTAAATCAGCAGATAGCTAAAAACGCTGAAATGTATTCGGCACTCACGCAAAAGGAAAAAGTGATAGTAGAAAAGCTCAATGAAAACCAGCCCAAATATGAACACTGGCGCGAAGAAGTAAAAAATATCGCACAGAAAATTCAGGATATCGAAAGGCGCCTGCGCGAATCCAATGAAAGCGAACGCCCTAAAATTGAAGAAGAGAAAACAAAAATGCAGCGTGAACTCGATCAGGCCAGGTTAAACGAAACAAGCTTTTTCGAAATAGTAAAAAACGCTTCCGAAGCTATAAATTTAGTCCGTCATCACGCACAGGGTTTTTATCAGGCAATCGACGCGCTCACTCAGTCTAAGATTAAAACGGCCGAAAAAATAGATAACTTAAAGGAAATTTTCACCGGTATTTATCAGATAATGGAAACCGCCCTCGAAATTAAAGGATTCTCAAGAATAGATTCCACTTTGAATTATCTTGCGGATAAAACGACCGAAACGCTTAACGTCCAACTTGAAGGAATTCTCGATGAAACAATGGCGCGTAATGAAAAGAAAGTCATCGACGACGAAAAAATGTTAAAATACATGGAGCATCTTAACAAAGTCGTTCAGAACTTTACAGACGGCATGCAAAAGCAGCAGGATAAATATTCAAATAAACAATAAAAAAACAGTTTTATAAATAAAGATTTTTAATCAAGTGTAAAACTTTACCAAATAATTAAATTTCTGATTAACTTACATTATAATCCAGGAGCGATTGACTATAAATCGCTCCTTTTCATAAATAGAACATGATTTTAGCCAGCCTCAAAAATAATTCGTCATATTGTTTTAGGGCTGAATTAATTTTTAAGATATGGCAAATTAAAATAAAAGGAAAATATTAAATGGAACTGGTTGATTTTATTCTGGCATTAAACGATTCAAGTTACCGTGAAATCGTAAGACATTACAATAACGCAAAAATATTTCTGCATGTCCAGGATACGGCTCAAAAGAGGTCTATATGTAAAAAAATAAATGAATTTTTTTCAAACCCTGAAAATATAAGAACATTCCTGCGGAATAATTTCACAAGCGAATTAGAAGCGTATTTTGAAAACTTAATTCTTTCAAATCCGCTCAATACTCTTGTAAGAATAGACAATACCGATGAATTGAAAAAAAGCGAATCCTTTTTCAAATTCGGCTTTTTATTTAAAATAAAAAAAGATTACTTCGCTATACCGGATGAAATATTTAAAAACTTTTTTGAATATTTCAACAAAAATAAAAGTTCAAACACAGTTCAGCAGGTTAAAGAATACCTTGCTACACTTCCGGCTGCAGAGTTTTCATATAAAATGTCAAGGGCATATTTTGACCCGCACACATATTTTATAAAAGCCTTATATTTATTAACCGCGCGCGAACTGACCGGCGGTGAAAAAGCCGGACTGCTCTTTGAAGACACAGTAAAAGACGTCAGGGGCCGCGCACCGCTGCTTGACACACTCAGAAAATTTACCGATTTTATACCATTGATATATGACATCAAAAAACAGAAAGAAACCGTCGGAAATTTATTTCATAAAGCGGATATCTTCATTTCTGAAAATTGGCTCGAAAAAAACATAGCTGATTTCATTAAAGAAAATATCGACCTGTCTAAAAGTGAAAATCAAAATAATTTATTGAAAAAATTAAAAGCCGATGTTTATTTCAATATAAAATCACTTAACTGTAACATAAGTGAAATTGATAGTATCTTAAAATTATTGTTATGCGTCGGTGCTGCCGAGTTAATATACATGGATCTGCAGCCGGTATACATAAAATTATCAGCCTTCGGCGATAAAATTTTTAACATATTATTCAATAAAACAGTTAATTCGCCGCTAGTGACAAACTATGAAGCTCAGCAGTTAATGATTCAATCCGAAACAGATTTTGAAAATTCCAACAATATTGATAAAACAGACGGCGGTTCTTCGGCTCAAAACTTGAATACAAATAATGAAGAAATAAATAACATTACAGACGGCAATCAATCATCCTGCAATATAGATGCACCAGCAGATACGGCAGCAGGAGCGATTCCAAACGCCTCGTCAGAAGCGGCTGAAAAAATCACGATGAATATCCAGCAAAAAAAGGCGGCGGCTCCTGCTAAAAAGAAGATGCATAAACGATTTGCTTTTATGACGCCTGATTTTCATTTAAATACCGAAGTTACGGATTTTTTAAATTTTATCAAAATCATATGCTTTGCTGACATAATACAGGCTGGACCTCTTTTGCAATTTACAATTTCAAAAGAAAGCGTTTTACGTTCGATCAAATTAGGAATGAACTATTCGGATTTTAAAAATTATATTCAGCGTAATGTTAAAGGCGAGCCGCCGGCAAATGTAACCGCGAGCGTTATGGAATGGTATTATTCAGTAGTAGTCGCCTCTTCTAAAAAATGTGTTTTCATAAGTTTCTCAGGCGCGCCGGAAAAACTCGCGGAATTAGATAAAGATAAAAATCTGGCCGAATTAGTTTTATTCAAATTAAAAAATAATCAATATATTATTGAAGATGATAAAATAGAGCAAGTTTTTAAATATTTTAGCGACCGCTCGATACCGCTAATCATCACTAAATAGGTTATTTTCTTTATAATAAATTAAAATTAATCTCTCTTAGAACAAAAAATTTATTTTCCCATACCTAAAAAATATTTTTTATTTTCCGATAATTAATGTTAACTTGAAGTTTATTCTTTAAGTTAACATTTTTTTTGAATTTTTATTTTTGAGGAAAAATATGACATATCAATCAAACCGCCTTAAATATTTATTTCTATTTGCAATATGCGTATTGCTTTTATTTTCCTGTATCTTTTCAAGTTTAAAACCGGCCGCGGCGGAATCGCTGCTTGGCATGGGAAAACTTGAAGGATATGTAATGGACGCCGCCAGTTCCGATCCGTTAAAAAATACGGTCATAACCGTTATGGAACGAACTGTAAAATCAGATTCGACAGGACATTTTTCAATAGCCGGGTTACTGCCTGGCAGGGTAATTATAGACGCAAAGTTAAAAGATTACGATAATTTTTTAACGACAATCACAATCGAAAAAGGCGATAATTCATATAACATAAAACTTAAGCCAAATAAGGGCCAAATTTCTAAAAACGTAGCAAAAACGCCAAGCGAAAATCTGGCCAGATTGAAAAAATCAATGGAAAAGTCAACTGCAACAGCCGCGGTACCATCAAATTCATCATCCGCTCAGAAATCAGCATTAGCCGCTGCAGGCAAATCAACGGAAACTACGCTTAGCTCATTGCCGCCAGTTACGGCGCCTGCCTCAACCGTTCAACGCACTTTTATTCCTAGACAGCAAACATTACTTAATTCAAAATTATCAATCGGAGTTTCCGGAATAGTTCTGGATTCAATGACAAATACCCCTATATCAAGAGCTAAAGTTTTTATCGACGGAAACACCTATTTCACTGATATAAACGGCGAATTTACGTCAAGACCGGTCGAAAAATCACAAGTGTTCGTAAGAAGCGAGGCCGCAAATCATACAGCTTACGAAAGCAATGTCCAATTATCGTCCGGCAGCAATAAACTAAAAATTCTGTTAATACCTGAAGAGCCAAACCTTATCAGTCAGGGCGGTATCAATAAAAATTCAATCATCGAATATACCAAATTCAGCCAGAGTTACGCTAAAGTATTCGGATACATTAAAAACACCAAAAATCGCCAGCCTATTGCAGACGCAACTGTCGTAATCGGAACACAAACCGCCAAAACCAACAAAGACGGTTATTATAGCATAGAAGGCCTGCCGCTCGGCTTTATGGATGTATCGGTATTATCTAGCAAATGCGGTATTTACAGAGGCAAGCTTAACATAGTTAACGTAAACAATAAATATGACGTCGCGTTAACCGAAGAGGAACGCCGCGGCACATTAATCGGCATCGTAAATGAAAAAGAAACAGGTACGCCGATATATGGCGCTAAAATTCAGGTTGCTGATAAAATCGTAGTATCAGATAAGTTCGGCAGCTTCACAATAAGCGATCTGCCATTCGACTATTATAACATAATCGTCGAGCAAGGCGGTTATCAGAGGGTAGAACGCGCTATATCAATAAACGAAGAAAAAGTTAACATCAATATATCGCTGGCCGATGATTATACATCAGACAAGACCCAAAAGAATTAACATTAAAATTACTGTAAAAAGGAAATAAAAGTATTTAATAAATATGCCTATATTTAAGATAATCGCCAAAGATAAAACAGGAAGAATTGTCGAAGATTCATTCTTTGCCCATACCCAGGCCGCAGCAATAGAAACGGTTGGTATGCGCGGACTGGAAATTATCAGCATAGGCCTTAAAGAAGAAGAAGTCTACGCCAGCGAAACGCAGCTGATGCCCGATATAAGTCTTCATGATTTTTTGAGATTTTCAAGCCACTTCGGTGCTCTGATTAAAGGTAATGTGCCAATTATCGAGGCTCTTGATCTATTAAAAGACGAAACCAAAAACAGGACATTAAAAAATATAATAATTGATGTACGTTCAAAAGTCGAAGCCGGCATGCCGCTTAATGAGGCATTTGCCAAACATAAGAAACATATTCCAAGGATATTGGTCGACCTAATAAGAGTCGGCGAAATATCCGGTAAACTATACGAAAGTTTCCTGCGAATAACAAATTATTTTGAAAAAACTATTGATTTCAGAAGAAAAGTACGTGACGCTTTCACATATCCGTCAATATTGATTTTTTTCATATTTTTACTCATAACGTATGTCGTAACAATGTTAATTCCGCGTTTTGAAGAAATATACAGGTCGCTGCAGGGTGAATTGCCGACTCCGACAAAAATCCTTCTGGCGGTCGGACAATTTTCAAGAAATAATGTATTTATTATATTAGGTAGTCTTGTTTTTACAATAATAATGTACTTTGAATTTTATTCAACAAAAATAGGTAAAAGATTAATAGATGACATAAAATTAAAACTGCCGTTAGCCGGCCAGCTTGTTATCCAATACAACGTGACTTATTTCGTAAAAAACGTAAGTTTGCTCTTTTATTCAGGTTATTCATTTATTAACTCGCTGAAGGAATCAGCCAATACTGTTGATAATTTTAAATTAAACGAGGAATTGAACGCCATTTGCGAGCGCATAGAAAGCGGTATGACAATTCATGAATCGTTTAAACGAAGTATATATGTGCCGTCATTTACTGTAAGTATGTTAAAAGTCGGCGAAAGATCGAATACGTTGGCGGAAATGCTCGATACGATAGTTGAATTTAACGAAAAAGAACTTGATTATATAACAACGACGTTTTTGAGAATTATAGAACCTGTAATTATTATAACGCTTGGCATTATAGTAGGCACGATTTTATTCGCAGCATATCTGCCTATATTCTCGATGTCAAAGCTAATAAAAATAAGCAATTAAAATTAATTTGATCGATAGAAACCGCTAAAAACCAAATAACGCTAAAAGTGAGGCCGTCTATGAACCATATCATGGCTATATTTGCGAAAAGGCAAAATTTAATTTACTTATTGAATATATTTATACTTTCATTTATTTTTATGTTTATTTTTTCTGGTAACGCTTCAGCTATTGAGTTTGATGTTATATCAAACGTTAAAGTAACAGAAATGCCTGAATTTTTAAAAGTATCATTCGAGAACCCATCGAAAGCTTTCAAAGTAATCGATGTTGATGTTAGAAACGAGGCTAACGGCGGCGCGATAATGTTTGATTTTATAAACGCCGAAATGCATTTAAATCGCGATTTAATTACAGTCGGAAAGTACGGTATAAGCGTTATTCAGATGGCGCAAATTAAGGACAACCCAAAAGTAGCGCGCGCGACATTTGTAATGGACAAAATGACCGATTACAAAGTTTATAAAACCGCAAATGAATTATATGTTAATTTCTATAAAACATTAAAATCAGATGCCAGCACAATAGATTTTAAAACGGCTAACCCAGAACAACGCACTGTATCCGAAAGTTCAAGAAACATTAAAGACGCAAGCGCAACTCAAGCTATCACTAAAAATTATAACGACATATTGACCGACGACTCAATAAAATATGAATTTCACTTTGATAACCTGCCAATAGAAGAAGTAGTTAAAAAATTCTCTCAAAAAACAAAATTAAATGTAATATTAAAAAATAACGTAAGCGGCAATATTACCGCCCATACTCAAGGAACTCTTTACAATGTGCTCGAAGGCATATTTAAATTTAACGGCTTCAAATATAATGTAAACGAAAATATGATAACAATTGTCAGCCGTTCAAACTCTGAAGAAATGGAAGTTTCTTTAAAATTTAAAGAGCTTACTTTTACCGAAATTGCTGAATCAATATCGGAAATGGCTAATATAAACGTGGTTTTAGATAAAGCCATACCGCTCGATAAAAAAGTCAGTTTTTTTGTACATAAAATGAAACTTATCGACGCAATAAAACTTTTAGCCAGCATGTATGATTATATCGTGGTAAAAGTCGACGACGGCACATACGTCATCACACCTAAAGAAAACGAAGCTACTTATGCAAAAAAGATAAAAAAAGTCTTTAAATTTAAAAACGCGGAACCAAAAGATGTTATTGCTTTAATAAATGGTTCTGATGAATTAAAGAGAATTTTCAGCGTGAAAAATTTCAGCATCGACACACGCACAAACTGTCTTCTTGTCTATGACACCCCTAAAAACATTAAAACCCTTGAGGACTTGATAGTAAAAATAGATGAAGGCGTAAGGCAGGTTGACATCGAAGTAAAACTTGTCGAAGTGCAGCGCGACGGGCTGTCGCGCCTCGGCGTAAAAACCGTATCAGCGCTTGGTTTTGCCGACATAACAAAAAAATTGAAAATCGATAATATCAACGCGACAATGGAATTTTTGGAAAATCAGAACAAGGCAAAAGTGCTCGCGAGCCCGCGTCTTCTTGTAGTAAACAACAGGCATGCCACATCATTAATCGGCGAGCAGATTCCGGTTCCGTCTTATGATTATATAATGGCGCCAAGCGGATCGGCATATTTCCAGACAGGCAAAAACAGTACAAACATATATGGCGGCACAAACAATACTACGACAAATTATAACAATAATTATAATAACAATAATACAACAATTAACGCTATCGATTATATAAAGACGCAAACCGGCTCGTCCACTGTTAACGATCCGTCAGTTGTCGGTAATGTCGCATATTTGCCGGTTAAACGTTATTCAATGGAATCAATAGGCATCAACCTGGATATTCTGCCTAAAATCCATTCCGATACTGAAGTAACAATCGATCTTCTCGTCGAAGTATCGTCATTATTGAGTGTAACGGAAGACGGCCAGATTCATAAAAGCACTCGAAAAACCAATACTATCGTAAGATTAAAAGATAATCAAACCGCGGTATTCGGCGGCATAATAAAACAGGAAGAAAGAAGCGAGACAATAAAAGTGCCAATTTTAGGCGATATACCGCGTCTCGGCAGACTGTTCTCGAAAATAAACAAAGAAAACGTGGACACCGAAATGATAATGCTCATAACGCCGCACATCACGCCATTTGACATGCCGCGCGACGACGAAAAAAATGACGGCGTAAATGAAGTCGTTACAAACAGCTTTCAAAATTAATAGCAGGAAAAGTTTAGAAAACAAAATAATTAAATTAAAGACATAATTAAAAATTCCACTGGCATTTTTGCAGATAAAATTGTTTGTTTTATCTCTGCGAAGAATGATGTTATTTCACAAAAACCATTGAAAAATATGGTAAAAATAAAATAAAAAAAGGCAAGAAAATGTTAAAAAAAACATATCTGCAGACGATATTTTAAGCGTGGAGTTCAAAAGTCCACTGAAAAAATAAGAAGGTCGGTGAATAGTTTTGAAAGGCGAGGAGTGAAATGGAGTATAATCGTACAACAAGTCAAAATACCAGTCGTAGCATTAGTCATAGCAAATTAAATCGCACCACAATTGATAGCATCACACTTAAAGAGTATGTAAAAATAGTTAAACACGCACCCTCAATCAATGAAGGAAAAGTCGCTCTGATAAAAAAGCAAATCAAGGAAAATACTTACATGACAAGCGGTTTGCTTGAAAAAATGGCCGATAAAATGGTTTCAAAATTCTAATCAAAGCGGCAGTCTTCATCCGACAAACAAAAAAGCAGGCGGTATTAAAACCGGCCTGCTTTTTTGTTTATATAAAACTTAATTAATTAAAAAGAGTTTATATTTTATACTTTTATCACACATATAAATACCTAATTCAAAAATGATTTATAAGTTTGATTTTTCGTTCAAATGATAGTTATAAGCTATATCATTCACTTTTTCATATATCCATATATCAGAAAGCGCCGGAGGAAAATTTGGCATATTAATATGTTCAAATCTTAAATCCAAGATATTTGAATCAATAATATTTTTACTTAAGGACAAATTAAAACATTTCCATGAATCATGAACATACTCATTGGAAGTATGAAATAAATGATTTACATTTACTGAATATTTCGAATTAATAATTATCTTAAAAGTTCTATCTGCATTATCTGCATCCAAAAACATTATTAAAAGGTCACGTTTGGGACTATTTAAACGCACCTGATAAGAAAAATAATGATTATCATAATGCCAACCGGTTAATTTGTCGTACATTGCAGCTTGAGTGTAATCTTTTTCGTAATGAATTCTCCCTATATCATTGCCGTTTGTTTTAAAAGCAAAGCAATTATCATTTTTTCCGCAATCTATATGCGCTATAAGATTATATTTAGATGTATCAACTTCACCTTCGCGCAATACTAACGATGCGGTATCCTGATTTTCTTTAAAAAGAAATAGCTCGCGCTCCTGAGCCAAACAAATTCCGCACGTTAATAAATAATTAAATATTAAAATTAAAATTATTTTTTTTAACACATATACCTCACACTTATTATTTTTTATTGATTATATCACAATTTTATGTATAAGAAAATAAACTAATAAGAAATACTTTTTCATAGTAAAAAAGTAATTGCAATTTATTAGCCTTTAATATATAATAACTAATAAATGTTGATTTTTGAGGTGAAAGAGTGCTGGAAAATTTTGAAAAAACTAGTTTAATAAAAAATGACGGCGAAGAACTGCTTTTTAATAAAGTCCATGCAGGCGAATTAATGACTAATTCAACGTTTGCGCAGGCTTTATATTTAGCTTTAACGAATAGAATGCCGGAATACAAAATTGTCGAGATGATAGATACGATTTTAATCGCGATTTTAGTAGAAAGTAAATGCTCGCCTTCCACGCTCTGCTCTAAATTAGCCGCCCAAACAGGAGCAAACCTTAACACTGCGATGGCCGCCGGATTATCCTCAATGAACATGCTGCACGGTTTAAATATTGAAGAAAATATGAATATATTAACAGGCGCTGTAAAAGACATGAAGGACATCAATTTGAGCTTCGACGACCAGGCGGAAATAACTGTTCAATATTGCCATGACAATTCGATAATCCTGCACGGTTATGGCAACCAATTCGACTCTACTGACTTAAGGGTTAAAAAATTAATCGATAGGTGCAAAGAACTCGGCTTCGATGGTGATTATGTAAAATTAGCCCAGAGCATTGAAAAAGCGCATAAAAGCGTTTTTAATCTTGATTTAAAATTAAACATCGAAGGGCTCGTCGCTGCGATTCTTTTAGAAATAGGAATTGACGCCGCCGCCGGCCCGGCTTTTTTTATGATCGCAAAAATGCCTTTAATGGCTGCAAGCTTCCTTGAAGTAAAAAAAAATATTCAAAAACAAATTTAATTAACAGCGGTGGTTAACATTTCCAGTATTATAAGCGTTGAAAATCTCGGGAAAAAATATATAATAGGTCATCAAACTCAAGAAAAATACAAAACTTTCCGTGATATACTAACACAAAAAACAAAAAAAATCGCCCATTCATTAAATCCTTTGAATTTATTCAAAAAATCATCGGCTAATTCTGAAATTTCAAATGAATCAGAGGAATTTTGGGCGTTAAAAGATGTTTCTTTTGACATCAAAAGCGGCGACCGCATAGGTATAATCGGCCGAAACGGCGCAGGCAAATCAACGCTTTTAAAAATATTAAGCAGAATCACAGAGCCGACAACCGGCAAAATAAAAATTAAAGGCCGCGTAGCAAGTCTTTTAGAGGTCGGAACAGGATTTCATCCCGAACTAACAGGGCGCGAAAATATTTTTTTAAACGGCGCAATACTTGGCATGACCAAGGCAGAAATAAAAAGCAAATTTGATGAGATCGTGACCTTCGCGGAAATCGAAAAATTTTTAGATACACCTGTTAAAAGATATTCTTCCGGAATGTATGTAAGACTGGCATTTGCGGTAGCGGCGCATCTGGAACCTGAAATACTGATTGTAGATGAAGTGTTAGCAGTCGGCGATGCTCAATTTCAAAAAAAATGCATGGGCAAAATGGAAGAAGTCGGCAAGGAAGGCCGTACAGTGCTATTTGTAAGCCATAATATGAATGCTGTTATTAACCTTTGTAATAATGCAATTTTACTTGCCGCCGGCCAAATAATATGCGCCGGTCCAAGCAATAAAGTAATAAATGAATACATGGTATATGGAAATAAATTAAACGGCGCACTTATTGACGATTCTACCGCCGCTCCAAATAAAAAATTAAAAATCAGGAAACTTAAAGTATTAAATGACAATAACCAGCCGGCTATTGAATTTGATATAAAAGACGGTGTTTTTTTTGAAATCGAAATTGAAATAATCATTCCCGGCGAAAACTATAATATAGGTTTTGAATTATGTCATTATCAATATGGTTCCATTTTCACCAGCTGTATTAACGATTATTTACTCATGAATAATATTAAAATAATGCAACTGAATAAAGGAATTCATTCCTTTAAAATCGAATTACCTGCAAAATACTTACGAAGCGGCGACTATTATATAAAGGCTACAAGCGCCATACCGAATATCGAAGTTCTCGATATATTCAACCGGGAGCTCGTATTTAGAATTATAGATACCGAAAGCCCTATCTCTAAAACAGGAGAAGGCAGAAACGGTGTAATTATGCCTATATTAGAATGGAAAAAGCAGCAATGAGTAACAGCAGAACGGTCCACCTGGTTTATTCATTACCGTCGCCATCCAAAAAATTGTATAAAGCTTTATACAAAATCAGCCAAAAATTAAACCTGCTGCATCCGCTATATAGAAACGGCAACTTCATTGACTGGCCGGAACCGGTTTATGCTCCGTTTTCAATACCATTTAATATCTGCAACACTTTAAAAAATTATTATAAATTAAGATTATATAATATATTCGAAACGGCTGACGCCGATGTTAAACCTGACGATATAATAATGGTTCATTTATGGCCAAATAAAGATTTTACTGATGTCAACACAAATTTAACATCTTATAAGCTTTTAGAAAAATGCTTTTTAAAAAATAAAGTATACGTTTTATCTCCTTATAATCATGATATAAAACAAATTTTATGGATGAAAAATATATTTAAAAATTTCAAAGGAATAAATTTCATCCCGATATGCGGCGATTATTGGCTCGATACATGGTCAAACTCACCTTTTAAAGACTTAATAAAAAAAGAACATATATGTCACGTTAATATGGGAATCGATCCCTTTCAGTATAAAAAAGTAAAATTCAAATATTCGCCCAAAGGTAAAAGAAAATTTATATATATCGGCAGGACGGATTATCCCAAAAACATTGAAATGCTTGAAAACCTGGCTTCTAACTGCAAAAATTTCAAGGGCGGATATATTTCAAGCGGCACAATAAAAGGCTGGGAAAAAATATCAAATTATTGTAATTTAACAGATGAATATATGACGGGACTGGCTTCGGAATACGATTTTTTTATCAGTACAAGCGTCGCAGATGCGCAGGCTACAACCATACTTGAAAGCGTATGTCGGGGATTTGGAGTTGCCGCCACACTTGAATCCGGATTTGATTCGGACGGCATAATAAAAATAGATATTAATAACATCGATTTCAACTGTCAACAAATAAACGTCATTCAAAATATGGAAGAAGAAGAAATTATCAAATTAAATGTTAACGGCTTCAATACAATTAAAGAAAAAAATAATTGGAAAAATATTTGCAACAAAATATTAAATTTTTTGGAGATGAATAAATGAAAAAAAAAGAAACCATCGAAAGAATTTATATAACCAATGAGGATTTTAAAAAAATAGAAAATGAAATAAGGTTCCATGAACATTTAAGAAGATATGCTTCAGTAAGAAGATTTTGTTACGGCAAGGTCATGGATTTTGCCTGCGGCTGCGGATACGGCTCATATCTATTATCATGCAATCCTGACGTAAAGGAAATATATGCTGTCGATATAGACAAAGAATCCATAGAATGGGCTAAACATGAATTCAAGCATGAAAAAATAACATATATCAACTCTTCTGTCGAAACCATAGACAAAAAAATAGATACTTTAGTAAGCCTTGAAACAATCGAACATTTAAAGGATGTTTCGATTATCAAAAACCTTGTAAAAAAATGTAATGTTGACAATTTGATCCTCTGTTTTCCAGATAAAAAATCAACTCATTTCAATTCATTCCATTACCACGATTTCACATTTCAAGATATTATAGACATGTTTCCGGCATATTTGTGTTATCATAGTTATAAACACGGCGACGTGCAATTCGTGTTAATGATGAAACTTCCTGAAAACGCTCCGAGCCATATTTTCAGAAATTTAAAAGACCTTTATTAAAACAAAAGCAATAATATTTTTCGGAGGATATATTGAATTGTCCTATTTGTAATGGCAATTTACAATTTTTTTTTAAAGGTAAAGTGCTAAACAATATAAATATCTCATATTTTATCTGCCCATCATGCGAGTTCATCTGTACGGAGCATCCGCACTGGCTTAACGAGGCATACAACAATCCGATAGCTTTCATGGATACCGGCATACTTCAAAGAAATTTAGACAATACTGATCTACTGGAAACAATAATAAACAATAATTTTTCCGGCAGTTCGAAATTTCTTGATTATGCCGGCGGCTATGGAATTCTTGTAAGACTCATGCGCGACAGAGGTTATAATTTTTATAGATATGATAAGTACTGCCAGAACTTGTTCGCAAATTTTTTCAACATAAATGAGATAACAAGCACTGACAGGTTTGAGTTAGTAACCGCGCTGGAATTTTTTGAACATATCACTAATCCGATAGAGGAAATAAAAAAAATTTTTTCTTGCACCGATTCAATTTATTTCTCCACGGTTTTAAGCCCGGACATAAAAACCGCCGAAAATATTTCAAATTGGTGGTACCTTACGCCTGAAACAGGACAGCATGTATCTTTTTACAGCATAAAAACTCTACAAATAATTTCAAAATATTTTAATTGCCACCTTTACTCAAACTTTATAAACCTCCATATACTTACTTTAAAAAAATTAAAAGAAAATCCCTTTGAAAAAAAATCCTTTATAAAAAAAATCAGCAACTTATTTAAGAGCGAGAATAAAAAGCGTGAAAGTTTGATAATAAGCGACTCAAATTACATCAAGGAACAATTAAAATGAAGATATTATACGATCATCAAATATTTGAGTTTCAAATTTTTGGAGGCATTTCAAGATACTTTGACGATCTGATAAGTTTTTTCTCGAACTGCACCGATATAACCCCAATTTTATCGCTTAAATATACAAATAACCACTATATAAAAATAAATAACGCTTCTTACAGAACAAAAAAACTAACCAATTTCGACAACTTTATCTGCTCTAAAAATTTTAAAGGAAAATGGTTTTTATATAATTTTTTTAAAAATACAAATTTAATTAAAGACCATTACTCAGAAAATCAAAAAAACACCATTAAGCTCATCGAAAAAGCGGATTTCGACATATTCCACCCAACTTATTTCAACGATTATTTTCTAAGTCATCTAAATAAAAAACCTTTTGTAATAACCATATACGACATGATTTATGAATTATATCCTGAATATTTCGCAGACAATAAGAAAGTTATAGAACAAAAGAAAAAATTAATTGAAAAAGCCTCAGCGGTAATAGCTATTTCTGAAAACACAAGACAGGATATTTTAAAAATTTACGGCAAAAATTACGAAAACAAAGTAAAAGTCGTGTATCTTTCACATTCATCGAATTTCCTCAACTATAAGGAATTAAATCATAAATTACCTGACAAATATATATTGTTTGTCGGAGTAAGAAATAATTATAAAAATTTCATAAACTTTATAAAAGCGATGTCAGAAATAATAAAAATAGATAAAGAGCTGAAAATAATCTGCACAGGCGGCGGAAAATTTACCAAAGATGAATTAGCACTTTTTAACGAATTAAATTTAAGTTCTAGCATATTTCAGTATTCCGTCAATGACAACATACTTTACCATTTTTATAACAAGGCAACGGCATTTGTATTTCCATCATTGTATGAAGGATTTGGAATACCCGTTCTTGAAGCGTTTGCAGCCGGCTGTCCTGCAATATTAAGCAATTCAAGCTCACTCCCTGAAGTCGGAGGCGATGCGGCTGAATATTTTGACCCGGCAAGCGTAAGTTCAATCAAAGAAAGCATAAAAAAAGTAATATATAACGACACTATAAAAAATAAATTAAAAAATGACGGATTTGAAAGGTTAAAACAATTCACTTTGACTCAAACCGCGCTCGGCACCAAAAAAATCTACGAAAGCATTATAAAGTCATAATAAATTTATATATCACATTTTTTAATTTAATTGCATAATAATTCATATATATGATATTATTATTATCACTAAAAAAGCAATCTGATTCGATATCGGCGGAGAAATTTGATGTTAAGCAAAATCGTATTATTAATACCGGCATTAGATCCAGATGAAAAATTTATTTCAATCATAGGAAATCTCAAAAACAACGGATTTAATAACATCGTAATAGTCGACGACGGAAGCGATGAATATCATAAAGATATTTTCAGGCGGATTTCCGATGAAAACCTCGCGCATGTTTTAACTCATGCCGTTAATTTAGGCAAAGGCCGCGCCCTTAAAACAGGAATTAATCATATACTGAACGTTTTTCCAGACTGCCGCGGCGTAATTACCGCCGATAGCGACGGCCAGCATAAGCCTGACGATATTAAAAGGGTCGCGCAAGATTTTTTAGAACATCCTGAAAGTTTAATTTTAGGATCGAGAAGCTTTTCAATGGGAGACAAAAATATACCATTTAGAAGTAAATTCGGAAATTTACTGACTATAAAAATATTCGGGTTTTTATCAGGAATAAAAATCAGCGATACACAGACGGGATTACGCGCAATTCCCAAAAGTTTCATGAAAATTTTACTTAACGTCCAGGGCGAACGCTTTGATTTTGAAATGTACATGCTCATGGAATGCAGGCGCCTTTTAGTCCCGATCCGCGAAGTATTTATCGAAACCATCTACATCGCAGAAAATAAATCCTCACATTTTAACCCGCTTATCGACTCAATAAAAATATATTATATTTTCCTGAAATATATTTTTTCATCCCTGTTGACGACGATAATCGATTTTATAGTATTCTACATGATTACAACCCTCGGCGTCGGAATTGGAATTGCCATGTTCTGGGCACGAGTCGTAGCTTCGCTCGCTAATTTTACCATAAACAGGTCAGCGGTATTTGAAAGCAAAAATAAAATCTACCAGGACCTTATAAAATACTACGGCCTTGTAGTGGTATCAGGAATAACGTCTTACCTTTTAATCATGCTTATGAAAAACCATATGGCCTTAAGTACAATCTGTTCTAAAATCATAGCCGAAAGCTTTCTGTTTCTTATAAATTACAGCCTGCAAAATAATTATGTGTTCAAAAACACGAAACGAGAAAACAATGAATAAAACGGATTGGGACAGTTACTATAACAAGCCTTATAAATCGGCGTCTTTTACCAGAAAGATCACTCAAAACGCCTTGATTGAATATATAAAAAAATATTCCGCATTAAAAACTGATTTCACGATTTGCGAATTAGGCGGCGCCAACAGCTGTTTTTATAACGCGCTCGCCTCAGAGTTTAAACCTTCAAAATACATCATAATAGATAATAACGAAATCGGCCTGAAAAAATTTAACGAAACGCATAATCAGTCCTGCCCGGTCGAACTGATTAACGAAAACATTCTAGCTATGAATAATTACAATAAAAAAAGCGATGTAGTTTTTTCAGTCGGGCTGATCGAGCATTTTAGCGAAAGCGACACTGTCCTTGCCGTAAAATCTCACTTCGATCTCGTGGAAAAAAATGGAATAGTGATAATCAGCGTTCCGACACCCACATTTTTATATAATATAATAAGAAAAGCCGCGGAACTTGCCGGAATGTGGATATTCCACGACGAAACGCCGATTCCTGCCGTATCAGCGCTTAGTATTTTTAAGAAATTCGGCGAAGTCATCGACCATAAGATTTTGTGGCTACTGGGCCTCACGCAGGTTATGGCCGTTATCAAGAAAAAATAAAGGAAATATAATGCCATTTTTATTAGGAATTCTCGGATTTTTACAAATATGTTTCATTCCCGGCGCAATCATCCATAGAATGTGGTTTGGAAAGACTGATTTTTCAGAATATGTTCCGGCATCGTTTGCGCTGAGCCTGATAATAAACTGGTGCATGGTGTTTTTATTGACCGCCCTGAAAATATATATCCAGCCGGTAATGATATTAATAACCATGATCGAAATATTTTTTTTACTTCGATTATTTTATTTTACACAGCCTCAAAAAAATGAAAAGATATCATTAAATGAAATTATCAGAAATGTTAAAATGGCCGGATCAATTGACAACATCCATAATATGTTGTCAATATTATTTTGCTCGTTCATCTTATTTAATTTCGTATATATAATCCCTTACGCAGGCAAAATATTCACCGAAGGCGACGCCGTTATTTCCTGGAACAGGTGGGCGGTTGACTGGGCCAACAATATTTTTCCGATTTTAACATGGAACTATCCGCAGCTATTGCCGGCTAACTGGTCAATAAGTTACGTAATCCAGGGGAATACATATATTCAGTTTTTCGCTTTCGCTTCAGTCTTGCTATTTGTACCAATAACATTGATATTTATATACGATTCATGGAAAAAAACGGGGCACTTTTACTGGCTGGTTTTCGGGCTGTTATATACGCTGTCTTTAAAATTAACACACATCAATACCGGTTACGGCTATGCCGATGTTCCGGTCGCGTGCCTGGCTGTCATTTCGCTTATATGCCTCTTTAACGCGCGGCATTTTGCCACGGACGATAAACTCTCATTTAAATACCTGCTGTTAAGCGCAATAATAGCCGCCGGCTCGGCAGTGACAAAACAGGCCGGAATTTATTTAGTCATAACTTATTTTATTATCGTATGGCACTGGTCGCGAAATAAACTGCTGCCAGATACTGTAATAAATTCTAAAAACAATATAAAACTGATTGCCACAAATGTTTTAATATGGGTAGTCTGGTATCTTTTCACTCAATACAGGATAATCAGCGGCGAATTTAACTCCGAAGCCTCATTCATCATGAATGATATCCATGGCGGCCGGACTTATATACAGCGTTTATCACTCGCGTTTAACAACTGGCCCGCGCCTTTTGTAGCCTCGATCCTCTGCCTGCCGGCAATTGTTAACACCGGCTTTACCGCATTATCCGTAATGGGCATTATTTTTGTCTTTTTATGGGGTTTTTTATTAAGTTATGATATCCGCAACTGTATAATAAGCTTTCCGATGATTTTAATCTCTTTATCATGGCTGATAACAACCGAACCTATAACCAGAATTTTCACCAAATTATCTAACGCGATTCTGGAAATTAATCTGGGCATATTGCGAAATATTTTTATTGCCATAACTATTTTTACACTAGCTATCGTATCTATTAAATTCGACCAGAACTATCTAAATCAAAGGCAGGAAAAATACGCACGCCTGATAGGAACTGAAAATATAAATAATATGATTTACAAGGCATTTGATAAATACGGCAGCGGCGAAATTTTGTCAAATTATCAATTTATCGGATATCTTCCAGGCACAAAAGGATTGTTAAAACTATTTTATTTTAAAAACAACGATACACTTGAAGGGTTTAAAAATTTTGAGTCTGTTGCCAAGTCAAAATATTATCTCATTCCGCAAAAAACAAATGAAGAAATAGCCAAATATATAAAGGAACAGGAAAAACTCAATCGCATAATATTTCTTGAAAGCGCCAATGGTTATACGTTGTACTTAAAAGAAAACAAGTAATTCATCATTAATTTTTATTCAAGATATTAATCCTTATAAATTGCCAACAATATCCGAATATGTTATAATTTTTTCAACTTTAACTGGAGATATATATTGAAGACAATTTTTTTAATAGATAATTTATCAGACGGGCATCATACCACATATATGAAGTTTTTCTCAAAAGCGATCATCGAGCTCGGGCACAAGGTCGTTTTACTTTGCCCGAACCCCGAAGAAGTGAAGAAATGGGTCACAATGAATTCCAGTTCATATTCAAATTTCGACGCGTTTTTTTTCGAAGAAGAATTTTATTTTACTCCTTCGTATAATATTCCAGTAATAAACACGCTTGAATCGATATTTTTTCATACGGCCAAGTTTTCGAAAATAAGTTCCGCAATCAGCGAAGTTTTTAAAAAAAACGGATTAAAGCCGGACCTGGTATTTTTTTTATTTCTTGATAACTGCATGAATAAAAACCACGTCAATTTTTTGATAAATATGGTGTTTAAATATAAATGGACAGGATTATACTTCTGGGCCGGCAAATCGCTTGAATATAAAAATGGGATTTTGGAAAAATTACTGCCGTTTCGTAATGACATAAATCTTTTAAATTCTAATAATTGCCAATCGGTATGTATTTTAAACGAATATGCCGCCGGGCATTTAAAAAAACTGATTAACAAAGAAGTTTATATCCTTCCGGATTTCGCGGATAACGCGGCAATTGACGAACAATTCGAGCCGGCCAACGAAATAAGGCAAAAAGCGAACGGCCGGAAAATAGTTTGCTTAATAGGCGCCCTTGACAGAAGGAAGTCGGTTCTTACTTTATTAAAGGCCGCCGAGCTTTTAGACAAAAATCAATTTTATTTTGTTATCGCCGGGAAATTTTATGAACGCAGTTTTTCCGAAGACGAAAAAAATTTTATTTTAAATATTGCCAAAACGCCTCCGGAAAATTTTTATTTTTACCTCCAGACGATCCCGGATGAAAATAAATTCAACGCTTTTATAAAAAACAGCGATTATTTATTCGCTGTTTATGAAAATTTCCCGAATAGCAGCAATATATTAACCAAAGCGGCTATATTCAAAAAAATGGTCATTACCTCAAACCGTTATTGCATGGCCGAAAGAAACATAAAGTATCATCTCGGCGTAACTGCCACCGAAAACGATCCTCAGGCCCTGGCAGCGGCCATATCTGAACTGCCGGCGAAAGAAAAAGATATAAAAGCTAATTTTGACGAATATTTAAACTGCCATTCCATTGAAAGGTTATATAAGCAACTTACAATAATTTTAAATAACGACGGAGCCACAAAATGAATTATCTCACTAAAATAAAAAATAAAATTTCAAGGTTCTATTCATACATGATACAACTTAAGTGGGCGTTAAAATCATACAGGATCGGCCATTATTATTCGCCATATCCCGATATATTTTATATAAAGGAACAGGAAAAAAATATATGGAAAACGCCGCCGGATTTCCTGCCCGGAATAAAATTGAACATCGAAAAACAGTTAGAGCTTTTTAATGAATTCAAAAAATATTACGATCAGATACCTTTTAAAGAACATAAAACCAACCAAACCAGATATTATTTTGATAATGACGCCTATTCATATTTCGACGCCGTTTCGCTTTATTCGATGATAAGGTTTTTAAAGCCGAAAAACATCATCGAAGTCGGATCGGGTTATTCATCCGCGTTAATGATGGACGTTAATGAAATTTTTTTCAATAATTCAATCGATATGGAATTTATAGAGCCTTATGCCGACCGTTTAAAATCGCTTATGAGCGAAAAAGATTTTTCAAAATATAAAATAACTGAAAGCTTTATCCAGAATTTAGATTTAAGCCATTTTGAAACACTTTCGGATAATGATATTTTATTTATAGACTCGACCCACGTCTCCAAGCTCCATAGCGACGTCAATTACATTTTTTTTGAAATCCTGCCGCGCCTGAAAAAAGAGGTTTACATACATTTTCACGATATTTTTTATCCATTTGAATACCCCAAGCAATGGGTTTATAACGGCACTTTATGGAATGAAGCTTATCTTTTAAGGGCATTTTTACAATATAACGATTCCTTTGAAGTAGTATTTTTTAACACCTGCTTCGAACATTTTCATAAGGAAAAAATCGCCAGGGACATGCCTATCTGCTTAAAAAATACCGGCGGCAGCATATGGCTGAAAAAAATCCGCTAGCCGGAGGTATAATATGAAAGTACTGCAAATAAATTCGAACAACTCAGGCGGGACAGCTAAGGCTACAGCGAGGCTTCATGCCGCATTAAATCTTATCGGCGTTGACTCAAACATACTGTCGAAAGACGATTTTCCACTTGCGCACGAGAAGACTTTTCAGCTGATTAAAAATAAAATAACTTCAAAAATGGCCGCAAAGATAAAATCTTTTGCCGCAAGGATATGGCTTAAATTTTATAACAAAAAAAATGGCGAACCTTTTTCAGTTTTACCATGTTTCAACGATAACATAAACGCCGCGGCAGAAAAAATTTTGCCTGACATCATACATTTGCAGTGGATCGGCGACGGCTTTATGGCGCCAGAAACCATTAAAAATTTTAAAAAACCGGTTTTAATGACACTACATGACAGCGGAATATTTACCGGCGGCTGTCATTTTCCGTTGCAATGTACACGTTATCAGGATTCGTGCGGTTCTTGCCCTGCGCTTAATTCAAACAACGCTAATGACCTGTCATATCAAATATTGAAAAGGAAGAAAAATGCGCTTTTAAACTCAAAACTTACATTAGTTTCGCCAAGCCGCTGGATGGCGGAATGCGCAAAAAAAAGTTCACTTTTTTGTAATGCCGATATTGAAATAATACCTAATGGCATCGATTTAAAAATATTCAAGCCGCTGGATAAATCATATGCCAAAAGAGTACTTTCATTACCTGAAAATAAAAAAATACTTCTTTTCGGCGCGCTGCGCTATAACGACTTTCCGATTAAAGGCTATCCTTTTTTAATAAGCGCATTGCAAAAATTATCCTGTCATAAAAATGAATATGAAATAGCAACATTCGGCTCCGCAGCCAAAAATGATGAAATCGAAAACCTTGGTTTTAAAACACATTCATTCGGGCGGCTTAACGATGAGATTTCGCTTGCATTGCTTTATGCGGCCGCAGATATTTTTATAACGCCGTCAATGACTGAATCGTTCGGGCTCACCGCATTAGAAGCCATCGCATGCGGCACCCCGGTCGCCGCATTTGCAGTCGGCGGCATTCCCGACATAATCGAAGATAAATTCAATGGAATCCTTGCGCACCCATTTGACGAAAGTGAATTGGCTGCCGGAATTGAATGGATAATCGGCTATAATGACAGATACTTAAAATTATCCTCAAACGCACGTGCAAAAGCAGAGAAAGAATTTGATATAATTGATGTTGCAAGAAAATATCAGTTGTTATATAATAAGCTGTTATGTAATTAAAAAATAAATTTACAATATTAAATATAGCAGCTTTTTTTACCATGAGATTATTTTGCAAAAAAATCCTTTTTAGTAAATAGCCAAAATATTTACTAAAATTTTAGAATATATAAACCTTTAATATAAATTTTTAAATCAATACGGATTATATTACCGGAGCGCTTGCAATACCATGAATGAAAAATTAGTTTCAATTGCGATGGCCACATATAACGGCGGAAAATTCTTAAGAAAACAGCTCGATTCTATATACTCACAATCATACAAAAATATCGAAGTTATTGTTTGCGACGACTGCTCTATTGATGATACCGCCGAAATTTTAAAACAATATAATTTTAAACATGGATTAAAATATTATATAAACGACAAAAACCTTGGGTTTGTAAAAAATTTTGAAAAGGCCATAACATTATGCACGGGCGAATATATCGCATTAGCTGACCAGGACGATTTATGGCACAATGACAAAATCGAAACGCTCATTGGCAATATTGGAAATTACGCTTTAATATGTTCAGATGCGGCCGTCATAGACGGCAGTGGCAGTGAAACAGCCGACTCATTCTTAAAATATTCCGGCAAATATGCATCTTCTGATCGTGATTACAGGCTGTTTACTTTTTATAATTTTGTGACTGGCTGTACATGCCTTTTTAAACGTGAATTATTAAGCCAAGCTTTGCCGTTCCCTGAATATCAAAATTATCACGACTGGTGGCTGGCATTATGCGCATCAAAGATGTCAGGAGTCAAATTTCTGGACACTAAACTTGTAGATTATAGACAACATGGCGGCAATGTCGGAGGAGCGGAAAAGTCAAACTGGTTGTTTTTTTTATTCGGAAGATTTTTCAATAGATTTTTTAATAAGTCAAAACATGGTCAGGTAAAAAAAGCTTATTATTCATTATATAAAAGATGCTGCGGACTGTATAATTCAGATATCTTCAATTCTGAAGAAAAAAAATATATCAAAAATGCTATAATATATTACGAAGACATATTAAAAACAAAGGTGCATTTCAAGGCATTTAAAATAGCGTTAAAATATTCAAATTATATTTTCCCGGAAACAAGATGGCCATTTAAATTAAGAGCAATTTTAGAAACTTTGTTTAAGTGAAAGTTATGAATAAGACAAATTATCCCAAAGTAAGCATAATAATACCGACATATAACCAGGCGGCTTATATAGAAAAAGCAGTTAAAAGCGCGCTTTCGCAAACTTATAAAAATATCGAAGTAATTGTAGCGGACGACTGTTCGAAAGATTCGACATACGAATCAGTGAAATGCTTTACAGCCGACCCGCGGTTCAAATATTTTAGAAATGAAAAAAATTTAGGGCGCGTCGGGAATTATCATAACGCCCTTTATAACTACGCTTCAGGCGATTGGGCGCTTAATCTCGACGGCGACGACTATCTTTGCGATAACACCTACATAGAATACGCCATGAATATACTATCCGCAAATAAAGATAAAAATATAGTCTTTTTCCAGGGCCGACATATAGAGCTTAGTGCATCTGAAAATCCGGATGAATATATTTCCAAAAATTCGGAAATCGGTTTTAAAATCTATGACGGCAAAAATTACTTTATAGATTTCGACCGAAAGATCAGTTTCTTTTCACATTTAGCCACGATATATAACAGAAAATCAGCTGTAAATATTGGATTTTATCTTTACGACATAATATCGTCAGACCGCGAGTCGCTTTTAAGACTGGCATTATGCGGCCGAGTAATAATCAGCGAAAAGATCGCCGGCGTATGGGTCAAGCATGATGAAAACGCTTCGGATTACGAGGCTGTCGATTTCGATAAGTATGTCATTCCAAATTTAGCTTATATAAACCATCCGGCCGATTTCGCCGTTAAAAGCGGAATTCCAAAAAAAACTGCGGCTGCTTGGAAAAACCGGCACACTCATAATTATCTTGTAAGATGTGTATCCAAAATAATCGCCAAAAAAATAAGATGCATAATTAAATTGCAGATTAATGAAATTGCCGGCATTTTTAATATAATTTCATGGCTTTTACGCAATGAAATTTCAGTTTTGCTCGACTTAAAAACATATTTCAGGTTATTCGTCCACTTACTGTTCGGTTTTAAATTCGTAAATAAAATTATCAGGGCTAAAAATAAAATTTAATACTCGCTCGCTTCGGCGTTTCTGCGCCAGATACATCAAGTTGATGTTGTATTTTTGTATTTTTTATGCTATATTTTAATTCGAGGTGAGTTTAATGTTTAATAAAAAAAGCTGTAATAAGAATAGAGGCTTTACTTTAATAGAACTTATGGTGGCACTTGTCATATTGACTATATTAATGGGATTTGCCATACCCGAGGTAATAAATCAAATTAACGTTTCAAAATTCGAAACGCAAAAGAATAATGTAAAAGAAATTAAGAAATCGATAGATCAGTACTATGCCGACCGCGGACGCTATCCGCGTAACTTAAAAGATTTAACCGACGCGACACACCCTTATTTCGAATCAATTCCGATCGATCCGGTATCCGGAACGGCGGATTGGGAAGTGCGTGAAAAGCTCAACAAATCTAAATGGTACAGGACTGCAAAAATCAACTACCCGGGCGCTCCGCCGGTATGGAATCCGGCGATAGAAAGCAGTATTTTTGACGTACGGCCGAGACCAGCTCAAAATTAATCAAAACATGTCACAGCCCTTACGGTTACTTAGCGCTAAATATATTTACTCCGCACATTTTTTACAATAATAAACATAAATTTTAAAAAAAGCCTTTTTTAAAAAATTAAAAAGGCTTTTTTTATTTTTACTTAAAACTACTTATAAAGTTAGGTTTTATTTACTAAAAGCGATATTTTTTTTAATTGACTTATAATATAATTTTGTGATAATATTCACTTTATCAAATATTCAAAGCTATTTAATAAAAGGGGTGGGGAAGTATTAAAATTTCATCTTTTTACCCAAAAATGAAATTACCGGCATTACTTATTGCTCCGTTAACGGCTTTCATGTTCGCCTCAGGCGCCTTAGCGACAACAGAAAACGCTATAGCTCCGACGGATAACGCAAAAGCAGCTGCCGTTTCAGTCACTACGAACGAAGTCGCGTCACAAACCTCAAATAACGCGATGGCAACAACAGCAAACCAGACGCCGTCAGCTCTAAATAACACGGCCGTTCCAAATGAAACCAAAGAATCAACCTTAAACTCGCAGGCAAGCACTTCTCAACAAAACCAAGCCAATACCGCCAATCAGCAGCCGGCCGTCGAAACCAATAACGGCAAAAATGGCATTAAAGTACCGCACAACATCACAGGGCAATATACGGGGTCCGAAGAAAATTTAAAAACGCTTTTAGAGGCGTTATCGGTCAATTTCGGTGAAAAAGGCCTGACCGACGACCAGATTAAAGAATTAATAACCTCGGCAGTTGCGCAAAGCCAGGTTCACCAGAACGAAATGTCAAAAATATACATTAAAGCCATCGAAATCGGCACAAAGAAATATGACATGTCAAACAGGTTCTTTAATCCTATGCGTTTAAACGTATTAATAGCCGGCATTTTACTTTTAAGTTTCATCAGCTATTTCACTTATCACGCAAAACAGGGAAAAGAATTTTTTATACGCAGAATCGGCGGGCTTTCGGCAATAGATGAAGCCGTAGGCCGTGCCACCGAAATGGGTAAACCCGTTCTTTTCGTTCCCGGCATTTATGATATGGACGATATCCAGACTGTATCGGCAGTTTCAATCCTCGGCAGCGTAGCTAAAAAAACGGCCGAATATGAAACAAACCTTTTAGTGCCATGTGCGCGTTCTCTTGTTATGATGACATCGCAGGAAGTTGTCAAAGAAGCTTATTTAAAAGCAGGCCGCAGCGATTCATTCAAATCTGACAACATAAGATACCTGACCGACGACCAATTCGGTTACGTAGCAGGCGTTGACGGTATAATGCTTCGTGAAAAACCTGCCGCTAATTTCTACCTCGGCGTATTTTACGCTGAATCGCTTATATTAGCCGAAACAGGACACCATATCGGCTCGATACAAATCGCCGGAACGGCTATCGTATCGCAGATTCCTTTCTTCGTCGCCGCATGCGACTACACGCTCATAGGCGAGGAATTATTCGCTGCTTCCGCTTACCTTTCACGCGAACCATTGCAACTCGGAGCGCTGAAAGGCCAGGATATGGGAAAATTCCTTATAATAATAACTATAATCGCCGGAATAATATTCGAAACCTTCGGTTATCATGCGTTTTCAAACTGGTTTTTAACCAGGTAGGCATAGAACAGCAAACCCTCAAGATAACGAAGGCGAAAACCTTAAAGAGTAAATTTAACGAAAGGAACGATATAAATTGGATAAAATGCTTTTATTTAACGGCTTTTTATTGTTGTTTTTCGTCCTGTCCTTCATTTTATTGATCGGAATCGGAAAAGGACTTAAATCAATAATATTCATAAGAAAACAACTTCCTGTTTTTTTATGCTTCTTAATGGGATCGATAATGATATTTCAATTCTTCATACCGCAGGAGAACAAGTGGTATGAGCAGATAGACTCGTTTTCAACCACATGGGTTCAAATCATCATTTCCTTTTCAATGCTTGTAGGTTTATATAACCTTGTCATAATGAATTTCAATAAATTCGCCAGAAAGAGCGAAGGCTGGCAGTATTCACTCATACTGCTTATCGGCTTTTTCACGACCGTATATTACGGCTTAAAGGGCGGCATCCAGGGCACTGAATTTTCATTCATATTCCAATATATTTACACGCCGATGCAGTCGACAATGTTTTCGATACTTGCATTTTTCGTGGCATCCGCGGCATTCCGCGCGTTCCGTGCAAAATCGAAAGAAGCGACGCTGCTTTTAACCGCCGCAGTAATAGTTATGCTGGGCCGCGTTTCGCTCGGTTCTGTAATATGGAGTTATATTCCGATATTAAATAAAGTAGATGTTTCTCAGATTGCAATATGGGTCAACACCGTATTTACGACAGCCGGCCAGCGCGCAATATTGCTCGGCGCTTCACTTGGCTACATCGCCGCGTCGTTTAAGATTCTTCTTGGCATCGAAAGATCTTATTTTGGAAGTGAGGAATAACAAATGACGACGATATTCAAATTAATCAATAACATGGACAGAAGAATAATATTTTTAGTCGTAGCGGTAGCCGTAATCTGGACGCTCGTAAGCCCGCCAGGCCTTCCGGTAATGGTAACTCCGCTTACGCAGAACACATATAACGTAATCGAACAGCTTCAGCCGGGCGATCCGCTTTTACTATCATTCGATTACGATCCTGCATCTGAACCGGAACTTTATCCTATGGCCAAAGCCGTAGTAACTCATTGCTTCCGTAAGAACATAAAGATTATAGCACTTGGATTATGGGCCCAGGGTCCTATGATGGCAAAAAAAGTCTTTAACGAATTAACGCTCGACAAATTCGATGAAATAACAAAAACGACAAAAGAAGCAGAGTTCAAAAATAAAATTTACGGCGTAGATTATATAAATCTTGGCGTAAAGCCGTCATATATAGCAGCCGTGAAAGGCATGGGGACATCATTTTCAGCCACATTTCCGGTAGATTTCGATTCAAACCCTATCGGCAAGTTTGAAATAATGAACGGCATCAATACTTATAAAGACATTAAAGCTATTTTCAGCCTTACAACCGGCACTGTAGGCATAACAACATACCTGACTATCGCGCAGGCACAGTATAAAGTTAAAGTGATCGGCGGCTGCACCGCCGTATCGGCGCTCGAATATTATCCGTATGTCCAGTCCAAGCAGCTTCTCGGACTTCTTGAAGGCATGAAAGGCGCATCCGAATACGAAGCGCTCGTAAAAAAACCCGGAGTGGCTACTGCCGCTATGGAACCGCAATCTGTTGTCCACATAATTTTAATACTATTTATCGCGCTAGCTAATATCTCGCAGATGGTTTTAAAGAATCAGAAACATTAATTTGAAAAGAGGTGCTTTATAAATGTCATTTTTAAGTAATTTTACTCCAATAATGACCCCGGCCGGCGGATTTTCAGCCGAAGGCATCGGCATATGGATCGCGGCAATCCTGACTATAGGTATATACAGCTTCCTTTATAAAGATAATTTCCTTTATAAATTCGCGGAGTATCTTTTCGTGGGCGTTTCGGCAGGTTATCTTATGGTGGTATCATACACAAATTATTTGCTGCCATCGTTAATTACACCGTTACAGACGCTTTCAAGGGATTTTTACCATATAGTTACAAATTCGGCTGCGGCTATCTCTGATCCATGGATGCTTTCATGGCAGCAGGAACTTATCCAGAATAAATTCGGCAGCCAGATTAATTTCATGACGATTTTCGCACTGAAGGTGTTCTTCATTTACCTTGTTCCGGCATGGCTCGGTCTTATGATGGTCATAAGGCTTATTCCGAACGCCGGCTGGCTCTCAAAATTCCCGCTGGCTATAATAGTCGGATATGGTTCCGGTATAGTTATTGTAACATCGTTACAGGCTTCGGTTCTCGAACAGATAAAAGCCTGCTTCGTTTCATTCGCTCCGCTTTTTGCCGGAAATATTGATTTCGCGACGGCATTTTTAATGTTTAATAATTTTCTCATGGTAGCCGGCGTATGTTGTTCATTAATTTACTTTTACTTCTCGGCCGAACATAAAGGCGTATTTTTCGGACCCGCTTCGAAACTCGGCATCTGGGTTTTGATGATAACATTCGGCGCTTCGTTCGGTTACACTGTAATGGCAAGAATAAGCCTTTTAATCAACCGTTTTCAGTTCCTGCTCGGCGATTGGATGCACTTAATTAAAAGCTAGCCGGAAATATTTTAACGGACATTTGAAAAAGCAACAATAAAATTTATCTTATCGATATATTTATGAATATGAAGAGGCGGGTCATTATACCCGCCTTTTCAGGTAAATTTAAGCCCGGCCAAAACAGCGAACACATATTTAAAAGTATTGAACTAAAGACCGAAATCGGCCGATAAAAACATATAATTTATAAAATAAAAAAGCGAAGATGATAAATGTCTAAAAAGACTAAAGAAAGCAAAGACAATAATATAAAAAACAGCAGCGGCGATAAAGAAATCTTACAAAACAAAAGTAATAATGTTTTATATTCGTGGCGCCGCCATTTAATGGCCGAATATCCCATTAAAACAATTTTCGTGTTCGCCGTATTTACGGCTTTTATATCACTTTCGTATGACCTGACCGGAAGTTTCGGCCTTTCATTGATCGGATTGCTTTTATTGACAGCTTATCTCAAGGAATTTTTCCTGCCGCTTAATTACAGTTTGACCAGGACCGATATCGAAATAAAAAGCCTTTTCATGAAAAGACAGGAACCTTTGTCTAAATACCGAAAATTCTGGATCGAAAAAAACGGAATATTCCTTTCGACTGACCCTAATTCAAAAGTATTAGACCAGTTTCGCGGCCTGCTGCTTCTTTGCAATAAAGAGCAAAAAGAAAAATTATCCGAAATTTTAAAAGATTTAATAGGTGAAAAACAATAATGCTGACAGCAGAAGATGAAGTTTTATTAAACAAACTCGCTAATTTCATAGTAAAAAGGGGAATGACCGCGCCTGCGATATTATTTCTGGAATCGTCAAAGCCGTTAAGTTTTGTAGGTTCACAATTTCTTGTAGCACTCGGGCCGCTCGTTAAAATATTTTTCGACTATAAAGAATACGACCAGATAACAAAAATCATGGAAGACCGCGCGAACGTAGAAACATTTATCTGCATGATCGAAAAGCTTTCCAGCGAATCCGAAAAAAAATAAACATATTGTCTAATCGTAACATCGAGCAGATTAAGGCAAAAATTGCAATTTGGTTAAAAACGGGTTATTTTTATAATTATGAAAAAGACTTATTTTATCATATTTATAACAATTTCAATTGTTATACTTTTTATTATCAAATCCCGATCAGTCATTCATTTAGAAAACGCAAAACCTGAATACGGCAAAAGCGAAAAAAATGAGCACTCCCAAAATTCCGGCAAAATTTTAAAAATAGGGCGCACGCCATCGAGCAATGCGGCCGATTTAATAAAAAAATACGAGCCTTTAAGGACATATCTTAAAGAAAAACTGTGTTTTAAAGATGTAATAATTATGATTCCGCGCGACTATCACGGCGCGATAAATCAGCTCGAGCACGGCGAAACCGACATAGCCTGGCTCACTACAGCCTCATACGCCGAAAACAGCGAAAAATCAAATTTAATTCCTATGGTAAGGCCGATGCGCAATAACAGCGAATATTACAGAGGAATGATAATAACCGGGCGCGCGAGCGGCATTAAAAATCTCCAGGAATTGCGCGGCAAAAAGTTTTTGTGGGTTGACCGTGAATCAGCATCCGGATTCATACTTCCGCGCGCCTTGATGTCAAAAAACGGGCTCGATCCGCGGACAAGCTTTGAGGAATCGACTTATACCGGAACGCATGACCGGGTAGTATTAAATGTCTTTTTAAAAAATTTCGACGCCGGCGCATGCCATGAAAATGCGGTAAATATACTTGAAGATAAGGAAAAAATCGAAAAAATATCCATAATTTCATATACCGACCCTATAATAAACGAACCGATAGTCTATAAAAAAGGCGAAATCAAAAAAACGGCCGAAGCGGTTAAAAAAGCTCTTATCGAACTCGACCCGTCAAATAATGAACATAAAAAAATTTTAGACGGAATAGAAGTGCAAAAATTCATTCCAGCGTCAGATAAAGATTATGACGGTATAAGGGAAACTATAAAAAACGTAAGGAATTTAAAGTAAAAAGGTGCTCCGTTGAAAAACGTTAAATATCCATTAAAGCTTAAATTCATTTTTCTCATAGCAACGCTTGCGACATTCATAATATCTATAACCTCGCTCACTTACCTTATGCGCGAAACCACCCTTGTCACCGAAAACAACGATCGTTCGTCAAGGCTTCTGATGATGACGCTCGCGCGTACCTTCACGGAACTTATAATCCAGCAGGTATATGACGAAATCATATCTTTTGAAAAACACCTTGCCGAAAGCGGCGACAATATAGTCGAAATATCAGTTTTTAACAATAAATGGCAATATGTGGCGCATTATAACAGAACAGGCAAAAACAAGCTCGGAGATTATCTCGACGAAACCGTAATCGAAAAATATAAAAACATCAATGAAACAGTAAAAACAGGTAATTCCGGAACCGATTTCGTTGAGTACGCAACGCCGATAAGTATTTATTCGACTAAATTCGGCTTCCTGACAATAACTTTTTCACTCGCAAGATTTAAATCCGAACAGGCGCAAAGTATCGAATGGATAACGATAACGGCCGTCATAGCGATTTTAGCGAGCATATTATTCTCGGTAACGCTTTCTAACATCATAACAAAAGATTTAAAAAACCTTACCATGGGCATACAAAAAGTCGCCGACGGCGAGCTTAATTACAGGCTGAGTATAAACTCAAACGACGAGTTCGGGCTCCTGGCGAACCAGTTTAATGAAATGGCGCAAGGCCTTCTAGAAAAGAAGCTGATGTCAAGGTTCGTTTCAGAAAGTGTGACCGACATGGTCAAAACAGGCGGAGAGCTAAGCGCAGCACCAGGTGAGGAACGGCTTGTCAGCATACTTTTTGCAGATATAAGAAATTTCACATCAATTTCAGAAAAATGCCTGCCCGAAGAAGTCGTATCGATGCTGAACGACTATTTTGAACGCATGACGAATATCATAAAAAATAACGGCGGTGTTGTTGATAAATTTATCGGCGACGCGATAATGGCAGTCTTTTACCCTGACAACGAACTGGAACATGAAATAAGAGCGGTTACCGCAGCAATGCAGATGACGGAGGAACTTCAAAATTACAACAACCTGAGAAGCTCCAAAAATCAATTCACGGTTAACATAGGTATAGGAATAAACACCGGCAGGGTTGTCGCCGGAACGGTCGGAGCGAAATCGGGACGCCTCGATTACACGGTAATCGGCGATGCGGTCAATGTCGCTTCAAGACTCGAAGGCGTTTCAAAACTTGGGAAATACTCAAAAATAGTAGTTTCGGCCGAAACAATGAAAGCCGCCGAAAGCGTTTTTGATTTCGAAAAAATGAGCGTGACCGAGGTAAAAGGAAAACAATCGCAGCTTGAAATTTTCGAAGTCATAAAATTGAAGGAGCTTGACAGAATAGCGGAAAACCTGAATTCGGAAAACGAAATGACGCGGCTTATGTCGGTAAAACTGCTCGGGCTTTCAAAAAATGCCAAATACTGCGAAAAAATAGCGCCGCTGCTGAAAGATAATTTGCCGCAAATAAGGATTGAAGCGCAATTTGCCATTAAAAACCTCGTCAAACAGGGCGAAACAATAATGAAATACTTGAGAGAAATATTAGACATCGAAACCGATCCTAAAATTTTAGCGACATTAATAGCCGAAGCCGGTATTTCAGGCAATGACGACGACAGGCGGGCGCTTATTAAATTTCTTGACCACGAAAATTACCGTGTCCAGGCGAACACGATAGAAGCTATAAGCTTGATGAATGACCGTTCAGTAATATTGATTATCTTAAAAAACAGGCTTTCCGACCCTAACAACCGCAGCCGCGCCAATGCCGCAATACGTTATTACCAGCTCGGCGAGCCTGACGGCCTTAAAACGTTAATAAACATGTGCCGCGACACTTCCAGACACCTGATGCGGGCGTCAGGCGCTTACGGAATAGGCGAGGCAACATCGCGCGAATATTCCAGAAGCGTATTTGAAAACATAAGCCGCCTCGGCGATAGAATTATAGACGAACACAGGCTTAAATTAATAGACGAAGCGCGCGTCACGCTCGAACAATTGTTAGGCGACCCAGACCTGATGGTAAGAATAAATGCAGCCTCGGCGTTAGGACGCATGGGTAATCCTCTCTCGATAGAAGCGCTGGTCATTAAGTATAAAACCCTGCAGGCCGGGGATTCTTTAATACCTCACATAATATCGGCGCTGAAACATTTAACTAGTTCGCATATATTTAAAATGATAGAAAAGAATTTCGCGGCAAAATCGTGATAAACCTTATATTAACAATCAAAATTCAATTGTGGAATTTATATTGCCGATTTTTAAAACAACGTTTAAAAATAAGACACTGTTTTTGCCTTTATTATCGGTTTTAACGAAATCATAATTTTACTCAAAAAATAAAAATATTTAGCATTTCAGAAGAATTTTTATTTTTAAACATTTAATAAAATTTATTTTGAAAAAATAATAAAAATATGTTAATATGTTTGCCAATTATTATATTTAAACTGATGCTTGCACGGAAGTTACTTGAAACCGCATTATTCGAGGTTATTTATTTAAAAATTTTAGTATGAATTATAAAAATATTTATTTTGTGGTGAAGGGGTAGATTCAGGATGATTCCAAAGGAAAAGATTACAAGCATTTTAGCTACTGACTGCGGTTCGACAACGACTAAAGCGATATTGTTCGAAAAAGTCGGCGACACATTCAGGCTCATTAAGCGCGGCGAAGCTCCAACGACAGTTGAAGCTCCTATCGAAGACGTTACAAAAGGCGTTATCAACGCCGTACATGAACTCGAAGACCTTGTCGGCAGAAAGCTTTTAGACGATAACGATCAGCTTATCAAGCCTAAAAGAAATAATGAAGGCGTAGATATATACATATCGACATCATCGGCAGGCGGCGGCCTTCAGATGATGGTTGCCGGCGTTGTAAAAGCCATGACAGCCGAATCTGCGCAGAGAGCGGCGCTCGGAGCCGGTGCGATAGTCATGGACGTTATCGCCACAAATGATAACAGGCTCCCTCACGAACAGATCGAAAAAATACGCCACCTTCGTCCGGATATGATACTTTTAGCCGGCGGTATCGACGGCGGCACCACCGAACACGTCGCAAAACTTTCAGAATTGATAGCAGCGGCCGATCCTAAGCCGCGCCTTGGAATTTCATACAAACTTCCTATCGTTTACGCCGGAAACAACAAAGCTACAGATATTGTAAAAGAAAGACTCGAACAAAAAACAGAACTCGATATAACTGAAAACTTAAGGCCGACACTTGAAAAAGAAAATCTTATGCCTGCGCGTCAGAAAATACAGGCGCTCTTTTTGCACCACGTTATGCAGCAGGCCCCCGGTTACAACAAGCTCATGAAATTAACGGACGTTGAAATCATGCCGACACCTGGCGCTGTCGGCGACATTATGCAGCTTATCGCAAAACGCCTTGGCATGCAGGTTGTAGGCGCCGATATAGGCGGAGCTACCACCGACGTTTTCTCGGTGTTCCAGGGAATATACAATAAGACCGTTTCGGCAAACTACGGCATGAGCTACAGTATCTCAAATGTATTCGTCGACGCGGGCCTTGAAAACATCATGCGCTGGGTGCCGTTCTCAATGGACGAAGGCGATTTGAGAAACCGTATCAAAAATAAAATGATCAGGCCTACTACAGTTCCATATCTTTTGAAGGAACTTATTATAGAACAGGCAGTCGCGCGCGAAGCTTTAAGGCTTTCGTTCGACCAGCACAAAGCGCTTGCCGTTGGATTGAAAGGCGTCCAGAAGGAAAGAACCATAGGCGACGCTCTTACGCAGAGCGACTCCGGCGAATCGCTCGTTAATTTGTTAGGCCTCAATATGCTTATCGGCTCAGGCGGCGTTCTTTCGCACGCTCCTAGAAGGCAGCAGGCTGCCATGATGCTTATAGACTCGTTCCTGCCTGAAGGAATAACACAGCTTACGGTTGACTCGATATTTATGATGCCGCAGCTCGGCGTTCTCGCAAAAGTGCATCCGGAGGCCGCCCTTCAAATATTCGATAAGGACTGCTTCATTTACCTCGGCACATGCATCGCTCCGATAGGTAATTCAAAAGACGGCAAGCCTTGCGTCAATGTTAAACTTACGCGCGCTAACGGCCAGAACGTAGAAATAGACGTCCCGTTCGGCACGCTTCATGTAATACCGCTTCCAACAGGCGAATCTGCTGACGTCGTAGTTACACCGGCACGCGGCTTCGACATGGGCGAAGGCTCGGGCGTTAAAGTGTCGAAAAAAGTATTCGGCGGCGAAACCGGCGTTATTATAGATACGCGCGGCCGCAGACCATTCGAACTTCCTAAGGACAACAAAAAACGAGTAGAAAAACTTCTCGAATGGATTAAAATCATGGATTTATATCCGAAATATCCGGATTTTGAATAATAGGTTTGTCCTTATTTTTAATTACTGAAAAGTCATATCAGCTTAAAAATTCGGTAATTGCAATTTAATTAAAAACTAAAAGTTCGAAAAAGGAGAATATAACAATGTCAAACGAAAATAAAAATAAAGAAGCGGCTTCGCCGAAAAAAGGCGCCGCATATACTCCGGGATTAAAAGTCTCAGAAAGAACCGTTATTACCAAGGAAAGAAAGCTTCCGCTCCGCGGAAACGTCACCGCAAAAAAGGGCGACAAGGTAAAATATTCGGATGTTGTCGCCAAAACTGAACTTCCAGGAAACGTCGAACTCGTGAATATAGCTAACAAATTGAGCGTCGATCCTAAAGAAGTAAAGGAATTCATGCTGAAAAAAGAAACCGAAAAGGTGAAAAAAGGCGAACCTATAGCTGAAAGCGCAGGTTTCTTCGGGTTCTTCAAAACAGCCTGCCCGGCCCCATGCTCGGGAACAATAGAAAGCATTTCGAGCGCTACCGGCCAGGTAGTAATAAGGCAGGAGCCGACCCCCGTTGAAATCATGGGCTACATAGACGGCATAGTGAACGAAGTACTGCCGAACGAAGGCGTAGAGATCAAGACATTTGGAACATATATACAGGGAATTTTCGGCGTCGGCGGCGAGGCTGTCGGCGAATTGAAATTATTGGTAAATTCGTGCGACATCATGCTCGATGAAAACCTTATAAATGACTCGCTCGCCGGCAAAATAGTAGTTGGCGGCTCTTACGTTTCATATAATGCGATCAAAAAAGCTATCACATGCAAAGTAAAAGGCATAATAGCCGGAGGAATCGATGACGAGGCGCTCAAAACTTTCCTCGGCTACGATCTCGGCGTCGCAATAACCGGAAATGAAAATAAAGGCATATCATTTGTTATAACCGAAGGGTTCGGAAAAATCAATATGGCTCAAAAAACATTTGAAATATTGAAAGCCAACGAAGGTAAGAGAGTTTCAATAAACGGGGCTACTCAGATACGCGCAGGCGTTATAAGGCCTGAAATAATAATACCAAAAGAAGGTTTGAATGAAACCGATATTGCGAACGAAGCCGAACCGCAGCTTTCGCTTGAAGTCGGCGGATTGGTCCGCATAATACGCGTTCCGCATTTCGGAAAAATCGCCACGGTAAAAGCGCTTCCGCCACAGCCCGTTGAAATTCCGACAGGGGTCAAAGTCAGGGTGCTCGAAGTTGAGTTTGAAAACGGAGAAACATTTACATTACCAAGAGCGAATGTCGAATTAATAGAAAGAAGCTAATTTATATATTTTAATTACTAATTCAGAAAAAAATGAAGGCGCCGTATTTCGTGCCTTCATTTTTTTCAAGAAAGCGAGTTTGGATATTTATGTGTGGCATATGCGGCATATTTGACACTACCGGCGCCGGCAGGCTTGAAAACGGCGCCAAAGTCAAAAGAATGCTTGATAAAATAATTCATCGCGGTCCGGACGACGAAGGGATTTACGTAAGTTCTGACCATAACTGCGTTCTCGGACAGCGCCGCCTTTCCATAATAGATATTGCAACGGGGCATCAGCCGCTTTCCAACGAAGACGAAAAATGCTGGATAGTATTTAACGGCGAAATATATAATTATCTTGAATTATGGAAAGATCTTGAAGGCCTCGGCCATAAATTCAAGACATCGTGCGATACAGAAGCGATAATACACGCTTATGAATCATTCGGCGCTGAAGTGGCGAAACACTTAAACGGTATGTTCGCAATAGCCATATACGATGAATCCACAAAAAAACTGACGCTGGCGCGCGACAGGGTCGGCGTAAAACCTCTTCATTTCGGAATACATGACGGATTTTTATATTTCGCCTCGGAAATGAAATCCATAACCGAAGTATGCCCTGAATTTAAAATCATATCCGAATCGTCAGTTTACGAATATTTAATATACGGATATATTACCGCGCCGAACTCGATTTACCGCGGCATTCAAAAACAGGCGCCTGCAACTGTAATGACATTTTCGACGGACGGGTCGAAAAACGAGTTCAAATACTGGAATGTAAAACCGACTCCCGAATACGGCAGGCCGTTAAAATCCTTTACGCAGGAATTAATGTCGCTTTTAAAAAACTCGATAAAAATAAGAATGATAGCCGATGTTCCGCTCGGCGCCTATCTTTCGGGCGGCGTGGATTCCTCGGCGATTGTCGCGCTTATGAGCAAGATTTCATCCTCGAGGATAAAAACATTTACAATAGGATTTGACGAAGAGGAATTTTCCGAGCTGAAATACGCAAACCAGATAGCGAAAATGTTCGATACAGAGCATTATCCCTTCACTGTAAAATCAAGGGAAATCGAATTAATACCCAAACTCGTATGGCACCTTGATGAACCAATGTCGGACCCGTCGATATTGCCGACATACCAGGTATCTAAAATATCGGCGCAAAACGTGAAAGTAGTCCTGACCGGCGACGGCGCGGACGAGCTTTTCGGCGGCTACGAAAGATACTTATGGGAAGTCATCGCCGAGATGTATGTAAAAATACCTAAAATCCTCAGGAAAAATTTCTTCGAGCGCATAATAAAATTATTTCCGTCATCGACAGATAATTATTTTGAAAACGAAGTCAGGAAAGCGAAAAAATTCGTAGAATATGTCGATTACGACCCTAATTACAGGTACCTGTCTTTCATTTCTTATTTTTCAGGCGAAAACCTGCGCGCGCTGGTAAATGATTTTTCCGCAATTAAAGATCAGGCCGTAAATTTCGAAAAAAAATATGAAAATGCCTTTAATGACGATCACTTCGAAAATTGGATCGCCAAGATTTTATTTTGCGACCTCAATTATTACATGCAAAACGATATATTAGTCAAGGTTGACAGAATGAGCATGGCTAATTCGCAGGAAAGCCGCAATCCTTTCCTTGATTACAGAATAATCGAACTTGCGATGAAAATGCCTTTAAGTTATAAGATAAAAGGATTCAGCCTGAAACATATACTTAAGACTATGCTTGGCGACACTCTGCCGATGCACATACTTCACCGTAAAAAAACCGGGTTCGCGCTGCCTATCAATGAATGGTTTAAAAAAGACCTGAAAGAACTCTTAATAAGAATGCTTTTAGGCCAGCAGTCATTCGTAAGAAATTCGCTGAACGGCCGGTTCATAAAACGCATGATAGATCTGCACACTTCAGGAACGCAAAACTTTTCGTTCCAGCTTTGGAATTTGTTCATACTCGAAATATGGCATAAGATTTTTATTGAGAATAAGGGCCAGGCGCTGACATTTAACGAAATATTATCATAATAGAAACACATATTAACTCAAAATTAAAAATCCGAATAAAAATTAAATTTATAAAAAAACAATTCCGAAACAAAATAAGCTGAGCTTTGTTTCGGAATTGTCATTTACAATATATTAAAGACTGTTTTCATCTCTAGAATTTCCAAGCGGAAATTATTTTTCGAACAAATACCGAAGGCGCTCATCCGTCCGCATATATGAATTAAAGTTCAGCCATTTCCTCGAGCTTTTCAAAATCCATGATTAATATCTTCTGGCCTTCGGTTTCAATAAGTTTTTGCGATTTAAGCTTGGCAAAGGCCCTCGAAAGTGTTTCCGGAACGGTCCCGAGCTGGCTGGCAAGCAGCGATTTTTTGATATTAAGAGTGACGGCGCATTGTTTTTCAGGTAAATCAAGCGTTTCGTAAGCCAGATTCACTATAAACCTTGCTAGGCGCGAAGGCACCTCGCTTAAAGACAGTTCCTCGATTTTTTTAAGAAACCCTTTCAGCCTTATACAAAGCGCCGCTATAATATTAAGCGCAAAGCGCGGCTCTATTTTTAAAAATTCGGTAAATTTATCAAACCCTATATAAATAAGTTCCGTTACACTCACTGCTTCGGCATAAGCAGGGAAACGGTTTTCCATAAATATCGCCGCCTCGCCGAAAGGATTGCCTGGCCCGAATATATGAATAACCTGAGTTTTGCCCGTTGCAGCAATTTTAAAAACCTTAACTTTGCCTGATTTGACTATATAAAATCCGGCCGCTTTATCGCCTTCCGAAAAGATCATCTCGCCTGCCTCAAATTTTCGAACGACAGAAATTTTAGAAAACGAAAAAAGATCCGTTTCGCTCAATCCCGAAAATATTTCCGATTCCGAAAGCGATTTTAATATCTCATTATTGGGATTTGAAATTTTCAAAGCCAAAATCAACCTCACTATATATTAAATATATAATATTCTAACATTCCTTTTACGACAGATTTTTTATACTGTCAAAAACCTTATATCAAAATATAACCGCAATTATTCAATGCTTAAATTTGCGGAAAAAAACAATATTAAATTTCTTCTTTCTTCAGTTCGGCGTATATATTAGTAAGCGCAACCGAAGCTTTTTCGTTATATAAAATATCGGCCCGGCGGTCGTATGACGTTTCGCCTATATTTATTATTACGAGTTTCCTTGCTGCCTGAGGCAGCATATTAACAGGCGCAACCTGAAGACTCGAACCTATTACAATCAAAAGATCGCTGCCGCTGATATCGTTATAAGCCTCTTCGAAGCAGCCGGGCATCCTGTCGCCGAATAATACGACATCCGTCCTTAAAACCCCGCCGCATTCATTACATAACGGCGGAATTTCGCCGTTATCGCTTTTAGATATTATAATTGAAAAATCAAAACTGCGTCCGCACTGCATACAATGGCAGGTACGAAGATTGCCGTGCACTTCGTATATTTTCCGCGACCCGGCACGGTAGTGCAAATTATCGATATTTTGTGTTGTAAGGCTGTAAATATAACCTTCCTTTTCAAGCGCGGCCAGCATTTCATGAGCTTTGTTAGGAAGCGCTTCTATCATAGGCAATAAAATCTTTAACGACTCTGTATAAAACAATTTCGGATTTGAATATAACGTATCAGTCGCGAGAAGTTCCATCGGATCATATTTATTCCATAATCCAGTTTTAGGCGAACGGAAATCGGGAATTCCGCTTTCAGTGGAAAGGCCGGCCCCTGTCAATACACATGTCCGCGAGCTTTTTTTTATTAAATTCGCTATTTCGCCTGCAATATTATCAAAATTCGCGTTTTTCATATTAACACCAGATTTCTTTCACTAAAAATAAATTCAGCCAATTATACAGCGTATAATAAAGTATGTCAAATAAATCAAATTAATAGTCGAAATAACCATTTTTTTAGGACCAATTCAGCATAGCGCAGCAATAATTCCGACATATATTCACGCTTATACTTTATTAAAATAATTTAAGTTTAGCACGTCAAAAATGTCTGCAAATAAGGATTTTTAAAATTAATAAACTTTTATTTTTAGTATTCGGCTTCCAAATCAATAATAAATATGTTGTTTTTAAAATATAGATTTTTGTGATATAATACGACAAAATTAATCTCATTAAGAAAGAAGCTTATTATGGACGAAATAAACAATATAAAAAGCTTTCACTTAAGAAATAAAATTCTAAGCGAAGGCGTCAATTTACTCGAAAACGGCGATTATATTATTTCAGGAAATTTAACTATCGAGGTAAACGCTGTATTAAACATAAAAAACGCAAGGTTGATGTTCGAAAGCGATTCGGGAATAATATGCAAAGGCAAAATTACCGCCAATACAACCGTATTTATGGCCGCGCCGAATTTCAAAACATGGAATAACGTAAAATTAAGCGGACCGGGTACTAACGAAAGCATATTCAATAACTGCATATTCGAAAACGGCCGCGGAACGTTAATCGACGAAAAAACCCATGGCAGCGCCATATTTATCGAAAATACAGGATCATCCAAAATCACGTTCACAAACTGTACGTTTAAAAATTCCAGAGCATTTTTAGGCGGCGCTATTTATTGCGAACGCTCGAATCCGATAATCGAAAAATCATTATTCGAAAACCTGATCGGCGAAAATTCAGGCGGCGCAATAGCGCTAACTTATAACTCATGCCCGCAAATTTTGTGGTGCACATTCAGAAAAAACGGCGCGGGCGGCGGCGGAGCTATTTATTGTTATGATAATTCCGACGCCAAAATTACGGACTGCTCGTTTGAGGAGTGCCAGGCCGATACTGGCGGCGCTATTTACACACGCTTTTCGACACACGAAATAGAAAATTGCATATTCACAAAATGCCTGGTCATTCAAAAAAACGCCGCGGGCGGAGGATGCGCGATATATAAATCCAGCGTGACCATAAAAAAATGCAAATTTAACGGCTGCCGGGCAAAAATCGGCGGCGGCATCGAGGTTAAAGGCGGAATTTTAAGCATAAACTATTCCGATTTGAACGACTGCGTGGCTAATCCGGGTTCCGCCATAGCGCTATCGAAAGACGCCGAAGCTAAAATCTTTAAGAGTAATTTCACAAAATGCAACAACAACATGGAGAACGAAGACCATACCGTGATATTTGCCGATCTTTCAGCCGTTAGAATTCTTGAAAGTTGCTTTTTTACTATAAACGAATGCCAAATCTCTGATTTAATAAAAATAACCTCAGGCAGCCCTGTCGATCTAACCTGCAACGACTGTAAAGTAAAAAAACTCGAACAAAATCCTGACAAAGCTGATATACCTCAAAATATATTAAAACAGGATAAAAAAGCTTTTCAATCCAACACAAAAGCGCCGCCTGCCGCCGACACAAGCTCGAATATAGGCGCTCCAAAGCCTGCTAGCGCCAGTTCAGGCCAGATTCCGATAATCGACAGCTCGCAATACCCCGAAAAAATAAAAATTGAAACCGCTGCCGGTTTTGAGCAATCGCTTGACGCGCTGGCATGCTGCGGAATAGTATTCGGAGGATTGCTGCTGATAGGCGTGAATCCCTCGAACAGCAGGTATTCAAGATACAACAGTCATCGTCACGAAATCGATCCGGTAAAGCATGATTACGCCGGTTCGTTCATAACCGGAATAGGCTTGCTGACTATAGGCGGATTATGCCTGCTTCTCAGATATTCAATTCATTCATATTATGTTATAGATAGAAAAAATAAAATAATAACCTTCAATTACATCGTAAATAAATTCAAACAAGAATCGGTGTTTTTAAAGTTCGACGAAATTGCCGGCGTCGCGCTTAACAGCATTCCTCAGCTTATAAAGGGAAAAACAATATATAACCACAGAAATGCAATTATAACCAAAGCCGGCAAAGTAATTAATTTTAATATTGCAGGTGACAGTACAGGGTTTATAAAAATAGAATTTTTAGAAAATTTTTTAAAACCTGAAATTCCATATTATCAGACAATATTTAATTCGTCAAAAATGAATTATTTTAATCTCGAAGAACAGGCAAAAGTCATGGCGGCGCTGTTTAACTGCCCGTACTATAAAGTCCCGGACGGCCAGGCAATAGGAATAAAAAAAGAAAATGTAAAATGTAAAATATACTTTAAGCAGGCTTCATCTATAACATGGAACAATATAGTTATGTTTACCGCCTTATTTTTAATTTTACTGCTTCTGGTTTTTTATATAATCAAAATAACACAATAATAAAAAAGCTGACATAAATTATCGTTAACCTCATATTATTTTAAGATTTTACAGGAGAATAGTATGGACACAAATAAAAAATCAGCATTTTCAAAGCAGCAATCAAATAATGATAATCATTCCAGCACTGAATCTGAACCAATTATAGATGACAGTGTTTTCGGAATTTCGAGACGGGAAAAAGTCAATTTATCGGTACCTACACCCCCTGAAAGTTCGAATATACCTAAAAGGATAAAAATAGATTTGAGCATCGGCCTCGAAACAGGGCTGTTATATACCGCCGGGGCATTTTTTTTCGCGGGATTGGTCATATATAACAAAGCCGCATTTGGCGGAAAACACAGCCTGCCGGATCCGAGCTATTTTTTGATACTTCCAATTCCGGCGATTGCTGTAGCTATTACATTGATTTGCTGGCTTTTTACTGATAATTATTACATAATAGATACTATCCAGCGCAAACTCCTGTATCATTATAAATTTTTATGGAAAAAGAAAATCAGCGATTTTCTCGATTTTGAACAATTATACGCTATCGGAGTAGCAGGCCGGAGAACTCAATCAAAAAACAGCGTAAATTGGTCATATTCCATAATGGCGATCGATAAATCCGGAAAAATTATACAGCTTAGCAACTACCAAAACGAATCGGCCATAAACGAATTAAATCAAAGAGCTCACGGAATGGCCTCTATAGTTCAATGTAATTTCTTCGGCGGCATGCCAAATGTTCTTTTAAAAACCGACGTAAGCAAGACATCCGAAATTTCACTGCAATATGTTTATTATGAAACACAGGCAAAAGGGCTGGAAGGAATAAAAAACGATTTTCGTGCGGCTCAAATTCAGTGGGCGAATTTCGACAAAGATTTAAAACAAAGAATCGTAATATGGCTTGTAATGGGCGTTATAATTATAATTGCGTTCATGGTAATCCTGCCGGCAGTTCTCAAAATAAGATAACTTTGCCATAATTAATAATTCAAACACAATATATGCCATAACCATTATTTTATATAAATTTTCGAATATTAGTACATCGATGAGTCAAAAAAACATAAAAAACAAAAAATAACCATGTAATCTCAAATTAAGGTATACATGCGGCAAACTTTCTTCAAAAGGAGTAAACCCAATGAATTATAAGCAGCCTATCGCCTTAAATATCGCCGATCTTAAGAGCATAACCGCCGTGATAATATTTTCGATAATACTTTTCCTGCCGTTAAAGTCGTCAGCCGATGAACAATTATTCATAAAAATAAAAGACGAAATTAAAAATTTAAAAGACTACACCCCGAAGCAGGCCGCAATTGATAAAATAGAAAAATATATCACACAAAGCAAATCGAATGACGCAATCAACGGCATTAATATGCTTTTAGAAAAATGGCTTGATAATAAACGTGAAAAGCTACAAAAAAAAATTAATGAGATAAAAATCGACGGCGAATCGGAAGATTGGAGTAAAAACGAACTTACGATACCGGACGAAGAATATGATTATGCCGCTTATGACCCAAACCAGGGCTCTGACACGCCGCCATTTTCAGACGACATAAAGTCGTACGGGTTCATTATGAACGACGAATACATAAAAGTCATGATCGAGCCGCAGCAATCATTAGCCAAAGATGAAAAATATTATTTCGCGGTGGATATCCTCAATAATAAAGAATCTCGAATTTATTCGATAATATGGTCTGATTCAAGAAATTATATATGCCTGGCAAATGAACTTGACCGTGCAAAAGATACAAAAATAGATTGTCCAGAAGCGATTTTTGCGAAAAAACATGTTTTTGAAGCACAAATCCCGCGAAAGGCATTATTAAAACTTCCGAAATCATTTTCAGCCGGCGCCGTTATGATAGACTATCAAAGAAATTATATAGACGAATGTTTCAAAGATACAGGCGAATGTTCGATTAATGACAAATGCCTGAAATATTCGCTCGAACTTTTCTGCCGCTACGCCGAAAAGGCCGACATCACGCCGGATAATTTAATTCCGCTGGCCATGGCGCTTACAGATGGATATATTTATAAAGCCGCCGAACCTGACCTTCGAGAAAGGATAGTAAACGACGGCATAAAAATGATAAAAGAAGCCGAAAGAACAAAAAATTGCTCATTCAGCGGCCAAAAAAATATTAACGAACTCGGACTTGACGCCGCTCTGGCATGGTCAAACAGAGCTATAATTTACGGCGGCTACTCCTGGATAGGATATTACATAGCGCGCGGCGGAATATTCAACAATGCCGCTTATGAATTCATGATATTGCAGCCTGACGATCTGGAAAAATGCCGTGAAATAATAAAAAATAATAAATTGATCGAAAAAAAAGACCTTCAGGCATCTATAAAAAATATAGAAACATGGCTTGAATCAAAGCAAAAGTACCGGCGTGAAAACCTTATGGACATCTCAAATATGTATGATAAATGCCCAAATGACGAATATTGCAAAAAAATATTCGAAGAAGGTTCAGCCGATGTTAATGAAAATAAGACGATTATAACCGCGGTCAACGGCATCGAAATAAACAAAGGCAAAAACATGAGTCCATCATTTCAAATCAATTATTTGATAAAAAATGGTTTTTATTACGGCCACTGCGTTGATACGACAACGTTAGCAATGGCTTTCCATAAGGCGCTCGGAATTCCATCAATACATGTCCAGTACGGCTGCCTCGGCGATTCATACTACAACGAAGTGCATTCTTTCCCTGTTTATTACTCATCAGAAGATGAAAAATGGTATAATTATAAACGCGGCGGCAACCCGATTCAAATTTGGGCAAAGGCCGACCCCGCTGATGAATGTAAAGTTCTGGAAATATTTAACCTGCCTCAAATCGGTTCATTCTGGGAAAATAGAACAATTAAAATCACAAACCGCAATATTGGAATAACATCCAGAAATAAATATTTTATACACACTGAAGACGAATGGAAAAAAATTAACAAGACCGGTTACACAAAAGCAGAAATCATCAATTTAATTAATGAGCAAATTAAATAAAAAATTGTTTATAAATTAAACAATGGAAACTATTGATAATAAAAGATCATAAAACACTCATTGATAGATATGAATATTGTTTTAGCTTAAAATTTTATAATCACTTATTAAAAATAATTGACAAAATTAATTTCAATTTGTATAATTATATAAAATTCGAACAATTATTTGATTAAAATATATTAGTGTTATAAAAACAATCTTTTTTTCATTGGGGGATTTTGTATGAAGAATAATTTTTTAAAAAGATATTTTGCCGTAACGCTGGTTATATTCGCTTTAATTTTAAGCTTCGTTTCAGCATCAGACAGCGTATCATTCGCAGCTGAAGGCTCAAAACATATAATGCTTCAATGTTTCGGCTGGGACAGTAAAAACGGCAATGTCCCCTCAAAATGGTATGAATTAATAGCTGATAAAGCTGAAGACATAGGGAAATGCGGTTTCACGCTCGTATGGTTGCCGCCATGTTCAAATTCGGTAAGTCAGCAGGGCTATATGCCTACCGATTATTATAATCTCGGCACACCTGAATGCCCTACGTTTTATGGAACAAAAGATCAATTAGCTGATTGCATAAATAAATTACACCAGAGCAATATAAAGGTTTTAGCCGACATAGTCATTAATCATCGCTGCGCGGGAAAGCAGGACGAAAACGGTTTATGGAATGTTTATGATTTTCCTTCGGGATTAGCAAAATGGGACAGGGAAATGATATGCCAGGACGATTATAAATTCGCGGGCAAAGGCACAAGAGACAGCGGGGATCCATATGACGCCGCTCCGGATGTTGATCACTACAACAAAAAAGTACAGCAGGATATTATAGAATGGATGAATTGGCTGAAAAAATTTGGTTTCGACGGCTGGAGATACGATTATGTTAAAGGTTACGCGCCTGAATTCGTAGATTGTTATAATCAGGCAACCTCTCCTGATTTTTCAGTCGGCGAATTATGGACTTCGATGACATATCAGGCACAAAGCAAAGGTTATGTTCCTGATTATAACCAGGACTCACACCGTCAGCAGCTTTGCAACTGGCTCGATAAAGCAGGCAGCCTCGCCACCACTTTCGATTTCACAACAAAAGGCGTTTTGCAGCAGGCCGTTTCAGGCGAATACTGGCGTTTGAAAGACCCTAAAGGCAAAGCGGCAGGATTAATAGGCTGGTGGCCTGAAAGATCGGTAACATTTATCGACAATCACGATACAGGATCAAAACAGTCACACTGGCCATTCCCGGCCGACAAAGTAATGCAGGGTTATGCTTATATTCTGACACACCCAGGAGTACCATGCGTTTTCTGGGAACACCTTTACGATTGGAACTTAAAAGACCAGATTGTAAAACTAATGTCAATCCGCAAAAAATATGATCTTAACAGCGCAAGCAAACTTGTTATAGACAAAGCAGAAAACAATCTTTACGTAGCTACAATCGACTCAAAAGTGATATTAAAACTTGGAAATAACAATTGGGCGCCCGCTGACCAGAGCTTTAAACTTCAGGCAAGCGGCAGCGGTTACGCAGTATTCGGCAAATAATAAGTTTTCATAATAAAATATAAAAAAGGCTGTCAAAAGTTTTTCTTTATGACAGCCTTTTTTTATATAATTTAACTTTTAATTTAGCAAAAGATAATAAATTTATAAACGACTTGAATAAAAAACCTTATGAGATATATCAAAAATTAACTTTTTTGTGACTTTACTATAAAAAAATAAGTAAAGAAATTGTTTTTTATGTATTGGAATTTGTGAAAACTTTGTCACATCATTAAATTTGCTTTTACCCTTGATTTAAGTATATATGCAAACGTATATAATATTACGCCGTGAACAGCCGGCATAATAGTTATCGTCAAAGCTCTGCCCAGACGCTCGCCGCCGGCGCCTATAAACGAAAGTATAATTACAGCCCCCGAAAGTACTCCAAAAATCGAGGCAAATATAACCATTTTTTCCAAAAATGTAAAAATTTCGACACATTTTAAATCTGATTGCCCATTATTTAAAGAAGCAGTTATTGCACGTTTTAAATCGGCAAATTTCCAATTTGAGGCCATAACTCCTATTACTATGTAAAAAAATATTAAAGCCGCGCTTGATATGTTAAATATAACGGCAATATTAGTGCCTTCAGTCCTGAAAAAAACTGCCAGCATAAAAATAAATAATATTATTCCGCTGATAAACCTTACCATATTCATCACTCCTTCGTCTTATTCATAATTATGCAATCAAAATTGTCTGTTCATAATACTTTTAAATATAATGTCTTGAAGAACATTAATATCAGCAAATCTTATACATCATATTAACAAGCTACAACGAGCATATCTTATACCGAAAAATTAACAACATAAAAACATTGACATTACAAAAAATTGTCGTATCATACAACATTTAATCAGGAAAATTCAACGTTGGAAAATGCTATAACAGCAATAGTATCTTTCGCGGGCAGTTTTTATAATCTATATGGCACTTACCAAACATACACCTCAAATATGCCAATTTTTACTTATGATATTTCAATCAATTGACATTTATTCAATAGTTTAATATAATTACAGCAATAACAAGTCACGTAAAATGTCATATTATGAACATAATTATGATTTTAATAATATTATCATATAACATATTTTACTTAAGTTTCACGCCTCAAATATCTTTATGGATAAGTTTTTTTAATTAATAAAATTTTATTTTTAGAATTCGACTTCAAAATCAATTGTAAATAGGTTGATTAAAAAATATGGATTAATGCAATAATGACGATTTTACCATGAGAAACTTAAGTATTTTATATTTCAAGGAAAATAAAATAAAAAAGGACCATGAAAATTGGAGATAGTAATTCTCGGCGGCAGCAAATTAATAGGTACGGCTTTAATAGAAGAACTCGCGCGGCAGCATAACGGCATTAGAATTCATGTTGTTAACAGAGGAATAACGCCGCCGTTCATTAATTATTCAAAGTTAAAAAATTGTAAAGTAATAAAACATATAGCCGACAGAACTTCTCCCCTCGATTTCAAGGAAACTCTTGAAAAAATTACATTTAAAAACAAAATCGACGCAGTCATCGACACGTCGTGTTATATGCCGGACGAATTAACTCCAGCAATCCGGGCATTTTCAAATAAAATCAAGCATTACATCTTAATCTCAACCTGCGCTGTTTACGGCAAATTAAAATATGTGCCTGCGAACGAGGACCACCCTCTTGATATTAGTGCAGAAAATTCAATGTACGGCCGCGAAAAGATAAAATGCGAACATGAAATCACGGATGCAAACAAGCATAAGTGCTTTAACACAACGATATTGCGTCCTTCTTATATTTACGGTCCGAACGACTATACGAGGCGGCTTTTTTATTTCATAGACCGAATTTATAACGATATCCCGATACTCGCCCCCGGAGAGCAGACAGATTTTCTATTCAACGCAATTTATATCACTGACCTTGCCAAACAGATATGCATGGCACTTTTAAATGAAAAATTTTACGGCGGCGTTTTTAATCTTTCGTCGAGCGATTCAATAAATTTTTCTGATTTTTTAAAACTTATCGGCTGCGCAATGAACAAAGAAATAAAATTAATGTGGATACCCAAAAACGACTATAAGAAGATAACTGGCGAACTTCATTTTCCATATTACATATCAAACGCGGCATATGATTGCGCAAAATTCAGAGCGCTATGCGGCGAGGAAAACTTTCCGTTCACTCCATATTATGAAGGCATATCGCAGACAATAAAATGGCATCGCGAAAAAAAAGAACTGCCGTCGGGAAAAAATTATAATAACGAACTGAGTTATGCCGATAACCAATTAAATTAAATAAAAATTACGGAAAAATAAAAAATTATATTTAAAAACAAGTTTTTGTGGTATAATATATAAAAAATAACAAAGCGCCGAAAATAAAAAAAGAGCGATAGTTATTTTAATTGCCGGAAAAAAGATGTTTTTCGATATTATGCAAGGTTTTTGCAAAAGCGTAAATCGGCATATTCGGGCAATAGAAAGGTATGAAGCTCAGTGGGTTCAGTCCAAAACAACAACAAGCTTATAATAATTTCGGGCCATCTCGGCTCCGGTAAAACTGAATTTTCCTTAAATTACACAACCAGCCTGCGTTCTAAAAACCCGGACTCAAAAGTTATATTATGCGACCTCGATTTTATAAATCCATACTTCCGCTCAAGGCTTCATAAATCGATCCTTGAAAAAGCCGGAGTGAATTTGATTACCCCGGAAAACAACGAAGTAGCAATAGCGGATATCCCTTCAGTTTCAGGTAAAATCAAAACCGCCGTAACCGATAAAAATTCGAACGTGATTCTCGAAGTCGGCGGCGACGATGTAGGGGCGATAGTGCTGGGCCACTTAAACCGCGATATAATGGCGCGCGGCTACGAACATTACATGGTGCTGAATCTTTTCAGGCCCGATACCAATGACAAAGATAAAATAATACAGATGATAAAAATGATCGAACGCGCAAGCCGCCTTAAGATCACACATTTGATAGTCAATAACCATCTTATGCATGAAACCGACGCATCGGTGGTCATAGACGGATATAAAGACCTCAATGCCATGAACTTCAATGAAGTGCCTATAAAATATGTATGTATTAACGAGAATTTCGAAAAGGAATTCAAAAAAGAAGTAAAGCTAAAAGAGAATGAAGAATGCTTCATTTTAAAACGCTTTCTGCGATATGTGCACGAAAGCTGATTTTAATCAAATCCTCAAAAAAGGGTGATGGGTATGCCAGGTAGAGTTATAATCAACGAAGAGGCTTGCAAAGGTTGCGAATCATGCGTTCCAACCTGTCCTGCCAAAATTTTAAAATTAAGCGAACAGTTAAACAAGAACGGCTATCATCCGATAGTCTGCATCGACCAGTCAAAATGTACAGGCTGCGCTACATGTTACAGAATGTGCCCTGACATGGTTTTTAACGTTTACAGGCAGTAAGCTTTTATTTAAAACGATAGTGTATTAATGTATCGACCGGAAACTTATTATACGCATTCAAATCAGAAGAAAGAATTTGTGTCTTTCGACAGGTTGGTTTTACGAGTATAGAGTAAATAAGATTGATTAATTCAAGGGGTGTTTATTGAATGTCAACAAAAAAGATATTAATGAAGGGTAATGAAGTTATAGCGGAATCAGCAATATTAGCCGGCTGCCATCATTATTTCGGTTATCCGATAACTCCGCAGTCGGAATTGACAGCATATCTCGCTAAAAATATGCCTAAAAGAAACGGCGTATTCGTGCAGGCGGAATCAGAAGTTGCCGCAATTAACATGGTTTATGGATCAGGCGGCACGGGCGTGCGCGTTATGACGTCCTCGTCTTCGCCCGGCGTTTCACTTAAACAGGAAGGTCTTTCATACATCGCATGCGCAGAAGTCCCATGCCTTGTAATAAATGTCGTAAGAAGCGGGCCGGGCCTCGGCAACATCGCTCCTGCTCAGTGCGACTACTTTCAGGCGGTAAAAGGCGGCGGCCACGGCGATTACAGATTAGTCGTTCTATCGCCTTCATCAGTCCAGGAAATGGCTGACTTCACATTCTTAGGCTTTGAACTTGCCGATAAATACAGAACTCCAGTTATGATATTAAGCGACGGCTACCTCGGCCAGATGATGGAACCTGTGACATTGCCTAACGCATTACCTGAATCGGCATACAGCGTTTCAAAAAAACCTTGGGCAACTACCGGCGCTAAAGGCAGAAAACAGAACCTCATTTCATCAATCCACCTCGAACCGGAAGCTATGGAAGAGCATATTAAGCATCTTTACAGCAAATACGCTCAAATTGAAGAAAAAGAAACAATATGGGAAGAATTTCAGTGTGAAGACGCTGAATATGTAATTGTGGCATACGGCATTGTAGCCAGAATCTGCAAGAGCGTATGCACGATGGCACGCGAAAAAGGCATTAAAATAGGCCTTATCCGTCCTAAAACATTATGGCCTTATCCTACTAAAGCGATAAAAAAATACGCCGAATCCTCAAAAATAAAGGGATTCATGGCAGTAGAATTATCGATGGGCCAGATGGTTGAAGACGTACGCCTTGCCGTAAACGGCAAAAAACCTGTTGAGTTCTACGGCAGAACCGGCGGCGTAGTGCCTTCTTCAAACGAAGTTTTCGACAACTTCAAAAAAGCTTTTAAACTGTAATTTATAAAAACGCGAACCCGAAAACAAGGACGCAAAAAATTACAGCTTATAAAAACGATTCACTAAAATTGAAAAAGCGAGGTATTGATAAATGACTCAGGATAATAAAAAATTACTTGAAGAAGTAAAGACAATGAAACATGTCGCAGGCAAACCTGCATGCATGACAGATAAGCCTTTCCACTATTGCCCCGGCTGCACTCACGGCGTGGTACACAGAATAATCGGTGAAGTAATAGATGAGCTCGGTCTTCAGGACCGCACGATCGGCGTAGCTCCGGTCGGCTGTTCGGTATTCGCTTACTGGTATTATGACGTCGATTTCGCCCAGGCAGCACACGGCAGAGCGCCTGCAGTCGCTACAGGCATTAAAAGATCGGCTCCGAAAGATTCAGTGGTATTCACATATCAGGGCGACGGAGATCTTGCCGCTATAGGCACAGCTGAAATCGTACATGCCGCTAACCGCGGTGAAAGAATTACCACAATATTTATAAATAACGCTATTTACGGTATGACAGGCGGCCAGATGGCTCCTACGACACTTGTAAATCAGAAAACACAAACATGCCCATTCGGACGCGACGCTTCGACTATGGGTTCGCCAATCCGCGTAGCTGAAATGCTTTCAGGCCTTGAAGGCGTTAAATATATCGCAAGAACGGCAGTTGACACTCCGGCTAATATTATAAAAACGAAAAATGCCATCAAAAAAGCTTTCCAGGTACAGCTTTCAGGCGAAGGTTTCTCGATGGTCGAAGTCCTTTCAATATGCCCTACAAACTGGGGCATGTCAGTTGCTGATTCTAAAAAATGGCTCGGCGAAAACATGATTCCATACTATCCGTTAAAAGAATTTAAAAGTATCGAAGTGAAAGGCGGCGAAACAAATGACAACAAATAATAAAAAATTCCCTTTACATTTAATAGTTGCCGGATTTGGCGGCCAGGGCGTATTATTGGCCGGAAAACTCGTAGCTGAAGCAGGCTTGCAGGAAGGACGCGAAGTTTCATGGATCCCTTCTTACGGCCCTGAAGTACGCGGCGGTACGGCTAACTGCACAGTTATCCTCTCTGATAAAGAAATAGGTTCGCCTGTCGTTGAAAACCCTGACGTTATAATGATAATGAACCGCCCTTCGATGGATAAGTTTTTGCCGAAACTTGTTCCGGGTGGAATCTGCATATATAATAAATCGATTATCGAAGGTTTTACTCCAAGAAGCGACGTTAAAATGTATCCTGTCCCGGCATCAGAAATCGCCGATAAAGTCGGCTCGACAAAACTTCTGAACATGGTAATGGTCGGAACCTTCATGGAATCGACAAAAGCATTCACAGAAAAGAGCCTCTCAGAAGCATTGCACCATTCGATATCGGCAAAACACGCGAATATGATTCCTATGAATGAAAAAGCGATTTCAGAAGGCAGCGGTTTCGCTAAAACAGTAAAATAATAAAGATAACTTCTATGCGCCGCGCGTCGGCTACGTAGGTCAAATGTTAAAAATAACGCGGATATCCATAAAATGTCCGCGTTATTTTTGCGTTAAATATTAAATTGGTTTTAAAAACTAATTTAATATTTAACGTGTTTAAAAAATAAAGTTTGTTTTCTTGATTTTTTTGGATTTTTATGCTATAATCATTTAAAATATTATAGTAATATAGGATAAGAAGTATAGAGTAATAGGTCATTAATCAGTATTGATACCAAGTTTCGTTAATACTATTAGAAATAAATCAGATTAGTGGCTTAATTCAGGTAGTATGAAGACCAGGGTATGAATAATGTTGAAAAAGGCCTTAAAAAATATAAAAAGAGGGCTGATTTAATATGACACTTAAGTTATATCTCAATGGCGAATTAGTAGAAAAAGAAAAAGCAATGGTATCCGTTTACGACCACGGATTTTTATACGGCGACGGTGTATTCGAAGGAATAAGAGCCTACAACGGCTGCATTTTCGCACTCCGCGAACACATCGAAAGACTCTACAGCTCGGCAAAAACATTAATGATCGAAATCCCTATGACAATTGAAGAAATGGAACATGCCGTAGCCGATACGCTTATCGCAAATGGTTTTGAAGATGCTTATATCCGCCTTGTCGTTTCACGCGGTCCCGGCGATTTCGGTCTCGATCCTCGTAAATGTTGTTCAAAAGCGACAGTCGCAATAATGGCCGACAAAATAAAAATATATCCGGAAGAATTTTATCAGAAAGGTCTTGAAGTCGTAACGGCTTCGACAAGAAGAATGCCCGTCGATTCATTCAACGGGAAAATAAAATCGCTGAATTATTTAAATAATATCATGGCGCGCATTGAAGCTAACAACGCAGGAGCCGGCGAAGTAATAATGCTTAACCACGAAGGTTACGTAGTAGAATGCAGCGCTGACAACATATTTATCCTAAAAAATGGTGTATTGACAACTCCGGCGCCTTATCTCGGTTTACTACAAGGTATTACGCGCGACTCGATAATGAAAGTCGCAAAATCGCTCGGCATAACAGTTCACGAAGACGTATTTACTATGCACGATCTCTATAATGCCGATGAAGTATTTTTAACCGGCACCGGCGCTGAAATTGTCGCAGTCGTAAAAGCCGACAAGAGAGTTATCGGAAACGGCACTCCGGGCGCTACGACAAAAACGCTTCGCGAAAATTACGTTAAATATGCCTCGACTTACGGCTACAAACTGAGCGAACGCAAAAATAGCAAAACTAACGTTAAAACTCAAAGCGCTACAAAATAAAAATAAGCATTCACTTTAAATAAAGGCTGAATTAAAGCCTGCTGTACTTAACTACTTTGAAAATTAACTCGAATATACAGTCAAATTTAATGGAATTTTAATTAATTTTACCTATAGTAAAGCCGCTAAAAAGCTTTACTATAGGTTTTTAAATAAAAAGGTTTTGAAAAAGATTTTTTAAAAGGGTGATCTTAGTATGAGTTTATTCGAACAGGTTTACAAAGATATGCTTGAAGCAAAAAAAGCGCGCGATGAATTCAAAGGCGCTACAATATCTTTTTTATATGCAGCCTTAAAACAATTCAAAGTCGATAACCGCAGAGACCCTAACGATGAAGACGTTATGGGTGTCATAAATAAATCTGTCAAACAGCGCCGCGACTCGATAGAGCAATTCAAAAATGCCGGCCGCACCGAACTTGCCGAAAAAGAATCGAAAGAACTCGAAATTATAATGCATTATCTTCCAAAACAAATGACGGAAGAAGAGTTGACTGAGCTTGTAAAAGCAGAAGCGGCCGCTTTAAAAATAGCGTCTGCCAAAGATATGTCAAAATTAATGGGCGCAGTAATGCCTAAAATCAAAGGAAAAGCCGACAGCAAATTAGCTTCTGAAATAATTAAAAAAGTTGTTAACTCTATCCAGCCGGCTGCATAATATTTTTTAGGCAAATGATTAATTTTTAATTTCACGCCCAACTCTTTCAAATACATTTTTTAATAAATGAGCTGTTAAAAACTAAAATAAATGTCATTATGTATTGATTATTAAAAATTTAAACAGGCAGGTGGCGGATTATGCTTTTAAATACTATCAAACGCTATTACCATGTACCAAAAGTTTTATTCATATTCACCTTCGCATTTTTTCTTATTTTTACGGCAAATTTCATCCCGCAATTTCATTTATCGAGCAGCAGCATTTTGAACAGCATAATACCAACTAATTCGGCATTCGCGGCGTCCAGCTACGTAATTCCAGTCAGGGGCACCGTTGAACACGGCTTGCTTGCTTTTATAAAACGCGGTATCGCCGAAGCCGATAAAATAAATGCCGAACTTTTAATAATCGATATAAACACTTTCGGCGGCCGTGTTGACGCCGCTATTGAAATTTCCAAATTACTCAGAAACCAAAAGCGCAAAGTAGTTTCATACGTTTCCGAGAACGCCTGGTCAGCCGGCGCGCTGCTCGCTCTTTCAACTCAGAAAATATATATGGGAAAAGGCTCATCGATAGGCTCAGCGGAACCTAAAAATATGGATACCTGGACAACGGATGAAAAAATGATTTCAGCATTAAGAGCTGAATTTCAATCGGTAGCCGAAGCGATGGAGCATCCTAAAGATCTTGCCATAGCAATGGTTGATAAAGATTTTGAATCATCGGACTACGAAATAAAAGTTTTAAAACCAAAAGGCAAATTATTGAATTTAACCGCCGAGCAGGCAGTTAAATTTAAGCTTGCAAAAGGCCAAATAGTCAACTCGATCGAAGAAATAATCCAACAAGAAAAAGTAAAAGATGGCTACGTTACACTTGAGGAAACAGTCGGCGATAAAGTTGCGAGGTTTGTTTCAGATCCGGTAATTTCAGGTATACTTTTAAATCTTGGCATATTAGGACTTACGGTAGAATTATGGCTACCAGGCCATATCGCTCCTGGACTTATCGGAATAACATGCTTTATATTGTTCTTCTGGGGACATACAATTGCCGGCGCCGGTTCGTTGCTGCCTCTACTATTGTTTTTAATCGGCGCAATGTTAATAGCTATCGAAGTTTTTGTTATCCCCGGCTTCGGCGTCGTCGGCCTCGCGGGCATTATAAGTTTATTTTCAGGTGTTTACCTGGTTTTTCCCGACCCGCACGAAGCGATTATCACAGTATCTATCTCATTAATATTAACGACGGTACTGCTCGGTTTTTTTATAACTTATTTTCCTTACAGTAAAATGTTCAAGCAGGTAACCCTGTCGACAGCCATCAATTCAAGCGGGGTTAATGAAGATAATTTGAAATATGCCGGAAGGACAGGCATAGCGATAACGGATTTAAATCCGGCCGGGAAAATCGAAATCGGCGGCATTAAAATACAGGTAGTTTCAGACGGTGATTTCATTACAAAGGGAACAACCGTTAAAGTTATATCAGACGAAGGAAATGTCTTAACGGTAACAAAAGTTTCATAATTAAAGAAATATATTACCAAAATAAATAAAATATCTGGAGGTTTATTGTGATGTTTGATAATCTTTTATTGTCACTCGCCCAGGTCGGACGTTCGGCAAACCTTGACAGCGGCACATTTGAAGGACTGCTTGTCATAATAGTAATAGGAATAATCGCGTTCGTAAGTTTCATCCTTTATTTCGTACCAATCCCGCTTTATATCGCGGCATTGATGTCCGGGGTCAGAGTATCGTTATTTACACTAGTAGCAATGCGTTTCAGAAGAATCGTGCCGTCCGAAATTATTAACCCTTTCATACAGGGCGTAAAGAGCGGCATCGACACACTTGAAATATCAAAACTCGAAGCGCACTATCTATCGGGCGGTAATGTCGAAAGAGTCATCTCGTCACTTATCGCAGCGCAAAAAGCTAATATAAAGCTTGATTTCAATAAAGCAGCTGCAATAGACCTCGCCGGCAGAAACGTTCTCGAGGCCGTGCAAATGTCAGTTAATCCAAAGGTTATCCAGACACCTAAAAACTCGGCAGTCGCCAAAGACGGCATCGAGCTTTTAGTAATCGCTAAAATCACGGTAAGAGCTAATATCGACACATTAGTGGGCGGCGCGGGCGAATCGACAATAATGGCGCGCGTAGGCCAGGGCGTTGTAGCGGCAATAGGCGCGGCACACACTTATAAGGAAATACTTGAATCGCCTGACCAGATAGCAAAACACGTTTTACAGCAGGGTCTTGATAAAAACACTGCATTTCAAATACTTTCAATCGATATCGCCGATGTCGAAGTCGGCAAAAACGTAGGCTCGGTACTTCAAATCAATCAGGCAGAAGCCGACAAGAAGGTAGCGCAGGCCAAAGCAGAAGAGAGAAAATCATTCGCGGTAGCCGCAGAACAGGAAATGGTAGCGCGCGAGCAGGAAATGAGAGCGAAAGTCGTTGAAGCCGAAGCTGAAATTCCAAAAGCCATTGCGGAAGCCTTCAGAAACGGCAACCTTGGCATCATGGATTATTACAAAATGAAAAATATACAGGCCGATACCGATATGCGTTCGTCTATTGCCGAAAAAGCTTAATCCATATCTTGATAAAGTTGATTTAAAACCTGATATATCTGCCATTATAAAATTTCCAGCCGCTCATTCGGCAAGTTTTATAATGGCAGAATAAAAAGGATGTTTTTATGGAAGACACCATTAAAGTAATAATTTATTTGATAATAATCGTAGTAGCCATTATTTCCAGCTTTACGCAAAAAAAAGAAAATGACAATAAAAATGGCGAATTTGACGGCAACTTTGATCTTGCGGATTTTGATTTTTCAAAAATAGGCAAACCGCAGGAAAAAAAGCAGTCCAACCCGGTGACTTTTCAAAACAATATCCCTGAGCAGCCTGCTCAGGAAAAACACAGGCAATCAGAAGAAACTCCGTCTTCTTATATTGACTACCGCGACACTTATCAGGAAACCATTAATGCGACGCCGGCTTCAGAAGACCGCGGACAGGTATTCAATAAAAAATTATGCGACCACCATAATGATAACGAAAAGATAATTTTAAAAGAAGAAAATGTCTATGAAAGTTTTGAAAAAGCTGCCGCCGCCGGTAAAGTCGTCGATGTCAAAGTCCAGGCAAGCGGGGCCGACATAAAAGAAAGCAGGCAGAAACACTTAGCTCAGCGCCAGCTAAAAGCCACTGAAAGATATAACGATTCATTAAATACATCTGCGCAACCGAGTTTTTTTAAAGAATTGACAACGCCGGACAGCATAAGAAAAGCATTTATAGCATCATTCATTTTTGAGCGGAAATTTTAAAAATTTATTTCGGCGACTATTTTTAATAAAAAGTTTTTTATCAACAAGTATTTCAAATTTTATTATATACGGTTATAATAAACACGGTTTTATTTTTTAAAGCCGTGTTTAATTATGATATATTTCTAAAAAGCGGTGCTTCAATGGAGTATAAGTCCAACGGTAAATTTCAGGAATTTACTATCGCTGTCAGGAATGCAAGCGATATAGTCGGAATAATTTCAAGTTATGTGCCTTTAAAAAAGTCAGGGAAAAATTTTTCCGCTAACTGTCCTTTTCACCTTGAAAATTCACCATCTTTCAGTGTTAATACAGAAAAGCAGTTTTTTTATTGCTTCGGCTGCCAGACAGGCGGCGACGTTATAAAATTCGTGCAGCTAATTGAAAAGATAACTTACAGAGAATCATTATTCAAATTAGCCGGATTAAACGGTATTCCGATTCCGCCCGAGATAAAAGCGACAAGTTTTACAGAAGAAATGCAGGAAAAGAACAAACCGTTATATAATCTTATGAATGATGCGACAAGTTATTATGTCAGGGCGTTGTTCAGCAATTCGCCGGATGCGGAAAAAGCCAGAAATTATTTATACAGCCGCGGCCTTTCAAACGAAGACATTGAAAAATATATGATCGGCTATGCATTTACTTCGCCGGATAAATTCAACTCGGCAGTCTTAAAATCAAAGAAATTCACAATCGACGAAATGCTCCGGGCAGGCCTGATTTCCAAGGCTCAAAACGGCAAAATTTATGACAGATTTTTCAGCAGGATAATGTTTCCCATAATTGATAAAAACAACAGAACCATCGGATTTGGCGGAAGACTGCTTGATTCAGCCGATAAAAATATGCCCAAATATTTAAACTCGCCTGAAACTGAAATTTATAAAAAAAATTCTGTATTTTATGGCATAAACTGGGCAAACGATGCTATACTAAAAACGGGTGAGGCAATACTTGTCGAGGGCTATTTCGATTTTATAGCACTTCATCGCGCAGGAATTGAAAATGTGCTTGCAACCTGCGGGACCGCCCTTTCAGCTTTTCATGTCAAATTCCTTGAAAATAAAGCTAAAAATGTATATTTGCTTTTTGATATGGATGAAGCGGGCATTCGTGCCACAATGAAAAATTTTGAATTATTCGCTAAAACCAACATTAACATCTCGGTAATAAAGTTCGAAGGCGCAAAAGATGCCGATGAGTTCCTTTTAAAAAACGGCCCCGAAAAATTACGCGAGGTAATAAAATCCGCATTGCCGTTTACAAAATTTTTAATTAATTACGCTTACTCAAAATTCGGCAAAAACAGCATTGAATCCAAAACTGAAATCGTAAGGTTTTTAGCGCCTCATATAAGAACAATAGCATCGGATATAACAAGAAATCAATATATAGCTGAAATAACCCAGGAATTAGGAATATCAGAAGACGGCATGCGCGAGGTTATTTTTAAAAATTACAAAGACCACAGTACTTCGCAGCCGGACAGCATCGATGAAAAATCGATTTTATCTCCTGAATTGACAATTAAACAAAAAATCCAGGTGGACATACTGCATGTCATTATTCAAAACCTCGATTATCTTTCAAAATTTCTGTCAACGGTAGATTTATTGACCGTAGATTCACCGGAGCTCAAAGAAATGATCGAGATAATGCTTGAAGCCGATAATAATACTTTAATAAATGACCTGCCGTCCCTGTTTAACGGCACAAAATATGCTCCCCTTTTTAATAAACTTTACGCCACGGCACCTGGTTTTGAAAATCTTGACAAATACTTTGACGATTTGATTTTAAAATATAACGATATCGTGAAAAAAGAAAAAATTGACGCATTAAAGCTCAAAATAAGGGAAGCCGAAGCAATCGGCGATATCGAATCATCCAAGAAACTGCTTTTTGAAGTAACCTCACTGCAGAAAGAGATTAAAGATACTTTATAGGTTGCTTCATTTTTTTATTATTAATCACCTTAAATTATGAGATTTATCAAAAGATAAATAGATGCAACGAAATTTTATTGATATTTTTTTTGCAAGCTTAAGGAGGACTAAATGTATCAAAAAAAGGAAGTTGGACAAAAGAATTCAGAAAAGAGGGATTCTGTGATTTCAGACTTAAATTATGAGAGTACCGCCGCTCTCAAATCAATTAAAAAAGCCAAAGCGCAGCTTCATCAAGCAAAAGGCAAACCGTTCAACGAACGCCCGCAGGGTCAGATTAAAAATATTGAAAACATTGTAAAAATGTCTTCAAAAAAAGAAATTATATTAAAAGATAATACGCCGGTCAGAGAAAACAAAAAAAATGCTAAGGATTTTCCGGCCAAGTTATCAAAAACTGACACAAATGCTAAAAATTCAGCACCGGTAAAGGCTAATGATGATAAATTTCTTGCAGTAAAAGACGGCAAAGAAACAAAATATCAGATCCAGAAAATAGAATCTAAAAAAATAATATCAATTGAAAAAGAAACCGCGCCGGTTATAAATAAAATCGAAACCGTAAAAAAGATTGATATTAAATCCGACGCAAAAAACAATGTCATTCCTGAAGAATTTAAAAACGCTCCGGTAAAGGCTAAGGTTGTTACAATCAACAAACCGGCCGTACCGGTTTTAACCGAAGAAAAATTTTCAATAGACCTGAAAAACAAAAAAACAGATAAAAAAGAAAAAGACAGGCTTCAAAGATTAACTGAAGAAACCGCGAAGTTAATGGCCGAAACGGAAATTCCGGGCGTTACAAGCAGCGCAAAAATTAATGTTCTTCATTCAACAACCGGCATTGACGAAATCGACGTACCTTCGTTCAATGAAATTGAAGCTGAAATCAAGAAAAAACTTTCAGTACAGCTGCAGCCGATAATAACCGAGCTGGTAAAAAAAGGAATGACCACAAACCGCATCTCATATCAGGAAATTGAAAGCAAGCTTCCGTCATCTTCAAATATCGATGAAATGGAAGAAGTAATTTCCATTTTAATGGAATCAAAAATCGAATTGATCGATGATGACGATAAGCACGGCAATTCCGTAAATCCGCTGGAAGACACGAAAAATTTTGAAGAAATCCAAAATATTTTGCAAAGCGAAGGCGAAGACGCGGTTTTAGACTCAGTCAAGATGTATTTGCGCGGTATCGGCGAAGTTCCGCTTCTTACAATGGAAGAGGAAGTCGAACTTGCCAAAAGAATTGAAAACGGCGATGAAAACGCTGCGGTAAAACTGATCGAAGCAAACTTGCGTCTTGTCGTATCAGTCGCTAAGAAATACAAAAAACGCGGTCTTTTATTTCTAGATCTCATCCAGGAAGGAAACCAGGGATTAATAAGGGCTGTTAAAAAGTTCAAATATAAAAAAGGCTTTAAATTTTCGACATACGCCATCTGGTGGATACGTCAGGCAATAACGCGCGCTATCGCCGATCAGGCAAGAACGGTCAGAATACCTGTTCATATGGTCGAAATAATAAACAGGCTGAGAAAAGTTGCAAGGCAGCTTTCTCAAGAGCTCGGACGCGAGCCTGCACACGATGAAATAGCCGAGAAACTTAAAATGCCTGTAGATAAAGTCAAAAAGATATTCAAAATATCGCTCGAACCGGTATCGCTTGAAACACCGATAGGCGAAGAAGATGAAAGCCATCTCGGAGATTTTGTAGAAGACAAAAACGCCGTATCGCCGGTTGAATCCGCTTCGTATACAATGCTTAAGGAACAAATAAACGATGTTTTAGGTTCGCTTACCGAAAGGGAAGATAAGGTCATAAAATACAGGTTCGGCCTTATTGACGGCTGCCCGCGCACACTCGAGGAAGTGGGCAGGATATTCGGAGTGACAAGGGAACGTATAAGACAGATCGAGGCAAAGGCCCTCAGAAAATTAAAACACCCTTCTCGCTCAAAGAAACTCAAAGAATTTTATGTAGATTAGCCTGAAAAGCAATTCAAATAATAAACCATAAGATATAATAAAAATTCTCCTTTTGTAAAATTAGATGTTATTACATCTAATCAAAAACAAAAGGAGAATTTTTTTACTAATTTTGAAATATATCAAGCGTTTTAATATCTTTAACGTATGTCATTTTTCCATTAACTTCGGCTTTAGGCGTAAATCCCATCAACTTAAGGTATGACTCGTGCTTTGGATTAGATGTAACGGCGCTAAACCTCTTATATCCGATATGCGCAAAAAATTTTTCATTTTCGATATAGATATAATGGCCAATTTTAAAATCACGATATTCCGGGGTCGCAAAATCCATTTTAACCATCAAAGTACCGTCATTTAATTTTTCACCCATAAAAACCCCTGCAGTCACCATATTTCGTAAAATATAAAAACTTACGGTATTCGGATTATCGCAGCAATCAAAATTAAATTCCGGGAAAAATTTCTTTATGTCAGATCTGTAATACTCAAGAAATGATTTTAAATACTTGTCGTCTTTTTTTATTTCAAGCACTTTAAAATATTCCTTCTCGGAATAGATTTTATATAAATAGTATATATCGATCAGACCTACTATAAAATTAAGAACGCCAACCGGCATTGCGCCGAGGTAAAACCCGTAAAAAGAAATCATGAACGCGCCGATTAAATTAAGCCAGCGCAATTTAATAATGGAACTCATTAAGAGCGAAACCGCTATAATTACCGACGCAAGATATCCAAGCCACTCAATATAAGGAATCCCCAAAAACATTAATATTATCCTCCAATAAAAAATTGCGGTCACTTAATTATAAATTACCGTGACGCTGAAATTAAGCCAAATTTCTCAATAAAAATTATAACAAACGAAAACAAAAAATCAATAAATCGGTCGATTTATTTAGATAATACAGCCTGCTGATTAATGCTTTCGTCGCCATCGTCTTTTTTATCGAAATCATCTTTCTTGTTATTTTTAATGATGAAATAAAAACCGATCATGGTAACAATCAAGAAAACAAGAAGCACTAACAGGACTATCAATAATTTTTGAACGTCATTATCCTGTAAAAGCATGTGATAATCTTTGCTGAAAAGCTCGGATATTATGGTGCCTATGCTTTTTTTATCCATAATATCCATCATGGCGTCGCCCATCAGGACATAAATAAAGGTGCCGGGTATAATTCCAAAAAATGTCGACCAAAAGAAAGAGTTAAAAGGAATTTTCGCTGTGCCGCACATATAATTTATAACCTCGTAGTGCGTAACCGGGCAAACGCGCGACAAAAATATGAGCCAAAAATTATTCTTTTTAGTAAAATCAAGCATAGATATAAAACGGTTATGTTTCTGAGCGGTAACAGCCTCGAAATAATTTGCAGTGGAATAATAAGCCAGGTAATAACCGAGAACTCCGGCGAGAGTAGAACCGATCATCGCGTAAACAGTTCCCCAGAACACAGTAAAAAGCGCGCCGCCAACCGCTGTCATAATAAGCCTCGGCGCGCCGATTATCGGTAAAAATATCATAGCTATTATATAAACTAAAGGCGCAAGCGTTTGATAAGATTCAACAAAGGCTTTAATTTTTTCACGCGTAAAATGGTGCTTTAAAAATGGAAAAGCAGCAAAAAGCAATATAACCAAAATCACAAAAATATAAGTCTTGATTTTTTCTTTTTTTAAATTATCCATCGTTTATCACTTACTTTTTATAAAATTAAATAATGAGTATTTATTCACGCATTAAAAAATGAAGGTTGGCAATAGAAATACCGCTCAGTATCGCGCCGATAATTCCGAGAAAACCTTGATCAGTTCCGCAAATAAACAAGTTATCTATATGTGTCACGCCGTTTTTCAGTTTATCCGGCGAACCGTAAACAGCGCCGTTTATATGGCCGGTAAAGCGGCGTACCGTGAGCGGCGTAAAGACGTCGCTAAATTTTATCATATTTTCGTTAAAAGCCGGAACATATGATTTGACGATATTAATAGCGTTAAATAATACTGAATCTTTTTCCTTTTTATAATCCGGCTTTGAAAGTTTTTCCCATTCGCCGCAGTTGGCCATATTTGTAATTCTTAATATGCTTTCAGAAAGCGGCCTGTCATACTTAAAATTATTAGGACAGCAAATTACGCCACTTTCATAATTAACAAGAGTTTCGGGCTTCCTGTAAACAAATTTCCTTGAGTTATTATAAAATATTATAGTTTTGTCATGATTAAGATTTTCCATCCGCTCATTTAAAAGCAAAATAACTTCGGTAAATGCAAGCTCTCCCGGCGTCGCTTTGAGTTCTTTTTCATTAAAATCAGAGCAAATTTTTAAAGTTTCGATATGGCCGATAGTCGATAATATTTTAGGAGCGCAAATTTCTGAACCGTCGCTTAAAATCAATGAAGCAACTTTATTGTTTGAAATATTTATCTTTTCAACCCGTGTACGTAATCTTAATATACCGCCGCTTTCACGGAAACGCTCCTCGAGTTTGAAAATTATGCGCCGCACGCCCTCGTAAGGCCGTGAAAATCCCTCTAAAAATATGCTTTTAAACATTACCACGAACTGGCCGAATTCCATATCATCGGCCACGGCGCTGCCGTAATACGAAAGCGGGCAAAAAAGCATTTCTATCAAAAGCTCGTCATTTATAAAACCGGCGGTAATTTCACGCGCCGATTGCGGTTTTGAATTTAAATCCAGCTCGTTATAGCTTTTTAAATAATTTACGAATTTTTCAAAATTATCTTTTTGGGCAGGAAATACGGAATGCACCTGCTGTTTAAAATATTCAAAATCATTATTAAAATTTAAAACGGCGCCGTCAAAATTAATCTGCGATCCGTTCTGTTCAAAAAGGCCGAAATCCTCATGTTTAATACGCAGCTGCCTCAAAATTTTAACAAAAGGCAAAAGCTGTTTTGTTCCCGGCGGCGCATAATTCGTCATGGCGTGAAGGCCGACGTCAAATTCATGGCCGCCCCTTTGATAATAAGAATTAAGACCGCCGGCGACGAAGTGGCTTTCAAGTATGCATACTTTTTTTCCATAATGCGCAAGCCTTATGCCGGCCGCAAGGCCCGACATGCCGGCGCCTATAATAATTACATCGTAATCCAAAGTCCAACAATCCTTTTTTGTAATTAGGAAATAGAGGCGAGAAAATACCCGCCTCTATTTTTTTATAATCGGTATAAAAAAATTTAATAAAAAAGAGTCATAAAATTATCTGTTTTTTAAGTGCGGCCTTAAATATTCAACACAGCCGTTTAAAGTTGATAATTTCATATAATCATCTTCCGGCACGTCGATAGCGTAACGTTTACGAAGCTCCATAACGATATCAAGAAAATCCATTGAATCAAGCTCGATCTGCTCGCGAAGGCGTATGTCCGGCTTTATATCGCTTAAATCCGCATCAGGAGCGATATCCGCAACAATTTCGAGGATTACATTTTTAATATCTTGGTCTGTCATTATTAACTCTCCTATTCGTATTTTATTTTTGTTTTATTTGTTTTTTTATTAACTGTTTAATTAAAAAACCAGCTGCGCGTATTATCAAATTATTTAACAAATCTTTTAACTATCAAAACTGAGTTGATACCAAGCATACCGAAGCTGTTATTCAATATATAGTCAATTTTTTTAGCTTTGACAGGCTTATTCATAACCAAATTTTTAAATTCACATTGAGGATCGACATTATCGACATTAATCGTCGGATGAACCATCATATCGTTAAATGAATCAAGGTTTCCGGCAAGCTCTATAGCGCCGGCCGCACCCATAGTATGGCCGATAAAGCTTTTTGTGTTATTAACATATACTTCGGAATTTTCACCGAAAACCGATCTTATGGACTTACATTCATTGACATCGCCAAGCGGGGTCGATGTAGCATGGGTATTGACAAGGTCAATTTTTTCAGGCCCGATACCTGCCTTTTTAAGGGCAAGTTTTATGCATTCGGCCTGCCGTTCAGAATTCGGCAATACGAAATCCGTAGCATCAGAGTTTGAAGCATAACCCGCAATTTCAGCGTATATTTTAGCTCCGCGTTTAAGAGCATCGCTAAGTCTCTCAAGGACAAAAACGCAGCCGCCCTCTGAAACGACTATTCCATTTCTGTCGCGGTCAAAAGGCCTTGAAGCCCTGGCCGGATCCTCATTTACCGCAAGAGCGCCCTCGTTTCTGAATGCCGCGAATATCCCGAAAGTATGAATCGATTCGGAAATTCCGCCGACGAGCGCCATGTCCACTTCACCGAGCCGCAGCATCTGAACGCCCTGTATTATGCCGAGATTTCCTGCAGCGCATGCAGCGCCTATCGTATAATGCGGTCCTGTTATTTTCATATTTAAAGTTACTTCGCCTGCCGGATTATTTGCCACTGTACGAGGATTATGATGGTGCGTCCAGAATTTGGTGTCATAATTAAACTGTGAAATGCTGTAAATTTCATTCTCGGTTTCGACATTACCGTGTTCGGTTATGCCAAGGTAAATGCCTATTCTCGACTTGTCGAAATTTTCGAAATCGATTTTAGAATCAATCACAGCCTCGTGCGAACAGTAAATACTTATCGAACCGGCGCGTGTGCCGCGTCTTAAATCTTTTTTCTTCTGGTATTTCAAAGGATCAAAATTACAGATACCGGCGAGTGTATCACCTAGATAACGCGTCGTAAATTTTTGGACACCCGAAACACCGTTTAAAAGATTATGGCGAAATTCAGAAAGAGTGTTCCCGTTAGGCGCGGTTATTCCAACCCCGGTTATCACTATTCTCGAATCAAGTGTATTAGCACTAAACGTATCTGTCATTTTAATTTCCTTTCTTTTATTATAAATTAAATTGTTATATTATATCAAAACTTAACACTATTTTAAATAATTATTTTTATTTTTTTATTTCGAAAGCTCCATTATAAATTCAAGTGTTTCCCTAAATTTTTTAGTCCAGCCGACGGGCTGAAACGTATCCGGATTTACCTTGGCGATTGTACGTTCGCCTTTGCAATAAATAACGCTCCTGTCGTCGGAAACAAAAGCCACCTCAAAAATGCAGGCTGCTTCACGAAGTTTTATGGGTTTTATGGTTACCCAGAAAGGAATAACGCCAAAAATCGGCCTTAAATATGTTAGATTTATCTGCCTGACCACATGGTGCAAATCAGGAAACTCAATTATATCAAATTTCTCGATAACCGAAACGGCGTTAAAAAAAAGGTACGTAACGCGTTCGAGTATATATGAATAACGAGAATTATGGAGCATATTCAGCGGGTCCAGCTCATCGAAACTGGTGGACCACTTCTGGTAAAATACCCCGCTTTCCAATTTAGTTTTAATTAATTCCCTGTCTATTTCCGGTTTCATTATTAATTAACCTTTTAAAGAATTTATAAGCCGTTTTAAGCCTTCTTCGGTTGTTATGCGCGGATTGTAGCCAAAATCACGCTTCGCTTTCGAGATATCGAAATAATGGTGCGAAGAGAATTGAAACGCGATAAACCTTGTCATTGGCGGCTCGCCTTTCAAATTCAAAGTTTTATAAAAAAATTCCATGGCCGCGCCTATATAATAAGCCGCCAGAAAAGGTACTTTTTGTGATAATTCCGGAAGATTTACTCCCTTTAAAATCCGATTAACAAATTCCCACATATAAACCGGTTCGCCCTGGCTTATAAAATAAGCCTGTCCGCATACTTTTGAACCTTTTTCGAGCGCCAGCGCCGCCTGCAAATGGGCATCCGCGGCATTTTCAACGTAAGTAATATCAATTTTATTTAAGCCGGTCCCGATAATTTTTAATTTTTTTGCGCGCACCGGATCTATTAATCTTGGTATAATCTGGTTATCGCCCGGGCCCCATATTAAATGAGGACGCAGCGACACCGTTAAAAGCGATTTTTCATCATTCGCAGAAAGAACCAGCCGCTCTGCCATAGCTTTTGTTTGAGAATAATAGCAAAGATATTTTTTTGCGTAACCGATTTCTTCGTTTACATTCAAAAGATCACAATCATCACTCACAACACTTGGCGAGCTCGTATAAATCAATTTATAAATACTGTTTGCATGACAGGCTTTTATTACATTTTCAGTGCCTTTTACATTGGCGTTATAATAATCTGAATATTTACCCCAATATCCGGCTTTAGCCCCTATATGAAAAACCATATCCATTCCGGCACATGCTTTTCTTACGCCCTCAAAATCTTCAAGGCCGCATTCGACCGAACGGGCGCCTTCTTTTTCAAGTTCAGGATATTTGCGGCGGTTCAATATGGTAACAATGGCGCCGTTTGCAATTAATTTTTTAGTCACATAGCTGCCAAGAAATCCGCCGCCGCCTGTAACTAAGATATTTTTGCCGGCAAATCCGTCAAAAATATCTTCTTTATAATAAACCGGAATTTTTGAATTTTCGTTCATTTTAAAATACCGCCGGCCCACGATTCAAGTTTTTCGCGAAATATTTTAGCGTTATGCCTTATATCGACCGGCATTTTTTCTATGAATAAAATATCGTTTATATCTTTCGTAATCTCTGATTTTTTCGCCATTTCAAGAAGCTCTTTTTCAAACCCCAGTTTTTCAATTTCAAGTTTCGGAAATTTATTCGGCCGCGGCTCGATGACAATTACCGGCCGGCGTTTTTCACCTTCGCCTGCGCCGACAAGAGCTGAGCGGAAAACATCGGGGTGGTTATTGAAAATTGCTTCGCACCTTATGGAAAAATAAGTTTTTTCACCGCAGACAACGCGATGGTTCTTACGGCCGCAAAACCATATACGCCCGGAATCGTCAATATAGCCGACATCACCCATACGGTGCCAGATTTTATCGCCATCTTTTATTTTCGCCTTCAAAGTGGCATCGGCGTTACGGAAATATTCTTTGGTGACCACCGGTCCGGAGACCGTAATTTCACCGATTTCAAAAGGTTTTAAAATAATTTCATCTGAAAAATTCTCAATATGATCATCTGAAATCTTAATAATTCTGGCCGTAATGGCATCATTAGGCTTACCGACGCAAATACCTGCGCCTTCACGCGTTTTAGGCCATGTTTCATTCAAAATGGCCGCGCCGCGCATAGCGCATAACGGAAGCGATTCGGTAGCGCCGTAAGGCGTAAACACTTCGGCATCCGCCGGAAGCATCCTTTTCACTTTTTCAACAATCGCTCCCGAAACCGGGGCGCCGGCTATTAAAATTCTTTTCATCGAATCGCAGACTATGCCTTTTTCGATGCAATAATCCGCAACACGAATCCATATAGCGGGCGAGCCAAAAGAACTGGTTATCCCTTGATTTTTAATGGCTTCGACAATTTTAGCCGGATTTACAAATGCCGGCTTTGTCGGGTCCATATCCGGAACCACGCAGCTCATTCCAAGGGCTACATCGAAAAGCGCAAATAACGGAAATGCCGAAAGGTCAATTTCGTCAGGGCTGAAATTAAAAAACGAATTTAAAAGCGCAACCTGCGCGCCAAATATCGAATGTTCATATAAAACTCCTTTAGCCGGACCAGTACTGCCTGACGTAAAAAGTATCGCGGCAGGATCCGAAGTTTTAGTCTGGCAATATTCAAAAGGAGCGTTACCTTTGTTTTTTATCGTTTCAAGCGTCAAACCGCCCCAAAACCAGCGAGTTCCGACGGTAACGTTATATTTAACCGACTTAAAATATTTTTTAAAAACCGATTTTACGGCATGAACAAGCGGAATGGCTACGACAGCTTCCGGTTCAACCATTTCAATACATTTCAAAAGACTTAATTTTCCCATCCCCGGATCGATCATAATAGGAACTGCGCCTATTTTGAAGAGCGCAAACGCGGTCGCGATAAAATCAAGCGACGGCGGAATCATAAATAATACCCGCATGCCTTTTTTAATGCCATATTTTGAAAGTCCGTCGGCAATTTTATCGCACTCATTATTAAGCTGCGCAAACGTAAGATGTGAATATGTTACACGTCCATTTTTATCACGGCCGTCAGGAAAAATAACGGCGCGCTTATATGGCATGAACTGCGCCATATAAGGAAGATAAGAGGCTATATTGAAATATTCATTTTGGTAATCCGGTTTTTGCATAATATCACATCTATAAAATTAATTTAAAAATTTTTGTATCCATGGAATAATCAATTCGGGCGCATCCTCGAGAACATAATGCCCGGCATCCGAAATACTTCTATAATCAGCATTCGGAAAAAAAGATTTCCATTTTTTCATAAAATCGAGGGTAAAGCAAAAATCTTTTGCGCCAAAAATTGAAAGCATGGGCTTATTTTTTAGCGAATGAAGTTTATTTTCAATATCTAAAAGCACCGCATAGCTTACATGCTCAGGCGACATCGGAACGTCCTGTACAAAACGCAGGGTCGCAATCCTGTTATTGTAATTATCGTAAGGCGCTAGATAACCAGCCTTAACATCAGGAGTCATTCTTTCATGCTTGGCCATAGCCATATAAACAGCAGCTCCGGCAAACGCGTTAAAACAGCGGACTGCGATATCGCCGAACACAGGAATTCTGCAAATTCTTATACGAAACGGCATATTCGGAAAAGTAAAAGCCGCCGTATTTAAAATTACAATTTTTTTTATATTTTCGGGGTGCCTTACGGCATATCCCATACCAATGGCGCCGCCCCAATCGTGCATTATCAAAGTTATATCTTTTAAATTCAAATGATTTATAAGATTTTCAAGATTCGATATATGATTTTCAAGGGTATAACTGTAATCCTGAGGCTTATCCGAAGCGCCGCAGCCTATATGATCGACGGCTATAGCGCGATAGTTAACTGACAGCGCTTTCACGACGTTTCTATAATAAAACGACCAGGTCGGGTTACCGTGAACCATTACCACCGGCGGCTTATCATGTGCACCTTCATCGATATAATGGTATTTTAAGCCGCATGTGCCTATTTCGAAAAAATGTGATTCAAAAGGATATAAATTTCTAAAACCGCTGAAATCAACATTATTTATAAAATCCATTCACAACTCCGCCAATCTTTATTCGCTACCAGGAAATCCCGAGCATTATAGAATTTATTCCGCTTCCGATTCCGAGCATCGCTATATTTTCATTTTTTTCTATGCGTCCCTGATCTTCAGCAATAGCAAGCGTTATCGGCAGTGAAACTGACCCGACATTGCCTAGAAATTCAAAGGTTGAAAAATCCTTGTTCATATCAAGTTCAAGGACATTATAAATAGCACGACGGTGAGCGGACCCGACCTGATGGCAGAATGTCCTTTCAATATTATCGCCGGTCCAGCCAAGTTCTTTTTTAAATTCGTTCCAATTATCGACCGCGAGTTTGCAGCCGTTTATAAGCAGCGTTTCAGCGTCAGTTTTCATATGCGGCATGCAATTTTCGCCGGAAAGCCCTGAATCAGCCATACCGACTCCGCCGCGGCAAAGATTGTTATGCATGGTAGCTGCGCGAAATGTTCCGCCGAGGAGTTTATGCTTGGTTTTCGATATCGATATATCCGTTAAAACAGCAGCAACAGCCCCGGAGCCGATTGTCAACGAAGGGAATGACTGCTTAATTGAGTTTCTGGTAACGCTCGAATCGCTTAAAAGGTCGGAAATCGTCTTTTCCACGAGCGGACCGGCGCTTTCGCCGGCAACTACTATGCCGCATTTTATCTGGCCAAGTTCTATCATGTTAGCGACGGTTATCATGCCGTTTAAAAAACCGAGACACGCGTTCGAGATATCGAATATCATAGCATTAGGCGGAAGCCCCAGATTATTATGAACGATAGTAGCAGTTGCAGGTTCGAGAAAGTCTCTTGAAACCGACGCATGGATAAGGCATTCGATTTGAGAAGGCGCAATTCCGGAACGCTCAATCGCTTTCCAGCCCGCCCGCGTGCTGCCGTTAGAAGGCGGAAGCCCCTTGTCCCAGAAACGCCTTTCGCGTATTCCAGTCATCATTTCGAGACGGCCGTACGGCAAATTCAATCTGTCATATAAAGGTGAAAGACGTTTTTCAATATCTTCGGACGTTACGGCTATAGAGGGAACTTCATAGCCCATAGCCTCAATGCAAACACGCCTGTACTGCATAAAACAAAACCCGCTTTCTTAATATAACTCTAAAAATTTTTAACATATGATGAACTTTAATTCATATTAACCGCTTTATCGGCAATAAACCAACAGCATATTTTGCCGCAATAATTCATAAAACAAAACACACTATAAAACAATTAAATTCATCGCAATGAAAAATTAATTTTTAAACTACATAGACTAATTTAGAGTTAATCCATGCCGAATAATCTCATTAAATTTTTGCACAATATAAATATTAATATACAAGAGATTTTTTACGACAAACTGAAAATCTTTGCCTTTAAAGAATTTCCAGTTCAAAAAAAGCAAGTTTGCCGAGTACTTATTTAATTAAATTAATTTTAACACTTTTTTTTTTCTTTGTCAAGATTTCCTTAACTTCACCGAGATTAAATTTGACAGTAACTTAAATATCTGTTAGAATTTCAAAAACATCATATTTAAACTATAATGATATTTTAAAGCGCCAATTGAAACACTAATAATTTTAAAGAAACATTTTCTTAAAACCAAGTGTATAAAAATAAAATACGCTTAATTAAGTTTGCACAGTATTTTTACTAATTAAATTTAAAATATGTAACAGCATTCAAGCATGAACATACACTTTTAAAAACAACAATAAGTTAAAACACTATTTTAAATAACAATTAACGAGGGAAAAAATGAAAATTAAAAAAACAATGACAGCCGTTATAGCCTCGCTTCTGATTTTTACCGCAACTGCGTTTGCAGGCGGCAATGAAACGCAAAAAATGATAGAAATATCCGATAACGCAAAATATGACTCAAAAAAAATTATCGCCATACAGTGGGGAACGGCCGAAAATCAAGTCGGCAGACGAAGCGAAGAAGAGGCAAAACAGGATTTCATATCGCCGGGCAGTTTTTTCGAAACAAAAAATAAAATGTATATTTTAGACACGCCGAATGACAGAATTTCGATATTCTCAAAATCCGGGAAATTGGAAAAAAGCGTCAAATTGCCCGCAGGCAGCGAAAAATCGCCGTCGCTTTACACCGACATCGCGGTATTAAACGACGGCACGATACTGGCCGCTAATTCCCGCGAAAAAACGGTATATAAAATCACACCCGGCGATAAAATTGAAAAAATATCACCGAAGCATAATATACAGATGATAACGCATATATGCGTATCAGACGCGTCAAATATTTTATTGGAAGACCCGATGTCCGGCAAAAATTTTATAATCGATTTGAACGGCAATTTATTAAATCCGGCACCGCTTGAATTGCAGCCGGCGCTTTTAAGCGGCGGAAAAATGATAAAATTAAACCCTGAACCGATATCCGAAACAGCCGAAATAAAAGCACAAAAACATTTTAACGTGAACGTTGAAGTATTCGAGCAATTCGGCCAGAAATCGACACGTAAATTCGTTTTTCAAACACCCGAACCTGCCCAGAACCTGATATTTTTAGGGGAAGAAACCAGCGGCGTGTATCTTATATATGCCGTAATGGGCGCTAACGGCGATATGCCTGATAAAGCCTGCGTCATGGCAGTCAGTGAAAAAGACGGAAAAGTATTAAAATCGATAAAAATGCCGATAAGCCCGGAAATGAGCGTAATGCGTTATGTAAGGCTTTCGCACGACCGAAAAAGCGTACTGTTCTGCTCATCCACCGAATCAGAATACGTAATCAACGAATATAAGTTTTAAAGACTTTACTTACAATAATACTTTCACGGCACGGGCGAAACAATGAATATAAATTCATCAAATACATATATAGACCTGAATTCAATCGATTTTGGAAAGATGTTAAAAGAGGAAGAAAATTTATACTTCGATAAAATTCTTCCTCTTTATATAGACATCTATTACAGCGGCAAGGGATATTATTTTATCAGGAAAATGCTTGACGACCTCGATAATAACAAATTTATGAAAATATTGGAAAATTCCCGGCCTGCCTCAAAAAAATCACTGCAGAAATCACAGCATATAAGGAAAAAATGCCCCGTAAAAAACTGCCGCGAAGTCCAGTTCGGCCAGGATGAATGCCTTGTGCTCGGCACATTTTCACATATCGAAAATTACGTCTCGCAGGGTTTTTCTTCGGGCACGCCATTTCTTGAAATACCGGCACCGGAATACAAAACCACCAAAGATATAAAATCCATAACGATATTCGAAGGCTCATTTAAATCGCTTATGTTCAGGTCTGAAAACGACCTCAGGTTTCAGATTTTAAAAACCATATTCCATGAATACGTCCACTATTTCGAATCGTTTTTTTTTAAAAGCGAGCAGCTCCTCACCGAGCGAGAAAATAATGAATGTAAATTCATAAAAGAATATACGCTCGACGAGGCCAAAAAAAAAGACCGCGACTACACGATTTTCAAAACCATTTCGTACGCGGCCCTTTTTATTTCAGCCTCGGTAGTGTTCTGGATCTTAATGATGCTTAAAAAATAACATTGCAAAGATTTAAGATTATTCTTCTTCCTTGACTGCGCCATTATCTTCGAATAAAAGAGTTTCATTTTTATAGGCGCAGCGGACACTATGTCCGTCCGGCAGCTCATGTTTCAATATTTTAAAAGCCAGCGCCCCCTTTATATTTTTTTCGATAGCCCGATTTATAGGCCGTGCTCCAAATTCAGCGCTGTAACCTATTTTAGCGAGATAATCAACCACGCTTTCGTCGAAATCGATCTTGATTTTATGTTCAGCCAAGAGCCCGCCTATTTCATCAAGACGCAATCTTATTATAGCAGTAACCGCTTTTTTATCAAGCGCATTAAAAATAATCACGTCATCAATGCGGTTTATAAATTCAGGCTTGAAATATTTTTTTAATTCGGCCGCCATATATTCCGACTTTTCCTCGAAAGATTTTTTTGAATTTGCCTGCAACCACGAGCCGCCTATATTTCCAGTCATTATTATAACCGTGTTTTTGAAATCAACAGTTCTGCCTTTACCATCGGTAAGCCTGCCGTCGTCAAATATTTGCAGAAATATCGCGAAAATATCAGGATGCGCCTTTTCAACCTCGTCGAGAAGGATTACCGAATACGGCTTTCTCCTTATAGTTTCAGTCAGGTAACCGCCTTCGTCATAACCGACATAGCCCGGAGGCGCGCCAATCAGCCTTGCGACGGAATGTTTTTCCATAAATTCCGAAAGGTCGATCCTCACCATGGCTTCTTCCGAATCGAAAAGCTCCTTAGCAAGCGTTTTAGCGAGTTCGGTTTTTCCGACGCCGGTCGGGCCAAGGAATAAAAACACTCCCTGCGGCCTATTTGCCGGCTTTAACCCGGCGCGCGACCGCCTTATGGTATCGGCTACGCTTGAAACGGCATCAGGCTGGCCTATTACGCATTTTTGCATATTTTCTTCCATATCAAGTATTTTACGAGTTTCGGATTCCGTCATTTTAGATACCGGAATTCCAGTCCAATTAGAAACTATTTTTGCTATATCCTCTTCGTCAACCTCTTCTTTTAAAAGACGGCCTTCGTCTTTCATAGCTTCAAGCTTCGAAGCATAGTTTTTAAGCTCTTTTTCAAGCTTGACTATAACGCCGTAGCGAAGTTCGGCCGCTTTCTGCAGATCAATGGCGCGTTCAGCCTTTTCCGCCTGCATTTTAGCGTCTTCGAGCTCGGTCTTGATTTTGCTGATTTTTTGTATTATTTTTTTCTCGTTCTCCCATTTTATCTTTAAATGACTTGATTTTTCCTTATGTTCGGCAATTTCCTTTTCAATGCTCGAAAGCCTTGCGGCGGCATCATGGTCATCGGAATCTTTTTTTAAAGCCTCGCGCTCGATTTCGAGCTGTATTATTTTACGCTCGACTACATCGAGTTCGTATGGCATGCTGTCAATTTGAATCCTGAGCCTCGACGCCGCCTCGTCTATCAGGTCGACTGCCTTATCCGGCAGGAACCTGTCGCTTATATAGCGGTCGGAAAGCTTTGCAGCGGCAATTATGGCCGAATCTTTTATTCTCACGCCGTGATGGACTTCATATTTATCTTTAAGGCCGCGCAGTATCGATATAGTATCGTCAACGCCGGGCTCCTTAACCAATACAGGCTGAAAACGCCTTTCAAGCGCCGCGTCTTTTTCAATATATTTTTTATATTCGTCAAGCGTAGTCGCGCCGATGCAGCGCAGCAATCCGCGGGCCAGAGAAGGCTTAAGCATGTTCGAAGCATCCATCGAACCTTCAGCGCGCCCCGCGCCGACAAGCGTATGCAATTCGTCGATAAATAAAATTATATTACCGTCAGCGCTTTCAATTTCGGAAACGACAGCTTTCAGCCTTTCCTCGAATTCGCCACGAAATTTAGCGCCGGCAATTAGCGCGCCCATATCGAGAGCGACTATACTTTTATTCTTAAGACCCTCAGCGATATCGCCGGAAGCTATTCTAATGGAAATACCTTCTATAATCGCGGTTTTACCTACACCTGGCTCGCCGATTAAAACCGGATTATTTTTAGTGCGCCTCGAAAGCACCTGTATAACGCGGCGGATTTCGGAATCGCGGCCGATTACCGGATCGAGTTTCTGCTTTCTCGCAAGATCTGTCAAATCGCGAGTATATTTTTTCAACGCCTGATATTTCTCTTCAGGATTCTCATCGGTAATACGTTTTTCGCCCCTGACGGATTTTAACGCGGCGTAAATTCTATCTGCCGTAATGCCGGCCGCCGCCATAACGTTTGAAACTTCACCGCCGGTTTTAACAAGCGATATTAAAATATGCTCGGTCGAAACAAAATCGTCCTTCATATTGACGGACTCGTCTTTCGAGTTCTCAAGGACTTTTATAAGCTCCTGCGACATATACGGATTAGCGGCAACACCGCTGACCTTAGGTGTTTTATTTATAACCGAATCAACTTTTCCTTTCAAATCGGATACGTTAATTTCCATCCACCTTAAAATCGGCAAGGTAAGGCCGTCTTTCTGTTCCAGCATCGCTTTGAATAAATGCGAAGTATCTATTATTTGATGCGAAGCATTGCCGGCTATAGATGCCGCGGTTTCGACAGCCTCGCGCGCCTTTACAGTAAGCCAGTCAAGTCTTATCATTTTATGCCTCCTCATATTTAACAAAAAAATTGCTGTTTTTCTTGAAAATTAGTTTTTTCAATTATAAAAAGGGTTCGATAAGATAAAAGCATATACCGTGCCTTAAAATTTATGTGTTCTTAATTACAAATTTCTACAGTTTTATAATTTGAAGCAATTTTTATGATGAATTTCGCAACACGTAATCCAATTATCACTTAATAAAATTATTTTATTATTTATTCTTCAAATAATTTTATTAACGCTTTTTTTAAAACTTTTATCAGAAAGCAAAAATTTTAAATTTTATTTTAATTGACATTGAGGTCGTTAAGAATTATTATATTAGCCACAGCAAAAATATAGGAAATTACCGGAAAATTTTACTAAAATTAAGGTGAGTTAAGGATGATAATTACTGATTATAAGATCATGGATTCTAAAATAAAAAGTGCCGAAAAGGGTTTTTACAGCGTATGTGCCATACCTAAAGGCAAAATAATAGCATTTCCTGATAACATAAATAAAATTTATACCGATGATGAAGTAAATAATTTTGAAAAAGGAACCCTGGAATATAACAGCAGCGTCAGATGGTTTGAAAAATATTATTCTCACAGCACTGAATGGTCGGATGAATGTTATATAAATCACTCGTTCAATCCGAATTGCCTGTGGCATATGGGTTTCATATTCGCACTTCAGGATATAAAACCGGACGAAGAAATAACCATCGATTATCGCTTTCTGCTGCAGGAAGGGGAAAACCCAGGTTTTAAAGACAGCGCGACCAACCTTGAAATCAAAGGGTTCCCATGGTCCGAAGCATTGCGGCGTTCCTCGCTCATGCTTTCGAAAATATTGAGCCGCCAAAAAGAAAATCACGCATAAATTTTTAAAAATTAATAATCAATTAAATCAGAATTAATTATTCAGACCGGATAACTTGATAAAAAAATCGGAGGGCATCAATCATGTCAAATGTAACCATAAAATGGGAAAATCATGCCGAATTAATTAAAATGACAATCCAGCTTGGTAAGAAAAAGATTTTCGATGATTTAATTTCCAAAGTTTCGTTAAGGGAAATAAATGAATTTTTAGACGAAACGCTTCGCGACAAACAAAACTTTAAAGATAAAAATACTAAAGAAAATGTTATTTGCGGCGAAATAAGCGACGACGATCTGGCCGAACTTTACGAATATTTCGACATTGAACAATAAATTTTATGTATTTTTAATGAATATAATTAAATAAAAACTTGATTTATATATTTTTTTATGATATAATTTTTTTAACTAAATCAAGAAGAATTTTTTTATCGAAATAGTGGGCTTGGTGTCCACTATTTCTTTTATACGGAATAATTTCTTGCAGCCAGAGCCAGTGTTTAAAAGATAGTGACGGCAAAAGAAAAATATAACAGAGGCGAAAAAAGTGGCCACATTTACAGCAGAAAATTTCGATGAAATAATTAACGAATTAAAACCGGTAATAAATGAACGCGGATTCAGGTTCGTATCGCATAATTTCATTTACCTGAAAAGATCCGTTTTATTCAGAGCATTGATAGATAAAACGCACAAAACAGACGCAAAAGACGGAATAACTCACGCCGACTGCGTTTACGTTTCGAAGCTTTTACAGGAAGTGCTGGAACGCCGCCCCGATTTAACCGACATCGAGTACAGCATCGAATTGTCGTCAGCGGGCGTTACTCGGGCTTTTTCAGGCCCCGAAGATTACAAGGCAAACCTCGGTATTGAAATAGAATTCCACGTGAAGGAAGCCATAAACTCCCACAATTCTTATTATGGAATAATAAAGGAAATCAACGAGCAGGAAAGCATAGTTTCGATTGAAGTTACCGGCATGGTAACTGAAAAAAGAAAAGGCCCGTTAAAACCGGGTCAGAGTGCCAGGGCAAAAAAAGACGGCACTCCGAGCATTATCGGAAGCGTTATAACCCTGCCTATTAAAGAAATTAAAAAAGCATCAATAAAGCTGATTATGTAAAAAGCTTTTTATTTTTCTTACTTTAGTTATTTTTTAATTACCGGATTTGAATTAGGGGACATGTCAGTGTTCCCTATTTGATTATTTTTATGGTTATTTTTTAGCCGCAATAATTATACGGCATATGACATTAAACGAACCAAAACATTTTTAAAGAGAGGCGAAAATTAAATTTTTATAAAATTATTTAACAATTAATTAATTTATTATTTAGGAGGAATTAATGAAACCCGCAGATTTTTTTAATGCTATCAAGCAGATAATAGAGGAAAAAGGAATAACAAAAGACGTCATTTACGGCGCAGTTGAACAGGCGCTCATCACGGCTTACCGTAAAAAGCTCGGTTCTTCGAAAGACCTGAGAGTGGTGATCAGTGAAGAATCAAAAGAAATAAAGGTATTCTGGCGCCGCATAGTAACGGAAGATAACGTATTGCAAAGAAACGGCATTTCGCTTACAGAAGCGCAGAAATATAGTTCCGACGTCGAAGTAAACGACGTTCTCGAGATAGAAATACCGCCGGAAGATATAGGCAGAATTGCCGCGCAAACAGTTAAACAGGTTGTCGTTCAAAAAATAAGGGAAGCCGAAAGAGATACCGTTTATTCGGAATACAGCAATAGAGCAGGCGAGCTGATGGTCGGCACGGTCCAGAAGATTGAAAAAAAGCGTGTTCTTGTTTCGATTCCAAAAGCTGAAGCCGTTTTAAACGAAAAAGACCAGATCGGCAAAGAAATATTTAGAATCGGCAATCCGATTAAAGTATGCATTTCAGAAGTAAGAAAAGATACAAAAGGCATAGAAGTCATCGTTACAAGAACCTCGACTGACTTTTTAACCGGCCTTTTCAAATATTACATCCCTGAAATAAACGAAGGAATCGTTCAAATAAAATCAGCGGTTCGCGAAGCGGGTTCAAGGTCGAAAATAGCCGTATCATGCTTCGATAAAAAAATCGACCCTATCGGCGCTTGCGTTGGATTAAAAGGTTCGAGAATAAAAGAAATAGTTTCAGAATTGATGAATGAAAAAATCGATATAATACGCTGGGACGAAGATCCGGCCGTTTATTGTTCGAACGCCCTTTCGCCGGCAAAAGTAATTTCGGCAAATCATATCGAAGGCGGAAAAGGATTTTTAGTTGTGGTTCCTGACAATCAGTTATCTTTAGCAATAGGCAAAGATGGCCAAAATGTTAGATTAGCGGCGCAATTAACAAAATACAAAATCGACATAAAGAGCGAATCGCAGTATAAAGAATATCTTAACAAGATAATGGACGGCAGCGAAGCTAATAACAACGGCGACAGTGTTCCGAATGACGAAACGGATTCACACGAAACTAACGACAACTCAAACGAAGGAACACCGCAGGCTGAATAGTCGGCAGTTATGTTAATAGGAGGCAGTAAATTTGAATAAAAGAGTATTTGAATATGCTAAAGATAAAAATATCCCTAATAAAAAGATAATTGAAATCCTGAATGAAATCGGCTTTGATTCGATAAAAACACACTTCAGCTCGTTGACAGACCAGATGGTGGAAAAACTCGACAATTATTTTAAAGAAAATAAAGCAGCTTCGGCATCAAAACAAGACGCAAAAACAGCGGCAAAGCCCGAAGATAAAAAAGCTGTCAAACCCGGCGACAAGAAAGCTAAAGTAGAAGAAAAGAAAAATGAATATAAGCCGCAAATTAATATAATAAAAGCGAAACCGCAGGAACCTGCGGCGCCGCAGGTAAACGTTATTAAACCGGCGGAACCGGCTTCGCAGCAGCCCGCTGCTGAAAAAACCATTCAGCCGGTAAAACCGCAGACAAATCAGGTTAACATTATAAAACCTGCTGTACAGCCGGTACAGCAGCAGCCGGCCACCCCGAACGTGCAAAAAACTCCGCAGCCAGCTCCAAATACAATTTCTCAACAGCCGCAGCAGAATATCAAACCGGAAGATAAAACAAAACCGCAGGATGAAATAAAAAAAACTGTTCCGCAGCAGCCTTTAAATCAAAACGCTCCAAGACCTCAACAACCTGTTTCGACAGGCCAGCAGACAAACATCAGGCCGCAGCAGCCTAATTTTCAACATCCGGCGCAAGGGCAGCAGCGACCGCAAAATCAGGGTTATCAAGGCGGCGGGCAGTCCCAAAACTTTAACAGGCCGCAGCAAAGACCCGGCGGACAGCAAGGCGGTTTTCAAAAGCCGCAGGGCGGAGGATTTCAAAAAAACAAACCGGGATTCACTCCGCCGCCAGTGGTCGATAAGCCGGTTCCAAGAAAAATAGAAGAGAAAAAAATAGAAGAGAAAAAATTTGAGAAAAAGGGCACCGGAAAATTTGTAGATGATTTTGACGAACTAGAACTTAAGAAAAAAGAAGAAAAAATTAAACAAAAGAAGCGTAATCAAGAGTTAATGATGCAAGAAGAAAATAAAAAATTAAATGAGCCAAGTGTTGACGAAGCGGGTGTAGTAACTTTATCCGGTCCTTTATCGGTGAAGGAAATGTGCGATCTTTTCAAATTGAACCGTATCGACGTAATTAAAAAACTCATGAATTACAATATCATGAACGTCAATCAGAAGATACCGGTTGAAATAGTTCAAAAAATCGCCGAAGATTGCAAAATAACCGTTAACGTCATGCTGCCTATACATGAAGAAGCACATGAAGAGCCGGACGATAAAACAAAAATGGTCGCAAGGCCGCCGATAGTAACAATAATGGGCCATGTCGATCACGGTAAAACATCCTTGCTCGATGCGGTCAGAAAAACAAATGTAGTCGCTACCGAAGACGGCGGCATTACTCAACACATAGGCGCTTATCAGGTTGATATAGTAAATGCCGCAGGCATAAAACAAAAAATCACATTCCTTGACACCCCGGGCCATGAAGCATTTACACAGATGCGCGCGCAGGGTTCGAAAGTTACGGATATCGCGATACTTGTAGTATCAGCCGACGACGGCGTACAACCGCAGACTATCGAAGCTATAGATCACGCGATTGCCGCTGAAATACCTATAATAGTAGCTATAAATAAGATCGATAAGCCTGGCGCGAATGTTGAAAACGTAAAAAAACAGCTTACAGAACACGGACTTGTCCCGGAAGATTGGGGCGGCGACACAGTATGCGTCGAAGTATCGGCAAAACAGCGTATCAATATCGACGGATTGCTTGAAATGATATTACTCGTGGCTGAAATGCGCGACCTCAAAGCCGATCCTACAAGAAAAGCCGTCGGCGTCGTTATCGAATCAAAACTCGACAAAGGCCGCGGCCCTGTAGCTACAATATTAATACAGAAAGGCACTTTAAGCATGGGCGACGCAGTCGTAGTCGGCTGCACCTACGGTAAAATTAGATTATTAAACGATTACCGCGGCTCCAAGATACAAAAAGCCGGCCCGTCAACTCCGGTTGAAATAATAGGACTTTCAGACGTTCCGCAGGCCGGCGACAGACTGAAAATGGTTTCGTCGGAAAAAGTGGCGCGCGAAATTGCGGAACACAGACAAACAATGCAGCGCGACGAACGCATGAAATCGAAAAAACATATTTCGCTTTCAGACCTTTTCAAAGAAATCCAAACAGGCAAAGTCAAAGACCTCAATATAATTTTAAAGGGCGATGTAGGCGGCTCGCTGATCGCATTATCAGATTCGCTCGTAAAACTTTCAAACGAAAAAGTAAGAATCAATATAATCCACAGCAACGTCGGCGCAATTACCGAAAATGACGTTCTTCTCGCAACCGCGTCAAATGCGATTATTATAGGATTCCGAGTACGCCCGAGCGCGCTTGCCGAAAAACTTGCAGAAACCGAGCATGTCGACATAAAAGTATACAGGATAATATACGATGCTATCGATCAGATACAGCAAGCTATGATAGGTATGTACGATCCTACTTACAAAGAAGTCGTCCTCGGCCGCGCCGAAATCAGACAGACATTCAAAGTGCCTAACGTCGGCATAATCGCCGGCTGTTACGTAAAAGACGGCAAAATCACAAGAGACGCGAGCATACGCGTAATCCGCGGCGGCGTCGAAATATATGAAGGCGGCATCAAATCGCTTAAACGTTTCAAAGACGACGCGAAGGAAGTCGCTACAAATCTTGAATGCGGCATCGGCATCGAACGCTATAATGACCTAAAAGAAGGCGATATCCTCGAAGCGTTTGAAATGCAGGAAGTAAAAGCGGTAATACCGCCTTCCGGCCACGAAACCAAATAATAACCACTATAAAATCTAAATATAAACTTAAAATAAGCGCGGGGTATGATTAGCAATAGCTTAAAACTATCAGTCATATTCCGCGCCGACAAAATAAAAAAGGGAAAGAAATATGGATTACAGAGAACAAAGAGTACGTGAATTAATAATGCGTGAAGTTTCTTTGATAATACAGAGGGAAGTCAAAGATCCGCGCCTGCCCGGCATATTAACAATCACAAATGCTAAGGTTTCAAAAGATTTGCAGCACGCCACTATTTATTTTACAATGATCGGCGATGAGCTTATACGTAAAAGAGCCAAAGAAGCGCTCGACTCGGCAGCTAACTTCATACGCGGCCTTTTGATGGAACGCGTTGAACTGCGTTACGTGCCGCGTCTCACCTTTTTCTTTGACGAAACGATAGACCATGCAGCACGCATGGATGAGATTTTTAAAAAAATCGAACATGAGCGCAGCGCAAATTCCAGGCCCGATAACGCCGAAAACAACGATAAAATAAATGAAGAAGAAAAAAAAACTGAAACTAAATAATTTTTTTGTCGAATGAAGAAAGGAAAATTTTATGCCGGGAATAAACAGTCCTGAATATTTACAGATATTGGAAAAATTAAAAAACTCGCGTTCGGTTTTAATTACATCGCATGTAAATCCTGACGGAGATAATATTTCGTCATGCGCAAGCCTCGCTATGGGACTTGAAAAACTCGGCAAAAAAACCGCAATAGCTTTAAATTCGCCGGTTCCTTATATTTATAAATTCATGCAGCATACCTCGCAGTTCATATCATTTCAGGAATTGGAAAATTCGCGGCAATTTTTTGACTGCGCAATGGTGCTCGATGTAGGCAACTTAAAGAGGGTAGGCGAAACTACCGATTTGAAAAAGTTCACTGAACTTATATTAAATATCGACCATCATGTAAGAACCGAGATGTGCGGCCATATAAGCTTTGTCGATTCAAGCTATTCATCGACGGCTGAAATTATTTACAATGTGCTTTTAGACCTGAACGTAAAAATAGACCGCGATATTGCTGACAATCTTTACGTCGGAATAATGACCGACACCGGTAATTTTCAATTTCAAAACACTACGGCATCCGCTCTGCGCACCGCCGGAGCGCTTGTCGAACTCGGCGCTTCGCCTGAATTCTTAAATAAAAAAGTTTATTTCTCGAACCGCCCCGCGAAAATTTTATTAATGGGAAAAGTGCTTGCCAATCTGAAATTCACAGATGATTATAAAATAGGCTGGATAAGCGCCACAAAGGAAATAATAGACAATTGCGGCGCAAGTTCGGACGATCTTGAAAATGTCATAAACAACGTAACATCAGTTGACGGCATCGAAGTGGCGATATTATTCCGAGATTTGAACGACGGCACTATAAAGCTAAGCCTTCGCGCGCGCGGCAACGCCGATGTGCAAAAGTATGCTTTAAAATACGGCGGCGGCGGCCATAAGAAAGCCTCCGGCATGGTTTTAAACGGCAAACTCGACTTTGTCGTCAATAAGGTAATTTCAGAAATGCGGGAGCACATAAACGATTATTAAGATGAATAATACAAATAACAACATTAACGATAATTTAAACGAAGGCGGGATCCTGCTTATAGATAAAAAGCAGGGAATCTCGTCTTTTGATATAATAAGGCATATTAAAAGAGCATTCCGCGAACATTACGGCGGCGATAAAGCTTTGAATCCGTTAAAAAAAATAGGACACAGCGGAACGCTCGATCCTATAGCGACAGGCCTGGTTATAATACTTTTAAACAAGGCGACTAAAAAAGCGCAGGAATTTCTTGGTTATGATAAAACATATATAGCAGAATTATTGATTGGCGAAGCTACCGATTCATACGATACTACGGGCAATATCATCAATAAAACGGAACTCGACGAATTTTATTTCGACCAAAACCGGAACCTTGAAAATTTAACAAAAGCCATTGAAAGTTTTAAGGGTGAAATCATGCAGGAACCGCCGATGTATTCAGCACTTAAAAAGAACGGCGTTCCTCTTTATGAAATGGCCCGCCAGGGAATTTCGATCGAACGTGAAAAGCGTAAATGCAATATTTATAATATTGAAATTTTGAAACCTCCGTTTTATGCCGCCGAAAAAAAAGGATTTAAAATCGAGCTGAAAGTCGCCTGTTCCAAGGGAACTTACATACGTTCATTATGCCGCGATATCGGCGAAAAAATAGGTATACCCTCGGTAATGAGCGGGCTCCGGCGGACTTCGACCGGCGGCTTCTTTGTTGAAAATGCAATTAAATTTGATGAAATAAGCCTTGAAAAAATTATAAACGCAGTAATTAAATGCCAAAAGGAAGAATAAATGGAAAAAAACAACGAAAGAAAAAAAAGAATATACACAACCGGCAATACGGTATTAGACTCTAAAATCAAGGAATTATCGGATGAATTCAGCAAGAGTAAAAACTCCGACCTGATAAACGAAATCATAATAACCGCATTTAAACTTTTAAATGACGACATCGACAGGCTTGACATAAAAATTATAAATTCGGCACTGAAAGAGATAAGACACGCCTTCTCATTATTTTCGAAATATCGCAGCGTAAAAAAAGTTTCGATATTCGGGTCCGCGCGAACGCCTTCTGACTCTCCCGACTATAAAATTATAGCCGAATTTGCCCAAAAAATAATAAAAGAAAATTATATGGTAATAACCGGGGCCGGGCCGGGGATTATGCAGGCCGGCAACGAGGGAGCCGGTGCGGACAACAGCTTCGGAGTTTCGATAAAATTGCCTTTCGAGTACGAGCCAAACCCTTTTATATCAAAAGATAAAGTAATTAATTTCAAATATTTCTTTACAAGAAAACTGGCATTCGCCAAAGAAACTAATGCTTTCGTCCTCGGCCCGGGCGGCGTCGGGACGCTCGATGAAGGATTCGAAGTAATAACGCTGCTCCAGACAGGAAAAAGCAATCCGCTGCCTGTAGTCATGCTTGAAGCGCCTGGCGGCAATTTCTGGAAAAAAATTAACGCCTTTATGATCGAAGAAATGCTTGCCAAAAAGTTGATTTGCGAAGAAGATACCGCGTTATATAAAATATGTTATGACAGCGGCGAAGCGGTGGATGAAATCAAGAGGTTTTATAATAATTACCATTCAATAAGGTTTGTCAACGAAATTCTCTCGATAAGAGTAGCAAGGCCTATCCCGGACGAGGCTTTGCGCGGCATTAACGAAAAATTCAGAGGCATAATCAACGAAGGTTCAATTGAAAACGGAAATGCGCTTTTCGAGGAATCCAACGAAGCCGAAGAAATAAGAAAAATGCCGAGGCTTTTATTAAAATTCAATAAAAAAAGCTTTAACAAGCTCAGAATGCTTATAGATGAAATTAATAAATATTAAGATTAACAAATGAGGCGATAAAATGTCCCGCTCAAATTCTATTTTTAACAGCAGCGAAGACGCTCCGCGCGAATTAATGATATTCGATTATGAGCTTCTTAAATTGCACGCCGATAACGATCCTGAACTTATGAAATATATGGTGCAGCTTTTTATCGACTGCGTCAATACCTCTGATTACATAAGTAAAATAAAGGAATCGATCGATAACAGAAACGGGAAACAACTCGAGCTTTTCGCGCATAAGCTTAAAGGCACAGCGTTGAATGCCTGTGCCACCGCAATAGGCGGCCTTTTAACAAAGCTCGAGCGGGCAGGATATGAAAATAAATTCAATGAAACCGCCGCGCTGTTTAACAGTGTTTTAGACGAAATATCAAAATATAAATCGGAAATACAAAAACTTTTTAATTAAAACGTTATAAAAATTAAATAATCTCTATTCTTAATAACACGCCGCCAAGGGAAGACGGTTAGAATCCGTCACAGCCTCTGCTGCGGTAAAAAGCGACAAGCCGCGCACGACGCCATTCATGCTTTAATGCATGGAGAAGGCGCGCGGCAAGAATGACCTTTGAGTCCGAAGACCTCAAGCGTGTTTTAGGATACAAAACTTCATGAGGAGGGGTTTGTATGCAAACTACTATGTCTTATAATATTCCTTTTTTCTAATTAATCAACCGTTAATAATCATAATCAATAATTAAAAATTAAAAAAACAACCTTCACTTTTTTTATGTAAAAAGTGAAGAAATTTTGCGTATTTCTTAAATTTATCGAATATAACCGCTTTTATTACCGGAATATTTATTACGGCTGACACTTTAACAAATATGACGAAACATTTCCAGCGCTAATAATAGTTAAAATTAAAAGCGGAACATATATTTCGAATAATTTTTAAGTTTAATGCGATTTTGATTAATTATGAAACTTATAAAAAAAGGAGTATATAAATATGTCAAAAATAAATAAATTAACGGCAGTTTTTATTCTATCGTTACTAATAATCACATTTTATTTTAATACCGCAGGCTGTGAAAATATAACTCTTGAGGATGTCACAATAACGGCTTTAAGGAACAAAAATACAAAAGACAAAACGCAGACGGCAAAGAAGATAGAACTCGCTACCTTCGCGGCAGGCGATGCAATTTCAGAAGAACTAATTTCAGACAGCGGTTTAACGATTAACTCGAACGGCGGCGACGGCACTCTTGCAACAATTTCAATCGAAGGCGGAAGCGCGAGCCAGACATTATATTTAATCGACGGCCGGCCGGTAAATTCGTCATCTAACGGCAGCTTTAACATAGGCAATCTCCCGGCCGGCGCATTTAATTCCATAGAGGTGATAAAAGGGCCTGTTTCAAATTATTACGGCCCTTACGGCCTCGCCGGAGCCATTAATTTTACGCAGAGCGATTTTTCAGCCAGGCATACTGGCGGAATTTTTTCCTTAAATTACGGCAGCGGCCGGAATATCTCAAAAACTATCGAATATGCCGATAACAATAATAAAAATCCATGGCGGCTTTTTTTAAAAAAACAAAATTACGGCGGCAGCCGCGATAATTCTGATTTTTCAGGTGATTTTCTATCTTTCGCGCAAAAAATAAAGGCCGCTGAAAGACTTGAACTTTATTTTTCAAATTATTATTCAGTTTCGGAAAACGGAGTGCCGGGAGTAAAACCGGCTTCAAATACGGCGCCTAAATACGGCAGCGGCGGATCGGCATCATTATTCGACAGGCAGTATGATAATATCGCCTTATTCAATATGGACGCCGCCTATAAAATCAGCAAAAACAAAAATTTTAATCTGAAAATTTTCAACGATACCCAGAACAATATTTATAAAAGCTATTTTGACAATTTTTTGAACGCGCCGCAGGAATTTTACGGTTCATACCAGACATTAAGCCGCGGAATTTTCGCTAATTATTCGCAAAATAACGCGCATAATTCCTTTGTATTCGGAATCGACCGGGCTGCGTCAAAATTTTCAGGCGATGAAAAGACAAAAAATTTAAGCACCTCAAAGTCGCAAATAGTTTCTTATTCGCCTGAAATGGCATATAATTCATTATGGGCGAATTTTAACGCCAATATTACTGCCAGCGAAACTGGAATAGTATCTTACCGAAAAGACTATCCGAATTCATTTTCAAGCGGCGACTCATGGAGCGGCGGATACATCAAAAAAATCAACCGCAACGACAGCATGAAAATATTTTACGCTAAAGGGTTCAGGGCACCTACCATAAATGACCTTTATTATCCAGGCGCCGGAAACGTCAAATTAATGCCTGAAAATTCGCGTTATAAAAGCATAGTTTTTACCAGAAAAGAAAAAAAATATGAAATGGCGGCCGGCATATTTGATAAAAACACTAAGGGTCTTATAGAATGGTTCCCGGACCCGGCAGATCCGACCGGCTTTCGGTGGATACCGCAAAATTTGAATGAATTTAGGGCGCGCGGAATAACTATTGATATAAAACGGAAATTGAACAGCAATTTAAGCGTAAGCGCCGGCGTTACCAAATCAAGATACCGCCAATTAAATATAGAGCAGACTTATGATGACTGGCAGAGCGGTGAAAAAAGATATGCAGTAAGAGAAAGACATGGCCGTCAGCTGCCCGAAACAAAAGCGTACCTGAGCCTGGTTAAATATCTCGCAAAGCCGCGTATTATTGCCGCGCTATCTGGAATATACACCGGCGAAATGAAATTTTATTACCAGGATTATGAAAACGCTCCCATAATTAATACGCTTGAAAAAAAAATAAAAGCCAATACGGTTTTCAATCTGGAACTGTCAAAAGAAATCAGGCATAACGAAACTGTATTTTTAGACATCACGAATATTCTCAATCAAAAATACGAACGCCGGTTCGGTTCGAGCTATCTCGACGGCAATTTTCCGATGCCGGGCAGGCGCTGTGATTTAAGATACCAGAGAGTTTTTTAAAGTATTTTTAAAAATTATAATTTACAGGCAAATTCAAATAAGTCATAAGTAAAAAATTAACCGATTAAAATTCACTCTCAATTTTTGATCCTGATATATATTATGCCGCGCTGTATGTTTAATAAGGAATAACGACAGGGTGGTTATTAATATTTTCAATTCTGACATCGATCGCGAAAACAGATTTTATGTTTTCGCGGTTGATTATATTTTTCCCGCCGCAGGCAAATATTTTGCCTTCGCGCATCAATATGAATTTATCAGCGTACTTAAACGCCATATTAATGTCATGGACTACCATTATGGTTGTTATTCCGGGATTTTTCTTCGTAGTTCTCCTTATGGCGTTCATAACTTCGATCTGATTTCTTATATCAAGAAAATTAGTCGGCTCGTCAAGAAGCAGAACCTTCGTGTTTTGTACAATTATCCTTGCCAATATTACTTTTTGGAGCTCACCGCCGGATAAGCTGGCGACATTTCGCATGGATAAATTGCTAAGGCCTAATTCGCCTATTATGGAATTTACAATTTTCAGATCATTTTCAGAAACATTCCAGTTTATATGAGGCATGCGCCCGAGAAGGACTGCGTCAAAAACCGTATAATCAGGAACCGCATTTTTTTGAGGCATAAAGCTGAAAATTCTAGCCATATCTTCAGACGAATTTTTAATTATATCCTTTCCATCCAAAATGACACTGCCGCATTCAGGTTTCAAAAAACCGGCAATGTTTTTTAAAAGAGTTGATTTGCCGGAGCCATTCGGACCTATTACGGCGGTTATCTCATTAGCAGGCACAATAAAATTAATATTTTTTATTGAAAAAACATTTTTCTTGTTTTCATATTTAAAGCATAATTCTTTTATTTCAAGCATCAATAATTCCTGCCTTTTACTATAATATAAAGAAAAAGCGGCGTACCGGCAAACGCGGTAACTATTCCGACGGGCAAAATCAGCGGCGCAACGATCGTCCTGGAAATCAAATCAGCCGCAAGCGTTATCAGCGCGCCGGCAGCGAATACGGCAGGAAACAGGAAACGGTGGTCGCCGCCCATTCTTTTTTTCAATAAATGCGGCGCAATAAGGCCTATAAAACCTATTATACCGACCGACGCGGTAACCGATGCGGCAAGCAGAGAGCACCATATAAGGCCGGCGACTCTTTTCTTTCTGACATTAACGCCAAGGCCGGCAGCAGTTTCGTCGCCCCATGAAATCGCGTTATAATTCCAGCTATTTTTAACAAAATATGCAGAAGCTGGAATCAAAAGAAAAGATATCATTATTATTTCAGGCCATCCGGCGCGGCCGGGATCGCCGAATGTCCATAATACCGCCGCGCTAAGCTGTATATCAGGCGCAAAATACTGCACCAGCATCGTACATGCGCCAAAAAACGAACTTAACGCCACACCTGATAATATCAATCCTTCGGAATCAACACCGCGCAGCTTCGAAAGCATTAAAATAAAAGCCGTAGAAATAAGGCTTCCGCTAAAAGCGAACAAAGCTATCAAATAAGGCGCGCCAGAATATATTCCAGAAGCTAAGGATGCGGCGCTGCCGATTCCAAAAAAAACTATGGCAAATGACGCGCCGAAAGCCGCTCCCTGCGATATCCCTATCGTGAAGGGCGTGGCCAGCGGATTCCCCAGAAGCGTCTGCATGGCAAGGCCAGCGACAGCAAGCGCCGCGCCGCATATAACGGCCGCGGCAGCGCGCGGCAGCCTTATATTCCATATTATCTGGCTTATCTCTTTCGATGCGGCATCGTCTGAAAATAAAGTCCTTAGAACGTCATCGGCACTCACAGCATAGGAACCGCAAGTAAGCGAAAATAAAAACACTGCCGCCAGGGCCAGAAAAAGCACCGTAATCAGCATAGTTTTTTTATGCGTGTACTTATAATACTTTTCGTCATACATATTCATTTTCTGATTATTCATTTCACACCCGCCTATCTTAAAAATACGCATCATTTGAGGTGCACATGCGCTTTATTTTCATAATCAGTCCGGCAATAGCGCCGCTAAAAAATTATTTACCGAACAATATTTCTGCCTTCAATTTATCATCTTTAAAAATCACTTTACCCGGTGCATTATACTGTTTCGACATCCTGTCATAACAATCTTTACCTACAAACATATTATATATTTCCGCTGATTTTTTAGGAAAATCAATATCGGCAAACTTTTCAGGATAAAGGATTTTCCCTATAAAATAAGCGTTTATATATAACGTTTCGACATTTATAAAATAAAAAACCGACGGCAGCGTACAAAATACCTTATCATCTCTGACAGCATTTAACGCATGATAATATTTTGAATTTTTAGCGTAATCATCTGCCGTTATCTGCATGCCGCCTCCGTCAATAAATATGTATTCAGGCTGCCATTCAAATATCTTTTCCCTATCTAAAAATACGTGACTATTATCAGATATATATGATACAACATTTTCAGCGCCGGCTTTTATAAACGGCATATATCTGGAATCAGTGCTTGTAACCGCCTGCGCGCCTCTATATGATACCCCGCCTATGTAAACTTTTTTTCTTATTTTTATGCTTGAAATCCTATTTTTCAAATCATCATTCAATATTTCTATAAATTTTGCCAGCTCCGTCGATTTTGTTTCACGGTCAAGAACCGCTCCTGCAACTTTTAATGAGTTAAGAAAAATTTCCTCGCTGCACCACGAACTATCGCCGTAGCATAATGATATTACAGGTATTCCAGTACGCTTTTGAAGCATATCGATTTGTTTTAAATCATTAAACGCCTCAAATATTACATCGGGTTTTAAAGATATTATTTTTTCTATATCATGTGAATGATTTATACCGCCTTCGCCGATTACGGGAAGCTCTTTTATTTTATCCTCCAGCGCCGCCGTATATGCCCTCGTATCAATATAATTTTTATCTATATTTTCAACAGCAACTATAAGATCGCCGGCCCCCGCATAACAAATAAAACGCAATGCCGAATTTAAAGCGATCACCTTTCCGACTTTTTTTGGGACCAGCACTTTTCGTCCTAAAGAATCTACTATTTCACGGCTGTTTTCAGCGCACATTGAAATTTTAGAATCAAATACCGATATAAATGCAGCCAGTGATATTATAATCAAAAAATATTTAATTAACAATCCTGATTTTATTGCCACGTTACTAATGCGCACCGCACCGCCTAATTTTTTATTTTCCAAGTCATTATCCCCATTTCCATTGAAGTTTTATGCACTATACGATTTTTTTCGGAATAGCCGTCAAGTATTTTATTTATGATTTTGAAATCAGGCTTAAAGCCGTTAATTTCAAGGTGCCATGCCATATCTGAAGCTACTTCAGCTTTTTCGCCTTCAGACTCCCATGAATTCTCAACATAATCAAGTGTATGTTTTATGCCGAGCTTTTTAAATTCTCCGGAAAGCGAATTCGTCCCGAACGGTACTTCCAGTTTCCCGCCGTGCGACTTCATAATCTCTGCAAGAAGAGCGTTATCGCGTTTCCTGCCCCACGCGACGCAGACGCACCATTTTTTTGAACATTCATTCATTTTTAAAATATCCTCCGCGGTACAAACAGCCGATGTCATAGCCGCCCACGCTGTATCGAATTTTTTCGACCATTTTTTGCCGGCTATTGAAATTTCATTCCAGTCGTCAACGGAAGAAAAAATATTTTTAAAGCCGTATTTTATTTTTGTTTCCTCGAGTATCCTTATCATTTCGTCAGAAACGTCGGTGACCTGAACAAGCTTAGCTTTTTTTGCGAGATTAAAAGAATACCTGCCTGTGCCGCTTCCTATATCCAGAACATCCATGCCGTCAATTTCAACGCCGTGTGATTCCGCGATTTTAATAACATTTCGTATCGTTTTCATATCATCAAGGTCCGATTCGTCATAAATCGGGTATTTTTTAGCCTTCTGGCTCCATAACTGTGATTTGGTTTTCATGTTCGCTCCTGTTTTTTTTAGCCCGGAAATTAATTATTTTCCAGTAATCAATCGGTTCCGGCAAAGAACTTCCGGGCTGATTTATATTGATTAAAAATTAATTTTATATGAAACTCCGCTCATGCGGCCGGAAATGGGGTAACCGAATTTTTCCTCATATTTTTTATCAAAAACATTTTCCACGAATACTTCAAATTCGGAATTTTTACCGGCTTTTGCTTTATAGCTTAAGTCTAACAGAGAATATGCCGAAATTTCAATTAATTTATTTATATTTCTACCATAAGTGTAAATTTGATCCTGCTTGCCAACATATTTAACATTAGCGGTAATCATGGAATTCTTCCTGTCATTTAAATTGAAATTAAATGAAATATTTGATAAAAAATAGCATGTTCTTAAATTTGAAACTGCTAAGAAAATAATTCTAATAATTCTAATAATTCAAAATTTTGAATATTAGAAAAACAAATTTTTAACAATGACTATTTTTATTTTTTGGATATTTTTATATTAAGGTTACCCAAAATATATTATTTATTAAGAACAAACAAATAATTCGATAAATCAAATTATCTTATTTCTTGGTTATATCAAATATTATTCTGGATATTAGAAAAATAAAAGAATTGGTTTTTATTTTTGAAGTGTAATATAATTGAACTGGCTGTAATGGACAATTTTTGAAAAGACGTCGTTATTAACCGGCAAAGTAAAATTTAAAAGAGATTTTAATTCTAAAGTATCATATTTAGAATCAGTGAATTTCAAGTTATTTTTCTCATTCGGCAACCTGATAAATTTTATCACTTTTCCTCCCGTTACTATTGATTTTTTCCAAATTATGGAGTAAAATTAAAAAAATTCTATCATATTCATTTTTCAATGTCAATTAAAAGTTTAAAATATTCAAAAAATAGAATATTCATTTTTAATTATATTTTTCAAAACTCAATAAATTTAAAACGCGGCGGAGGTTATAAATGAACGACATTTTAAAGGAAATAAAATTTGACGAATTGATGACCATATTAAATACGCGCGACGTTCGCGATTATTATGAACGCACTAGCAAAAAGCCGGACAGCGGTGATTTGTTAAACGCCCTGAAGCGTTATATCGACGAAGATAATTTATCGCAAAAGACGGTCCTCGGAATTGACATATATAAATACAGCGGTTATCCGACTTTACAGCAGGCTCTTGTTCCGCTTATTTTCAAGATGCTTTACAATGAAACCATCGGATTTTGCATCGAAGGCAACCCGTTTTTATTCCAAAAATACACGCATAAAACCTTCGAAAGCCATTTCATAAGCACCGGCGACGGCGGATTTCAAATATTCGACACGCCTCTTCACGCAATAGTTTTCACGCTTAACTTTGCCGTCGCTTTAAGGGCATATAATTCATTCCATTTTTACCCTAAATTAAGGGACATAATAGGCGAAATAAACCTCCGCTATTCATTTACAATAGACGATGTTTACAGATTCGACCACAATTATTACGGAGCCTCGATCATAAATAACGCGCGGGTATTGAGCAAGGATTCATTAGACAGGGTGCTCATGGACGGCAACACTTATAACTGGTTTATGTTAAATATCAACGGCATTGAAAATCTTCAAACCTTAAGACTCATCGATATCGCCGAATTATACGATTTTCAGGGATATGACAAAAAATTCATCGCCCAGCCGAATATATTATTCGCAAAGGAGCAGGCAAACGAATCCGGAATAACAGCCGTCGACGTATTAAAAATCGGCACGATTACAGCAAAAGAAACCAAGATTTCAATCTATAACCTTCATCTGCAGGTTCAGATGGTAGTAACGGACGACAGGGACCCTGAAAAATCAAAATTCCTGACGGTAAGCCTCGGAAACTTGAACACCGCCGGCATCTAAAAAGTTCGTCTGATAAGGTAATCAAGATAAAGTGAATAATAAAATTTAATATATCAAAAACAGGCTGCCTTAATTTTTTTCAAGACAGCCTGTTTTTATAAAAAATTATTGTGTTCCTGTGAAGTTAAAAGCATTATGAACACTGAAGGTATTCATAAAACAGCATAATTAAAAATCATAATTTTTAATATGACTTTTTCAAGATTTACCTCCGCAAGATCCAATATCGGACTTTATTTCCATTTTGAAGTAGCCGATTCTATGGCGATTCCAAGTTCCTCAAAAAATCTTTTTACTGCAGACTCATTTAAAAACTTTTGATGAAACGGCCCGACGATTTTTAAAAACGCATCAGGCGCCGAAGCCAATTTCTTATCATCCTCGATTTTAGAAGCCAATTCGCTAAAACACCCCGAAAATCCATCGATAAAACCGTTTAATTCAAACGCAAGCGGCTTAAGATAACTGCTATACTGCCTGTATTGTTCCGACAGAGATTTCAACGTTTTTAAAATATTTTCCACACCCGATTTAATACCTGTCAGAAAACCTATTTCTTCCGAAACATTTTTTAAACTGATTTCATATTCTTTTTTCATTGCGTATAGTTCGATAAAATTTTTGACGTTTTTTATTTGCGGCTCGAGTTCAAGCAATTTTTTATCGCCGACAGTCAAAATTACCGAACTTACGGCTTCTTCAAGAACAGTATTTTCAAAATCATTTTCGAGTTTAAACAGGCTCTGGCGAAGATAAGCCGCCTTTTTTAAGTCATCATTATAACGTCTTCCGACATTTTTTTCAAAATCGTCTTTCTTCGTCTTCGATTTCAAAAATATTTGCCTTGTTTCAAGCAGTTTCGCTTTTTCAGCCGTAAGTTCCTTATATCCTTTATAAAACTCGCGGCGCTGGAAAAACAATCCTAAAAAATTAACTAACGATGAAAACACGCCATTGCCCTTACTTTCGATTTTTTCTTTAAGCGCATTTAATTCTTTTTCCCGGACAGCGATTAAATTTTTTAGCCTTTCTTCCTCTGCGTTCAATTCAGGATTTACCTTCATATAGCCTTTTAAGAAATCCGCTTTTTCGGTTTTTATTTTTTGAAAATCATCCTCGATAGCGGCCAGTTCTTTTTTAAATTCATCGATCCTAACCGTCAGTAAAGGCTTTTTAGCTTCAATTTCACGATTTATAGCTTCAATCAGCGCTCCGCCGGATTTTTTCTTGTAAATTTTAATTATATCACCTATTAACAATGCTTCAGCGCTGTCATAATTCTTTTCAAAATTATTAACATATTCATTGTTAAATGAACTTTGCATTTCATTAGCCTCTTTAAGCGCATTACATATATCGCCAAAAAGGACATTCAATTTTTCTATAAATTCATTTAATTCATATTTTCTCATAAAATCACCGTTTTTTTATATTTATAAAAACATCAAAAATCATATTCCGTATTTCGGCGCGTTCAGTTTCCTTTTCAATTTAAATAACATATTTTTAACGGGCGTTTTGCCTAAACTTTGCGGGCATTTTTCGATTTCTTTAAAATCTTTTACGGCATCCCAGTATAAAGGGCACCCGCCCTGACAAATATCTTTTATGTCGCATTTCCCGCAAGTCGGCGGAATGAATTTCTTATTCCTGAAATATTTCGCGGCCTTCGAATCCCATATATTTTTGAAGCTCGATGTAAGCAAATTGCCGAGGCTGTTTTTAAAAGAGGAGCACGGCAACACTTCGCCCGAAGGCGATACCGAAAGCAAGCCGGACGCCGCAGCGCAAGATTTGGAGCCAAGGCCGGCTTCGACAGGATTAAACAGGCAGTATGGCGTCGGCGAATACCAGACCAATTTTATTCCATTCGCCTCGGCAATGCCGGCAAGCCGCTTTATTTTTTCGCCGATCGCGCTGTAATTTATCAAAAGTTCCTCGTTAATATTGGCATTACCGGTTTTTATAACCATATTAACAGAAAAATACTTAAGCCCGATATCAGCAAGAATCGGCGGTAATTTATAAACGCTTTCGACATTTTCGGTCGTAATGGTGGAATTGGTATGAACATGTATCCCGATTTCCTTCAAATTTTTAACGGCGCATATCGATTTTTCAAACGCGCCTTTAAGGCAGGTAATTCCATCATGAATTTCAGGTCCGGCGCCTTCGATACTGACCTGCGCAGAATCAAGCCCTGCGTTTTTAAGCCTTTGGCACCTAGTTTTATCTGAAAGGATAATGCCGTTTGTTATAAGATTGGTGCGCATGCCTCTGGCTTTGGCAAATGAAACAGCCTCGCATAATTCGTCAAACCTGATAGTCGGCTCGCCGCCGGTAAAAGATATAGTCGGACACTTCGCTTCATCGCTTATCTTTGTTATAACACTTTTTATCTGCCCGATATTCATCTCAGCGTGCATTAACTCATCAGCGTCATACCCGCCGACTCCGGCATAGCAAAATTTGCATTTCAGCTGGCACCTGTATGTCAGAGCGATTTCGGAAAGTACCGGATAATAAAGCTCATGACTTAAAAAATCAGTCATTTTAAGGCTCGGCGTCGGTTTATTATCCACATAAGCAACGCTACTTTGCGAAGCCAAAAGCGACGATAAGGTCTGCATCAGTTTCAAAAGATCATCAGTTATTCTGTCTTCGCTTATTTTATAAAACGCTGCAGCCTCGCTTATAATACGCTCGATATCAACGGACCTGGGCTCATTATTCTTTTGAATTCCGTTTATTTCAAAATCCGAGCCTTTCCGGTCTTTATCTTTTAAGCTTTCCGTTTTTAAATTTTCAGCGCTGCCGTTATTGCCAGCTGCATTTGACGCATTCGACAAATATTTATCGCTTATGAAATTTCCGACAAAAGGCATATATTCATTGATTTTATCAATATGGTAATCGGGCGAATAAAGTTTTTTTAAAAGATACAGCGCAGTAGCATTGGCAAAATAAAGCTTATTAGGCCTTAATATCAAAAGTTTATCTTCGTCCCTTAAGTAAACCTGTTCAAGCGTCGAAAACACTATGCGGTCCGCTTCTTTTTTTAATTTATTGATTTTATCCATATACTATGACCTCTAAAACATATTTAAAAATCGCTTACACACGCCGAATGACAAGCGGAATGACAGGCGGAATGGCAGTCGCACGCGGAGTGGCAGGCAGAATGGCAGGCAGAGTGGACGCAGGCCGAATGACAGGCAGAGTGACATGCCGAATGGCAGGCTGAATAACCCAGCGCCATACCGATCGCCGCAACTTTCCCGGTAACATAATTACTCACTTTGCTTGTTTTTTCCTCGACGCTTTTTGCAATACCGCCGGCATATTTTTCTATATTTCCGGCCATTTTTTCCGCGCCGCGCACTATGTCAGAATTTCTAACGGCATCTATTATGCCGTCATCGTTTCCATCAGGCATCCTATTTCCGGTTTCTTCATAGTATCTTCTTCTGTAACTTTGACGTTCATATTCATCGTCAAGCAATATCCAGTAAAGGTCATCGGTATTATCAAGCCGGCCGCGCCTCCTGGTATCGTCATACCGCTGCCTTATCCTGTCACGGTAATAACGATTCGTTTCCTGATAATCGCAATTCCATGTTTTAGACTGGACCCGGCGGCTTATTTTTTCTAAAACTGCCTGTATCATATTTTTATCTATCGTACCGTCAGGCAGTATCGCTTTCAAAAGAGCTTTTTCGTAATCCTCGACGGCGCGCGAAGCGTCATTTATTTGTATCTGCAAAGGATCGTGATTTATTATGGCTAAAGCGCCGTTATGCTCAAGCCTTAAAATTATAAGCGTCACGACCTTGGAAATATTTCCGATATAAAGCGCGCATTCTATCTGGTCAAGGTCAGGAATTTTTCCGGATATCGTAAAATTTTCGACCTCGATTTCCGGCGCCGTGTAGTTATTGCCGTCGTCCAGCGACGGAAGCGGCGGAAAAATCTTTCGCACTAAAAAACGCAGCACGAAAAAACCGATAATGCCGAAAAAGAAAAAAATGAATATTAGTTCACCAGTAGTAAATTCCCCTTCGTTTATACTCTTTTTTATTTCTATCGACTGCGTACTTATGTCGAAATAATTTTGAGGAACGTAAAATTTGGTTCCGAAATTCTCGTTAGCCGGGATGTTTTTCGACTCGAAATATAAGGACAGCCATTTTTTGCCGGTTGTCTCATCCGGCGTCGGATAATAAACAACCCTGTCAAATTTAGTTTTTTCGGCGGCCGGAAGCATTATCCCCACAGTGTCGACAAGCGCGTCGGTCACATCTTCTGGATTTTTTATATTCTGTGGCAATTCAACCGGCGTTATAAAAGTTATTACCTGCTTTTCGATAAGCCTTGCCCAGGTAGGCGGATGCCATTCGAAACCGACATATTTTTTGCCGTCGATTTCAGTCAGAAACCCGACCACGTTATCGACATTGTAATCTATCCGCAAGTCATAAACATTTCCGCTGACAGTCGCTTTCGCCATTTTTAAACTGTAAGCGTTCGCGATATTAGATTCGGGATTATCAAGAAAGGCGTTGATTTCATTACCGTCCGGACCTTTAAAAACAACGGACTCTATTTTGTGGTATTTATCAAACGGCCCAATAGTCCTGATTTTTTTACGCGTTTCAAGCTCCAAAAATTTTAATTCATATCTGACTTTTATAGAGGCATCGCCAAGAATGGTAACCTGCGATGATATTTCCTTGATTTCTATCTGGGCAAATACAACACTGTTAAAAAATAATAAAATCATTACAGCCAAAAGCGCCAGGCGGATATAATTAAAATAAACCGCCCTGCGTCTTATACTTACGACATTAAACATGTTTATATCACCTTTTCGAATTCTTTTTAACTGGGGTAAGATAAAATTCATTATAACATAAAATTCATTCAAAATAAAACCACAAATATATTTGCCGCCAAATCGCGGTATGATATAATACAAAAAAATCTAACAGAAAACAGGAGCTATGAAATGAAAAAAACTTTTTTTACTCTGACAATAATCATTTTATTTTTTCTTTTATACGGCGAATTATTCGCGCAAACCGTGAAAAAGATCGATGACATCTGGGTGCCGGGCCCCGGCGGCAAAAATATAAAGCAGCCCAGATATGAAAACTCATGTATTTTCAGCGAAGACCTCGCGCAAAGCGTGTGGCAAAAAAAATGGGGTTACATCGATCTGACAGGAAAATTCGTAATAGCGCCACAATATGAAGAATGCGGCGCGTTCATAAACGGAATAGCACGCGTCAAATTAAATAAAAAATGGGGTTATATCGATAAAAAGGAAAAAGCTATTATTGAATTTAAATTCGATAACGCGCAGGATTTTTCAGAAGGAATGGCCGTTGTATATGAAAATGGAAAGTGCGGCTTTATAGACACTACGGGAAAATATTTTTTTCAGGGTACAATTGAAGAAGCACGAAATTATAAATACGGCCTGGCCCCCGTAAAAATTGGCGGGAAATGGGGTTATTACGACAAAAACGGAAAATTAGCGATTGAAAATAAATTTGATTACGCACACCCTTTCGGGTTTTCCAAAGGTAAATACGCTTCGGTAAAATTCAACGGTAAATGGGAATATATAGACCGGACAGGCGCGATAAGAAAAGACCTCGGCTTTAAAGACGTCCCGCCGCCTCCGCCGGCACCAAAAACAGACATCAAAAAACATTGACATATTTAATTCAAATTGTTATAATCATCAGAACAGTAACGGAGTATTCAATGTGCTAAAAGGCTTTTATGGCCTCAAATATAATAAATAATTTTTACGTTTTGAAGGGTAGGTTAATTTATGCATTGTTTAAGAAAATCAGGTCCAAATACCAAAGCGATCCACGGCGGCCAGATGGTCGATCCTTTATACGGGGCGGTTTCGGTACCTATATACCAGACATCGACATTCGCATTTTTATCAGCCGAAGACGGCGCAGCAAAATTTGCCGGCGAAGTAAAAGGCTATAAATACACGCGTCTCGGCAATCCAACGGTAAAAGCGCTGGAGGATTCAGTAGCTATATTAGAAAACGGCTACGGCGGCCTCGCTACATCATCAGGTATGTCAGCCATAACGACAGTTTATATGACATTTCTCGGCCAGGGTTCGCACATCGTATCGACCGATTCAGTTTACGGCCCGTCGCGCCTCGTAATCGAAAAGCATTTTTCAAGATTCGGCGTAGAATCAAGCTATGTCGATACGTCAGTTCTGGATAACATTAGAAAAGCTATAAAACCAAACACAAAAATGTTATACATCGAAACACCGGCAAACCCTACACTTGCAATCGCCGACATCGCGGAGTGCGCTAAAATAGCAAAAGAACACAATCTCGTCCTTGTCGTCGACAATACCTTCATGGGTCCTTACCTGCAGCGCCCTATCGAGCTCGGAGCCGATATCGTCGTTCATTCAATGACTAAATCCTTAAATGGTCATTCAGACGTTGTCGCCGGCATGATCGTCACTAAAAACAAGGAATTATACAAACAAATCCAGTCCCTCCATTATTACATGGGCGGAACTATAGATCCTACACAGGCATGGCTCGTTTTGCGCGGAATTAAAACTATGCCGCTGCGCGTTGAAAGAAGCGAGCAAAACGCTATAGCAATCGCAAAGTTTCTCGAAAAACACCCTATGGTAGAATCCGTATCATACCCAGGCTTAAAGTCGCATCCTCAATACGAATTAGCTAAAAAGCAAATGAAAGGCTTCGGCGCCATGATTTGCTTCGAGGTAAAAGGCGGAGTCGAAGGCGGAAAAACATTATTAAATAACGTTGAATTATCAACACTCGCGGTATCGCTCGGCGGCATCGAAACATTGATTCAGCACCCTGCCTCAATGACTCACGCCGCAGTTCCCAAGAAAACACGCGAAGAATCAGGAATTACTGACGGATTAATAAGATTCTCGGTCGGCTGCGAGGATGTACAGGATATAATCGACGATTTAGATCATGCTCTAAATAAAATTAAAGTTGACGGCGCTAAAGCAAAAAGCGCAAAGGCATAAAGCGATTATTAATTAAATTGACCGGCGGAACCTTTGTTTTTTACAACCAAAGTATAAGCTTTAAAATTAATTAAAAATGGTTCATTTATGATAAAAATAACCAATTAAAATAAAATAAAAAAGCAGTCATTATTTTTATAATATGATTGCTTTTTTATTTTTAATTATATAAGCTGCCTACGCTGAGGCCTCCGGAGGCGAAAGAGAACATTATGTGCGAAAATGTAAGTTTCAAAAATCGGCAGGAATTTCGAAAATGGTTATCCACCATGGATCTTAATTCAAAAGGTATATGGATTATTTTTTCAAAAAATAAGAAAAACGAGCTTACCGCGAACGATGCATTAGAAGAGGCGTTATCATTTGGCTGGATAGACGGATTAATAAAAAAAATCGATGATGAAACCTATAAAAAGTATTTTTGCCCAAGAAAAAAAGGAAGCAGATGGTCAGAAAAAAATAAAAAAATCATCGAAATACTGATAAAAAATGAAAAAATAACAAAAAACGGCTTACTTGTAATCCAAAGAGCAAAAGAAGACGGTTCGTGGGAACTTGAAGATCGCAAAAACATATGCGAAGATAAATATAAAATATTCGAATCTAAAATATGTGAAAATAATAAAGCTTATGAGAATTTTAATAAAATGCCGCAATCAATAAAGAAACAATTTGTCGGCTTATATAACGAACCTAAGAAAGAGGAAACCAGAGAAAAGAGATTAAAAGAGTTAGTGTATTTATTAGAAAATAACATAAGACCTATGGATAAGTATAAAAAATAGAAAAATTCTGCATCTGAAAAACCATATAAATAGGTTTTATAATTAAAAAATTCGGGAATTCTACCATTTCTCTAAAATAGATTCCCGGATAAGACATTTTTTGAAAAAGTATTAATTTCATGCCTAATTTATAAAAAGGAGTTTATAAAATGAAAAACATTAGAAATTTTATTTACGGTAAAATTAAAACTTTATCCGCCATTACCTTAATAGCATGCATAATTTCAGCCGGCCCGGCCGCATATGCATTCGAAGCCAAACCAGATGGCACTTCAAAACGCGAAAAACATGTTGTAATTTATCCGGGCAACTATATCCAAAACAATACAACTTCGGATAAATACTCATTAAAAGCCGGTAATTTAGCCGCAATTAAAGTTTTAATAGACGGCAATCCGGCGCGTATTTATAATAAAAACGGTAATTTTTATATCGAAGGCACCAGCGGCTGCCGGTATTCGTTGCTAATAACAAATTTAACAAACGGCCGGATAAAAGCCGTATGTTCAGTTGACGGCCTCGATGTGATAGACGGAAAAACAGCTTCATACGATAAATCCGGCTATGTAATACCGGCTTATTCATATGTGAACATAAAGGGATTCAGAATATCCGATAACGAAGTCGCCACATTCAGGTTCGGCCCGATCGAAGAAGCTTATGCGATGAAGCTCGATCAACCTCAAAATATAGGCAAATTAGGTTTCGCATTTTTCAGGGAAAGGCAGGATGATTATATTTATTCGCCTGAACCGCCACTTTATTACGGCGGAAGAAAATATGATGAAACAAAAGGAGTTTCGAAGGAATCGGCCAATAAATCGCAAAGCTTCAACCTTAATTCCGCAGCAGAAAGGACGCCGTCGATCGGCACCGAATTCGGCGAAAGACGCAATTCCAGTGTAACGCGTACCGAGTTCGTAGAAAGAACTGCCAGTCCGGAAATAATTGCTGAATTAAATTACGGCAACCACGAGGACCTTCTGAATAAAGGCGTATTTAATCACGGTTATGACTACATAATAAATGAAAAAAAACCTGAACCGGAAAATAACCTTTATTCAGTCCCGCCGTCAGATTGGAAATTTAGAAATAAATAACACAATTTAACCAAAGCGCGATTAATGTTTATAATATGTCAAAATTATTTTTTCAGCTTGTTTGCTGTATTAAATTTTTTTTGGCATATTTTTATTAAAAATAGCAAAATTATTTATATTTTGTTATAATTAAATCATAAATGTAAAATTGTCTGAAGAAGAAGGCGCAGACATGAATTGTGCTGTAATATACAATCCAAACGCAAGAAACTCAAAAAAATTAACAGCCGACGAGATTAGTAATTTTTTTAAAATACATCACAGCGATATCAACCTGCGAATTTATATTACAAAAGCTAAAGGCGACGGCATATCTCTTGCTTCGGCAGCCATTGAAAACGGGGCTGACAGGATATACGCAGCCGGCGGCGACGGTACGTTAAACGAAGTTTTAAGCGGTATTATGCAAACGAAAAAAAACGGTCAACCCTTAAAAACACCGGTATTATGCCCTATTCCGCTGGGAACTGTCAATGTTTTCTCAAAAGAAACCGGCTACAGCCAAAACCCTTCCGAAGCGCTACGCCAGACTCTTAAAGATACGGCTTATGAAAAATTTATCGATATAGGCGCATGCAACGACAGGTTTTTTATAATGATGTTAAGCATAGGTATTGACGGTTTTATTGTCGAGCAAATGGAACAAATGATCGCTAAAAAATCGTGCTTCAAAAAATTTTTAGGCCAGACAGCATACGTTATAATCGGGCTTAAATCTTTTTTAAAATATAAATTCAGGAAATTATCTGTAAATGCAGTTTCTGCCTTTGGCAAAAAAAAATTCACGTGCGATTTCGCCCTTATAAATAATTCAAAATTTTACGGCGGCAGATATGTATTTAATCCCGATACCGAAATAGACGACGGTTATTTGAGTTTATTAATGCTAAATTCAAAAGGGATAACCGATTATTTCAAGTTTTTTTATCATATCTTGACTCAAAATTATAATTTCAACGGCATCGATGTAATACGCCATAAAATAAAATCATGTGAAATTAATTATTTTGATAATGCCGGCGAAAAAAATGACAGTACCGTCCTGAAATTACATCCGGATTCGACCGGAGATTGCTACAAAGCATATTCGCAAATTGACGGTGAAAACTACCATGAACCGCCCCTTAATATCAAGGTAATAGAAAAAGCCGTAAAAATAATAATACCAAATTAAAATCATAGCGACCGGAGCAAATAATGAATCTTCAAAAAAATAAACAGGACAGCCATAGCCATTCTCATATAAACGATCATGAACATACAGCTCATAAACATTGCACCGGCTGTCATAAGCATGAACATGAAGAAAAAGCGGACTTAATAAAAGAAGTAAAAATTGCAGTCTGTATAATAAGCGACTCACGGACTTATGCTACCGACGAAACCGGGAAAATGCTGATCGAAAAAATCAGCCAGACCGACAGTTTTGTTAAGTCAGACTATACGCTCATAAAAAACGACGAAAATGAAATAAACAGGGTATTAGATAATTTTTTAAAAAGCGAAAGCATCGTATTAATTACATCGGGCGGCACCGGACTTTCGTCGAAAGATATTACAATCGACACGATTTCACGTAAATATACCAAAACTCTCAGCGGATTCGGCGAAATTTTCAGATTGTTAAGCTACGAAGAAATCGGAGTAAGAGCAATGATGAGCCGTGCGGCGGCCGGAGTTATAAGCGACAAGTTGATAATTTCATTGCCAGGCTCTAAAAATGCGGTTAAATTAGCTTATGAAAAAATTATAGCGCCGCAGTTAAAGCATATAATTTATGAAATTACAAGATAAACTTAAACATGTAAATTAAACGGAGAGTGAATTTCATGCTTGACAGGTTTATAGCGGGAATGGTTCTTGATATCTCGCCAGACACTATAAATTATCAAGTCGAAGTTTCAATAAATCTTTTAGAAGATTTAAAAGCGCCGCTCGACGAAGTGCGCGCACATGCCGTAATGAAACTGAAACAAATTTCATACAATCTCCGCGAACATCTCGATAAAAAAGTAATTACGGGATTAGTCGAAGCTTTAAAAAAAGTTGACGACGAATTAAAAATAGACATAATCATCGCACTTGGTTTTACTCGTGAAGCCAAGGTTTTGCCTATCTTAAGAAAATTCCTGCTTGAATCTGAAGATTTTGAAATAAAAAGGGCGGCTGCTTTCGCTATAGGCGAAATGAAATTCAGAGGGCCGGTTTCGGCACTTATAGAAGCGCTGAAATTCGACGATGAACAACTGCATTTATTCATAATCGACGCGCTTTCAAAAATTAACGACAAAAATTGCGCGGCAAATCTAATAGAAGCGTGCAAGCCGTTATCACAAAAGGTAAAATTCGCGGCCTGCGGGCTTATGTGCAAATTTAACTTCAAAGAAGGTTATGACTTTATAAAAAAAGCGTTGACTCATAATTCCGACGAAATAAAAAAAGAAGCGTTAAAAATAGCCATAGAGCATCCCAGCGACAAGTTTATAGAGCCGGTCTTCAAACTCCTGGTAGATAACAAAACTCCTGAAATTATTTTAATGTGCATAGATGCGCTGGCGCAAACCGGTAATGAATCCGCTGCAAGTTACATATCGCCGTTTTTAAAGAATTCAGACCCGTTAATAAGGGCCGCAACTATAGACGCTTTCAGCCGACTTAACGTTTCGCAGTATTCGGGTGAAATTATAGAATGCCTCAAAGACTGTGACGAAACCGTGCGCGCAAACGCAGCGACCGCCCTTGGCACGTTCAAACTGGTAAGCGTGATGCCGGCGCTTATAGAAATTACGGATGACCAGTCGGAAAAAGTAAGAATCGCGGTTTGCACATCGATAAGGACTCTGGCTTTCTGGATTTCCGATATAACAGATAAAAACAGGGTCACTTACGCATTAATGGCCTTATTAAAAGATAAATGTGAGGCAGTGAGAGCTATAGCTATAGAAACACTTGGTTATCTGGCCAATCCTGAATCAATTGACGCTCTGATAGAAGCGGTTAATGATGATTCATTACAGGTCCGTCAAAATACAGCAGCCGCGCTCGGAAATTTTGAAGATACACGCATATCGCCTATACTTATAAATATGCTGGATGATCAAAACGTCGTCATCAAGTGGAACGCGATAACCTCGCTTACAAAACTGAATGAAAAAAATGCGCTTTCAAAAATAAAAGAGCTTACAAATGATCCGGATGAAACGATAAGGCTTGCCGCTCAAAGTTTTCTGGATAATTTTCTGGTGCACTGATCCGTCAGCGCCGCGAATAAGCGTTAAAATAATAACCGGAAATAATTTTCACACACGAATCGATTAAAAAAAATATTTTCATTAATGAGCCTCGCCTATAATTTCAAAAACACAGCAAAATTAACAGATTGTTATATACTAACATCACTAAAATCAACAATATCCGGAGTGATATTACTCATATCTTGTATTTTTTTATCTTATCGTATAAAGTGGTCCTGTCAACACCGAGCTTGTTAGCTGTACGGGTTTTATTGCCGCTATATTTTTTCAGCAATTGCTCTATATAATTTTTTTCCAGTTCCTGAAGCGGAACTAATGAATCTTCGTTCATCTTCTGGACCATTTCAGAAAATAATAAATAAAAATCACAAAGTTTTTCAGTTTTTGGCGATTCAATTAAAACAGCATCCATTTCGGAAGACGCGCCGTCAATCTCTGAAATAAGCTTAAAAGGCAAATGTTCGACAAATATTTGCTCGGACGCCTGCGATATCAAAATCATTATTCTCTTAACCACGTTTCTTAATTCGCGAATATTTCCCGGCCACGTATGTTTCTGTAAGAGTCCCAGCGCCGGAATACTTATACCTGTAACATTTTTTTTGAACTCGCGGTTATACTGTTCCACCATATCCCATAATATTAAATGAAGATCTGCCTGCCGTTTACGAAGCGGCGGCAATTCAACCGTTATTTCATTTATCCTGAAAAAAAGGTCCTGTCTGAATTCTTTATTATTAACCGCGTTTGAAAGATCTTTATTAGTAGCCGCGATTATCCTTACATCTACTTTCATAGATCTGGCCGAACCGACAGGCTGTATTTCACGCGTTTCTATAGCCCTTAAAATTTTAGACTGAGTTTTTAAACTCATGTCGCCTATCTCATCGAGAAATAAAGTTCCGCCGTTAGCCTGTTCGAATTTTCCAGTCTGAGTCAGCGCTGCTCCCGTAAAAGCGCCCTTAACATGTCCGAACAATTCCGATTCAATCAAATCCTCGGGAATCGCCGCGCAATTTAAGGCGACAAACGGCATTTTAGAGCGCCTTGATTTATTGTGAACGGCCTGCGCCAGGACTTCTTTCCCGGTGCCGGATTCGCCTGTGACTAAAACCGTCGCATCAGTAACGGCAATCTTTTCCATTAACGTAAAAATTTCATGCATTATAGGCTCGCATGATACAAGAATATCCCCGAATTTTTCAACATTACCGGCCGGCACGTTTTTCCTCGTTTCTATTTTTTACCACTTTTTAATATGTAATCATTGAGTTTTTTCGCATTTTGATTTATAATCAGGTAACCGCAATTACTTGATATAAAAATTATCAGCTTATTTTATATTCAAAAACAGTCATTGTCAACAAAAATCTCTGTCACACCTGAAAGGATAATCTATGGAATCATTCATTTCACCCAATCAAAAACCAATCAAAAATTTAAAAACCTTAACCTTCTGCCTTATTATCGCCGCGGCAATCGTAACACTATGCATAAAAGAAGTTAAGCAGGTCTACGCCCAGCAGCAAGCCAATGAAAACCAGACAGCAATAAACGGCGCAATATTTCCGATGAAAACAAACGACAGCTTCGCGGCATCATTCATAGAATTTCGCCGCGGCCATCTGCACGCCGGCTGCGATTTCAGAACATTAAGGAAAACCGGAATCCCGGTTATAGCGCCGGTCGACGGAATTATTTCAGCCCTGCACGGCGACGAAAGCGGCTACGGTAACATGCTTCAATTCGAAGGAAATGACGGATCGGTACACTTTTTCGCGCACCTGAGCGCTTTCGAAGATAAAATACTCGAATTGAATAAATACGTCGAACAGTACAGGCAGCAAAATTTCAAACGCTACCCTTTCGATATCGATTTAAAAAAATACGCAATAAAAGTCAAACAGGGTCAGGTAATCGCGTATTCAGGAGCAACCGGGGCCGGCCCGGCGCACCTTCATTATGAAGCGCATAACAAAGACGGGATTTACATTAATCCATTGAAAATATTCGGAAATAACGTTTTAAAAGATACTACCGCGCCTAAAATATCAGGTTTTTACCTTATACCGCAGGATGAAAATTCTTTGATAGACGGACTGCCTCTAAAAAAATACTATTCATTCGGGAAATCGGAAAACGCATCTTTGAAAATAAACGCCGCAGGCCGATTCGCGCTTTGCGTAAGAGCGTTTGACGAAAATAAATTTATCGCCAATAACGAATCAAAAACCGGAATATATAAATTATCATTTACTTATAACGGCAAACAGTTTTACTCGATATTTTTCGATTGCTGCCATACAGTATTCATAAAGAAACCTGAATATATTTATGATATCTTATCATCGAGTTATTCGAACGGCAATTTTTACTATAATCTTTTCAACCTGACACGGAGCGCCAGCAGGCCTGAATATATTTCAAGAGATAATAATTCCGAAACCGGCATTTTCGAGATAAAAAAAGGCGAATCCGCAAAAATTGAAATATCGGCATTTGACTATGCCGGAAATAAAGATATTAAATTCATAGAATTAACCGGCAGCGAATCAACACCGTCAGTACCGTTATCGGTGGTTAAAATAAATTCCCCGCAATCGGCCGCCGGTAAAAATAAAACCGGCAAAAAGGCTTTGCACGCAAAAGCTTCAGGCATTAAAAATCCGAAAACAGCTCCAAAAACAAAATCTGCAGCAAATAAAAGAGCTGAAAATACCCTGAATACAGAAACCACAGAGCCCAAACAGCCGCAAATCAAGCTCGATTATGCTGAAAATGCCCTGATCTATAACATATCCGGAATTTCACCGCAAAATGAGGCTGTGATGTTTATCGAAGAATCAGGCGGAACACGCCGTGAATTAAAGCCGTTCAGCCGCGGATTGAATCGGGCAGGCGAAATATTTTTTGCGCGCGGATATGAAGATGTATATAAAAACCCCATTTTTTATATCGAGATAAAAAATGCCGCCAAACAGAGAGTATTTTATACCGGTTACAAAAGCCAGATTTATAAAGCGCAGCCTGAAAGCGAGACCGCAATGCCGGAAATGAACAATTACTCATTCAAAATACTCGAATATGCTAATATGGCAAAACCATTATATTTCGGTTTGATAACGCCGGCAAGATTAAATGAAGCAGAACCGCCCGTCAAAAACAATTTGATAGCCGTCGGATTCTCTCAATTAATCACGGCGGCCAAAATATTTTATAAATTAACGGACGAATCGATTAAAAATCCTCAATACGGAATTTATTTCGTTTATAAAAATGAAAAATCATTCATCGATAACGCCATCGACACTATCGCCGGCCAAAAATTCATGACCGGCAGCATAAAATATGTCAAATATTTTTCCGCCGGAATTTTCAAGGATGAAACAAGCCCTGTTTTGAAAATAAGCAAACCCGGCGCGAAAAAGATTTCCAAGCCTTTCGCCTATTCAATACTGCCTGACGCAAACTTCATATCATTTACGGCCGTCGACAGGGAATCAGGAATATCGAGAAACACCGTTAAATATTACATAGACGGGAAAAAATGTGAGAATTACGAACTGATAGACGGCTGGTTGCTCAATTGTTATATAAAAAATTACGCCGACGCCAATGCTGATTCTAAGGGGCTGCACAACATTAAAATCGAACTTTACGATAACTCAGGAAATAAAAGCGTATTTGAAAAAAATATAACAATAAAATAAAAATACCATACAAAACCGCAAAAAAATACTGTCAGAAAAAACATCTTCTGACAGTATTTTTCATTATAACGCGAAAAATCAAACCTGGCATATTATTTCGTTTTAATTATATTTGAAATTTCAATCAGCTTTCTCATCCTGTAAAAATTTAGAATTAGAATTCGAATAACACTCTCTACAACTTTTTTAATTTTTTAAGCCAAATGCTCATTTTACTTAACAAGATAATTCGCAATCATATTTTCATATCTTTTATACATCTTAATTTTAAATTCAATATCGTTTTCAAGCTGTTTTTCATCTAAAATACGCGAATATCCCCTTAAAAAACTGATTAATTTGCCTTCGGTAAACGGCACTTTCAAATGATATTCACCAATAAATTTCACGAAGTGCTTTTCAATTTCTGCATATAATTCTTCAAACCCGCGGTAATGCCGAGCGGAAATTTTTACGAAAGAAACATTCTGGTAAAGCGACGTATCGATAACATCGCCGGCGTCTATTTTATTAAACACAAGTACGGCTGGTTTATCCTGCGCCTCTATTTCCTTAAGCACTATGTTGACAGCCTCGATCTGTTCCTTATAATCATAATTAGAAGCATCGACAACGTGCAAAAGCAGGTCGGCGTGATTTACTTCTTCTAATGTGGCGCGAAACGACATTACGAGCTTATGAGGCAGTTTATTAATGAAACCTACCGTATCAGTCATTAATATTTCAAGGGCCGATCCGGGCAGTTTTATTTTTTTTGTGGTGGTATCGAGCGTCGAAAAAAGCTGATCTTTGGCTAAAACCTCAGCTCCGGAAAGAGAGTTCAGCAAAGTAGATTTTCCGGCGTTAGTGTAACCGACAAGCGACACCTGAGGAAATGGAAACTCGCTTCTGAGCCTTCTGTGAAGAGACCGGTGTTGTTTTATATTTTCAAGATCTTCTTTGACCTTTGAAATCCTGGTCCTTATTTTTCTGCGGTCCGCCTCGAGTTTTGTTTCGCCCGGGCCGCGGGTCCCTATTCCGCCGCCAGTACGGCTTAACACCTTACCAAGCCCTATAAGGCGCGGCATTAAATACTCAAGCTGCGCCAGCTCAACTTCGAGCATGCCTTCCTGAGTACGTGCGCGCATAGCGAAGATATGAAGTATGAGCTGCGTGCGGTCAATGACGGGCAGGCCGAACATTTCCTCTAAATTTCTAAGCTGAACGCCGCTTAATTCCTCATCGAATATAACGATATCAAATTCTTCGCCGGTTTCTTCCTGTTTCTTTTCTATAAATTCCTTAATTTCGCTAATCTTGCCGGCACCTATAAAAGATTTCGGGTTGATATTCTGAAGCCTGACCACAAATTGGCCGCAAACCTTAGCTCCGGCTGTTTTGGCAAGAAGCGCCAGCTCCTCGATCGAAGTCTCGGCTTCATAAACGCTCTGATATTTCAAGGTCCTTTCGACCCTTGTCGATGTAAGCGATATGCCTATAATAAGCGCTTTTTCATTTTTATTGTTAATGTTTCTTCATTCCTTTATATTATTATCCCGGTTTTCGCAGAATTAAACATATTAAAAAATCAAATATTGAATATTTTTCAGAAATTAAAATCGCTTAAAAAGCCATATTGATTTTTTATTCAAAAACTTATAAATAGTATTTTTTAACAAATGCGAAACCGGCTTATTACGATTAAATTATAATAACCCATGCCCGGCACCGATTTCCAAGCAATACCGGGCATGAAGCAAACTAGTCGATATACTCGAATCTTGCCGTGAAATGTCTTAATATTTCAGGCTCGTATGTAAAACGGAAACCTTTGATATTATCTTTTATTTTCTTTATTCTTTCAAATGCCGCAACCACGACATCCATATGCGAAAGAGTGTATGTCCTGCGCGGAATAGCAAGGCGCACAAGTTCAAGTTCTGGATAACGATTCTGCCGTGTTTCAGGATCGCGGTCAGCCAGTACCGTTCCGATTTCGACGCTCCTTATTCCGGCTTCTATATATAACTGCGCGACAAGCGCCTGCGCCGGAAAATGTTCCTGAGGAATATGCGGTATGAATTTTTTTACATCGACATAAACAGCGTGGCCGCCTATCGGACGCAATACAGGCACTCCTATTTCCATAAGTTTTTTCCCGAGATATTCTGTCTGATATATTCTGCTTTTCAAATATTCATAATCTATTCCGTCATAAAGCCCCTGCGCAATGGCGGCAAGATCGCGTCCTGAAAGGCCGCCGTATGTCACAAATCCTTCATACACAATGCATAAATTCGAACATTTCTGATGAAGTTTAGGATCGTTGAGCGCTATAAAACCGCCTATATTAACGATAGCGTCTTTTTTAGCGGACATCGTGGCGCCGTCGGCGTATGAAAACATTTCATGCACGATATCTTTTATCGGCATATTTTTATAAGCCGCTTCGCGCGTCCTTATAAAATAAGCATTTTCAGCAAAACGCGCGGAATCGAAAAACATAGGTATATTATACTTTTTTAATATTGCGTGCGTCTTCTGGATATTTTCCATCGATACAGGCTGGCCGCCGCCGCTGTTGCAGGTAACGGTGACTATCATCATCGGTATTCTTTCAGGGCCGTATTCTTTTATTAATTTTTCCAGTTTTTCAGTATCGACGTTGCCTTTGAACGGATAATCAGATTCGGTGTTGAATGCTTCCTGCGTAATACAGTTTATAGCATGCGCGCCGCGGAATTCGATATGGCCTTTAGTCGTATCAAAGTGCATATTTCCCAATACGACGTCATCTTTTTTTACCATGGCCGAAAACAAAACATTTTCAGCGCCGCGGCCCTGATGCGTCGGCAATACGTATTTAAAACCCATTATATCCCTGATGGATTCCTGTAATTTAACGAAAGACATCGAACCGGCATAGGCTTCATCGCCCTTCAGCATTTCAGACCACTGCGTATCCGACATGGCGCCTGTTCCAGAATCGGTCAAAAGATCGATATATACATCCTGCGACTTCAAGCCAAACACGTTATAGCCGGCTTCCTTGATTAATTTTTCACGTTCGGAACGTCCGGTTTTCCTTATCTTTTCCACCATTTTAATCTTATAAGGCTCCGCAAAAATCTCATTTTCAAATTCAACCATTTTTACATACCACCCCTTAATAATATTATTTATTTCCGTATTTTTCACTTTATTTTCAGCTTATTTTATCACATTAAACCGCTTCATGTAAATATTTTTAAATTTTTTTTATTGTATTGACTTAAGTCAATTACTTTAGCTTCAAGTTATTTTATAATGAAAGTATAAAATTAAAGAAAAAAAGAAAAAGGGGGCCATAAAATATGAAAAGAAAAATAATAGAAATCAACGAAGGACTATGCAACGGCTGCGGCAATTGCGTAACCGGCTGCTCGGAAGGCGCGCTTAAAATAGTAAACGGCAAAGCGAAAGTAGTGAACGAAACTTTCTGCGATGGCTTCGGCGACTGCATAGGCCACTGCCCGACAGGCGCCCTCAAGATAATAGAACGCGAAGCAGAAGATTTCGACATAAACGCAGTCGAAGAACATTTACGAAATACATACGGCGAAACTGCGGTCGACAAAATGCACGAAGCGCAAAAAATTCACGAAAACAAGGAAACGGAACATAAGGGCTGTCCCGGAAGCGCCGCGCATCAGCTCCACGGCGGCGGATGTCCGTCGGCTAAATTCAAACAATTCGATAAAAACGGAAACGGCAGCCGGCCTAAACAGCCTATTATGAACAATAATTCAGACACGGCGGAAATTAAATCAGAATTGACACAATGGCCTGTTCAGCTCCATCTAGTTCCGCCTCGCGGCCCGATGTTTGATAATAAAGACATACTGATCGCGGCGAGCTGCACGGCATTTTCGTTCGGCGATTTTCACAGAAAAATACTGTCAGGCAAATCGCTCGTAATAGCCTGCCCTAAACTTGACGATACCGAAGGCTACGTCGAAAAGCTCGCGGCTATATTTGCAACAAACAACGTACGAAGCATAACTTGCGCTATCATGGAAGTACCCTGCTGCGGCGGACTTTTGAGAACGGTAAAAGCCGCGCTTGCCGAATCAGGAAAGGATATACCTTTGAAAACGGTCACAATCGGCATCGAAGGAGATATAAAAGATATACAATTATAGATTTTTCGATTGACATACACCAACAAATAGCAGGCAGTAAACTAATATAAATTAAGGCATTCACGGTGCGCTAAAAATAATTTCCTTATATTATAAACGGATTTAAGTCTGTTAAATTTTCAAAAAAATTAAAAGGCGTTTTAGCTATTAACTCTAAAATAATGAAAAATATGTTAATAAAAAAGAAGAGGTGAAATTTATGGATAACATGAAAAAAAGTATTTCAACAATAAAACCCGGCGAAAGTTTCAACATGGTCAGTTCAATAAATTACAGCGACGGCTCCGTTGTCAGTAAAACCATAGTGGATAAAAAAACAGGAACGTTAACTTTATTCGCGTTCGATAAAGACCAAGGTCTGAGCGAGCATACCGCGCCGTATGATGCGATAGTCGAAATAATCGACGGAAAATGCGAAATTACTATCGACGGCGAGCCAAGGACCGTTTCAAACGGCGAAATGATAATAATGCCGGCAAACCATCCTCACGCGCTCAGGGCCGTAGAAAAATTCAAAATGATTTTAATCATGATAAAGGCTTAAACCATTGATTAATTGAAATAATTAGGACCGGTTGGCTATTGATAAATTTTCAATTATTTGTTAGGATAAAAATGAACAAGTTAATTAAATTTAATTTAAAATTGACTTAAGTCAATTACAAAAAAACTAAAATAATATAAAATTGGAATATAATAAGGAGCCGGATAAATATACTAACCGCGCTCCTAATGAAAACGAGGAGGAATTTTAATGTTTTGTTATCAGTGTGAACAGACCGCAAAAGGCACAGGGTGCACGAATTTTGGTGTATGCGGAAAAGACCCGGAAACCGCGGCGCTTTTGGATTTGTTGATTTACGCTTCAAAATCCATTTCAATGTACGCTCACAGGGCCGCTTTACTGGGTGCGCGCGACAGGAAAATCGACATCGCGGTAACTGAATTTTTATTCACAACCGTCACAAACGTTAACTTTGACCCGCAAAGAATAAAAACGCTTCTTGAATCGGCCGGTGAAATAAAGAAAACGGCAAAAAAATTATATGAAGACGCCTGCGCTAAAAACGGCAAAAAAGTTGAATCGTTAACCGGCGCTGCAGAATGGGAACCGGCTTCAGACTTAAACGGACTCATCAAGCAGGGCGAAAATATCACCATAGAAAAATTCAGGGCAAAATACGGCGACGACGTCACATCGCTTTGCGAACTTCTTACTTACGGCCTGAAAGGCACCGCGGCTTACGCCGATCACGCTTATGTATTAGGCAAAGAAGACCCGGCAGTATATAATTTCTTTTTCGAAGCGTTAAATTATATCGCAGAAGAAAATTTCACAGTTGACGCGCTTATCGCTTTAAATATGAAATGCGGCGAAATTAATTTCAAGGTTATGGAGCTTTTAAGCGACGCCAACACAGGCACTTACGGCAAACCGGTTCCTACAAACGTACGCATTAACCCGTTAAAAGGAAAAGCTATACTCGTATCAGGACATGATTTAAAAGATTTATACGAACTTTTAAAGCAAACCGAAGGAAAAGGAATAAATATCTATACACACGGCGAAATGCTTCCGGCTCACGGCTATCCTGAATTGAAAAAATTCAAGCATTTAGCCGGCAATTACGGCGGCGCATGGCAGGACCAGCGCACTGAATTCGAAGCATTTCCTGGCGCAATTTTAATGACTACAAACTGCATTCAAAAACCAAAAGATACTTATATGGCACGGATATTCACCTGCGGATTAGTAGCATGGCCGAATGTAACGCACATTAAAAACCGTGATTTTTCACCTGTAATTAAAGCTGCGCTTGACGCTCCCGGCTTCGCCGAAGACGGCGAGAACAAAACCATAATGGTCGGCTTCGGGCACGACGCAGTTCTCGGCGTTGCGGACAAAGTAATAGACGCTGTAAAAACCGGCGCCATCAAACACTTTTTCCTTGTCGGCGGCTGCGACGGCGCAAAATCAGGGCGTAACTACTATACCGATCTCGCTAAAGCGATACCTCAAAATTGCGTCATTTTAACGCTCGCATGCGGCAAGTACAGATTCAACAAGCTCGATTTCGGCACCATAGGCGGAATTCCAAGGCTTCTTGACGTCGGACAATGCAACGACGCATATTCAGCGATAAAAATAGCAGTCGCGCTTGCCGAAGCATTCAAATGCGGTGTCAACGAGCTGCCGTTATCGCTTATCCTTTCCTGGTATGAACAAAAGGCGGTATGCATACTGCTCACGCTACTTTCGCTGGGCATAAAGAGCATAAGGCTGGGCCCGTCATTACCTGCATTCGTCAGCCCGACCGTTCTGAAGGTTCTGGTCGAAAAATTCAATATAATGCCAATTTCTACGCCGGAACAGGATTTAAAAGCGATACTCGGATAATTTAAATAAGTTTCCAGCAAAAATACCATCGATAAAAAACCGGCCGGTTTTGATATTACCGGCCGGTTTTTTATTTATCGATTAATCAACGAACAATTATTCATTTTTGTATAGAAAAACCGCATTTCATAAATTCAGCGCAAGAGCAAAATGTTTAGTTCGATTTTTTTCAAATTAAGCCGAAGGCAGTATCGTGTCGGCGAAATTATCCATTACGCGCTTCTGGATCATATGATTCAAAATCTTATGGAATTCATCAAATTTCATAGTAACCTGTTCAGGCTTGCAATACCTTCTCCATGTAACTTCAGCATTTTCAGCTTCTTTTCCGCCGATAATCAATGTATTAGGATTTTTGCGCCTTATGCTGTTTCTTATTTTTTTGTTAAACGAATCGGTAGAATCGTCAACCTCAACCCTTACAAAATCGTTAGTCAATTCCGCCGCAATTTTATGGCAATATTCAATAAACTTATCGGATACCGGCACGATACATGCCTGAACCGGCGAAAGCCATGTAGGGAATGCGCCGCCGAATAATTCTATCAAAAACGCTATAAAACGTTCATGCGTACCGAGCGGAGCACGGTGTATAATATATGGACGCTGTTTTACGCCGTTATTGTCCGTAAATTCAAGGCCAAAACGTTCTGCCACAGCAAAGTCAAGCTGTGTCGTCGAAGCCGTTTCTTCGCGGCCGATAACATTTTTAACCTGGAAATCGATTTTCGGCCCGTAAAATGCCGCTTCGCCGGCGCGTTCTTCATAGGCAATCCCGAGGTCATTAACTATTTCGCGCACTAATTTTTCAGAATATTCCCAGAGTTCTTCGTTATTAACATATTTATCCGGTTTATCCTTCGAGTGCATTGAAAGCCTTATCCAGAATTCGCCCATTCTAAAAAGGTCGTAATAAAATTTATGAAGTTCAAGAACGCTTCTGAATTCCTGTTTTACCTGTTCGGTCGTACAGTAAATGTGCGCATCGTTCATGCACATGCCGCGCACGCGCAGAAGCCCTGAAACCTGGCCTGATTTCTCGTAACGGTAGTTATTGCCGTACTCGGCAAGCCTGTATGGAAGATCGCGGTAACTTTTAGGCAGCGACTTGAATATCATGTGATGATGAGGACAGTTCATCGGTTTGAGATAGTATTTTTCGTTCTCATCGCCTTCCATCGGCGGAAACATCGAATCTTTATAATACGGCAGGTGTCCTGAAGTATGATACAGTCCCTCCTTCGTGATCTGCGGCGTCACAACACGCTTATAACCCTGTTTGAATTCCATTTCCTTAGCGAGCTTTTCGAGTTCTTCGCGGATAATCGTGCCGTTCGGAAGCCATAACGGGAGACCAACGCCTACTTCCTCGGAAATAGTAAATATTTCAAGTTCATGGCCGAGTTTTTTATGGTCGCGCTGCATAGCCAATTCACGGCGTTTTAAAAATTCGTCAAGCGCCTCGGCTGTTTCGAACATCACGGCATAAATCCTGGTCATCATCGGATTTTTTTCAGAACCGCGCCAGTAAGCACCTGCAATCCTGTCTAATTTAAAGCAGTCTTTTTTTACGGACTTTGTAGATTCTATATGCGGTCCTTCGCACATATCGACGAAAGGTCCGTTCTTATAAAATGAAAAAGTGCTCACACCCTGATTTTTAGACAATTCTTCAAGATATTCGGCTTTAAATTCCTGGCCCATTTCCTTAAGCCTTATAACAGCCGCCTCTTTAGAAAGCTCCTCGCGTTCGAATTTTTGATCCGCGTCGATTATTTTACGCATTTCTTTTTCGATAGCCTTAAAATCATTCTCGCTTATCGGCTCGTTAAGTATGAAATCATAATAAAAACCATCTTCTATAGCCGGCCCGAACCCAAGTTTCGAATTCGGCCTTAATTTTAAAACGGCCTGAGCTAAAACATGCGCCATCGAATGACGCGCGTTATCTAAAAATACATTATCATTTTTTTTGTGTTCCATTAAAAAATTTCCTTCCTGTTTATTATGTTTTTTAATTTTTAATTATTTTACTACTAAAATAAAACAATGTCAATTATCTCAATATTATTTTGTAATCGGCGAATAACAATTATTGCATTATATACCGCCTGAATATTTTTATAAATTCAGCGCGTTCGATCGGTTTTGCAATATGCGCTTTAAATCCTTTATTTAATGATTTTTCGGCATATTCAGGGATATCGAAAGCCGTTTGCGCAATTATCGGAAGATCTGGCCGGAACTCGATAATTTTTTCGGCGGCGTCGTAGCCGCTTAATATCGGCATTTTTATATCCATCAAAACAAGCTTTATTTCCGGATGCTGCCGGCACATCTCAATAGCTTCAACGCCGTTTTCGGCCCTTAAAACATTTAATCCAGTGTCCGAGAGAATTTCACAAATATAAAAATAATTGCAATATTCGTCATCGGCAACAAGGATCGTAAAACCGCTTAGATTTGATAATTCATCATCGATATTTTTTTTAAGCTCGACATTCTTTTCCGATTTCTTTGCTAAAATGTAAGGAATCGTGAAAAAAAACTTAGTGCCGGAACCGGGAACTGACTCAAACCAAATTTTCCCGCCTAAAAGCTCGACAAGGTTCTTACATATTAAAAGGCCGAGACCGGTACCGTGATATTTCTGACTTGCCCGCGATTCGATTTTACTGAATCGTTTAAATAATTTATCCTTGTCTTTATCATCAATTCCATGTCCCGTATCTATAACATGAAACTGTACATACTCGCCTGAAATCTCATATCCGACTTTTATATAACCTTTATCCGTAAATTTTATTGCATTTCCTATCAAATTATTAAAAATCTGATATAACCTGGTCTCATCGGTAATAATATTACATTCCGGCACATTATCATTATTTTCTATAATAAGTTCAAGTTTTTTCTCCTGGATGCGCTCATAAAAAAATGTCTTAAGGTAATTCATCAATCCGTTTAACTGCATCGGTTTTTTTATTATTTCCAGCTGGCCCGTTTCTATTTTAGATATATCAAGAATATCGTCAATAATCGTTAAAAGCTGGTTGCAGCAATCCTTAATTATTTTCGAATAAAATTTTCTTTTTTCTATATCGCAATGCTCATCGCATATCAGCAACGAGAAGCCCATGATTCCATTCATCGGCGTTCTTATTTCATGCGACATATTGGCTAAAAATGACGATTTCAACCGATTACTTTCTTCGGCTTTATCGCGCGCAGCGATCAATTCTTCGTTCATTGTCTGAATTTTTTTGTTTATTTCATTTAGTTCTTCGTTAAGCGCTATATATTCTTCATTTTTCAGCCTCAAGCTCTTTTCGCTTTCAATCAATAAAGTTTCATTGCGTTTTCTTTCAGTTATGTCGCGAACAATCGCGATTAAATAAACCTCATTGGCGACTGAAAATTTTGTAAGACTCACTTCCGTATCTATCGGCCGGCCGTTCTGGGTAACATGCTTCCATTCAAAGAATTGCGGACTTCCGGTTTCAGCCTTGTCGATATAATATTCAGCCATTTCTTCTGATTTTTTTCCGTCAGGCTGAACCTCAGCGGAAAATTGAAGAATGTTTTTACCCAATATCTCGCTCTTTTCAACTTCAAACATAGCAAGCGCCCTGATATTGCAGCTTTCAAATTTATTTTTTTTAATCGTAAAAATAGAATCATTGGCAGATTCGAATAAAAACCGGTACATCTCTTCACTATTTTTCAAAACCGCGTTCATTTTTTTTATCTTACGAGCGTTAAAAATAAGAATAACTATTACCAAAAGTTGAGATATAACAAAAATTATCCCGATTACAATAAAATAAAAATATTTTTCATATAAATTATCAGGCCTGTTAATAACTATTGAATCAAGCGGCAGAGAGTTTATTTTAATTCCAAACCGTTCGAGTTGTTTATAGTCGAACATATTTCGATGCGGCGTAATTTTTAAAACAGGTATATTCGAAACTTTTTCACCCTTAAGAATACGCAGAACCAGCCCAGCCGCGTCAACCCCGTGATAATAGCCTGAAATCATCTTCCCGCCGGTAACGCCAAGATTTAAAAACATATCTGCATGATAAAACACTGGAACAGCCGAATTTTTAGTTAACTCTGGAATAAAAGTTTTATATTCAATATAATTTCCTTCAGAATTCCTGAAACAATCGCTTATAAAAATCACGTCGGTTTTTTTCAAAGTTTTAACGGCATCTATTATCTTATTTTCAGTACCGAACCCGTTATCATCTAAAAAATAAAACTGCTGCCTGTATTCGGCGGCGATTTCTTTAAGATGTTTTTTATTAAGGCTTCCGGTCGAGGTATTATCGGTCAAAATAACTATGCGTTCAGTTTCCGGCAATACTTTTAAGATAAGATCGATATTCCCCTTGTAATCAGTAGCCGAAATTATTCCGGTGACTTCATTTTTAGGATAACCGTCTTCTATTTCCTCAATCCCTGAAAAGATTAAGGGAACACCGGGAAATAATTTAGCTTTTACAGATAATAAGAACTCATAACCGTCTTTATCAGAAACAAAAATAGCATCCATTTTAAGATTATGATATTTATGAGTTAAAATGGAATCAAATTTGTGCGAATAATCATCATTTATGCCTTTATAATGCCTTTTAGCATCTAGATATTCGTAATAAAACTCCACGGAATCACCGAATTCTTTTTTTATTGTTTCGGCAAATCCCCTGAATATATTATCTGACCATTCGTAACCTTTATGATATGAGTTAAACATGAGAATGTTTTTGACATCTGACTGAGCGGCACGGCAAAGATTAGAAGAAAAAACAACTATAATTATAGTTACAACAAAATATTTCAGTATTTTTAAATAAAATATAAATTCATAATTAGCATTTTTTTTTTTCGAAAACACTTTATCTCCAGAAATTTTTACCCAATAACGTTTCGAAGCAAATTAACAAATTTCGTCTCTTTTTACACATGAAATTTTACTATATTACTTATGAAATTGTCAATTTTTTATTTTTAAGATTATTTACTTAATTCTAACAGCATTTTCAAAATATAATATTCCTTTTTTGTTCCATGAACTATTATCTTTATTAAAAAAGCATTTAGCGGCATACGTTACCTGACTATCCCATAATTTCGGCAGTTTTTGACCGGCCGCTATTTTAACGGGAACCGCATTGGTAATATTTGGCGCCACTCCCTGGCAGCAGCCGTCCCAGAAATATTTTCCAATCAATATTACGCCGGCAGTTTCAGATAAAGTACCTACATAGTAGCCCTGTATTTTTAACTCAGAATCGACATACTTCATTAAAGACTTTTCTTCGTTCGGAACGATATTTGAAATATCCTTATCTTTATTTGAATAAAGATAATTTTCAATATCCGAGATATTAAATTCATTTAAAGCGTCATATCTCGCCTGAGCAGCCGGGGTCGGCAGTTCATCCTTCGAAAGCTCATTTGAAATAGATGTCAGTGTATGGCCGTCGATTCTATATATATAACCGTCAGCAGGCCGCGGCTCGATATGGAACACGCCCGTGATCATCACCGGATTATTCCTTTCAAGCGCTACAGCATCTTTCATTTGTATCAGGACATATTGATTATATTGCGGCCTGGGGCCATAACAACATGTCTGAGCCGAACGAAGCAGACAAAAAACTTTTATTTTATCAGCCGTTTCAAGCGGATACATAAAACCTACCATTTTGACCATTTTTCCGTCAGCGGTTAATTTTAAATAATCAGGTACAGGATTATTCTTTGCCGGATCATAATCCCACATTCCCAAAGTAGTAAAAGGCAAATATAAAGTACCTACATTTTTAACTGATTTTTCGTCAATCACAATAGTTCTATGGCCGCCGCTTATTTCATTTTTTGTTTCAACGGCGATACGGTCGTTATTTCGGGATAAATTATCATACAAATATTTTTCGCCGGTATAGCCAATTCCAGCTATTATCAAAAGCAGCGCAATTAAAATTATTTTTTTCATTTTCAACTCCGTATACACAGAATAATTTTCAACGTTATTCTTTATTTTCAATATTTTTTATAACTAACTTAATTTTCACACCTTAAAAATGTCTGTTAATAATGATTTTTAAAATTCAGCCGGGTTTTTATAGTGAAATTCAATTCATCAGCTTAACGGTCTTAGATTTTTTATTATATCGATGCGGTAACTGTTAATTGCCGGTATTAAGCCGGCTGCCGCACCGGCCAATAATGTTACAGCAGCAATATACAATTCTTCAATAAAAAAAACAGATGCATATATTTTAACGCCGATTTCGGCTCCTATATAAATTGAAACAAAATGTATTATCATATGGCCGGCCGCGGCTCCTATTAATGATCCAAATGCCGTAATAAAAAGGCTTTCGCCTATAGCTGCGGCGAAAACAATATTTCTGGTCGCTCCCAGAAAACGGATCAACGCTATATCGCGCCTTCTTGAATACGCGGCGTTCAATAAAACCGTAAAAAGAAACATCAATGCCATGATTCCGACCATTATCGAAACCGCCGAAAGAACGCTGTCAACCCAGCCTATTATATTAAAAAGCCTCGGAAGTACCTCATTCGGGACAATAAACTGCGCTTTTGCCGACTGATTAATATTATATTTTAAATCCTGAATTCCAGGATGCACAGCGCCTCCCAATATATGCCTTAGTTTTATATATGCGCCTGAGATTTCACGGTGTTCTTCGCTGAGCGCCATAGCCGCAGTTTCAATGCCGTGGCCCGACAATGTATAAAAACTTTTTAACGGTATATAAATAGCCCTGTCATAAGGCGTGCCTGTCGGGGCCATAATCCCTGAAACTTTTATTACATTATTATGAACAGGATCGCCCTGTTTCACTCCGCATACCGGATTAAAAGTTGAACCAATATTCATTTTTAATTCGAGCGCCGCCTGATAACCGCATACAGCTTCGTTCGTATCTTTGAATATTCTTCCGGATCCGCCCGATGCCGCTTCAAATGTGAATTTTTTACCTGGCGAGTACTCGAATTCCGTAAAAAATTCAGACTCAATGGCATTTACCCGAACGCCGGCGAATGAGTGGCCTGTGCAAAAGGGAATTATTTTTTCGACAATTTTGTCATCAGCGACTTTTTGCATATACGTCCACGGAATTTTCCCCGGCATTTCCTCGAGGTGATAGAGTGCATTTAAAACTATTTGCAATGACGAGCCTTTCGGACCTAAAATTGCGTCAACACCCAGACCTACTTTAGTAAAATTATCATGTGTCTGATTGCGTACCGATGTCACCGAAGTTAAAAGAGCTATCGCAATGGCCACCGAAATACAGGCAATAAACGAAGAAAGAGCATGATGCTTTATGCTTTTATATATCATTTTTACTACCATAAAAACCGTCCTAATAAAAACGCAATCCGCGTTTTATCATAATATTATTATCACGTTAAAGATTTTCATAATTCAATACATTCGTTATATATAATATACCCGAAATGAAATAATTAAAACTTATTAATTTCATTAAATTTCAATTTATGTTCAAACGAATTAATTACGTCGGGTTCGTGGCTTACCAATATAAGGGCCGCACCTATTTTTTCAGTATTTTCCTTAAGAATTTCCAGCACGAAATCTGAATTTTCAGCATCGAGCGAACTCGTAGGCTCATCGGCAAGTATAAGCACCGGCTTTTTCATTACGGAGCGTATCACGGCGATTCGCTGCTGCTGGCCGAGTGATAGTTCATAAGGGTATTTATTGATTTCCCTGGATAATCCTGCCGCGCTTAGATTTTCAAGTATTTCACCGCGATCGTATTTTGCGCCGCTTAATTTTAAAGCTATTTCAATATTTTCTAATGCAGTATATGCCTGCAATAAATTTAAATTTTGAAAAATATATCCGATGTTACGCGCGCGAAAATTATCCAATTCATCATTTTTTAAACATGTCAATTCCGTGCCGCATATTTTCACATTTCCCGCTGCCGGTCTTAAAACACCAGACAAAACGTTCAAAAAAGTCGTTTTACCTGACCCGGAGCGGCCAAGTATTGCAAGTTGGCCGCGCTCCGGTAAAGTAAATTCGCTTATTTTCAATACGGCGTTTTCATTATCTCCGTAATCTACTAAAAGGTCTTTTACTTCAATTATCATTAATCATCAATTCCTTCAGGATACGCAATTTTCGTGTCCATTAAAATTCCTTTAAAATTGACCTTTGCAGTCGCTTTAAATTTTAATGAGTCTATTTTTAATGATGGGTCGCTTCCGACAAAATGTGAACAATCTCCGACGGCCTCTTCCGCGAGCACAATCGGATCGGCTTTTAAGATCAATTCTTTTTTTTCTTTCATTCCTGAAATCGCGATTTCTAATTTTATATCGTTATCTTTTATCCTTACCGCCTTTGAAGTTTCGGTTCCGCCGCCTACAAACCATATTTCAATGGTTTCACCGGTAACTTTAACCTCGGCATGACCAAATTCACAAGATTTCATAATATTGAGACAACCTCCATGCGGCGCCTCATGTTCACCAATTTTATGATTATATTCATTATGATGTTTTTCGTGGCTATTATCAGCCAAAACCATTTCAGAATTAAACAACATAAAAATAAAAATTAAGGTTATAAATATATTTTTCATAATTGTACCATCCTTGCAAAATAGAAAATTACATTGATTAAAAATCTTAATCAATACTTTATTTTGATTTTTTATCTAAAAAATATTGGATAATTTTAAAATATGGTTTTAGTTAGAAAGATAACGGAGGGGCACGTAAAAAATTTGAATATTTTACAGCAACAATTATTACAGGTTCATTATAAATTATTTTTAATATACCTCGAAAAAAGATAAAATAACAAAAAAGAAAAATTGTCACTACAGCTGCCGAAGATAAAATACAAAAATTACAAATTAAACATTCAGAATGATTTTGCTCATCATGTGATTGATCATTTTCAACATGTATGTGAAAAAAAGATGCTGAAATCGCGGCAATAAAAACCAACAGCAAAAAAGAAAAAAATAAGAACTTACAGTTTTTTATTTTAGAAGAGCCTAACATACGTTTTTCCAAAGTAAAAATAATTAATTATATTAAAAATAATAACCGATTAAAATAATATAACTATTTTATTGCATTTTATTTTTTTTGTCAATATTTTTTATTATCTCTAATGAATACAAACTAAATTATAAAAATTAACTTATAATTAATAATTCCTAAAAAAAGAAGGGTTTATGTTTAAAAAATTTATTATTATTTACAATTTTACAGCAATAATAATATTATTAAATATATTATTTGTAATTCCAGCTCATAGTTATAATAACGAAAAATATTTTATAGGAAAATGCTGGTATGAAAATCAGTCTGGAAAGTTATTAATTGAATTGACTGAAAACAACACTTACTACGTATGGTTTATCGATAAATACGGTTCTATAATCAAAGAAGAAGGTTTATACCGATTTAGTTCAAGATATAATACCTTATCATTTTCAGAAGCATTTATAACTCCAAAAAAAACATCGCCAGTTTATGGCCGCGAATTTGAAATTCAAAAAAATCATACCGAAAATATACTCATTTTAAAAGATTGTAAAAATAAAAACTATTACGAATTTTCAATAGAAAAGAATCATATAAGCGGAAAATGCCCGTGTTCATTTTGCAGAAAAAAATAAAAAAACTCCCCCTTATTGATAAACAAACGGGGGAGTTTTTTATGAATTACCTGAGAGATTTTATTATTTATTTTCTAATTCCATAGTGTTAAGAAGTTTTTGAGCTTCCTTATCGCCGTTTAACGATTCGAATTTAAGAGCTGACTGAACTTCTTCTCTTGTCGAAGGATCAGCTTTAACAACCATACCGCGTTTCGCGAAAACTTCTTTTATTTTAGCTTCGTTGATTCCTCTGAAAAATTCTTTGTCGGCCGATATCAAAGCGTTTATACCATCGGTGAATTTCTGTTCTTTAATGCCTTTTAAGTAGTTTCTTGAGAAATGAACAAGTTTGTCAGAAACTTCGCCGCCGAGGGCTTTTCTCAGATCCCACAATGCTCCGCCGTAAACTATGCTGTCATAGTGAACTTCGTGCTGGATATTTTCAGGATAGTGGTAATTGTTTTCCATGTTTCTCAAGAATGGTTTGTTCATTTTCGCCATTGCCCATTCGCCGACAAGCGGATCGTTGCTGAGCGCGGATGCGAAGTAATCTGAAAATGCTTCGTTCATAGCGCCAGATTCGTTTCTGTATGGCATTGAAACCATAGCGCCGGTTACAGCGTGCGTATATTCATGATAAATAACGCTCTCTTCTTTTGAAAGGTCATTTAATCTGCTGCCGTCGCCGAAAGCAAATCCGCCTTCCATCGGTGAAAAATAAGCATTATCATAAGCGTCGCCGTAGTGAACTGTCGCTTTCATCGAACGGTCAAGGCCTGTAAAACCGAATTTTTCAGCATAATAGTCATGGATTTTATTTAAATGAAAGTAAACGTTAACTTCGTCAAAGTGTGTATCTTCAGGAGCGTAAACATAATTGCCGTTAGCGTCTGGAGCGGCAGGCGTAGAATCTTCGTTAACAACGTTAGCCCATTTGCCGACCATGCCATTTGTACCTTTTAAGTTTAATATTTCTTCGTTTGTAACTTTGCATTTTAAAGGGTTGAGAAAATATACTGAACCTTTAGCGTGGTTCATTACGTCATAGCTGTCAACAACGCCGCCGTTGTCAGCATTAACTACACATACAAAATCTCCGAGCGGAGCTTTCGAAGGAATCGACACTTTCCATACCGACAATGCTATTTTATTATTTTTTGTAAAAATGCAGTCCGAAGCACCGACTGTTCCTCTTAATTCCGTTGTTTTTACATATTCTTTAGCTATTTTTATTGCTTCATCTTTTGAAATCGAGTTTGAGCTGATAACGCCGTGCGTTACTCCAACTTTAGTAAGTCCGTTATTTACGCATACAACTTCGCCTGCGTTATTAACGTGAATTGAAATTTGCGAATCTAAAACTCTTTTACCTTTATTGTAATGATTGAAAACAACGTGCGCTATATTTTCTGATCTATCAATCTGTTCAGGTTTCAAATCTTTTACATCTTCAATGTTTAACAATGCCGCATTTTTATTTAAAAATGCGATAGCCGATTTTAAAGCGTCGTTATTTACGCCTCTTTTTGCCGAATAAACTTCAGGGTCAGCAGCGCGCATACTCAAAATTTCTCCGTCAGCGCCGTAATTAACTACATAACGATTTCCGTTTTCTTCGTTAAATTTAATGAAATCAAGCGCTCTCTTGCCGGTGCCTGCAAACGCGATATTTGCCATATAAGCAATCAACGCGATAACCAATACTGATAATACTACTCTCTTCATACCACCCTCCAAAACACTTTAAAAATTTTGTGTATTAAAATTATAAACTTTTTTTATGATGGTGTCAATAAATTTTATATATTTTTTTATTTTTTTGACCCTGTATAATTTAAGCACGCCGTTTCATGATATTACTTGAAATAACTCAGTTTAGTTCTATAATAATCTTCAAATTTAAAATATTTATTTAACCAAAAGAGTTACCATATACACTATAAATTAACTTAAGATTAAGAATTATAATATAATAAATTATACATTAATTTTTGTTAGAAATATCGCAGCTTTAAAATAAGCTTCATAAATACCGAGTCAGGTCTTTTAAAGTATAAAGCAGCTATAATAAAATTTATAAATTTATTTCGTTAATATACTTGAAAAAATTTAAATAATTACTTACAATAAAGATCATGATAAGCATAGTGACAAAAAAAATACTAGAACTTATTTATGCATATAAATTATATGCAGTGTTATTTCTCATTATCAGCGCCGCTTTCGGCGCCACCGCCGTCTGGGTCGTTTTTATGCCGGGCGGAATTTTTGAACATTCAGAATCGCCTGAATTTTGCGCATCCTGCCATCTTCATGAAAAGCACTACGACACATGGCGCAAAACCGGCGCACACAGCACAAAAAAATGTGTTGATTGCCACCTTCCCAATGACAACATAATAGAACATTTCGCCTGGAAAAGCATCGACGGCCTTCACGATGTCGCGCTTTTTTTCACCGGTAATTTTTCAGACGACCCGAAAGCCAGCGCACGCGCCAAAAATGTAATACAATCAAACTGCATAAGATGCCATAGCGAAATAGTATCGAAAATAGATTCCAAAAATCGCAATTGCTGGGACTGCCACAGGATATTTAATCATAAAACAGCCGGCATAATCAAGTAACACCTGGCAGACTCCGCTGATATCAACAATAATTGTTTTAAATATTTAGTCCTGCAAAAATTTAAGAAATAAAAAACAAAATCAGTAATAAATAAGTTTTTAATTTTAAGATAATTTTTTTAAAATTTATATTGATAAAATAAAGGTGAAAAATCATGAATTTAAAGAAAATTTTAGCAGCGGCGGCATTTTTAATAATGGCAGGCCTTATAGGAATCGTTTTTTTGATTTATATACTTACGCCTCCTAAAGCGGAGCCGGTAAAAACAAACATAATCAAACCCGGCGATTATGAGCCGAAAATGTGGGGCGTAGACTACCCGCATGAATATGACACCTGGCAAAAAACAAAAGAGCCGCGCCCGGCAGGCAAGAGCAAATACAAGAAAGGCTTCGACACCGATAATATCACTTACGATAAATTAAGCGAATTCCCTTATATGGCATTATTATTTAACGGCTGGGGATTCGGCATAGAATATAACGAACCGCGCGGACATCATTATATGTTAATCGACCAATCCGAAATCGATCAAACGCGAGTCAAAGCAGGGGGCGCGTGTCTTACCTGCAAATCGCCATACATGAACGAACTTGTAAAAAAATATAAAAGCGATATATTCAAAATGCCTTATATGGAAGCGGTTTCAAAAATCCCTGAATACCATAGAACGCTTGGCGCGGCATGCATCGATTGCCACGATAACACAACACTGGAGCCAAAAGTTACGAAGTGGACTTTAAAAGAAGGACTCGCGGCGATAGGCCATGAAAATCCGACCAGGCAGGAACTCAGAACGCTCGTCTGCGCGCAGTGCCACGTAACTTATGTCATTCCAAAAGACGGCGAAATGAAATCGACGAACGTTGTTTTTCCTTGGAAAAATGGTAAATTCGGCGATATATCAATTGAAAATATAATAAAATTCATAAAGAGCGACCCGGCCAATCTCGAATGGAAACAGTCAGTAACCGGCTTCAAGCTGGGTTTCATCAGACACCCTGAATTCGAGCTTTTCTCTAAAGGAAGCGTTCACTTCAAAGCGCAGGCTGCTTGCGCAGACTGCCATATGCCTTATAAAAGGGTCGGCGCAAGTAAAATATCGGACCACAACATAATGAGTCCGTTAAAAGACGATCTTCGCGCATGCCTTCAGTGCCACGCGGAAACCCCGGAGTGGCTGAAAGAACGCGTAATCGCCATACAGGACCGCACAATGAGCCTGACTTCAAGGGCCGGCTACGCCACGGCAAAAGCCGCAAAATTATTTGAAATGGCGAATAAATCTGCCGAAACAGGCAAAACAGTCGAAACTGCGCTTTACCAGAAAGCTAAGGATTTTTATGAAGAAGCGTTTTACAGGACGACATTTCTTGGCGCCGAAAACTCGCTCGGATTCCATAATCCGCAGGAAGCTATGCGAATCGCCGGCGACGCTGTGGCGTTTGCCGGAAAAGCGGAAAGCCTCCTGCGCCAGGGCCTTGAAAAAGCCGGAGTAACCGTGCCTTCGGAAATAAATCTTGAATTATCGAAATATTTATCAGAACGCGGAACTAAAAAATTAAATTTTAAATCTGAACAAGAATTCAACGATCCTTATGGATTAGAAAGCATTTTCACGCCGCCTCAATCAAAAGGCATCATAAAATAAAACTATTTTTTTATTTTTATTCATTTACGGGTTGACATAAATTTTAATTCCTGTTATAATAAATTTTAGTTGATTGATTCAAATTATTTATTTCACTTATCGTGATATGATTATTTTGTATCAATCTTTTTATAATAGATATTGACAAAATTATAATATATTCTTAATTAAATAAGATTGTTTCACTTTAACGCATTTAAAGATGTCAGTGTTGTTTATTCCTTCTCCGGGGAAATGTGGCAACAATTACTATATTCATGTCAATGAGTATAGTATCGAAGTGAGACAATCTTACTTTTTTTATAAATAAAAACTTTTCATAAAATTCTTTAAAAGCCATATTAATTTTTTCACAAATTATTCCGATAAATTTATTAAATGAATTTTTTCGGAGGCGCTCAACATGGAATTAAAACTCGATAACACTTCAGTATTAAGAGATTTATACAGTTTAAAAAAACAATCGTTAAACGGCGACCAGCTTTTTATAGTTAATAAATTCATTTCATATCTTGAAAATTCAGTTGTAACAAGAAAATAACTTTATTAAATTCTCCTAACAGGTCAGTTTACTTTTACTAATGAAGTGAAATGGCTTTTTTCATTAAAACTCCTTTACTTTACAGGCCTTGAATTTTAAATTCACGGCTTATTTTTTTTGGAAGTGAATAAATTGTATAAACAAACGGGTAGCATTTTTGAATATCCCAAAATTATAATAGACAAAAAAAAATTATACGATAACTGCAGCTTAATTATTAACAGGTTCGCCAAAAAAAATATAACCGTCAATCCTGTCATTAAAGCTCTTGCCGGGTTTATGCCTGCCGTCTTACCGATTGTTTCGACTCACCCGGCATGCATATTAGATTCATGCATTCATAACCTGCATTCACTTGGCAATGTTTTATTAAAAAAAAATATACAAATAAAAACAGGAATAATTAAATTACCGTCGCAATGCGAGTCGGAAAGTTTTAATTTTGATAAGTTCACGCCGGATTATCAATATGTTTCAGATATCAGCCATATTGATATGGTCGCAAAATATTATAATAAAGGCCGTAAAAAAACCGGAATCATAATAATGGCAGACAGCGGCGATTTGCGTGAAGGCGTTCCGCTCAATGAACTTGACTGCTTTTTAAAAAAGGCGCTGGCGATAAAAAACGCGGATATAAAAGGAATAGCTACCAATCATGCTTGTTTTTCAGGAATAGTCCCGACAAATGCAAACCTTAATTACTTCATGGATATGGTCGAGAAAGCCGAAAAAAGAAATAAATTTGAATTCGAGATAATTTCCGGCGGAAACAGCTCATTAATCGGTCTCATAGAAAATAATAAAATACCAGAACGCATAAACAACGTGCGGATAGGCGAAGCTATATTACTCGGTACGGACGTGCTTACAAGGCAGCCGATCAAATGGCTAAATCAGGGAGTATTCAAGGCAAGGGCGGAAATCCTGGAATACCGTGAAAAAGAAGCCATAATAGAAGGGATAAGAACACAAAACGCTTTCGCCGAAATTTTAAACGTAAACAGCAGCTTCACCGGCGGCAAGCTTCATAAAAGAGCGCTTTTAAATCTCGGCAAGCGGCATTTCATGGTTAACGGAATAAAACCGCTCAATAAAGGAATTTATGTCGTCGGCGCATCGTCCGATTATACAATACTTGATATGACAGGCGGCAAAGAAGCGAAACATCCCGAGTTCATCGAACTCGAACTTGACTATCCGGCGCTTATGAGCGTCATGCAAGTCATAGGAAAAAATATCAATTTCGAAATCATATAAATTCAACTAATGTCTAAAAACATATTTTAAAAAATAAAAAAACTTAACTATCAAATCCAAATGTAAGGAATGGTAATTAAGCTTTTTTAGGTAAATAAATTTTACATAATCCGGCTAAATAAAAAAATCTCGACTGAAAATTTATAGAGACATTAAAATAAAACGCCGGCGGCAGTTCATAATCCGAGTTCGGCGCTTATAGTGCGCATCGCCTCGAGCGAACCTGCAATGAAATCCTTCAAGGATATGCCCATCTTTTCGATAGCTATTATATTCTCACGTTTCGCTCCGGCGGCGAATCGTTTTTCGTTGAATCTTTTCATTATGAACTCCGCGTCAATAGAAGAAAGTTTCTTATCGGGATGGATCAATGCACCGGCGACAATTAAGCCGGTTACCTGATCGGCCGAAAATAAGACGCGCGACATCTCATCGCCTTCAGGAGCAGTTTTAGCGTGATTTGCAACCGCTTCTATTACATCAGCGCTTACCATGTTATTTTTTAATATTTCAGCGCTTTTTTTACCGTGCAATCCGGGACATTCCTTTGTCAATTCGACATCTATATCATGTATAAGCCCGGCCAATGCCCACTTTTCAGAATCTCCGCCAAACCTTGGCGCATAATGCCTCATTACCGCTTCAGTAGAAATCATGTGTTTTATCAAGTTTTTATTTTTTACGTATTCCGACAAAAGCTTCATAACATCATTTCTTTGCATATCAAATCTCCCCGTCAAGTTTTTCTTAAATTCAATTTTGAGCCGTAACGGCCCCGAAAAATATCATACCGATAATTTTAATACAAATACCGCATATTAATGATTCCGATGAATATGATATATATCAAAACCGCGGTTAAGAAAATTCAATAAATTTCCTTGTATGATTTATATCATATTTCCGCAAAAAACGCAACTTTACATTTTTATGAATAATAATTCATTACATCCAATCCGTATTGACAAGATTATAGCGTATGGTGTATAATATTTTTTTATGAAATACTGTTCATAAAAAATAAAAAAAGCCGATAAAAACAAAAGTAATTTAAAAAATCAGTCAAAAAGGCGAGGTCGTTAATTTTTATGAAAAGAGCGTTATTTTTTATTGTAATTACCATGACATTATTAATACCGAACGTGCAAATCAGCGGCGGATTTAAATTAACCTTTGAAAATAAGGCGTTTGCTTCATATGAAAGCCGCGTCGGAGAACAAATCGATATCTACGGAATTACGGCGCCGTTTAAAAAAGTAGACATAGCCGCAAAAGCAGCCGGCACCATTGAATCTCTTGATTTTTCCGAAGGAAGTAAAGTAAACGCCGGCGATACGCTGTTTAAAATAGACGGCTCTGATTATGAATTACAGGTCAAGCTTTCAAAAACGCAGGTTGAAAAAGCTAATGTAGAGCTTTGCAAAGCGGTATCCGATTTCAACAGGATAGAAGCGCTTTATCAGTCAAAGTATACGACGCGTCAGAATTTCGACAATGCCAGGTTCGCAGTCAGCGCGGCACGGGCAAACCTTAATACAGCAGAAGCCAATTTAAGGATCGCCCAAACCGCGCTTTCAAATACGCTGGTCAAATCGCCTGTATGCGGAGTCATATCCGTCAAATATAAAGAAAAAGGCGATTTCATAGATAAAGGCAGACCGGTCCTCGAAATAATGGATATAAGCATAATAAAGGCAAAATTAAAAATACCGGAACACGCGTTAAATTCAATCAAAAAAGGCAATATACTTGATGTTTCGATTGACGCATACCCGGCCGAAAATTTCAGCGCCGAAATTTATGAAATAAAACCGGTAGGCGATTGGCAAACCCATTTCTTTGAAATATCAGCTTTAATAAGTAATCCGGATCAAAAAATTAAGACCGGCATGTTTTTGAAATCAAAGATAATTCTTGACAACAACAGTCAAAAAAATTATAGTATATTAAGAATTAATAACAATAATTACTAACTTATTATAAAACACATTAAGGGAGAACTGAAAAATGTTTTTATCAGAAGTCAGCGTAAACAGGCCAGTATTTACCACAATGATAGTTTCCGCTTTAGTCGTTTTCGGCATAATCTGCTATACGATGATAGGCGTAGACCTCATGCCGAACGTAGAATTTCCTTATGTTACCGTAATGACCACTTTAAAGGGCGGCTCTCCGGAAACGTTGGAACTCAAAGTCACGGATAAAATAGAAGAAGTAGTCAATACAATAAGCGGCATAAAGGAAATGCGTTCCGTCTCGCTCGAAAATGTAAGCCAGATAGTCATTCAATTCGAGCTTGAAAAAAATGTCGATGTTGCCGCACAGGAAGTCCGCGACAAAATAGCCAGGGTAAAGAGCGAATTACCTAAAGAAGCCGACGAGCCGGTAGTCGAAAAACTGGATATAGGCGCAAAACCAGTAATATCAATGGTCGTTGCGTCAGATATGTCGATACGCGACACAACTAAATATTCCAAGGACGTAATAAAAGAATATCTTCAAAAACTCAGCGGTGTCGGCTCAATCAAAATAATAGGCGGGCTCGAACGCCAGATAAGAATCTGGCTTCATAATGAAAAAATGATCCGCCATGATATCACCGTTTCAGAAGTGACGCGCGCGCTCCAGACCGAGAATATTGAAATACCCGGCGGCAGCCTCGAAACAGGCCCGCGCGATATAGTTGTCAAAGTAAAAGGCGAAATCGAAAAAATAGAAGATTTCAAAAAATTAAATGTCGCGATAAAAAACGGCTATACCGTCAAACTGGGCGACGTAGCGACTATAGAAGACGGCGTCGAAGACCAGAAAAACTACGCGCGCTTGAACGGCAAGCAGGCCGTCGCCGTGCAGGTATCCAAACAGAGCGGTACGAATACCGTCAAAGTCGCAGATGACGTAAAAAACGCGCTTGAAAAACTGAAACCGCAGCTTCCAAAAGGAATGGAAATAAAAATAGTTTCCGACCAATCCAAATACATAAAAATATCGATAGAGGAAGTTTTCTTCCACCTGATATTCGGCGGCGGACTGGCGATTCTTATAGTTTTCGTGTTCTTAAGAAACGTCAAAACAACCCTTATTTCAGCGCTGGCAATACCGACATCGGTTATTTCAACATTCGCCTTCATGAAGTATATGAATTTTACATTCAATAACCTCACGATGCTCGCGCTCTCGCTTTCGATAGGTATGCTTATAGACGACGCCATAGTCGTGCTGGAAAATATATACAGGCACCAGGCCGAAGAAGGCAAAGGAATGATAGAAGCCGCCTTAACCGGCACATCGGAAATAGGGCTCGCCGTCGTAGCCACGACATTTTCAATAGTGGCGGTTTTCGTTCCGGTCGCTTTCATGAAGGGCCTCATCGGCCGCTTCTTCTTTGAATTCGGCATGACCGTCACATTCGCTGTATTAATTTCACTTTTTATATCTTTTACAATGACCCCAATGCTTTGCTCGCGTTTTATGAAAGTTACTAAATCTCACGGATTTTTTTATAACCTCCTCGAAAAAATATTCGACGGCATTGACGCATTTTATTTATTTTTCCTTAGAATCAGTTTAAGAATGAGGCTTGTAGTTATCATATTGAGCGTACTGTTATTACTCGGAAGCCTTAATATGGCCAAACTCATAAAGAGTGAATTTACGCCGGACGAAGATAAAGACCAATTCTCCATAAACATAGAAACTCCGACAGGCTCTTCGATCGAATACACTCAAAATGTAATGAAAGATCTTGAAAAAGAGTTGATCAACAATAAAAAAATAATAACTGTCTATTCGACCGTAGCCGCCGATGCTCAGGAAAAAGCGAATGCCGGGAATATATTCGTCGAATTGATTCCAAAAGCGCAGCGTCCCGAAGAATCTCAAATGGCTGTCATGACAAAATACCGGCAGATATTTAAAAATTTTGAAAAAGGCATAGTTACAATTGAAAATGTTTCGGATATAGGCTCGAGCGGCGGCCGTAACGCTTCGCTGCAATATGTTTTACAGGGGCCAAACCTCGAAAAATTAAATGAATACGCCATTCAGTTAATCGACAAACTCAAACAGGTAAAAGGCATTGTCGACATTGACACCACTTATAAAACCGGAAAACCGGAAGCAAGCGTTTATATAGACCGCGACAGGGCATCACAGCTTTATGTCCCTATCGCTTCAATAGCTTCGGCTGTGCGCACGCTCGTCGGCGGCGAAAAAGTTTCAAAATTCAAGGAAGGCGGCAACCAATACGACGTTAATGTCCGCCTGGCTTTAAGCGAAAGAAACGCCATCGACAGCATAAATAATTTTTATGTGCGCTCGGCGTCCGGGCAGGCAATCGACTTTAAAAACCTGGTCAAAATCGAGCAAAGTTCGGGGCCGACACAAATTAACAGATTGAACAGGCAAAGGCAGATAACGATTCTTGCAAACCTCGATAATTTGCCTATGGGCGAAGCGATTAACGAAATAAACAAGCTCAGCGCAAGCATAAAAATGCCGCCTGAATATTCAGGAAAATTCACGGGCATGGCCGATATTATGAAAGAATCTTTCCAGAGCATATTTTTCGCTCTTTTCCTCGCTATCCTCATAGTTTATATGATCCTGGCATCGCAGTTCGAAAGTTTCATACATCCGTTTACTATAATGCTTTCGCTGCCGCTTTCGGTAATCGGCGCGCTCGGCGGCCTTTTGATTTTCAAAAAAACATTGAGTATATTCAGTTTGATTGGTATAATAATGCTTATGGGCCTTGTCACTAAAAACGCCATACTGCTTATAGATTACATTATAACGCTCAGGCACAACGGATTCAACAGATTCGACGCCATAATAAAAGCCGGTCCGACAAGGCTGCGCCCTATATTGATGACAACCGCCGCAATGGTTTTCGGAATGCTACCTATCGCCATGTCGACAGGCTCCGGTTCCGAATCAAGAAGCCCGATGGCAATATGCGTTATCGGCGGCCTTATAACGTCGACCATCCTTACATTGATAGTTATTCCGGTTGTTTATACACTTTTAGATGATATGGTCAGTTATTTCACAGGCACAAACGAAAATACGGCGCCGGAAAAACAAGCATAAAATAAAACTTAATTCGATTCAAATAATTCATTTTGTTTATATTTTCTATAATTATAAAAAAATTATTAATTTTAATGAGGTGTTAACAGTGATCAGCAAGTTAAAAAAGATTATTATTTTATCAATAGCGGCGGCATTGCTGCAGCCCTTCCCGGCCGGCCAGGCGTTAGCGGTAAACGATCATGCATTATCAGTACAAAGCGATAAAGCCGGCGAAGGTCATACCATGAAATTACCTATCATACAGGCGACTGCGGAAACGGAAATAGTGGTTTACGGCACGGCGGCGCCGTTCCAGACCGTGGATATATCCTCAAAAGTCGCCGGCAATATAGAATTTCTTCCATTTTTAGAAGGCGATTCGGTAAAAACCGGCGAAGTGCTCTTTAAAATCGATAAGGTAGACTACGAGCTGCAGGTTAATGCCGCAAAAACCCAGGTAGAAAGAGCTAAAGTCGCGCTCGACCAGGCTTCGCTCGAATATCAGCGCGCAGCCGAACTAGTAAGGAGTAACTCAGCGTCCGTCCAGGCGAAAGATAACGCCAATTTTGCCCGCCTCGCCGCGCAGGCATCATTAAATTCCGCCGACGCCGCCTTAAAAATAGCGGAAAACACCCTCGGCAACACTCAAATGATAGCCCCAATGAACGGCGTTATCGCAACTAAATACAGGGAAATCGGCGATTTCATAGATAAAGGAAAACCGGTTTTACAGCTTGTCAATCTCGATCAAATAAAAGCGAAGCTGCGCGTGCCCGAACTTTTAGTTTCCAAAATAAAAAAAGGCGATAAAATTTCGATATTCGTCGATTCTTACGAATCAGACACATTCACCGGCGAAATTTACGAAATAAAGCCGGTCGGCGATTCGCTGACTCACTTCTTCGAAGTCACGGCTATAATAAAAAATACTGAAAAGAAACTTAAAGCCGGTATGTTTTTAAAAGCCACAATAAAAAAAGGTGATAATTAAAATGCATTTATCGTACGGGGCGTTAAATGCCGTATTAGCAGCGCTGCTATTCGGGCTGAGCGCGCCGGCCGCGAAATTGCTTGCCGGCGAAATTCATCCGTTTCTGCTGGCCGGAATATTATACTGCGGCTCCGGAATCGGCGTATCGATATGGATTTTTCTCAAAAGTAAAATTTTCAGTACCAGCCTGCATTCAAACGAGGCGTCGCTATCTAAAAAGGACCTGCCATGGCTTCTTGGCGCCACTTTGGCGGGCGGTTTTCTCGCGCCGATACTTCTTGTTTTCGGCCTCAAAAATTCCGCGGCTTCAGCGGCTTCGCTTCTTCTGAATCTTGAAGGCGTATTCACCGCCATCCTCGCGTGGTTTGTTTTCAGGGAAAATTTCGACAACAGGATCGCGCTCGGAATGGTTTTTATCACGGCCGGCGGCGCGCTGCTTTCATGGACAGGCACACCGGATATTAATAACTTTTTCAGCGGGCCTGCGCTAATTATTGCCGCGTGCCTGTTATGGGGCATCGACAATAATCTCACCAAAAAAGTTTCAGCCGGCGATCCGTTTCAGATAACGGCATTTAAGGGAATACTCGCAGGATTTACAAATCTTTTCATATCGACGGTTATTCTTAATGTGAACATACCTTCATTTAAAAATATCGCAGCAGCAATGACCGTCGGATTTCTCGGATACGGCCTCAGCCTTGTGCTGTTCGTTCTGGCGTTAAGGCATATCGGCACTTCCCGTACCGGCGCCTATTTTTCGCTCGCTCCATTTTTCGGCGCATTTGCGTCTTTCTTAATATTTAACGACCAATTATCATTCATGTTTTTAATTTCGGCGTTTCTAATGGCTGCCGGCGTTTACTGCCACGTAACGGAAAACCATGAGCATGAGCATATCCACGCAACTATAGTCCACGAACACAGCCACTGCCATGACGGCAGCGACGAACACCATAACCATATACATCAAAATGAAACCGATATTGAAAATCACAAACATGCTATAAAATCAGAAAAACTATTAAAATTATTCAATTTCTTTCATTTCAGCAAAAGATTCCAGCACAGTCACGTCCATGTGCATAACAAGCTGATTCATAAGCACAGCCATTACCCGGATATCCACCATGAGCACGAGCATCAGCATTGATATAGTTAATCTTTCCGATCTTATGAATTATAATTCACTATATTTCAAAAATAACAAAATCAACAATAAATTTAATAAAATAAAGATGATTTTTTTGTTATTTCTTTAAGCTGTCCTTAGAAAACTGCGCAGCCAATTAGAATAAAACAAAAAATTGCGGCAGGTTATTTTTTGTTTTCAGTTATCAGCCCGAACACCCCGCCTAGGCCTTTTTCGTCTTCTGCACGTTTAAAAAGTTTATAACCGCGGCCGTATATATCGGTACGCTTCTCGATCAGCTTCATTCCGGCATTATCTCCTATATAAGCGAGGACCTTATATCGTATCCACTCGGCGAATCCTTCATTTATTTCCATGTTATCGATTTTCGCGCCGGCGACATTCGACACGTACGAATGAGCGTATTCATGGGCCAATACGCCGGTAAGCAGGCTGCGCGGCAGGTTTTTTTGGACATATATATCGAACTTGTCACCGGTCCTCATAAAAAGGCCTAGCGGTATGCTCTTATTTTCATCGCTGCCGGGAACGAGTTTTCCGAGTTTTTCCATTTCTGATAATTCTTTAAAGCTTATCTGATTAATATGGCCGATTGCCATATTGTATTCTTTTTGCAAAAAAGTGGCGACAGCGTCGTATATAAATTTAACGCTGTCGATGTCTTTTACGGCAGTGCTTTCACAATCAGGGCAGATTTTACGACCATCGGACAGAATGACCGGCGAATTTCCGGCCGGAAGCCCGCAGCAATCGCACTTCGGAGTCTTTTTCTCGCAGTCAGGGCAGTAAACCTGGTTTACGATATCATAATTATAACTTGTCCTTAATATCAAGTTGCCGCAAGAATAGCATTTTTTTAATTTTTTCTGACAGTAATAGCAGACTTTGGTATTATTTATGATATCGATATTACGCCTCGGTACTTTGCATAAATCGCATTTTTCGTAAACATTCAGACAATTCTGGCATACATAAGTTTTTTCGCGCGTATCGGGATCTTCGAACATAAAATAGGTGCCGGAATATATCTTCTTCTGGCATAAATAACAATCAGCCGAAGCGTTGATGCGGTTAATGCAGTTATCGCATACCTTCATGCCGTCATATAAATTTTCATTTTTCATAATGCGACGGCAAAGTTGGCATTTAGGGAGAGTTTCGCTGCAATTCAGACAGACTATCGTCTCTTCGGATGATTCGGACGAGTTATATTTAAAATATTTACCATCGATGGCATTGCCGCATATATCGCATTTAATGCTTGCGGCGCCGGCCAAATTTATATTCCCAAGGCAAACGCAAAAAAGAAGCGAGATAAAAGAAAACAATACAAACAAAATGATTTTTTTTACATTCATAATCATTTATACATCATCCTAAAAAGCATATAATTCGAACTTCATGCAATTACGCCGGCTGTATGAAATAGAATCCGGCTGGTGCCGGGCACAAAACCTTTGGTTTTATCAAATTTTATTTTTAAAAATTAAATTTGGTGCTTAACACCGAAATAACCCTTTTCGTTTTTATTTATTTTATAAACCGGCCAGAAAGGGTCGTGTTCAAATATAGCTATCGCATTTTCCGCGATAATGTCATCGAACATTTTGCGCTTTTCAGCCACCATCGTCACCGGATAAAGGTCATAACCCATGACATACGGAATAGGAATATGCGAAGACGTCGGCGTAAGGTCGCTTAGATAATAGACCGATTGGCCGGAATCATTAATTTTAATGGTTTGCAGCGCCGGCGTGTGGCCGTTCGATACTTTAACCGATATTCCCGGAATCACATCGGCTGTATCGCCGTCAAGCAGCTTCAGCCGCGGCGAATCAAAAATCGGCTGAATATCGTCTTTTATAAATGACGCCCTGTCGCGCTCAGTAGGCGCACCAGCCGCCTCGTAATGTTTTTTCTGAAGGTATATCTCCGCATTCTTGAACATAAGTTCAGAAACTCCGGCATCGGCATATTTTGTAAAACCGCCGCAGTGATCGAAGTGAAGGTGCGTTATTATGATATCAGTCACTTCATCAGGCGTAACGTTAATTTTTTTCAGCTCGTCACATATATGATTCGCGTCATTCGAAATGCAATAAATCTGCATGTACTTGTCGCTAAATTTATCGCCGATTCCGGCGTCAACCAGTACTTTACGATTCCCTGATTCTATCAAAAGCGGATTCATACCGAGTAAAATCCTGTTCATTTCATCCGCCGGATTTGTTTTATTCCAAATCGTTTTAGGCACCACGCCGAACATAGCGCCGCCGTCCAATTTAAATGTGCCGCAGTTTAAAATATTTACTTTTATTTTTCCGCAATAAATCTGCATGTCATTATCCTTTCTATTTACGCTATTAACAGACAATTCTCTAAATCCATCAAATATTTTCGCCAAGACAATTATCTTAATATAGCTTTAAAAACTAATTATTTGCCGCTTGCTATATTAAAAAAATTTAAACTTAGCCCTGGCATAAAATAAGATTTCAACTAAGTAAATTTTACCATACAACACTATTTAAACGCTATAAAAATTTAATTTAATAATACATCAAATTCGGTTTTAAGTAATATATAAATATTTTTTCCGGTCATTAACAATTTATTGAAATAAAACAATAATTTTGTTATCATAATGCAGTATGCCAAACGACAAATATTTTAATAATGATAAAGTCAAAAAAAACAATAATAAATATGAAAAAACAATAAATAAAAAGAACCCAAAACCCGGACTGCCTTATAATTCAGACAGCGGCTTTTGCGCGCTTTACCGGGCGCTCTCGAAACTTTCGGTATGCTCCCGCAAAGATTCAAAAGACCTTATATTAGGCGGTAAAATCACGGTAAACGGAATCAAAGCAATTAGCATAATGCAGCCGGTCAACATAAAACACGATAAAATCGCACTAAACGGGAAAATAATTAAAGCCGCTAAATTTGAATATATCGCGGTTAATAAGCCGATAGGTTATGAAACGACGCGTCCGGGAAAAAACATAACTTCAAAAACAATTTACGACGTAGTGCCGTTCGCTTTAAATAAAAATCTCAACCCGGTCGGCCGGCTTGACAAAAACTCTCACGGCCTCATATTTTTAACGAACGACAATGATTTTTTGAATGAATTGACGGGCGATTCCAATAAAATAACAAAGCATTACAAAGTAACGGTCAACGTAAAGCTTACAGACGAACAGATCGAAGAATTTAGAACCGGAATATTAATAACAAAAGACGGCGGCGCCCTTGAAAAAACAAAGCCTTGCTATATAAAAGAAATTGGCGATAAAGTCTATGACATCAAAATTAATCAGGGCATCAACAGGCAAATAAGAAAAATGTTCGAATATTTCGGTTCGGCAGTTATTGATTTGTTCAGATATAAAATCGGTAATTTCGACATTAAATTATTAGAAAATAAAAATTATATCAATATAAAACCTGAAGAAGTTTTAATACATAGCACAATAAAAAAACAGAAAATTGTTCAATAAACGCTCAAAAAAGTTTTTATAATTTTATAGATTTAATCATGAATTTATGTGTTTCGAAACTTGTTTATTGGCGGCACTTTTCATGATACCAAAAAAATAAAAAAAGCGTATTCATGGCATATTAATTGCTCATTAAAAATATATTATTATTAGTTAAACGATATTAAGGAGGAAAAGTAATGCCAGTAAAAAAAGTTAATGACAAGGTTGAAACGACGGGAAAGAAAACTACCGCGAAAAAAACAACAAAGGCAGCGGCATCTGCCAAAACGAAAGCTGCGGTAAAAACAAAGACTGAGGTAAAAAAAGCGGCGAGTGTAACCACCGCTAAAACAAAAGCCGTAAAAAAACCGCGCAACCTCAAAGCCCGTGAAATACCATTGAAGGAACTTGAAAAAACGGCAAAAATAACTCCGGACGGTCGTTTGATAATTGAAAGCCCGTTATATCCTAAATCATCACCGAACGTAACCTCATCGCATACCGAAAACATTTACGGACGCCATTATATAATCGATTCGAACAATCAATTGCCTGAAATTTACGGCAAAGACAGATTAACCGTTTTAGTGCGCGACCCTGAATGGATTTTCGCTTTCTGGGAATTATCGGAAAATAAAATCAAGGAAGCAGAAAAAATACTCGGCTCAAAAGAATTTCTCCATTCGAAAAAAATAATAAGAGTATATGACATGACAGATAAGCATGAAGCCGATGAAAGCAATGCGCATGATATCGAGCTTTCAAAAATTGCGTCATCGTGGTATATACATGTAAAACACGACTCAGTTTATATGATCGAGCTTGGTTTTCTCTCGCTAAAAGGCGATTTTGTGGTTCTTTTAAAATCCAACCACATCGAAACGCCAAACGCCAGCATGTCAAGCGCGACCGACGAAAAATGGATGGTAAAAGACAGCACATTCAACAAATTATACGAACTTTCGGGCGGCAAAAAAATCGGCCTCAGCTCGGCCGATATTATGCAAATAATGGCACGCGGCATGAAGACCGACGAGTTGACAAAAACTTCACATTTACTGACTCCAGGAGCGGGAGTTTCATCCGAAACTCTGTCATCACAGGCAATGCTCGAGAAAAAAGCCGAAGAGGAAGCCGCTAAAAAAGAAAGAAAATTCTGGATGGTACTGAACACGGAATTAATAGTTTACGGCGCAACGGAACCGGACGCTTCGGTAACAATAATGGGTCAGCCTATAAAACTCAGAGAAGACGGTACATTTTCAATAAGAATGGCGCTTCCTGACACCAATATCGATATACCGGTCAAAGGCACATCTTACGATAAAATCGATGAAATCACGATAACTCCTATAGTAAAAAAGCATACCAACTATTCAAAAAACAGCAAGGAGTAGCAAATAATGGAAAAAGGATATATTTCAATGGTATTGCATGCACATCTTCCTTATGTGCGTCATCCTGAATATAAATACTTCCTTGAGGAAAATTGGTTCTTTGAAGCTATAAACGAAACTTACCTGCCGTTATTGGAATCATTTGAAAAAATGGCCGCTGACGGGGTAAATTTTAAAATCACAATGACAATAACTCCGACTTTAATGGCAATGCTGGCCGACCCGCTGCTGCAGGAAAGGTATGTCCAGCATATAAACACGCTGATAGAGCTTGCTGAAAAAGAAGTTATCAGAACCAACCTGATTGCGGACTTAAATAAAAATGCAAAAATGTATCTCAAAAAATTTACCGATAACCGGGAAAATTTTATCGAGAAATATAAAATGAACCTCATAAACGGTTTCAAGAAATTCCAAACCGCCGGCAATCTTGAAATAATAACCTGCTGCGCCACGCACGGTTTTTTACCGCTAATGTCGGTTAACGAAAAAGCTGTCGAAGCACAGATAAAAATAGCCGTCGATTCTTACGAACGTCATATAGGCAGCAAACCCCGCGGGATCTGGCTTGCCGAATGCGGCTATTACCCCGGCCACGACAAATTCCTGAAAAAATACGGCATACAGTTTTTCTTCACCGACACGCACGGCATACTTCACGGTACGCCTCGCCCTAAATACGGCGTATTTGCCCCTGTATTCTGCGAATCAGGAGTAGCGGCTTTCGGACGCGACGTGGAATCGTCAAGATCGGTGTGGAGCGCGAACGAAGGCTATCCCGGCGATTACAACTACCGCGAATTTTACCGCGATATAGGGTTCGACCTCGATTTTGACTATATAAAGCCTTATATACACCCGGACGGCATCCGTATCAATACCGGCATAAAGTATTATAAAATAACCGGGAAAACCCATGAAAAAGAAGTTTACAACCAGGAACGCGCGCTTAAAATGGTCAAAGAGCACGCCGGCAATTTCCATTTCAACCGTGTAAAGCAAATCGAATATCTCAGCGAATATATGGACAGGAAGCCTATAATAGTATCGCCTTACGATGCCGAGCTTTTCGGCCACTGGTGGTATGAAGGCCCGCATTTCATAGAAGAAGTGCTGCGCCTTACGGCCGACCCAAAAAGCGCCATAAAAAGCGTTACGCCTTATGAATACCTGGAAGCGCACCCAAAAAACCAGGTCCTTACACCTTCATTCAGCTCATGGGGCCACAAAGGCTATTCAGAAGTATGGCTTTCAGAAAGCAACGACTGGATTTACAAACACCTGATCGAGATGTCGGAAAGAATGGTCGAGCTCGCTACTTATTACCAGAGCCAGAGCGCGGATTTACTTGTAAATAGAGCGCTTTCTCAGGCGGCAAGAGAGCTTCTTCTCGCGCAAAGCTCAGACTGGGCTTTTATTATGAAAAATAATACCGCTGTCGAATACGCTGTAAAAAGAACTAAAGACCATGTAGCCAGGTTCAATTCACTTTACGACCAGATAAAATGCCAGCGCATAGACACGGATTTCCTGCAGGCGCTGGAATATCACGACAATATATTCCCGGAAATCGATTACAGGGTTTACGCAATGTAAATTTTATATAATAAAATTGCAATAAATATCCAAAATTAAACATACGATATTATCAATATAAAAAACCGGCGCTGAATTAACTCAGCGGCCGGTTTTTCTTATTATTTAATAATTAACAAAAGACTATTCGAACATATCCGATAAATTAAATTCCACTCTGAAAACTATTTTTATCATCCTGAAACTATTATTTTTATTGATTTTAAGCAGGCAATATTTTACCGATTAAAGTTTTGAAACAGTTTCTGCGAGTTCTTTATAAAGTGCAGTATCCTTCGAAATCATGCCCATATATTTTGTAAGGACGTCTTTAGCGTTTTTATTTTCCTTAAGGTTCAAATATGAAATACCGAGAAGGTAAAGAACATCCGGATGATCTGGCAAAAATTTCAGCGCGTTATTGAAAACCGTAACGGCATATTGGTACTGCGGCGGATTTGCGTTCATATACATTTTTCCGTAAGAAATATAAGGGCCGGCAAGTTTAGGATTAATTTTAATTGCGTTATCATAGCACTGTTTCGCGCTCGCATAATTTTTTTTAAAATCGTATATAGTGCCTAATATATGATGGCCTTCGGCGAAATTACCGTTTAATTTGACCGCCTTATAGATATATTTATGCATTTCATCTATATTGTCAAGCGCCTGATAACATAGGCCTATCTTGAAATTCACCTCATAATTATTCTGATTTATTTCAAGTATTTTTTTAAATTCGTTGATTGCCGCGTCATAGCTGCTAAGCTGAAAATAAACATTGCCAAGTTTTTCACGCATTGCGGTATCTTTAGAATTGGATTTTATCAATACCGAAAGTTCTTTTATCGCTTCGGCATATATGCCGGCATCCAGAAATTTCTGCGAAATCTCATAGCGTGCCGAATTATTTTCAGGCTCCAAAAAAACGGCTTTTTGATAATATGCCTTCGCCTGATCAAAATCCTTAAGCAGAAGCATGCAGCGTGTCATGACATAATAAGCTTCACCGAAAGCCGAATCCTTATCAATAGATTTCTGAATGAAATCCTTCGCCTCTTTCAACTCATTTTTCAAAATAAGCATTTTAGCATATTCAAGATCGAGCCCGGCATGATCGAGGTTTTTTGCGGCGGCATTTTTTAATGTTTCGAACGCTGCATCATTTTCATTCATACTGATCTGAATTTTAGCGAGCGCCAGTATAGAATCGGCGAACTCAGACGACAGCGCAAGGGATTTCTCGATAAATTCACGCGCTTCCTTATTTTTTTTCGAAGTTAAAAAAACCTGCGCCTTTTGATAATAAGCAACTGCAAGTAATTTTCTGGATACCATATCATCGGGATTCGACTTCAACTCGCGCTCGAGTTTAACAATTGTATCATCAAATTTAAGTTTTTTCAATGAATCAGCCGCTTCCGAAACATTGCGCGAGACTATTTCATTATTTACCTGCTCCACTTTTTCTTTCTCCACGACTTTTACGGTGCGCATTTCCCATATAGCGTTAAATGCCGTAATGAATATAACTATAAATATTACAAAGTAAATCGAATATTTAAAATAATTTATAAAATTATCATGACCGACTTTGTCCCTTAAATTCTTAACGCTCTTCGACAGCGTCCCAAAAAATTTCTTGACAAAAAATACCATCTTCGGCATAAACTCATCAGGCGGCAGCTCTTCGATATCGGCTTTATTTATATTTGCCGCTGCCGGCGGAGGATCAGTCACGCCTATTTTTTTCAAAATTTCACTTGCCTGATCTTTGATAATTTTTTCAGGATCATTTTTACATTCTTTTATGAGCTTAATCGCCTCGTCATTTTTTATTTCGGAAAGAACGTAAATTGCCGAGCTTCTAATCCATGGCTTATCAGAACTTACAAGTTCCTTAAGCCGTCCCATAACCATCAAACCGATGTCTTTTTTAGTGCCTGAAAATTTCCATAACGCTTTGCAGACGTTCGCTTTAACGCGCGAATCCTCATGAAATAGAAGTTTGGTAAGCGCTTCGATTGATTTTTCCGAATTTATAAATTCCAGAGCTTCAACGGCGTTAGCTACAATTCGGCTGTCTGTATGTTCCGTAAGGGCTATGATCCTTGTTATATGCTTTTCGTCGCATAATTTTCCCAGAACTGTAACTATTATAGCCCTGATTAAAGGATTATCCTCGGACTCTATATCGTTAAACAGCTTATCTATTTTAGTTTTATCTTTAATCCGCTCAATATTTTTTATTTTTAATATTTTTTCCTTCACGTCGTCGGAAAGCTCAGTGCTTAAACTTTCGTCATTTTCAGCGATCTGGAATTTTGCTTTAAGCTTAAGCATGGATTTTTTCGTATAAAACCGCACAGCAGAGCTTTGATCGGCTTTATACCTGTTTAAAATGATCAAAGCTTCACTGTCATCGCTGTCGCCAAGAGCGATAACCGCATTTAATCTTACTTTTTCATCTTCAGATGATAATTCGACAAGAAAATCATCAAGCTTTTTAGGCATTCCAACTCACACCATTCGCATTTTTATATAAATATTAAAAACTACCCGTAAAATCTTAATTCTTGACATTCATTAAAAACTTAAATATAATAAAAAGATTTTATGTAATTCTCACAATAATTCGGTTCATTTTATTTTTATTCTAAATTTAATATAAAAAACAGGAAAGAAAATGAAAAAAAACCCTAATTTTATTATACACGTTTTTATAATTTTATCAATAATTTTTTTTGCCGCCAATGAAAATATTTTTTGCGGTAAATTTATAGTTTTAGCCGGCGAATCTCAAGCAGTGCCGGATGAATTATCATCCAGGCTGAACGCAAACAATAAAATCAGCTGCGATAAAACAAAAAGAAAAATTCAAGCCGCAATAGAATTATACATCGTCGAAAACGGAGTTAAAAATACCGCCGAAATTTCAATGGATGATCTTTTGAAAAGCGGTATATTAAAGTTCGAACCGGCATGCCCGGAAGGCGGCAAATATAAAATCTCCAAAGGCAATGTCGGGTGTTTAAAATGCGATAAACCGGCACCTTCTAAAGTCATACTGCCTCCGCTGCCGGGACGCGGCAATAATCAGGCAAACGCCGAAGGGACCGGCGAAACTGCCGTAAGCGACAAGAAAAAAATCATAACCAGTGCCACCCTGGAAGCCAGTATCAGCAAATATATAAATAAGGAAGATACTTTTATCCTTGACAAAACGGAAAAACCGGTCGAAAAAAAAACCGATGAGGCGGAAGTAAAAAAAAGCGGCGAAATTAACGATCCGGCCCAAGCAGAAGCCCCAAATATAAAAGACGACGAAACAAAAAAAGCTCAAAAAAATAATAAAACCGATGAAGTAAAAGAGCCGGTTCCCGAACAAATACAGCCAGAAACACCAGTAATCGGAAAAAGCGCGAAAGATTTTCACCGCGAAGCTATTGAACACGCCAGAAAAGGCGAAATAGACAAAGCGCTTGAAAAATTCCAAAAAGCCATAGAGCTGGTGCCCGATTCATTTACTTATCATTATAACTACGGATTATTCCTTGCCAAAATAGAAAGTTTCGATCTCGCTTATATCGAATTCCAGCGCGCCACCCGCCTGAAACCCGACGACCAGAAAGTAAAAGACATGATCGAGAAATTAAAAAAAGCCATATCACTCAGGTAATATTATAATCGTTCGCACTCTAAAATTTGTAAAACTAATGAAAAAGCGTATGTCCGAATACACCGGCATACGCTTTTTCATTAATCCCATAAACATTTTTATTTAATATTAAAATACTATTTTAAGGTTGTCATTAAAAACATTCGTAAAATATTTTAAGTTCATTTTAAGCAATAAAACATTTCAAAAGTCCAAACGCTTACATTTATAAGCATGCGAATTAAATGACAACCGGCACCGAAAGTCTGCTTTTTTCAATCGCGATAGGAAGCATGTCATTAATTTTACCTGATTTAGGAAATGGATGCGCCGGTTTCAGTCGCCTGTTCATAGTATCGACGGTACCTAAAACCTCAACTTCCATAAACATTTTATCCTTTTCAGAAGGCTTGTCTTTCGTGGTAATTACCCAGATTTCACCTTTTCTTGTCTTAAGTTTAAATCCGAAATATCCGCCGACCGCCGCGCTGATTTCGGGAATTGCCTTAACTTCGGTGACACGCCCTATGATAAGCACTGCCTGACCATCAACCTTGCTTATCTTACGCCTTATCGAAGAAGCGTCATAAGTTACCATAGTAATGAATATATAAAAAAGCACAATAAAAACTATGCCGGACAATATAATTTTGCCTATAAAGCCTTTTTTATCAATAAAATTGCCCCGGACAGGTAAACATTCCAATCGCATTCAATACTCCTATAACAGCTAAAATACAAAATCCCGTTTATCATTATTTTTTATCGATTTGTTTTATCGCGTCTTCCGCTAACTTATAAAAATTGGAATTTTTTGATTCAATTTCCAATATTTTCGAAAACATTTTTTTTGCATTCTCCATATCGTCGCCTTTATTACGGTTAAAGTAAGTAATACCGAGGTTATAAAGGGAGAAGGTGAAATTAGGGTCGAGTTTTATAGCTTCCTCTAGATATTTAGCGGCCTCATCAAGTTTAAGATTGTTCATAAGCCCGAATCCAAGGTTATTATAAGCCATTATATGTTTAGGATTGAGTTTTATCGCGTTCAAATACTCGCCGGACGCTTTTTCCGAAAGATTTGACTTATCGTAAAGAACGCCAAGATGGTAATGCGCTTCAGCGTATGACGGATCGGCCTGAATGGCTTTTTCATAATTCGACTTTGCCTGCTGATAATTATTGTTAATGTAATTAATATGGCCTATCGTATCGTATGCCTGCGCGCATTTAGGATCGAGCTTTATAAGAAAATTACAAAGCTCGATAGCTTCGTTATATAGTTTAAGCTGAATATACGCTTCTATGAGGTTAAAATTGAATGTCTTATTTTTAGGTTCAATAGTGATCGCCTTTATGAAAAGTTCGCTCGCTTCCTTAGGATTATCCTGGCGCAGAAGCACGATTCCCCAATCGTTATAAGCCGGCGCAAGGCCGGGTTCAAGCTCGGTCGCTTTTTTAAATGAAGCGACAGCCTTATTAACATCATTTTTTCCAAGATAAGCAAGCGCAAGGTTATAACTTGCAATTACCTGCACCTGGCGTGGCCCTTTCATCGCTTTATTAAAAAATTCGATCGCGGTGTCAAATTTCGCCTGATTTAAATTCAAAAGCCCTAAAGTGTTAAGCGCAGTATAATTTTTCGGATTATTTAAAACTGCCTTTAAAAGATAATTATTTGCTTCAATCCTGTTTCCTATAGTAAAATAAACTTCGCCGAGGGCCGACTGCGCCTCTGAATATTTAGGATCGATTTGAAGCGCCAATTTCAATTCGTTTATGCCGTCCTGATATTTTTCAAGACCGACAATAGAAAGTCCGAGGTTATAATGCGCCACGGCCGAATCAGGATTCAGAGCGAGGCCCTGTTTTAATACTTTTATAGCTTTTTCGTAATCGCCCTTACGTGACATTATAATTCCTATGTTTATATACGCGTTAGCATATTCCGGATTCAGTTTGAGTATCTCCTCGAATTGATCGAGCGCTTTTCCGTAATCACCAAGCATGATATGAAGAGTGCCAAGGTTATTTTTTATCTGTATATTTTTCGGGTCTTCAGCAAGCGCTTTTATGAGCGCGCGTTTAGCTTCCTGGTAATCGCCTTCGGCGACATATTTTTCATATTTTTGAATAAGCGCCTGGCTTTCGTTAGCTGCCGCCTGCGCGTATCCGGCGTTTCCTAAATTCACTAACATGGCTATCAATAAAAATACAATTATCATTTCTTTATACATTTTGTCCTCCTGTATTATTTATAAATAAAATTTAATTTCAAATTTATAACAGTCAGGAAATATATTAAATTAAATTGGCCTATTTGTCAACTTAAAAAGGGCTAAATAATTTTTAAAATCACGGCCGTTTTTTGTCATAAAAAGTAAAAAAGACGGAGCCTATAGTTTCCGAATTTAAGACAGCGCCCGGACTGTCAAATTTTACGATTTTCCCGTCATTCAAAAGCATTATGCGGTCACAATAATGCGCGGCCGCATTTAGATCGTGCAATATCGCCACAATAGTGATTTTTTTTTCGCCCGCCTCCGCTTTAAGCAGCTCAAAAAATCGTTTCTGGTTATCCACATCAAGGAATGACGCAGGCTCGTCTAAAAGCAGAACGCGCGGTTTTCTCGCAAGCATCAGCGCCAGCTGCAAAAGCCGTGACTGGCCGCCGGAAAGCATTGATACTTTATGGTATCTTAATTCCAAAAGGCCGTATTTTTCTAAAATCTTCTCCACTTCATTATCGGTCATCAGCGCGGGATCTATTTTCGATAATTTCAAATATTCAAAAACGGTAATATCTATGCCGGCCTCGTTTTCCTGGGGAATATAACCGCGGCTTTCGGCCAGTTTCATCATATCCGCCTTACAGATTTCCTCTCCGAAAAAAACGACGCTGCCTTCGTATTCAGCGTAATATCCGAGCAGGATATTTAAAAGTGTGGTTTTACCTGTGCCGTTCGGGCCTATTATCGCGGCGAACTCGCCTTCATATATCTCAAAATTAAGATCCGATAATATTTCACGGCTGTTTTTTCCGAACTTGAAAGAAAGCGCCTCGGCTTTAAAAACCGTCATTTCCTGTCCCCCCGGCTCTTGATTAGAATAAAAATAAAAAACGGCGTTCCTACAAGGCTTGTCACTATACCGACCGGAAATTCGACCGGAGCGAAAGCGGTCCTGGCTATAAGGTCGCAGTATATCATCATAACGCCGCCAATCAGAAATGAAAAAGGCAGAAGAATGCGGTGAGTTCCGCCGACGGTAAGCCTGCATATATGCGGCGCAATAAGGCCTATAAAACCTATAATACCGGTCTGCGAAACGATTATAGCGCTTATTACGGAAGCCGCCGAAAGAAACTTTATTTTCCATAAATTCTGATCTATACCTAGCGCAAAAACCGTCTTTTCATTAAAACCAAATATATCGAGTATATTAGCGCGCCTGTATATGTATAATCCGGCCGCAATAACTATAAGGTAAGTATAAACTATTTGTTCGGGATATCTTACGTTTAAGGAACCCATAAGCCAGAAAAATATATTCTGCATATCGCGGGACACATACATCACAACGGTTAAAAAACTGGAAAAAAAGCTATTTAGCGCAATACCGGAAAGTATCAAAATATAATTGCCGAATTTTTTAAAACCTGAAAAACCGATAACTGCGAAAACAGCAAGAATGGCACCGGTAAATGCCCAGGCCGAAACTGCAAGCGAGGATGTAACATGCATAGCTATAGCGAGCGCGGAAAAAAGAGCGGCTCCAGCTGAAATGCCAAGCATAAAGGGATCTGCAAGGTAATTTTTCAGCGCCGACTGGTATGTCAGGCCGGAAATAGAAAGGCCGGCGCCTGTAATAAAAGCCAGCGTCATACGGTAAAAGCGCATTTTTAGAATTTCCGCGTGTCCCGGTCTGAGGTTTTCACGGCCGCCGCTGAAAAATAAAATTACCTCGCCAAATGACACCTGCGCCTGTCCTATTAAAAATGAAGATATTACGCCGATCAATAAGAAAAATATAACGGCTGAAAATAATATTTTTTGTTTTCGCGACATTTTTATTTTTTACTTTTAAATATTGTTTCTGGTAAAATAGGATTTTCCGAATAAAGCTTATTATAAAGGTCCAGTATCGCCTCAAAAATACGCGGGCCCGGCCGAACGTACATGTTATAATCAACCGCTATAACATTAGAATCTTTCACCGCGATTAAACCGCCGAATCCATTTCTGAGGGCTATTTCAGATGTTTTACAAGGATAAGCAAGAATTATAAATTCCGGATTTTTTTCAATCACCTTTTCAAGGCTTATAGAAACGTTCTCAAATTCAGAATCGGCGAATATATTTATGCCGTGAGCCGCCTTTATTATCTCGCTCATAAACGACGCTTTGCCGACGCTCATCGGCGGATCGCCCCATATTTCAAAATAAATCGATCTGATCGAACTTTTCTGCCTCTTTTTTATTTCGTTTTTTAAAGTTTTATAAGAAGCGCAAAGTTCACTCTTGCCGCGCGGCGCACGTAAAATTTGCGATATCAGTTCGATCGAGTTCAATATCGAATCAATCGAATTCAACTCAACGCTGAATGACTTTATACCGAATGATTCAAGTATTTCCGATTCCTTGTTTCTCAGCCCTTTCATTACGAAAATCAGATCAGGCTTCATCTGAAGTATTTTTTCATAATTAAGATTAACATCGCCTATTTTTTCTATCTTTTTGACTTCCTCAGGATAATCGCAAAGAGTGGTAACTCCGCAAAGCCTGTCGGCGCAGCCGATGTAGCTTATTATTTCAGTTATAGCCGGAGAAGTCGATATTATTTTACGCGGCGAAGTTTCGAATTTTAAAATTTTTCCGTTTGCATCCGTGAATTCTACCTGCTGAGTGGAGGTGGCCGGCTGCAAATTATTTTCAAACGTCCCGGCAGCCTGCGCATTAGCATTAGAAAATACTCCGGCGGAAAGAATAAAAAAGCCGATTAAAATTAAAACAAAATTATTCGGTTTTAACGGCTTTAATATTAACTCCGGTAAATATGATGATATTGTCACTTAATTATTCCCTTCCATTAATAAAAATTATCAATTTTAATTTTATATAAATGCATAAATTTATAGTCACGGCTGAATTTATTTTATCTTTATAGATACCGACATTCCGTTTTCATATTGGAAAAAATAATTTTTTATAAATCCGGATTTTTCGAATTCATCCAGAAAACTGTTATATCCGCGCAGGCCTTCAATTATACCCTTATGACGCTTAAGCGCATTTTCGGGATCGAGAACGCCCCTGAAAAAAACATCATCCGAAAAAATTATTGCGCCGTTTTTTAATTTATGCCAGTACTGTTTCAACGCTTCGGTATATTGCCTTTTAGTGCCGTCTATAAACAAAAAATCCGCCTCGCCGTCGGAAAACACCTCGGATATATGATTGAGCGCGTCATCGCAAATAAGCGAAACCGCTCCGGAATCGATGAATTGTTTCAAATTGGCGGCGGCCATATCAAAACGCTGCTTGTCCTTCTCGAAAGTAAATAATTTAAATTCATTATCAAAAGTTGAATTTTCACAGCATTGTATATATGAATTTTCATTCACATGCCGATTAAAAAACGAATTTAAAAAAAATAACGTCGAATAACCATTCCCGGTGCCAATTTCAATTATTTTCCGGCTCCGGTTCATTCTGACCAGTAATTCCAAAAAATTTCCGGTCGAGTCTGAAATACATGGAATAGAGTTATCTAGCGCCTGTGTTTTTACCTGTTTGAATAGTTCCGTTGATACGTTCATAATTACTGCGTATTTTACCACAATAATAAACCAATGTAAATAAAAATGAATTTCCGTCAGGCCAAAAAAATAAATAAAAAATAAATTTTATGATTGACTAATACTTTTTTAATGTGTATTATATTGAATAAAAAATCCGGCCTCGATTTTTGCTATAAACCTATTCTTTTGGGCCATTTCCCCCATAATTATGGAATATCCCGCTAGAATTTTTGAGTTGTTAAACTTACCGCAATCAAAGCAAATTTTATGATTTAACAATTGAAAATAAGATTTTTATTTTACCTGCATTTATTTTTCAGAACGTTAAGGAGGTGTAAGTCGATAAATGGTTAAAACAGCTACCGAATTTAAACACATGAATATTTTAAAGGAATTTAACACATTTTTTCTTTCTGACATTATATACCTTAAGGTATATGACTCCAACGACAAATTCATAGGTTACGTCGATGATATAGCAGTCGATATGCACCTTAACTTAAGGCATCCTTACGTTTCCGCCTTTATAATCAAAAAGCGCGATAATACGATTATCGCGTTAAACCATCTTTCAATAGCAGAATACAGACTCGATTATTTTAAATTAATAAATAAACCTGAATACATAGAATTCAATCCCAACGCTTACGGTGAATATGAAAAAGCCGAAGAAATATTGCTTAAGCGCGATATATTAGATAAGCAGATAGTGGATACTGGCGGAATGAGAATCGTCCGGGTTAACGACCTGAAGCTGACGTTCGTAAAAGCAGGAATAATAGCCATCGGCGCCGATATAGGAGCGACAGGTCTTTTAAGGCGCCTTTACCTCGAACGGCCATTGAAATACATCGCCTCGCTTTTTAACAGAAAAATTTCAGACCAGCTGATTTCATGGCAGTTCGTCGAACCGATAGGGCAGTCGCACGACAAAATAAAGCTCAATATACCTTACAACAAATTATCGCTCCTGCATCCGGCCGACATAGCCGACATAATGGAAGAATTATCCGTACAGGAAAGCGCGGAGATTTTTAAAATATTAGACGAAGAAACCGCAGCTGAAACTCTTTCAGAAATAGACGAGTCCGACCTTCAATTATCGCTTATAGAAGCGGTCGACACCGAAAAAGCGGCCGATATTCTCGATATGATGCCGCCGGATGAAGCGGCTGACATTCTCGGCGACATGGCCGAACAAAAAGCCGAGGAAATCCTTTCCGACATGAACATAGACGGCGCTAACGAAGTCCGCGAACTCATGAGCCATGATGAAAATACGGCAGGCGGATTAATGACCACCGAATACATTTCATTCCCGGATTATTTTAACGTAGAGCAGGCGCTTTCCGAATTCAGGCTTATAGCGCCGAATACCGAAATGGTATACTATCTTTACATAGAGGAAAAGGGCGGATATTTAAAAGGCGTCGTAACTTTAAAAAATCTTATAATCGCGAGGCCGTCCGAAAAGCTTACCGAAATAATGAACAGGAAAGTCGTAACTGTCCTTATCAATGAGCCCAAAGAAGAAATAGCCGAGAAAATGGCACGTTATAACCTTCTGGCAATACCGGTCGTCGACGACGAGGATAAAATCCAGGGAATCATAACACTGGACGACGTAATGGATGAAATAGCCAAGCAGAAAGAAGAGCCTTTGCATTTTATAAAAGGCGCGGAATAATAATGAACTTTCATTCATTTATTCACGATATAATCGAGGTATTCAAATGAACAAATTAAAACATAGATGGAAAGAATTCGTAATATTCCTGTCGCTTGTCGGCCCCGGAATCATAACAGGCAACGTTGACAACGACGCGGGCGGTATCGCCACGTATTCGATAGCCGGCGCCAGATACGGTTACTCGATGCTCTGGACACTCATACCGGTAACGATACTTTTAATTTATACGCTGAACGCAAGTTACAGGATGGGCGCCGCAACGGGCCAGGGCCTCGGCGATCTTATACGCGAAAAATTCAGGGTGCGCGGCGCGTTTATACTCTTATTCCTTGTTTTTCTGGCTAATCTCGGCACGACGACTTCTGAATTTGCCGGCATTTACAGCAGCATACAAATTATCGGCACCAACCTTTCGCGCGAAATAATGATTTTCAAAAATCCCATATTTTTAACCACTCTGACATATTTATTAACTATATTACTAGCATGCCTTGTCTGGCTGATAGTCGTCAAGGGTACATATAAGCTTGTCGAACGCGTTTTCATGATCGCCTGCGTTTTCTACTTTTCATACGTGCTGTCGGCATTTTACGCAAAACCGAACTGGTCTGAAGTATGGCGCGGTTTTTTAATTCCGACATTCCAAAATGATAAAACTTATTTATTTGACCTGATAGGCGTTATCGGAACGACAATAACACCGTGGATGAATTTTTATATGCACGCCTCGATGCTTGAAAAGGGTATTACCGCTAAAAACTATCACGTAAGCAAATGGGACGTCGTAATAGGAAGCATAATGACTGATATAATGTCTTTTTTTATGATAGTTGCATGCGGAGCGACGCTTTTTGTGAACCACGTAAATGTCGAAACAGTCGAAGACATCGGCAAGTGTCTCATACCGGTAGCCGGGAATTATTCGTCATTGCTGTTCGCGGCAGGCCTTTTCAATGCGTCGGTATTCGCGTCGGCGATACTGCCGCTTTCTACGGCTTATGCTATATGCGAAACTTTCGGCTGGGAAATTGGAATCGAAAAAGATTTTAAAGAAGCGAAAATGTTTTATACAATTTTCACGTCAATGATCGTATTAGGCTGCGCGCTGGTCCTTGTACCCGGCATGCCGCTTCTTTTTATAATGCGCCTCTCGCAGGTCGCAAACGGCCTTCTTCTTCCGATATTTTTATTCTATCTGATATCAATCGCAGCCGACGAAAGAATAATGGGAAAATTCGTACACACAAATTTTGAAAGAAACTTTGGAAAAATATCTACCATCGTACTTACTATATTGAGTTTGATGCTTGTTTACGGATACCTTTTCAATTAATGATTTCAAAGCTTATTTATAATAGGACGGCTTAAATACATTTTACCGCACAAATAAAGTTTGGCAGATCATAAAAATCAACCATAATGCTTGAATCAAAAAAAGCTCAAATTAATAAATTAAAAATATAGCCGACAATTGTTATTCCGGCAGCCGTTACAGAAACAAATATAGCTATCAGCTGCCATTTCAGGATTTTTCTTAAAATTATGACTTCCGGCAGCGACAAACCAACGACCGCCATCATAAATGCAAGCGCAGTGCCGAATGCCGCACCCTTTTCTATAAAAACTTTGACTAAAGGCGCTACGCCGGCCGCATTGGAATAGATCGGCGCTCCGGCTAATACGGCAAGAATAACGCCGGTTTTCGATTCACGGCCAAAATATTTTTTTATAAAGTTATCAGAAACCACTTTATTATCAACGGTAATCGGCGTCTTCAAAACCGTATGCTCGCCGCAGTCGCAAAAATATCTTAAAACTTCATTATCTCCTGGGTCTGCAGGAGCGTAAGGCACAAGCCCGTGTATAACCGAACCAAACGCTATTCCAAACGCTATTCCAAACGCTATATACAAACAAACTTTTCTTAAAATTTCATACACCGCATTTTTTCCGAATATTATACGATCTTCAAATTTTAATTTTTCTTCCACGGCGCTTTCGCCCATTTTGACTTCATAAACCCAGGGTTCGACATATTTTTCCAGTTTAAGACGGCCTATTATAAATCCGGATGTAACCGAAATAAATAATCCGGTAAATAAATATAAAAGCGCCGCATTCAGGCTGAACATTCCATAAAGCATTATGAGCGCCACTTCATTGATCATGGGAGAGGCTATTAAAAACGTAAAAGTTATATTAAGCGGAATACCCGCTTCCACGAATCCTATAAATAAAGGTATAGCGGAGCATGTGCAAAACGGAGTGACAATTCCTAATAAAGCCGCCAGAATTATTCCGAAAAACTCATTTTTCCCTTTTAAATATTTTCTGGTTTTTTCAACCGTAAAAAACGACCGGATAATTCCGACAATAAAAATAATAACTGTCAATAAAATCAGCATTTTAGGGAAATTATATAAAAAGAAATCAAGACATTCGGAAATTCTGCTGTCAACCGGCATTTTAAATATTTCATACACCGCAAATTGCGATATGAACCCAATTTTATGATATAAAAAATAAAATATGGTTCCAATAACCAAAATATCAAAATATAATTTTGTATTTTTTAATATCAAAATATTCACCATTTTTATATTTTGCCGCTATAAACACTTAAGCAGCCATTAAAAGTTGTTATTTAATTCTAAATTATGTTATTATTATGAAATAAACTTTAAAAATAACACGGAGCGCAGATACAATGACTGACTTAAAAAAATATTCGATGTATTTTTTCAGCTTAATTTTTATAATACTTCTTTATAACTTACCCGATTCGTATAAAAAAAGCGGCAGCTTAGAAACTCAAACAATCCGTAAAAATTATTTACAGGGCAGCATCAAAACACCCTTAGAAACGTTAAAATTACCAACGCTCATAGAATTTACCGGCGAAAGCTGCCCGCCCTGCATTGAAATGGCGCCCGTAATAGAAAGCATAAAAAGCAAATATCGCGATAAATTAAATGTAATCACATACAGCATGAAAAACGACATTGAAATGGTTAATAAATATATGGTCGACGCCGTGCCCATGCAAATATTTTTAGACAGCGCCGGCATTGAGTTATACCGCCACCAGGATTTTTTATCCGAAGAAAAAATAATAGAACGGTTTAATAAATATGGCATAAAATTATAACAACTATAATCTTATGCCATTTATAAAACCTTTTTTGATTTTTTAAAATTCAATTATTTTTTTAAGGCGCTATTAATCATTTCACTGACTTCCGAACTTTTTGTCCATGCCGATCTAAGATAAGCTTTAATACCATTATTTTTATTATCTTTTAGTTCCAGATTGGCTCCATTATCCAGCAAATACTTAACCATGTCTTTATTACCATAAGCAACTGCCATCATTAAATATGAAATTCCGGAAGAATTTTGAGCATTAACTTCAAGTTTATTATCTTCAAAAATCTTTTTTACCTGATCATAATTTAATTCTTTCATACTTTCTACATGACGTAAAAAAAGTATATCTCTTACTTCTGATTCAGATAATGTGCTCATAAAATCCGGCAATTCATTTTCTTCGGTGTTAACCGTTGAAACACGAACTTCATTTGTGCTACCTACATTGACAATTTTAACTTCAGATGTTCTCTTTAATTCAATGGATTTTGTAAAATCAACTTTTGAAACTGCAACAGGCGATTCCTGATAAAATTCATATTTATACCTGCAGCACATATTTTGCTTGTCAGATGCGTTATAACCAACCATTTCATTAAGCAAAGAATTTGTGTAACTATACATGCGCCGGCCGGTTTTAATATTGCCCTTATCAAAGAAAATCTGTTCTGTCAGATTATCTTTGTCATCGTACTTATATTCAACTCTGCCGGTCAGCTTACTTTCAGCGTCAAAATTTGAAGACTCGATTTTATTGCCTTTAGAGTCATATTTAAATGAAGCCTTGCTCACCAATTTGTTATTCTTATCGTACATAACTTGTTCAACGAGGTTTTCATCGCTGTCATAGCTGCACACGCGCTTATAAGCCAAAATATCATTCTTGTCATAAAAGTTTTCATCAGTTATAATACTTTTGGAATTATTATAATGGCTTTCGCATTTCAGTCTGATATTATTATTGGCATCATACTCGGCATATCCGGTTTCAAGATTATTGGAAATGGCATATTCAGTTTTTTTTAGCTGCTTTTCCTGATCGTCAAATTCAATTAAAACTTTTCTTGCGCCTTCTCCGTTATATTCCTTAAAACTTTTTTTCTTTTGATTTTTGGTTTGCGGAAAATAAAGAAACTCCGTAACCGTTTTCACTTTATTTTCCTTTAATTTAATTCTTTCCTTTTCAGCCGAATTATTTTTTGCATAAATATCAGAGTTTATAGTCAGAAACAACAGCATTAAAACAACAATGCTTCTTACTATATTTTTACCAAACATTTCCCATTCTCCTTATCTATTTGCCGTCAGACCTTTTTTCCTTCTTTTCGAGAGTCATAATTTTCATATCAAGAGGCGCGACATAAAACCATAATTTTATTTTTCTCTTATTTCCGGCCTGATCAACTACGCCGTATGCTACCGATATCTCCTTTTCGCCGTTAGGCAGGACATTACCGTCCCACTTGCGGTTAGGATTATTGAAGCATACTTCAGGGTATTTAAAGTAATTGCCGTTTTTATACATTTGATTGAATACTGAAACATCGGTATATGTATCGTCTTTAATCAGCCATGAACTATATCCTTTATTTATATAGTCATCAGGGAATTCAGGCGTTTTTTCATTATCAGAATCAAAATCAAGAGCAGTTACGCCTTTATACCAATCTTCCTTCTTTATCTGAACGCTGTCTTTTTTTACGCGCTGGCCGTCAATGTTATCATTGGCAAAATACCTCATAAAATTGGAAAGCTTCGGATCATCTCTTAAATCCTGATGTATAATCTGGAGTTTAGTATCTTCAGCAGTACCGTAAGGGGCCAGCGAGTCGGTCATTGCATCGGGGAATGTACCCTCGAAATCATTTCCGCACCAGACTTTGCCGTTTGTCGAAGTATTTATTAAAAGCTGAACATCCTTAAATTCCCATAATTTTTCGCTGTCATCATTCAAAGAATATGGTGCGCGAGGCGTTTTTGCCGTATCGACAAGCGCATAATTATGTTTCTGGTTGTCAACCAGAGCCCATTGCTTATTTTCGGCTGAACAAAGGTCTTTATAGCAAGCGAGTGTGCTTAAGTCATTAATTTTATAAACCCTTCTGACCGTTCCCCTAACCGTATCGGCAATTCTCAAGCCGACATTCGGCTTAATAGTATCGGTAATTTCAACACGGCCAAACGCCTGGAATTTATCGGTGATTTCGGCGCCGTTGCCAACGTTTGCGTTAAGAGGATTTTTTATCTTGTCGTTATCGGTCCATACTTTTGTCTTATCGTCATATAATTCGGCAAGACACGGCTGCGAACCAACAGTAGGATCAATCTGCGCACCCGCGCTCACGTCAGCCGCGGAACTTGAATACTGAACATATTTAGCGGTTTCAGGGTTGAATTTTAACTGACCCTGTTCATATTTATTTTCTTTCATATAATTGCCGCTGCAGTCAAACTTCGTTTCTTCCGATTTGCGCCCGCCGCCCGTAGTAAGTTTGGAGCCGTCGTGAACCTCGACGAAATATTTCAAAGGACCCTTTCCCTTAGTGTAATCCATAGGCTTATACTTGAATTTTGAAATAACGCTGACGCCGTTCATATCTTTGCAATAATCATACAAATCATTCGTAACATCCTTTGAATAAGGCGGATTGCCGAAATTGTCGCCCTGCGCCGTTTTAGCGTAGTGCCATGGCATTATATCCTCTTTGCCGTCATCATCGCTTACAAATAACTCGGACACTTTCATTTTCTTTTCATATATTACATATATAGGGTTTTTATCGCTCTGGGTATTGTTATACCAGTATGTTGTCGATGTTGAATCGGCGTTATTAAAGAAATCGCTTAACTTTGTGCATATCGTATGCTTTTTCCATACGAACATAGGCGAATAAACAACTTCGATAATAGGCCTGATAGTGCCGGTATTATCTTTCCAATCGCCGGAATGAAATGAAGCGTATTGATAAAGAGGCATTTCATACCAGAAATTCACCTTAAAATTATTTTCATCCCAATCGCCTTCGCTGCAAGCTTTTTCGCCTGAATCGACGACGGTCGCTTTTGTAGCGTGAACAGCGTTATCGACGATTCTTATAATCATCGTCTTGTCGCCGCTCTGTGATATCTTTTTGCCGCACTCGGCTTGAAGCACATTTGTATTGGCACCTTCGACGCCCACCTGAACATGCGCGACATTGCTCTTGTCCTTAACACGAACCGTCGCGCGAGCGACTACAACAGGTTCATTTGGAAGCCCAAAATTAGCATCAGGAGTGCTGTAAATATTAGACGGAACACCGCCAGCATCAAAATATAAAGCACTGCCTTTTCTCGCAATAGCAACGGACGAATCCTGAATATTATTGTTATCATAAAACTTACTTGGCGGCCAATTTTCAACTTTAGGAGCGCATTCCTTTGGAGTTGTATCATATGGACCGTTCATTTCTGCAGTCATTGAAATATGGCAAAAATCACATAATCCATCAGGACCATAAGGACCACCGGTAACATCAATATGTCTGATAGTCCAACCATGAACATATTTTCCCTCCCAATCCCAAGTGATGCTTAACACCGATGAAGCGGCAAACCACAAAGGAACGGACGGTTCAGCATATGCAAATGAAAATTCAGACTTGCCGTCGGCACCTCCATCTCCTGTGGATTCACCGGGATTGACATTATAACCTATACAGCCGCAGTCGCCGTATTTTGTAGGGCTATCCATGTGATAAGCATGATATACGTTTTTTACCTTCCACCCATAATCGCCTACCCATTTAACACCATCAGTAGTTATCCCTTTCCAATTATAACACATAGGAAACGAACTCATTTGTCGCCCTGAAGGACTTAAATCTCTTTCATGATCATGATATGTCGATTCTTTAGGCATCCATTTTAAATAATCAGATTTAGTGCTGCTGTCGTTCCCGCTTATCTGTGAAGGCATAACACCGCCGGGAAACGCTTTGAACGCATAATTATGAGACTCATCCTCGTTAACGATAAACGAAGCGGTCTGCGTGCTTACATTTCCGCCGTCAGGAACGGTGGCTTGACGAACTGAAAGGCCCATCGCACAGCCAGGATCGGCATTTTCTTTAACGGTGCCGTCCATTTCAACCTTATATTCCTTAGGCAGGGGGCAAAGTCCTTCAGCACCGGCCAATACATCATTCGGAACCATTAAAATAACAAATAAAGACATGATAACAAAAATAATATTTTTCTTCATACAAATTCCCCCTAAGAATTTATATTTTATTATAACGCATACACTAATTATTTAACTGCCTTTTCAGTAAAATTGTTTCGGTAACCTTAGCTCTTTTGAATTCCGTTTCATCTTTATTGAGCCCGCCGACATTGGTTTTAGCCTTACCTTCAATTTCAACCGTTATAGACTGCTCAATATAAGGTAGTTCGCCGTTTAAAACCGCCGGATCACTTTCTTTTTTTAAACTTCCGGCTTTTATACTGACTATTTTATATCCCCATTCTTTTATGCTGTCATTGAAATCAGGATAATCAACGACAAAGCCGCCGAGCGTAAAAGGCCATGTCGAAAATCCGCCGAGCTGTTTTGCCTCTTTGCCTGTAATTTTAATCAACGGGCCGTAACCTGCAGTGGTTTTTGAACCAGAAGCGCTTCCTTCCGGGTCGGTTTCATATGAATTGATGTCTTCAACAAAATAAGCTAAATACTCGGGAAATCTCGGCCCTGCATTTGAGGCGCTGTCGAATTGATCAAATTTAGCGCCGCTCGCCGGAACGTAAAAAGGCGAAAATCCATAGTACATACAAGAACATTTAAAAATTTCCTCGGGAAAAAGCTTATACTTAAGTTTAAGATGCTGCAGTCCGGCCTGAGCCATAAAGTAGGCTTTTGTAGTTAATATAGTGGAATTGCGCTGCTTTTTTGAATGAGTATTCACATTTACCAGCATGAAAGAAAATATCATCAAAACGACTGAAAGCATTATAACAAGAGGGATAGCAAATGCCTTGCGCCTTAATATAATAGCGCAGGAAGAAATATTATGATTATTATCGCTTAAAAAACGAATTTTTCTTCTATCCATAATAACACCAATCTATAAATTCACAAACATTATTTTAAAGAAGTATCATCTTCAAGACGCGCCTTTCTTGTTACCAAAATAAATTTACGACGCGGATCCTTAAAATTATTGGCCGTCTCGCCGGAATTCTGCCATGATATTCCAAGTTTTATAGTTTTTAATACTAAATTCTGGCCACCTTTTGTATAACTGTTTGCCTTGGCATTTATTTTATTTGCCTTTTCAAGCCCGTTACTTTTGGTCGGCTTAAGGCTGTCTTCCCACTTGCTGCCGTAACTATTGTCAGGCGACCATAATGCGACAGGCAGATCTTTGGCATCGACATCGGTAACCTGAATCTCCCATTTATATTCGGCGCCTTCATATTTTATGATCGATCCCGAATTATTCCCGATAACTTCAGGTTTGGCTATAGACGACTTATCGGTTACATCAAACTTCAAATCATAGTTGCCTTCAATACCAAGCGTTATGTTATTAGTTACTTTTGAAAATGGAACGTTATTTAAAATTTGCTCCATAATACTTTTTCCGATTTGCTCGGCTGTGATTTCAAAATTCATATCATGAGTTTGGCGTGTAGTTTTGGATATAATAGAAGCGACAGGCATAAAGGCGACGGCAAATATGGCGACTGCGATTAAAATTTCAACGAATGTAATCGCCGATTTTTTATTAAAAGGCCTTATTTTAAAATTTAAACTGATTTTCATAAAAATTCCCGTCACTTATAAATTTAAAACTAAAAATTTTATTAATCTTTTGAATTTGGGTCCTTGTTATTGGTTTTAACTAAAAGAGGAACTTCGATAGCCTCAGTAACTATAGTTTTAGGATATTTTGGATGCGCGCACTGCATTTCAATTCTGAGAACATATTTTACTTTATTCGCCACGTCGAAAGCGTTAGGGTCCTCAAATTTTAAAAGTTTGGCATCAAAATATACTATATCTTCAAGGAGCGTGGTCCCTTTGATGTCGTCGCCGGGAGCGACAGTGCCTTTTTCAAGAGTTTTTAAATAATTGACTCTCGTGTGCTCAGGCGTATTTTCCGCTTTCAAAGTGCATTTAATTATTTTTTGATCTACTTTGTCATCAGGCACGTCGCGGCCGGGAGAACAAATATAAAATTCAAGAAGCGTATCCGAAGCGCCTTTTATTACGGTATTTCCTTCTTTAACTTTCAGATTCCATTTAACGTCTTTTTCAACCGTCGTATCATTTAATTTAATCATCGACGGATAAGTGGCGCTGCTTATATCCTTATGAAGCTGCTTTGCGGCCGCCCTCAGTTTAATCTGCGTCTTGGCTTTCCATTCGCCTATATCGACGTTTTTTACCGACTGCGAAAATAACGTATACAAAGCGTAAGTCATGACGCTTAAAATAAGCGTAGCTACCATTATTTCAACCAACGTAAAGCCGTACGGCCTGTATCTTAATTTTTTGAAAAATTTATTCGAGTTCAAAAATCTCGCCTCGTTTTTAATAATTTCCCTACTTTAATTTTACTAAACGATAACATCAATGTCAAGGCATCAGAAAATACAATAGTTTTAAGCCATATTTCTCAATTTTTCATATGTTTCCTTGACATTTTGTATGTCAATCCACATTTGATGCTTCGGCGAACCCGGCTCTTTCGACGGATTTCTCAAAAGATAACTAGGATGATAAAGCGGCATTATCTTTATCCCGTCTTTATAATCAAACCAGGTTCCTCTGATTTTAGAAATAGTGCCGACATCAGGGCCAAGCAGAAACTTGGCCGAAGTGCTCCCGAGCGCACAAATTATTTTTGGTTTTATAAGATTTATTTGTTCGAAAAGATAATTCTGGCAGGCCTTAACTTCTTCAGGAAGCGGCACGCGGTTATTCGGCGGCCGGCACTTAACTATGTTTGTAATATATACCTCTTCGCGTTTTATCTGAACAGATTCTAAAATTTTGGTAAGAAGCTGGCCCGCGCGTCCGACAAAGGGACGGCCCTGACTATCTTCATCAGCTCCGGGGCCTTCGCCTATAAACATAAGCGGACTGTTAATATCGCCTTCGCCCGGAACCACATTTATACGAGTTTTCGATAACTGGCAATTTGTACAAGAATTAATTTTTTTACATAATTCATTAAATTTTATCTCGTCCAACATTAAAACAAACCTTTCTTCCGATGACATTTTTATTTTTTATTCAATTTCGGCATATTAAACTTACTAATAACTTAGTGGTATTATTTTTATAAAAGCGGGTTTTTATTTACATTTTTTTCATTCAAATAGCTTACAAAATGATATCTTAAAAATCGCCAGGGCTGAATTAACGCTTATCATACATGCGCAATATTACCCAACATTATCTATACATCGCAAAAACCAAAATCTTATGCTGGAGCTGATCCGTAACGATAATTCTTTTTTTAGTAGCATCATAAGCGACTCCGCCGGGCGATGCTATTTTAGCGCGCCCGAGCCCGTAAGAGCCGGCCGATCCTTCAAAAACTCCCTGGTTTGTATAAACACAAACAGGCAAGTCTCCGCAGTCTGAAGCTATCAATGTTTTATCCGGCATAACGGTCAGGCCGCGCGGGTCTTTGATATAATTCAAAACGCCTTTATCCCTTACTTCATAAATCGAGTTGAAAAGATTATCAAATTTAACAATTCTTGTATTAAAGCTGTCGGCGACATACAAGTAATATTTTTTTTCAGGCCCCTCGTCATTTGTAACCGCCAGGCGCGTAGGAACATCGAAACTTTTGCTGCCGGTTCCTTTCGAGCCGAGTTTATTGATACAAAGCCCGTTCTGGTCATATACTAAAAGCCTGTTATTTAAGTCAATAATGTATATTATGCCGTTAGGCCCGACACATACGTCATAAGGACATTTTATAGTATTCGAAGGATCTTTTTGCTGGCCGATTTTTACGGTAGAATATATCTCCATCATAAGAGAGCCGTTGGTGTCAAATTTTAATACACGGTTATTACCGGTATCAGCTATGTAAACATTGTCCTTCGTATCGATGCCGATTCCCTTTGGCTGCCTGAACTTAGCGCCGTTGGCGACTGAATAGCTGGTCATATACTGAAAGTCAGGACTATATTTAACGACGCGATTATTACCGGTATCGCATATGAACACTTCGCCTTTTGAATTTACGGCTACATCGGTTGGACCGCTAAAATCTTCCGCCCCGGAGCCTTCCTTGCCAAATTCCCTTAAAAATTTCATGCGCTTTTCAAGACAGCCGGTAAGCGTAAATATGCTTATAAAAATTATCAGTATAGACACAATTTTAAAATGAAGCTTATTCGAAAAAATAACTGGCATCAAATTAAACCCCTTTACTCTTATTTCTTGCATTAATAAACTTATTTTGATATAATTATTTTAAGTATATAACATTTTATATAAAAATGGAATATATTTTTATTTTTTTTTAGGAGGCGGCTTATGCCTAATTTCAGTGTTTTACCTAAAGCAAAAAAAGTTCGAAAAGGCTTTACGATAGTGGAGTTTATAATATACGGCGGAATGCTCGGGGTACTTGGCTTTTCGGCTTACGAAGGATTATTGTATTTTCAGGAATGGCAGTGCAAAAAAAACGTAGCAGCCATAAATGAAGCGATAGAACTTCAGCAATCGCAGGCAAATTCCACTCCGATAAAAGAATTAAACGACTTGAAGCAATATATCAAGACAACGTCAAAAATAATACCGCGCTGCCCTGTAGTGCCGGGAAAATTTAATTATTTACTTGTTCCAGAAGAAGGAAAGGTCAGATGCTCCTATCACGGAGTGCTGTAGTTTTCATACATGGCGATCTTAATTTTTTTGGTAAGTTTCTTTATGATATCTAAAAATTTAGGATCGTTAGTACATTCTTCGGCTTTTTTCAAATTGCCTATAGCCTCTTCATATTTTCTGCGGCTGCCGAGGGCAACGCCGAGATAAATGTATGCATCGGCACGATTCGGCTCGTTTCTTATGCATTTCGTAAACGACTCGATCGCTTCGTTCATCATATCCTTGTTTTCATACGCTATGCCAAGTTTTAAAAGCGCGTTATAATGGCTCTTATCTAAAGCAATAAGCCTCTGAAACGCGACTATTGCCTCAGAATATTTTTTGCCGTTCATAAAAGTCATGCCAAGCGAATACAACGAATCTATTTCGGATACATATCCTTTTTCCTTATTCTTCACATTCGCCGAAGAATTTTGCTTTTCATTTATATTAGTAAGGCTCAGCGCGGCATTTTTACGAACCAGGTAATACTCATCAGAAATGGCTTCGGTCAGAGCTTTTATACATTCGCGCTGCTCGAAATTCCCGAGCGCAAGAGCGGTAATGGCGCGTTCGTCACGGTTATCGCCTTTGAGAAGCGAAATTAGATACTTCACGCTTGTTATAGAACCTATCTCGCCTATAGCTTTTATTATATAAGACCTCAATTCGGCTATATCCATTTGTTTCAACAAAAGATTGACGCAGCCGTCCGCTTTTAACCTGCCGGCGCCTTCGATAGCGGCAATTCTGACCTGGACGTTATCGTCATTAATACGGGCGGCAATCGAAGGAATAGCCTCCTTATAATCAAGCGCACTAACGGCGTTTATAGCCGCAATCCTTACATTTGAAAATTCATCGTCAATAAAAGGAATCAGATATTTTCCGGCCTGCTTTATTTTTAACTTCGCAAGAGCGCGGCATACCTCAGCGCGCAAATCCTCGTCCTCGTCATTCAAAGCCTTTACCAATGCCGGAGCGGCATCGCGGGTTCCGATCTCGCCAAGCGAAAAGGCCGCATTTTTACGGACTGCCCAATATTCGTCCTGAAGGCATGTTATGAGCGATGAAACCGATTTTAATGATTTTATCCTGCCAAGTATTCTTGACGAATAATAACGCTGATCATAACTTCCGAAATCCAGAAATTTTATCAAATCGTCTTCCAGAAAATTTTTAAACGATATTATAACTTCGCTTGCCCAATGGCATACGTCGCGGTTTTTGCAGTCGAGCAGATCGAGCATACGTTTGGCCGTAATATCAGGGCCGATCTGAGTCAGGCAGCGCGCCGCATTCTGTCGTATATGCCATTTCGGAGCACCCAGATACTTTACAAGATGACTGACTGCGGCACCGCCAAAAGCAGAGATCGCATTTATCAGAGGATTTATTATATTCTCGTCATTTTCATTCAATAAGGTAATTAAAGCTTCAAGCGAGCGGTCATCGACGATTTTGCCAAGCGCCCTTAATGACGCTATTTTAATTTCATTTTTAGGATGGTTCAAAAATTTTATCAAATCGACCGTAACCACTTTATCTCCGAGCTCGCCGAGCGCCTCGATCGTCCAATAAAGCTGATCGTCATTTTCCGTTTTCAGCTCCGAAAGCAGCAGTTCAATCGAACGTCCGCCGATTTCACCCAATATGGCAGAAGCGAGATGGCGCGCGTTCCAGTTAACCGAGCCGAGCGTCTTTATAAGCTGCGGCACGCATTTATCTCCGATTTTGCACAAAGCTTTAATCAACGGCTGTTTTATATGGTTTTCATGGCTTTCAAGCAGGACAGTCAGAGGCCCGATCGCGCGCGCATCGGAAATATTGCCGAGCGCCTCGATCGTAGCGATCTGTACATCCTGGTTAGGGTCCGTAAGAAGCGTCAATAAAATCGGCACTGCGGAAGTATCGGCAATCTTGCCGAGCGCCCTGACAGCCCAAAACTTAGCATCGTCTCCGGCGTTTTTTATAGTATGAAACAGGAATTCAAGCGACGGCTTTCCTATATCGGCAAGAGCCATGGAAGCGTTTTTACGAATTACCCATTCCTGCGAAGACAGGCACACCTGAAGTTTCGGAATTACGATTTGCTGTGAATGTTTTGCCAGCGCTTTAGCAACCCAATAACGGACATTTTCGTCGTTATCTGCAAGCGCCTTTACCAGCGGCTCGATCGCTTTGTCATTTTTATGGTTGGCAAGGCTCATTGCCGCGCGGTAACGCACTTTCGGCGATTCATCCGAAAGATATTTGATTAAAGCGTCAATCAAAGCTTTTTCGTCAAAACTGCCGAAAGCCTTTGCCAGCATATAACGAATCTCGACATTGCGGTCGTTCGCTATATTTAAAAGCGGCCTTACAGCCTCTTTTTCCTTTAACGATATTAAAGCGTTTATAGCCCTTTTACGTTTATCGTGAACGGAACTTTTTAAATCCGCAATATATAGTTCTATCGCCTTCAATATAAATCACACCCGTCTTAAATTAAATATAATTTTAAAAGCAATTAATGAAAATTTCAAGGCTAAACGGCATAAAATCCTATCGCGGCATATCCGACAACCTCGCTCATTGGCGTCACATCGCCAGAACTTCCATATTTCAATAATTCGCTTTTAATCTTATCCGCACCGTTAAGTTTTTTTAATGTTTCGATCATTATAGCTATCGGGCCGTAGCCGCACATAGATATGTCGTGTTCGATAATTTGCTTATACATGCTTTCGCTGTCAAGCTTCAATATTTCATTTATCGCATAAAAATCGCGTTTTTTAGCCTCTGCAGCAGGTATATAATGAGAAAAATCAGATGAAGCTATAACAGCTATATTCCCGGTTTCGTTCTTTAAAATTTCAAATAAGCCGCAAGCGGCGGTTAACGCCGTTTCATAATCCTGATCGATAACGCAAAGCGGGACGATTTTCAATTTATCCGAAGCGCCTGCTTTTTCATAAATATATTGCAGGAACGGCACCTGGACTTCAAGCGAGTGCTCCATTCTGTGAGCGTTATTGTCGATACCGAACGGCTTTTCCGAAGTTATCTTACGCGCCAATTCAATATCGACAGGACATATTCCGAGCGGTGTTTCGAACGAGTCATCCAGCGACACCGCAATTTTAAAATTTGAATACGCGCGGTGCGAAGGCCCTAAAATTATTATAACATCAGGCAAAGGGCCGTTAAAAAGCTCAAGATAAAAATGCGCGGCCTCATGTCCGGAATAGGCATATCCGGCGTGCGGACAAACACCGCCTTTTATTTTCATTTTGCTTTCTTCAGAGTGAATCTTTGGCAATTTACCGGGCCCTATTTTCGACAAAAAACATGACTCGATTTCCTTAATAAGCGCTTCCCTCTGCCCTTCATAAAACCTTCCCGCGACATATGGCTTTCTGATCATTCGTTTTTACCTCCGGCCCCGTAATAATCAATTGCCGATCACACACATCCATCCGGCTTTGATATTAATATCTTAAAAATCAAAACATCGAGTTTTATAATATTACATAAAATTCATTAAAAAGTCAATTTTAGCTTGACAAAATTTATGATATATTTTAACCTTGACGTTAAAAAGCTTGAATAATCAAATTTTAATTCAAGGTGCGCTATGAGTTCATTCAATATCGGAGAATTATCACAAATATCCGTCAAATTCAAAGATTTATTTGATATCGACGAAATTCAAAAACTGCAGGATAAATTTTGCGAAGCGACAGGCGTTGCATCAATAATTACCGAACCGGACGGTACGCCCATAACCCGGCCGAGTAATTTCCGAAAAATTTGTAAACTTATCAGATGCACCGAAAAAGGAAAAGCGAACTGTTACAAATCAGACGCCACCATCGGCAGGCATAATCCCTCAGGACCTATAATAAAACCATGCCTGAGCGGCGGCTTATGGGACGCGGGCGCAAACATACTCGTAAACGACATACATCTCGGCAACTGGTTGATAGGCCAGATACGAGACGAAACGCAAGCTGAGGAGAAAATTATTGAATACGCCCGGCAAATCGGAGCGGACGAAGCTGAAATAATCGAAGCTTTCAGGCAAGTCCCGTATATGTCGAAAGAAAAATTCAAGCAGATTGCGGAATTCCTGTTTCTGCTGGCCGGCCAGCTTTCATCGAAAGCATATCAAAATATCCAGCTTTCACATTACATAATGGAAAAAAAAGAAGCCGAAAAAAACATGTTCGAAAATGAACAAAAGTTCAGACTTATATTCGAAAACGCACCGTATTCAATAGTCATAAACCGTATTTGCGATTATAAATTCGTCGATGTCAACTCGAAATTTCTTAAAAACAATAATTTAACGAAAGAAGAAGTGCTTTTCAAAACGCCGCAGCAATTAGTGGATTTTTGCAACCCAGAAGACCTGGAAAATATAACGCGCGAATTTTTAAGAAAAGGGCGGGTAAATCAGTACCACTATAAAATCATCAAACAAAACGGCGAATTAGTCCATGAGCTGGCATCGCTCTATCCAATCACCTTCAGAAATGAAAAATGCGTAGTTTCAATATTAGTCGATATAACCCGGCAGATAAAAGCTGAGGAAGCGCTTCAGGAATTAAATAATCAGCTCGAGCAAAAAGTTCTCGAGCAAACCGAAATGCTTCGTCAATCCAACAAAGAACTTAACGACACGAACCGCGAGCTCCAAAAGACGCTCACAAATTTAAACACGGCCCAGGAGCATATTATACAATCGGAAAAACTCAGCGCACTAGGACAGCTTGCCGCCGGCATCGCGCACGAACTGAACACTCCGCTCGGAGTGATCTTTTCCTCGAGCCATTCATTAACGGAACTCGCCGATAAAAAATTTATAAACAACCTTGAAACCATAGACACTCTCGGCCCTAAAGAAAAAAAATGTTTTAAAGAGTTATTATCTAAATGTTTTGAAAAGAAATTAGAAATAAAATTGACGCATGACCGAAAAAAGCGAAAAGAAATACAGGCAATTCTCGAATCCAGGGGCATTAAAAACAGTGAATTTACAGCATCGTTAATATTAAAAACCGGCATCGAATTATCTTGTTTCGAAAAAGCGGATTTTTTCGAATGCGAGCAGACCGATAAAATTTTAGAGTATTTGATCGACATAATTTCGATTACGAATTTTTCACGGATAATTCATAACGCGGCTGAAAAAGCCTCGCATGTGGTCAACGCGCTGAGAAGTTATCTCACAAGCGATAGCGTAGAAGAAGTGTCTTCTTTCGATATAGAAAACGAAATCGAAACTACTCTGACATTGTTTTATAACAGCATCAAGCACGGCATAACGGTCGAAAGGAGATTCGAACCGGGCCTTAAAGTTTCAGGAAACCGCCCGAAACTGAATCAGGTATGGATGAACCTCATAAATAACGCCATCCAGGCTATGAATTATAAAGGAATTCTGACGATCAGAACTGAAAAAGACGATGAACATACATTCATACATTTCAGCGATACAGGAACCGGCATACCCGAATCAATCAAGGAAAAAATATTCGAACCTTTTTTCACCACAAAAAAACACGGCGAAGGAATAGGGCTCGGCCTTGATATATGCAAAAAAATCATAGAGAAATACGGCGGAATTATTTACTTTAGCAGCAGTCCCTCCGGCACTACTTTCAGCGTAAAACTGCCATGCCGCGAAAATAAATAACAGAAAGAATTCAATCACATAAATATTAAGATAAATGCACCTGAATTTTTAAACTTTAACCCAAACATTTATCGACTTCGCTTATTAAATCATCAACATTCCACGGTTTATTGATGAACGCGCTCAGTTTAATTTTTTCGCGCATTTTTATAACCGATTCCGAATCGGCGTAACCCGATATCATAATAGCCTTTATTCCGGGATACTTTTCATGAACTTTAATCAAGAATTCATCGCCTTTAATACCGGGCATCAGCCAATCAGAAAGAATCAATATGACTTCGACGCCGCTTTGCGCAAGTTCATCTATTATATCCATCGCCTCGTTAGCGTTTAGAGCGGTTTCATAAGCGTATTTTTCCTTATAATGTTCGGACAATGTGACTTGAAGCAAAAATACTATGGATTCATCGTCGTCAACCATTAAAATAGCTTTTTTTCCATCCATAAAAAATGCACCTGAATTTTTTAAAATTTATAGTTCTAATGATAACATATATGTTTTTTATTTTCAACCGCGGCCCGACAACTATCAAAAAATAGATATTTTCTAATAATATATCAATTATTTACTTCTAAACAAGACCTGACAACGATCATAAATAAATACGCGCCGTTTCAAAATGATTTTTTTAACGGCGCGTATTTATTTTATTATGTAATTTTTAGTTCTTGTAATCAGCCTTTGACTATATTTTTGAAAAGCCACATAAAAAGTTCGGCGTCAAGCTCTTCTTCTTTTTTCTTGCTAATTTGTATTTTTCCCGTTGACGAAAGCTTTATCGTCCTTATTCCATAAGGTGTCGAAAGAACGCCCTTAACGCTTTTCACGTTGGAAGTATAGCTATGGAACGGCGCTATATCGGCAAGCGTTTCGATCTTGCCGTCAAAGTGAAGTTTCTTTATAGTCGGGTGCTCCATTTTATCGAAATCCATGGTCCGTATAAAAGCCATCTGATCGGATATTTTAAAAACTCTCTCAGGCGTTATAAAAACAGGTTTAGGCTCGACCTTGGTAAATTTCATAACGGCCATCATTCCCGATTTGATAGCGGCAGGCTTGCCGAATGATATCATCAAATCCTTGAAAAAAGCGAAATGGCCCTCTTCGACGATCCAATATTTTTGGGTCTGCACGCGGCCTTCTTCGAGTATATCGATCTCGCGAGACAATATTTCCTTAAAAGTCACCGCGACGCCGTTATCAGCCATCGCTTCATTTGTGAAGCCGGGAGTTTCCTCGTCGAGCCTGCACTGGTTCTCGCGCGCCTCAAAAAATTTAAAGAGGCCTTTCAGGTCGGGATATGAAAATTCGTACAATTGAAATGAATTGCTTTTAGATGAAATCGCAAGGCCTGAACCGGCAGCAGGCGCACCGCCCAAATTATTTCCGGAATTATTATGATGTTGAGCTGTCATAAGTTCGCTCCCGTGTTCACATTATTTTTACCGGAAAAACCTTAACCTATAAAAAAACGGGCTGTTAACCCGTTTTTTTCTGCGCTTATTTATATTTATCCGGTAATGTGTGATGCTAAAAATGAATGAGCCGTAAAGGACTTGAACCTTTAACCTAGTGATTAAGAGTCACTTGCTCTGCCAATTGAGCTAACGGCCCATCTTTTTTTCAGTTAAATTATACATCAAAAAAAAATAAAAATCAAGATTTTTTTTGTTTTTTCTAAAATATCTGTTTAACCTGAAATCTAAATTTCGATGCTTAAGACTTTTTTTTGCCAGACCCTGAGAAAAACAAATAATAAATTAAAGCTAAAAGGGATAGTATTCCAATCGTTATGAATAACGGTTTTAAGCCTTCGCAGCAGCATTCTTGATTTTCTTTGTTCTCGCCGCTTAAATTCTTATCATGCCCATGGCAGCAGCATTTATGTTCATCGTTCTTTTCAGCTTCATAAAAATCCGATTTAACGACGCGCCCGATCGTAACATCGCTAAATTCCTTAAATTTAAAGAGATTTTGTGTTATAATGTCATTTATGCGCTCGGTTTTCGAAACAAAAACAAAATTTTCCTCAGCCAGGTCCAATTTCGAGCAAAGGTCTTTTAATAAAGTCTCGCGGTCGGCGATATCTATCGATTCGGCCCTGTCAATTGCGACGGAAACTCCTTCAAAATAGGACTTCAGCGTTTTATAAAGCTCAAAATCAGAATTTCTAAGACCTATAAGTCCGTTAATATAGAAAATAACAGATTTACTTTTGGCATCAGCCGCTAAATTTGCGACTTTATCCTCTTTGACATTATAATCAGTCATGTCAATATTATAAATCCGTTCTTCTATCCTCTGAACTACGCCGCTGCCGTCAGCCCCGATTATCAAATTTTCAGCCATTTTAAACTCCTATTTTTTATTTTAATAAAAATTAAAGTCTTTATTGTCTTATTTTTTGATTATTTTACATCATTTGCCTCAAAATTTCAAGAATTTTAATATAACTTTACAGCCTTACTTGAAATTATATTTCAAATATTTTTCCCGGGTTCAATATATTTTTAGGATCGAGCGCCGCTTTTACAGCTTTCATCATTTCATATTCCGCAGGGCTGGTATATTTTTTCATAAACTTTGCGCGCTTATAGCCTATGCCGTGTTCGCCCGATAATTTTCCGCCTATAGAATACACAAAATCATATAATTCGTCCTGAAATTTATGAAGTTTTTCGGAATATTCATCATCTCCAAGATTTTCTTTCAATATATTCGCGTGTATATTTCCGTCGGCTGCGTGGCCGGCACAATGGACCGTAAGGCCGTATTTTTTTGAAAGTTCATCAATTTTAGAAACGGCGGCGCATATTTCAGAAACCGGTACGACCAGATCTTCGGCTGAAAACACAAGGCTTTTTGCGCGGTCCGCCTCGGCGAATGCCTTCCGGGCTTTCCATATCCTTGACGGCTCGGCGACTAATGTTTCAAGTGCACCGTTTTTCGCGCACAATTCATCTATAAATACAGCGGCAGCCTCGAGCTGGTCCATCGAATCGCCTTCCAGTTTAACTATTATATAATATCCAATTTCGCCGTGCGGCAGTTTTTCCTTTAAAAACTCCTCGCAGCAGCGGATTGTCTTATTATCCATAAATTCTATGCATGTGGCGGCACACCCTGAAGCGATTATTTCAGGCACGATTTTTACAGCCTCACCGAGGCTTTTAAATACTATCAAAAGATCGAGCGAATTTTTAGGCAGCGGCATCAATTTCAAACACACCTTAGTAATGACCGCCAGAGTGCCTTCGGAGCCTATTATCAGATTCAACAGGCTGTATCCGGTCGAGTCTTTCATACATTTTCCGCCTATATTGACAATCTCGCCGGAGGCTGTGACAATTTCCAGGCCGTAAACCTGCCGCCTGGTGGTGCCGTATTTTATAGCCTTATTTCCGCCGGCGTTTGTGGCGACATTCCCGCCTATAAATGAACTTTCGCAGCTGCACGGATCGCCGGCATATAAAAAACCAGCTTCAAACGCAGCTTTCTGCACTTCCGAAGTTCTCGCGCCGGCCTCGGCGGTTATAAACATGTTTTTATTATCTATCTCAATTATTTTATTCATTCTTTCAAGAGAAATAACTATACCGTCCGTAATCGCGATCGATCCGGCGGTAAAAGCGGTTCCGGCGCCGCGGGCAATTATCGGAATACTATTTGAAAACGCATATTTTATCACGCCTGAAACCTCATTTACGTCCGCAGGCATTACGACAACTTTCGGAATTTTCACATAATTAACATCGTTTAATTCATCATGCGAATAATTTTCCAGTTTCTCGCGTTCAGTTATTACAGCATTTTTTCCGCATAATTTAATTAATTCACTTATGACTATATCAGTGACAGAATTATAAAATGGCATTAATAAAGCCTACTTTCCAGATTATTTTTATTTTTTCGCCTTAGTATAAATGAAAAATCTTAAAATTTCAATATCGATAAAAAAATATGGCAAATGATATTCCGCGGCTCAGGATAATATAAGGCAACCCGGCAGAATCAAATTTAATGTACTTGCAATATAATTAAAAATAAGTTAAAATTATGATAAAATTACGACTAATATAGTCATAAAGCAAGGATAATTATGTCAATCCGCAAGAAAACTTTTTCAATCATAGGCCTTGTTTTATTGCTGTTGCTTATGTTTTTATATAAGCTCGGCAACAATTTTATCATTAATAATTTCTCGAACGGCGATTTGCATGAAGCAAGACACAAAGTAACCAATATAATCACGACAATAAATAAATTCATAGAGGAGTTCGATTCCAGAAACACAGACTGGGCCTTCTGGGACGATACTTATGATTTTATAACAAACGCAAATCAGAATTACATAAAAAAAAATTTAAACGTCGAAACATTCGCGCAAATGAACCTTGGATTTATGCATTTCGTAAATACATCCAACAAGATTGTATTTTCGTCTTTTAAGCCTAAAAATTTAAATATCCAGGAAAAAATGCCGGAATGCCTTCTCCAAAATATCAAATTCAATATCAATGATTTTTTAAAAACAGAACATAAAACTAACGGCATAATCGCCTGCCGCGAATATCTTATGATAATTGCGGCAAGGCCGATATTGACGAGCGAAACAAAGGGGCCGTCACGCGGGCTCCTCGCGCTTGGCCGGGAAATCGGCACTCTTGAAATATCTATTTTCGAAAAAATGTCCGGACTCAACCTGAAATTCCATAACGTATATAACGACAAAAGCGTTATCAACATTAAAGACATGGTTTCAACTTTAAAAAACTCGGCTGATAATATAATTGTAACACCAGCAAACGAAGAAGAAATTTCAGGGTACGGGCTGATCAACGATATTTACGGCAATCCGGCGATAATCGTTGAAATAACCATGCCGCGGACGCTTTATTTATACGGCAAAAGCAGCCTCAACTATTATATTATTAATATTTTGCTGGTTTGCCTGACCACTCTTGCCATTATTTACGTACTGCTCGAAATTATGATTTTAAAACCCGTCTCACACTTAAAAAACGGAATAGAAAACATATCTGAAAATATAGACTCGCTGCCTAAATTCAATATTTCAGGCAATGACGAGCTGGCAATCCTGGGCCGGCAGATAAATAATATGGTCGAAAAAATAAAAAGAACTGATATTTCATTAAAAAAGGCTTATGACGAACTCGAAGCGAAAGTAAAGCAGCGTACCGCCGAGCTCGAAAACGCGAATATGGAATTATCGGAAGCCAAAGACCTGGCGGAAGCGGCAAACGTAGCCAAAAGCGAATTTATAGCCAACGTAAGCCATGAAATAAGGACGCCGTTAAACGGTATAATAGGTTTTACTGAAATACTTTTAAAAAATAAAAGCAAGACCGAACAAACCGAATATATAAATACCATTAAGCAAAGCGGAGAAACGCTTTTAGAGCTCATCAATTCAGTTCTCGATTTTTCAAAAATAGAATCGGGAGTAATAGAGCTTGAATCTGTTGATTTTAACCTTGAAAATTTAATAAGCGAAATTTGCGAAACCGAAAAAATAAAAATATTGAAAAAACCGATTGAAATAATAAGTGAAATCGACCCGGAACTGCCGGATTATTTAAACGGCGACTATTTAAAAATAAAACAAACACTGATGAATTTGGCTGGAAATGCCGCCAAATTCACTGAAAGCGGAAAAATCACAATCAACGTAAGCTTAATTAAAGATAATTTCAGCGATATAGTCCTTCAATTTGCCATATCAGACACTGGCAGCGGAATCCCTAAAGAAAATATCGAAAGTATTTTCGAAGCGTTCAGGCAGCTGGACGGCTCGATCACCAGAAAATACGGCGGCACGGGCCTCGGCCTGGCGATATGCCAGAAACTCACAAAGGCAATGAACGGAGAAATATCGGTCCAGAGCGAAGTAGGCAAAGGAAGTACATTCACCTTAAAACTGAATTTAAAGAAATCAAAAATCACTCTTACGCCGGATTATCCTTTGAATTTTCTGCAAAATTGTCAGATTTGCGTTTACGAACCGTCGCAGCAGTACTTGAATATCTTAAAAAATATATTCAAGAATATCAATTGTAATGATTTTACCGGTTATATTAATTTTAACGATTTTCACTCGCGTTGCTTTTTAAAAGACTGTATCATCAGCGCTCCTCATATAAAAATACTCATGATAAATATTGATAACCTCGAAACAAGTCAACTGGAAATCTTAAAAAAACAAGCTGAAAATTTTAAAAATAAAAATAATATACTGGTATTAGCGATATGTTTTTCATTCAAAGAAAATATAAAATACTTAAGGAAACACGGTTTTGACGGTTTTGTTTTGAAGCCGTTATATAAAAATAAGCTTCTCGATCTAATCCACAGGTTTTTAATTTATAAAGACGGCCATAATACAAATAAAACTGGAGAAATCAAAAACGAGGAAATCAGCGGCGGCACGTCAGTATTAAAAAACAGTAAAAAGACATGGGACAAAAAGAAAAAACTTAAAGTGCTGCTGGTCGAAGACCATGAAATAAACCAAAAAGTCATAGAGATAATGATTAACGATCTTGGTTATTCTCTCGATATCGCAGAAAACGGAATGAAGGGCATCGAATTTTTTCAAAATTCTCTCAAAACCGGAATTGAATACGCCCTGATATTTATGGACATGCAAATGCCTATAATGGACGGCGTAACGGCAACTTTAAAAATCAGGGAACTTGAAAGCGAATTCAATGACAACGCGATGGGGGAACCGCTAATCAATCCGAGAATACCTATAATTGCAATGACAGCCAATGTAACTAAAAATGATTTTGAAAAATGCATAGAGGCCGGCATGGATGATTTTCTATCCAAACCAATAAAAAAAGAAAATATTAATAATATGTTCTCAAGATGGATAAAATATGAAAATACTGCCGCAGAAAATAAATAATAACATTTTCGAATTCATTATAAAACCGAACCGAAGAAAAAATTTTGAGTTGAAATTTTACAAAATATTTAAGGTCCAAAAATTTTATAATCCTAATTATTCTTAAAATAGACCGGATAAGATTATATTTGACTATATAATTGCAATTTGGTAAAATTGCAATGGAGGTTTTCAATTTAATGAACCCTAAAAAAAATATAAAGATACTTATAGCCGATGATGATCGTAAGCTTCAGGCGCTTATAAAAGAGGCTTTTGACAACAATAATACAATATGCGATATATTTTTTGTAGATAACGGTGAAGAATTAATTGATTTTTTAAGAAACACCGGAAAATATTCGGATAAAAATATGTACCCGCGTCCGGGGATAATACTTCTGGATCTGAACATGCCCAAAAAAGACGGATATCAAGCTTTAAAAGAAATAAAAAGTGACGATTCGCTGAAAAATATACCAATAGTCGTCCTGGCAGCCTCAAAATCCAAAGAAGATATATCGGCCACTTATAATTTAGGCATAAGCGGCTATATAACCAAGCCGAATACATTCGAATCACTGGCTGAAATTTTAAAAATCACCAGCAGTTATTGGTTCGAAATAGTTGAACTGCCGTCATAATCGAAGGTGAAATTTTGACAAAAATATTGATAATAGAGGACAATGAGTGCATAAGAGAATCGCTGTGCCAGCTTCTTAAATTTGAAGGCTATCAAATTCTGAGCGCGGAAGACGGTATAAAAGGCATAAAATCGGCCAAAGACGATGTTCCCGACCTTATAATATGCGATATAATGATGCCTGTAATGGACGGATACGAAGTCCTAAAAAACATAAGAAAAGATACTGTAACGGCTACTATCCCATTTATATTTCTAACAGCCCGAACCGAACATATTGACAGGCGATACGCTATGAAACTCGGCGCCGACGACTACCTTACCAAGCCGTTTACGAGACAGGAATTATTGGACGCAGTAAAAACCAGGCTTGAAAAGCACCGTGAACATGCAGATAAATCTGAAAATATGCTCAATGAGCTTCGCGCGGCCATTTCTTATTCGGTGCCTCACGAGTTCTTAACGCCGCTTAACGCAATAATCGGTTACGCAGACCTTCTCAATTCAAACTATAAAAATTTTGCCGAAAATGAAATCCACGATATGCTTGGCGGAATAGTCCAGGCCGGCCAAAAACTTCATAATATTATTAAAAATTATATTTTTTATGTACAGCTTGAAATGCTCGAAAGCAAAAACGAATCGGCTAAATGTTTATTCGTCGGCGGCCTCAGCCTCACTCAAAAAACAATAACTGCCGTTTCGCAGGAAACAGCGGCTAAATATGACAGAATTGACGATTTAGAACTCACATTGGCCGATCATAATATAAAAATTCCAAATAATTATTTCGAAAAATTAATTTATGAACTGGCCGATAATTCATTCAAATATTCAAAAAAAGGCTCAAAAGTAAAGATATTTACAGTTTTAGAAGATGAAATTTTCAAGATTACGGTCGAAGATTCGGGACGCGGCATGACGCAGGCACAGATAGATAAAATCGGGGCGTATATGCAATTTGAAAGAAGGACGTATGAGCAGCAGGGCCTGGGCCTGGGCCTTGCCATAGTAAAAAAAATAATTAAGCTTTCAGACGGCACGCTTGAAATAAAAAGTGAAAATCAAGCAGGCACCTGCATAACAGTCAAAATCAAAGCTTAATTTTGAGACTGTTCGGGATTTTCAGTAATTATTTCCTCAAAAATTTCATTTCCGGAAGCCGCTTCGGCACTTGCACCGCTTGATTTTTCAAAATCAAACAATTCCTGATTCGGATCGTCAAAAATAATGTTTTCTTCCTTATTTTCTTCGGCAAGCAAAGCGTCGATTTTACTTGTATCAATTTCTATCGATTTCAGATAATTTTTGAGTTCGCCCATGCTTTTAATGCCGAAATATTTAAAAAAATCCCTCGAAATGCCGTAAAGTTTGGGCGTACCGGCGACTTTTTTAAAACCCACGATTTTAGTCAATCCCTTAGCGTAAAGCGAATTGATAATGCCGTCAGAATTTATGCCGCGTATTTTTTCTATTTCCTGCTTCGTGATAGGCTGCTTAAAAGCTATTATAGAAAGCGTTTCGAGCGCCTGATAAGAAAGCCTGGTCTCTTTAGGCGCAAGGAGCATTTCCACATATTGAGCGTAATCGAGGCGCGTTCCGAGCTTATAACCGTCAGGATCGCGAACTACCTGAAGCGCCGATACGCGCGCGCTTAAGATCTCGCTGTATTCCTCAATAAGCTGCGTGGCTTCCTTAGTTTCAATTTTTAATATTTCCGCCACTTTCGAGGACGGAATCGATTTAGGCGACACAAATAAAAGCGCCTCTATAATGCAATGTTCTCTTTTCATCTTAAATTACCAGCATCCCTTTAGTTTAAGCTACCGCGTATTCCAGCTGCGGAACAGGCGTTACCTTTATCTGCGCAAAATTGCCTTCCTGCGCGACAAGTATTTTTTGTGATTTAATAAGCTCGAGTATCGCTAAAAACGTCATAACAATTTCATGTTTAGTTTCAGCCATATCCAGGAGCTCATCAAATGTAGTCTTGGTGCCGCCGGTCATTCTTTTTAAAATCTGCGCTATTTTATCTTCAACCGACACTTTTTCGACCACTATCTTATGAACTCTCTTATCCTTAATGTTTTTAATCGCATTTTGAAAAGCGGTCATCAGGTTATTGACGTTGAGGTCATCCACGGAAAGCGATGATTTATACTCTATTTCAGTCGTCTTGTAATAAATCTTGCTGTTTTGAGTCTCACATTCCCTTAATTTATGGGCCATATCCTTATATATCTTATATTCCTTGAGTTTGCTTACCATTTCTTCCTGAGTCTCAAAATAAAAAGGAGTGCTTTCTTCCATATCGGGATCGGGAATGTCAAGTTCCATACCGCTGCCCATAGGGTTCAAGAACCGGTCATATTCATTGCCTTTAGGAAGCAGCGCCTGCGATTTCAAGCGAAGCAGCGAAGCGGCCATCACTAAAAACTCGCCGGCAAGATGAATATCAAGTTCCTGCATCATTTTTATCATTTCCAGGTAATCATTCGTAATCTTAGCGAGCGGAACATCATTCAGATCGAACTTCTCTTTTTCGACAAGATGAAATAAAAGATCAAATGGTCCCTCAAAAACAGGGATTTTGACATTGTAATCCATAAACGTTCTCCTTTAATTCTTAGCGGGCAAAACCTCGCGTAAAGCTATGTAGTCGTTATCAAACCGGACTTTCAGGTTGAATAAATCCGATTTTTGCTTGAGGTTATATTCCGGCGGCATTGTAATTTTAGCGTTTACAACCACCGCTCTCGGGTCGGACGCCACTTTTGAAATATGAAACGACTCGACATTTTCAGAAATTATATTTTCAGCGCCGTCAATTGATTTTATCAATATATGAGCGCTTCCTTTTTTATTTTTAAGATAATTGCCGACGCTGTTAGGGTCAGGTTTTAAATAAAACTCGATAACTTCTTTCTTAGAAAACGGTTCGATCAAATAAACGGTGAATTTTATACGTTCAAACCCGTCAAGCGCATTATTATTTTCGTCAATTAATTCAATAACATTAGGCTTTGCGCCCTTATCTTTTTCGCCGGTAATCCATAAATCGAAATTATTATCATAATAAACTGCCGGATTGACCCTTTTCAGCTCATAATATACGGACGCCATCACTTTAGACATTTCGGACTGAAGTCCCATCGTGCTTTCGCCGCGGCGCCAGGAATCCATATTATGTGAAAACGCGTAAAAAACGGAAATGATAAGTACAGCCGAAACTGAAACGGCGATCATTACTTCGATAAGGGTAAAACCTGCATTTATGCCTGTCGTTTTTTTATAATCTATCATATCGTAAAAATACTCTACTCAATTTTATCATATTTCATGTCATTCAAATTCGCTACATATGTGACAAGCGAAGTCTGGCGGTCGCTGCCGTCCTCTAACCATTTCAGGGTGACCATTATAGAAATCAAATTTTTATCGTCATGGCCTTCGGCCTGTTCGATTATTACCTGGCCGCGGGCTTTATATTTTTCAAGAAAGCCTTTTTCGATGACGAGGGCGGGATATTTATCATCCGGAAAATCAATAGTTTTACCTTTATTATCAAAAATAAAGCGGTCATTTTTTATAGAATCCACAATCGACTGCAAAATTATTGTCGCGTCCAGTATCGCGCCGCCTTTTTCGACGTTCTTAGATGACGCCATAAACAAAGAGGCGACAGGAACCACCGTAATGCTTAACAAAACAATAGCGATTAAAATCTGTATAAAGGAAAAAGCCTTTTTATTTCTGACAGCTGCCGGAAAATTCAAAATACACCTTTTGAAAATAAAAATTAATTAATATCTTTTTTTCTTTATTTCTTCTTCGAAGCTCTTATAATTGTTTTTAAATTTATCGTAATTATCTATAAAGCTTATCGAATCCCTGGCATTTTCGATCATAGGATGCGAGGGATTTTTCTCTATGAATTTTTCGAAAAGGTCACGCGCCACGTTAAAATTTTTGCTGGTAAAATAAATTTGCGCCTGGGTGAATTCGGCCATCACCTTTTCCTCGCCGGTAGCATTAGGATCGTTTAAAATAGCGTTTACTCCCTCGAGCGACTGGTCGAATTTATATTCGTTAAGGCATTCATATATTTTTTCAAAACGTTTCGGCGGAGTGAAATTGACTATACGCGTCGCGGTCATATCATTATATGAATTTTTAGAAGTTTTTTCAGTATTATTTTTGGACGCGCCCTTATTTTTAGAACTCGCGTTTTCACCCTGGACGCCGTAGCCTTTATTTAAATTATATTCATCCACGCCCGCGGGGTTTTTGCCGCCGCGCATAACAAAAAAAGCCAGAATGACAGCTAATAAAATTGCGATGCCTATTATTAAAGGTTGATAACGTTCAGAATTCATTTTCTTTCCTGCAATAATTTAATTGATATATTTTATCATAAATAAAGCTTTATTGCAATACTTCCTAAATTTGAATTTATTGTTTTTAGGCCCAATAATTCCTTGACATGCGTTAAAATTTTAAGGTATAATTTCAAAAAATGAATTTAACGGAGGCAATTAATGGATTCACCAAAACTTTCGACAAGTTTTTTCAAAATGGCTTCATTTACTCTGATTATTCTTTCAATAATCATTTTTTTCGGGTCAATATACCTGACAATGACATATCTTATCCCTACGCTCAATAATTTCCAGCAAATTCTCGCGGCTTCTAACGATATTACGACAAAGGCATTTTTAACCGCGATATTCGTTTTATTGTTCGCGATAATCCTGGGCCAGAATTATATAATATTGCTGCTTGAAAAAATTTACAATGCGCAGATAAATAAAGTTGAATAAAAACAGTTTATTTGTCGAGCAATTGAAATAACAAGTATTAAGATAAGATTTTTTTACTATTTTATCTTGAAAATTATAGAAGAATGAACGGGCCGTTCCTCGCCGACGATTGTAAATAGTATATTTCCGCCGGACGGCTTATTCATGAGTTTTTTATTTAAAATTATCGCCGACGATCCGCCGCCGTCAAGGTTAACCGCGCGGTCTACGCCGAGCGATTCCATGAACTCCGCGAGTTCGACCTGACTCATGCCGTCCGCCTCTTGCTGCCTGCCTTCAATCACGACGCATATTATTTTACCGTCTTTAAGCTTTCCTATGGCGCTTCTCGGATTTTTTGAAGTTACAGCCTCGTTGTATTTCCTTAAAGTATCCGACGCTTTTCCGTTATAAACAAGCAGCGGTTTGGTCTGGATATAACTTTTAATCCCGGCCAGTTCTGATTTCGAAAATTTTCTTAATTCCGAGCTTTTATAAATTTCGGCGCGGCCGTCGTCGAATATGCAAAAATAAGGATAATCCTCGTGTTTTATAAAATACGGATACTTTTGGAAATTATTCATAACATAACCGACGCTGTAAATTTTGTTTTTAATGACAGCGAAATATCCGCCGTTAACGGCAAGAACTGCGTCATTCTTCACGGCCACATCCGTTAATTTATTTATTTTGTCGTCAAAACAAATTTCAGGGAAGACACCTGCATTTTTATTTTTAGCGAGGTCTTTTATCAGCGCGATATGAACTATATCGCTTTCGGTTTTCCGGCGCGCGCTTATAAAATCAAGGACCGGAACCTGAGCCCTGTTTGATATCGAAACCTCATAGTATATTTCGAACCCGCTTTTTATGAGGATATTTTTTATATGATTTTCAGAATTGATAAAATCTTTTGCCGGATTAGAGTAGCCGGTAAGAACAAAAAATGACGAAAAGACAATAAAAACCGAAATCAATATGATTATTCTTTTTTTAGAAACTCCGTTTATTAACATCCGATTCAATTCCGCCATAAATACATAATATATCGTTATTACATAAGTATTATAATAAAAATTATTATATAAATCGGCTTATTTTTATTTTTTTTTACATAAATATTATTTTCCGGGTTCCGCCAGCGCCGAAGCCCTTTCATATATTTCGGCGGGCAGGCCGCATTTCCTGGCGAGCAATATTGCGTTAGTGACTTCCGACGGGCCTTCTAAAAGCTTATAAGTGAATATATTTTCAAGGCCATTGATCCGCTCCTCGAAATGAAAATTTTTGATCACATTCGTTTCGGCCCGGACGTCAACCGGACGCGCAAGATCTGTTAAATCGCGGTCATGCGTCGCTATTATGAAAAATCCTTTGCGTTTTTGCAAATACTCAATAGTGGCACGGCATAAAGCGATACGCTCGCGGCTGTTGGTACCGTGAAAAAGCTCGTCGAATATACCAAACACAGGTTCAGGCCCCGAAAGCGCGTCAGTCACGTTCTTAGCCCTCAAAAGTTCCGAATAAAAATGGCTTACGCCGCTTGTTATAGAATCGCTTATCCTTATGTCTGTTATCAGCTTCAAAGGCGTAACTACGGCTGATTCGCATTTTACCGGGCCGCCCGCGCAAGCTAAAATGAGGTTCATCGCAAGCGCCTTTAAAAATGTCGATTTACCGGACATATTTGAGCCCGTTATTATCGCGAGCGAAAAATTCTCGCCGAAACTTATCGAATTAGGTATCGCGTTTTCAAAAGCAATAAAAGGATGCGACATATTGTTTAATTTTAAAACCGCCGATTTATCTTTACAATCGTTAATACACGGCATTTTATATTCAGGTTTTTCGATTAACGCGCCGGCGAAGCACAAAATAGACTCGAACTCGGCAAGCGCTCCCACTATTTTTTCAAATACCGCTCTTTTATCGTTCACCAGTTTTTCAACATTAACGCAATTTCTCATATCGAATAATATCAGGGCATCTAAAAGCGCCGGAATCGGAATAGCCAGCCAGCCGGCGGCGCTTGATATCTTATTAAGATAATCTGAAAAGCCGGTCTTATTATTTTCCGGGCCGGCTTCAGGGGCGGCCTTAGCAATTCCCAGAAAAGAACTTTGTATTTCGCGCAAAATCCTCGAATTAAAATCTTTTTTTTCAAACATCCACGAAAGATCGGCAAAGCATCCGCAAAATAATCCAAACGGCGCGTAATTTTTCTTTATTCTGGCACAGCGTTCAAAAAATACGCCCATTATCAAAAAATTCATGACATAGAAAAACGCAAATATCTCATATTTTCCTAAAATCAGTAAAATTACCGGCAAAGCGGCAAAAATCCTGATTACGTTAATGAAAATATTGCCGGAAGGCAGGGTTTGCGGAGAAAGAGCGCCTTCGAGATATTCGGAAAATCTTTTACCGCGCAGCGGAAATAAAAATTTCATCGCTTCGTCTATAAATTCCTTTTTTTCAGAAAGTTCAAAAACAGCCGATTGGCGCGCTTTGATTTCATCGCAGTCAAATGACGGGCGTTTCAGGTAATTATAAAACCTGCGCTGCCCGGGTGAAGTTTGAGCCGTATTAAATATTCCGAACAAATTTTGTGTTCCTTTAAAAAGGTCAAGGTCTATAGCCATATAATCGGGCACTTCGTAATGCCGAATATTTTCGTACCCCTGATCGCCTTTTAAATAAGCATGGCCGTATGGTTCATCACACAAAGCGGCCTTAACGCCCGCCATTTTATGAGAAGGGCTTTCAACGCGCATAATTCTTTCATTAAGAAGAGTAAGTTCGGCCCTTGACACCGCAAGTTCCTTCAGCACGCCGTCATGAAAGCCCAGGGCAACAACAAAAGCTATCGCAAACACGCCGCACAGCAGCGGCCATATAAAACCGCTGTATTTTAAAGTTACCAAGAAAAGCGCAAAAGCTGCAAAAAAAGTGAAAAGTCTTATATTTGAATAAAAATCATCTTTTTTTTCAAGCGTTTTGACAAATTCTGAAAATTTCTGGACTTTTTCGCGAGTAACCATCAAAAGTTCCGTTCTTTTTATATTTGCCATATTCGCATATTCGTTTATTTTTTCCATTTATCATCATCCCGCATAGTTTTTACATATTTATCGGCATATTCTATTTCGGCCGATATATCGCTGAACCCGCGCGCGATTTTTTCAAGTTTTACCGCCTGAAGAATTTTCGAATAAGCGGGGCCGGGTTTAATTCCCAATTTTTTCAAATTATCTCCGCATATCTCGATTTTTATTTTCGAAACATTATTCACATAATCGCACACGGCGTTATAGGCTTTATTATTATCCGCTATCGCCAGAAACACGATTAAAAACTCAGCAGTCAGGCCGTTTAGCACATTATAAACCTCTATAGCGGAAAGGTTCTCGTTTCTTTTTTTTGAAGCCGAAATTTTTTGAAACTCCGTCTCAACTTCAAGCATTTTATTAACAATACCGGTAATGCGGTCGCGCTCGGACTTACTTAAATACGAGCTCAGCAGAAGATCCGGAACTTTCTCGAGCGACACGCCGAGCAGCAATATAGCCAGATATATTATCGTTTTCGAAGGTTTTTCGCCGTCAAAAAGCGGAGCTGCCTTTTCGATCCAGCGCGGCGCCGCCTTTAAAATTTTCCTTATTTTTTCGGTAAAAACAATATCGCGGCTTATGAATTCGAGCAGGCCGTATTTATCGAGCTCGCATATTATTTCATAAACTTTTTTCTCGTTAAATATGAGTTCAAGTTCATTTAATATCCGGCGCAGGTCAACCTTTTGCACGACATCATATTTCACGGCTTCGCGTATTTTATGTTCGGTGTTTCTTTCCAATTTAAAATTCAAACGATTTTTAAACCGCATAGCGCGGAATATGCGGGTGGGGTCTTCGATGAAGCTTAATCCGTGGAGTATTTTTATTTTTTTCGAGTTGATATCTTCCCAGCCGCCGTAATAATCTACGAGCAGGCCGAAGCTGTCGCGGTTCAGCGAGACGGCGAGCGCGTTTATGGTGAAGTCGCGGCGCAGAAGGTCCTGGTATAAATTACTTTGAAAAACATCCGGCAGCGCGGCAGGAGTTTCATAAAATTCAGAGCGCGCCGTCGCGAAATCGATTTTAGGAAGGCCGGGCACCTGTATCGTCGCAGTCTTAAATTTATCATGGCGGCACAATATATATTCAGGTTTCGAAACTACGGCTTCTGCGAATTTTATTCCCGACATTCCCTCGACGACTATATCTATATCGAGGCTCGGCTTATTCAGTATGATATCGCGTACGATACCGCCGACAACGTAAACTGAGGCTTTTTGCTCAAAAGCTATTTTCGATATCGATTTAAAAAATTCCATTACTTCTTTAGTGAAGTATTTTTCAAGCGGCACTTTTACGTCGGACGATTTAAGCGACTTCAATTTTTTTCGGCTTTCTCCAGAAAACACCTTATACGGCGCGCCATGCCGAAGGTCTTTCTTGCGGTCGAATATATAATTTAATACATCGGTCCTGGTTATCGTTCCGAGAACTTTATATTCATTACCGACCAATATATATTTCAATTCGTTTTGCGACATTTTTATCTTGATGTTTTCAAACGACTCGTTAGGCTCGACAAAAAATACTTCACGATAGATAAGCGAAGAAACCGGAGCGTTAGAGAGGCCGTGGTGCACAGCCCTGTCAAGGTCTGATTTTCTAATTATCCCTATAACCTTATTATTTTGGAGCAAGGGCATAGCCGAAAAACCATAACGGAATAAAATTCTTTCTGCCTCGCGGATGAGCGTTTCAGGGTTTAAAAACAATACCGGTTTATTCATTATATTTTGAGCGGTCAACCGCGGGATTATATATTTTTTGAGCAGCGACTTAACCTTCGATACGGCTTCATTAACGGTGACATGCGTCATCGTAGCGAAGGCGGCGTATCTCGGGCCGCTTCCGCCAATAGATTTAAATATTTCGCCTATATTTATCTCGTCCATGTTATTTCTCGCCGAAATATAAACATTAGCACTCATTTTAACTATAAACAGGCTTATATTAAACTTTTCCGCGCCGGCTATATTCTGAATTATATGATCGAATTTATAAATAAATTTCTGTGTTTCGGAAGTATATAAATTGATATCGACGCCGTTAATACTGACAACCTGGCGGGATTTCAAGAGGTCCTGCAGCAGCGCCGCCTGAATTTCGGAAAGCTTGTCCTTGGAAAATGCCGAAATTACGGAAAGATTGGCGCCAGCCTCGAATAATTTCGAAAAGCATAATATATCGTTAATTTTAGTATTCGGGTATAAAAACGCGCCTGTTATTTCATGTGTTCCGAGCGCAAACAGTGTAGCACAAACCCCGGATACCGCAATTTTTTTTTCGAACAGTTTTTCGCATAAAAGCGTTGTAACAGCTCCATATTCAGCTTCAATAACTGAATCCGCCTGAATTTCGCAGGCTATCGAAGGCGATTTGTCATAAACGGTTATAAACACATTCGGGTTTTCTAACAAAGCCGAAAGAAAAGGTATTCTTTTTACGCTTTTAGCGCATATAAGAATAACTTCGCTCACGTCGTTAAAATTATCGTGTTCTGAAGCGAATGAATAGTCATCATTTGAAAAGTGCATCGACAGAAAATTGCGCTGCGGCTTATCTAAATTATCAGGGAGCACGATTTCAGCCTCGCCGCCGCATAGAAGCCCTGCCGCGAAAGCCGCGGCTATAGAATCGAATGATGGATTTGTGCAGGTCGTAATTAATTTCAAAATTTATACCTCATAAGCCCTTCCGGTTTTATAAAATTCATCGAGGATTTCGCGTCTTTCATCATTTAATTTCTGATAAAAAGACATTGTGTACATTTCAAATTCGTCTACCGCTTTTTTATCATTTACAAGAAGATACCGGCTGTTATGGATAATTTCGTTTTAAAAGACGGTAGAGACATTCCTCAAATTAACCAGGTCAACAGTCTTATTCAGCGCCTCTTCAAGTTCGCCGTGACACTGGCTCATCATAAGGCTGCCGTTTTTCTTCGAACATTCAACGGGCAGTAAAACGGCGATATCGATATCGCTGTCGGGCCGCTCGTATTCGGTCCCGCAGGAGCCGAAAAGATAAATTGCCTGTAAATCAGGGTAATATCCAAAAATAATTTTTGAAATTATATCGCAGTCCATAATCAGCCTCAAAAATTCATTTTTTCCTATTATACACCAATTAAAGGCATAATTAAACAAAAAACTTTTTTTATCGCTTACTTGGTCCTCGGCGCCTGGCCCGACCTTCGACCACAAGTGCGCCTTGGATTAGGCGGTGTTTGATTTTGAAAAAATCATTACACCGCTTTACACTCGAAGGGTGAACGTTCGCTCTTAAAAAAAGTTTTTTGGCAATATTATAAATTTATAAAGATATGTAATTTTACAAGAATCTGTCAAAAAAAGTTTATATGGCATCTTATATATATGTTCATATAAAACTAATTGGTTTTCAGGACCGCGTTCAAAAATCCCTCACGGATTTTTGACGCTTATTCTCGGTTGCTCTCGCCATCCATGGCTCCGCAACCTCCGAAATGTCCATCAAACCAATTAGTCTTTATAAATAGTATTTCAAAATATTCAAAATAAAAAATTAAACTGTATAAAATTGTACTGTATAATTTCATACTGTATAAAACACCATATTTAATAACCATTTTGAAATATTTTTTCTTGTTTATTAGTTATTTTTTTGATATAATAAAATTTATAATACATAATTATTGTCGATTCAAAAAAATTAAGGAAAACCTTTATGAAAAAAAACTTACTATCACTTTCAAATGAGTTAATAAATGCCGTTTCAAACAATCAAATAAAAAAAGTCAAATTACTTATTGAAAATAATGCAGATGTTAATACGACAGACAATAATGGAATTGCGGTTTTACTTATCGCAGTTGATAAAGGTTATAAAGATATCATAACTTTATTAATTGAGAATAATGTTAATATCAATGTAACGGATAATGACGGCGATACAGCTTTAACAATCGCATGTTATAAAGAATATAAAGAAATTGTTAAATTACTTGTTGAAAATAAAGCCGATGCTAATTCAAAAGATAATGATGGTTTGACGGCGTTAATGGCAGCTTGCAGTAAAAAAAATTTGGAAATAGCAAATTTGCTTATTAACAACGGCGCGGACATAAACGCTAAAAACAATAATGGTATAAGCGCTCTAATGTATGCACGAATAAACGAAAACGAAGAAATTATAAATATGCTAGTAAGAGCACAGGGATTAATGGATGCTTGTAAAAATAATAATTTTGAAAAAGTTAAATCGTTAATTGAAATTGGAACTGATATCAACGCAAGAGATTATGACGGACAAACACCATTAATATTAGCGTGTATGCACAATAATATCGATATTATTAAATTATTAATAAAAAATAAAGTCGATATTAATGCAATGAATGACGGTATGAGCGCTTTAATGCATGTTTGCTTAAATGAAAATTATGAAATTGTTAAACTACTGATAGATAACCACGCAAATATTAATATAAAAAACGAGTTTACACCCAGCTTATTAATGTTAGCATGTCGATCTGGAAATATAGAAATTGTTAAATTACTTATTGAAAAAAATATTGATATTAACCCAGTTGATGGTGACAATAGAAACGCTTTAATTTATGCTTATGAAAGTGAAATAAATCAAACGGAAATTATTAAATTGCTCATTGATAACAATGCTGATATCAATATAAAAACAAACTCTAATAAAACTTTATTAATGTTAGCATGTCGATCTGGAAATATAGAAATTGTTAAATTACTTATTAAAAAAAATATTGATATTAACCCAGTTGATGGTGACAATAGAAACGCTTTAATTTATGCTTATGAAAGTGAAATAAATCAAACGGAAATTATTAAATTGCTCATTGATAACAATGCTGATATCAATATAAAAACAAACTCTAATAAAACTTTGTTAATGTTTGCCTGCCGATCTGGAAATATAGAAATCGTTAAATTGCTTATTGAAAAAAATATTGATATTAACCCAGTTGATGATGACGGGGGAAACGCTTTAATTTACGCTTGTGAAAGTGAAATAAATCAAACGGAAATTATTAAATTACTCATCGATAATAATGCTGATATCAATATAAACACAAATGCTGATGAAACTTTATTAATGTTTGCCTGCCGATCTGGAAATATAGAAATTGTCAAATTACTTATTGAAAAAAATATTGATATTAACCTAGTTAATAATAACGGAGAAAACGCTTTAATTTACGCTTGTGAAAGTGAAATAAATCAAACGGAAATTATTAAA
>JASDSY010000023.1:0-61470 GCA_041441465.1 Candidatus Wallbacteria bacterium
TCAAATATTACTGTAACTGTTTCAACCAGGAATGTAAGTTTAAATTATGATTTATATGAGATAAATAATAATTCTTGTGATATTGATTTTTATTATTCAGCTGACAGCGGTTCGACATTTCTTAAGTCGTCAAGTGTCGCCGGCGCCCTCAGCGGTGTTACGCCAGGAATCGGAAAGTCCATTATCTGGGATTCATTCGCTGATTTCAAGCAAAATTCAGATAGAGTAATTGTTAAGTTGGTTCCGAAAACTACCGCAGGATCAGGTCCTGAAGCTTTTTCAAATGTTTTCGCCCTGAATAATAAGCCGCCGGCCCTTGTATCCGCCGAATTTATGACCGAGAATAAATTACTTCTTACATTTGATGAAATAGTTGACTTAAGCACCGTTTCGGCGGCCGGAATAAAAATTGCCGGAACTTCGCTTGTGTCGCCTTCTGATACAATCGCGGCGAGAAATTTAAGTACGCAAGATACATACGCGGTACTGACTGTAAATTCAAAAAGTTTTAATGAGGCCGATCAGGCCAACGGCATTGCCGGCGGTACGTTAAACACAGGAATCGAGATCGCCGCTGAAAGTAATATAAAAAACATCACCGGCAGGAAAATTATGACTTTTACTGCAGGCATGACGATATCCGGCGATAAAACTCCTCCTAAAGATTTAACTCCGGCGCAGACTGCGGCATTATTATTCAATAATTCAACGCATCAGTCATTTACGACGCAGCCGATGGCTTATTCGGAGCTTGCCAAGCTCGAGGTGTGCTTCTCGCCGGACCCTGTGCCGTCATTAAATTTAACGGCTTATTCTGAATCGGCGTTCGCTTTTTCGCACAATGCCAATGACGTTATTATAAGCTCGATTACGGCGCAAAATTCTGGATTGATGATATTTTACAGGCTTAAGGACCGCGCCGGCAATGTCAGCGGATGGGTCGGGAATGGAAATGTGCCGTCGACTTCTAATTTTTCGTCTATAATAATAACGGCGAATCAAAACGGCTGCGGCAATTCGCAGAATTACATAAATGATAAACTCGCATCGAGCGTAAAAAATTCTGCGGCGCCTTTAAATACCGAGAATTTGACAGTGGTATTTGGAACTGCGCCTGGTGCCGGAAACGTTAAATTATCGATGAAAAATGGTTCGAATATCGCTAACTTTGAGTCTTTAGCGAACGGCAGTTCGGCTGAATTAATGTTCAGCCTTAAATCGGGGAATGCCGGCCAGAGTTTAAAGGATATTCTTGGCACTAGCGATGGCAGTTTGGAAGTATCGTTTACCGTAACAGATAACGCAGGCAATGTCTCGGCATTGACGACTGATAACTTGACGGTAAAGTATGACGTAAGTGTTCCTGTACTTTCGGCCGCGCAATTGGGGAAACTCGCGTACGGCGCTTCGAAGAAGGTTGTTATTGCGCGTGGTGATTTGACAGGTCCTGACGCATATTCCGAGCCGGCCGTTCTAGAATTATGTATATCGACAACGCTGCCTGTTTCAAATGTTTCGCTTAACGGTTATGAACAAACATTCACGCAAACTCATAATCAGGGTGATATAATAATTTCCAGCGTAATTAACGGTGCTGCCAATGACGGAGTTTATTACAGACTGCGCGATCAGGCCGGAAATTTTGGCGCGTGGCAGCAAAACGGCGTAACGCCGTTCGGACCGGTTGTGTCAAATTTAGCTGCCCATAAAGGATTTGGACATATAGCTGCGTCGGGCGGAGTGAGCAATATTGCCGATACCGCGACGATGCTTAAAATTTTTGAAGATGACGATAATAATGAGACTAACGGGGGAGTTAATTTAGTCGCCGCGGTTACAGGCATTGACTTAAGCATGGCAAACGGCGTAATAAAAAACGGATTGACGCTTACTTCCGGGAAGTTCATAGGTTACAGCATTGCTACAAAAGAAGGAAATGAATCGCCGATAGTTTATGATGGTAAAATTCCACAAATGCCGGCTCCGGCTGATTTGAACTGCCTTTCGTTCTCGAACCTGTTTAAAGAGGTCAGGGCAGTCGGCGGGCCTGTAGCGCCTGGACCAGGCGCTGATCCAGATTTAAAGCTAATACTTTATAAAAATAATGCCGGCGTCAGGATACAGGCCGCAATTGCTCCTAGTGAAAACGGTTCGACGGGATATCAGCCCGGCGCTCAGATTATATCGCTGGCATCGCCGCTTGATGACGATACAGGCATTTCATACGCATTTGTAAATTCTACCGGCAACTGCTCGGCATTCGCGGACGACGGCACGGTCCCTGCCCCGCCTTCGGCTGCTGATGTTTCAGGAATTTATTACACGAAAGCGTACTCTGCGGTGTGGTCTAAAAACGGCTCTATTATAGGCGACACTACAAGCACCGACCTGAAACTTCAGATATTTGAAAACATTGGAACCGTTTTTGCGTTGAAAGGCACGGCCGCAAATGTGAACGGAGCTTCCGGATATGCCGCTGGCATCTTGATTATAGACGGAGTTTTACCTCTTGCCGATAATTCCTATGCTGCGTACGCATTTGTAAATTCTAACGGCAATCAGTCGAGAGCCGCCGGCCGCGAAATAGTTCCTGCTCCGCCGCTTGTTTCTAATATAAGATGGATCAACGGTAAAAAAGCTTTTGAAATAATCGACGGTAATGTTGAAATTACTGCCGCTGGTAATTTTTTGGAAGTATACGAAAAAGATGGTGCTTCTCATTTATATAAAGGCCGTTCCGTATTGGCGATGACCGGTACACCGTATTCGACTTTACTCCAAGATGCTGCGTTATCAATTATAACCGGCGGCCGTGAAATAACCTATACGTCGCGAACTCCTGCCGGCAACGAATCTGCATTCGCCGATGACGGCATTGTTCCTCAGGCGCCTGAAAATGCTATCGTTAATAATTTATGTCTCAGGTACAATGGTCCTGATTATTCGCTTTATAACTATGAAGTAAGCTCAGTGCCGTTGAATTATGATTTAAAAGTTATGATTCATGATATCTATGGCAGTGCAGATTTAATTCTGGCTGGAAAAGTATTAAATTCGGCATGCGCTAATATAGCGCCTTCAAGTTTCGCTCCTGGTAATTGTTTTGACCCTTCCGTGAGCAGCAGTGCTAACGGATTAAAAACATTGCCGGCAGGTGGAGCTCTTAGATATGTTTATGTAAAACCTGGAACGGGGCCTGGTGACGGCAATGAGTCTGATATTGCCTTTGCCGGATTAATTCCTGCAAAGCCGGACAGCCCCCTTGATAATTTGAAAGTAAAAAACGATTTTTCCAGTCTGCCTTTTAAATACAGGTTGTACAATAGTTCAGTCAGCCAGTCAATTAATATTGTTAAAAATTTAAAGGTATATGTAGGCGATGTATATATAGGCCAGGCCCTGCCAACCTCGAATCTTTATTACGGCACTTTTGCTCAAAATTATTATGCCGTCGAAAGTTCCGATGAAACTGCTTTGAAAAATACGGCTATTAACGGAGGTGCTTTGGCTTTAACTTATTATGATGGAACAACCAAAAATGAATCCGCAAAATATGTTGCCGCTAATTCAGCCGTACCTCAAAAACCTCTTGCAGCAGTTGATTTTAAAATTAAGCATTCAAGATATACTGTCGCTAATTTTTGTGTTTATAACAGTTCGGCGTCTAATTTTACTAAAGAGGCCAATACTGAACTTGCCGGTTATTTAGGAACCAGTTTACTGACTGACAGGGATAATCCATCGAGTAACGACGTGATAGGTGCCTCAACTTTGACCGCTGATACATACGGCGTGGCTCTTAGCGGTTTAAGCGCCGCCGGCGGACCGCTTACATTCGTATCCAAAAATACGACAACCGTAAATGAATCGCCAGCTGTATTTGCCGGTGTAGTTCCTGAAGCTCCGTCTAATTTTACTAATTTAAGGGTAAAATATGATAATTCTGAGCAGCCGCAGTATAGGCTATATGCTTTTTCTGGTGCAACCGCTATTTCAAGCGAAGTGGCAGTCTTTATTGGACTTAATTCCATGGGTGACGCTACGCATTCGGTGACGCTAATAAAGCAGAACGGTACTATTGCATCTGGAGATTTCGGTACTGATAATATACTTCCAAATCCTAATGGCGGTATCTTAAAGGCTATGACGTTGAGAAATGGTCATGAGTCGTTATGGGTTATGAATCAGCCGGTTCCGACGCTTGATTTTGAAGGCTGCAAGCAGTTAAGGATTAAAAACGGCCAGAACCGCAGTCAATATTCGGTTAAAAATATCGGTTCAGCTTCGTTTTTGGTTCCGGCAGATTCGACGGTTTATATTGGTAATATTAGGACTAATCTTTCTATTGGCGGTAGTCATGTAATCAGCGGAGACTTTTTTGCTCAGACTGTTAATGCAAATCCTAACGGCGGCAAATTTGGAATTTCGCGTACCGCCTACGACAATGAATCGATGATTTATGGAGATACTTTTGTGCCTGCTGAAATAGCCGGCGGCAATCTTACCTGGTCCAACGCGTTTAGCAGCGTTAAAGTTAAAAATATAGCGGTTGGAACCGGTACTGAAGAGATAAGAATCTATTCCAAAAATATTGATAATATTTATGAATATTCAGGACGTACGGCGAGTGATACTAACGATTCTCTTTCTGTGACATTTGCGGCTAATAACAGCTATAAAGCATTGAAAGAAAACAACGAACCGGTAGTGGTCAGTAACACCGTAGCTTATTCATTATATAACATAGATGGCAATGAATCGCCATATGTTGACGGCGGTGCAGTTCCTGCATCTTTAATTTCAGGCGACCTAAAGTGGTCGAATGCGACACATTGCATAAAAGTTAATAATCAAGATGGAGTGGCAAATACTAACGAAGAATTAAGAGTGTACAGCAAACCGGGTGCTGCCTATGAATATGTCGGAAGGACTGCAGATTCAAGTAATATTACTGTCAAGGGACCGTTTTCATATGATTATGATTATTTGGTAAAAACTAACGCGGGTATGCCGGCAGTTATAGGCGATGATCAGAAAATTTATTATACTTTGTTTAATACCGACGGTAACGAGTCTGAATTACTGGACGGTGGATTTGTTCCTAAAGCGCCGCCTGCTAATAATATAGCCTGGTTGGACAAGAACAGTTCATTTAAGATAACGGGTGCTACTTTTGGCAGTGAAACTTCTGAGCTCGCTGTTTATCAAAAAACATGGGACGGTCAGGCAATTTATTCATATCAGGGAAGTCCAGTAATTCTTGGCGATATGACCACGACTGATTACGGACCTTATTCGTCTAATAGCGAGCACGATGTAAGATGTTTGATCGACAGCAGCTATGTGCCGGTAACTATTTCATCTGCTACTGATGCATTTGAAGTTGCTTATACAATGAAAAATACCGATGGTAATGAATCATCTTATACTGACGGCGGTATTGTTCCGGTAGCGCCTCCGGCTGAAAGTTTAAGATGGTCTAATGCTGCAAGTAAGTTTACGACATCGAATACATTTGGTTCTGAAACAGAGGAACTTTTAGTTTATCAGATGGGTGACGGGCAGTATACACTGCGCGGTACTTCGGCTGATAAGGGGCCATATATCGCATCTAATAGTTATGCTACAAGTCAGCCTGCTTTGATTGAATTAGGTAATCCTGTCGCTTATACTCTGCGTAACACAATAGGCAATGAATCGGCGTCGGTTAACGGCGGAAGCGTTCCGCAGGTGCCAAGTAACTTTGCCAGCTTAAAAGTAGTGAATGACAAAACTGCAATGCCATTTAAGTATAGACTTTATAATAGTGATGGTAATATTAATATAACAATGAATAAAAGCGTAAGAGTTTATGTAGGCGGCACATTGATAGGGCGCACCGCAACAGCTGACAATTTTATTCTATATCCTTATTATTATGTGTCGAATTACATTGAAGCTGAAAGCTCTTCGGCCGTCGAACTTAAAGATCCGATTAACGGCGGTCAGCTTGCTTTTACCTATTATGACGCTGCCAACGGCAATGAATCGGGAAAATATGAACCGGCCAACGGAATTGTGCCTAAGACTCCTTCCGGCGCTAAGGACTTGAAAATAAGGCATTCGCAGACTACCGTCAGTCAGTATATTCTTTATAATAGTTCGTCGACACTTGCATTTAACAATGAAACTGATACTACGCTTAAAGGATATGTCGGCACTCAGTCGATATCTAGCAGCACAGAATCATATTCGACTCAGTCGTATGGATTTACACTTTTACAAAATCTGACATCCGCTGGCGGCCCTTTAAATTTTGTGTCTGTAAGTGCTTATACTAACGAAGCGCCGGCTGTTTTCGCTGGAGTGATGCCGGCCGCGCCGACGAATATAGCTAACTTCAGGGTTAAATATGACGGTTCAATGAATCCTAATGACGGTTCGGTCAACCCTGTCCAATATAAGCTTTATGCTGTGAGTGCAGGCAGTTTGTCGTCTGATATGATAGTTTATATAGGTAACAGTAGTTTAGGAGAAAGTCAGCACTCTAAAACACAAATAACGCAAAATGGCCCGATTACTGCAAATACGTTCGGAACTGATATCATTAATCCTAATCCGCAACCTACCAATGACGGCAGGTTAAAAGCTATATCTCTAAAAGACGGTAATGAATCGTTGTGGGCGGAAAGTACAACTGTTCCAGGTACGCCTGTAACTCAAACTCAATATGAAGGATTCAGGATGAAATTTGACGGCGGCATGTATAAAATTAGAAGCGGTTCTGCCGGACTTAACTTAGACGGTAATATGCGCATATGGATAGGTAATATTTATATGCCTACCGGAAGTGAAGCAATAGCGGCTAATAGTTTTGCGGTTTCTCAATCAGTTGGATTTAATCCGGCGGGCGGCCGTCTTGGGATTTCATACTTAGATCCGACATCGGGCAATGAATCAATGATTTATGGAAATACTGCTGTACCAGCTCAAGTAAATGTCAGCAACATAGGGTGGTCAAACGCCGCGAGCAGCATAACTGTTAGAACAGCTAAAGCAGGAACAGCTACTGAAGAAATAAGAATTTATGACCCGGATTATATTTATAAAGGTCATACTGCTGCTCTGGACAATAGTTCGTTAGCCGTTGAGCTTTTGCCGGGCAGTTATAAGGCTATGGAAGAAATTACAGGTAATCCTGTTTATATTGCAGGTTCTAGTTTGTATTATACATTATATAATAGTGACGGCAATGAATCGATTGTATCTTCGATAAGCCAGATGCCGATGGTTGTAGATGCCGCTTATGCGTCATGGAATGCCGGGACACAAAAAATCGATGTTAGTTCTTCGTTTGGTGACACAAATGACTTTATAAAGGTTTACAATAAGACAACTGGCGGTGTCTATACCTACTTAGGTATTTCCGCTAGTTCAGGTATGTTCGGATCCGGCTCATATGACGTTACATCGACAATAAATGTTACCGATACGGCCGTGTTCACATTATATAATAGTAGTACCGGCAATGAGTCTGGATACAGCCAATAATATATTTTAAAGTATTTAGGCAGGATTGCTTGACGAAAGTAATTCTATCGTTTATAATTAAAATGTAAGACAAAAAAATCAGGGGGGACTTAAAATGAGAAATAAATTAAATTTGAATTTAGCTTTAGTTATGTTAATGCTCGTCGCTTTTACAGGTACTGCTTTTGCCTTTGGCGAAGACACCAGAATAAAGAATGAAGGCGCGGCATTAAAAATAAAGGCGCTCCAGCCGATCGCTGCTACATGCACGCAGATTAAAAACGGCATCAAACAGGACGTAACGGATGTAAAAAATTACGTTTCAGAAAAAGTCGAGGCAGCTAAAACTGTCGTAAAATCAGTTAACGATACAGCTAACGACCATAAAACTCAGAACCTCGTTAAAGACGAAATAAATAATACCGTAAGTTCAAATAAGGGGCAGATTTCAGCCGGCATCGAAAATATGAAGCAGGCAATAAAAGCTGAAAAAGAAATAATAAAAAACACAGTCAATATGCAGGTAACCGAAGCTAAGAAAAAAATCAACAATAACTTTATCGGGCCGCTTAAGAGCAACATCGATGAAGTGAAGGCAAGCTCAGGCAGCGCGATTGAAATGCTTCTTAACAAATATCTGACACGTTACTAATATTTAAACCGACTTTAAAATAAAAAATCATATTTGATATAAAAGCCGTCATGAAAATGGCGGCTTTTGTTTTTTATTTATAAATTTTTCTTGAAATAGCGTTTGAATTGATGTAAAATACAGCTGTTTCCAGAATGTTTATAAAATGGAGTTTTATGAATAGTTTATATGGGAAATTATTGTCCGCTCTCGGGCTTTTGTTTTTTAATTTTTTATTCGGCGTATGCGGTTATATTTTTATTGAAAGATGGCCGGTCCTTGATTCGATATTCATGACCGTAATTACGCTGGCATCGGTAGGTTATGGGGAGACACGGCCGCTTACCGATAACGGAAGGATATTCACTATCTTACTGATAATACTTGGAATGAGTACCTACGTTTACGGCATAAGCACTATTACCGCTTTTTTTGTTGAGGGTGAAGTTTTCGGAGTGCTGAGGAGAAAAAGGATGCAGAAAAAAATTGACGCGCTTAATGAACATTATATAGTTTGCGGCGCCAGTGAAGTGGCGGTGCATATAATAAGCGAATTGAAAAAAACATGCCGCTCGTTTGTCATAATTGAAAATGATGAGGATAAAATCAAGCAGCTTGACGCGGCTGACGAGATTTTGTTTATCAACGGCGAACCGTCCGATGACCATTCGCTTATAAAGGCGGGCATAATGCGCGCTAAAGGCATTGTCTGCGCCCTGCCTTCCGATAAAGATAATTTGTTTGTCGTAATAACCGCGCGCAGCTTGAATTCTGATATCAGAATCGTGACAAGGGTTATTGACGGTACATCCGAAGCAAAATTACGCCGGGCCGGCGCCGACGCTATAGTTTCTACATACGCCATCGGAGGATTGAGAATGGCCTCCGAACTTATAAGACCGACTGTAGTTTCATACCTTGACATAATGCTTCGCGGCAACGGCCAGGCGCTGAGAGTCGAAGAAATAGAACTGCCGGAAGACTCCAATTTGATAGGAGTAACAGTCAGGGAAGCCGAAATAACCGATAATACAGGCTTAAATGTGCTAGCTACCAAAAATAAATATACTGAAAATTATGAACATACGCTCATATCTGATTATAAATTCAAAAAAGGCGATACTTTAATTGTAATAGGCAATCCGGAACAAATACAAAAATTTAAATTCACCTATTGTGATTAATGCTGTTAAAGCTGCTAATAAAATTGACGGGTGGGAAAAATGGATAACCTGGAACTGATGTCGAAAATATCAAATATAAAGCTTGTGGCGTTCGATATGGACGGCACTTTGCTGCCGGATAACAAGGAAATAACCGATTATACTTTAAGGACGCTTAAGCGAATGGATGAGCTTGGCTTTAAAATATGTATATGCAGCGGCCGTTCATTTAACGGCGTTTATAAATATAAGGAAATACGGCATTTAATAGATTATTATGTGTGCTTTGAAGGAAGTTATATTGTCGATAACAACGATAAGAACAATCCGAAACTTTTGCAGCAAATAAGCATTCCGAACGAGTTGATTACGAAAGTTATCGATACTGTTTCTAAAAATAACATCATGGCCGCTTTGCTATGTGAAAAATACGGCTATTGCTCCAACTGCGTCGATTATATAAAACACAGCGTATCAATCTGGGGGGCCGAGCCGTGCGAAAAAAGCTATAACGGCCTTCTGGATGTTATAAAACATGAAAAAGCCTATATTATATTGACTTATGGCACGAAAGAGCAGATGGACCATTTGAATTCGGTGATATCGCATCACGTGCCGGTTGATATTGACGTCATAAGAGCGTATCTTGATTTCGATAAATTCAAAGACATACATCATACGATTGTGAAAGCTCCGGCTATTAATAAATGGAACGGTATTGAAAGCGTCCTTAAACTGACCGGACTTAAGCAGGAAAACGTCATGGCATTCGGCGATTGGCTCAACGATATCGAGATGATAAGAAATGCCGGTATGGGCATTGCCATGAAAAATGCCGAAAATGAGGTTATAACGGTTTCAAAAAGCGTTACCGACTATGACAATAACCAGGACGGCGCCGCTAAATTTTTGAATAAAATATTTAACCTTTTTAATTAGAGATGAGGAAATATTGATGGATTATAAATCGGTAATATTTGACCTTGACGGGACGCTGCTTGATACTATTGATGATCTTGCTGATTCGATGAATTGCGTCTTGAATCGGCTTAATTATCCGCAGCACCCGAATGAGGCGTATAAATATTTCGTGGGTGACGGCATGAAAACTCTTGCAATGCGTGTACTTCCGGAAAATGCCCGGACTGAAGAAAATATAAAGAAATGTTATGACTGCATGGTTGAGGAATATGACGGGCGCTGGGCAGATAAAACAAAGCCTTATGACGGTATTTACGATCTTCTTGACGGGCTTAAAAGGCGCGGCGTAAGTTTTTCGGTGCTTTCGAATAAGCCGGACCAATTTACGCAGGTTGTAGTTAAAAAGTTTTTCAAAAATTATGAATTTGCTTTTGTAATAGGCGAAAGCGCTGATATTCCTAAAAAACCTGATACGAAAGGCGTGTTATTCATATCGCAAAATCTAAACTTGGCGCCTTCGCAGTTTTTGTACGTCGGCGATACAAGCACTGACATGAAGACTGCCGTAACCGCTAAAATGCATGCCGTCGGGGCGTTGTGGGGATTCCGCACGAAAGAGGAACTGGTCGCGTCTGGAGCGCAGACGCTTATATCAAGGCCCTGCGAACTGCTTGAGAAATTCTATAAATAAAAACCTGGATTATATCAATAAAACAATTTAAGTAAACTATAAAAAAGAATAAAATTATTAAAATTGTGTTTTCGTAAAAAATATTCAAGAATATTGCATTAATATTATAAATGAAAAAATATATTGAATAACGTATTGAATTCAAATAAATTATAACAAACAGGCATAATTAAAACTAAAAAGGACTTGGCGAAAATTGTTCTTGCCAGTCCTTTTTTAGTTGATGAATTATTATTTTTTTTATTTAATTAATTATTTTAATATTGATGTTATAAATTTAATTTTGTTTAAAGGCATTATAGCCGTTATAACTTTAATCAGTATAAGGTCGTCACCAATTGAAGAAATTTGCCAGGGATTTTCCGGCTGAGGCAATTTTATCTTTCACCCCGTTTACGATTTCCTTGCCTTTATCGTAAACTTTTTCGACAACTTTTTGAACTGGCTTCAGCGCGTCCCCGAAATTTACATTTACGTCAAACCCAAGCTGACCGCCGATTCCAAGGTAAGCGCCTATATCGACTTTGGTCTGAATTCCGGTCCATGAAATTTTTCCCTTCGCTTCGAAGTGAGCGCCGAGGCCGATGCCGCCCGTAGCGTTAGCCGATGCGGTGACTGAGGTGTTTCCGTGTGATAATGTGACGCCGGTGCTGACCTTGCCTCTGACTCCGACAAATGCGTCGCCTGAAACTACCGCTTCTGCGCTGCCTTTGCCAAGACCCACATGAGCGTCGCCGTTAGCTCCGGCCCCGACTGATGCCTCGCCGCTTGCAAACACTTTACCTGCAACCTGACCCATTTGCATACCGGCCGATGCGTTGCCGCGGACTCTTTCGCCCGCAAATACCGAACCTTCAACGCCCGCCGCTAGCTGGCCGTTTCTTATGCCGGCATAAGTCGCGCCTTTCGCTTCAACGCCGATAAGTACTTCGCCGTTCGCTGCGCCTGATATTACCGCGCCGCCGACTCTAAAACTGCCTTCGGTTCCAGCTTTTATTTGAGGCCCGATAGTTTTCGTTGTTTCATTTCTATAAAAATCAATTGAAAGAGACGGCTTTTTCCAGGTCGGTTTCTTTTGCTCCTGTTCGGCCGCTTTTTGCTTATCTGATGATAATTTTTTTTGAAGTGCTTCCGGTGCCGCTTTTCCTGAAGAAGCGGAACTCTTTTTGGAACTGTCATAACTGAATGACTTGTTTGCTATTTGCTTGTCTTCGAGCCTGTTTTCATATACCTTTAAGCCTGAGCCGCCTTTCATCTGAAAATTGGGCGGCAGGATTTTTTTTGAATTTTCCGCGCTTGTCACGAATTCAATATATGATTTTGTCTGAGGATTTGCGTCTTCTTTAAATTTTTCTAAAAGTTCCTTAAATTGCGATGAATTAGCTTTTTGATTTTTTAGCTTTGCCAGTAATTCTGAGCCGCTTTTGGCTCCGGAACTTTTTGCGTTGATTGAAACTGTGTCCAGGTCAGGCAGCTGACTGTCAACTGTTAAGGTTTTATTTAATGATGCGTTTGGTGATTTTTCTGAATTTGAGGTGTCCGATACCGCTTCAACTGCGCTGGCGAATTTTTCGTCGTAAAGTTTTTCGAGAAGATCGAGCTTCTTTTTTAAAACCACGCTTTCTGAAGAAAGCGGTCCATTTTCACCGGAAACTAGTTTTAAAGCGTTAATTTCGCGGTCATCGAGCTTAAGTGCGCTTAATTCTAGATTATCTGCGAGTGCTTTTTTGATTTTTTCATCAGAAAGTTTTATTCCTATGTCCGAGGCGCCTGTTATTTTTTTATCGTTCGAAGCTGAAAATGATTTTACGATATTTTCGGCGACAAAGTTTGCCGCCTGGAAAAATGAAGTTATAGGATTGGCTGTTGCCGTATCTAAAGCCGTAAGCGGCAGAAATAACGACAATAACAAAATTAGAAATATTTTTATATATATTTTATTTTTCATAAAATTAATCTCCTCATAAAAGATGGAATATTTTCAGAGAATTTATATATTTTTTTAAGGCCCGAAGTAAATGAAGCATAAAAATAAAGTAAAGATAGTAAGCGGGCTACCTACTAATTTAATTATATTAAAAATAAGAGAAGTTGTCAATTTTTGGGTAGAATTATAAAGCCTATTCGTCATAAATAATATTGCCGAATATCGTCTTGATGTTATACAATATTAAGTTATTAATATAAAAAGCCGTCCGAATTTAAAATCACGGACAGCCTTTTAGTTTTATTATATATTTTATTAATTTTATTGTTTGTCTTAGTTTTAATGATTAAGCTATATAAAGCACTTCTTCCTCGAGCAGTACTCCGAATTTTTCAAGAACTTTTGTTTTCATGGTTTTGGCTAGTGTCAATACTTCATTAGCGCTCGCGCCGCCAGGATTAATAATAAAATTGGCATGTTTTTCATAAATCGAAGCGTTGCCAAGTTTCATACCTTTAACTCCGGCCTGGTCGAGAAAATAGCCGGCAGCGATTCTGCGGTGTTTTGGATCGCAAGGCGCGACGTTTTTAAAATATGAGCCGGCTGAACCGATTTGTTCCGGCGGATGTTTCTGGTGCCTTTCAGATATTATTTTTTCGACCTGCGCTTTTATAGCGGTCTTATCGCCGCGCGTTAATTTTAACATCGCGGATAAAACAAGGTCTTTATTGGTTTTTAATTTGCTGAATCTATACGAAAATTCAAAATATTCGTTAGGCGCGCACACTATTTCGCCTTTTGAATCGAGAAGCGTCGAAAATAAAAGTATATCTCCGATGCTGCGTCCGTAAGCTCCGGCATTGCCATAAATCGCGCCGCCCACGGTGCCAGGGATTCCGGCGAAATATTCGCAGCCGGAAAGTCCGTTTTCACATGCGAAATCAACTAACTCCGACAATTTTGTGCCGGTGCTGACGTTTACGAATACCGTATTCGAATCTATCATTTTTTCATGCTGTTTGTTGATTTTTTTCCAGATTAAAAAATCAGGCGAATCGCCGTTGACGATTTTTATATCTTTGTATTTGTTTTTTATTACAATTCCAGGAATGCCGTTATCATTGACTAATAAATTTGAGCCGCCGCCGAGGAAAAAATATGGAATATCATTTTGGCGGGCTAATTTTACTATATTGGTTATGCTCGCCGGAGAATAAGCCTCAAAATAAGCGTCTGCCGGGCCGCCTATCATAAATGTGGTGTGCCCGCTCATTTTTTCGTTATAAAAAACGCGCGCGTTATCTGTCAGTAATTTGGTTTCTATTTTTTTGATTGTGTCAATATAACTTTTTCTTTCTTTTACGGAATTTTTTTCTTTTAAAACCTGTTCTGTCATGCTGAAATGTGCTCCTTGTTCCAAAAAATAATCAACTAAAAAGGCCGGCCTTAAAATCTTATTATGCTTTCTAGCTGTGACTCGAGGTCCTTAACCTTATTTAAGTCATCTATAGTATCGATATTTTTTAGAAAAAGTTTAGTGTTTGGTTTTATTCCGCAAGTATTTAACATATATTTTATTGTCATTTCGCAGTTAGCGTATTCGCCCTGGATATTTCCGGCGCCGATAATGACATAATTCCCGACGCGTGAAGGAAGATTGAACATCGAGCAGTCTTTTTTCTGGTCGCGTAAATGCCAGAACGGATTGAGCCGGTCGATTAGTGTTTTGAAATGTCCCGGAACGCTCGCAAAATATAATGGAGATATGATAATGTATTTGTCAGTCATTTTTATCGTATTATAAATTGAAGCCATTTCATCTTTAATGTGACATTCAAAATGCTTGCGGCAATATTCGCAGCCCGTGCAGTGCTTGATGTCATAATTAAAGGTCTTGATGAGTGAAACCTCATATTTTTCGGATAATTTCATTTTGTTTATGAGGATATCGGCGAGTTGGTATGAATTGCCGTAGCGGCGCGGCGAACATATGAATATGGCCAATTTTTCGGGTGAATCCATATATTATCAGTCTCCTTAATGAAAGTTAAAAAATTATATCATAAACCGGGTTAAAAATCAAATTTTAATTAACTGATTAACCGAAAAAAAGCGTGATATTAAACTTTATAAATTTTCTAAAAAAATAAAAATAAAAATAAAAAATATGTTGACAAAACTTCAAAGTTGTAGTATAATTAAAAATGTCAAAATTTGACAAATGAAGATTCCGAAATAGCTCAATGGTAGAGCACTCGGCTGTTAACCGATAGGTTGTAGGTTCGAGTCCTACTTTCGGAGTTTACAAGAGCCTCAAACTGATTTCGCATCGGTTTGGGGCTTTTTCATTTTCTAAGACATATTATTCAAAAGTGTTTTTAATGTAAAAGAACTTGAAATATAACGAAATCTTTGTTATTATGAAAATGTTTTTGAATGGAGTATTTTTAGTAGTACATTAAAATAAATAATGAATATGAAAAATAATCCGGAGGGGTAATTATGAACTTACTTGACCAGTTAAAAAAAATGACGGTCGTTGTCGCCGATACGGGCGATATCGAATCCATGAAAAAATACACGCCGCGTGACGCTACAACTAACCCGACTTTGATATTTAAAGCCAGCCAGATGCCGCAATATAAAAAATTAATCGAGGATGCCGTAAATTACAGCAAAAAACATGAAACCGGCGCCGAAAAACAACTCGCGTTATGCCTTGACATGCTTTCGGTAAATTTTGGAAAAGAAATACTTAAAATAGTTCCGGGCCGTGTCTCTACCGAAGTTGACGCGCGCCTTTCATTCGATACGAATGCAACAATCGAGAAAGCTAAAAAACTCATAAAATTGTATGAGGAAAACGGAATTTCTAAAGACCGCGTATTGATTAAAGTCGCGGCTACCTGGGAAGGTATAAGAGCGGCTGAAATCCTTGAAAAAGAAGGAATCCATTGCAATCTTACGCTTATATTCAGCATGGCCCAGGCAATTTCTTGCGCGGAAGCCTCGGTTACCTTAATATCGCCGTTTGTCGGCCGCATCCTCGACTGGAACAAAAAAGCGCAGGGCGTTTCGGAAATCGCTCCTAGCAACGATCCAGGCGTAAAGTTTGTCACCGGCGTATTTAATTATTATAAAAAATTCGGATATAAAGTCGAGATTATGGGCGCAAGCTTCAGAAATAGCGGCGAAATCATTGAACTTGCAGGCTGCGACCTTTTGACGATATCGCCGAATTTTCTCGAGGAACTCCAGAATATGCAGGGCGATCTTGTTAAAAAACTCGATATTTCAAAACTGCCGGACGACATGAAGAAAATTATTCTCGACGAAAAGGGTTTCAGATGGATGCTGAACGAAGACGCAATGGCGACCGAAAAACTTTCTGAAGGCATAAGACTCTTTAAACAGGATACAGTCAAACTCGAAAACCATATCAAAGAAAACTTTTTTGCTTAATTAAGTTTTAAATTTGTTTATAAGATGTATGGTAATACTGATAATAAATATCGTTTACTGTGCATTATATAATTGTAATGTTTGTGCGGGGGACAACAAAGGGTGATACCCTTTGATTTCCCCCGCGCCCCTTTTTTAATCCTGCTATATCTACCGTTGCTTTGGCGATGCTGTCGTTTGCTTTTGTTTTTTAGTATCATCGACCGCTGCGCGTTCGATGATACACGGCAATCGGCCGCGCGAGTTTATGATATTGTTATATACTGGCGTTTGCGGCCGAAATCGAAGAGTCATATATGATTGCAGATTATTTTCTAACGGCAGGCGGAGCCTGCTAATAAGGACTTCAAAGTGTTTAGAAACTTCGTTTCGCGTAAGCTTGTGCGTGAGCATATGCTTACGCGATTGCTGAATTTTTGCAAAGCAAGCGGCTTGCCGCGCTTTGCAAAAATAAAAAAGTAGCAGGATGGGTGGGGGATTATAAAGGGGGCGGTAAGGAATAATTCCTTAGCCGCCCCCTTATCATAACACAACTTAATTTAAAGGCGCACTTGTGGTCGAAGGACGGGGCCTGGCGTCTCTGAGAATAAGCGCATGAAAGTCACGATGACTTTCATGACGCAACGGCGGAATAAATTCCTTAATAAAAAATTACGTTATGGCCTTTAAATATGCCGTCTTCATAATTAAATTTGGCGGAAAATTTCTTCTGGCCGTCGAGCCATTTCATAAAAATTTCATCGCCGTCCCATAAGTTTAATGTTAAAAGCTTGTCGTCATCTATCCATTCAAGGCGGCCTTCGTTAGAATCTATTAGTTCGCCGGTAAATTCGCGGGCTATGAATACAAAAACATACCAATCCTCGCCTCTGGCAAATTTCGGAAAGGTTATAAAGCCCTTTAATTCAGGATTTTTTATTTTAAGGCCGGCTTCTTCATAAATTTCACGGATGACGCATTCTTCGGGAGTTTCACCCTGTTCGAATTTTCCGCCGAGGCCGTTCCATTTGCCTTCGTGAATGTCATTTTGCTTTTTTATGCGGTGCGTCATTAAAGTTTTATTGTCTTTTTTTACATAACATAATGTCGCTAATTTCAATTGTTTTTTCTCCTTTTAATTATACTCGTTATTATAATGAATTTTATATTGTCAGCTTATTCTAAAATAAAACGGTTCATGTGTCAAGATGCGGCAATATTGATATTAACAGAAATTGATTTAGTTATAATTCAACATGATGCTTTTTTATGAAAATTACAATTTATCAAAAAATGAAAAATTGGCCGATTACATAACAAATTTTCAGTATGACGAAATTAAGAAAAGCTAAAGGTGTGATTAATTCATGCCTTTAAAGATAAAATATTTTGTAATTTTTGAAAAAATTAAGTTGTAATTCCTTTACAAGAGTATTTTTATTTAGTATAATTTTTTTGCACATAAAAATTTTTGACATTTTTTAATAAATATATATTTGGGGGTATTTTTATGAGAGACTATTTTAGAAGGCCTAAAAATGCTGGTAATTTAGCAAAGGTACTCTTATTATCTTTTTTATTGTTTGCGCTCACTCTTAATTTTTCTGCCGGATATGTTTATTCGCAGACGCAAAGTGACGGATTAACGCGTTCTCTTGATAATTTAGCGCGTGATATAAGTCAGTCTCTTGACAGTTCGATCACTTCGGCTTCAGGGCCTGATCAGGCTATAGCGAAGGCGGCCGATCAGATACTTGGTAAGCTCGAGGATATAAGCTTTTCGGATGTTAAGACATTTATCGAATCGGTTAATACCCCTGAACAGATAAAATATGTTGTCGAAACTGTAAGGACATTTGCGAGTTCCAATAAGAAACTTCCTTACAATATAGCATCAATTAAGACATTAAAACTTCTTAATGAAAAAACAAGGTTTTTAATAGCGCAGTCCCCTGATAATCAGCAATATTTTGAATTAACCAATCAGATTAATGCTTTAAATAAAGAACTTAATTTACAGAAATCATCTCTTTTTAAAGCTTATGCTGGCGATAAAAAATCCGCGGGTGAAAATGCTGCGGTACAGGCTGAGGCAGTAAATATCGCGGTCAGTGAATCAGTTAATGAAAACGCAGAACGTTCGTCGGCGAAGGTGCTTTTGGGCGCTAACTATGACGAAACTGCTCAGGCAACGACATTCGGTCTTAACGCTCCGCGCGCGACTTCGGTTAAATTGATAGTATTCGATTCGGCTAAGGCAACTTCAGGCACTGAATATGAAATGAAAAAAAATGCAGACGGAATATGGAGCACTTCAATAAAGCAAAATCTTGTAGGCAAGTTCTATCAATACAGTGTTGACGGCCCAAAAGGACCTGGCGAAAGATTCGACGCCGAAAAATTAGTTTCAGATCCGTATGCATATGCAAATGACGGCAGCGCAGGTAAGAGCATAGTAGTTGACAGAAATTTCAAATGGGAAGACGCAGGATTTAAAACTCCTTTAGCTAAAGATGCTATAATTTATGAAATGCATGTAAAAGACTATACAGCTCACGTTTCGTCGGGAGTTTCAAAAGATAAAAGCGGAAAATATTTAGGACTTCTCGAAGGTCAGACTTCTGATAAAGTACTTGGACATTTGAAACAGCTTGGCGTAACCGCTGTCGAACTTCTTCCTGTTCATGAATTCGACAATCAGGCGGCTCCTTCAGGCGTTAATCACTGGGGGTATATGACTACTCATTTCATGGCGCCTGAGTCCTCATACGCTTCAGGTTCTTACGGCCAGCAGGTCAACGAATTCAAAAAACTAGTGAACGGTCTTCATAAAAACGGCATTGCTGTTATACTTGACGTGGTTTATAACCATACAGCCGAAGGCAATGAACAGGGGCCGGTATATAATTTCAAAGGTATTGATAATAAATCTTATTACAGGCTTTATAATGATCCGAACTGCTACTGGAATGGCACAGGCTGCGGCAATGAATTCCGCACCGACAGCGAACTGGGCCGCAAATATGTACTTGATACATTAATGTTCTGGGTTAAGGAATATCATATCGACGGCTTTAGATTTGATCTTGCGACGATTATCGATAAAGATACTATGATGGCTATAAATAATACGCTTCCGGCTAACGTTCTTTTAATAGCAGAGCCATGGGCTGCGGACTGGAATCGTAATCAGTGGACAAAGGGCGATTTCCGTGAAACTAAATGGGCTAAATGGAATGACGATTTTAAAAATGCTGTTAAAGGTTTCATTTGCGGCAAAGGTAACCGCGATAATATGATGACGGTAATCGCCGGCACCTGCTACTGGTGGACAGCTAAACCTACTGAATCAATTAACTTCGTGGAATGTCATGATAACGCGACAATAATGGATTTCTGCGGCAATAATCAAAAAATAGCTATGCTGGGCGGTTTTGCGGTGTTAACTTCACAGGGTACGCCTATGCTTCATGAAGGACAGGAATTCTTAAAAAATAAACGCGGCAACGATAATTCGTATGACCAGGATAACGATATAAACTATATCAATTGGGAATTGAAGGAAAAGAACAAAAGCGCTTTTGAGTTCTTTTCGGGCCTTGTTAAAATAAGGAAAACATTTTCACAGTTCCGCCACGATAAACCGCTTGGTGAAGGCGAAATAAAATGGATTCTCGTGTCAAACACTAACGGTATAGGCTATCAATTATTCGGCAAGAGCGAAGATATAATAGTTTTAATGAACGGCGATCAGAACAACTGGGTGTCGTTCCCTATGCCTGATGACAAGGATTGGACCATACTTTGCAACGGCGAGAAGGTTGATCTTAACGGAAAACTCGGCACCTGCAAGGGTGATTATAAAGTTCCGCCGGTGACGGGCGTTATACTGATGAGAAAAAAATAATATCGGACATTATTACAATGTGACAATTGGAATAAAATAGTACCATGAAATAAGCGGTTTCTTTGAAATCGCTTATTTTGTTTTGAATAAAAATATATGAATCGTCCGGGATGAGGTAAAAAAATGAAGGAACGTTCAATATTATTCAGGTTGTTATGCGTGGCTCTTTCGCTGACTGTGCTTGCGCCGTCGCTTTATTTTCTTTTTGAGCATTGGGACGTTATTTTCAGGCTTATAAAAACTCCTGAAAATATTAAAAATTATGTTCTGGAATATAAAGAATACGGAATATTGTTATATGTAGGCATACAAATTTTTCAGGTCGTCATTTTTATGATTCCGGGAGAAGTTACGCAGGTTGCCGGCGGGTATCTTTACGGGGGGTTTTTAGGATTCATTCTTTCATTTACTGGAATAATGATAGGGTCGGTAATGGCGTTTTTTATAGGACGTTCACTTGGATGTGAAATACTGAGGCATATAATACCGGCAAAACATTTTGAAAATTTCGAAAGCGTAATGAACCATAAAAAAGGTATTATGGCGATATTTTTGCTGTTTGTACTGCCTGGCTTTCCGAAAGATTCACTTTGCTATCTCAGCGGCATTTCGCCTATAAATTTCAGGATTTTTTGTTTGATTTGCGCTGTTGGGAGGCTGCCCGGCCTTATTTTAAGTTCGGTTTTCGGGGCCGGTCTTGCTGATATGAATTATGTTAAAATTATCGCGGTTATACTGGTTTCGGGAGGTTTTGCCGGCGCGGGCTGGCTGTTCAGGGATAAAATCGATGCGCTCTCTGAAAAATTCGAGAAATAAAAAAGAGCCTTTCCCAAAAAAAGATTTTTGGCGGCCCTTTTTTATTTTTTATAGTTTCTTATATTTTTTTACTAGCTTACTTTTTCAAAGCTGTCTTTGCCGACGCCGCAAGCGGGGCAGACCCAATCTTCAGGTATTTTTTCGAAAGGTGTCCCGGGAGCGATTCCGCCGTCCGGATCGCCTACTGTAGGGTCATAAATATAATCACAGATTGTGCATCTCCATTTTGTCATTTTTATTCTCTCCTAATTTTAAAAATTAATGTCATTGTTTATTGCATGAATGATTATTCATTGTTGCCGTTTTTAAAATTTGTTATTTACCGCGTTTGCCTGCATGGTGGTCGATAACCATTATTGTGCCGGGCTTGTCGCCTGCCATTTTCAAGTGTTCAACCATTTCGCTGGCGTTAGCTTCTTCTTCAACCTGTTCGTTGATAAACCACTGTAAAAATACTTGCGTAGCATAATCTTTTTCGCTTATTGCGAGGGCATAGATGTCATTTATTGAAGCTGTAATATACTGTTCATGTTTGTAAGCCGCTTCAAACGCGGCAAGGATTGTTTTGTAAGCGGCAGGAGGTTGCTCGATTTTTTCAAGTTTTACTTCGGCACCGCGTTCAAGTATGTAGTTAAAAAATTTCATTGCGTGTGAATGTTCTTCGCCGGCTTGGAGTGTAAACCAGTGGGCCAGGCCTTTAAAATTTTTACTCTGACAGAATGCGGCCATTGCAAGATAAATATGTTCGGAGTGAAACTCTTTGTTGATTTGAGCGTTTAACGCTTTAAGAATTTTAGTGTTAATAATAATCCCTCCTATTAATTTTTAATGAACATCTTTTTATTGGTTTCTTATTAATTAGAATTTTACATTATATTATAAGTTTTTGTCAAGTTTTTATTTATAGTTTTTATTAAAAATTATAAATAAAAATAATTTTTAATCATGAATTTTATTTTGCTTAATTTTGACTTTTATGGTAATGGATAAAAAAATATTAATTCATAAAAAGTTCGTAAAAATTGCTTGACAATATATTAATGTTTATGTATTATAAGCGAAAAAAAATGTTGGAGGTCATTAAATGAAAGACCTGGTTTCGATTCGTTCCGAAGTTGGCGGTGTTGTTGAGTATTTCCAGATTAAAACCAATAAGGTAAAAAAAGTACTTTTACCCGGCGGTATGATATTTATTACAAACCGCGACAAAAAGCAGAATGTGATGAAAGTCGATTTTTCAAAGCCGGTTAAGTATGTTCTCAAATCGCAAATCGGAACCGTTTTGAGCTGCCGTCACGGAGATGAAATCGAAGAAGACGGTGCACTCGTAACAATCCAGGCTGAAATGGACGGCCTGGTCAGCATAAAGAAAAATAAAATTATAATCACAAAAAAAACATTTGTCAAAGAATATGAGATAGATAAAAATTATGAAATTCTCGTTGAAGACGGCGCAACCGTTAAATTAGGCCAGAAGCTTGCAAAAATTGTTTCGCCTTTTTACGGAATAGTAAAATATAACTTCGTATCTTCCGACAATGAAAAAGACCGTTCACGCAAGATTGATTCCGTTGAAATCCTTCAAAATGCCTCGGCTTATGAAATTCCTGACGATTTTTTCATAAAAGTTTCTAACGGCGCGACTATTGATTCAGGAGCCGTCATTGCTGAAGGCGTAATTCGCGAAGATAGCTATGGCGACCTTTCGATTGAAAAAGAATCATTCGAAGAAGAAAAAGAAGATGACGAAGACGTAACTACAGAAGAAGATATTGACGAAATCGACGATGATAACGGCGCTAAAGAGGACTTTAATTATGAAGAAGAACAAATAGACAGCGAATTTGACGACGAAGAAGATAACAGCATGCCGGCTGAGGAAGAAGAATACCAATCTTCAGGAAGCAAGCGCCGTAAAAAATCATAATCGTGATTTTAAGTTCACTGATAATATAAAAGATTCAAAGAAGAGATAGTTTGTGATTCTATCTCTTCTTTGGTTTTATGAAGTGTTATATTCATGCGCAAAAACATATCAAAATTACTTTACAGCTTATTCAATATTTGATATAATTAAAATAGCGTAATCCTTATTTTAAAATTATTATTTCGATTTGGAGGTGGTATTATGGAAGGGTGTTCAAACGATGAAAAATATAAAATTTTTTTAGTCGATGATGATTCCTACAGCCTCGATCTTATTGAAATGATGATCACCAGCGATGACTCAGAAAAATATGATATCAGAAAATTTACCAATTCACCTGATGCTTTAAGTAAAATTATTATTGAAAAACCAGACGTCGTTGTTCTTGATATCAATATGCCGATAATGAACGGCTTTGAAATATGCCAGACAATCAAATCCCGCCCTGAAACCAAAAACATAATCGTCGTTTTCGTTACCAGCTATAATTCCGAATATGCAAAATATGACAGCATCATAAGATATAAAGCGGATTACTACATTTCTAAACCTTTCAGCAGAGAAATGCTTGTTAATTTTATAAAAATGATAAAAATGGCGAAAAAAGGATACGTGCCGGTAAATCGCAACGCAGCCGTCGCGAGTTTGATATGATCTTATTAGCTTTTTTAAATAACCTTTTATACTAAGAATAAAAAAATAAAGATATGACGGGCAGGTATAAAATTAATGTTTTTTAAAATTAAAAATAGTAAATTATTGCTATATTTCTTTTCATTTTTATTAGCTTTTTTTATTTTTACAAATAATTCAACCGCTTCAAGCCTGATCCGGTTTGAAAACAAAGCGGCGAAAGCTTTCAGCGTTAATCATTTCTTTTTTCTTAAAGTTTCAGATGATAAAGAAACTCAAAAAATCACTGAACAATTAAAGCGTTTGGAAATTCCGGAATTTCTAAACATATTTTGCCGTGCTTATAATTATAACGCTAATACAGTTTGGACCCTTGAGTTAAGAAACGGTGATATAACCGAAACTACCCGTAAAAGCGTGAGCTCTGCTATAACGGATGAACGAATGTTCAATGCCGGCGGCGAATTTTCGGAATTCATAACTGGCTATTCGAAAAAATATCCAGCGGAAAACTTTGTAATTACAATTTATGACCGCGCTAAATTCATAAATAATAACAGTTTTTGCATATTGGACCAGAGCATTGATTTAAAAAAATTCGCGTCGATTCTTGAAAAAATTAAGAGCGATACCGGCCGGAAAATAAATGCGCTTCAATTGGATATCGATAACGTTCAGTGCCTTGAGTTGGCTTATGAAATCAAGGAATCTGTTGATTTTATAATTGCGTCTGAAGAAAAAATCCCGCAGGCCGGCGTTCCGTATTTTGAAATTTTAAGCGGTGTTTTAAAAAACAACGACCTTGATATGCGTAAATTTTGCTTTCAATTTGTAAGCTGCTGGCATAAATATTTTAAAGACAACCTGCCTCCCGGCGAAAAAGCTACGCTTTCAGCGTTCAAGACCGTCGAGACAGCGATGATAACTGAAAAATTAAATATTTTTCTCGAGGATTTGATTAGTGATATGAAAAATCCTGAATATTCCAAAATAATTTCCGCGATTATAATATCAAAAGTCAGACGCTATACCGATTCAAAAGATATGATAGATATTTTTGACCTGGGGCGGCTTGTTAACGAAGAGGTATTCGAGGAAAGAGTGGAGCAAAGTTCAAGGGAATTTCTGGCCTCCATAACGAATTCGATACTTAAAAATTCCGCCTTTGGCGATTACGGCAGGATTCCAGGATCATATAATTCTTTCGGCGTTGCCAGTTATATGCCTTTGCCGGCTGCCTCGGTAAATAACTACAAACAATTGAATTTCGCAAATGAGACTTTATGGAAAAACTTTTTAGAGGCGTATTATTCATTAACACTGCAAAAAAATTAAACCGTTTTTTCGGAGTTATAATTCAAATATTTATTATTATTTATTTTACGTCTGGAGCAATTTGCGCGGCCGGTGCAACTGACGCCGAAAGCGAATATCTGCTGTCTATTACCGCGGTCGAAAAGGACCAATTCCCGCAAATTAATTTAAAAACTTTTTTTGCAGAAGACCGGAACGGATATAAGTATCCGATTTTCGGCGGCCGGTTTTTCGCGTCCGAGAACGACATTAAACTTAATATCAGCGTAAAAAAGATAGCGGGCGCGCAAAATATAGCGCTTATAATCGATAAAAGCCTTTATAATGTTACATTAAAAACTCTTTTAAAGGAAGTTTTTAAAGAAGCCGGTTCGTATATTGACGGCCTTGATAAAATCGGAATATTCGGTTTTACTGCCGGGATCGTCAAGCAGAATTTTGGTTCTAACGCCGGCGAATTGGGCTCAGTTACATTTGATGCAGCCGAGTATGATTATTCGAAACTGCCGGATGATGTTTTTTTATATGTATTAAATTCTATTTCGCAATACGGCGGCAATAAGCATATAATTTATATTACCGGCAGCGGATTATATTTTGAAACTGACGATGTTATGAATAAAATTCGGGAAATAAATCAAGACGACTCGCTGGCCGTTCATATAATTAAACTTAACTTTAACGGTGAAACCGGTTTTCAAGATTCAGTCTCATATTCTAAAATGATCGAGCTGACTTCGGCTGCGGGCGGCAGCTTCATAAACGAGCCCTGTGAAAATGCAGTATCGGCAATAAAAAATGTCATGCAAAAAATTAAGAGCAATTATGAAATCAAATATGAAACGCCGCAGCCATATAGCAACGGCCGGAAAAGAATAATCGAATTGGATAACGACTATAACAATCAGGCCGTAAAAACAAGCGTCGATTATAAAATTAACTTTAATATGCCTGAACTTCAGCTTGAAAATTCAGGTAATCCTTTTATGTATCAGGAACTCGATCCGCTTACAATTGCCGACGCCGGCACTAACGGATTGAGCCTTTCGGTTTCTGTTAGATTTATGGGAAATGCGCAATATAAAAAAAATATGAAACCTGACGGACTGCCGGTTTATAATTCAAAGGCAGTTATCGGTTTTGCGAGCTTTACCATCGACGGCCGAATGTGCGATGAACTGTATCTTCTGGAATTTACTAATGACTTTAAGTGCTCGGCGCGGAAAATAAAGGTTCAGCAATATTTTAACGGCTGCGATCTGGGTAAACTGAACGCCGCTAATATCGATTCCGAAAGGATTGAAACTGTATTTCTTAAAGAAGGAACCGGGCCGGACTTGAAAAAATGCGGAATTTATTGGAATCCGTTTTTTAAAAATGAACGTTATGACCAATGGGTGCGTATTTTTATGTCGTTTACGCCGCCTAAAATTGATGTCAGCGGAAATAAACGTTACGCTGTGTTTTTTACGGGAACATCCGCGGACGGAATTGAAAAAAATATAGAATATGACGGAGTTCAGCTGCAATACGGCATAACGCCGACAAATTATTCTGTTGATAAAACAATATACTTCGGGCCCGAAAAATTAAAGCAAATCATGCAGCAGCCTATAAATCCGCGAATCGAATATCAAATGAAATAAAATATATAAAACGATAATTTAATTTTCGTGCTTCTGTTTTTTATTCTGTTTGAAATATTCGGCTTTGTCTTTTGTCGCAGGCCACTGCGGATAAATCTCTTCGCATTCTTTTAATATTTCTACTGCTTCCGTTTCATGGTCCGAATCAAAAAGAGTTTGCGCTAAAGTGATATAAATTTTGCCGAGCCGCTTTTCTGATTTTTGAAGTTCCCTGAATTTGGCGATGGCGTCGTTCAAATTGTCATTTTGTATGAGTTTAATGATTTCATCCGATTTGTCGCGGCTTACAAATAAGTTTTTCAAAAGTTCGGTGCTGTAATCGTCGCTTTGCTTTTTTTTGCCCTGATCGATAGCTGCCATGATTTTTTCGGAAGATTCGAAATTGCCGTTCACTTTGAAGAGCTCCCAGGAATTGCCGTGTTTATCGCAACGTATGCGGACTTCGTATGAGAAATTGTCGTTATCATAAAAGTTGACGCACGAATAGTTTCCGCCATCCGGACATTTAGGCATTCCCTTTAAAAGGCCCGCGGCTATCAAATTATCTAATTCAGGCGACGCTTTAACTGAATAATCCTTTTGAATTGCAGGATAAATCTGCCATACTGAATTTAAAAATTCTTCTATAATATAGCAATTGTGACGTTTTTCACTCATTTTTTCGTATTGCCTGTCAAAAACGTTTATTATTGAAAACTTTTTTTCCTTTTCTGAAAACTCAAGTATAAATTCCTGATTTATAATATCATTGTCGCTGTTTGAATACGATACTATGGCGTTTACGGTTTCAGTTAATGAGCCGCTGTGCGATGAAATGGCGTATTTGAAATCTTTAAAAAGCTTGAAATCATTTATGAAATCGTCGGTCATAAAACTTTCGCCGTTGTTCTGGCAAAGGCTGGCGGCTTTCTTTATATCGCCTGCTAAAACATATTTGATATATTCGTTTATGGTGCTGTCTGCCAAAGACACGCTGCTTGAATCAAGAGTGTTTTCTGAAGTCGAATCGCCCGCGGCGGGTATAGTTTTGCCGGCTGCGCCTGAAGCTGCCTGAACGGTATTATCATTTTTTTGCGCATACGCTTCCGAATAAAAAAAATCAAAACTGTGTGAAGAAAATAAAAAAATAAGCGCTATTATGGCTAGCGCATGAAAAAATTTAAATATATACATAAAAACCCCTTCAATAAAACCTTTTTGATTTGGTATTTTTTGGTTGCAGCTGATAAAAAAGTCAGTGATAAGTTACTTTGCTGTTTTTTATGAAATAATATCATATTTTAATTTTTAATTCAATAAAAATATGGTAATTGCGTTAATATTTTAAAAAATAATAAAAATAAAATAAAAAGTTGTTTTTTATGGTTAGTTTATATTATAATATTTCCCGAAATTTAATGATTCGAAAAATAAATTTAACGCCGCCGCAGATACTTGGAAGCTTTATTTAATGCCGAAAACTGTAAATATAAATTCCGCGGTTTGACGGGAAAATTTTTAATTTTTTTAGTAAAAATTAATATCGCTTGTTTTGAATAATAATTAAGAAATTAAATTTTAAAATTACTAATTTTTAAGAGTGTTGCGTAAAACAGCAGAAATATGAACGATAAATTTAATGAAGATGACAATCTAAATTCGAATAAAAAAGATAACTATTATGACGACGGCTTGTTAGATAATAGTCAAATCCAAAAGGCCTCTTCTAATGTACGTTTTTATAATAAAATAATTGTAGCGGCAGTGGCTATGGTGATTTTAACCGGCGCTATATGCGGCATTTACTTATATAAACACATATTTTTAAGCGGCCGTTCGGGTGATATGCTGAATGAGCCTGCGGAAAACCAGCGCGGTAAAAACGCTGAAAAGAAAACTAAAAAGGTCAAAGCTTTTGATTCCGATAATTTACAAACTGTAAAGTTAAGCCAGAACCAGGAAAATGATCGGAAAAACAGGAAAAAAGATCGTCCCGATAATTTTTCCGGAAGCGTAAGCGGAACCAACGGAAAGCCTTCCGATAATTCGAGCGATAGCGCTAAGGCCAAAGATATTGCCGATAATAAAAGCCAGCCTGCTCAAGACGATAAGAAAAATAATGTGATTTTGAAAAACGGTCCGGCTTATACGGCTGAAACCAACCTGGCGGCGGAAAAAAACATGCCGTCAGGCGCCGATACGAACGTTATTTCGCTGAAAACAGACAAAATCGCCGATACATCTGAAATTTTATTGACCGGTACCGCTGAAATTGCCGTTAACTCAAATAACACGGAATCGTCTTCTGAAGTAAGTTCTGATTCGACTGCGGTTTCAAATTCCAGCCGGCACGTGATGAATAAAGATTCATCAGTTTCTGCGGCCGATGACGGCGCCGGTAAAACTGCCGCCCGGACTTCTGAAGTCGCTGCCGCTAAAACTAAAGCGCAGTTAACGAATGAAATTTCGCTTGCTTCGCCGGCTCCGAATATTAATACCGATCAGGTTGAATTATATATTTGCACCGGAGAATATTTAAAGGCGCTCGATTTTATAAATAAAGAACTTTCAAATAAAAATATAGCACCGGCGGACGGCGATTACCTTAAGCTGGCCGGGGCTAAAATAGAGCTTTTAGCTAATAACAACCTTAAAGGCGCTTATAATTACCTTTCACAGGCCAAAAACTATAGCGCTAACCCTATGCTTTATTATTATATTTACCTTTATATATTCGCGGATAATTCGCCTGAAAATTGCCGCAAGCTTTTAAATAAAATCGTTGAAACCACTGATATATCATTTAAGGATGAGGAAAAATTAGAGCTTGCCAAAGCGCTTATTTTCAAAAATTTTCTTATCGAGGCTGAAAAATTTATCGCAGCCGTCGTTAACGAAACCAAATACAAGGCTGAAATAAGTAATTTTAAAAACATAATTTCCCTTAAAAGGCAATCCGAAAAATTTTTAAACGAGAATAAAACCATCTTTAAAAATTACTTTACCGTTGATAATACGGCGGTTTGCGGCGGAAAAATCCTTGTTGCGGAGAAAATAAAGTTCCAGAACCTTTCTTTTAATGTTAAACAGATTTTTAGCGCCATTATTTCAGATAAAATTTTTATTTTTTGCGATGCAAGTAATTTTCTTGAATTAAATCCGATATCTGGCAAAGTAGATTTTAATTATAAATTAAGCAGCCCGGCCGGTTACGAACTCTTAAGTATTGATTACATAAATGAACATCAATTCTGCGGGCTTTTGAAATCAGCGGCCGGTAAATATCAGTTGGTCTCGATAAAAAATTCTGCTTTTAAAAAAGAATTTATGCCGGCATATTTCGCGCAAAAAGAATTCGATTCGCCTTTTTATATATCGCCTGACGGCAAATACGCAGCTTTTATGAAAACTGCCAAAAGCAAAGCGCAGGGTTATTGCGATATTGAGATAATATCTCTTAAAAACGGCCAAAAAATTTATTCGGATATGAATATATTTTTTAATGAACTGAATTCGAATTTGTTAGCATTTAACGGAGAAACTAAACAATATTCGCCGATTGATAAGAGTTTTGAAACTAAATTTTTGTATTTTTTCAAGCCGGCCGATGAAAACAGCCTGAAGAAAAATGAGAAAGAAAGAGGCGCCGGCGACATAAAATTGCGCCTATACCGTCTTAATCTCGAAACTAACGATTTGAAAGCTTTATTCCAGGTTAATGTTAAATCTTTTTCAGATATAATTATGTGCTGCTCGACCAGCGCCAGAAGATTGCTGTTATCATATAACGGCGCCGCTTTCGGGCCGCAGTTCGGAAATTTTTCCGGAGTGGCCGGCGCCTATCAGTGGATACTTTCCGAACTTGCCGATAATGTGTTTAAAGTTAATTCGAATTTTTCGGCGGCTGTTTGCTGCGATATTGCCCAGGACTCTAAGTCATTGAACTTATTTCAAATATCGCCAGACGGAAGCGCGTGTAAATATATTTTTAAAACTGCCGCAGTTAAAGACTTGTTGACGCATATAGATAAGCTTTCTAAAATAAATTTAAAATCGGCTATGGAATTAATAAGCGAATTCGAGCTGACTAATCCTGAAATGATGCCGGCTGACGCTAAAACTTATGAAGCGGTTTCTAATGAAGTAAAAAAAGCGTTTTTGAAACAGGCAAATAACGAAGAATTCATGAATTGCGTCACATTAAAAAGAATGGGGCTCTGGAAATCGGCCGTTGACAGGCTCGAACAATACCTGAAAACCGGCGATGCACACCAGACCAAAGATTTGATAGAACTTAAGGAAGAATTGAGGAAATCTTTTGAACTTATCAAAAAATAATTCCAATACTCAGATCAGCGATATTAAATTTATAACCGAATATTTTAAAACCGGCGGAATAATATCGCGCGCGTTTGAAGGTTACGAAGAACGCCGCGGTCAGGCTGAAATGGCCTGCGCGATTTATCACTCTCTTTCGGAAGAACGCCATTCGCTCATCGAAGCGCCGTGCGGCATCGGCAAAAGTTACGCTTACCTCATACCTGCCGCGCTTTACGCTAAGGCATCCGGCGAAAAGGTAGTAATTTCAACCAATACCAAAACTTTACAGGAACAGCTTAAAAATAACGACCTTCCTACGATTACCCAAAAATTCGGGCTCGATTTTAAATATAAAATACTCAAAGGCAAGAATAACTATATATGCCTGCGCAAACTATTCGATATCAAAAATAACGGCATACCTTTAGATTTATTCAGCGACTACGCCGGCGGCCGCGTTAAAATGAAAACCGACCTTTATCTGGACGCTGTAGCTAAAATCATTGCCGATAATACCGCTGAATTTGAGGAACTTGACCACGAAACTTCAAACGATATCCAGCTGCAAAAGATGATAGCCTGCCAGAGTCTCGACTGCGTCGGGGGACGCTGCGAGTATTTTAAGGAATGCAATTATTTTTCCGCGGTGCAGCAGGCCCAAAAATCCGATGTCATTATCGTCAATCATTCACTTTATTTTTCATGTCTTATGGTCGAGGCTAACGAAGATAACGAAATTATGCAAAGACGCGAAAAGGCCGTTAAATATGATCCGGATTTCAGCGGCGATCAGATACTCGAAGAAAAGACATTCGCTAACCCTATCCCGCCGCATACTAAAGTTATTTTCGACGAGGCCCACCATATTCCTGATGTGGCTCAGAAAAGCTTCTCGCTTGCCATTTCATTCGCTAAATTTAACGCCAATATCAATATGATTCTTTACGCGCTTAAAAAAAATATCAGCAAGAAATACAAAAAACTGCAGGAACGCCTTAATGAACAGAAATTCATAATCGACGAGCAGCTTAAATTATATTTCAATTACTTCAGCTCCAATCTTTCAAACGAATTCGGAGCGAAACGCGCCGAGGAAACCGCCATGCCTGCCGCCAATAACGGCGACGAGTCGCAATCGTCGATCGCGCTCTTAAAACAGCTTTTGTTTAACCGAAACCATCTTTCTATGATAAGCGCCAATCCAAACGTAAATACGTTAAACGGCGCGTTCGAGAAAATGAACGCCATTATCGAAGAAATCGGCGAAATCCTCGCTGAAAATAAAGTGCCGCTCAACGTCTCCGGTATGAATCGAATCTTTCTTGAAATGACCGATCTTATAGAATTCTGGCACGAAGTCAATAAACTAGGCGACGGTTATATTTTATGGGGTACCATGCCCTGGCAGTCGCTTAATGATTCACGCGCGGCAACTGATGTCGAACTTATCGCATCGCCGCTTGAAGTCGCGCCGATACTAGCGCGCGAACTTTTCGGCAAGCGCAAATCCGTCGTCATGACCTCCGCTACCCTTTCTACCGATAATAACTTCAAGTACATAAAAGGCGAAACCGGCCTTAGTAATTTCGATCCTATCGAAATTATGCTCGATTCACCCTATGATATCGAGCGCCAGACCGGATTTATAATTCCGCCTGTCGAGGCAACCCCGAAAGACCGCAACTTCAGCGTCGCAGTCGCAAAATGGGTGCAAGACATTATTTGCCACTCCAACGGCCGTACCCTTGTCCTGTTTACTTCAAAATACCTCATGGATTATACTTACCGCGAGCTCTCGCTTAAAATGAAGCTCGACGGTTACTCGATCCTCGTCCAGGGGCAGGAACCTAAAGGCTCGCTTTTAAAAAAATTTAAAAATGATGTTCATTCCAGCCTCTTTGCACTCGACAGTTTCTGGGAAGGTATCGACGTTAAAGGCGAGTCGCTTTCCACCCTTGTTATCACTAAACTTCCCTTCAAAGTGCCGACTCACCCTCTGAACGAGGCGCGCGACGCCTACATGAAACGCCAGAACCGCGACCCATTTTCTGAAAGCTCAATCCCGTGGACTATCCTGAAACTCAAACAGGGCATCGGCCGCCTCATACGCCAAAAAAGCGATAAGGGCGTTCTCGTAATACTCGATACGCGCCTCCGCGATACCGCTTACGGCCGGAAGATCGTTAACGCGCTTCCCAAATATAACTACATCAAGAGCATTGATAAAATCCAGGAATTTTTGAAAAAGTAATTATGATTTCCAGGTTATCAACTCTTTCTTTTTATTTATGATTGACTTTTGAAGATTTTTTGTCAGGGGGCGGCAAAGGAATTATTCCTTTCCGCCCCCTTGAAACCCCCACCCATCCTGCTGCTTTTTTATTTTGGGTTTGGTTTTTGATGCCCGTAAAGCGCAAACTTCGTTTGCTTGCTTTGCGGGCATTCGGCAATCGGCCGCGTGTATTTTAAGGCAATTATAACTTGCCGTTTGCGGCCGAAGGCGTACTATGTTTTATTTGAAAAATTTTTTCGGCAGGCCTCCGCGCCTGCTCGCAAAATTATCATTTCAAATTTTCAAAAAGTGAAATTTGTTCACTATATGAATTTATTTATCACCACAAAAAGCTCTTTAAATAAGGTTTTTTATGGTGATGCTTCATGCTGAAAAAATCAAATTGTTCACTACAAAAATGTCAAAAGGCATGCTATCATTGATAATAGAGGAAGATAAATGAAAAGGGGGAAATGATATGAGTTTAAGAAATGACGAAAAAAATATTTTTGAAAAAATCAGCGGCTGTGAGAGTAATAATTTGCTTCATGAAATGGGATGGGTAATGGCGGACCTGACAAAAAATATAATGAATGAATATATAGTTCCAGTAATTGAAGGTAAATTGTCATCCGCTTACGGACCCGAGAAAAAAATATTCCCGCGGGCAGGCGATATAGTGATTGTTATGAACAATGGTTCAAAAATATCTGATGAAGAAACAGAGACGGAAGAAGAAAATATTGACTTTGAAAGCGCCGGTGCTAAAGATGATATGTCTATTGATATGGCGGAATTTGGTGTATTTGACGATAACGGCGGAATTATTCATATAGGGCGCGAAGAAAAATGTAACGTTATAGTGCGGTCGGAGCTTTCAGATTTTTTGAATGGTTCGGAAAAGTATTATATTTTTATGGCTGATGAATTTGATGAGAAAAATTTTAAGGCCAGTAAATCAAAATGTTCGAAGGTTATGGAAGAATTTGAATTTCAGGACAATATCGGCTGTCTGCTGCGGGCAAAATCATTAATGGGCGCTCAAATAAGCTTCAAAAACATTTATTACGACTCGCTCGCTTTTACTTTGTGGTGCAAGTTTAATATAAACAGCCCTGATGCAGTAAAAAGCGCTATGTCAGCTATCGCAGACCATATTGTAACCGTTGAAAACGAGCAATAATATTTTATAATTTTAATGGTGAAGTTTTAAAAATTTTGAGGAGGAAAGATTATGAATAAAAACAATAACAATTATAAAAACAAAAATAATGAAAAGAATAAAAACAATAAGCCGATCGATTCGATTTTAAATAATAATCCTGCGGTTATAAACGATGATGGTGTATATTCCGAAGCCGTTTCGACAGAGTTGAAAGTTGAAAAGTCAGAGCAAGCTGATGTTTTGAAACAGGATAATATTGATGAAACTTCAAAACCGTTTTTTGTGAAGAAAATGCCGGAAATAGTTATTAATGAAAGTGAATATGCGAATGTTGAAATACAAAATTTTGAAGATCTGGAAATTAAATTAAATAAAAATGAAGCCAGGAAAAAAGAGTTAAATAAAAAATGGTTTGAAATAACCAGCCGGCAATTTAAAATATTATGTGAAAATTCTAAATTGACGACTAAAATTTTTGAAACTGATTGGGAATATAGCAGTGAATTTGACGAATTTGTAGCATCCATCATAGGGAAAAAATCCAGGCCGTTCGCGATGAAAATAAAACAAAATGAAAATGAGTATAGTGAAAACGAGAAAGAGTTAAAAAGGATTGAACAAGAGCTCAGTAATTTATAAATACGGGAGGATAAAAAATGAGCTTATTTGATGTAGTGAAAAATATTACAAATACAGATTTTTCAGATACCGCTGAAAAACCGCTCCCTTTGAAATACAGCTGTTCAAGTTTAAAAGACGCGTATTGCAGCCAGCTGGCGCCGGCGAGTCCAGGCGTTTATAAGTTATACTTAAATGGACAGTTGATGAAAGTCGGCAAAGCCGCTGACGGCCTTAGAAAAAGATTCAGCGATTATTACCGCGGCGTGGTGGGCGGCACGGCCGGCCTTAAACACATAAATGAGGCGAATAGAGATATCATAATCGCAGTGTGGGTTGAATGCGAAACCTCGCAATGCCGCGATCTCGAACTCAAATTATATCGTGAAGCCGAAATGCGCGGCGAGAAAATGCCATGGTCCGAAAGAAAATAGCCGCAAAAATAAAATCAAGAATGAAAAAGGAAGTGTTATTTATGAAAATGAATGTTATATTTCCGACCGATCCATTATTTCCGTGGCCAAAGAAAATTCCTCCGATTTTTGAAAAACCAGGAAAGAAAAACGGCCCTGAAAAGCTGGCAAAAATCTTAAAAGAGCTTGTCGATATCATATTTTCTAAAAAAAAGAAAAAGTAACTATTTAAAGTATGCGACTTTGGTTGGGGAAATTTGAAAAATCATATTTTAGGCGTTTATTTTCTTTGAAAAATATATTTTTTAGAATATATATGTCAAATATATGTTGCAAAAAATCTTTCTTTGAATTATAATAATACCTTAAAAAAATGATTTTTTCTATATAGTTTTGATTGAATAAATATTCAATTATGATTTTTAAATATTTTTACTTTTAAATTATCAGCTGGCAAAAATAAGATTTGATTTTTAAAATTTCATATTTTAAGTAACAGGAAGGTATTTTTCATATGTCACTTAGAAGTAGCCGTGAAGAACGAAAAATATATATCGATACTAATCGTTATCTTGATGAACCCTCATCAGGTCTTGAGTTAATTGCAAAGTTAATTGCAATGCCGGAATTAAAAGAAGAAACGACGCTGTTGCTTGAGAAGTTGAATAAGCTAATACATTATGATTTTATAGAAGCATGTAAAATTGATAATATGCCAAATGAAGCAGAAATGTATGAAAAGATTTTAAGGGCTGTTAGTGACCTTGAAGATCTTACTGAATTTTCGGCGCTGTCCAATAAAAATGTAGTCGCGATTGGCGGCAGTTTCAGCGCAGGAAAATCTAAATTTTTGAATTCAATATTAAAAACTCAAATATTACCAACTGATACTACTCCAACCACCTCAATTCCTACTTATCTCACTTTAGGCGAATACGAAGCGCTTTACGCTTTAAATAGCTTTAACAATAAAATTCTTATCGATCGTGAAGCAATAAAAGCGATATGTCATTTATTTATGAAAAAATATAATGTCAGTTTCAGTCATATTATAAAAATGATAACGATTGAATTGCAAGATTTCAAATATGATAATATAGCATTATTAGATACTCCGGGGTACAGCAAATCGGATTCAATGATAAAAGGCGATAATACCGATGAAAAAATAGCTCGTGAGCATTTAAGAACTGCCGATCAAATAATATGGCTTATGGATATTAATAGAGGAACACTTAATGAATCCGATTTAAAATTTATTCAAAGCCTTGAATTTGAAAGGCCAATATTTTTTGTTTTAAATAAGGCAGGCGATGTAACAGAAGAGAGAGTTAAAGAAATATATTCCGAAACAATAAAAACCTTAAATTCTAACCATTTGCAATATGCCGGAATAATGGCTTACGATTCGCTTCTAAATGAGGAAAATCTCATTTATGGAGATGATGTGAGTGAATTTTTGTGTAAAATCAATAAAAATGTGAAAAAGACCCATATAAAAAAAGAATTTGAAAAAATATTAAATGAATTTATCGATTATAATATAAAAGAAAAAAACAATGCTCAAAATAATTTGTTACAATCGCTTAATGAAATAGCCATAATCTTATATGATATTAAAAGTGATAATAAAAACAGTTTAGATGAAACCATAAAAAGACTTATTTCATCCGCTAAATCAACGATAAATAACAGCAATTACGCTATTTGTGAATTTGAAAAACTAAAAGCTAAAATAATTGAAATTATCGATACGATATTGAATAAAATTAAAATTAAAGATGAAAAATGTGATGAACTTGGCCCTATTGGAATTATTAAATTAAGCCATGATGAATTGCAAAGCGTAAAGCTAGATAATATTTTTGAGGCTAAGGTAGTAAAAATTAATGCGCTTGGTGTTTTAATAAAGGCGGATCCGTTTAAAGATAATATTATAGTTACTCCCGATCAGATAAAAAATTTTTATAACAAACCACCTGATAAAGTGTTTAAAGTAGAAGAAAAATGCAAACTTTATGTGACTGAAATAAAACATGCAAGCAGTGAAATTAAATTTGCGATAATATGTCAATAATTTATGATTGAGGTGTATATTTATGAAACAAATATATGACATTAAAAATGATGTCAATGCGATGCGTTCTAAAATAAAAAAAATCGAAAAATTTGATGATATTATTGGCAGGCAATTATCGGAACTATCATTGATGGTTAATAATTTTGAACGTGACGCCGATTTTCTTGCGTCCACTGACAGAAACCTCAGGATCGCTGTAATTGGTCAGGTAAAGGCCGGAAAATCAACTATGCTAAATGCATTGTTGTTTGATGGCGAATGTTTATTGCCTTCTGCGGCTACGCCAATGACAGCGGCACTTACCGTGATCAAATATTCGCCTCAAATGAAAGTTGAAATTGAATATTATGATAAAAATGATTGGAATAATATTGTAAGCATTTCTAAAAATTATGAAAAACTAATAGGTGAAACGCGTCAGAAATTGATTAAAGAAAGAAACGAGCAAAGTGCTCCTTTATTTGGAACGCCTGCATTTGCGTCTCAAACGTCGGAAATATCTCTTCAGGAAATATTATTGAATATTAATATGCCTGAGGAATTTAAGGTTTGTAATGAGCTGGTCACTATGGCAGCGTCTATAAGAGACATTGATTCCTACCTTGGCCGGACCGAAGAAATTACAGGAATTAATGAACATAAAGAATTGCTTGAAAAACTTCACAATTATGTTGGAACTAAGGGAAAATTGACTCCTCTTGTTAAAAGCGCTACTATTTACTATAACGATCGGCGTCTTGAAGGCTTTGAAATAATAGACACTCCAGGAATTAACGATCCGATTATATCAAGAGGTCAGAAAACCAAAAATTATCTTGGTAGTTGCGATGTTATAATTATGTTAAGCAGCAGCAAGCAATTTGTTGATTCGGTTGATATGCAGCTTTTAGCTCAGAATTTGCCTGAAAAAGGAATTAAAGAAATAATTCTTGTTGGCAGCATGTTTGATCTTACTATTTATGGTGAACATCAAAAATATCCTAATATAAACGCTCTTTTAAGTTCAATGGAATTAAAATTAGAAGAATATGTTCAGAAAAGTTTTAGTGATTTAGAGAAAAAATGTAAAACCGCTTTTGAAAAGGAAATTTTGCAGCGTTTGAAAAATGTAGTGCCGATTTTTATTTCGTCAATGGCATATATCGCGGCCAAACATAATAATGAAATGAATGCCGATGAGAGGCATATAGTTAATTTACTTAATAAAATGTATAAAGAACAATCTTTTGGAATTAATGAATTGATAGAGCTGTCAAATATTCCGGCACTAAAGTCGGAGGTTGAAAAGCAGATGAATAAAAAATCTGAAACTATTAATTCTAGGTTTTCTGAAAGAGCAAATTCGGCGAGAAGCGCCTTTAATAATTTTTTATTAACCATCGAAGAAGATGTGAAAAAATATTTATTAAAACTCGATTCTGAAGATATGGCAAGCTTGCAGTCCAAAGAAAAAGAAATTACGGAACGTTTATCACATGGTAAAAATAAGATAGAAAATACTTTTGATAATCTAAATATTAAAATCAGACAGGATTTATCAATGCTTGTAACCGAAATAAAAAGCATATCTTTGCAATTTGAAAAAATAAAAGAAAAATCCGAGTCCAAAACTGAAAGTTATGAAGAAAAAATACCAAGAAAAGTTTTAGGATTTGATGTTTCTTGGGCATTTGGATATAGAACTGAAACGCACACCAGAACAATAAATTATCACTATGCCGATGTTCATGAATCGATAAGCCTTGTCAAAGAGTTCATATACGAAGCAGAAAAAAAGATAAAACAATCTATAATAGATATCGTTGATATTGTGTCTTTCAGAGAAGAGGTAAAAAAGGGCGCAATGTCTTTATTTGATATGAAAGACGTGAATTTTGATTTTGAGGATATTTCAATACCTGTAGAAAGAGCGGTAAAAAAAATTGCGATACCTGAAATTGAGTTTGGCGATAAAGATTATTCTGCGACAATCGTTTCGCGTTTTAATAAAGGACGTGTTTATGATAATGAAATACAAATGTTGAGAAGTGCGCAGAGCGAAGCGATATATCAGGTCCTTGAAGAGATTGATTCTGCGGTCAAAATTAAAATAAAAGAAATAATTCAGATGCTTGAAACATCAAAGTCTGAATTTTTAGATTCGCTACTTAAGGAAATTAATGAGGAACTTAATTTAATAAAAACACAATTAAAGAATAAACAAGCTTCAAAAGATAATTTGAACAGTCTGGCTGGAGTTATAAAAGAAATAAAATATATGTAGTTCTATAGGATCTTATTTGATGAACTAATAATAGGTGAAGTATTATGAGTAAAATAGGATTAGTATTGTCCGGCGGCGGAGGTAAGGGTTCTTATCAGGTTGGCGCGTGGAAAGCCATAAAAGAATCTAATATTTTAATTAATGCTGTCGCCGGAACATCTGTCGGCGCTTTAAACGGCGCGCTTTATCAGATGGGCAATATTGAATCAGCGCTTAAAATCTGGGAGAATATAGCCGCGAAAAATGTTTTATCTTTTAACATAGAAAGCATGTCTGAAAATTTATTGTTAACTCTAACCAAAATGGGCATTCAATCAAACGTTATTGGGAAAATTATTTCATATACAATTCCAAAATTTATGCGTACTCGCGGAGTATTCAGCCAGCGTGGACTTAATACGATGATGGACGAAGCTCTTAATTTTTTGGAATTATCAAATAACCAGAGGCCTTTTTTTACAGCAGTTCATAATAAAAACGCAAATTGTGTGGAATATTTAAAAATTAACGGCAAGAGCGAACCTGAAATAAAAAATACGCTACTTGCGTCATGCGCACTGCCTTTTATATTTGATGACATCGAGATAAATAAACAAATCTATACCGATGGAGGCTGGTATTGGGGATTACCTTATAAAAATTTGGATAATACTCCAATAAAGCCGCTTTATGAATGTGGTTGCGATATAATTATTGCCATATATTTAAGCCGCGAAGATATTATTAACAGGGACAATTATCCAGGTGTAAAAATATTGCCAATTGTTCCGGTTGAAGATCCTGGCGGTATTTCTGACGGTGTTCTTGATTTTTCAAATTCGGGCGCTAAAGCGCGAATTGAAAGCGGATATATTGATACTATGAAAGTACTTTCTAAGATTAACGAGTTTGTAACTAATGAAAAGAAGTATGATGAATTATGGCAAAAAGTGAGTGAAGCCCAAAGGAAATTTGATGACAGTATAGAGAAGATAAATTTTGAATCTGTGAAATATATTGATAATAAAACCTCTGTCGAACAATTTAATGATTTTATTCTTAATGATAAATTTGATTCTGAAGTTGAAATTAAGCCTATTGATTCGGAAGATATTATAGCAAAAGCGAATCTAAATTTATTGACGCAAATTGAAAGAAATGAAATGACAATGCGTGTTGATGATTTTATCGCGCGTAATGCTAATAATTCAATTGAAATCGAAGAAACAGCGTTTGAGGCGATATCGTGTCTTGCGCCGATTGAAGGGCGTGCTGGATATCTGGCTGAACAGGGAATTTTACGAAGGCTCTGGAATATGGCAACTGGAAAAAACCTTGAAATAAGCGCTGCCAATGAAAAAGATATAGCAAGGGCGCAATATGCCGCGATAGATTTAATAAGCAAAATTCAGAAAAAAAATCTAATATCTTTTGAATTCAGTGTTGTATTAAATAATAAAATAAATGGATTATATTATGAAGCTGCATTGTTAGGCCAGAAAATCAATGAGCAATATATTGACGTTTATAAGTCATTGTCAATGATGTTTGTAAAATTAAGAAATGAAATTATAAAAAATAAAGAAAATATTAATGAGCTGAATGATAGGGTTTCTAATCTGGAATGGTTTACAAGAATACAGATACAGACTTATGACGGCGTTGAATATAGGAAGCTTTCGCCGGTCGAACAATTAATGTGCCTGACAAATGATTTTTATAAGCTTACCGATGGAAATTGGAGTGTTAAAGAATTATTATCATTTAAACAGGCGATTATAAATCTTCAAGTTGAAAAAAAGTCTTTAACTTTAAAAGAAATAAGAAAAAGATTAAACAAAAATTTTAATATCGGACACAAACTTTTTGAAGGCTTATATCGAGAAGAGGATAGTTCTAAAAATAATCAAGTTTTGCTTCTTACATTTATTCAAAAAAATAAATTGGATAATGACTACACTGATAATACAAAAAATGAACATTTTAATGTTCAAAATAATCTTTCACTAAATACGCCGGTTTTATTTTATAATATTGCATCTGAACTGCTATTCAGTCTTAAGCGTGCTGATTATAAGGTTATTAAGGCTGAACAACTTGATCCAGTAAAGAAAACTTATATTGATTTTATTTGTTGCCTTGGAGAAGTATCGGATAAAAGCGGACTTGCGGTATTGAAAAAAGAAGAGATGGATGAAGTTACCGGACTGATAAAGAATTTTATTGTTAAGGTTCCTGTTATAGGGCCTTTTAATTCAGGAAAAACTACGCTATTAAATAAATATCTTGAAACGGATTTATTAAAGACTGACAGCAAGCCAGAAACGGCGATAGCGACTGAACTTCGGTTCGCTTATGACGGCTGCGAGAAGATAATTCTTCATTACCTGGATGGTAGTAAAGAAGAAAGAAGCATGGCAGAACTTGATAATATATTAGCTTTGCATGAAAAACTTTTTTATATTGAAATATATTTAAACAGTTATAAGTTGAATCGTTATAAAAACATTGTCCCAGTGGATATGCCAGGGCTGGATTCGAATGTCGATAACCACAATAAGGCGGTTTATAATTATATCGAAGAGGGCGTAACATTTGTGGTATGTGTTGATTCGAGCCAGGTTTTGAAGGAAAGCGTATTGAGGTTTATGCGCGAAATATCGATATATAATCTTGATTTTTACCTATTGATGACTCAAATCGAAATAAAAACACCTGAAAATATAAAAAGCCTGCTTGAGCATATAACTTGCGAAGCTTCGAATTTTGCAGGTAAAAATGTGAAATCTGGCAAAGTTTCGGCATTTGAAAATAACATTGAAGATTTTGATGCCATGATGAGAGATATCGATAAAAACTCAAAAAAATTATTTCAAAAAAATATTTTGCCGGTAATTCTGCCTATTGCTCAGAGAGTCAAGACCGCTTTAAAAATATTATTGAATAAAGAAGATGTTACTGTTGAAAAACTTAAAAATAAGCGCAGCAAATTAGATTTAAGATTAAGGGAATTGGATAAAATATTTAATAAGGAAAAGAAAGATTTATATGGCGAAATTGAAGAAATAGCTGATGAAGTTAAAAGTGATGTTTCGGCAGTATTAAGTAAAAATCAAAGTTCGCTAAAAATATTATTAAAAAACGGCCTGTCAATTGAATCACAAATTACAGGCATGGTTCAGAATACATTCAAAAAATCGGTTTCTGCAAGGTCAAAAATCCGATTCGAGAAAGTCGAAGAAAAAATTTCAAGATATATCAATGACAGTATTTATAAATTAATAGATTCAGATGATATGGAGTTAAGTTTTAATAGTGATATTTCAGGTTCAAGGATTTCAGCTGGCGCGATAGCCGGGGTGGCATTAGGCGCCGCTTCGGTTTTAGGGGCGGCCGGAAGTTTTGCCGGTTCGGCTGCTGGACTGGCAATGCTTGGACCAATTGGAGTAATCGCAGGAATTGCGATTGGCGGTTTATTAATGTTTATGGCTAAAGCCAAACAGGAAAGGGAAATGAATGAAAAATTAAAAGGCTTTATTAGTGAAATTTCAGAAAAAATAAAGCCTGAGGCTATTAAAAATATAAACATTATGGCGGATATTTTTTTCGTTGAGCTTGGAAAAAAAGTTGAGGAATTAAAGAAAGAAATGATTCATAATATGACTTTGATCGAAGAGCAATTAAAAAAATCAGATGAACAAATTGCAAAACAGAGACAGGAAGCGCAAAACTGCCTTGAAAAAATAGATTTATCGATAAAGGAAATTACTTTAAATAATTAAAATATTTTTATTAAATCACGGGGGAATAAAATGGGTATCGAAGAAATATTTAATGAAGCTAAAACTAAAATATTGGCAGGTAAACATCCGTTAATTAGCGTTGATACTTCAATAAAATATGCTTATTTAACGGGCTTAACCATTATGGCGGCGACAAACGCTAAAGATGATTTTACTGAAGTTGAAAAAGAATATCTTGATGCTATCGCGTATGCAATCGATTTATCGCCGGAATTATATCAAAAAGCTTTACTTAACGGAAAAAAGCCAGATTCGCAGCTTCTTGCAACTATTGTAGAAACAATTGATCAAACGCATATGCAATTTTTGTTTTTGCTAGACGCATACCTTCTTTCACAAGTTGATAATGACATTAGTGTGATCGAAACCAATATTATGAAGTATTTTATGCAATATTTCAGGTTTACAAATGAAGAATGTGATAAATTAAAAAATATATTGGGCATGGTAATAAAAAAAGAATATATGCAATTTATGAATGAAATATGTAAAATTGAAGGTGTTGACGAATTATTAAAAATTAGCATATTAAAGTATTACTTCCCGAAAGAATATAAAACCGCAAATGCCAATAAACTTAAATATTCGGATTTTGAAAAAATAGATCTTGAGAATGGCACTATATTAGAAATGATTTATATAGAGCCTGGCAGCTTTATGATGGATTTTGGTCAATATTCAAAAAGCGGTGAAAAAGCCATAAGAGAAGTTATAATAACGAAAGGTTTTTTAATTGGAAAATATCCTGTGACTGTAAAACAATGGCTGCAATTTAAAGATAAAATTGAAGGTATGAGTTCAGAAAAAAACTTTCCTGCACATAAGATAACTTGGAATGATTGTCAAGATTTTTTAATCAGACTTAATTCAAAAAAACTAATTGACGGTATTTTTCGGTTGCCAACCGAGGCTGAGTGGGAATACGCGTGCAGGGCTGGCTCAACAACTGAATATTATTGGGGTGATAATTTCGATGAAAAATATTGCTGGTATAATGGTAATTCAGAAGACTCTCCGCGTCCTATAGGATTAAAACTTCCTAATGCCTGGGGAATATATGATATGAGTGGTAATGTTAGCGAGTATTGCAATAATTCAGGTTATAAAGATTATTTGTATAGCGAGATAATAGATCCTACCTGTTCTTATGATGATAAGTATCGAATTACGCGCGGCGGGTCTTATAGTTGTGATGCAAATGAATGCGCTTCATCGTTTAGTAAGACAATAGAACATGATTATTATTTTAATTATGATGTTGGGTTTAGGCTTGTTTTGAGTCCTAATAACTAAAGTTGTTCATTGCGAATAAAATTTTTTTATAGTATTTTTAAGTCGCCTGAAATGATATGAAGTTTTTAGGTGGTTTTCGGCGTATTAAGCGATTAAATTCTGATATTGGTAATTTTATAGTTTGTCATATAGTGGAGAGTGTGATGGATATCGAAGCATTGTTTAATGAGGCTAAGGCTAAAATATTGGCAGGCAAACACCCGTTGATTAGCGTTGATGCTTCAATAAAGTATGCGTATTTAACCGGTCTGGCAATTATAGCGGTGGTAAAAGCTAAAGATGATTTTACTGAAGTTGAAAAAGAATATCTCGATGCTGTTGCTTATGCAATCGATTTGTCGCCAGAGTTATATCAAAAAGCTTTACTTAACGGAAAAAAACCAGATGTGCAGCTTATTGAGATAATTGTAGAAACAATCAACCAGACATATATGCAATTTTTCTTCTTAATAGATGCATGGCAGCTTTCAAAAATCGATGGTACTGTGAATGAAAAAGAAAATCGTATTATAGAATCATATATACAATTTTTTAAATTTAATAATGATAATTGCCAGCTGCTAGAAAATTTAATGAGCGCAATAGAGAAAAATGACATCGAAAATTTTAATTTATCAATTAATGAAGTAATTGGTATTGAAAAAAATATGATAAAAGATATTTTAAAATATTATTTTTCAGAAGAAGAAACAGAAAAATATTTAAAAGAATTTGAACTTAAAGAACAGTTTTTAAAAGAGAATGCTGATAAAGAAAAAAAGTTAAAGGAAGAATTAGTTATATTACATGAGCAGCAAAATAAGATTGCAAAAGATAAAAAAGATATTATAAAAAAAGTAATGTTATTAATTCTTTTGAAAAAAAGAATATTGAGATTGATATAGATGGTTTAACATTCGAGAATAATATTTCACCTAGAAGAGAAATAAGTCGACTGGAAGCTGAATATGAAAAGCTTCAAATAAAAATCAATAGCATTGTTAAAGAAATTTCGAATTTAAATAATAAATAAATTATGAGACTGTGTGAAATCAAACCCATTACAAACATTGAATCGTTATAAAGACAAAAAAATAATCAATGTTTTCGAAAGTGAACTAAATTAGTTCACTTGGATTATAAAAATTAAATGTAGCAAAATCAATAGTTTTGAAAATAAAAATTAAATTTCATTTAACACAGTCTCTATACGAAAAAGTACAATATAGTTTACTTAATAATCAGGATTAATTTTGAAATTTAGAAAAGTACATAAAAAATTTATTTATTATAAAAAAAATTTTTGTGGCATTTATAAGGAGGTAAAAATGGATTTTAAATCTTTATTTGACGAAGCTAAAACCGAACTTTTAACAAGTGAACATCCTTTGGCTAATACTGATTCTTCGATAAAACATGCTTATTTAACCGGCCTTGCAATAATTGCCGCGACTAATGCGAAAGATGAATTTACTAAGGTTGAAAAACAATACCTTGAAAAAATGGCAATAAGTCTTAATTTACCTGATGAATTATATAAAAATGCTTTAAATACTGGTAAAAATCCTGATAAGTCAGTTATTAAAACGATTGTTGAAACTATTGACCAAAGGTATATGCAATTTTTATTTTTAATAGATGCATGGCAGCTTTCAAAAATTGATGGTACTGTGAGTGAAACTGAAAATCATATTATAGAATCATATATACAATTTTTTAAATTTACTATTGATAATTGCCAGCTGCTAGAAAATTTAATGAGCGCAATAGAGAAAAATGACATCGAAAATTTTAAGTTATCAATTAATGAAGTAATTGGTATTGAAAAAAATACGATAAAAGATGTTTTAAAATATTATTTTTCAGACGAAGAAAATATGAAAGAAGAATGGTTTGTATTACATGAACAGCAAAAAAAAATTGAAAAAGAAATAAATGATATTCAAAAAAGAGTAAAAATTGCGATTGATATGGTAAAAAAAAAAGGAATTGAGGGTTACATTGATGATCTAAAATTTGAAGATGTACCTTATCCAAAAGAAGAAATAAAACGTCTGAAAGCTGAATATGAAAAGCTTCAAATAAAAATCAATAGTATTGTTAAAGCAATAAATAAATTACTCAACTTTCGCAGGAGTGCAAAAGTTTAAATACCTTGAAAAACTAGATGATGATGCAATAAATTCATTAAAAAAAGCATTTAGCTCTTTTTTAGTAAGCATAAGTTTGGTTTTTAAAGTTGATTTGAGCATTTGAAGCAACATTTGAATTGCTTCAAATTTACTCATTTTCTGCAACTCATCGCAGTAATAATTAAATAATGCGCCAAAAGTTTTTTGATCTTTGTTTTTACGATTTTCAATTGTAAGCATTATACACCTTGCAAAAACAATAGTTGTGTGAGCTACAAGTGTGTCATAATTACGGCAAAAAAATTCTTTAGCAAGATTTAAGTATGATTTACAGCATAAAAAAAGGTAGCGTAAAATAATTTGTGTAAACCTATTTTTGGGTTTACAAATTTAGTGAAAAAATGTTACTGTTTAAAAAAAACGATATCTACATCAATTTTAACATATAATGCCAAAATGTCAATCTTGCCCTGTTTTCGATAAGAAGCAGGGCATTTTTGTTGTATTGTCCCCGGTTTAGTTGAGGTCTTCTAAAGTCACTCGCCCTTCAAAGTAGATTACCAACTGATCGAGAATCTGGCTCCAGCCATATATTTTGCCAGTCCATTTTCTGGTTACGTCCATCATCGCCAGATACAGAATTTTAAAAAGTGCCTCGTCGTCCGGGAATGAAGAACGGGTCTTGGTGACTTTTCTCATCTGCCGATTGAAGTTTTCGATGCTATTTGTTGTATATATAATTCTTCTAAGTTCGTACGGATATTTGAAAAATGTTGATAATTCCGTCCAATTAGAGCGCCAGGATTTGATCGAACTGGGATATTTCTTACCCCACTTTTCGTCCATACGTTCCAGCATTTCAATGGCCTGCTCCTCAGTTGATGCCTGATATACCGGTTTTAAATCCGCCATGAACTGCTTGATATCCTTATATGAGACGCATTTTGTTGAATTTCTGATTTGGTGGACAACACATTTCTGGATTTCTGTCTTATGGAATACAGCTTTTATAGCGTCCGAAAAGCCGCTTAAATTATCTACGGATGCTATCAGGATATCTTTTGTCCCTCGGTTTTTGATTTCATTGAGAACATTTAACCAGAATCGTGAGGACTCGTTCTCGCCGATCCACATACCGAGTATATCCTTGCCGCCGTCGAGCGTTATTCCAAGAGCGATATAGACGGCTTTTTTTACTACCTGGCCGTCTTTTCTGACAGAGCAGTGAAGAGCATCTAGAAACATGATTGCATAGATGCTTTCCAGAGGTCGGTTCTGCCATTCACGCGCCAGAGGAAGCACCTTATCAGTTATTTTTGAGACGAGAGTGGGCGAAGCCGAAAATCCATATATTTCCTTGATATGTGCTTCGATATCACGAGTGGACATGCCCTTGGCATACATCGAAATTATCTGCTCGTCTATGCTTGAAATATCCGTCTGGTGCTTCTTTACTACCTGCGGCTCGAATTCACTTTCACGGTCCCTGGGTACGTTAAGTTCAACCTCGCCAAGATTTGTAGTGACGGTCTTCTGGCTGTGGCCATTTCTAGTATTATTCGTTTCCTTGTTTTTATAATCGTATTTGGAATAGCCAAGTTGATCATCCATCTCGGCTTCCAGCATATTCTGTATAATGAACCCCAAAATTAAGACAGAAAAATTCTAAAATTTAAGGTATAATAGTAATATGAAAAAAAGTTACACACCAGAACAAAAAGCACAAATAGTGTTGGAAATTTTAAAAGAAGAAAAGACACTAGCGCAAATTTCATCAGAAACAGGGGTTCATGTCAATCAGCTCCGACAGTGGAAAATGGCAGCAATTGAAGCTCTTCCAAAAGCTTTTGAACGTAAAAATCAAGAAATTAATGAATTGCGTAAGTCGAGCGAGAAAAAGGAAGAAGAGTTGTACAAAGAAATCGGGAAATTAACCACTCATTTAGAGTGGCTTAAAAAAAAATCTGGTCTTAAGCCGCCGTTCTGAGAGAGTTAAGATGATCGAAAAAGATCATCCTGAAATTTCGATTTCAACACAGTCTGAACTTCTTGGCCTGAATCGTACAAGTCTTTACTACAAACCAAAAGCCAGGAATGATTCAGATAATATTGATAAGCAGTTGATTATTGAAGTTTTTGAAAAATATCCGTTCTTTGGCTATAGGAAATTGAGCATTTTTCTCCGTACTCAAAAAGGCCGTGTAATAAATCATAAGCGTGTATTAAAATATATGAATGAACTTGGAATTCACGCAATTTATCCTGGGCCTAATATGAGCAAAAGAAATTTTATGCAGGCGGCAAAACCGTATTTGTTAAGAAATATAAATGCTGAATATCCTGATCATATTTGGAGTATTGACATAACATATATAAAAATGCAGCAAGGTTTTATGTATCTTGTGGCAGTAATTGACTGGTATTCACGCTATGTGGTGGCATGGGAGCTTTCAAATACACTGGAAATATCTTTTGTTTTAGAAGTAGTCAAAAAAGCATTAAAAACAGGCGTGCCTGAATACTGGAACAGTGATCAGGGAAGTCATTTTACAAGTTCACAATACATAAACATGTTGGAAGAGCTGAAAATAAATGTAAGCATGGACGGAAAAGGCCGCGCTCTGGACAATATATTTATCGAAAGATTTTGGAGATCAGTAAAATACGAGGAAATATATTTAAAAGAGTATGAAACTCCACGTCAATTAAGACAATCAATCATAAAATACATTAATTTCTATAATTATGAACGGCCGCATCAGTCATTGAAATATAAAACGCCTAATGAAATCTATACCGGCAAATATATTGTAAAAGAACACAGTAATACAAAATCTCGAAAAAGCCCATCCAACAGTTGGATGGCAACAACTGCCACTCGCTACGCTTCGAGGCAGTTGTTCGAAGACCAAAGGCACGCAACCCGGGAGAATTAAAAAAGGAGGACATACCTTAAACTTGATTAAAAAATTGTCTTGACATCGGGGTGCAGTTTACTGAACCGTATTTCCAAGAAGTTCTTTAAGCATGTTTTGAAGGTCGGTTGCGTTTTTGGGCTGAAACTCCTGAAGAAGCTGCTTGATTAATTCTTTTCGATTGTTTTTTTCTTTCATAAAAAAACCTCCAGTTTAATTATATACTATTCTGGAGGTTTACACAAATTTATTTACACTCTCTAAAAAAACATTTCGATATTCTATCGTTTGCAATATATTTGAACTATTTTTTCGGATGAATTTAGAAATCTGTAAACCGTATCTGCCAAATTTTATCAGTGAGTTTTTTTCAAGATTATACAAAAATTACGGCCGGTAAAAACAATCGAAAATATGAACATAAAAATTTTAGAGCAAGAAATTCCTTTTTCTTTATTAAAGTTGCCAAAAGCCATAATTTGGCTGATTTTATTTTCAATGAAAAAAATTTTAATGGTTGAAGAAATATTGTTTTCATAAGTTGATTTTTGTGATATACTATTCATGACAGAAACCTCACTTTGCTTTATTATATTGTGTTTTGGACAATACGATTATATCGAAAAAATGGGTTTCTGTACTATTTTTAAAACGAAAACTATTGTTTTTTTCAATGAACTTATTTTATTTTTTTACTGCGAAAGTTGAGTTTATTATAATTAAATGATGAATAGTTTAAATTTAAAAATAGATAGAAATTAATATAAAACGCTTATAAAAAAACAAGTTGAAAATAAAAAAGAAGTTGTCATAAATAATTTTGTTGATACTTTGAAAATTGATGATTCAAAAAATCAATGAGAGGTTATTCAATGATATATATTTGCAGGCAAAAACCCCCACCTTAATCATCTTCTTGATCGGATGGTGCATTCTGCCAGAACGCATATTTGGGAGTGAAAGTAGTATTATGAAAGCTGCACCTTGGCAGAGAAACACAAGATTGTTATATCTGGAATGAAAGTCAAGGTTAACGGTTTTGCTTAATATTATTAAAAAAGCATATTCGAACCAGAAAATTTTTATTATATGTTAATGATCGATAATTCAGTTTGTGTTCCGGTTAAAAATTCGATACTACCGGTATATGTTTATTATCCTGCAAAATTGACAGATGAAAGTTCGGACAAATACATCTGGCGGTTCAACAAAAGAAATATTTTTGACTATGATAAATTTGGTATTAACAACTGTAGCAAAAAATTAAAATCAAAGCAACTGAATTTTGCACTTGAAAAGCAAGGCTTTCATTAATTGTGAGTAAATTTGCACTAATTTACTCGATGTGCTAAAAAAATTGGTAAGGAGTTTAAATGAATAAAGACAGAATCAAAATGGATATAAATGATCTTATTCAAAAAATTTATGAAGATTCAAAAAATTCTAAAGACATTAAAAATGAATTAGTTAAAACAGCGGATAAGTTAAATGATCATATTATAACAATTTTACAGGGAACACTAAAAAAATCATTGGAAGAATTTATTAAATCAGATTCATTAAAAGAACTTAATGAAAAATACAATGATTATACATTAGAAGAAAAGTGTGATTGGTTAACTCGCAATGCTATTTTAAAATCATGTGTTTCTGGTGCCGCAGCCGCCACAGGAATGACCGCATTAGTTCCTGCATTATTAAGTGGTGCAGGCACTCTTACAGCTGTGCCTGCTGAAATATCGATTCAATTAGCTGAAATTGCATATTTATTAAAAACACAATTTAATTTAATTCTTCAAATTGCATATATTAATGGCGTAAAATTTGATGAGAATAATAAAGAAGATGTTTTAAAATTAATTTCAATAGGTTATGGAGTTAAATTGTCTGGTAAATTAAGAGATGTTTTGATAAAAGAAATACTTCCTAAATTGGTTTCAAAAATAATTAAAAGAGAAATCATTGCGCTCCCACCTTTAATTAATTTATTAACATTACCAACCTACAATGCAATATCAACTTATTATGTCGGATTGGTATCTAAAAATATGTTCATAAAAAAAGAGGTTTTTGAAATAAACATTGAAACTGTTTTTGAATACCTCAATAAAATGGCTAAAAAAGATATAACAATATCGTTTTCAGATTACAATAAATAGTAGAAAGGAAGATGTAATGGAATTGAAAGAAATAGTCAAAGATTTTATTGAAGAGATGGTAAAAAGAAACATGTCGCTATTTCATAAAAGTTCTGAAGACATAAGAAAAATATACCCACATTTGAACAACGAGCAAATTTCTAGGAAATTAATATTTAAAGCAAATTTATCAACAGCCGCAGTAGGCGTTGGCACAACTGTATTATCTCAACTTCCTATGCTTGCAGGACCAACCGGAATTGTTGCTTCATTAGGTGCTAATGCCGCTACTGCATACTATGATTTTCAAAAATGTACTAACATACAAAGTGCATTGGTTGTAAAAATTGCTGCATTATATGGATATCAACTTGATGAAAAAAATGAACTTCATAGATGTATTGTCCTAGAAAGCATATTTGGCCAAGAACTTGAATTAGCTGCACAATTAGCAGGAAAGTTTATTGAAAAAGGCGCTAAAATATTGTTAAAAAAATATTTTACAGAAAGTATTGTCAAACAATTGTATAGAGATATTCTCGAAAAAATTGGAGTAAATGTAGCAAGCAGAGTTACAAGTAGACAAATTGCCAAATTTATACCATTAATTGGTCCATTAACAGTAGGGGCAATTAATTGGTGGGCAGCAGGAAGTGTTGGCGAAACAGCCATTAAAATATTTTCTGCAGCCCGAAATAAAAATGTAGAATTATAATAAATTTCTTTATCCAGAACGACGAACTTGTTTCCAACCTCGTATCGTCGTTCTGGATAAAGACTAATGTATTTCAAACAAGTACTATTCAAAATAACTGTGTTTTCTTAAAGATAATTTATTCCAAAACAGGGAGGCGCGCCTCCTATGTCTAACAAGCGATTAAACGCTGTTACTAAGTTTAAATATTGCAAAAAATCTTTCTTTGAATTATAATAATGCCTTAAAAAAATGATTTTTTCTATATAGTTTTAACTAAACGCATATTCATATTTTGTATTTGCACGCAATTTATTGGGCTATATGTGGATATTATTTGAAATAATCGCTGGCTGGTGGCTTTTTATGACTGATGTTAAAGTATCGATAGGCATAGAATTTTTGAACGCTTATTCACGGATTATGCATTCCGAGCAGAAGCGAGTGCGGGAATTTATCGAAAAATTTCGGGAAAATCCGCGATCTTCATCGATAAATTACGAGAAGATCCATGACATGAAGGATAAAAACGTCAGGACCGTCAGGATAAACGAGGCGTATCGCGCGATAATATTAAATCCTGAGTTGGGAAATAATTACATTCTTGTCTGGGTTGACCATCACGACGAGGCCATGGACTGGGCCAGAAATAAGAAATTCGATATCAATAAATATACCGGCGCTATCGAAATACTTGACTATGAATTTATCGAAAAACTCAAGCAGGAAAAATATCAAAATGATTATAGCCAGAAACCCCTTTTTCATTCGTTTAAAGACGAGGAACTTCTTATTTTCGGCGTTCCTGAAGTGCTGCTCGCGGCCGTCAGGAATGTAATGAACGAAAATTCACTCGATGAAATTTCGAAATATCTTCCCTCTGAAGCCGCCGAAGCGCTTTATTTTTTAGCGAGCGGCTATTCGGCGGAGCAAACTTTAAATGAGGTCGCCGCTAAGGTCAAAATAACAGGCGCAAAAAGCATTACGCCGATTGATGCCGGCGATTACGAAAAAGCCCTTGAAAATGAACATACGCAGAAAAGATTCAGGGTTGTTGAGGATGCCGACGAGCTTAAGGAAATCCTCGACGCGCCTCTTGAAAAATGGCGTATATTCTTGCACCCGTCACAGAGAAAAATCGTGAAAATAAACGCTTCCGGGCCTGTTAAAGTATTGGGCGGCGCCGGTACCGGAAAAACCGTCGTCGCGATGCATAGGGCGAAATATCTTGCTGAAAATATATTTACAAAACCTGAAGATAAAATTCTTTTTACGACATATTCTAAAAGCCTCGCGGCAGATATCAAAAATAGCCTTGAAAAAATTTGTGCCCCTGAAATTATGTCGAGAATTGAAGTCACGAATATCGACTTGTGGGTTACCGCTTTTTTGAGGCGGCATGGCTATAATTTTCAGATTGTTAATGATGAAGATTTAAAATATTTTTGGGCGGAAGCGTTAAAATGCGCGCCGCCAGTTGAAGGTTTGGACGAAATTTTTTATCGCGATGAGTGGAAAAACGCTATTCAGTCAAATTCAGCTTATACTCTTGAAAAATATCTTAAAGTTACGCGCTTTAATTCCGGCCGGCGTTTGATGTCAGCAACTCGCCGGAAAATATGGCCGGTATTTGAAAAATTCATGGCCTTATTGAAGGAATCCTCCAGAACAGACCTTATTGAACTTACTCACGACGCGATTAAATATGTTGAAAATAACCCCGGCGAATTGAATTATAAGGCGGTTGTCGTTGACGAGGGCCAGGATATCGGCTCTGAATATTATAAACTTATCAGAAAATTGGCTCCGGCCGGCCATAATGATATATTTATAACGGGCGACTGCCATCAGAAAATATACGATAACAGGGTAATACTCAGCCGCTGCGGAATAAAAATAAAAGGACAGCGCGTAAAAAAACTAACGCTTAATTACAGGACAACCGAGGAAATTCGTAAATGGGCGCTTAAGCTCTTTGAGAATAAAGAAATCGGCGATATGGACGGCGGCGCTGATTTTCAAGAAGGTTACCGCTCGCTCCTTCATGGGCCAGCCCCTGAAATATCAGGTTTTGATAATCAGGACAAGGAAATTGAATATATTATAAACCGCATTGGCGAACTTAAAAAGCAGGGCGTAAAATTGGAAAATATATGCATCGCCGCAAGAAAAAGTGAACTCGTTAACCGTTACCGCGAAAAAATTTCAGATGCCGGATTTTTGACTTTTTTAATATCGCGCGACGCGCTTGATAGTGAAAATTTTTCCGGCGTGAGGTTTTCCACGATGCACCGCGTTAAAGGCCTTGAATTTGACTATATATTCATAGTGTCCGCTAACAAAGGGATAATTCCTCTAAAAAAAGCGGTTGACTGCCATCTGGATGCTTTTAGCTGCAATGAAGCTGATTTGAGGGAACGCTCGCTTCTTTACGTCGCCTCCACCAGAGCGAAAAAAGAAGTTTTTATTACTTATAACGGTGAAAAAAGCGAGTATTTGATTAATAACCAGGCGTGATAATTATTTATAAGGTTGATGGTTGAAAATGGAAGTAAAGAAAATAAGATTCACAATTCCGCAATTTGCTTATGACATTTTGATGAGCATGACGAAGTCTTTTAAAATAAGCAAAAACGGCCTTCTGAATATTATTCTTGAAAATTTCAGGGGCGCGCCGCAAAAAACATTCCAGAGAAGCTTAAACCGCGTTATACAATTTAACCTGAATGTCAAAAATAATAAAGACTATGAAGATTTTTTACTTAAAAATAAAATTGAGAATGAGTCTGAATTTTTTAGAAACCTTATCATATCTTACGCGAGCCTCGCGCCGCATAAACGCGAAATTATGGTACGCGGCGATATTTATGAAAAATTATCGGCGGCTATTGCGCGAAAAGTTACGGCAATCATTAAATTCCGAAACGAAGAACGCGAGGTCGAGCCTTATTTTTTGGCTAACTCGCCAGAAGAAGCCTGCAACTACCTTTTTTGCTATTCCATTATGCACGATAGGTTCATAAATTATAAACTTGGTAATATCAAGGATGTAAAAATTACCGATAATAACCAGTCCAGAAGAAATGAAGAATATATAAAAGATGTTCGCTCAAATTTCGATTCGTTCCTTTCACATGGAAAATATGTTAAAGTCCGCTTAACTTCCGATGGAGAAAAACAATACTATAAAGCTAAACACCTGCGCCCGCCTGTTATAAAAAAATTCGGCGGCGGTGTCTATTTATTCGAATGCTCCGAGGCTAAAGCTAAATTATACTTCCCGCAGTTTATGCAAAATGCCGAAATATTGGAACCGCTGAAACTTCGCGGCTGGTTTAAAAAAATGTTCGAAGAGGCAAATGCTAACTATAAAAACTGATGTTCTAATTTAAGCTAATTTTTTTGTCAGGGGGCGGCAAAGGAATTATTCCTTTCCGCCCCCTTGAAACCCCCACCCATCCTGCTTCTTTTTTCTTTTAAAAAAACTAAAATTTTTGAACATATATTAGAGTCAAAAAATATTTTTGCAGGGACATCTCGGAAGCGGCAGAGCCAGGGATGGCGAGAGCTGCTGAGAGTAAGCGGCGAAAATCCAGGAAGGATTTTCGAACGCGGTCCCGAAAAAATCTTTTTGACGGCACGCTTACTTTGCGGGCATTTGGCAATCGGCCACGTGTATTTTTGGGCAATTATAACTTGCAGTTTGCGGCCGAAGGGATTCTTTCAATGGCCTCATTAAAAACAACGGTAGATATAGCCGGGATTAAAAAAGGGGTTCGGGGGAAATCAAAGGGGCCTTGCTCCTTTGTGTCCCCCGAAGAAGAATTAGAGTACATTTAGAAATACAAACTATGAGCTTATCATTAGCAAATAATGATGTTTATGTGTGAAGATAATAGAATATAGAAAAAAAATATAAAAAACTTGAAAATAAGTGTATATAGTTGTAAAATAATATGGGGTAAAAATTGACTTTAATAGTGATATTTTAGAGCAAAAGCTAGAAACGGGCCTTAAATGGGAAAGTATATAGTAAATAATGAGTTGACGATAAGCTTCTGGGATAAGTTTCCCGGAAAGATCGTATTTATGGATTATGAGACGACCGGAATTAATTTTGATACCGATCAGATCATTGAAATTGGTTTATTCGCGCTGAACGGCAATCGGGCAGGCGATGAGTATGGCACGCTTATAAATCCTGAGGTTCCTATTCCACCAAAGATTACTTCTATAACTGGAATAAATAGCGATATGACAGCTTCTGCTCCGCTTCTCGGTTCACAGACAGGGGTGTTTGAAAAGTTTGTTGACGGCGCGGTTGTATTTGCGCATAACGCTGATTTTGAAAGAAATTTCACGGGCCGTGATTTTAAGGGCGCGAATGTTTTAGAATTTATTGATACTTGCGATATCGCGATGCTTTTAATGCCTAATTTGAAATATTTTAACCTCGAGAAGATATTGAACCACTTTAATATAAAGGAAACCGAAGACCACCGCGCGCTTATCGACGCGAAAGATACATATTACGCCTTGAATTATATAATCGATGACGTCGTTTCGAATTATGATTATTCATATTTGAAAAAAATATGCGAACGTGCCGATGAATGTCTCAATAAGCCGACGGCCGAATTTTTTAAGATATTGCATGACGTTTATGTTTATGAGAATAAGGTGGAAACCGGTGCTGGCGAAAAAAGACAGGATATGGTTAAGGCCGGACGTAAAGGCAAGGGCAAAGTCAAAAGCGGCGAATTAAATAAGGGATTCGAACAGGAATGTTTTGATTTCGCGCCGGCGCCCGGACTTAAGGAATCGATCGCCGCTGTTTGTAACCGCGACGACGAATTCGACGTTAAAACGCAGCAGCACGTGGTCGAGAATATAATTAAAGCGTTTAATGAAGAAAAATACGTGTTTATTGAAATGCCCTATCAATCAAACAGAATTGAATGTTTATTGTACGGTGCGATGTTATATTCAAAAAATCATCATGAGAACGTTCTTGTCATAGAGCCTGAAAATACGTGCGTTGAGCAAATCGCTAAAAAACATATCCCGGAAATGTCCGGTTCGTTTGATAACAATGGTTTTTTTATATTGAAAAACCCTGAAAATTATTTATGCAAGACTAAATTTAATGAGTTTAAAAATAACGCTAAGACGCAGCGCGAGAAATTTTTGAGCGTATATCTGGATTGCTACCTCGAAAAGGCAATTGACGGAGACCTCGAAAACGTTTCGCCGTTTTTGCTTAATAAATATCCTGAGCTTAAAGAAAAATTTGAGTATATAAAATCATCGGCGCTTCACTGTAATCGAAATAACTGCAAGCATTATAAGGATTGCTATTTCATGTCGGCGCTCCAGAAAAGCTCTAAAGCACGTGTAATCGTTGCGCCGTTTTCAGTTTACCTAAAATGGCAGGAATGTTTTGGCGGCAAAAATCTGAACATAAATAAGCTCATTATCGATCAGGCGCATAAGATCGAGGATGTTTTTTCTGAAGCAATGGCTTCTAAATTTTGCGCGGCCGAAGTCTTAAATATTTTGAATGAAGCCGAATTATTTTTTAAATCAAATGACGCGTTTAAAAAAGGATTTTCCGGGGATTCGGTGAAATGCGGGTTAATTATTGAAAATATAAAAAAATACGCTTCGGATTTTTTTGAATACGGCCTTATGCTTTGCGAGCAGGCGCAGGGCGATGTCGATTACAGCGGCAAAGTAAATACGGTAGTAATGCTCGAGAGAGTATTCGAGGATACGCTTTCGCAGGAGTTATTTCTCGAGAAATTGATTAATTTTTCAATTTATATGAAACTTCTGTCTGAGACGCTCGAGAAGATATTCGCTGAGTTTGTGAAAAAGCAGGATAAAACGCAGGAAGAATATGAAATATTATGCTCGGTCAATAAGTATTATAAAGAATCGGAGCGGTTCTGGAAGACATTTATAAAAATTTTACATGTGACGAATTCGTCATATAGCGCTTATGTTAAGTATGATATTAACCAGAAAGAATGGTTTTTTTACGCAGAGCCGTTTGATATAGGCCGTATGCTCGCGCAAAGTTTATTCACTGAAAACAAAAGCATTGTTTTTGTGTCGTCGGCGTTTTCGGTTAATACAAGTTATGACTTCATAAAATGGGTGCTCGGGCTTCATAAATCGAAAAATCTTGAAATCAGGAATGCGCACCGCAACGCTAATTTTTATCCGCACAGCCTTCTTATTCCAAAGGAAATGCCGGAGTTTAATACGCGCAATGTCGCGCCGTTCATTTTGAAATTAAGCGATATGATATTGAAAATTGCCTCGAAAAAAAGCGGCAAGATGATGGTTTTGTTTAGCTCGATCGACAGGATGAACCAGGTTTATAAAAATATTTATGAAAGCCTTTGTAAGCTCGGGATAATGTGCCTGTGCCAGCATTCGGACGGCGGGAAATATAAAATCCTGGAACGCTTAAAAAAGGCGGCAAATTGCGTGGTGCTCGGCTCGCAGAGTTTTATGGATTATTCCGATATCGATGACGAGGCGATAAATACGCTTATAATCGAAAAACTGCCATTCCCGTTTTTTGACGATCCTAAAATACAGCTTCGCAAGCGATTTACGGCGCGAAGCGGCAGGCTCGAGTTTGAGGATTATATATTGCCGAAAACGATATTAAAATTAAAGCAGACTATAGGGCGTATTAAAAGCAAAAAATCAGGCGAAGGCCTTTTAGTTATCGCCGATTCGAAGCTTATAAACGCGAATTACCTCGACGATGTTTTTAACTCTATGCCGTTGACTAATATTTATTATACGTTTGAAGAATACTGGAGGGACCAAAATTAATACTTTCGAATATATACTACAAAATGTTGAAAAACCGCAGCAATATATCGGGCTCGAATATAATTTGAAACCGAAGGATGGCGTATTAAAACGGCCGGACTGTGTTAAATTTTTACTCTCGTTTCCTGATACTTATGAAATCGGCATGTCGAATTTCGCGGGTAAAATTTTATATGAGATACTCGATAATGTTGAATATGTGGCTGCCGACAGGGCATTTGTGCCGCTTGACGATTATGCCGGGCTATTGAAAAAATTTAATTATCCGCTTACTTCTTTGAATTATAAAATTCCGGTCAAAGATTTCGATGTTGTCGGCTTTACGCTTGAATATGAGCTTAATTTTTCGAATATGGTACATTTTCTTGATCTGGCTGGTATTCCGCTGCTTGCGAAAGAGCGCGGCGAAAATGCGCCGATAATAATAGCCGGCGGTTCGGCATGCGTAAATCCCGAGCCGGTAGCTGATTTTGTGGATGTGTTTTTCATAGGTGACGGCGAGCCGGCGCTTCTGGACATATCTGAAACGGTAAAACTCGCCAAAGAAAAAGGTATGAAGCGCGAAGAGATATTAATTGAGCTTTCAAAAATTGACGGCGCTTATGTTCCGGCTTTTTATGAGCCGGTTTATGATGAAACCGGAAATCAGACTGGGCTTAAGCCTTTAAAGGATTTTGTTAAAGATAAAATCAGAATGCGTGTAGTTACTGATCTTAATGATTGCAAACACCCGGTACGGTTTTTGGTGCCGAATTTCGAAACGGTTTTTAACAGGGGTATCGCTGAAATTGCCAGAGGCTGCGTTAACGCGTGCAGATTCTGCCAGGCCGGTTTTATATACAGGCCTTACCGCGAGAGAAACGCCGAGAGCCTGAAACAAATTTTACGGGACCTTATAACCAACACAGGTTATTCAGAGCTTTCGCTTAATTCGCTTTCCGCCACCGATTATCCTGAACTTTTTGAGTTAATAGATTATGTCTTGAATTTGAATAAGGATAAGAAATTCTGCGATGCTCTTTTTTCGGTATCGCTGCCGTCGCAGCGCATTTCGACGTTTACGGTAAAACTTGCCGAAGCGTTGAAGCAGAACAGAAAGTCCGGCCTGACCTTCGCTCCTGAGGCGGGTTCGCAAAGGATGCGCGATATCATAAACAAAAATGTCAGCGCGGACGATCTTTTTAATACGGTTGACGCGGCGCTTAACGCCGGATATAAGCTTATTAAGCTGTATTTTATGATAGGGCTGCCGTTTGAGACCGATGATGACTTGAAAGAAATAGCGGAACTTGTTGCTAAAATTAACGGCATGGCGCGTGAGCGGAAAGTAAAATTTTTCGACGTTAATATAACGTTTTCGACTTTTGTCCCGAAGCCGCACACGCCTTTTCAGTGGGCGGATAAGATCAGTGAAGACGAGATAATCCGCAGGCAGTTGCTATTAAAGAATGAAATCAAAAGATTCAGAAATGTGGCGATGAAATTTACGAACGGCAATATAACGGCGCTCGAGGCGGCATTCGCGCGCGGCTCAAGAAAGCTCGGAAGCGTGCTTGTTAACGCGAACAGGCTCGGTTGCAGGTTCGATGCGTGGGATGACAGGCTCGACATAAAAAAATGGCAGCAGGCGTTTTCGGAATCCGGGATGAATATGTTCGAATATGCGTCAAGAAAAATAGGCATTGACGATTTTCTGCCGTGGTCAGTTGTCGATATAGGCGTAAATCCTAATTACCTGAAAAATGAATTAAAAAAAGCATCTGAAGTTGTGACTACCGAAAAGTGCGACCCTAAAATTTGCAGGCGCTGCGGCGTATGCAAATAGTTCTACATAATGACAAGTATTTTTTAATGCACGGCGGAGTTATAAGAGAATGAATTTATAGAAACAGCTTGTATATTGAAATTAATTTAACTATGCCGTGATAGATAAATTAGAAATTTATAATGTGCTAAATTTATTGAAATTAATAATATTATAATGTTATGAAATCAAGAGACCGTGTGAAATTATTTCCATCATTTTAGTTAAAAATAAAAAAAATCTAA
>JASDSY010000024.1:0-152398 GCA_041441465.1 Candidatus Wallbacteria bacterium
ATTTAACAAAAGTGATTTTCAGGTTGATCGAAATAAATAAAAACGGCCGCAGATTAATATCTACCGCCGTTTTATACTAAATACTGCTCTCTCTATTCTTAATACTTATACTGCTTGATTAATAGCGTTTATTTGATTTTACCGCATTTTTTTACTTTTGAAGAATGTAAGTTAACAGGTTTTTGGAATTATATTTTTTTATAAATTATTTATTGGCCATTTGCATTAATTCGTCGAATTTATTTTTTTGCTCGATTTCCTTTTTTGTTATGACTTCGATTCTGAAGTTTTTGCCGTAATCCGAGTCCCAGATAAAGCCCCATGACCTGTAGTTGTCATATGGATAGGTCGCGAAAAACGCTACCTGTATGTTTGCTGCGTTTTTATTTACATCGATTATTGTCGAAAGCTCGCCGTTTTCATTCATTGACATCTGCGAATCCTGACAGGTCTGCCAGCCGTCAAACGAATATCTTGCGTAAACTCTTGGCGAGTTTTTGAAAAGTACGTCTTTTCTGGCGTTTTCATAAACAATTCTTAATTTGCCGCCGGCGTAGACGTATTCGTCAACCGTGCTTACATAACGCTGCACCTGCTGGTTATATGTGAATTTAAATGTAGGTATTGCATCCTTGCCCTGCTCTATAACTTCGGCGCAGGCTGAAGTCAATGACATAATTATAGTGTTTAAGGCTATCATTAATATGAATATTGCGTTTACTGCATTGTAATTAGCGTAATTGAACATTTTAGAGTCCTCCAATTTTAGTTTTAATCATGTTTCATTACTTAAAGGTTTGTAATGTGCTTTGACTATTTTTCTTGACACTAAAATTATGAGCAATTAGCGTGCCAAGTGATAAAAACCTTTATTTAACGAACATGTTACCGTTATTATCGACATTTATTTTTAATATTTAGGCAGTACTTTGGAACATTAAATTGCTTAAAAAATGTGCATAAATGTTTTTTGCTTACTTTTTAAAACATCGGCAGTAAAATCAAATTGACTTTATAATTCAACTATTATATAATATTAACCTGACTGATATGCCTTTAAAAATAATACTTTAAAGTATTTGCCGGCAGTGTATTTTATTAAATGAAAGTTTCATTTGTAATTGATTAGATAATTCAACTTTAAAATTATATTGGTAATTTTATGTGATTATATTATAAATATATTCAATAATCTAAAAATATAATTAAAATTATTATATACTGAAAATCAATAAAAAAACGGATTTTAAATTTATTCAAAAATTAATGGAGGGGTCTTTAATAACATGAAAAATACATTTTTATTATTAATGGTCGCGTTTTGCGTTTTATTGAGCGGAATGCCTGCGATTGCAGGTTCGTGCGACGACTGTCCGTCGAAAACAGTTTGCGATGACGCGAAAGCCGGCGGCGAATGCGGCAGTGACAGCCATAATTACAAGGGACATAATCATGCAGCCTGTGAAGCCGCGAATACCGCTGAAGTAAAGGTAACTTCGGAAGTCGTTTTAAACGCTAAGGCAATTTCCGCGCATGTAAGCTCGAGCGCTAAAAATTGCATTATCAAGTTAAAAGGTGAAAAAGCTCAGATAGATAAGCTTGTTAATGATTTTTCAGCCAAGTTTTCGATAAAAGAAAAAAAAGGCGCTGATTGTGAAATCGTATCGGTAGCTTCGGAAATTTGGATAAAAATCAAAGCCGGCGCCGAGAAAGATAAATTGGAATATTTGAAATCACTTGGCATCGAAGTAAAATAATTAGGTATAATGTTTAAAATCCGTTTTTTATTTTTTTATATTTATTAAAAGATATTATGTTACAGGTTATTTAAGAGAAAAAATAAGGCAAATTTAACGAAGTTTTTATCCGGCCGTTGAATTTTCTCGTAATAAATTTATTGGTATAATTGATTTTTCAATATATTTGGTTCTGATAAAATTTAGTTAAATATTTATTAAAAATAAGAGAGTTCTGATGAAATATATTTCCACTTTAAGATTATTATTTCAATTATTTTTTATTGAATTTATATTATATCATGCCATAATGTTTTTGAACGGCGCGTCGTATAAAAATTGCGAATCATTCTGCCCGATGGGCGCGGTCGAAACTCTTTCATTGTTTATTAAAAATGGAAAATTTCCGTGTGCTGTCAATGAGCTTAACTATTCCATATTTTTTGTAATAATAGTCCTTACGATATTATTCAAGCGCGTTTTTTGTTCATGGGTCTGCCCCTTCGGCGCTATAAATGAATTTATAAGCAGCGCGCGTTCTTATTTTTCAGCTTATGATAAATTTACCGGAACCGTTATGAAATTTTTGCACTCGGTCCGGTATTTTATTTTAACCGCAATAATTTATTTTACATATACAAATTATGATCTTGTATTCAGGCCATATTGCCCTTACTTTACTGCGTTCGGAACGCACGGCCATACCACTTATTTTTTCAGTTATTTTGTCCTCATAAATGTTTTAATAGCGACATTGATCGTTAAATTGGGGTTTTGCCGTATTTTATGCCCGTTCGGCGCATTTTTAGCGTTGTTTAATTTTAAGACGGTTTTTAAGATTTACCGTGACAGCGATAAGTGTGTAAATTGCGGAATTTGTGATAAGTCATGTAATTTCGAAATAAAGGTTTCCGAAAAAGAAGTCGTAAACTCGCCGGAATGCGTGATGTGTATGAATTGTATTTCGAAATGCCCTAAAGCCGGCGCATTAAAAATAGGATTTTAATTTTAAAATAATATAAAAAAAGGTAATTTTATGAAACCGAAATTTGTTATAAATCCATATGTTATTCCTGCGATAGCCGCTGTTTTTATTTTTATTTCAGGTAATATTGCACATTTGTTCAGGGTGCCGACATATGCCGAGACTAAAAATGAACAAATTGCTGCGGCGGATGTGAAAAATGTAAAAACCGCGTCATTCGAAGTGAACGGCGTGACATGTTTTGGAACGTCTAAAACGCTCGCTAAATGGGTAAACGAGCTGCCAGGAATTTTAAAAATATATACATATACCGCAAACCGCGAAGTGCTGGTGGCTTATGACTCTCAAAAAACCGGCGTTGATGAAATTATAATGGCGATAGAAAAGGAAGTTAAGGTTGAAAATCAAACTATTAAGCCTTTTTCAATAATGAAATACCGCGCGGACGATTCTTCTGAATGGGTAGTGTTAAGGACTCCGAATAAAAAAATAGAGGTTGACGAATTATGATTGAAATTATCGGCCAGGTTGCCCAGAAATACCAGGAAATAATTTACGGCCTGGTAGTTTATGGACGGCAGATGGGGATTACAAACCTGACACCGGCCATGGTTAATATGTTTTTTTTGTTATGCTTTTTTATAATTGCTTATAAATTTTACTCGCTGGCAAAAAAAACAGTCATTTTTTTAATAATAATGGGAATAATATTGCTGCCGTTTTTATTTCTTATAATATCTAATTTCTTTCTAAAAAATAAGTCGCTTGAACAGATAGTACAATAAAAAAATATAAATTCATACATTAGGGGTGGGGATTTATGTCTAATTTTATGCCTGAAACTTTTAAAGATATTTTGGATTTCATTAAATCAAAACCAAAGCAGAAAGTCGCTATAGCGTGCGCCGCCGATGAGGCTGTTTTAAAGGCCGCGGAAATTGCTTATAATGAAGGTATTTTAGATTCGATACTTTTCGGATCAGCGGCTAAGATAAAAAAAGTCGCAGCAGACCTTAAGATCGATGCCGAGAAATTTGAAATTGTGAACATCGAGGATGATAAAGCGGCTGCTCCGGCGGCAGCGGAAGCTGTGCGTAATGATAAGGCGCACATTCTTATGAAAGGCCATCTTTCGACCGGCGCATTTTTAAAAGCTGTTCTTGATAAAGAAAAAGGGCTTCGCAAATCAAAAGTCCTTTCGCATGTTCAGGTATTCGAATGTCCTGTTACAAATAAGCTTAAGATGCTTTCGGACGGCGGGATGAATTTATATCCGTCAGAGGAAGCGCTTTTTCATATATCAGAGAACGCCGTTCGCACTTTTTCGGAATTATGCGGCAGAGCGCCTGTGGTTGCTATGGTTTCGGCCTATAATAATGCCGTCGAGAATTTGAAATCGACGCAATATATGTCTAAAGTCGCCGCGGAGCTGACGCGCGACACCGAATACGGCTTTGTGAACGCATTCGGGCCTGTTACGCTCGATGTCGCGGCTTCGAAACTCGCCGCTATCAAAAGGAACATAAAATATGAAGGCCCGGGCGATACCGATGTTTTTATATTGCCAAATATCGAAACTGGAAATCTTTTCGGAAAATCGTTGATGTACTTTGCTAAAGCTCCGTCAGCCGGACTTATTATGGGTGCGGCGCGCCCTATAATAATGCTTTCGCGCGCGGATGAATATTCGACGAAGCTTAATTCGATGGCAGTCGGATGCATGCTCGCGCTACGTCAGAGAAAACTTATTTAACCCGGATTATGAAATAAAAAAATTTCAGGATTAATCCGGCTTTTATATAATTAACTAATAGGCACTAAAAAAATTGGCGCCTGAAGTATTTTTTTGATTTAATAGATTATAAAAAGCATTTTTAAAAGATGCCGAAGCTGAATATTGCTAAAATGGTATTTTCAGGCAGTTGCAGTTATGGTTATAAAAAAATAAATAAATGAAAAAAACGAGGAGAGGTAATGAAGAAGCATTTGATACTGGCGATAAATCCGGGATCGACATCCACCAAGGTCGCGATTTTTGAAAACGAAAAACAGCTTGCGGTTTCAAATATAAAGCATAACGATTCCGATCTTGCGCATTTTGAAACTATATTTGACCAGCTCGATTACCGGGCCGGCGTCGTAAAAAAATTCTTAGAGGACAATAATTATAAAATTTCGGATTTATCAGCGATAGTAGGCCGCGGCGGTCCGATAAGACCGCTTCCGTCCGGGACATATATGGTTGATGAAGAGCTTGAAAATCATCTGAGAAATAAATATGCCGTTATTCATGTATCGTTAATAGGCGGGCTGATAGCGAAGAAACTTGCCGGTGAAGCCGTTAAGAATGTTTTTATCGTCGATCCGGTATGCGTCGATGAGTTATGTGATGAGGCGCGCGTGAGCGGCCATCCGATGATCGAACGCCAGAGCCTTTCACATGCATTGAATATTAAAGCTATCGGTAAAAGAGCCGCCGCGGATTTGAACGCTGAGTATGATAAACTGAATCTTGTGATAGCGCATCTCGGCTCCGGCACTTCTGTAACGGCGCATAAGGGCGGCCGGATGATAGACGTCAATAACGCGAGCGACGAAGGCCCGTTTTCAATAGACAGGACAGGCGGCATGCCTTTGAGGGCCGTTATAAATGTATGTTATTCCGGTAAATATTCGAAATCGGAAACAGAGGCGATGTTTTTGAAAAAAGGCGGCATGCTTGCTTATTTTGGCGTTAACGATGGAAAAGCTATCGAAGATATGGCGCATAACGGCGATAAAAAAGCACTGCTTGTTTATAAGGGTCTCTGCCACCAGGTTTGCAAAGAGATAGGCGCCATGGCTACCGTGCTGGAGGGCAAGGTCGACGCTATCGTGATTACCGGCGGTATGGCCTATTCTAAATGGTTTATAGATATGGTAAAACAAAAAGTTTCATATATATCAAAGGTTATGGTTTATCCCGGAGAAGATGAAGCTTCGGCGCTCGCAGCCGGCGCGCTGCGCGTGTTAACCGGCAGCGAAAACGCTAAAAAAATCGCTGAACAGCCGCTGCCGGAAAAAATAATTTAGGCCTGCTCTTTAAATTATTATGGAAGCTGCCGTCAGCGGCGCCTTTTTTATTTATTGGAGATGGATTATGAAATTAAATTTAAAAAATATTCGATTGATTAAGATTTTTGTTGTTATTTTCATTATGCTTTTAACTTTTGCGGCAGGCTGCGGAAATTCATGGCATGAATATTCGAACGCTAATTTCAAAATGAAAGCTCAGTTTCCTGTAAAACCTTCTGAATCAAGTAAAATGACAAATAAAATGCCGTTCGGAAATATCGATACGTATATTATAGTTACCGAAAAAGACGGAATAAAATACGAAATTTCATATACTGAATTTCCGGCGAATTTTAAGGGTTTTGTGCCTTTTTCCAAGCCGGAAAAAATACTGAGCGATCTTACTAATATGATAATTAAAGTTTCGTTGAAGGCTAATCTCATAGAGAAAAAGGATGTTACCGTTGACGGCGTTAACGGCAACGAAATCAAAATGGAGCTCAATGACGGAAAATACGGAGCCGGCCGGATATTTTTCAATGACAACAGGGCCTACGTCGTAGTCGTAAAAACCACTAAAGAGCTTATAGATTCTGAAAATGTAAAAAAATTCGTGAATTCTTTCGGTTTCATAAAATAATATATCAAATAGATAATATTTCGAGCGCATGTAAAAAGAAGAGCCAGGTTTTTTGAATTGGTTTATAAGTTCTTATTGTTTTAAGCTAAGGATTATATTTAAATTCAATGTAATGGAGGAATTGCTATGATTGAAAATAAGAGCGTAAATTTTTTAAGGCACATATTTATATGCACAAATTTTCGCGAGGGCGAAGGCGCGGTTTGCTGTAAAAACGGCGGCAGTGAAGAGATATATCGTAAATTAAAGGAATATGTTAAAGCCAATGATTTTGGCGGAAAAGTTAAAATTACACAATCGAGATGCTTTTCGATGTGCCCTGACGGCCCGAATATGGTTATTTATCCCGAGCAGATTTGGTTTAACAAAGTGACTGCCGGCGATATCGAAGAGATTATAAAGAAATACATAGACCCGTTTAAAAAATAACTTGAGAGACTGTTCAAAAAAGTGAAAAAAAATAATGTGCCGGCGCTTAATCAAGTATATGAATATATAGATTCTTTTAATGTGATGACGATTTCTACTTATTGTGAAAAGAATAAGTTTCCGCATGCTACTCCTGTATTTTTTGCAAGAAGCGGAAACTTATTTTTCTTTTTGTCTTTCGAAACTACACAGCATGGCTCTAATATTGTGTCAAATTCGAATGTTTGCGCGTCTATAACCGGCAATTATAAAAAATATAATGAAATTAAGGGCGTATTAATAAAAGGCGCCTGCGAAAAAATAGATATATCTATGATTCCAGGCGCCATGATGACATATTTTTTAAAATTTAACGACATAAAAAGCGTAATAAACGCTGAAAATTTAAAGCACGCTTTTGAGATAAGCTGGTATAAAATCGAAGCTAAAAATATAATTTACACGGATAATTCGATAAAATTCGGTCATAAAGAAATTTATGACTTATGAAATTAGTCCCTTACTTCGAAAATATGCTCGCCTGTAAAAGTGTCGTTCGTAACAGTCACTTTTAAAGGAGTTATTACGAATTTTTCCTTATATGTATCATATTTAAAAGCGTTTTTCAGGACTTCCCTTCCGCTGATTTTGCCGACGACTACTACTTTTGAATCCTCGCGTATGAGCTGATGGTGCGGAGCGCGCTTGAATCTTATAACGAAAAGATAATTTTTGAAAGATTCGCTCATATCGATAGTCGAATTAAATGTAGGCATATAAATTACTATCCAGTCTGAGCTGTTGCCGCTTTTTTCAATCTTGTAAATTTTTCCTTTCCAGGTTATCAATTCGCCGTTATAACGTGACGGGTTTGCGTCAGCTTCCGAAAAATCTACATTTCTGGATAAAAATCCCAGGTTTATTTCTTTTCTAGCCTCTTCGAGCTTATCAACTCTTAATTTGGCAACTTTTAAATTGCTTTCTATGATTGAATATTCTTTTGAGTCAGGCGCCGCGAGCACTTTTGCTTTTTCATAATAAGAAATAGCGCTGCGCCATTCAGATTTTTCGAAGTGCGAGTTGGCATAATTCAAATATGATGTCAAAAGTTCGTCTTTTACATTGATAAGCCTTTCGTCTGCCTGCTTTAATTCAGGATTTAATTCTATGGCTTTTTTATAGGCGTCAGCGGCGTCTTCGCGCTTTCCGGCTTGTTCGAGGCATAATGCCAGGTTATAGTGCGCTGCGGCATTTTTCGGGTCCATTTCAACTGCTTGTTTAAAATACGTTATTGCTTCGTCGAAATATCTTAATTGATAGTAAATAATAGCCTGGTCGAGTTTTGCCTGCTGGGCCAGCTGCTTATTTTGAAAATCGCGTTCGAATTTTTCTGTCGCGCCGTTTACATCGCCGGAGTAATAAGCGTAAAATCCTTCTGTGAAATCCTTATAATTATAAACGATTTCCGATGGTATCTGAATTTTATAATTTTTGGTGAAGGTCTGCACATTTTGCTTGTTTTCGAGGGCGAGGTCGGATTCTATTTTTTTGAGAAGCGATTTGGCGGCCGGGTAATTAGGTTTTATTTCCAGCGCTCTTTTTAGCGAAGCCGCCGCATCTTTCAAATTGCTCATTTTGCGGTAAGTGCGGCCGAGATTGTAATGTACTTCATAATTTTTAGGGTTTTCTTTCAAAGCGGACAAAAATTCCTTTAAAGCTTTGTCATATTGCGCTTTGTAGTAATATACAAGTCCGGCGTCGTTAAATAAAGTGTCGGATTCGGCGCGGACATCTGCCGGTACAGCCGCCGCGATTAATATTGCGATAAGAACGATTTTTAAAGACATTAAAAATTTTTTCATATCTTTCTCCACTTATTTGAAATTTTTTGATAATTTGCATTATGTCAGACTTAACATAAATTAATTGAAAAATTATTATATCATAATTCGAATTAATATTCATTCAAAATTTGGTTAGTTTTATGTTAAATATCATTAATAATTGCAATACATTTATTGTAAAATAAAAATTTATTTCATAACAAATATAAAAGATAGTAAAAACTAGAAAAAAACGTTTATTTAATGAAATAATAAAATAAATAAATAAATATTAATTATTTAACCTTATTTAACCTTATATGAGAAAAAAATAAGTTGCAAAACAAAAATGATTTTGGTATAATGATATCACCTTAAATCAATGAGGTAGTTGAAAAATAAAAAACAGGGGCCCATAGCTCAGTTGGTAGAGCTACCGGCTCATAACCGGTAGGTCACAGGTTCAAGTCCTGTTGGGCCCACCACTTATATAGTGGTGGCTAGGATAGTCCGGTGAGCCTGCTAAAATGAGTCCGCTGAAATTTTTAATAACAAAATAAGATTATAATATAAGGCCATTAGCTGCCCCCATCGTCTAGCGGCCTAGGACATCGCCCTTTCAAGGCGGTGACGCGGGTCCGAATCCCGCTGGGGGCGCTTTAAAAAACCTCGCAGAAATGCGAGGTTTTTGCTTTTTTAAGAACAAAAATCAGGTTAATATTATGCATAATATTAAAAAAGGAAATTATCTATTAATAAATAATCAGATAATTTCCTTTTTTTAAGCAGTCTAAGTTTTATAATTTTTATAACTGTAAATTGTATTTTTTTAATTTGCAAATTCCAATAATTTTGCAAAGCTTCTTTCGTTTATTTCAAAATCGGCAATTGACTTAAGCAGTAAATTTGATGAGCAAAATGCAACGCCTATGCCGACATTTTTCAGCATGCAAATATCGTTTTCTCCGTCGCCGACTGCGATTACGTTATCGAGTGAAACCTTGTATTGCGCGGCGATCGCTTTTACTGCGTTGCTTTTGCATATACCGTGATTGCAGGAGCTATCCTGCGAACGTACAAATGACAGGGGTATTGAGACCTCGCCTGTAGCGAGGCTGTTTACGAATTCTAGTTTGTTCGCCAGTGCGAAATCGAGATTAAGCCTGGTTTTTAAACTGTTTACCGCCACGTCATAACTGTCGCTTATAATGCCTACGATGTATCCGCGCCGTTTTAATTCTTTTATCACTTCTTCAGCGTCTGATACAATCGGAATCGACTCTACGACCGATAGAATATCACCGATATTAAGACCTTTTATATTTTGCGCTATTAACTTAGTAATAACGTATGGATCTGAATTTTCAGTTACGATGTCTATAATTTTACTGCGAAAGTCGAAACGCTCCGCTAGTTTCATTATTACTCTGCCTTCTAAAAGAGTGTTGTCCATGTCAAATACGACTATTTTATTAAGCGTATTCACGCATTCAAGCAGGGAGTTATCGAGTTCTTCGCTGACCACTGAAAATGAGCCGAGATCTTCAAGCGTAAAACTTTTTTTATTTGTAGCTCTTTTTAATATCGCCCTTGAAACTTCTCGCGACATTTTGCCGAGCTGCTGCCATTGTTTGGATTTATGATCGATATGTCCGATATCGACCTCGCATATTCTCGCTCCCATTTCGTACATATCAATCAATATGCCGATATCGACGCCGTAATCGTTTTCGAAAGTAACTTTTTTGAACATTTCTTTACGGCCGGCGATCATGCCGCTGAGCGGCTGACTATAACTTGATAGTTCATGAAAAATAAGGCTTAGCAGCGGCTTAGCCACAAGTTCGGTAACTCTTCCGGCTTCTCGTGAAAATTTTGATTTTACAAAATCCGCTTTTTCTGAAATAATCGGCTCCGTGAGTTTGAAAACTATATCGTCGGCAAAATCTTCGATATCGCCGTCAAGATATACGATTATTTCATTGTTCGAACAATAAAGACCGTCGAGCATCGAAGTGCCTTTCCCGAGTTTTGTGCTCTGAATGACACGCGCACCGGCTTTTTGGGCGATTTCCGCTGTTGCGTCAACGGAAGCGTCATCGACAACTATTACTTCCGATACCGATTCACATAAAAACGCTTTTTTAATTACGTTAGCGATCGTTCTTTCTTCGTTTAAAACGGGAATGATTACACTTATCATTTTAAACCACCTCCGGAGAAATATTTTTATTTAATTAATTTTCACGCTGTAATTTACATTACAAAATTTGAATTATTAGCGGTTTTTCTGCGGTAATATGAAAAGCTGGCTCGAAACATGGTTATATTTTTTTATTTAAATAGTTTTTGATAAAGAATTTTATCAGACATAAGAACTTGTTGTTTTTATCTGTAATATACATACCAGACAAGCGTCAATACCGGCAAAAGAAATGGTAATACATAAAATGCGATGTAACTTAAAAAATCAGGCATCTTAACGCCCGAACGCTCGGCTATACTTTTTACCATGAAATTCGGCCCGTTGCCGATGTAAGTGAAGGCGCCGAAAAAAACTGCGCCCATTGAAATCGCTGAAAGAATAACAGGTTCTGACGTTATAAGGGTTTTGACGTTAAGGGCGTTTAATCCTGGCTGCTCTGTAATTTGCGAGCATACGGCTATCGTGAAAAAATTAAGGTATGTAGGCGCGTTATCCAGAAAACTCGATAAAAAACCGGTTGACCAATAATAACTACCGGCAGTTGATACTCCGAGCTGCTTTGAATTTAACGAAAGCCAATCCAATGCCGGAATCATCGTAGCGAAAATGCCGGCAAATAAAATCGCGACTTCTTTTATTGGCTCGAAATTAAATTCATTTTTAGTTCTTAATTTTTTCGGAGTTATTTTCATTGATATAATTGAAGCTATTATCATTACTGTTTCGCGGTAAGGTGACGGCCAGAAAACTGAAACGATAATGACGCCCAGTAAGATGATGTTTGAAAAACCGTATATTTGAATGGCTATGGGCAGGTCGTCGTCGATGTTATCTATGTTTTCTTCGGTTTTTTTTGCACCTGGAATATAATGCTTTTCTTTACGGTAATAATAAAAATCTATTACAAAAAAAAGCGCTATGATTAACGAAATTGTCATAATCCATATGTGGTAATTATGTTCGATAACCCAAAAAAACGGCACGCCTTTAAGAAATCCCAGAAACAGCGGCGGATCGCCTATAGGGGTCAGTCCGCCGCCTATATTGCTGACAGTGAATATGAAAAATACTATTAAATAACCTCTCAGCCTGTCTTTGTTTATCTGGATAAAAGGCCTTATCAGTAACATCGAAGCGCCAGTTGTTCCGATAAGATTCGATATTATAGAGCCTATGAGCAATATTGTCGAATTTACGAGCGGACCGCCTTTGTTGCCGAATCTTATCAATATTCCGCCTGTAACTATATAAAGACTGCCTATAAGGCATATAAATGAAAAATATTCATGGAAAGTTTCGAATACTTTATGAAAATCCTTGAGAAATGCCGTGTAATATAAAATTACAATAACCGCTGAAATGAATGAAAACCACGGATAGTTTTTTTCCCAGAAGTGCTTGTTAATTAAGGGCATTAAAGCTATGGAAAGAAGCAGAAACGCGAAAGGGATTATTATGTAAATCTCAGCCAAAAAAACCACCTCTTTCTTATTTAGATATGTTTAAAATATATTCGCAGCTGCGATTATAAAAAAATAAAATTTTTTAGCACTGTGATTTAAATGAAATGTTTTAAGTGTGACTTAAAATATGAATGGTTTTAAGTCGTTTTTTTTGGAATAACTTCGAAATTAATGTTTTTACATTCCGAAAAATTTCGCGAGAATCATAAGTGCGATACAAACGCCAAGAGCTGTTAAAATTCTTTGAAAGTCTGGGCCGCTGCCGGTTTTGATTGTGTTGCCGTTATCGTCTTTTAATTGTGAGGCTTTATCCTGTATGTCGTGACTGATGTCTTTATTTTTTTCTGGCATAACATTTCTCCTAATTTTAAGTTATACTTAATAATTATAACTTAAAATTAAATTATAGTCAAATAATTTTAATTAAAACTTAAAAATGGCTGCGTAGTTATGGCACAGATAGCATATATTGATAATGCTAAAAAAAATAAATATTTTGGTGAAATGCTAAGATTGAAATGATTTGAAAATATATTCGCTGAATTTAGTGATTATTTTAAGTTTCTTAAGCCGCTTTTTTCGTAAATGCCGTCGCTGCCCTTCAGATTCTGTTCGCTTAAATCCCACATAGCGCCGAATTTATCCAGATTGATATTATTAAAATAAATTTTTTGCGGGGTCACGTCATCGACTGGTATGGTTTCGGGCTTTTTTCCATCAAGTATGTCCGCTGCGATTTTAGCCACTGCCTGACCGACTTCGTAATAATTTGCGCCTATTCCGAAAATTGCGCCTTTCGATGCGTGTTCCGGATTGTTTGTAAATACCGGAATATTTTTGTCCGTTGCAGCTTTTATGACAAGCTCGATGCCGGATTCTACGACGTTGTCTCCGCCGACCCAGATAGCTTCGATTCCGCTTTCAGTAAGCGCTTTGGTGACTTCGAGAATGTCGTTGGTGTTAGTGACATTTTTTTCTATAAGTGTTATTCCGAGTTCTGCGCATATTTTTCTTGCTTTGGCAAGGCATGATACCGCGCAGGATTCGCTCGTACACCAAGGTGTTCCGACGGTTTTAAGGTTTGGGTTTATCTTTTTGGCGAGCCTGAACGCGGCTTCTACAGGCTGGAATGTTCCTATTCCGGCGATATGTTTCGGCCTTTTCGAATGATCTTTAGCGTCGAATCCGACGCCGGCGGTAAAAGGATCGGTAACTGTGCCGAATACATGGATGACTTTACCTTCGAGGTTTGCAGCGGCAACCGATTGAAGACTCGTCGTGCTTGCCGTCATTATCATAAAATATCCGTCGTTTACAACTTCCTTGGCAATCGCATTCGCGGTAGGCATATCGTTTTCGGGATTATATTTAGTGAATGAGACGTTTTTTCCTTCGGCGTATCCGCGTTCATTAAGCCCGTCTATAAAGCCTTTAACAGATAAGTTGAGAATTTCGCGGCTTACCTGCTGGACGATCGCGATTTTCCTGATTTGATTTTTATGATTTCGGCCCGGGTCATTATCCGAAAGCAGCAGCACGGTTCCGGCTAGAAATATCAATAATAAGGCAGGAAATATATTTTTAACTAAATTTTTCAATGTTATTGCTCCTCAGGGATTTTTAGGAGTATTATAATATTATTATTGCTTGATTTGACTTTCCTGTTTGTAAAAAAATTATTTTTATGTTTTTTATACCAAAAATGATACAAATATATCAAAAATTATTATCGGTTTCTATTAATATTTATGGTTTCAAAAAAAAACGCTACTATCTATTATTATACCATTAAAAAAATCAGTTCGCAAAATAATTATACAGGAATTGAAAGGCCGTTAAATTTTTCTTGAATAATGTTTTTAAATTTTATATAATTTTACCCATGAATTTTATTTATTTTATAAAAAAAATGTCGTTATGCCTTTTTTTAATAATTATTGCCGGATTCGTGCTTTTATTTTCTGACGGCGGGAATTTGAATTCAGGCGGTAAAAACGGTAATTTAAAAACCGGAATATTAAAGTTTGTCATTATAGAATATAGCGACGCCCCGATTTCCGAGGAAAGCCGTGCCGGCATTCTTGACGGTCTCGGCGCTAACGGTTTTAAGGCGGACAGGGATTATGTTCTTCGTTCATTCAAGGCCCACGGCGATGTTACCGTATTAAACGGCATTATCGATTCGGCGGCTTCTCTTAATTGCGATATCATATTTACAATAAGCACTCCAGCGCTTCAGGCGGCTTTAAAAAAAATTAAAAACGTCCCGATCGTTTTTGCCAGTGCCGGCGATCCTATAGGCGCCGGGGCCGGAAAAAGTTTTACGGACCACGCTGAAAACGTAACTGGAATATCATCGATGAGCGATTTTGAAGGTATGATAAATGTTTTGAAAGAAACAATGCCTGAAGCGAAAAAAATCGGCACTATTTTTACGCCGTCAGAAATAAATTCGGTATTTTATAAAAATGAATTTGAAAAAGCCGCTAAAAAGAATAATATAGAGCTCGTGGCGGTGCCTGTTACCGCGTCATCCGAAATAATAGAGGCTTCAATGAATCTATGTTCGAAAAATATAGCGGCGATATGCCAGATAGTGGATAATATAACGGCGCCGTCTTTTGCCACTATAGTAAAGACAGCATCGAACAGCAAAATACCAGTCCTCGGATTTGGAAGCACTAACGTTAAAGACGGAGCTATTTTGGCGTACGCGCGGGATTATCATCAGTGCGGCGTTGACGCCGCGAAGCTCGCGGTCCGGATTTTAAAAGGTGAACGGCCGGCGAATATCCCGTTCGAGTACATAAGTAAAACGGATTTATCCATAAATAAAAAGGCATTTAAAGCAAATAATATAACGTTGAAAAGTGAATTATTAAAAAAAGCGGTTAAGGTTTTAGGTGAATAAAAATGCAGAGCAATCTTGAAATAAAAAGGGTTTTAAATGGCGGAATATCCGTGACTAAACTTTCGGGCCGTATAGACGCTTATTGGTCAGGCCAGCTTTTGAATTTTTTAAGCGACGAGATAAGAAGCGGAAATTATGAGATTAAGTTTGATATGGCCGATGTCGATTATTTGAGTTCGGCAGGAATCCGCGTGTTTTTACAGACTTCGAAGCAGCTTAAAGAGCTAGGCGGCTCGTGTTCTATATTGGCAGTATCTCAAAACGTCCGGAGCGTTTTTGAAATGACTGGGCTGCTCGGCCTTATAACCGGTGACGATGCGGCCGCTGCCGGAACCGGCAAAGAAAAACAGGAGCTGCAATGGGATAAATCAGCGGACGGTTTGCTGGAATTTAATTCGTGCGCTGCCGGCGGCAAAGGTTTTTCGTGCTCTTTAAACGGCGACCCGGCCCGGGCGCTTAAGGGCGATATTTCTGAAAAGGATTTTAAGGCGGTAAAAATAGGGAACGAAGATTATTCGATCGGACTTGGAGCGCTTGGCGGCAATTTTAAAGAATGCGCGATGAGAGCCGGCGAATTCATGGCCCTTCCCGGCGCCGCGATGTATATGCCGACCGATAATACCAGAGTTTGCGATTTTTCATTGAAGCATGAGAACTTGCTGCCTGAAGTCGGTTCTATATATTCGATGAGCTTTAACGGAAATTTTCAGAAGAAAATCGTTATGAAGCCCGCGAATGGGAAGCAAAATATCGCATTTAACGATATACTAAAAACAATTTCGGCTGAATTTAGCGGAAAAGATGTATTTTGCGTTATTATAGGCGAAGCTTCGCAGGTTGTCGGCGCGTATTTAAATAAGCCGCCGTCATCTAATTCCGGTTTAAATGACATTTTTAATTTTCCGGATGTTCGCGGGAATATTAATTTTACGACCGAGCCGGCTTATTCAGGCAATCTAGTAGTCGCGGCCGGAATGATTTCTAAAAATTCCGACGTGAATACGGCTGAATTTTTAAGGTCGGTTAACGGCGGCGGTTTGAACGGGCATTTTCACGCAGCTATATTTTCATTTATACCGTTAAAGAAGGATTGCGACGATTTGAATGAAATAATTTCAAGACTTTTTGAAAATTCGAAACTTGAATCAGTTGTTCATCTGATAAATGATAAAAGGCCGATAAACGGAATCGGCCAGACCGAATTGAAAAATTGCATTTTATGGTGCGGAGAAATCAATAAATAAAAGTATTTTATAAAGAAGGTTATGATATGTCTTTACTTTTAGCCTCGCTTACAACTGGATTGATATTGTCGCTTCTTGCGGTAGGCGTTTTTATAAGCTTTAAAATTTTCAATTTTGCGGATATTACCGCCGAAGGTTCGATAACGCTTGGCGCTTCAATTTCGGCGATAATGATAGTCGGCGGGATTAATCCGTTTTTGTCGATGATAGCGGCTTTAGCTGCGGGATTCACGGCGGGCGCGATTACCGGCATTTTACACACGAAATTTAAAATAAACAGGCTTCTTTCCGGAATTCTTGTAATGACCTCGATTTATTCAATTAACCTTCATATAATGGGAAAAAGCAACGTGCCGTTGATTGACGCTAAAACTTTCGGAAGTTATATCGAGAATTTTTCATCTAATTTTTTCGGAAACGGCGCGGTATTTAAATTTTTTTCATGGGCGGTGCCGTATAAGGATTTTTCAATATTTCTGTTTGTGTTTTTTATAATAGCAATAGCCGCTCTTAAGATACATTTATTTTTTAAGACGGATTTTGGGACGGCAATGCGCGCTGCCGGCAGTAATCCGCAAATGATAAAAGCGCTCGGCGTCGATACCGATTTGATGCTAATACTCGGCCTTGCTATGGCTAACGGGCTTATAGCTCTGGCCGGCGCGATATTTGCCCAGTATCAGGGTTTTACGGATGTGCAGATGGGAATAGGCATGATGGTTATTGGCCTTGCGAGTATTATTATAGGCGAATCGCTTATACTTGAGAAAAGTTTCGGCTTTATGATCGCCGGCGCGGTCGCGGGTTCCGTTTTATTCAGGCTTATTATCGCAATAGCGCTAAGGGCCGGAATGAACCCGAACGACTTGAAACTTGTTACGGCGGTATTTGTGTTTATTGCCCTGGTATTGCCGGATATGGTAAAGAAGTTGAAACGCGCCGAGTAATTGGGCTTTTATTCCTGATAATAATGAAGCCGGACTAATAATTCGAAAAATCAAAATAAAATATTTTAAGGCGATAATAAAATAATTCAGAAAATTAATATCTCGGCTTTCGCAGGAACAAACGGCCAGGCAAAACTTGGCTTTTAATTTGTGAAAAATAAATATTAATTTAGCGGTTAGCTTTATAGGCGGTATATATGCTTGAAATTAAAAATATTTCCAAAACATTTAATAAAAATACGCCCGATATGGTAAAGGCGCTTACCGATGTGTCATTGACCATAGAAGAGGGCAGTTTTACAATTTTTCTGGGAACTAACGGTTCAGGAAAGTCCACATTGCTGAACGCCGTGGCCGGCACATTTTTTGTCGACAGCGGAAAAATCACTCTCGCAGGAGTCGATATAACTAATTTAGCGGAGCACAGCCGTGCCGAATTCATAGGGCGTGTTTTTCAAAATCCCTTCAGCGGAACGGCGGCTGATATGTCGATTGCCGAAAACCTTGCGCTTGCGATAAGGCGTGGAAAGACAAGAAACTTCAGGATGCTGTTATCGAAGGAAAATGTTGATTTTTTGAAAGAAAGAGTCAGAGTGCTTAATATGGGGCTAGAGGACAGGCTTGATAATAAGATCGGGGGCTTGTCCGGCGGGCAGAGGCAGGCCCTTACATTATTGATGGCTACGCTTGTTAAACCGAAATTACTTCTTTTAGATGAGCATACTGCGGCTCTTGACCCGAAAACCGCGAATAAAGTCATAGCTCTCAGCAAGGAAATAATAGAAAAAGATAACCTTACGACGCTTATGGTTACACATTCGATGCAGCAGGCGATAAATCTCGGCGACAGGATAGTAATGCTTTATAACGGCAAAATAATACATGATTTTAAGGGTGAAGAGAAAAAACGCCTGAAAGTTTCCGACCTTTTTGAATTGTTCGAAGATATAAGGCGCCGCGAGCAAATCGACAGCGAAGTGGCGGAAATGTTGAAAGCAAGTTATATTTAAAATTCAGGGGAAGGCGAAGGGATTATCCCTTCCCTTCCCCTGAAACCCCATCCAATCCTGCTATGCTTTATCGCCGCAAAGCTTGCGGTGATAAAGCAATCTGGAAACAAAGTAAACGTAACAATACAACGATAGAAATAGCCGGGATAAAAAGGGGCCCGGGGGAAATTAAAGGTGGATGCCTGATGCGCACGGATGCGCTAATGTCGCGAGTTGTCAAGGAGGACAATTCGAGCGACCCTTTAATTCCCCGGCAAATATCAAATAATATAGAAAAGGAGCGCACTATGATATTTTTTAAATATTGGGCCAGAAGTTCAAAGCACAGGGTTAAAACTGATGAGCGTATGATTTCCTTGTGGTGCTGGGGCTGGTCGTCAGTTTCGCTGGAAGATGCCCGTAATAACGCTGAAACGCGTGTTCTGCAGGCTGTCGAGCGTTTGAACTCGCGGCAGTGCGCTGAAAATTATCCTTACGGCGCTAATCCTTTGAAAGAAGTGCTTGTTAAATCCGATGAAAAAAACACGCAATCGCCGCGCTTTGTTATTACTCAAAATTCTTACGGCTGTCACGTATTAAATACGGGCAGGCTGATGTTTGTAGATGTGGATATTGAGATGCCTCTCATAGGTTTTGAGGGCTTGAAAAAATTGTGGGCGTCTCTTACCTTTAAAAAATATGTCGATCCTTTGAAACGGCTTGAAAACGAGGCTATAGACAAACTCAATAAATATGCGGCAAATAATTCCGATTTCGGCGCGCGCGTTTATAAAACCAAGAACGGGTTCAGATATATCATTTCAAACCGTGAATATGAACCTGCCGGCGCCGATACTATAGCCATATTCAATATGCTTGGCGCCGATCCGATGTATTCGCGCTTATGTAAACTTCAAAATACTTTCAGGGCGCGCCTTACGCCTAAATCATGGCGCATCGGGCTCGATCCGATAAGGATTAGTTATCCTTTCGAAAATAAAGAATTTGAAGATAATTATAAGAATTGGAACAAGAAATATTTTGAAACCATTGAGAATTTCGCGACCTGCCGCTTTTTGTTCGAGATCGGAAATTCGCACGGCGCTTCAAATTTGGAAGATGTTATTGTCCTGCATGACGAAATGACTAAAGCTTATTCGTCGTTACCGCTGGCATAAAATGATCGAAAAAATTACCTCGCTTAGGGTTCCCTGGCATTGTGTCAGAACTTCGACTACAAATGCGTCTGCGGATTATTCGCTCTGGTAATTTTTTTCTATATTTTTTGTAAAATAAAGATATCTAAAGTTGTTTATTAATTTGTTATATTTAAAATAGTACAATAAATGGTTGCTTTGGTCACGTTTCCGGCATCGGATTCAGTCTTTGACCGCGGAAACGGCGGCTGTTATTTCGGCATGCCGCATTCCTGCCAGTTCATTATCTTTTCATAATCGAAAGGCACGTATTTCTGCATGGCCCCGCCGGGCTGGACTGCCCTTTTTACGAGAACTCCGGCGGTATATACCTCGAGGTAATTTGTAAGACGGAGTTTTGGCGTTATATCGCTGTTATGGCATCTGGCGCATTGCTCTTCTATTATTGGTTTCAAATTCAAATTGGGCTGGCTGGCGGTATCGTAACGGTATATTGTCGTTTGTCCCGTCGGCGCCGGCGTTTCCTCCACTACGCTTAAAGCAGGATTGCGGCTGTTACAGCCTGTTATAGCCGCTGTTATCAAAAGCCATGACGCTATAAACGCGGCGGCTTCTTTTTTATATTTTATATAATTAAAAATATTTCTTAACTTTTTTACACTATTCATGTTTTATTTTATCGGCTTTAATTTTATTTTTTTCGAAAATATTTTTTGGTTTTTTTCGAAAATATTTTCGATTTTTTAAAAATTATGATATAATAAAAAATGTCAATTTAAAGAATTTGGAGAAAATATGATACAGTCAGAGAGGATAAAATGTTTAAATACCGCTTCAATAAACCATAACGGAAAATTTGTAGTTTACTGGATGCAGTCTTCGGTTCGGACCCGGTATAATCACGCGCTTACATATGCGATAATGAAAGCCAACGAATTAAAACAGCCGCTGATTGTTTATTTTGGTCTTGTCGATTCCTTTCCGGAAGCTAATCTGCGTCACTACCGATTTTTAGCCGAAGGGCTTTATGACGTAAAAAAAGAACTCGAGCGGAAGCGGATAAAATTCATAATAGCACACGTTCGTTCACATTCAGAGGCGCTCACAAAAATTTGCGCTGAGGCGTCGGTGCTTGTTACTGACAGAGGTTACTTAAAAATTCAGAAAGAATGGCGCCGCGAGGCCGCAACAAAAATAAAATGCGCGTTTATGCAGATCGAGTCCGATGTTGTAGTTCCGGTTGAAACGGCTTCTAATAAGGAGGAATTCGCTGCAAGGACAATACGGCCGAAAATCACGAAATTGCTTCGCGGTTTTTTGATCGAACTTCCTGAATGCGAAGTTTTAAAGCCGTCATTTGAAATGCCTGATGATTTTTTTTGCGGGCCGAATCGGAATAATGGTTTCAAGATACTGAATTTAAATTCATATTCGGAAATTAAAGACATTCTAGGTGTTTTAAATATCGACAGGACCGTACGCGAGTCTAATTATTATAAAGGCGGCCAGAACGAGGCTGAGAGGCGTCTGGCTGAATTTATAGGCCTGAAACTCGAAAAATATGCGGAACTTAGAAATGATCCGTCGCTTGGCTGGCTTTCTGAAATGTCGCCTTATCTTCATTTCGGGAATATTTCTCCGCTTAAGATAGCGATCGGGCTTCAAGATATTTCAGAATCCGTTAAAGAGAAATATCTTGAAGAAGTGATAGTAAGGCGGGAGCTTGCGGTTAATTTTTGCGAATATAACAGCGAATATGACACTATAAATGCTATTCCCGACTGGGCGAAAATCACGCTTGAAAAACATTCGAATGACACACGTGGATATGTTTATGACAGGGCAGGATTTGAAATGGCAATGACCCATGATCATTACTGGAACGCCGCGCAGCTCGAGATGACCGCTACCGGGAAAATGCATAATTACATGAGGATGTACTGGGGCAAAAAAATTATCGAATGGAGCAGGACGCCTGAGGAAGCTTTTGAAACAATGATTTATCTTAATAATAAATATGAGCTTGACGGACGCGATCCTAATAGTTTTACGGGAGTGGCATGGTGCTTCGGAAAGCATGACAGGCCGTGGTTTGAAAGGCCTGTGTTGGGGAATTTGAGATATATGAATGAAAATGGATTGAAGCGGAAATTCAATATCGACGATTATGTGAAAAAAATCGCTGTAATATGCCAAAAAGAGAATATAGTCCTTGGGTCGCTGACTCATTTGATGAGTAAGAATCTCTGAGTTACCGGATAATTTTAAAAATATTATGCGGAATTTTAAATACGGCCGCCTGGAAGGCAATTTTTTGAAATAATTCTTATTTTAAAATTTTGAATGAATTCGACTTCGAATAATAATTAATATATTCTGCATTTGTAATATACTGTTTTGATATATTTAATTTATATTGATTGTTATGTTTTGATTGACTGTATGAACAAAACAGCGCATTAATACGCTTTTAAACGAGTTTGTAAAAATCGAAGAAACGTGAAAAATATAATTTTATAGTTATAAATGTTAAGCGATCAGTTTATAGGTGGAATTATGAATGAAAATATGAATGTAGCTGAAAAATTGAAGATATTATCAGCTGCCGCGAAGTATGATGTTTCGTGCGTATCGAGCGGCAGCGCCAGGAAAAATATGCGCGGCGGAATCGGCACGGCGGCCGAAAGCGGCATATGCCACAGCTGGGGAAGCGACGGCAGGTGCATTTCGCTTCTTAAAATATTATTTACCAATGATTGTATTTATAACTGCGCGTATTGCGTTAACCGCGTTACTAACGATATAGCGCGCGCTTCGTTCACACCTGACGAAGTGATAGAGCTGACAATAAATTTTTATCTTCGTAATTATATCGAAGGGTTATTTTTAAGTTCGGCGATCAAGAAAAATCCGGACGATACTATGGCGCAGCTTGTCACGGTCGTGAAGAAACTCAGGATAGAGAAAAAATTTAACGGTTATATTCATTTGAAGGCAATTCCTGGCGCTTCGCCGGCCCTTATATCAGAGGCCGGGAAATATGCCGACAGGATGAGCGTAAATATTGAGCTGCCTACAAGCGAGAGCCTCAAAATGCTCGCGCCTCAAAAAAATAAAAATGCGATACTATCGCCCATGAAGCAAATAAGCGCGCAGATTGTCGAAAACCAGGAAGAGCGGAAAATATATCAAAAAGCGCCTGTGTTTACTCCCGCGGGCCAGAGCACGCAGCTGATAATTGGAGCGACGCCTGAATCAGACGCGAAAATCGTTAAGCTGTCCGAGGCTTTATATCAGAAATTCGGCCTGAGAAGGGTTTTTTATTCGGCTTATGTGCCTGTTACGTCCGACCCTAAACTTCCGGCGCTGATAGCGCCGCCGATGCTTCGCGAACACAGGCTTTACCAGGCGGACTGGCTTTTGAGGTTTTATAATTTTAAGTCGGATGAGCTTTTTCGCGGGCCGTTTCAGAACCTTGACCTTGATTTTGACCCTAAAACTGCCTGGGCGCTTCAAAACCTTAATATGTTTCCGGTCGATATCAACAGGGCGGATTATGAGACTATATTGCGTGTACCCGGCATCGGCGTTCGGAACGCAAAAAAAATATTATTTATGAGAAAAGTGCATTCTTTGAGTTTTGAGGATTTAAAAAAAATCGGCGTCATATTAAAACGCGCCAAATATTTTATAACATGTTCGGGAAAATATTTCGGCGGCCTTAAAATCGGCGAGCAGACGATAAGGCAGAAGCTGCTGACAGATGCCGCGCCGGACAGGCCGAAAGAAATATTTGAACAGCTTCCGCTTTTCAACGACGCCACTCCGCTCGAGAGTGTTAATGATTCGATTACAAGCCTGACCGGTGAATTTTAATCGGCATTTAGGCATTAAAGACGACATTATAAAATTTATTGCAGTGATTTTATTGACTGGATTTTTTATTGCAGGTTTATTAAAAATAATTGACAGGCTTGCGCTAAGGCCGAAAAATAGATAAATTACCTGTTATTTAAGCATAAATTCAATATTTCATGTTTGTCGGAGAGAGTTAATTATGTTAAAATACGTTTACGATGGAAGTTTTGATGGAATGTTGACCGCTGCTGGCCGCGCCTTGAAAAATCATGAAAATTGTCCTGAGGAAATATTGGCGGACGATGAAATTGAAAATGATCTTTTCGCGGAATATTTAAATGTTAAAACTGATAAGTGTGCGGCCGATCTGGCGATTCAGGAAATAATTAAAGCCGCCGGGTTTGACGCGATGCAGTACATTTTTTATGCTTTTTTGACGGAAGAAAAAAACATAGCGTCTTTAATATTGAAATATATTAAATTATGCTTTAAATGCGGCCGTAATGTAAATAGATACCTGCATGACGATACGGTAAATTATATGTCGAAACTCGAGAGAAAGGTTACCGGCGAAAGGCACAGGCTTCTCGGATTACTGCGATTTCAGAAAGTCGAAAATGAAATTTATTACGCCCCGGTCGAGCCGGATAATAATATTGTCGGGCTGATCGCGCCGCATTTTGTCAATCGTCTGCCTGGTTATAATTTTATTATACATGATTTAAAGCGCGGGATAGCGGCAATGCATCAGGCACATAAGAAAAATTTCGAGGTGAATGAAATTATTTTAGATAGAAGTCCTGAACTAAGTGCGGAAGAAATTGAGTATCAGAATTTATGGAAAGTTTTTTTTCAGAGCATCCCTATAAAATCAAGGATCAATCCGAAATTACAAAAACGATGCATGCCGGCTCGTTATTGGAAACATATGACTGAAATGAATTAATTTTTGAGGCGGTAAGAAAAGTATAAATATTTCTGAAAGCAGCTTCGATTTTTAAAGCTACGTCAGGTTAAAAAACGCCAAAATTAATAGTATGGTTGTTTGAAAGCCTGATTGTTATTTTTTCAGGCTTGATTGTCTTGCGACATTATTATTAGAAACATTTTTTTATGAATGAAAGTATAATTACATATAAAAATATAGAGATAAAAGAGGAATTTATATGAAAAAAATAACGTCTGTATTTGCAGTGGTTGTCATGGCGTTGTTTGTTTATTCGCAGGCTACTGCGGCTATAAACGAGGTCAAAGGCGAGCTTCAGAATTCGCAGATTACGGGAGCCGCTTCGAATGTGTCTTCGAATTCCCAGTTCGGTATGGGCGGCGGCACTCCGGCCGGAACCGTAAGGGTTTCGACCTATCTTAATGTAAGGAGCGGCCCGGGCACCAATTATGATGTTATAGGAAAACTTTATAACGGAAATAATGTCGATATTCTGGAAGAAAGCGGCGGCTGGTATAAAATAAATTATAACGGCCAGACAGGCTGGATTTGCGGCAAGTACGTATCGACCGGCGCAGCCGCGGCGAGCGTATCTCCCTCTAAATTGGGAAGTGTCAGCGTGAGCGGAAGTTCTTATCTTAACGTAAGGAGCGGTCCGGGTACTGATAACAGCGTTATAGGAAAATTGTATTCCGGCGATAGCGTTACTATTCTGGAAGAAAGCGGCGGCTGGTATAAAATAAATTATAACGGTCAGGAAGCCTGGGTATGCGGTAAGTATGTTGCGACAGGCAGCGCCGCTCCAAAACCAGCTGATTCAGGGAGCAGCAACGGTTCAAGCTCTCAGGTAAGTTCGGCCGAAGTTAAGAAAGTAATTGAAAATTGCCAGGCAACGGGTTATTTTCCGCCCCCGGCCGGCGGGTACAAGTCGGCGGCGGAAGCGGCTATGGAGGGTGGCGGATATGATTGCCGCGGTAAAAAATTAAGGACATTACAGGATTTTAACGCCGGCGATTCTAATAGTTATGTGAGTGTAGCTACAGATCCGCGAGTTATCCCTACGGGTTCATGGATTTCGATAGATCAATATCCGGGGGTCAGGTTTTTAGCCTGCGATGTAGGCGGCGGTATTAAAGGCAATCATATCGATATTTGCTGCGCTAATGAAAAAGAAACATATAAAGTTACAGGTAATATTACGGTCAGGGTTTTAAAATAACAGCAGCGGATTAATTTTATTAATGAATGGATATTAAGCTGATTATAATCTTATAATTAAAAATATGTTATTCAGATCATAATATAAAAACATTGAAAAATTAAATTAAATGAATTAAAATTTTAATATATAATTGGATAAAAAACATTGTAATATTGATTTTTTAATAAGCGATTATTTATTGTATGAGAGGAATTTGCAAATGAAAATAAAAATGAGCGTTAATTTTGCGGTTTATTTATTTATGGCGGTATCGGTATTTTTATTGTCAGGCGGCAGCGCTTTTGCGGCCGGTTCTGATTCGTGCGAAATTAGTAAAATTGTCGGTTTTGATATAAAAAGTTCTTCGGAAGACGGCATTAAGATTAATTTAAATGCCGAAAGTAAAAAACTCGACTTTTTTCCGCAGAGTTTTGATATCGTGAATGATAGTATTTATATGTTAAATCGTTATGAGCCGAATCTCGCGATTTATAATTTGAAGAATAAAAAAGTTGATTTTATTAAATTAAACCATCCGGCTGATAAAAAATTTGACGCCCGCTTTTTCATAGACATGGAGATGAATGAAAATTCAATTTTTTTATTGGAGCAGAGCACGGCGTCTATAAGAAAATCTGATATGTCGGGAAAAATAAGCCAGGCGTTTTTCCTTTCGGGTTCGTCTGATGTGCAGATATTAAAATTTTTCATGATTACGCCTTCGGTTTTTGCGGCATTCGATACTAATTCAAAATCAGGTTTTTCATTTAATACCGCCTCGTATGACGAAAAAAATCCGGCAAGGAGCGTGTTCGATAAATTCGCTTGCGATTCTGAAAATGTGGCTGTTTCAAAAGATAAGCTGCTGATGTTAAAGCAGAACCTTAAAGGCGGTATCGAGGCGATGATTACGCCCTGCTGTGAGACTGAAGAAATAAGCGTGCCGAAATCATGGAGTAATTACGGCATAGTCAGCGTATTAGGCGGCGGCAGGAATGACGATTTTTATATATACAGCGAGAAGGATGAAAAAGGTTATATCGAAAGCATTATAAAAGAAGGGACCGGGTATAAAAACAAAGTTTATGAGTTAAAGGAAAAGCTTTGCCTGACGGAATATTCTACAAGACATTGCCGTGTTAAGGGCTTGAATAACCTTATAATATTAAATGTCTCCGAAAAAACCGTTGAATTTGTGGAAGTGGTCTTAAAATAATTAAAAATTAAAATATTTTTTATAAAAAAGCAGGTAAATAGATTATAAAAGCGCCGATTATTTAAAAATAAGCCGGCGTTTTTTATATTTTTGCGCTAAGGTTTTTTATTTTTTTGCAGATATATAATAAGGGAAAGTATATTCTAAAAATTTTATGGAGGTTTTTTATTTTTCGATGAAAATAAGGCTTCTTGACAATACGGAATTTCAGCACGCCGGCGGGGCGGTTCAAATGGCGCTCGATGAAGCGATATTTAAAGAATACGAAAGCAAGGAAAATGAAAGCGAATATCCGATTACCATAAGGTTTTATAATTTTAATCCTTCATGCGTCACATTCGGGTATTTTCAAAAAAATTCGACTTTAAACCATAATTATATAAAGCAGAATAATTTTGAAATAGCTCGCAGAATAACCGGCGGCAGGGCGGTATTGCACCATCACGACCTGACATATTCAGTTGTCGTTCACAAAAGTTCCGGTTTTTTTTCCGAATCGATACTTGAAAATTATAAATATGTGGCGGACGCGCTTTTGTGCGGGCTTTCAAAACTCGGAATAAAAGCTGAACTCCATCCGGCGCTTCGTAAAAAACCAGGCGAAGAAAGGACGCCGAGCGCTATATGTTTTGACTCGCCGTCATATCTCGAGGTTAAAGTCGATGATAAAAAATTCTGCGGCTCTGCTCAGAATAAAACTACTAATTGCTTTTTGCAGCACGGCACTATTTATTTTGACATCGACCCGAAAATTCATTATCTTTGCATGACACCGCCTGAAAATTTAAAAGGGCTTGATGACGAGATGATCGAATTCAGCGCTGAAATTTTAAAAAAATCAATGGCTTGCATTTCTGAATTGAATATCGAGAAAAAACCAGACTTTACCGATCTGGCAGAGTCATTAAAAGAAGGCTTCGGCGAAGCTTTTAAATTTGAAGTCGAGAAAAAAAGCCTTACCGAATCGGAATTAAAAAGATTTAAGGAACTTAACGAAACAAAATATGCCGGCGGAAAATGGAATATGATGCGCTAACCGGCTCGTTATATTATTGAATCATAAACACTTGATTTTTTATATCAATCCGTTTTATATTTTTCCATAAGGCGTTTATAATAAAGCTAAATACCCGCAGACCGGACTTATTGAAATTGTCCGATGTTTGCGGGTATTTTTATATGCCGATACTTGAAATTTTATCTCATATAAAAATTCATATTAAATTTCGGGTTGCTAAAAAATTAACTGTGGATTATAATATTTTCTTGATTATTGAGGCTTTATATATAAAAACTTGCATGGCTTAAAAAAATATGATATTTTAAAATTAAGACGGTCAGGTTTGACTCTATAAAGATTTTATTTTCAGCGTTAGTATTAAAAATCAGGCATAAATAAATTGCCCGAAAATATAAATTAACATAATGACGATGGTTTCATTATGTAAACTTATTCAAAAATATAATTTGAGAAATTATTAAGGAGAATCGATATGTTCAGACATCTGCCGGAAATATTACTAATGTTAATTTTACTAATAATTCCGATGCTGCTGCTTAATTCAGCGGTTGAAATCATATTCGCTGAAATTATACTTGTTCACGGCATGCTTTATATACTGAGATTCATAGATAAAAGTGTGAGAATAGTGCCTGCGCCGGTTGAGATTATATTCATAGCGTCGGGCCTGATTCTTACGGTCGGAGCGTATCTTTTTATGTTTGATTATCAGTATTGGTGGTTGATATTATTTACGTCAGCCTTGATTTCATTGGTGACAGCCTTTAAGTATCGCAACGCGGCCCCGTTTATTAAATATACAAACATATTCAATATCTTTATATTGATAACCGCAGTTTTTTCATTTGCAATATGGGATTTTAACATGTCGGCGCAAAATGAGTTAAAAACGTTTCTTAGTGCTGTTAATTACGATAAAAAAATATTGACTAAGGAAATGACAGCGCAGCTGCCGCCTGTTATTCAAAAGTGGCTTGTCCACTCGAATGCTGTCGGGAAAGAAATCATAAAGACGGCGTATTTGACGCAAGCCGGCGAAATGCGCACAGCTCCTGACGGCGGCTGGATGCCGTTTGCCGCCAGTCAGTGGATTACGACTGAAAAACCCGGTTTTATATGGCTTGTAAGCGTAAATGCGGCGCCTGCTGTAAAACTTGTCGGAATTGATAAATATAAAGACGGCAAAGGCTCTATGCTGATAAAGCTGCTCGGATTGTTTAAAGTCGCTGACAGCGGCGGTAAAGAGATCGACCAGGGGGCTATGATCCGTTATCTGGCTGAAATTATATGGACTCCGACCGCTGCCGCAAATGATTACATAAAATGGGAACAGCTTGACAATTCTTCAGTGAAAGCTACTATGACATACGGCGGAATAAGCGCGTCGGGAATTTTTAAATTCGATGAAAACGGCGATATAGCAAGTTTTGAGGCGAAAAGATATTATGATCGTAAAACCGGCGCGACGCTTGAAGATTGGTTTATTAAAATCGACCGTGACAGTTATAAAAATTTTGACGGCATAAGGACGGCAGCTAAATCGGCAATAACATGGAAATTGAAAGACGGCGATTTTAACTGGTATAAATTAGAAATACTCAATATAAAATATAATTGATAATTACATTCAGGCAGAATAAAAATTCATAATAAAAAAGCAGGTAAAAATATGTCTACTAATTTTACGCCGCGCTGGATTCGCGACATTCAGAGATTCTTAAATATCAAGTCGCAGTTTATATTATCTGGAAATGTCAGGGATATTTATCCTTTTTATAAAGAGGACAGGGTTTTGCCGTTTCAGCTGAAAAATTATATGCGCGAGAACCTGTCGCTTGACGGATACCAATACTTTATATGCTATGATCCGATAGACGGGTTTACTCTGGCTGAAAATACCAATCCCGAATGCGAGAAAGCGGTAATTGATTTTTTTTACAAAAATTTCGGCATTTCGATAAAAGACGGCAAATTTGCGTGCTCAATAGTTAAGAGCTTCGAGTACATAAAAAAAATAGTTGAATATAAAGACGCGTTTATTGCCGTGTTTGTCGATTTCGCATCGAGGATAACAATTAATCCGGCGAATTTATCGGTTGAGGAAAAAGATTTCTTTTCGGCGTTTTTAAAATTATCGTACAGCGCGCTGCCGCATATAACGCAGGAAGATAAAAACGCTAAATATAACGGAATTTTTTGGATATGCGATAAGGAAAATGATTTTCCTTCGTGGTTTTTTATAAATAACCCTAAAATAAGGCCGGTTACCATATCAAAGCCTGATTATACAATGCGAAAGCCTTTTATTTCAATAATTTCAAAGGCGATAAAAGGATTTTCCGAATGCGGCGATGAAAAGAGAGAAGCGCTTGTAAGCGCCTTTTCGGATGCGACGGAAGGGATGTATAATTCGGATATCATGTCGATAACGCAGCTTGCTAGACGTGAAGGCTTGCCGTTCGGCGATATAGCCGAAGCGGTGCGGCGCTATAATATCGGCGTAAGCGAAGATCCCTGGGCGCGGCTTGACAGGAATAAAATTAAAAATTCTAAAGAGATATTGGAAAAAAGAGTTAAGGGCCAGCCGCAGGCGATAACGAAAGCGCTCGATATTATAAAACGTTCAGTTACCGGATTAAGCGGTGCGGCGCATTCTAAAATGTCAAGCAAACCGCGCGGTGTGATGTTTCTGGCGGGGCCGACGGGCACCGGCAAAACCGAAATCGCTAAAGCTATAACTGAATTGATATTCGGCGATGAGCGCGCTTATATAAGATTTGACATGAGCGAATTTGCGGCCGAACATGCCGACCAGCGCCTCCTCGGGGCGCCTCCGGGTTACGTAGGCTATGACGCCGGCGGCGAGCTCACCAATGCAGTGCGCGAAAAACCTTTTTCTGTGATACTTTTTGATGAAATAGAAAAAGCGCACCCTAAAATACTAGATAAATTTTTGCAGATACTCGAGGACGGAAGATTAACTGACGGCAGCGGCAATACGGTTTATTTTTCAGAGAGCATAATAGTATTTACGTCGAATCTCGGCATTTATAGAAATGACGAACACGGAAGAAAAATACTTAATGTGACGGCTGAAATGCCTTTCGCCGATGTAGAACAGAATGTCCGGCGCGAGATAGATAATTATTTTAAACTCGTGCTTGGCAGGCCGGAGATATTAAACAGGATAGGCGACAATATAATAGTTTTTGATTTTATAAGAAAAGACGTGGCGATGCAGATATTTAACAAAGTAATGATGAATATACTTGAAAAAATATATTCCAGGGACAAAATTAAGCTGACTATTCCAAAGGAAATATATCAAAAAATCGCGGAAATTTGCACGGGCGATCTCGCTAACGGCGGCCGCGGCATCGGGAATAAAATAGAGGCCGTATTTTTAAATACGCTCGCGCGCGAGTTATTTGAAGTGCTGACCGGCTTCGCGGAAGAAAATAATGAAATAAAAATATTGCAAATAAAGTCGTTTGAAGAAACTGACGGGATTTATAAAATGGAAATAGCGTAGGACAATATGGATATTTATATAAATAAAATCCATTATCCGGTAAAAGAGCTTGGTAATGGTGAAAATAGGCTTGGGATATGGCTGCAGGGCTGTCCGATTCATTGTAATGGCTGCATAAATAAAGATACCTGGCCGCTTTCGGATGAACGTAAAATTTCTTTTGATGAATTAAAAAAAATATTGGCTAAGTTTAAGAAAAAAAATATATGCGGCGTGACGATAACCGGCGGCGAGCCGTTTTACCAGCCGGCGGCATTGCTCGAACTGGCGTTGTTTTTAAAGGAAATAACCGGCGGCGATATATTCGTTTACTCCGGTTATTCTTTTGAATTTATAAATGAAAAATATCCCGATATTTTAAAAAACATAGATGTGCTTGTATCTGAGCCGTTTAAGGAAAATGAAACCGATAAATTGATATGGCGCGGCTCCGATAATCAGAAAATATGGCTGTTATCTGAAAAAGCCAGAAAAATCTACCCGGAAAATATTAATGAAATTGAATATACGGAACGTAAAATGCAATATTCGATAGTCGGCGACGAATTATATATGATCGGGATTCCGGCGCGTAAAGATCTTGATAAATTTTATGAACTCCTGAAAGAAAGAGGGCTTAATTGTGAAAAGGTATAAAATATGTCCGGTATGCGGTGAAAAAAATGAAGATAATGAGGTTTTATGCGTGAATTGTGTTACCGATATTTCAAATGTCGCGTTAAAAACCGAATGTGATCCAGAGCACGACTGCCGGGAAATCAAATCGCAATTAAGTAATGACGGCGCAAAAACAAAAACGTGTCCGGAATGCGGCGCGGTAAACCCCGATTACGCCGTTTTATGCGATAACTGCCAAACCGGTATCGCTGATGTGCGCGCCGATGAAAGTTTCAAAAACGGCGCTGTTTGTAAAAACGCGAATAATGAAATAACCGGCGGCGCAAAAACTGAATATAGCGAAGAAAATGTTTCGCAGCTTGTACTTTACTCAAAAAATACAGGGACGGGAATAAAAATAACCGTTAAAAGCGGCGATATTATCGGGCGGTGTGCTAAATGCATGAATCCGCAGGATGAGTATTCTAATTGTTCGAATAAAAACAATAATGCCGATCGTGATTTTATAGACTGCGTAAAATTCGATACCGTTTCAAGACGGCACGCGCAATTTGTATATGAAAACGGAACTTTTTTTATAATTGCGCTTTTGGAGTCTAAAAACGCGACTTACCTTAACGGTGAAATAATCGAGCGCGGCAGGAAGTATGCCGTTAATGACGGCGACGTGATAAAGTTCTCGTCCCGGCTTGAATTAAACGTAAAATATTAATATAGAAAAGCAGTTGATAGTTTTAAATAAGAAAAAGTATATTAAATAGATGTAAAAGTATATAGTTTATTTGTAATATACTTTGTGATAACATTTTAAATAAATGAATTTTAACAAAGTCTATTATAATATAAAATAACCTTGATTTTGTTAGGTTTTATTTTGAAAAAATTGATTTCATAAAGAATCTAAGTTTATAAAAAGTTATTATAACAAAAAAGCAGGAAATGCGCATTTAATTCTGGCATTCCCTGCTTTTTTGTTGTATTTTATTTGTCAGCTTATAAGTTTTTTGAATCGTCCGGTAATATCATAACAAAAGTGGAAAAGTACGGGCACGATAAGAAGCGTCAGCACTGTCGCAAGGGCGAGGCCGTACGCGACCACTACCGCCATCGAGTACCACCAGAATGTGGACTCAGAGGCTGTTATAAGTTCCATTTTTTTAAAGTCGTATGATATGCCGGTAATCATTGGCACAAGTCCGAGAATAGTCGTTACAGCGGTAAGAAGAACGGGCCTGAACCTTGTCTGGCCTGCGAAAATTACGGCGTCTGTCAGTTCGTATCCTCTTTCGAGAAGCTGATTTATATAATCGAGCAAGACTATGGCGTTATTGACGACAACGCCGGCGAGTGAGATAACCCCGATGCCGCTCATTATTACGCCGAAAGGGAGGTCGGCGATTCCAAGCCCGAGAAATACTCCGCCGAATGAGAGAATTACCGAAGACATAATTATTCCGGTGTGCATTATCGAATTAAATTGAAATACCAGGACTAAAAATATCAAAGCTACCGCGATCGCGAATGCTTTGGTTAAAAATGACTGAGATTCTTCCTGTTCCTGATTTTCTCCGGTGAATTTAATTGTGTAGCCGGGCGGCAATTCATAACGTTTGAGAAGTTTCTCGACTATCATTCTAGCGACGGCGCCCGGCAGTTTATTTTCATCAACTTCGGCTTTGACCGTTATAACGCGCTGGTAGTTGATTCTGTTTATTACTCCGAACCCGCCGGTATATTTAATACTTACAAGGTCGGAAAGAGGCACGAGCCCGAATCCCGAAGTCGGAATGAAAAGCTTTTTAAAAAAATCAGTGTCATGCCTGTATGCGCTTTTAAGTTTTATAAGGATGTCGTAATCGTCATTTTTTTCGCGGTAAGTTGAAACGTTCCAGCCGTTTATAGCGGTTTTTATTACATTTCCTATCGTTCCGACTGTCAATCCGTAAAGGCCGGCTTTTTTTCTGTCCACGACGACCTCGAAATTCGGCGTGCCTTTTACATAGTTATCCTCTATATCTTTGACGTGCGGTATTGTTTTTAAGACCGATTTTATTTTGTCCGATATCATTCCGAGCACTTTGAAATCGTCTCCGGCAATTTCTATGTTTATCGGCGCGCCGGTCGGCGGGCCGCCCATTTCTTCTGAAATATATATTCTGGCGCCGGTAATTCCTTCAAGTCTTGCCCTTATTCTTTCGATAGTGTCGCGAGTCGATTCGATACGGCCGTTAAAGTCATGGAATTGAATGCCTATATGATTCGGAAGGTTTGACTCAAACGACGAGGCGCCTGATTTTCCAAGGCTTGATAATTTTGTGTATAAAAATCTTATGTTTTGAAGGTCACTCAGCTTTTCCTCTTTTTCAATTCCTTCCGAAACAAGGAATTTTTTTTGCTTTTCAATTTCTATTTTTGACGGGGTAAGCGGCTTGCCCTTTTCATTTCGAAATTTTTCAGGAACGTTGTTGTAAGAGATTATTCTATTTTCGATTTCCTTTGCTATTTGATTCAGCGATTCAAGGTCCATTCCTTCTGGCGGGTCTATATTGACGTAGCAGTTGGCCGGGTCGGGCGACGGAAAAAACTGTATCGGCCTTTCGATTCCGGTATGGTAAAGCCAGTAACAAAAGCAAAGTATAAGCATGAGAACGGATGAAATCAGCGTTGCAATTCTCGCGTTCAAAGCCGATTTTAATATGTATCCGTAAGTTCTGAGTATAATTCCCGGGTTCTGAAGCGGTTTTTCGCCGGCCTTTAAAAAGTCTTCCTCTGATTTTATATCGTGGCCGGATTCGATTTTAGCTTTCATGAATACCGCGCCGAATACCGGATTAATTACAAGCGCGACAAAAAGGCATGAAATCAGCGTAACTATAAGTGTTATTGGCAGGTATTTCATGAATTCTCCCATGATTCCAGGCCAGAAGAGAAGCGGTATAAAAGCGGCTATTGTCGTAAGCGAAGACATTATAACCGGTACGGCCACTTCGCCGGCAGCCAGCATTGCGGCGCGGTTTTTCGGAACGCCCTGCTGCATGAACCTGTAAATGTTTTCGATGATGACTATCGCGTTATCCACAAGCATGCCGAGAGCGAGTATAAGGCTGAACAGGGTTACCATATTAAGCGTTATGCCTATTGCCTGCAATATTATAAATGTCATCAGCATTGAAAGCGGTATCGAAATGCTGACGAGTATTGAATTTCTGAGGCCCATCGAAAACATAAGCACTATAATAACCAGAACAAGGCCCGTATAAATGTTATTTTCAAGATCGTCAACCATAAGGCGCACTTCTTTTGAGCGGTCCATCAATTTGGTTATTTTTACGCCGGCTGGAAGGGTTTTTTGATGCCTGTCGACAACTTCCTTTACTTTGTCTACTACGCTTATTATATTTTCGCCAACGCGTTTTTTTACATATAAGTTAACTGAGTTTTTAAAGTTGAATCGTGATTCGCTCGTAACGTCCTTATAAGAATCTTTTATGACCGCGATATCGCTTAAATATACAGGCGCGCCGTTTATGACCGCTATTATCAAATTTTTAAACTCGTCTATAGTCTTAAATTCGCCGGGAACTCTGACCTGATAACGTCCGTCGCCCATGGCTATATTTCCTCCGGATATGTTCTGGTTTTCGGATGATATCGCGGTGTAGAGCGTTGTGAACGGTACCTGATAACCGGCCAGAAGGTCAGGATCGAGTTCTATATGTATTTCACGTTCTCGCCCGCCCGCGACTTCGACCTCGAGCACACCTGGAATTCCTTCTATTTCGTCTTTCAAGTTTTTTGAAATGTCTTTCAGTTCCCGCAGGCCTAAGTTTCCGGATAGTGCGAGCACTAATATAGGCATTTCTGAAATATTTACTTCGAATACCGACGGGTCGTCTTCGAGATCGCTCGGAAGTTCTCTTTTGGCCGTATCTACTTTGTCTTTAACCCACCTGAGCGCGTCTTCTATATTAGTCCCGGTTATGAACTCGATCGAGATCATGCTGGAACCTTCCGACGAAGTAGATTTTATTTGTTTAACATTCTTAAGGCCTTTTAGTTTTTCTTCGATTTTTGTCGTAATTGTAGTTTCTATATCGTTTGGCGCTATGCCGCGATAGGAGGTAGATACGAATACATATGGAATTTTTACGTCCGGCTCGCTTTCGCGCGGAAGCGTCACGTATGAGTAAATTCCGAATATTATCAGAATAAATGTAAGTACAAAAACACTGGTTTTATTATTTACTGAAGAATCTACTAAAAACACGTTATACTCCTTAATTAAAAAGGTTTAAGGTTTTATTGATTAATTATTCTAACTTTTACTCCGTCATTGACAAGTTTAAGGCCCTTATCTATGATTTTATCGCCGGGCTCGAGGCCTTTTACTATATGTACGGATTTATCCTGGAACGTGCCGAGCTCAAGAACCTTTTTGACCGCGGTTCCGTTTTGGCTTATAAAAGTGTAATATTCGTCATCACCCGGGATTACTGAAAAAATAGGAAGCAGTATTGCGCTGTCATAAGTTTTTCTTATAATTTTCGCTTTTACTATCATCCCGGGAAGAAGCTCGTTGTCTTTATTATTAACGTCAATAATAAGAGGATATATCTTGACCGTTTCGTTCATCGATACCACCACGTTACTGAATGTGCCTGTAAATTCCTTGTTATTTAGCGAAGGAACATAAAATTTTATCTCGTTTAAATTTTTTATGTAATTTACGTCTTTCTCGGGAATTCCTATATTTACTTTAACTGTCGATATATTTATAATTTTCGCTATTTTTTCCCCTGGAGCTACGTTTTCGCCGGCTTCGGCGTATTTTTTATCGATAATGCCGTCGAACGGGGCAAGTATTTCGCAGCGTTCGTATGATAATTTCGCGTTATCTAAGGCGGCTTTTTTCATTTTGAGGTCGTTGTCTTTTTGATCGTGGCTTGCCGGTGTTGCGACTTTTGTTTCAAGCATGCGGCTTGAACGTTCGAATTCGCTTTTGGTGTAATCGTAATCGGCCTGAGCTCTTTCGAGGGCTATCTTATAATCGCTTTTATCGATGAGCGCTATCAAATCTCCTTTTTTTACCTTTGTTCCTTCTTTATAAGGCAATTCTATAATTTTTCCGGATACCTGGGCAGAAATATTATTTTCAAGGTACGGGCTGGTTATTCCTGGCAATTCGATCGCATCCACGAATTTTTCGCCTTTCAATTCTCGTACTGTAACATCTATTGCGTCTTCGATTATTTTTTGTTTTGGAACCTGGCCTTTTTCATCCGTAGAAACAAAACTGCATATTTCTTTTCCGGGTTCTATTATATCGCCGGCTTTTATGAAAACCGAGTCGATTTTTCCGTAGCCTGTCGCTGATATGAACCCCGGTTTTCCCGCGCTATTTTGGATTATTTTAGACTTGATTTCCGGTATGAACAAGAATAAGATTATAAAAAGTGCCGCCGGTATTATCCATATCATGCTTATTGCCCCGCCGCATATATGATTAGTTTTTTTTAAAAAAGTTGAGTTCATTTTAATGCTCCTAATTCCTAATTTAAAATATTGCATTATATTATATCATCATATTCTAGAAAATCAATAAAAAAATATCGATTTGAAAATTAAGTTAGGCATGTCATGATTAGATGTTCATTTTTGATAACGGCGTTCATTTTTTTTATTTTGAAATTTGAAAAAAATGTAACAGTTATAATATATTTATATTGCAATATTCCAAAAATATGTTATAATGTTTTAACGTAGTTTTATAATTTTGGTTTTTAAAAAAACAATCGATAATAAAATATCGGTTTTAAGTTTCAAGATCAAATATAACAATCTATAATCTCGTTTTTTTATAGATTCTGGAAAGATATATTAAAATGAAATTGAGGCAGATGGTAGCGGCCGGAATGCTTGCGGCATTGACGGCTGTAGTTACCAGGATGATTCAAATTCCTTCGCCGGCAACTAATGGTTATATTAATGCCGGCGATATTGTTATTTTATTTTCTTCTTATTACGCGGGGCCGTTAGCAGGATTTTTTATAGGCGGCGCCGGTTCTGCGTTAGCTGATATTTTAAGCGGCTACCCTTTTTATTATGTAACCTTTATAATAAAAGGGATCGAGGGTATAATCGCCGGCGCTTTGCCGCGCTATTTTAATGGCGAAGCCGTTTTAAATAACGAAAATTCAGCCGATGAAAAATTATCGGCCGCGGTCAGGTTTTTAGCAGCCGTTATTTGCGGCGCGGTATTTATGGTAGCCGGTTATTTTTGCTTTCATATTCTGGTATACGGCCGTCCTAAAGCTTATATGTCATTGCCCGGTAATATTTTTCAAGCTCTTGCCGGAGTGCTTGGCTCGTTGATACTATTTAAAAAAGGGCCTGTCAGGTTATTGAAAGATATTTATCAAAATAATAAGTAAATTAAAGTAATAGAGTATTTTATGAAGGATAAAAAATGATATTAATAGTAGAGGATGATACGACCAATCAGCTTCTTATAAAGCTGCTTTTGGAAGTGAAAAAATGGGAATTCGACTGCGCCGGCAACGGCCTGGAAGCGATCGAGTTATTTAAAAAGAACCAGTATTCGGTTATTTTGATGGATATTCAGATGCCTGAACTTGACGGTTATGAGGCGATTTCACATATAAGAAGAATCGAAAGCGAAAACGGCGTTTCTGGAACTGAAAAGGTTCAGATTGTTGCTCTTACAGCTTATGCGATGAAAGGCGATCGTGAAAAATGCATTGCGGCCGGCGCAGATGAATATATTTCGAAACCGTTAGACACTAATTTGCTTTATGATACGATACAAAAATGCCTTGATAGAAAAGCCGGGAAAAAAAGTCCGGCTTAAAAATATTGTTTTGTTTTAAGAATTATTATTTTTTATAGCTAATCCTTCAAAAAATAAAATTGCATAAAATCTTACGCTTAAAATTATACTTGATAAAATATTTGGCGGCTAATTGCAGAATGAATACCATACACCGGCGCCGATTTCAATTCCGAGCCGGCTTTGTTCAATCAAAAAATCCTTTATTTCCGACTTATTTTTTAATATAACCTCTATTTCTTCTGAAGATTCGAGATGCTGGACCGGATTTTTATTTTCTTCGGCTGTTTCGTCAATTTCAATTTCGATGACCTGGACGCTGTCGTTAATTATTCCGGGGTTTACTTTAAGGACCGGGCTTATTGAAATTACACGCGTTCCGGTGTATCCTGTTTCTTCCTTAAGTTCGCGCATCGCTTCTATTTCCGGTGTGTCGAGCGAGGTAATGCCCGCCGGGAAGCTTATTATATAATTAGCTATCGGCGGGCGGAATTGCTTTATCAGTACAATCCTGTCAGACGGGACCAATCTTGCTATTATTACGAGCACAGTTTTATAATTTCTTTTTTCGATGCTTTCCCATTTGACCGTGCTGCCGTCGTTACAAACGAAAACGCTCTCCTTCAGTCCGAGCCATTTTCCTTCGTAAAGGATTTTTTCTGATATTTTTTTCATCTTTCACCTGGTTTTGCTATTTCTTTTCAATAACAAGGATTTTTTCAGAACCGGTTTCCTTTTTTTCGTTTTTATTTTTTAATAATTCGACTTTTCCGTTTTCGAGATCATAATAAGCGCCGATAATTTGAACTTTTCCAGTTTCTGCGAATTCTGAAATTATGGGTTTTGAGTGTTTCAATTTTTCGACTATTAATTCGACATTGTTTTTTACGGCATTGTCTAATACTTCGCCGCCTGATGCTTTAGCCTTTAATACGGCCGGTTTTATTTGCGCGGCAATGCTTTTTATATGTCCTGGAATTTCGCCGCCTGCGATTGTCGCGTCAACCGCGCCGCATTTTTTATGGCCCATGACGATAACAATCGGCGTGCCTAAATGTTCGACCGCATATTCGATGCTGCCTATCGATACGTCATCGATTACATTGCCCGCGGTTCTGATTACGAATATATCGCCTATGCCGCAATCGAAAAGCACTTCCGGCGGCACCCGCGAATCCGAACATGTCAATATTACTGCATAAGGATGCTGCCCGTTTTTAAATACGTCAGTCCTTCTTTCTCCGCTTTGATTCGGGTGCTCAACCCGGCCTGAAACGAAACGATTATTACCTTCGAGCAATTTTTCAATCGCCGCGCCCGGTTTTACTGCCGGAACCGTTTCGGCTGATTTTGAAAAAGCGTATTGCTGCGAGCTCAATAATATTGCTGCGGCAGTTAATGAAGAAATAAAGGTTTTTTTGAACATTTTAAAGTATCCTCCTGAAAAATTCTTAATATTGTATGAGTTTTATTTATTGCTTTTTGATGACAAAAATTCTATGATTTCCTTATTCTCTTTGTTTCTGGCAATTTCTAAAGCGGTTCTGCCGAGTTTGTCTTTGATTTTTAAGTCGGCCCCGTTTTCAACCAGAATTTTGACGGCTTCTGGATGTCCGCCTTCGATAGCGCGCATAAGCGCTGTCCAGTGGTATTTATTTTTATGATTTACCCTGGCGTGATTTTTTAAAAGTATTTTTATTACGTCGATATTTCCTTCGTATGAAGCTATATTTAACGCAGTGTTTCCGTATTTGTCCTCGATATTGACGCGCGCGCCGTTTTCAAGAAGAAGCGCGGCGGCTTTTGTCTGGCCGGCCTCGATAGCGCGCATAAGCACTGTCCAGCCGTGTTTGCCCTTGAAATTCAAGTCGATCCCTTTGGCAAGAATCAATTTTATAGAATCGGTTTTGCCATGACGTGCCGCAAGATTTAAGAGTTCATACAAAAATTTTTCATCTTTTAATTCTTGCAGGGCGGTCTGCAATTTTTCGGTATTACCGGTTTTTACAGCAATTTTAATGTCTTCTTTTGCAGGATTGGTAATCATAATTAAACGCTCCTGTAATAAATTATTAACATAAAAATCATTTTAAACTAAATACATATTTTTTTCAATATAAAGTGTTTTTTTTGTAAATATTTTTTATAATGATAAATTCACGATAGCTGAAAGATTGACTTTAAAAAAAAATTAGTGTATAATACGCAAAAAAATAAATACAGGGAGTTTATGATTATGAAAAAACTTTCAATTGTTGCGTTAATAGCTTTATTTGGGATTTTTGCATTCAATAATTTTGCTATCGCGCAGGATGATATGCAGGAAGCGAAAGCTTCATTTTTCGGAGCCGGCGTTAAGTTTAAAATGGATAAGCCTTCGTACCGTGTCAGGGCTACTGATAATATGGAAGACGCAAAGGTTAAAGAAGCCGTAAATTACGATGTAATGAAAGGCGGCCTTTTGAACGAGGCATTATATGGTCCGGAGGAAACAGGTAAAACCGGCACTCCTTTAAGAGCAGGCGGAAAACGCCGCGGCGTTAAAGATACGACGCTTCTTTGCGAAACTTGCAAGGCAAAAGCCGTTGTTCACGCAAGCGAAAATTGCGAGTATTGCAAAGGCAAGCCTTATTCGGAATTGTGCGATAAATGTATCGCATGGTCAATATTAAACGCATGCGAAGACTGCCGTCAGAAAATCACTGGCGCGGCTAAAAAAGACGGCGTAGCGAAAGAAACCGCTAATAAGGAAATTGCTTTGCCTGAAGCTGATACCAAAGCCGAAGAATCAGTTAAAGAAGACAAAAAGATTGAAGAAATAGTCGCCGACGACGAAGAAGCGGCAAAACCGGTAAAAAAAGCGAAGAAAAAAACAAATAAAAAGAAAACTTCCAAGAAAGCAGCAAAAAAAGCAGATAAAGAAGTTACGGCAGAACCGGCAGTTGAATAATAAAATTTAAATAAATTTATATTAAAAAAGTGACATTAGTATTATATTCAATGCTGGTGTCATTTTTTTATTAAAATCATTAAGTAATGCGAGGAAATATAATGCAGTGCGAGCACGCCAGAATCCCGGAAGAATTAAAGAATCAGATAATCAGCAATAAAAAAAATTACCATGCGGTTGACAGCAAATTTACACGTGATATTTTAAAGACTCTTAATTTAAATACTGTTTGTGAAAGCGCGCTATGTCCTAACCGCGGAAAATGTTTTAAAGACCGTGTCGCGACTTTTTTAATTCTGGGCAAAGATTGCACGCGCGGATGCTCATTCTGCGCGGTTGACAGGCAAAAGCCGCTTCCGCCGGACGATAATGAAATTGAAAATATAGCGAAGGCGGTATGCGAATTAAAACTGAAATACGTGATTTTAACGTCGCCGACGCGCGACGATCTTAAGGATGGAGGCGCCGAGCATTATTCAAAAATAATAATGCGCCTTAACGAAATGAATCCTGAATTGAAAATCGAGGCGTTAATTCCTGATTTTGCCGGTTCGATAGATTCGCTGAGAACCGTGGTAAAAACTCAGGGTCTTACCGTTTTATCGCATAATCTCGAGACCGTGCCTTCGTTATATTCGAAAGTCAGAAAGGGCGCTGATTATAAACGTTCACTTAACGTAATCGAAAACGTCAAATACATTTCGAAATCAGTATATTCAAAATCGGGAATAATGGTCGGCCTGGGCGAAAATGAAGATGAAGTGGCAGCGCTTATGAAAGACCTTCGTGCGGTTGATTGCGATATATTAACGATCGGGCAGTATATTGCGCCTTCGATACATCACTATCCGATTTACGAGTATGTTCCGGAAAAGCAATTCAAAAAATATGAAGAAATTGCATATAAGCTCGGTTTTAAGGCAGTCGCCTCTTCGGCGCTTGTCAGAAGCTCATATCTTGCCGAAACTACCTTTAATAATATGAAATTTTAAATGATAACGCGCTTTTTATAAAATTAATAATCAGGCTGCAAGCGATATATTTAATAAAAGCTAAAAGTTATTAAAAAGGCTGCGGGCAGTGTAATATAAAATAAAAATATATGATAAAAAAAGGCTGTTTAGAAAGATACCTTTCTGAACAGCCTTTTTTAATTGATTTATTTTATGTGAAAAAGCTTTTAAAATTTAAGCTGGGTTTCTATGTTTATCGAGTCGACAAGGCGCGCCGAGTTGTCCGGAATGTGGCGCAGTTCGTAAATCATGCATGAAGAATCCGAAATGTCATATTTTGCTTTAATGCCATAAATTGCGCCGTTCATAGGTGTCGAGCTGTAATAAATATTTTTTCTGTCGTAATTGAATGATAATTTCAATTTGTTATATTCAAGTCCGGTGTAATCGACGCCGAGTGAAAGATGCGGTACGAGATTAGGCGCATAATCTTTCTCGTATGAGGCTCTTACCGTGTACGAATCGTTAACTTTTAATTTTATTTCATTGAACCAGCCGGAATACTTGTCGCCGGTATTGCGGAGTCTTAAAAGTGCGCGCCCTTTGTAATGCCTTTCCATTTCATAAAGCGTATCGAAGTAATTAGGGATATAATTCGAATCTATAATTCTGAATTCATTTTTAAATGTGAGGTCGTTCACCTCAGTTACGATGCCTGTATGCATGCCTTTTCCGAACCCGTCAATCGAGCCTATTTCTTCGTAGATTTTGAATTTAGTATTTTCTTTAGTGACTATAGGAATAGCCAGGTGCGCCGACCATACGCTTATATTATCGTTATATAATCCCATGTTCACTTTATTGTCTGAAATGTATTGCGCTCCGACCTGCAAATTATCATGCGGCATAATTTCTCCTGAAATGCCGTATATTCCAGGCGAAGCCACATCGTCGATGAAAAGTTTTACTGTATCGTCATAACCTGAATTCCATTTAAAAAGGCCGCCTACTTTTTTGTCCATCAAAGGATAACGCAGGTTGCCGCAGTAATTTCTGAAAATAGCTCCTGAGCCTAATGTTATGTCGTCGAGCATTTCGATTCTGACCTGATAGCGGTCTGTCGGGCCGCCGTAATAAATGTAATATATTTTCCTTATATAGTCTGAAACATCATCCCAATCGCGTTTGCGCAGGTTATTATTTTCGTCGAAATAAAATGTAAGATCATAAGCGAAACTTAGTTTGTCGTAAGAAAACCTGGGGATAAAGCCGAGCTTGGTCCATAATTTGCGTGTTCTCATGTCCGGGTCTTCAAGAGAATTAGCGCCGATGGTTAAATAAAGCCCCGGCATCCACTTGAGGCGGGAATCCGTGTCGCCCCAATATTTTTTGAACATTCTTTTGAATTTTGAGTCCTTATATACGCCGTTTCCTTTTGAGTGCTCTGTGTATGCTTCGCTTTCGACCGCGGCGGGTTCTGAATATCTTTTAGCCGGAGCGACAGTGCTTTTGGCGGCAAGCGAATTTGTATATGCCGGCGCCGATTTTTTTATTTTAGCCTTTTCTTCTATTACCGAAACATCAGGATCGGTGCCGTTATCGGATGATTCGATTCTTATTTTCGATGACAGATCAGGGTTTGCCGTCGGCGTTTTAACTTTTTTCTTTTTTAAAGTTTTTGCGGATGCCGGTGATTTTGCCGCTGCGGAGAGGGCCGGCGCATTAAATTTTGCGGCTGATTTGGCCGAGGCAGCGACGGCCGCCTTACCCTTTTTCGAGACGCCTTTTTTTCTTTTGCCTATAGCTGCCGCGGCTGCCTGATCGAGCGGAATAAGTACGGACGAAACGAATGATATTAAAACGGTCATGATAAATATCAAACGCAATTTAAAAAGTTTTTCGAGCATTGAAGCACCTCTTTATTTTTTATAAATAATATACATAATCGAAATTGAAATGCGCTTTTTTGCGGTAAGCCCATTTCTATAAATTTCTTATCGGATAAAAATTGAATACTATTATTAACTTTTTTAATATCAATGTCTTGTAATTTTAAATTTAATATTGTAAAGTATAATTTGTAATTTAAAAATTCGACGGGCGGTGATTTTAATGGAAGCGGCTATAATCGGGTTGGGGCGAATGGGAATGAATATGGCACACAGGCTTTGTGACGGCGGAATTAAAACGGTGTGCTGGAACAGGACGTCGGAAAAGATCCTCGAGGCCGAAAAATTTGGAGCTTGCGGCGTAATTTCAATAGATAAAATAAAAAACCATCTCGCTAAGAGAAGAATTTATATAATAATGCTGCCTGCTGGCGAACCGGTTGACCATGCGATAGAAATGATAACGGCGAGCGCCGACCCCGGAGATATAATAATAGATGCCGGCAATTCGAATTATAAAGATACGATGGCACGCGCTAAAAAGGTTGAAGAACAAGGGTTTTCGTATATGGATTGCGGCACTTCCGGCGGGATATGGGGATATAAGAATGGTTTTTGCCTCATGATCGGCGGAAACGAGGCTGATTTTAAATATGTGGATCCGGTTTTTAAAGCTCTGGCGCCGAAAAACGGATATATCTACGCAGGAAAACACGGCGCCGGACATTATGTTAAAATGGTGCATAACGGAATAGAATATGGAATGCTTGCCGCGTACGGCGAGGGTTTTGAATTGATGAAAAGCTCGGGGTTCGATTTGCAGCTTGATAAAATAGCGGCGCTGTGGAATAAAGGCAGCGTAGTTCGTTCGTGGCTCCTTGAGCTTCTTGAGGACGCCTTGAAAAAAAATCCCGATCTCGATGGAATTAAGGGATTTGTCGAGGATTCAGGCGAAGGCCGCTGGACTGTCCTCGATGCTATCGAAAAAGCGGTTCCTGCGCCGATAATTACGATGTCTCTGCTGTCGAGGTTTGTCTCGAGGCAGGATGAGTCGTTTTCGGCGAAAGTGATCGCCGCGCTGCGAAATGAATTCGGCGGGCATGCCGTAAAAAAATGAAACAATCAGGTCTTTTGATTTTTTATGTATCCGATTTTTCAGAAAAAGTGAAATAAAAAAAGTTAATTTAAGATTGCGAGAATGAAATGAATGAAAATTCATATACGCCCGGAGCCGGCGCGTCCTGCATAATTGTGATATTCGGGATTACAGGCGACCTGGCGCAGAAAAAAATAATCCCTGCTATATATAACCTTTATTGCCTGGGGCTTTTAAATGAAAAAACTCATATTGTCGGTGTCGGACGCAGGCAGTATGAAGCGGGCGAATATTCGGAATATTTGAACGCTTCGATCGAGGCGGCCTCCGAAAAACGCAGCTTTTGTCTTGTAAATGAAAGAACGCGTTCTGAATTCATATCGCTTAACTCATATTTGCCGTGTGATTTCAGCCGTCTCGAGTCATATTCGTTCATTCGCGAAAGCCTGAAAAAAATAGCGGTCGATCATAAAATTTGCAATTTCTTGTATTACCTGTCAACGCCGCCTCAAAATTTTATTGAAATAATTTCAAATATAGGCGCTTCCGGATTATCGAAGCCTGATTTTCTCGATATATCATGCGCCGGTTCGTTCGTGCGCGTTGTCATTGAAAAACCATACGGAAACGATTATAATTCGGCGCGCGATCTTAACGAAAAAATACTTTCGATATTTTCTGAAAACCAGGTGTACCGCATAGACCATTATCTCGGAAAGGAAACTGTCCAAAATATAATGGTGTTGAGGTTTTTAAATAATATTTTCGAACCGGTCTGGAACCAGAAGTATATAGATAATGTTGAAATCAAGGTTTACGAATCGGGCGGAATAGGCAAGCGCGCTAATTATTTTGACAAAACCGGAATTATCCGCGATATTATCCAGAACCATTCACTGCAGATGCTATCGCTTTTAGCGATGGAGCCTACAATATCGATGGCGCCCGAGGATGTGAGAAATGAAAAATTGAAGGTGCTGTCGGCGATCAGGCCGTTTGACTGTCAAAATCCGGAGTCTCAGATTGTGGCCGGTCAGTACGGCAAAGGGAATGCCGCCGGCAAGCCGGTTAGTTCCTATCTCGATGAACCTGGAGTAACACCGGGCTCGCGTACCGAAACTTTCGCCGCGATAAAGCTTTTTATCGATAATTGGCGTTTTTCCGGTGTGCCGTTTTATCTTGTCGCCGGCAAAAGGATGCCTGAGCGTGTCGCTGAGGCCGTTGTGACTTTTAAGCCGGTGCCGCATCTCATATTTAGAAATATGTGCTGCCGGAAAGACATTTTGCCTAATAAGCTCATAATAAGAATACAGCCGGACGAAGGGATATCGCTTAAAATATTTTCTAAGACGCCCGGGTTTGGAATGGATTTACGGCCGATAACGCTCGGGTTTAATTACGCGGCTAATAATGAAATTATGCCGGAACCGTATGAAAGGCTGATACTCGACGCTTCTAACGGCGATTCGGCGCTTTTTATGAGAAGCGACGAAATCGAGGCCGCGTGGAAATATATTACTCCGATAACTGAATGCCTGAAAGAAGGGCGCATTGAATTGAAAAAATATAAAGCGAATGGTGAAATTCCTGATTTTAAAAGCCTGGTTTGCTCGAATAATCAATAATGAAGCTTTTTTGTTTTGAAAATTGAAAGTGTAAGAAATGGCTGAAATCAAATATAAAAGATCTCCGAACATAGATGAATTGGAAAATGAATTCTGTTCATATTTTATTAATAAAATGAACGGTGTTTTTGATAACGGCAAAAAACAAGCAGTTGTTATGCTTTCAGGCGGCAAGACGCCGCTCGGTTTTTATAAAAAACTGTCTCTTGCGGTAAACGGCATTATTAAACCGGCCGGTGAAAATAATTACTGCCAATCTGAATTTCCGGATTTAAAAATTCCCGGCGTTAATTTTGATTTTGGAAAAATAACTTTTTTGCTTGGCGATGAAAGAAACGTTTCAGAAAATGACAGCGAATCGAATTTTGGCAATATAGTTAAAAATTTATGCGGCGGCGTTATCGGCAAAAAACAGTTGCTGCCGGTAACGAATGGTTTTGAAATACCGGCCGTCTGTTCCAGGCGTTATGACGAATTAATAAAAAAAAATGCGCCCGGCGGCGTTATCGATTTATTGGTGCTCGGTATCGGCGACGACGGTCATACGGCATCGCTGTTTCCATGGACAATTTATCCGGTTTGTGTTGAAAATCATCTTATAAGCGGTATTGAAATCAGCGAAAAAAAATTGTGTGAAAATTCTCGCCATGCAAGTATCCCTCTTTTTATATCACATTATGTTCCTAGACTTTCTTCAGTCAGATTTACGATTACCGAAGAAGTGATAATAAATGCCGGGAATATCGCGGTAATTTTAACCGGCAAAAATAAAATCCGCGCGGTCGACATGATAAACGATAAAAAACTGAGTTCTGCAGAAGTGCCGGCAAAATTGATATTTAAAGCGGCAAACCGCGGCGTGAAAAAAGAAGTTACTTTTTTTACCGATATGGATTTTGAAATTTTGTTTTAATGCTGCTGAATTAAACTAAAAAAAATGATATTTCCATACAATAAATCAATTAAATATTGACATTTTAAAAGCTATTTAGTAAAATGAATCTTTTAATACCACTTCTAAACGATCATCAGCTGATTATTAAAAAATGATTCTTATTTACCATGAATAATTTAACGCCGCCGATATTTTTCCGGGCGGTTTTAAAATAACGAAGGAGAAAGTTCGATGCCTCCAAAATTAGCGGAAATGAAGGTTCTTTCTGATGCTGACCGCCGTAAGATGCAAAAACAGCGTGAAAATGAAAAAAAACAGGTTGAAATTCAAAGCCAGGCTGCTGCAAGTAAATTTAAGCTTATAGTTATTGCAGTTTCGGTATTGGTTGTAATAGTTATCGCAGGTACGATATTTTTCACGACTTCTCAGCGCAATGAAAAACTGCAGCAGAAAGAGGCGCGCCAGCTCGAGATAAAAAACCCGTCCGGCGAAATCATAACGCTTGATTCAAAAACTAACGTTTGGAGCAGGCCGTCTGAAAATAAGCTCGTTGAAAATGACGGGATCCGCACCGGCAAAAACGGAAAGGCCACCCTGAGTTTTATTAAGAACCGTTCCGTGAGGATGTCTGAAAATAGTGAGATTATAGTGAAATCCATAGCTATTAATCCTGATAAAAACGATTATCTTGATATAAAATTAGATTTTAACAAAGGCAGCGCGATTTTTGACATATTGCCGAATCCGTCGCTGCTGACAATCAATACCCCTTATTTTGAGATTCAGCTGCCGAAGGATTTCGGCGCGCTTTTCAAAGTTGTCTACGGTCAGAAGGATAAAGTCGATTTTGTAAGAGTGGCTGTTAAGACAGGCCGGGTCAGGGTAATGAATAAACAAAACAAAAACGTATATGATGTAGAGGCGTTAAATGAACTTATAGTTGATAAGAATTTAAAATTTAGCAGTCCACAACGTTTTTCAGTTTCTTCGGAGGTTTTCTAATTGAGTCTTAAAGAAAGTATAGTAATAAAAGGCGCCAGACAGCACAACTTAAAGAATGTGTCGCTTGAAATTCCGCGCGATAAATTTGTGGTAATAACAGGACTTTCGGGGTCCGGTAAATCAACCCTGGCGTTTGATACTCTCTATGCCGAAGGCCAGCGCCGTTATATAGAATCTTTAAGCAGCTATGCCCGGCAGTTTTTGGGAAGAATGGACAAACCTGACGTAGATTCGATCGAAGGCCTTTCTCCTGCGATTTCGATAGCGCAAAAATCGATATCTCATAATCCGCGTTCGACGGTTGGAACTGTGACCGAAATTTATGATTACATGCGTCTTTTATTTGCTCGTATAGGCCAGGCGCACTGTCCTAACTGCAAAATTCCGATTAAAAAACAGACTATACAGGACATAGTTGACAGGGTCAACGGTTATCCGACCGGCACCAAGATAAGAATCCTGGCGCCGCTTGTGCGCAGCCGCAAGGGACAGTATCAGGATATATTGCAGAAAGTAAAAAAAGGCGGTTTTACCCGCGTAAGAATAGATTCTATCGAGTATGAGGATGATTTTACTAAAGTTAATCTCGATAAAAAGAAGAAACACACCATTGAAGTTATTGTCGACAGGCTTGTGATTAAGCCTGATCTGGGCAACAGGCTTCCTGCTTCGCTCGAAACGGCCCTGAAATTGGGCGAGGGTGTCGTAATAATTGATAAAGTCGGCTCAGAGGAAGAGGTCTATTCCGAAAATTATGCCTGCGTTCAGTGCGGTTTTTCGCTTCCTGAAATAGAGCCGCGCGTTTTTTCGTTTAATGCTCCGCAGGGCGCATGCCCGCAATGCCATGGACTCGGCGCGCGCATGGAAATCGACCCTAACCTTCTTGTGCCCGATAAGACAAAGAAAATAAAGGACGGCGCAATAGCGCCGTTTAAGGGCCAATCTAACTATTTTTGGAAAATATTATCGCAGGTAGCCGATCATTATGGTTTTTCGCTGGATACTTCGTGGGAGAAGCTTAAAAAAGAACATCAGGAAATATTGCTTTTCGGCACCGGCAGCGAAGAGATCAAGTTTAACATGACATTCAGCAACAGCAGCAGCTATACTTACAACCGCGCATACGAAGGTATAATACCTATACTTGAGAAGCGTTACGAACAGTCGCAGTCAGAGTCCGTAAAGGCGGAGATAATGAGCTACATGAGCCTTATAAACTGCCCTGAATGCTCTGGAAAAAGACTTAAAAAAGAGATTCTAGCGATACTTATAGACGGAAAATCCATCGCCGATATCGCCGCGATGTCTATAAAGCAGGCGCGTGAGTTTTACGAAACTTTAAAACTGATTCCGCGCGATTATCAGATAGCGCGTGAAATATTAAAGGAAATCGAAGCAAGGCTGAATTTTTTAATGCATGTCGGCCTTGATTATCTTTCATTAGACCGCGCCGCGGCCACTTTATCGGGCGGCGAGAGCCAGCGTATAAATCTTGCCTGCCAGATCGGGTCCGGGCTTGTCGGCGTGCTTTACATACTCGATGAACCTTCGATCGGCCTGCATCAGCGCGATAACGAGAAATTGCTCGAAACGCTTATGCGCCTTCGCGATATCGGAAATTCACTTGTTGTCGTCGAGCATGACGAACAAACAATATTGTCTTCTGATTATATTGTTGATATGGGGCCTGGCGCCGGAGTGAACGGCGGCAATGTCGTGTATGCCGGAACGCCTTCGGCTATGCTTGAAAATGCTGATACTCTCACAGCTAAGTATCTTAAAAGAGAGCTCGAGATAAAAGTCCCTAAAAAACGCAGGACCGGTAATAAAAATCAAAAGATCGAAATAATCGGGGCATGTGAAAATAATTTAAAAAACGTGGATGTTTCGATTCCGCTGGGCAAGCTCGTCTGCATAACCGGCGTTTCGGGTTCGGGAAAATCGACGCTCATAAACGAGGTTCTTTATAAGCACCTTATGCAGCATTTTTTCGAGACTAAAATAAAATCCGGAAAGTGCGATGCGATAAAAGGTCTCGAGTTTATAGATAAGGTTATAAATATAGACCAGTCGCCTATTGGACGTACGCCGCGGTCTAACCCTGCTACTTACATAAACGTGTTCAATAATATCCGCGAACTTTTTGCGCTCACTCAGGAATCGCGATCGCGCGGCTATACTTCCTCGCGTTTCAGTTTTAACGTAAAAGGCGGGCGCTGCGAGGCTTGCGAGGGCGACGGTATTTTGAAAATCGAGATGCAGTTTTTGTCGGATGTTTATATTGAATGCGAACAGTGCCACGGCCGGCGTTATAACCGCGAAACCCTCGAAATTAAATATAAAAACAAAAGCATAGCGGATATCCTGGATTCGACGGTCGAACAGATGGTCGATTTTTTCGAGAATATTCCGCAGATTCACCGTAAGTTAAAATGTCTTAATGATGTGGGCCTTGGATATATAACGCTCGGGCAGAGTTCGACAACTCTTTCGGGCGGCGAGGCGCAGAGGATAAAACTCGCCTGCGAGCTTTCAAAGGTATCGACCGGAAAAACACTGTACCTTCTTGACGAACCGACCACCGGCCTTCATTTCGCCGACAGCCATAGACTTATAGACGTACTCGGGCGGCTTGTCGACAAAGGCAATACCGTAGCGGTTATAGAGCATAATCTCGATGTTATAAAAATGGCCGACTATATAATAGATCTCGGTCCCGAAGGCGGCACCGAGGGCGGCACGGTAATAGCCTGCGGCACTCCCGAAGATATTGTGAAGTGCCAGAAGTCGTATACCGGCAAATTCTTGAAGGATTATCTTAAATAAATTCTAAGTTACTGATAATTAAGCGTAAGGCGAATCATGCAGAAAAATATTTTATTTTTTGAAAATGAAGAATTAAATACTTATATATGCGAAGCCTGCGACGGCATTCTCGAAAAAATGGCGGACAAATGCCCGTTATGCGGAGAATCCGGCAGCGTAAAAAAAATCGAGATTATACCTAAAAATTTTGACGATGAATTCAGCCTGTTCGAAAATGACGAAACTGAATCTGAAGATGTTATGCCGGTATCGGCGGCCAGGATATATGATGAAACACAAAATGAAAGCGCCGGAAGTTCGATTAAGTCCTATAAGACCGGTATATCGGAATTTGACAAATTGTTTGACGGCGCTCTCCTTTCAGGAACGGTCAATTTATTTATCGGAGCGCCGGGCGCCGGGAAAACGCTTTTTTTGTTGAAAATAGCCGAAGCTTATGCTAAATCAGGACTTTCTACGCTTTTTATCAGTTCCGAGGAATCATTAAGCCAGCTGTCGAGTAAAATATCGAAATTATCTATTAATTCACCTAAATTTTATTTTGTATCCATTCTTGATATACGTCAGGCGATGAATGAAATTTCCAAGTTTTCGCCTGAAGTGCTTATACTTGATTCGGTGTCCGGTTTTTTCAAAAAGGATATAGATGCGGTGCAGTCAACGCACATTCAGATTCGTGAATGCATGGGACTGATAACCCAGATGGCGAAAGAGGATAACCGCGCCGTTCTCATATCGGCCCAGAATCTATACAGCGCTTGCAGCTATGAATTTGATTCTATATCCAGTTTTTTTGATTCTATTGTCATTTTTAACAGCCAGAAGGATGATATAAAAACGCTTAAACTGAAAAAGAGCAGAAGCAGCGCTAACAATAGCATTGGAATTTTCAAAAGCAACATCAGCGGCCTTATTCCGCTGACAAGCGGAGAGCTGCTGGATTTTTCCAGACTCGACCGCGGCCGCTTCGACTCGCAGGTCGGCAGGATATTTTTTGCGGCAAATGAAAACGGTCTGAACACGCTGGTTGAAATTCATGTATTGGTTTGTAAAACCGACGCGGTGAATCCGAAACATAAGCTCGATCCTAAAATATCAGGCGATATGTTTGAAACCGTTATAAATATAATCGAAAAATACGAAAATATAGATTTGCAGAATTGCAACATTAATGTAAAAATAAAAAGCAGCTTTTATGTAAATGACGAGGCTATTGAACTGGCGCTTGCCGCCGGCATAATATCGAGTTATTATAACATAGCGCTGCCGTCTGATTTAATTATCGGCGGCCATGTCGAGCTTACCGGAAAGGTTGCGGCTGATAACGCGCTTTTAGAGAAAATTTGCGTCATATCGGCCGGGAATTTGAGGCCTATAATTTTGTCCGGCGCCGGCGATGACGAAAATGCGGAAGCTTTAAAAAATATGGAATTGATTAATATAAAGTCTATTGACCAATTAAAAAAAATATTGTCTGCCATATCTAAAAAATAAATTTTTAATTGATAATATAAATAATTTAAGGACCGGTTGCCTGGAAAAGTCTTTTAAATATTGGATTTTTAATGTATTAAGTAAAGTTAATATTTATACAAATATTGATTTCAGACATTAATCAAAAAAAAAAGTCCAAAAACCCTTGACATTTAGATATGATTTTTATATAATGAAAACATAACCAAAATCTTAAGAGAGGTGTTTCTAAGTGAACAAAGCAGATCTCATCGATGCAATTGCAAAACAGGTTTCAATCGCTAAAACAGCAGCAGCTAATGTAGTTGACGCGTTTATCGACACAGTTACAAAATCACTCAAAAAAGGTGAAAAAGTAACATTAATGGGTTTCGGTTCATGGGAAGTTCGTGAAAGAGCCGCTCGTGTTGGCAGAAATCCACAGACAGGCAAAGAAATCAAAATCAAAGCTAAAAAAGTTCCTAAATTCAACCCTGGAAAAGAATTAAAAGAAGCTGTTGCGAAGTAATTAAACCTCTCAAGGTTTCCTTATTTTTTCACTTCTTAAAACTCTCGATCGTAGTTTATACGATTGGGAGTTTTTTTATTTATTTTAGCCGGTTCATCGATTATCAATTTGACATTAACAGCGGGATATGATAAATTATATCAACTTAAAATTTTACGAAACTTAACAGTAATAAAATACAATTGTAATAAATAATTTTTTTATAGTTTTAAATAAAATACAAATAATAAAGCCTGACTATAAATTATTTCGGGCCGTTATAAAATTTTTAGAAAAAGGATATTATATGATATCTATTTCAAAGTTAATCGACACGGATTTAGTAATTTTTAATTTAAAGGCAAGCACTAAATCTGAGGCTCTTTTAAAAATATGCGAGCATATAACTCAAAAGCATAAAATATGTGAGTCTAAGGCGCTTTTCGACACCATTATGAACAGGGAAAGCCTGCATTCTACGGCGGTCGGCCATGGTATTGCCATTCCTCATGCAAGGTGTGATGAAAGCGAGTCATTGATAATAGCGGTGGCGTTAATTGAAAAAGGCGTCGATTTTGGCGCGATCGATGGAATTCCAGTAAATATGGTTTTTTCCATAATCGCTCCCAAAGCCGAAACGGCAAGCTATTTGCAGGTTTTATCGCAGATAGCCAGCCTTTTGCATTCCGATAACGTTAGAAGGGAATTATTATCCTCGAAAACGGCCCAGGAATTTATTGAAATTATTAAAAAGAATGAAAGAAGGTAAAAGGATTGCTTGTAAAGGAGTTCATGAAAACCGATTTTAAGACGGTTCCGGAAGGGATGTGCGTTTCGGAGCTGGCGCGCCTGTTTGTTGAAGACGGCGAAGAGGGATATCCGGTGGTTAACAGCCATCAGGAAATTGTCGGTTTTGTGACTGTGCGTGACCTTTTGCAGGTTTTTCTGCCTAATTACATAAGAAATATTTCCGATTTTTTTGAATATTCAGATAACTTCGGGTATCTTGAAATTTTTTACATGCGCGGCAAGGGCAGCCTTTTTATAGTCGAGGACATAATGAATTATAACGTTATATCGATAGGCGCTGATGCCTCGCTGACCCGCGCGCTGGTAATTATGTTTTTACATAAAATAAATATGCTGCCGGTCATACGCGGTCTTAAAATTCTCGGTGTTATAAGGCAGAAAGATATAATTTCCGTACTGTTTGAAGGAAGTTGATATTATTGGAACAGGTTTCTCTTTCGTGGTTTATATATATCATAATGCTTGTAATGATAGCCGGTACAAAGTATCATAAATCCGTGATAGCTATGTCCGCCGGAGTCTTATTCCTGACCTCGCGCTATTTGAATATCGCTGATCTTTCTGATTTTTCAATATTGAACCTTGATTTTGTGGTTACTTTTGTCGCCATGTCGATTTTTGCGAGCTTTATGAGGATATCCGGCATTTTTCAATTTTTAGTTTTAAAGGCCGTAAAAAAGAGCGAATGGAACTTAAAAAAACTAATAAGAAATAGTTCATTTGTTATGCTCGGGCTTGCGGCTTTTTTTTGCGACCGTGTCGCGGTGGTTTCGATCTTTCCGATAATAGCTTTTATTTTCGATGCGCTTAATGTCGAATTCAATCCCGCGCTTCTTGGTTTTTTAAACGCGGCAGGAATAGGCGGGACGCTTTTATCCATAAGCGGCGCCGAAGTGATTCTTATAGGAAGCGCTGCTAAAATAGATTTTTTATATTATTTCATTAACGTAACGCCGGCGATATTCGTTGCGTTTTTAATTTCAATAGTCATAATCAATAAAATACATGTCAAGTACGAAATAGACACATCGTCGGTATCGGTAGTTAAGTTCAAGGAAGAAATGTCTATACGCGACAATTCGCTTTTTTCAAAATTAATACTTATAATTGTGTTTACCGCTGTAATGCTTTTTTTATCGAGCATTATCGGCATATCCAATTCGGTCATAATTTTATCAGGCGCAACACTTCTGTTTTTAATGATTGATATAGCGCCGGACAAAATCCTTTCGGATGTTAAACTGAACCTGTTTTTTTATATATTTGGACTTCATATAGTGTCCGCAGCTTTTTTCAAATATCATATTTACGAAAATGTCGCGGCGTTCATATTTAGTTATTTAAGTTTCAATCCGTACCTTATATGCATTTTAATTTTGATTTCAGGGCTTCTGTTTTCAATAATATTCGGCCGCCTGCCGGCAGCGTTTTTCTTTATCCCTGTCATATCGTGTTTTTCATCGGTGTCAAAAGATTTAAATATAATGCCTTTTTATGTTTCCTTTATATTCAGCATAACATTTTCGCGCGCGCCGACGATGCTTCGCGAGATTCCCAAGGTGCTGAAAAATACCCACATCGATGAAAAAAAAGTATGGACGCATTTTCTTGAGTTTATAAAAGATTCGATATTAATTTATATTTTAAGCATTTTCTGGTTCGCGGTATATATATACCTGCGTTATTATTATTTTTAAAGCAAGCGGCGAGGTGAATGATGTCTGATAATAAAAAAATAATCGGCCCTTCTAATATTCTTTTTTTTCCGCTGGAATGTTTATGCAGCGACAGCGATATTGATTTAAAAAGCAAATCAGGCGTGTACTCCCGCTCGCTTCCTAAATTGATTTCAACAAAATTCGAGGCTTTAAATAAGCTGAAAATTTTTTACATTTATTTTCTTGCTAAAAATAAAGAAAATAAAAACGTTTTAAATGATTTTCAAAAATCGTCCGATGTTTCATTCCTCGAGGAATATGTACAAAAATCTAACATTCAGGCTGATTGCGTGATAAGCGGCACCATAAAACTTGTGCCGGATTACAGCCCTGCCGCGCCTAATAAAAACCTTAATGCAGTCAATATAGAATTATTTATGTATAACCCGGACGATAAATCTAAAATTGACATTAATTCTTATTCTTTTGCCGAAAAAGACATGCCGCTTATTATTCCTAAAATGCTGAAAGATATATGCAGCTGCGTCGATCCTGAAAATGCCATTTTCACCGACGAAGAAAAAAATAAATTAATGATTTGCGATACCACTAATTTTAACTGTTTGAAGAATTATTTTTATACAATTGAAATTCTTGCGTCGCGTAATCCTTATGAAAAGCTCGGCGATTCTGTTTTAACTTATTTATATGATTCGTTAAAATCTGATCCTGAATTCGTATTTACAATCGAAATAGGCGCTTTTATCTGCGATGATTTTTTGAGGTTTGGCGAAAAGCAGGAAGCACTTAAAATATGTGAAAAACTCATAAATATTTCCGGGCATTTCAAATTTTATCTTACCCTCGGAAAGATTCAGCTTCAATTAAATAATTATGACGCCACGTTTGAGGCTTTAAAAAACGGAATTTCGCGTAATCCAGATATTGGCGATGTCGCTTATAATATGGGCCAGCTCGCTATCAGCCTGAATCGTATCGAAGAGGCTAAATATGCTTTTAAAGCTATGATAGACAGCGATTACATGCTTCCGATAGCGTATGATAACCTCGGGGTCATACATGCGTCGGCCGGCGAAATAGAGCAGGCTATCGATTGCTGGCACCGCTCTATCGAATTCGATCCGGCTAAAGTTTCAGCATACGCTAATTTGGGCCGCGCATATCTGGAAAAAGGCGAAATGAGAAAATCCGAGGATTATTTGAAAAAAGCCGAGAAAATTAATTCTTCGTATTTTATGACATATTTAAATATGAGCGAGTTATATAAAAAAAATGGAAATTTGAAGAAAGCCGAAGAGTGCTATAAAAAAGCCGTATATTATAATCCTGACCTTAATTTCAGCGATGAACAGCGCAAAGCGCTTCGCGACGCGAATGAACTGACCGATAATAACCTCGAATTCGAAGCAATCAAAATGTATGATAAAGTGATTTCGGAAAATGAACGCTGCTGGCAGGCACATTTTTTTAAAGGTATAGCATGCCGGAAATTAAAAAAATTAGCTGAAGCCGAAGAATCGTTCATAAAAGCGTGTGAAATAAACCGTAATTTTCCTGACTCACAAAATGAACTCGGCCTTATATATTTGCTGAAATCAAACTTTAATGACGCGATAATGCTTTTTAACAGGGCGCTCGAAATATCGCCTGAAAATTCTGGTTATATATGCAATCTTGGCTTGTGCTATCTTGAAATGAAAAAATACGAGAGTGCCAGGCATTATCTTTATAAGGCTAAATACTTGAACCCGCAAGATACAAAAATCGATGAGTGTATCGAACTTTTAAATAAAGTTATTAACGATGAAAAACAGAAAAAAGATAATCAAAATGAAGCCGGCCAGACTGAGAACCGGCCTAAAAAACCTCAGCCTGGCAATGGTGAAACACCAGGTTTTATTGATAGAATCAAAAATATATTTAAAAAATAAATAAGTACTTTTACTCAATGAATTTAATCAAGGAACAGTGGTCCTGGATTTTAAACTGTTCAGGAATGTACTTTGAATTTTTAATGATTTTCGAAATTAATTCAGTATTTACAGCGTTCATTATGAAATTATCATTTATAAAAAGTTTGATAGCTGTGTTTCCTGAATAATTTTTGAAGTTGATTATTTCATCGATGCAGGCAATATTATTGATAAATGATATCAGATTGGTTTTTGAAATCATTATCTCTATTTCTTTAGCCGTAAGATCTAAAAACGGTTCCAGCATATTTGCTGCGCTTGATTTTTCATTAATTATGAATTTCGCGGCGTTATGGATTAAATTCAGCAGATAATTCAATAATTCGGGTTTGGTCGAAATTGTATCTTCAAAGGAAATTATCACGCTGTTTGGATGGAATGGAAATATATCGCCTGAGTTTATGTGTTTGATATTATCACAGCCTCTTTTAACATCGTAAGCGAAGGGCTCTGATTCCATTACCACGTCGACGTGGTTGCCGTTTAATTCATTAATTAAAGTTTCATTGTTTTTTATGATTTCAACTTTTATATTTTTAATATTTAACTTGTTCAGCTCTATTATTTTTTTTAGTATGGTATAATGTGTAGAGTCTTTATGCGGTACCGCCACTTTAATTCCGCCGGTATTTTTTGTCGTTTCTGTTTCTTTTTTTGTTATAGCGGCGAAAGCTTCATCGTTTTTAGAGAAAATGTTAACTCCGTTTCTATTTAAAACGGATAATAGTTTAACCGGCATGTTGTTAGCGAGAAGGTTAAAAAACATCGGCAGCATTATAGAAGCGCAGTCGACTTTTCTTTTTATTATTTTATCGTTAAGTTCATCCCAATCGCTGCATTGGATCCATTCTATTTTTTCGTCATTTTCGCATCTGAAATGGTTTTGCTGCGCTATCATAAGCGGCGCATGATCTAGAATCGGCATGTATGCTATTTTTATCTTTTTGCCGTTGTTTTTTTCGGCAGCTTTGTTAGTTTGTTTTATTATTGGTATCGCGAAATGAAATGATGAACCCTGGTCGATTACTGAATCGACCCAGATGCTGCCGTTATGAAGTTCGATTATTTTTTTGCAAATTGGCAGGCCGAGTCCGGTGCCACCGTATTTTCTGGTGGAACTCGTATCGACCTGGTAAAAATTATGAAATATATTTTTGATTTTATCAGGTGAAATTCCTATTCCGGTATCTGAAATTGAAAATTCAAGGCGCGTTTCGAAATACCTTACTTTTATTTCGATTTTGCCGTTATTCGGCGTAAATTTTATGGCGTTATTTAAAAGGTTGACTATTACCTGCCTGATTTTGAGCTCGTCGGCGGTTATTTTGCCGTCTGAGCGGTCGTCGTAATAAAAGTTGACGGCGATATTTTTAGCTGACGCGAGCTTATAATAAGAGGCGAGAACTTCTTTAATCAAAGCCTTGATGTCGAATTCGGTCAGATTGATATGGATATTTTTTAATTCGAGCTGTAAAATATCAAGAAGATCGTTGATAAGTTCAAGAAGATGTAAGCTGTTTTTTGATATTTTTGACATGAAATTTTTCTGGTCCGCCGTTGAAAGTTTAGTCTCGTCGTCCATGATGATATTTGTATAGCCGATTATAGATGTAAGCGGCGTACGCAGTTCATGAGATATAAGCGACATAAAATTGGATTTCAAATTATCCAGCTCTTTTTCGCCGGTTATATTGGTCAATATTAAAATAATCCCGATTGAATTATTTTCATTATTTATTATATGGCATATTTTGGCCCTTAAAAATATCTCGCGCCCTGACTTATTAAAAATTTCAAAATCTGAATTTATTATTTTTTGCGGATTTTTTAAAGCTTCGATTATGAGTTTATTCAGTGGTTCGTAAGGGATCGCAAGAAGCAGCGAGCGCCCCAAAAGTTCATGGCTTTTTATTTCAAGAATGCTTTCGGCGAGACGGTTGACTTTTATTATGTTCAGCGAATTATCGGTTACGATTATGCCTTCGGGCATACTTATTATAGTTGACTCTAAGATGGAGCTTTCCGCTTTGATATAATTATTTATTTCAATTGTCGCAAGTTCGATTTTTTTACGTTCGCTTATTTCGTGGCCTATGATTATAAATCCGGCAACTTCTTTTGAATGCTCGTAAACGGCCGAACATGAAAGTTCAAGATATATTTCGCGCGAATTTGAGTCGCAAAATATCATTTCGCAGCTGCTCAGCCCTTTTAACGAAGCTTCGCTGCACATTTTATCATAAATTTCGAAATCATTGCTTATGGAAGCCAGCATCGAATAATGCAGGCCGGATAATGCGGACGATTTATAATTAAACCTGTCCTCGAAAGTTTTGTTGACGTTGATTATAATGCCTTCCGGGTCGGTGATTATAACTATGTCCTTTAAATGGTCAAATGCTTTGATATATTTTTTTAATTCTTCCATTTTATTTTTCGTCATAATAAATTCCTGACAATTAAAATTAAAAACCTATTTTTCGTCGCGGATTATCCTGCCCGCCTCGACGCCGACTGCGGCAACTGCCAGGTACGGCGCTATTTCTTTGAAGAAGCATTTTACTTTCCTCTCATTTTCCTGAGGAATGTAAATAATATCACCCGGCATTATTTTAGGGTTAAGATGCGCCGGCCTTTTTAAATTATAGTCTAGCTGTGAAATTCCGGTTTCGGAGGCCCTTATTATTTTTACTGTACTCGTGTTTTTCCGGATAACATCGACCGACGAATCCATTAATTTTTGAAGGTCGAATTTTTCATTCATAAAAAAAAGCCCCGGATTTTTAACGTTTCCGACAATGTACAGCCGCTTTATGTCGGCGTTCCCTATAGTAAAATATAAAATATCTGAATTTTTCAGCCTGAAATTAATAAACGACCGGTCCTGAAGCACGCTGGAGTGATTTGTCAGGTCGAATTGGAAAATGGTTCCGCGGCCGCGGATAATATCGCATTTTATTCCAGGTTTTTTCAGTATCTCGCCTATCAAAGGCAATACGGCAAACATGTCCATTTCGCCTTTTATATCGTAACGGCCCGGTTTTTCGATATCGCCGAGCAGGTATACGTAATTATTGTTGTATTCGGTAATTATTACCGTGACCAGAGGGCTGGCGATATATCGGGTCAGCGCTGATTTTATGGCTTCTGATAGGCCTTCGCGGGTTTTGCCGCGGGCATCTATCGTGCCAATTATAGGGAGTGAAATCTTTCCGTCGGGGCCGACCCTGTATACATCGTTATATTCGGCATTTTCATATACGAAGATCTTTACCGCATCGCCCGGTCCGATCTTATAATCTAAGGCGGCGTCGCCGTTTAAAGATGAATAGAGGACTTCAGCGGTATTTATTTTTGTGTTTTCCTGCTTTTCAGCGGCGTGACAGAATTTGGCCGTGCCGTAAGGGCATAATATTATCATAAAAATAATCATTATAGATAGATAAACATCATTCGATGCCAAATTTACTGGATTATTTTTGAACTTTATGATTTGCATTAACTTATTCCCTCCGCTGGCTGAAAAAAACTTCTTACTTAAAATGATAGCAAATTTATAGGTATAGTCAACTAACTTTATTGCTGTTTATTTTCTGGAAAAACTATTTTAAATGCATCGATAAGGCTTGAATTATTAACCGGTTTGGAAATATAATGCGACGCTCCGAAATTCGAGGCTTTATTGCGGCATTTGATTTTTGATAACGCTATGACCGGCATTAAATACGTTTCGGAATCGGTCCTTATTTTTTCGATTATCGCGAATCCGTCGCTAGTTTTTAACATAGGTTCCACAAAAACTGCGGCCGGTTTGTATTTTTGTATTTCCTCTATAATATTTGTATTTTCCTGTATATTAACCGTTATTATGTTGAAAACCATTCCTAAAATCTGGCCGGCTGATTCGCAGTGGGTTTTAAATAAATTAACGGCGGCATCATCGTCATCTATTAAAATTATATTTTCCGCGCTTCCTTTTAAAAATACTTTTGTTTCCGGGCCTGGCGCTGATACTGCTGCTGCGTTTAAGGTATTCATGATCGCGCTGCCGCCAGATGAAATGAACGCTGAAGTCAGCATTCTTTTTTCGAGCATTTGCTCGAATGAAATAAAATCTGTCGGTTCGAACATAATCTCCGATGCGTTAAAATTATCGGAGCATTTCATGCATAATGAAAACGCCGACCCTTCATTTTCACTTGTGCTTAATTCAAGATAGCCTTTAACATCTTGAAGGAATTTATAAACAATCAATAACCCGGTTTGAAAGTTATTGTCATCGAGACTTACCTCTAATTTTCCGTTCGGGAAAAGCTTTTTCATTTTTTCAATGTCGAAGCCGGTGCCGTGATCTAAAAATTCGATTCTGACGAAATTTTCTTCGTTCAATGAAACTGAAATCAAAAATTCGGCGTTTTCCGCGCTGAATTTTACGCCGTTATCCAGAAGATTTAAAATTATGCAGTAAAGTCGATATTTATCAGTTGAAACAATTATAGGCTTTTGATAGAAGCGCGTTAAGATCTTAATGTTTTTCCTTGAAAATTTTTTATAGACCGAGCAGACGGCGGTGAATATAAGTTCATTTATATCGAACTCGGTTTCCACTATAAAGTCAGGGTCGAATTCCGGGTGCATAAAAGACTGGATATACGATATTAATTCCATATTGAAATTTATTGCCGATGCCGAGTCGGCCGGTGTTAAAAGCGGTTTGTCGTCGGCGTTAACAGGCGATATGGCGACGATGTTGCCCACCGCTTCTATCGGTATCCTGGTTTCATGGAACACAATAGACTCTATTATGCCGCGGCGCGCGGATTCTTTTTGCAAAGCTGCGAGCTCGTTTTCCGCGCACGTTTTTATTTCTTTCAATCGGCTTATTTTCAGTTGTATTTTTTCGAAAATATTTGCGCTACTGTTTCTCATTTATTACCACACCTAATAATTTGAAATCGTTATTTTTTATAAATTCGCTGAATGCGTTCATTTCTTCGCGGAAATCCTCGAGATCATGGTTGCGGTCGGTATCTACTATCAATACTATGTTTTTAACCAATTTCGAAATCGCGTGGAAATCGCTTGAAATATTAAATGCGGGGCAGTCTATAACGGTAAATTCGAATCTTTGTGCGGCCTGTTCTATAAAACGTTCGCATATTTGCGATTCGATTACTTTCAGGACAGACGGAGGCATTGCGCCGGTCGAAATTACGCTGAGATTATCGATTGCGGTCTTTGAATTGACCTCGTCGAGTTCCGCTTCGCCTATTACTATATCGGTAAGGCCGAATGATTTATCTGTTTTGCAAAGATCCGCCGCGCTGCAATTGGCGCCGGACGTTTTGTAATTCATATCGGAAATCAGCGTATTGGAGCCTGAAATGGCGAATGAAACTGCCAGATTGACTGCCAGTGTGGTTTTGCCTTCGCCCGAATTAAGGCTTGTCACAGCCGCGATATTGCTCGCGCTTTTTTCGAGCTGGTTTATGATGCCGTTTCTAATTATATTGACCGCGCGTGAATTTTTTGAATCGCGCTGGTGGTATGAAAAGCACTTATCCGAAAAAGCCGGATCGTTAAATTTCGCCGATTCCGCTTTCAGCAGGTGGCCGAGTATTTTTAAGTTCAATTCTTCGGTTAATACGGTTTTTATGTCGGCGATTTTTTTCTTTTCCTCGATTATTTTCACCCGGCCAGCCATTGTATATGAGAGTATGAATATTAAAATGGATAAACCGCAGGCGGCCAGCGCATAGCCCGGAATATAAAAAGGCGCCTGTTTGCTATATTCTATTACTGTCGGAGCATTTTCGACAGCTTTATTCTGGTATAATTTAGTTTCTTCTATTTGCCGGGTTATTTTTGAAATCAGGTTTTCAAAATTTTCGATTTCGACTTCATAGGAACGTACCATTGATTTTTTACGAGGGTACTGTTTTATCGCTTCTTCGCATTTTTGAACAAGCTGTGCATAGGTGTCTTTCTTTATTTTTAAAACTTCGAGGTTATAATTAGTCAATACCGACGGCTTTTTGACTGCCGGCTTCAAATTTTTAACGGCTGATTGAACCGGCGCGGTTTTTGTTTTGGCAGTGTCAGGTTCCGCCGCTGCCGGTAACGGGGTCGAATTAAGCTGCTGTAATTTTGTTTTAAATATGTCGAGATTTGCCAGTTCGTTTTTCACAAGCGGATGCGCCTCGGTATATTTCTTTTTAAGCATAGCAAGGCGCATTTCAGAGTCGCGTATTTTTTTCTTCAATTCTTTGCCGAAATCATCGGTATCGAAAGATACCGGTATGTCTTCGTTTTTTTCGGGTTTCGGAGGTTCCGGCGGCCTGAAATCGGTTTTAGATGTCATATTCTCGGAAATAAGTTTTTCCAGAAGATTTATTTCGGCCTGTATTTTGCTCAATTCATTGTTGTATTGAGAAAATTGTGAAGAAAGTACCGCCAGTTCGTTATCTATGTTGACAATTTTTTCGCTGGCGCAGAATTTTTCGTAACGCGCGTTTAAATCAGCGAGCTCTTTTCCATATGTGCGCTGCAGTTGGTATAAATTTTGAAGCGTATTTCCGGAATAGCTGTGGATATTCGAGATATAATTTTCGGCATAAGCTTCCGAAACGGCATTCAATATTTTCATCGAATACTCTTTTGAGCGGTCTTTATAGTATAATTCGAAAATTCTCGTTTCCGCGTCAAATTTATAGTCAAGGCCGTTTTTTATCTTTTCGACGACTTCATTGCTCTGGATTTTTATTTCTTTGGTCGATTTTACATTGAAAATTTTATGAAGCGCCCGGTCTATGGTCTGGTTGCTTTTTATTATTTTAAATTCGGTAGCCGGTTGTATTTTTCTTACAGGGCCGCCTGAAATATTCTCTGATTCCGGCATCAAGATCGATACGGCGGGATTGAATCCGGAACCGGAATATATTAAGACTGTTGAAACCAGGAAACATATAAAGCATGCTATTCTAATAAAAAATGCCTTTCCCGATATGCCTTTCAGGTCATTTAAATTGTAATGTGGCAGATTCATTATAATTCCTTTATTTTTTTCTTAATTTTTTGATATTTTTTTACGTCTGATTGAAAAAATTATGGATTACTAACCTTATCGGAATTAGAAATAGAAAACTTACTTTTTATTTTGGATTAATGATATGATCTAAAAATTATAAATAAAAAATTACTTGATTTTAATTATATGTTATGATAAAATCCATAATCGATATTTTTCTATTTGAGGGTCGGGGAGTGAAACTGATGACGGATCCTGAAAATACAAACTTAAAAAGCTCCGGTATGGACGCTAATGTCGCTGAGCAGCTTAAGCGCGCGCAGCAGCAGATTATTCAAAAAGATAATTTAATCAGGCTTCTTAACGCTAAAATTAAAAAGCAAAAAGAAACGCCGGATGACGGTTCGGGTTCAGAGCAATCAGCTATTCTTGCTAATCTTGAAAACGAGATGCGCAAGTTAAATGAAGAATTGAAGGAAAAAGAAGCCAGCCTGGAAGCGCTCAAACAGGAAAATAGTCAGTTATCCGGTTCTAAAGATGAACTTCAAAACGAGTTTAACGCTTTAAAAAAACAATATGAAATTCTTTCAGAGAGCAAGTCTTCGGCCGGCGCCGAGGATAATGGTGAAAATGCCCTGCTGAAGCAGCAGATCGAGGATTTGAAAGACCGCGTAGCTTCTTTGAACGATGAAGTGGGAACGAAAAATAAGGAAATACAGTCCCTTAAATTTCAGGCTGAAAAGGAAGCTGCAGAGGCAGTAAAAGCGACTTCGGCTCTTAAAGAACGCGAAATAGAAATTAAAAAATTGCAAAGCGGAGTTTCGGCGTCCGAACATTTAAGCGGCGGCGCCGCTGCGGCAATGATCGAAAAGCATATCAAGGGCGGTAAATTTCTGCCTGAAGAAAGCAGTAAGATGCTCGAGATCTTGACCGGAATTCGCTCTGAAATGGCCAAGGTTATCGAAGACAAGGCAAAAGAAAATGAAAAATTAATCGAAAAATTGAAAAAAACGGAAGATGCCGAAGCTCAGAATAAATTATTAGCCGAAAGGTCATTACAGCTCGAGGAAAAGGTAAAATATTTAAAAACCGTTTCTGAAAGTCAGGTTAATGACAATTACAGCGATTTCAAAATATTAGTAAGCCATATTATTCTCGCTCTTGACGAGTTCTATGAAGCTTATGTTTATCTTGATTCGAATGATATTCAGAATTTCAAAATTAAGGTAAGTTCAGTTTTTGAAATGATAAAAGGCGCTTTGAAAACGGTAAAAGTTCATCCAATCGCGACGATTGGTGAAAAATACAATCCGCAGCTGCACGAAGTCGTAGAGTTTGTAAGATCAAAAGAACACGATGACGACACGATCGTCGATGAAGTGTTAAAAGGCTATACCCTTAACGATGAAATATTAAGGCAGTCGAAGATAAAGGTCATTAAAAACCGCTTTAAATGCAGCGCCTGCGGAAATATTTCGAGGGTCGGCTCACAGTTTTGCGATTCGTGCGGTAATAAACTCGAAACATTGACCGTGCCTTATAAGGATATAAAAAATACCGGTTCTCTTTATTTCCAGACCGGCAAAATATTCGAAGAAAAGAATATGTACGATAAATCCCGTGAATACTATCAACAGGCTGTAGCGCTCGAACCTTTGAATATTACTTATATATATAACCTTGCTCGCATACTGGAATATATCGGCGAATACGAAAATGCCATGACCACATTCAAGAGGATCCCTGAGACTGATCAGCGCTTCGAAGACGCCGCGCATCACATTAAAAACATCGAAATAAAAATGACGATCATCGAAGGAATAAAAAATATAAACACTTATAAATAAAAAAACAGAATATTGAAAAAAATAAAATTATTGCGGAAGTAGCTCAGTGGTAGAGTAGCGGCTTCCCAAGCCGCCTGTCGCGGGTTCAAATCCCGTCTTCCGCTTAAAAGCCCCCTTTGCCGACGTGCGAAAGGGGCTTTATTTTTTCAGGCGCCGGAAAGTTTTTTTATTTGCATAAATGACATGTTATATGTTATAATAGAAAAAATAAAATCATAATAATGAATCATAATTCATCAGAAACTTTCACATTAATAATAAATCAAACAGAGGGAGAACAACTATGAAAGAAGGCAAATTGGTCCAGGTAATAGGGCCGACCGTAGATATTGAGTTTCAAGCGGAAGAGCTTCCTGAAATTTATAACGCGATTCAGATAGAAAACAAGGAAGTCGGTACGGTAGTTACCGCGGAAGTGGCCGGACATCTTGGAAATAACCAGGTACGCTGCATTTCGATGACATCGACCGACGGGTTGCGCCGCGGCATGAAAGCTGTCGATACCGGCGCTCCTATAAGCGTTCCGGTAGGCGAAAAAACGCTTGGCCGAGTGTTTAATCTGCTCGGCGATCCGATCGACGAAGCCGGTCCCGCTCCGGTTGCAGAAAGAATGCCTATTCATAGGGCCGCTCCTGAACTTAAAGACCAGGGAACGACAATTCAGATTTTTGAAACCGGTCTGAAAGTAATCGACCTTCTCGCGCCTTACATGAAGGGCGGTAAAGTCGGACTTTTCGGAGGCGCCGGTGTCGGTAAGACAGTTTTGATACAGGAATTGATACATAACGTCGCTCAGGAACATGGCGGCGTTTCGGTATTTTGCGGTGTAGGTGAAAGAACCCGCGAAGGAAACGATCTTTTGCTTGAAATGAGAGAATCCGGCGTTATTAACAAGACATGCATGGTTTTCGGACAGATGAATGAACCGCCGGGCGCCCGTTTACGTGTTGCGCTTTCAGGCCTTACTATGGCTGAATACTTCCGTGACCAGAAAAATCAGGACGTGCTTTTGTTCATAGATAACATATTCAGGTTTACCCAGGCTGGATCCGAAGTTTCGGCGCTCCTTGGCCGTATGCCTTCGGCCGTCGGTTATCAGCCGACTCTAGGAACTGAAATGGGCGCGCTTCAGGAACGCATTACCTCCACTAAACAGGGTTCGATTACATCGGTTCAGGCAATTTACGTCCCGGCCGATGACCTTACCGATCCTGCTCCGGCTACGGCTTTCTCGCACCTTGACGCGACAACGGTTCTTTCGAGGCAAATTGTCGAGCTCGGTATTTATCCTGCGGTTGATCCGCTCGCTTCGACGTCGAAACTTCTCGACCCTAACATCATAGGCGAAGAACACTACCGCATCGCGCGTAACGTTCAGTCGATACTCCAGAAATATAAAGACCTTCGCGATATTATAGCGATCCTCGGCATCGACGAATTATCGGACGAAGATAAGCAGGTAGTCGCCAGAGCTCGCAGAATTCAGAAATTCCTGTCGCAGCCGAACTTCGTCGCCGAACAGTTTACCGGTATCAAGGGCCGTTATGTAACCGTTAAGGACACAATTCGTTCGTTCAGGGAAATCATAGAAGGTAAGCATGATAATATACCTGAGCAGTGCTTCCTGATGTGCGGCGCTATCGAGGATGTTCTGGAAAACTATGAAAAATATAAAGCTTCGAGCAATAAATAATAGAATTTTCCGATAAACTTATAATGCTTATATCCGTTATGAAAGGAAATGTTTTATGTCCGCTAAGTTTAAATTTGAAATAGTTACCATGGACGCTTTAATATATTCGCAGGACGATATTGAGTCTGTAGTGATACCTGGCGTGGAAGGGTATCTCGGCGTACTGGCCGATCATATGCCTTATATAACGCAGGTTTCAACCGGAACGGTATCTGTAAAAAAAAGCGCGGCCGCTGAAAAAAATGACGCGGAATGGCATATTACAAGCGGATTCGCCAAGATAATCGATAACACCGTTACGCTGTTCGCGGATAAGATAGAGCAAATACAGGCTGAATAAAATACTTAATTAAAAAAATATATGGCATAAATAAAAAAACGCTTTGATTCATTTATCAGAGCGTTTTTTTGCCGTTTGAACAGGTCTTGAGCTATAAAGTTTTTATTTTCTTATTCTTAATATAATAACGCCTATGCCGCTATTTTTAGGGACTTCAAATTTAATTTCGGGAGCGTATTGCAAAGCGGTTTCGCATTTTAAAACATTAAAACCGTATTCTCTGAGTTTATTTTCGGCGTATGAAAAGGGTATTGACGCAAATTCGCAGGTTGGCGTAATGCCTTTTAAAACTGTTCCGTCTGGCTGTTTTGCCTCTATATTAATGCTTTTAAAATTATATGGGTCGGAGTTTTTTAAATTTTTGTTTGAAATGCCCAGTGTGGTTAAGAATTCAACATAAAACGAATCGAAATCATCGGCTATTTTTTTTGATTTAAGTTCGCAGGCCACATTTTCACGGCCAAGTTTATCCGTAATGACAAGGTTTTTAGGAACGGCACCGCGGTCGATCAAATATCTTGCGAAAAGATAATCATAACCGTAACTTTCTGAAGATGAGTCGTGATCTAATAAAGAATATGGACCGAACTTCTTAAAAAAGGCACCACGACAGATGACGCGACTCCGTACTGATAACCGTAACCTGCGATATCCTGCGCAACCTGCGCCAAGCCTTCGCTAAGCCAGGTTTCTTCCATAATGTTATTTTTTGAGCGCATGTTGTAACTTATCATGTGTTGAAATTCGTTGGCCAGTATGCCGGTTGAATACTGCCGGAAAAACGGCCCGTTAAAATCATTGGCCGGCGCGTTCATTGTTATTAATTCTTTTTCATTTGAAATATAATAATGTTCTTTATCGTTATTATTATAATATTCAAGGGATTTCTGCGTCAGCTGGTTTATCGAGTCGAAGTAGCCGGAAAAACCCAGCTGGTTAATATTCCAGGTAAAAAGTATGTGGAGCTTAGGGTCGTTGTCAATTCCAGGATTTGGCTCGCTGCCAAAAGCGTTTGTTATTTTCGGATATACCACGGTATCAAACTCTTTTTGTATAGCGGCGACATCTTCGGCGGTCAATTTCTGGTAGCCTTCCGGAGTTTCCTGGTCTTCGTAAATATAACAGTGTTCGCCGATAGATAAGAGTTTCGAATGGATTTGCTTATAATCTGTTTTAGCTGGCGGCCAGTTTGATATTGAACTCAGGCACCAGAAATCTTTATTGTCACCGATTGCGGCTTGTTTTCGTGAGACTGTACCTGTTAGTTTTCGTGCCGGCGAATTATATGCGAAATCCTTTATTGTCATTTTTTCAGTTTCGCGCATTCTTTTATCAAGCGATATCCGCGTGTTTTTAGTTTCCGTCGATGCCGCCCGTGTCTGCGCTTTCGAAACTGCCGCTGTTTTGGCAGAAGTCTGAGCTGGTGCTGACCGATCGATGACTGTCATTTTGTAACTTGAGTTTGCACCTATGTTATATGGAATTATAAGCAGCGTCTCGTATGTCGTAAAATTTGGAACATAAGCGTTTAGGTCGGAACCGGGTTTTAGGACTGCCGATGAAAATTGATTGCTGTCGGCCGGCGGCTTGATGATTGCCGAAGAACGCGCGGCGGCGATTGATTCGGGAGTAAGTTCGTCGTTTGAAGTATTTTCGATATTGGCGGCAAAACATAAATTCGCCGATAATATTAAAGCAGTGAATAAACTCAGTAATAAGTAAAATTTTTTCATAATAAATTACCTCGCTGAAAAATATATCTTTATTATAACTTTAAAAGAAAGATTTTTCAATAAATTTACACTTAATTAACTTTAATTTTACAAAAATATACAAACGGCTTTTATGCAGTTAACCATGCCGGGATGATTTTAAAATCAATAAACGGTATTTGAAACGCCGGAATTTTGATAAATAAAAAACAATTGTATTTTTTGCGGCCGTCGAATCTTGACATAAACGATTATTGAATGTATAATTAATGTAATTAAAAAAATCATGAATTTAATATAAAAAATACGGAGGATTCACTTATGTTAAAAAACAGAAAATTATTTTTAACCCTGTTATGCTCAGTAGTAATGATAATATTTGCCGCTAATATCGCAATGGCGTCATTTGTGACTTACGTCGCCGATTCGCTTTATAAAGCCGGAAATTACCCCGAGGCCTTAAAAAATTACTCGAAACTTGCCGGCGATTATTATCAAAAAGCTGCCGGCGAAGAAAAAGTGAACTATCTTTTCGGTTATGAAACGACGAAAAAACAATATATCGCAAGGGCTAACGATGCCGCTAAAGTCGCTGTATACAGCTTTTATATGCAGGCGTTATGCTATAGTCAGTTAAAAAATTATGGTCCGGCTGTAGCTTCGCTTTCAAACGCGTTAAACTGCTTTTCGATCAATAAAGTTTTAATCCCTAAATCATTGACATCGACCGGCGCCGCTGAAGTTGTGAAAATTGAATTGCCGGCTAATATGATTGCCGATTATACGGCGAAAATTTATTCGCTTCCTGTTCCTGTAAATGAAGTTTTAAACCTTTTAAAAGCTGCTGCCGAAGAAAGGTATGCCGCTGAAAAATCACTCGCTGTAACTCCGCAGGGACCGGCTTATAACCAGCTTATGGAAAAAATCATGAGATTATCCGCTCTCGAAAAAAAATACTCAGATTTTTCGTTATCGATAATTTCAAGAGAACTTAACGCCAGAAATTTTAACGGCTTCGAAACTCTCGCAAGTTTTTTGAGAAATTACAAACCAGTTAATAAATCGGTGCTTTCAACTTTAGCGCTTTCTGATACGGTAATTAAAAACATCACATCGATCGCTATAAGCTATCAGGGTTCAGATATCGCTACAGCTACGCTCTATAACACCAAAATGCAGCTTTTGATCTCGGCTAACGCTTTTATCAAAGGCGCGCTAGCTGTTAATGGCGGAAGATAGTAACAAGTAAAAAAACAGAAAAAATCAATAAATATTAATCAAAATAAGGCTGCTAAATGATAAAATTTGGCGGCCTTATTTTTTTCAGATTGAATTAGATGCAAAAAAAGCGCCTCAAATTAATTGAAGCGCTTTTTTATATGGATATTTTTTTGCAATCAATATTTATTTTAAAGTTTTAAGCAATTCGAATACTTCGTCGATTACTTTGTAATCAATTGTAAGGCAAACTCTGACATAGCCTTCTGCCGATTTGCCGAACGCGCTGCCTGGAACGGTGGCGATGCATAATTTATCGAGAAGCAAAGCTGACGCATCAACTGAGTTGGCGGCAAATTTTCTGATATCGAGCATGCCGTAGAAAGTACCCTGCGGATAAATCCAGGACATGCCGGCTTCTTTTACTTTTTTGTCGAAGTAGTCGCGGCGTTTTTCATAGACTGAATTAAGTTCGGTCAAAAAATCCTGCGGGCCGTTTAAAGCCTCGACGGCCATGTACTGGCACACTGCTGACGCGCAGGTTGCGCTGTGCTGCTGTAATTTTGTAATGTTAGCTATAAGCGGAGCGGGAGCCGCTATGTAACCCACGCGGAGGCCCGTCATAGCATACGACTTAGAAAAACCGTTTATCAGCATCGTGCGTTCGTGCATTCCTTCGATCGATGACATTGAAGTGAATTTACGGCCGTCGAATAATATTTTTTCGTATATTTCGTCGGATATTACAAATATATTTTTTTCAATCGCTAATTTTGCAATTTTTTCGAGGTCTTCGCGCTCAATTATCATTCCGGTTGGATTGCATGGGTTATTTATTATTAAAACTTTAGTTTTACTGGTTATGCGTTTTTCTATTTCCGAAACGTTAATTTTAAAATTTTCGCTTGCATTTGTAGGTACAGGAACGGCGATGCCGTCACAAACATTTATCATGTCCTCGTATGAAAGCCATGAAGGATCGATAATTAATACTTCGTCGCCTTTGCCGATTAAAGCCATAAGGCAATACAATATTGCCTGTTTGCCGCCCGGAGTTACGATGAGTTCTTTTACAGGATCGTATATGACGCCGTTTTCGTTTTTTAATTTTTTAGCTATTGCTTCGCGCAATTCAATGATGCCGCGGCTGTTTGTGTAGCGTGTCTGGCCTTTTTTAAGAGCTTCAATGCCGGCGTTTATTATATATTGAGGAGTGCCGAGGTCCGGTTCGCCCCACGACAGATCGATTATGCGTTTTCCTTGTTTTTTCAACGCGAGCGCCTTTTCGGCGATAGCTATTGAGCATGAGTTTTTTAAATTTAAAAGTCTTTCGGCGAATTTAATTTCTTTCATTTTAATTACCTACCCGTCTTTTTATTATAAAAAAATCCCGCATACTATAATTCTCTATGCTTAGAAAAGATTATCAAAAATTAAGTATTATGTCAATAAATTATCGATAATTTATCAATAAAATCTTTGACAAACTTGATATTCGGTGTTATAATCGGAACATACTTAAAAGACTTTACAAAAATATAAGTAAAATAAAGAGAATGGGTGAATTAATCACTCGCGGTAGGGTTTAAAAACAGGAAAATGAAGTACTGAGTATTGTTGTTAGAAATTATTAAAAGCAGCTCAATCAGGGGGGAGTTTTAATGAAAAACACTTATAACATTGAAAAACTCGGCATAGTCAACACAGGGGAAGTATTCCGCAATCTTCCGGTTCCGGAACTTGTAAAGCAGTCATTGATGAGAAACGAAGGCGAACTCGCTTCAAACGGCGCGCTCGTAGTAAACACAGGCGAAAGAACAGGCCGTTCGCCTAAAGATAAATTCATAGTTGACGAAACCGAAATACATGATAAAATTTGGTGGGGCGAAGTCAATAAGCCTATGAAGCCTGAAGTATTCGATCATCTTTACAAAATGGCGGCGGCTTATCTTCAAAATCGTGATGTATTCATATTTGACGGCTTTGCCGGCGCTGACACAAAATATCGCCTGCCTATAAGGGTTTTAACAGTTAAGGCATGGCACTCGCTTTTCGCTAATACATTATTCGTAAGGCCGACCGAGGAAGAATTGAAAAATCACGTTCCTGGCTTTACCGTTATAAACGTAGGACCGTTAAAAGCTTTGCCGAAAGTTGAAGGACTTAGCTCCGAAGCTTTCGTATGCGTAAGCTTTTCGAAAAAGATAGTATTAATCGGCGGCACCATGTATGCCGGTGAAATTAAAAAGAGCATATTCTCAGTTTTAAATTATATATTGCCTCAGGCAAATGTATTTCCGATGCACTGCTCGGCTAATATCGGACCTGACGGCGACACGGCTTTATTTTTCGGCCTTTCAGGTACAGGAAAAACAACGCTTTCGGCTGATCCTGCAAGACGTCTTATCGGCGATGACGAGCACGGCTGGTCGGATTCGGGTACATTCAATTTTGAAGGCGGCTGCTATGCTAAATGCATCAAATTGTCGCATGAAGCTGAACCGCAGATATGGAACGCCATCAAATTCGGCTCGGTTCTTGAAAACGTGGTAATTGACCCGGTTACTAAAGTTCCTGATTTCAATTCGGAAAAAATCACTGAAAATACAAGGGCCACATACCCTGTTGAATACATTCCTAACTGCGTGATTCCAGGCGTAGGCGGACAGCCTAAGAATGTGATATTTTTGACATGCGACGCGTTCGGCGTATTGCCTCCTATCGCGAAACTCGATTCTGATATGGCGGCATACCACTTCCTTTCCGGATATACCGCAAAAGTAGCCGGAACCGAAGCTGGCGTTACAGAGCCGACAGCGACATTCAGCACATGCTTCGGTTCGCCTTTCCTCCCGCTGCATCCTACGACATACGCTAAGATGTTAAGCGAAAGATTGACGAAAAATAACGCCAACTGCTGGCTTGTTAACACGGGCTGGAGCGGCGGCGCGTACGGCACGGGTTCGAGAATGAAAATATCAATAACAAGAGCGCTTTTAGCGGCAGCTTTAAACGGCAGCCTCGATAAAGTTAAATTCGAAAAAGATCCTATATTTAACGTTCTCGTTCCGACGGAATGTCCGGGCCTTGCTGATCAGTCGGTATTAAAGCCTATAAATACATGGAAAGATAAAGCAGCTTACACTAAAAAAGCGAAAGAACTCGCCGCGATGTTCGTTAAAAATTTCGATAAATACAAAGAATTCGCTACTAAAGAAGTAATATCGTCCGCGCCGGTAGCGTAATTTGGCGAAAAATAAATTAGCGCGTTCATAATTTAGTATATAATTAAATTAATATATATTTAATGGGCTGTCCTTCGCGGATAGCCCATTTTTTATTAATGCCGCCGTTTAAGCAAAATAAAAACCTGTATTTTCAATTAATAAAAATACAGGTTTTTAATATTTCTGGTTATAAATTTAATCAGGATTATTTCTGTTCAGCACCAGGGTTTGCAGGCATTTTTGGCATTTCCATTTCCTGAGCGCCTTCAGGTTTTTTGAACATATCGTCGCTGATCGGGCCTGATGTCCAGTCGCTGAATGCGGCTTCTGAAGCTAATTCGCCTTTTTCGTTGTACATTACAGCTTTTAAATATACGCCTTTTTTCGGATCAACTGTAAGCGTGCTTTTTGTTTTCTTTTCTTTGTCAACTATTGTATAAACGTCATTGCCGCCTTCGGCTGATTTTGTGATTTCTGATGTAGCTTTTTGTTTTTCAAGCATAGCTTTTAAGTTCATATTTTCGAGCATTGATTTATCGGACATTTTCATTATAAGTTTCTGTGCTTCCATGTATGTCCATGTAGCTTCAGGAGTAACGACCATTCTTGTTTTCTGGCCCATTACTTCATTGTCGATTCTGTAGTTCTGCATATCTTTGAAGTAGAATTTCATTTTTGACGTAATGTCTTTGCCGTTAACTTTCGCTTTTATTTCCATCGAGTACTGGTTATTTGTCGTGCATTTTTCAGCGATTTTGATAAGTTCGTCGAAAACCGGATTTGCAGTCGCAGGAGCGGCTGTTTTTACTTCGGCGGTTGCAGGAGCAGCAGGAGCTGCCGGTGTTGCTTCCTGAGCGTTTGCGAATGAAAATGAACATAATACAGCAAATATTGCGATACCACTAACTAATTTTTTCATGAATTTCCTCCAAATAAAATTAAAATTAAATTTTGAATGTGGCATAATAATATCATATTTTTATTTTTTTATCAATCTAATAAAACTATAATAAAAAATAAGACCTTAATTAAATTTTGTTCAAATAAGTATGTGTATTATGATATTTAAATTTAAAATAAATAGTATGAAAATTGAAGTTTGTTATGTTCAAAATAATGAAATTTGCACGGTTTGGTATTTTTCTTTATATGTATGTATTATGTCCTTCATTTTATAAATAATTCCTGCTTTATCGCATTTATTTTTGAAAAATTCCCATAATTTGCTTGAATTGAATGATGAGCATTCATAGGAATTACCGAAATATTTGATATATTTTTCTTTTAGCGAAGGGAATGATTCATCGAGCTTTTTATAATACCATTCCCGCTGGTTTTGTCTTAATGTGACTCCGAAAGCCGGATATATGAAACCGGCTCCTGAAGCTTTAGCTGAATCGATTATATTACCTATGTTTTCTATTGTGTCATTTATGAAGGGAAGTATGGGCATCAAAAGCACTCCGGTAAATATCCCATTATCGGCAAGTTTTTTTATTGCGTCAAATCTTTCTGATGATACCGATACATTGGGCTCGATTTTTTTACAAAGCTCGTCGTTTGCCGTCGTGATCGTAATATTGATAAGTACCGGCGAATGGCTGGAAATTTCTTTTAGTATATCTATGTCTCTTGTAATGAGGCTGCTTTTAGTTGATATTGAAACTCCGAATCCTGCGCGGTTTATAATTTCAAGCGCGCCTTTAGTGAGGCAATATTTCTTTTCAAACGGATTATATGGATCGCTCATCGCGCCCGTGCCGATAACACCTTTTTTCCGCTTTGACATTAATTCGCGTTCTATTATTATAAGGGCGTTTTCTTTTGCCCTTACTTCGTCGAAGTTATCTACTTTATAACATTCGCTGCGGCTGTCGCAGTAAATACAGCCGTGGCAGCAGCCTTTATAGATGTTCATGTTATAATTATTGCCGAACCAGAAGTCGTTTTCGGCATAACCTGATATTATGCTCTGTGCCGGGATAAAATTCATAATTTATTTCCTGAAAAATTTTTATTGAGAGAATTTATTAAGTGGTTTTGATATTTACGTGCTAACTAAAAAAAATGCTAAATTAAATAATTCTCATAAGTATCATTTTGAGATTATAATCTAGAAATTTTTGCCGGTAAAGATTATTTTATTTATTGAAATTTCTTATTTCACCTGAAAAATAGCTTTTTTATAAGTTAAAGTTTCTATTGTTATTTTTGAGTTAATTTAACGAAAGTACAAGCCTGAAACCTGTTTTTCCGCTGCACGACGAAGGATGGGCAAATGAACGCGCAGAAACGCGCAACGCTCCGGCGCCGTCCGCCCAGCATCCGCCGCGGATTATACGGAATGGACTTTGATTTGAATTTACGGAGATTATTTCGGCGGTTTCGCTGTAACTTGCGTAAATATCGGAGCACCATTCTCTTACGTTTCCGGCTGAGTCATATAAACCGTATGAATTAGGAAGCTTCTGGCCGGCGGGATGGGTCTTGTTTTCTGAGTTATTGCGAAACCAGGCATAAGCTCCGGCAAAATTCTGGTCGTGTCCCCAGTAAAACCTGTCATTTGAACCGGCGCGCGCCGCGTATTCCCATTCGGCCTCTGTCGGCAGCCGAAATCCTTCATACCCGCCAGGTTTTAAGGTGTTCAGTTTTTCGAGAAATCCATTTTTAGAGCATATGTCGTTCCACGAGATTTGTTCTACCGGATAATTATCGCCGCTTTCCATCTCGCTTGGATTATCGCCGCCCATTACGGCTTTCCATTGGCCCTGCGTTATCTCAAATTTGCTTATGTAATAATCCTTATTGAATGAAACTGAGTGCGCCGGGCTTTCATTCTGGTTTCTTAAATCGTCGCTCTGATTGGAAAGGCCCATTTGAAAAGACTTGCCGGCAGCCTGGATTTTTACCATGTCCAATGTAATGCCGCCGCCAAGATCGATAATTAAGTCGTTTTCACTTCTTGATATCGTGCGTTCAGGCTCTTTAATTTTATTTGCCGGTGCAACTGATGATCTTTCTGCTGGCAATTCGGGCGTAACTAAAGGAGCAGCCGGCTTATAACCAGCTGAGTTATTTGATGATAAGTTTGGATTTTCATCTGCAGTATAATCGTTATATTTTTTTTCAACGGTTTTTTCGCTTGTTTTATGCATATAAGCGGCAGCGTTTTTTTGCCTTTCTTCCTCGAATTTTTTATACTCTTCAAGAATTTTTTGCTTTTCGTCCGGTATCGATGAATTTTGCGAGGATGTTAAATTATTGTCTTGAGTTTGCTTCAGGTATGGCTTTGTTTCAGATGTTATTGCGGCGCGCTCTTGATTTTCTGACATCGTTTGTATTTTTACTTGATCAGTCATGTTATCATCTTTTGCGTATTCCGGCTTATGAATTTTTATTTCAGAAATACCGGTAAAATTTTCGCTTTTTTCGACCGCTTTTGATGGTTGAATTTCAGCGTTTTTTATGTAAACAGTAGGCGGCCCGATTTTTACCTTTATTCCTTTAACCTTTGACGTGTCGCGAAAACCGGTGTCGCCGTTGGCGCGTTTTTCGCGCAAAAGTATGACGTCGGAGGATATGGTTTTGATGGGGCTTGTTTTTCCAGGCGCCAGAGAATTGGCGAGCACGGAATAAATATAATATTTATCGAGCGATTCCGGGTATTCGCGAGTATTTAAAACTGTTTTTCCGAATTTAAAATCGGCAGCATTTTCTATTTTCCAGCCGATCTGGACATCGCCCATCTGAAAACACGACCTGAAATATACTTTTATAGACTTTCCTTCGCCGGTTTTTATGTCTTCGTACAAGACCCAGTTTGACCAGGGTGTCGTGAAATAGCAGCCTTCCCTCGCCGGCGGCAGCGTTATGATCTTTTCCGGCCCGTTCCCGTAACCTTTTTCGCCCTCACGCGGAATGTAATCATTTTTTGCGTATGCCGTTTTAGTTAAAAATAATATAAAAAGCAGGCAAAATATCTTAATGACGATGTTTTTATGAGTCATATCAAATTTCTCCTATTCCCGGTTCTTATTATTCCCGGAAAATAAAATTTTATACAGTATAAATGATTTGATTTGATTTTTCAATTCTTAATTTTCTAATATATTTAGCCCTGTGAAAGCAGGTATATCAGCTTTTATGATTTTATCATGTAATAAATTCTTAATTTTTTAACGACTCCGGAATTATTGGAAAGTTCTTTGCTCGTTAAAAAAGCAAAAAAAAATTTTATTTAGTGAAATAATTTATTGTATATTCTTTCTTTATTTAATATTTACAGGCGTTTCAATACATATTTAAAATGAACATTAATCATTATAAAACAATATTAAGCTTGACACGCGCGCGAAAATTTGTTACAATGAAATTAAAGTAAGTAATTACTTACTTTAATTAAAAAAGTGACGATAATAATAAAAAGCTTGCAAATTTAATAAAAATAATATAAAGGCCGGGAGTGATGAAATTGGGTATTAATTCGAAAAAGCCAAAAAAAGAAAAAGCGGAAACAGCCGCCGCGGGTGATGTATTAAAAAATACGCCGAAAAAGACACAGGTGAAACCCGCTGCGCAAGGGCAAACTAATTCAGATGAAAATAACCCAAAACAGTATACCGCTGAAGCTGCTGAAAAAGTAAAAAAAAGCAGAAATTATGATGAAATGCACGCGAAAATTCTCGAAACGCTTCTTGAACTAATAAGCCAGAAAGGATTTAAAAGCACGACCACAAGAGAAATAGCGGCGTCTGCCGGAATAACGGAAGTTACGCTTTACAGGCATTTTTCTTCGAAAGAGGAAATGTTTGCGGAAGTGGCGGAAAAATACACGGCGGTAGGGTTACTTCATAAATTACCGCCGGAAATTGAAAAACTTCCATTTAAGAAAAAGTTAAATTTGATAACTCGTAAATTACTTGAAGTTTTTAAAAAGCAAAGCAAGGTTTTCCGAATTATGCTGTCTGAATCGATGATGCATCCGCAGCAGGCGAAAATGCATTTTGAAAAGGTCCCGTTCCAGATAATTATTAAAGTTTCCGAATTTTTTCAGGAGGAAATAGATGCAGGACGCATAAATCCTTCTTTAAAACCGAGATTGATGGCGCGGGCATTGCTCGGAATGTTCATTTCTTATACTTTGCTTCAGGAAATGTTATATGGCAAGGAATTCGAATCATTTGATTTTGATGAAGTTATCGATAATTATCTTGAAATATTTTTAAACGGTGTTTTGAAAAAATAGCATGTTAAAGGGTTTAATAAAGCATCGACAGTAAAAATATCCGATTTTTTTGTAACAAAAAAATAATTAAAAAAATAAAAAACGGAAAGGTGAATTAAAATGAATAAAAAAGCAAAAATCTTTATTCTATTTGTGTTTGCGGCATTAGTAACTTATTTTATACTAAATCCGGGTGAAATTAATTTAACGGCCGAGGCATCGTCCGTTAAAACTATTGATATTTCAGGCACCATAGAATACAAGAAAACTAATCTTTCATTTAAGACGGCGGGGAAAGTCGCCGAGCTTAATTTTGACGAGGGTCTTTTGGTGAAAAAAGGCGATTTGCTTTCAAAATATGACGTTACCGACCTTATGATACAGAGGAAAAAAGCTGAAACAGCTCTCGGTTATTCGGAATCGATGCTGTCGCAGCTAGAGACTATAAAAATGTTTCAGGCTGCTAATTATGAAAGCCAGATACTTCTGGCAAAAGCGAATGTGGCTGCCGCCGTGGCAAGACTCACAGAAGCGCTGGCCGGCAACCGCGAACAGCAGATAGATCAGGCTAAGGCCGCTCTTACCAAAGCCGAAATTGAGGCTGAGAAGCTGCAAAAAGACTATAAACGATATTCTGAATTAATTAAAACCGGTGCTATTACTCCGCAGACATTCGATAATATTAAATCGCAGTACATGGCGGCCGAGCAGCTTTTAAATTCGGCGAGGAACCAGTATGACCTTTTACGCGAAGGTACGCGCAAGGAAACTATAGAACTTATGCGGGCGGGTGTCGCGCAGGCCGAAGCGCAGCTCAAAGGCGCCGAAGCGCTTTCGTATCAGGTGAAAAAAGCCGAGTGTGATGTCGAGTCTATGAAAAAAGATATCGAAGTAAAAAAAGCGGATATCGAGGTCATAAATAATAAAATAAGTGACTCATATCTTTACGCGCCTGAAGACGGAACTATTCTTGAAAAATTTACGGAAACGTCCGAAGTGGTCGGCGCGGCTTCGCCCGTCGGGATCCTTGCCAATATGAAAGACGTATGGGTGCGCGGTTACATACCGGAACAGGATCTTGGCCGCATAAAAATTGGCCAGAAAGTCGATATTTTGAGTGACAGTTATCCGGATAAAGTTTATAAGGGTTATGTCGCATATATTTCGCCTGAAGCCGAGTTCACTCCTAAAAATGTCCAGACTAAGCGGGAACGCGTTAAACTTGTATATCGCGTCAAAGTCAATGTCGATAACGCTAACGGCGAATTAAAACTGGGTATGCCCGTTGACGCTAAAATAATAGTTCAATAATATGAAAATTCGATTAATTCTTTTTTCGGAATGATTTAAAACTTATAGTTGCAGGGATTTTTATAAAGTCAATATTTATAAGGAATCATCCGGCAGGCGGAAAATGCCGTTTTGGGCTGTGAAATTAACGATCGGTTTAAATTGAGGCGGTTAAATCGGTATATATAGTACCAGGCGTATGAAAAGGCGGTAATTATGACGGTCAATAATTTGAAAAATAACGGAAACATAGCAATTTCGGTAAATGATGTCTCGAAGCATTTTAACGGTTTGAAGGCCCTTGACAAAGTGTCATTCAGCGTGAAAAAAGGTGAAATTTTCGGGATACTCGGGCCTGACGGCGCTGGAAAAACCACGCTGATGCGTATCCTTGCCGGGCTTATGCCATACGCAGCCGGTTCGGTGAACGTCCTCGGGTATGATTTAAAAAACGGCTCTTCGGAATTATGCGACCATATTGCCTATATGTCGCAAAGGTTCGGGCTTTATGAAGATTTGACGGTAATGGAAAATATACTTTTTTACGCGGATCTTTACGATATGGCTGCCGGGCCGGCGCTGGATAAAAGGATAGACGAGCTTTTGAATTTTTGCAGGATGACGCCGTTTAAAAACCGCAAAGCCGGCAAGCTTTCGGGCGGCATGAAACAGAAACTCGGCCTTACCTGCGCTTTAATTCATACGCCGGAGCTTTTGCTGCTTGACGAGCCAACTAACGGTGTAGACCCTGTTTCGCGCCGCGATTTCTGGAAGATACTGCATGAAATGCTAAAAACAGGCCTTACGATATTTGTTTCGACGACATATCTTGACGAGGCGGAAAGGTGTAATCGCGTCGCTTTTATTAACCGCGGAGTCATTAACACCATCGATACGCCGTTGAATTTAAAAAATAAACTGAGCCATAAAATGTGGGAATTGGAAGTCAGCGATAAGTTTGCGGCGGTAGAATGCCTGAAAAATAATTCAGCCGTTTCGGCCGCGCTTATGATGGGCGCGGTTGTGCATATATTTACGGACTTTAATATTGATAACGAAAAATTTGACCGCGACATATTAAATGATTTGAAAAAATCCGGGATTGAATTCGGCAATTATAAAGAGGTAAGGCCGAGTCTTGAAGATGTGTTTATAGAAAAAATGGGTTGATTTGAAAAAAATTTAACTAAATTTTTTTATTATGATTGAAGTTGTTAATTAAATGAATTAAGCGGTGATTCGTATGCAGATTGCGGTTTCGGTAAAAAATTTATACAAAATATTCGGTAATTTTCACGCTGTCGACGGGATATCTTTTGACGTAAAAAAGGGCAGCATCTTCGGGTTTCTCGGCCCTAACGGCGCGGGAAAATCGACGACTATAAAAATGCTCTGCGGCCTTTTGACTCCGACATCCGGCGAGGGCAGTGTCGGCGGCCTTGATATTACAAAGCAGCAGGAAGAAATCAGAAAAAGAATAGGATATATGTCGCAAAAATTCTCGCTTTACGACGATCTTACGGTGGTCGAAAATATTGAATTTTTCGGCTCGCTTTACGGGCTTTCGGGCGCATACTTAAAAGAACGAATTTCAGCGGTGCTCGAACTTTCGGAATTAACCGAGAAAAAAGACGTAATGGTAAAAACGCTCCCGGGCGGTATTAAACAAAGACTCGCGCTCGGCTGCGCTATATTGCATAAGCCTGAATTTTTGTTTCTCGATGAGCCGACATCTGGTGTCGATCCTATTTCAAGAAGAAATTTCTGGAATATTATTCATAATTTCGCGAGGTCGGGCATTACGATATTTGTAACTACGCATTATATGGAAGAAGCCGAATATTGCGACTACCTCGTGCTTATTTATAAGGGCAGGATTGTAATTCAGGGCACCCCGCTCGAGCTTAAGACGAAAAAACTCGATGTGAACATATATTCAGCCGAAGTGGATGATACGCCTGGTTTTTACTCTGAATTGCAGCGGCGTGAAGATTTTTTGGAGGTAAATATGTTCGGCGACCTTTTGCATATCATTTCAAAAGAAGATACTGTCAGCGTTAAGCAAAAACTTGAAAAATCAGCGGCTGAAGTGAACAATAAAATTTTAAAAATCGAAAAAATCCTTCCTTCGCTTGAGGATATTTTCGTTCTGGCGATTGCCGCGGAAGACGCGAGGAGCAGGTAAAATGAAGTTAAAAAGAGTTTACGCCATAACACGCAAAGAATTCATACATATAATAAGGGATGTCAAAAGCCTTGTGGCTTCAATATTAATCCCGATAACGCTCCTTATTTTATTCGGCTGGGCGCTTAATCTTGACGTCGATAAAATTGAAACCGTAATATGTGATTTTGATAATTCGTCTAAAAGCCGCGACCTGGTTTCAAGGGTTTCGCAGAGCCGTTTTTTTAATGTAGTTTATTATTCAAAGAGTTTAAACGAGGCCGAGGAGCATATAATGTACGGCCGCGCGGTTATAGCCATGACAATACCTGCCGGTTTTGAGCGTGATTTATCCAATAATAAAATTACTAAAATAGGCATCTCAATAGACGGCGCGGACTCAAATAAAGCGTCGATTGGCCTTGGGTATTTGAATAATATGATAGGCATTTTTTCAAACGAGATATTGACCGATAAAATGATATCGTTGGGCGTGAAAAAACTTGAACCTCCGCTTGAATTAAGGCAGCGGGTGTGGTTTAATCCCGAACTTGAAAGTAAAAACTATATAGTTCCCGGATTGATAGCTGTTATAATGACTGTAATCGCCGCAATGCTTACCGCGCTTACAATCGCGCGCGAGTGGGAACGCGGAACCATGGAACAGCTTATATCGACTCCGGTGCGCGGGCATGAGCTTATTATCGGAAAGCTTATACCTTATGTAATTTTAGGTTATATAGACGTTACAATATCCGTCATAATGGGTATTTTAGTTTTCGACGTGCCTTTTAACGGTTCTTATATAACGTTATTTATAATATCCTCGGTATTTTTAATCGGCGCTATGTCTTTGGGCCTTTTAATATCGATTGTTGCCAAATCGCAGCTTGTGGCTAATCAGATGTCGATGCTTGTAGCGTTTTTGCCGGCTTTTTTACTGTCCGGGTTCACTTTTTCAATTGACAATATGCCGGTTGTTTTACAATATATATCTAATTTATTTCCCGCCACTTATTTTGTGAAAATATTAAAAGCGATATTTTTAAAAGGAATTGGCTTTAAAATATTATGGTATGACATGACGCTTCTGCTGCTTTATTGCTTCGCACTTTTCGTGCTGGCGAATTTAAAATTCAAAAAAAGGCTGGAATAAAATATGTTAGCTTTTATTTCATTTCAAAAAGTTTTTCAAATGTTAAAAAAAGAGCTTTCACAGACATTTAGGGACCCGAAATTAAGGGCGCTGATTTTTTTCCCTCCGCTTCTGCAGCTTATAATTTTTGGATACGCTGTAAACCTCGATGTCGAAAATATAAAAACGGCGGTTATAGACAAAGACAGAACGCCAATGTCGCGTGAATTTATAGAGACGATAAAGTCGAACAAATATTTTAAGATAGTAAAATATTATGAAAGCGGCGAAAAAATAGAGTCGGATATTGATAACGGCAATATAATATGCGCCATTTCAATAGAAAAAGATTTTATGAAAAATATAGAAACAGGTAAAACCGCTGTCGTGCAGGCAATTCATGACGGCACCGACTCGAATACATCGACTATGGTCATTAATTATTTAAATATTATTGGAATGAAATACTCCAAAGGCGTGCAGCAGAAAAAAATAAATGCGATGAATATGAAAATGGCCGCCGCCGGAGGGTCATTGATAAAAATCGGCGGAATTGCGGCTGAACCGAGGACATGGTTTAATGAAACTTTAGAGTCGCGTAATTTTTTTGTGCCGGGCATAGTCGGCACTATTATAATGCTTGTAACATTAATGTTAACGTCGATGGCGGTGGTGCGTGAAAAAGAAATCGGCACCATAGAACAGTTAATGGTTACGCCCATAAAACCCATAGAAATAATATTGGGAAAAACCATGCCCTTTGTTATTATAGGTCTTTTTCAGGCATTCTTAATCATTTCCGTCGCTTATTTCTGGTTTAACATTGAAATTAAGGGCAGCTTATTGTTATTATTTGCGGGAATTTTAATATTTATAATCAACTGCCTTGGTATTGGAGTCTTTATTTCAACGATATCATCGACGCAGCAGCAGGCTATGCTTGTCACTACTTTTTTCTTTTTACCGGCAATGACTCTTTCGGGGTTTATGTTTCCGATAAGCAATATGCCTTTATTTGTACAGTTATTCACTTATCTTATACCGCTTCGATATTTTCTGGTAATAGTACGCGGGATATTTCTTAAGGGCGTAGGATTTGAAGTGCTTCAGGAACAATATATCGGGCTCTCCGTTTTGACGATATTTATTTTTATATTCGCTGTTAAAAGATTTAAAAAGAGTATAGATTAATATGGGTGAAAATAAAAGAAATAATTGCGATTTTAAATTGGTCTTATTTCGCGGTCGAATTATGCTTCATAATTTGCGAATCTTAGTTCATTATTTTAATAAATTTAAAAATAAATTTAAAATTTTTGACATTAAAAAAAAATTTTGATAAAATAAGATTGCTTTTTGAGGTTAATAAAAATAAATCGTGCGGTGAAAAAAATGAAAGAAATTGTTGCAGATAAAGCGTTAATAGCATATTGCGGCCTGTATTGCGGCGCCTGCCGCAAGTATTTAAAAGAAAAATGCCCCGGCTGCGCTAAAAATGAAACCGCGACGTGGTGCGACATTCGTAAATGCTGCATGGAAAATAAATATAACAGCTGCGCTGACTGCAAGACATTTCAAAACGTTTCCGACTGTAAAAAGTTTAACAATTTAATTTCCAAAGTTATCGGTTTTATATTCCGCTCCGATAGAAAAGCCTGTGTCAATCTCATAAAAGATCGCGGCTATCATAATTTTGCCGAAGAAATGTCGCTTAAAAAGGCGCAGACAATCCGGAAAAAACTTTTTTAAAATATAATCTATAAAATAAATATAAAAAAAGATATATTAGGTTTAACTAATATATCTTTTTTGTTATATATACTTATAAATTGCTGCTTTATATTAATTATAATATATGTCGAATTTCTGATATTCTATGTCGCTTTTTTCAAGGTAAATTATCCTGTCGTCAGGATATATGATTTCGTCTTTGTTCGGATTAATCAGCGTTTCATAATCGTTTTTTGCCGCGTTTTTACGGATTAAGCCGATGACTATGGTTTCGTCCTTAAAGTAAAAATTTTCGAGCAGTTCGCTGAATTTAAATTGCTTGTCATAATCATTCGGGATAAAATCCGCGAGTTTTTTGACTTCGACCTCTACTCCGCCTTTTTGTAAAAGCTGGTCGAATACCTTTATAATTTGCGGGTTCCATAGTGTCATGTTTATGATTTTGGCGAACAGCAAATTTCCTATTATGTAAACGCAGTCCGGAATATTATTCATTATTTCTTCATTTTCGGTTTCCATTATCTCTATTATTATCTTTATATCGTTTTCTTCGGAAATATGAGTTTTTTTAATGTGTATTATTTTTAAAAGCTTAAAAAGGCTGTCAGTATCTATTTTGGTCGCGCCCATTTTATCGCTTTTATTTAAATTAAGCTCGTATTCGTCTGCAAGGATTATTATATTGCTGTATTCAGCCAGATTGATTTTTTCGATTATGTCCTTTTCGTTTTCGAATGCGCATTTTGAATATGTTATGTTAGGACTTATTTCCTGCCCTATATTTTCCTTGTACCACCGGTAAAATTCATCGGGCGGACAGTAGCCGAAGATCGAAGCTTTGATATTAATTTTTATTATCTCTTCGATTATGTACGGCAGCCTGTTATTTAAACCTATAATGGCTATTTTGGCGTTTTTATTTTTTAATTCCCGCGGCTTTTTTTTGAAATTAAATTCATTATTGTTTTGTGCGATTTTGTAAGTATCGGCGTTATTCGGATCGTAAGATATTGAAATTTTTTCGGTTTTTAATTCGTCGTCGTTTACTGCAAGTGTTACTATTTGGTCGCCGGCCTTTATTTCAAAACCGGGCTGCGGGATTAAAAACATTTCATTTTTTCGGTAAACGCCTATTGGAATTGTTGTTTTGAAACTTAAAAAAATATCGCCGAAGCTGCGGCATGTAAGTTTTTCAATTTGATAGAAGTGGAATTCGCTGCCGGAATAAGATAATAATTCGTTAAATACATAATAAAGCCTGAAATTAATCAAGAATAAAAATAAAAGCTTTGCGGAATAAAAATATTGATTTAAAAACAGGGCGTTTTTATCGCGAAATGAAGTTAAATAATGGCTGTTTGAAATATTCTGGAAATTCAGCAAAGTTAATGGGAATTGGCAGTTGAATTTTATTTTTTCATTATTTTTTATTATCGAATAGAGCGACAGATATGTCTTTATTACACGCGAATCGGTGATGTTATAATCTGTTTCGCGGCTGCTGTCGCTGCCGAATATGACCACCGATTTGCAATTTTCAGGTTTTAAATTTTTCAAGTTGTTTAATTTGAATGGCTCGCCAGTCCTGTATATTACTTCGACGGTACTCCTGTCCGTTAAAATGTCGCGGTTTTCTTCACGCAAACTATCAGTCAATATTACAATTTTTTCAATTTTTCTCTCCGTGTAGCAATAAGTTTCTATTTCATTCAATAAATACGGAATAATATCACTCCAGCCGAGTATTAAAATATAATTTTTTTCGATTACGGTGCCCTTGCCTTCCTTTATTTCTATCAAATATTTTTGTATTTGCGCTACTATTATGGCGATTATTATGCCGTTAAAAATTATGAGGCCGGTTATGCTTAAAATAAGCGACATAAACTTGACTGTGCCGCCTTCGTTACTGATAGTGTATAAGGCGTCAGGCCCTAAAAGTGAAAGTGTTGAAAACCAGAATGAATTGCCCTGATCGAATTTGACGCCGATAAACGTAAAAATAGTGCCGAACGTCAGCACTAAAAAAGTAGTGGCGAAAATTAGAACTGTAATCTGGCTTAATATCGATTTTTGGATTTGTTTTTTTGTGAAATAATAAATTTTTTCCAAAAATTTCGGGTTGCGCAGGTTGAAAATTTTGAAAAGTCTTATGGTTCTGGGTAGACGAAGCATACGCAAATAATATAAATTTACGTTGTCACCTATAAAATACAATAAAACCGGTTCCCAGGGAACTACCGCCAGAAAATCAATAATCCAGTCTCTTAAATATTGTTTTTTGTTGTCGTAGCTGAAATACCGCGTAAGAATTTCGAATATAAAAAATAAACTGAACGCTAAGTTAATCGTATCAAGCGCAGGATAAGGCTTTATTATTGAAAATATCGCTACAATAACCGAAATTATTATCAGACTCGATAAAATGTTATTAACTTTTGAATTTTTAAAAAATAAATATACAATTGCGGAATATTTTCTCATAATGCCTCTCAGGATATAATATTAAGTTTTGTAAGTTTAATAAAATCAAAAACTTAAATCCAAAATAAGTAAATTATAATTTTAACACATTTTTTAGTAAAATTAAAATATTATTAAAACTACCTGAAAAATAATACTTTTTAAGATAAATTGAAAAAAATTGCTTTTATTTTAATTTAAAATGAATTTTTTTGATTAAATCATTGACGAATTAATTTTTGATTGGTATAATAATTTGACACGCTAAAATTTTAAGCATAGCTTAAGTATAAATATGGAGGATTTAGTATGAAAAAAATGGTTTCTACTGTACTTGCCCTTATTTTAGCTGCCGGTATTTCCGGTATCGCAAATGCAGCTCCTGAATGGGTGCAATTGACAAGGGATGCAAAATCAGGCCAGCTGCCGCAAATTACGATGTCGCAGACAAGAAACGCCAATGTTGACGTTATCGAAGTCACTGTTCCGGGTTTTTACCGCGAAGCGAAACGCGCCGGCGAAGGCGATGCGGTATTTGTAACGACCGGTCTTTCATCGAGGCACATGGAAAAAGGAATGCCTGAACTGCCCACTGTAAAGGCTCTTGTAAAGCTTCCTGATGACGCGAATGTCGACGTATCGGTTGTATCTGAAGAATGGACGAATGTAAAAGTCGATAAAGTAGCGCCGTCAAAAGGCCAGATGACAAGAAATATTAATCCCGATACTGTAGATTACACATATTCTGATTTTTATAAATCGGCTAAGGTATTTCCGGGCGATGACAAAAAAGTTGTCGTAAGCGCGCCTTTTGTAATGCGCGATGTACGCGGTGTCGAAGTCACCGTAAATCCTTTCCAGTATGATAATTCCAAAAAGAATTTAAAAGTGGCTAAGAAAATAAAACTCGAATTAAGATATAACGGCGCTTCGAAAAGAAACGTTAAGAAAGCTGTACCTTATGAATTCGCGCAGATTTACAGATCCGCTTTCTTAAATTTTGCTCCGAACACCGAAGTCGGCCGTCTCGAGATAGGCAATATGCTTGTTATCACAGCCGATCAGTTCGCCGAAGAAATGACTCCGTTCGTTGAATGGAAGAAAAAACAGGGATTTAACGTAAAAGTCGCTAAAATGAGCGAAGTAGGCAAAACAGGCGATGACGTTTATAAATATATCCAGAACGAATACAATACAAACAACATAGCTTACATAGTGCTTGCCGGCGACGCGGAATTCGTTCCGACACTTCTCGGCGTTAAAGAACGTGCGGCTTCAGACGGATGCTATGTAAAACTTGCCGGAAACGATCATGTTCCTGATGCTATAATATCGAGATTATCGGCTAAGACTCCGGTTGATATTAAAAATCAGGTTATGAAAATAGTTCATTATGAACAGTTTCCTGATAAGGGTGCTGACGCGGCATGGTACCGTAAAGCTATAGGCATTGCGAGCGCCGAAGGTTCACCGACTGATTATGAACGCGCTAACTGGCTTCGCGATGGTTTGATGAAATTCCGTTTTGACACTGTTGACCAGATATACGATCCGGGCGCGTCAAAAGCTAATGTCGCAAAATCTGTAAATGAAGGCCGTTCGGTTATTAACTACATAGGCCACGGTTCAAAAACCGCTTGGGTAACCACATATTTCGGTGTTAACGAAGCTATGGCACTTAAAAATGACAGGAAACTTCCGGTTATATGGTCGGTAGCATGCGTTAACGGCGCGTTTAAAGACGGTTCGGACTGCTTCTGCGAAGCATGGATGAAAGCAGGCACTCCTGAAGCTCCGGCCGGCGCTGCAGCGATATTCGGTTCGTCGACAAACGCTGAATGGGTTCCGCCTTGCGATATGCAGTCGGAAATCAACCTTGTCCAGATGTGCGGCGAAAAACAAGCTTCGGTAGGCGCTCTTGCCCTTACAGGCGTTTTAAAAGCAATGCAGACATGGGGAACCGATGCTAAATCATCAGGCGTAATGCTTTTCGAACAGTATAATATTTTCGGCGACTGCACAATGCTCACAAGAAACGACGTTCCTAAAGAAGTCGCTTTCAAGGCTGCAAAAGCAGATAAAGGCGTTACATTCAATGTTACGGCCGAAGGCAAAACTGTTAAAAACGCTCGCGTAGCTTTCACGATGGGTGAAAACGGCGAAATGAAAGCCGGAGTTACCGATGAAAACGGCAATGTGACATTAACATTCGAAAACGGCGCTAACGCAGGTCTCGTTACAATAACAGGCCAGAACCTCGTTCCTGTTGTTGATTCAAGCGTAAGCCTTTAATTAATCGCTGATAATAAATAAACAATAATACTCGAAAAAAAGGGCTGTCCTGAAGAGAAATTTTCAGGAGGCCCTTTTTTATTTGCGTAATATTTTAATTTTATCAGGCTTTAAAGTGATATTTGGAAAAATAATATTGAAAACAGCCGCGTATATATTGTTTGGCAATATTTTTTGTCGCTTGAAGCTTTGAAGTAATGTTTTTGAACTTTTATCAAATTAAATGGCTTTAAAATATTTAAAAGCGATTTAAATGTATTTGATTAATAACAGCGATATTACGCATAATACAGCCCAGCAGACCGCGCCCAAAAAGATAGGGCGTTTGCCGTTTTTTATAAGTTTGAAAATATTAGTATTAAGGCCGATCGCGGTAAGCGCTGTTATTATCAGGAATTTTCCCGCAGCCGCCGGGTATTGGAAATAATCAGCCGCGATTAAACCGGTGCCGAATGTTCTGATAATCGAAGCCGCCGCGAAGCCGAGTATGAACCATGGGAATATTTTTTTAATATCGTAACTTTTAAATTCCTCGGATTTTCGTGAATAAAAAATGGAAATTATAAAAGTTATCGGGATTATCATTAAAGTCCTTGTCAGTTTAACAATCGCGGCGAGATTGCCGGCGTTATCGCTGAAGGTGAAGCCTGCGGCCATAACCGATGATGAATCGTTGATAGCGGTTCCGGCCCACATTCCGAATGTAAGGTCGCTCATGTGGAGCGCGTGGCCTATAAATGGAAACAAAAAAGCGGCCAGTATGTTAAATAAGAAAATAGTCGAAAGCGAGTGAATGATTTCATCGTCGCTGGCTTTTATTACAGCGGCCGTGGCGATAATCGCGGACCCGCCGCATATCGAAGTGCCGGCGCCTATCAATAAAACAGTGTTTAATGACAGCTTAAGCGCGCGCCCGAGGAACAGGGCAAGTAAAATAGTCGACGTAATGGTAATTATCATTAATGAAATCGAATTTCCGCCTACTTTTAAAACATTATTTATGTCGAGCTCGAATCCTATTAAAATTATCGAATATTGCAGTAAGTTTTTTGAAAGATTTTTAATCGTTGTTTGGGCTGAACCGTTTTGAAAATATTTTGACAGGGCTATTCCGATGAGTATTCCAAATATCGGGCCGCCTATTATCGGCATGAAGCCGCCGAGCGCTTTTGCCGCGAGCGCCAGTGTAAAAATAAATCCGCATAAAAATATTAAATTCCTTTTTTCAATGTCCATTTCGCACATCCTTAAAATATTGTCCCGGCCTGATTTTGATAAAATAACGACCCGCTTTTTGAGGCGGTAAAAAACGCCGCGCGAGATATTGATTATGAGGCAGTATTATACTTTACGGCCGGTTTATGTTTGTCCATAATTAAGGTAATAAATTTTTGTAAAATTTATCAGGTTAACCTGATAATATGATAACTCCAAAAATATCATTTGTAAAATTATATTATTTTATGATATATATAAGTAATTACTTATGATAATGAAAAATGCGTCATATAATTTTTATTTATAGCGCTTTATTTAAATAAAAAAGATATTATACAGTTTCTAAATTAATTTTTAAAAATTAGTATATTATGATTTTCTGATTTATTTGATTGTAAATTTATTGTGACACTTATTATATAACTTATACGAAAAGATAATGAGGTGTGTTTATGACATTAAGGCATTTGAAAATTTTTTTATGCGTATGCCGTGAGCTTAATATGACGCGGGCGGCGGAGAAGCTTTTTATGACGCAGCCGTCTATAAGCCAGGCAATAGCCGAACTCGAGGAATATTATAAAACTAAATTATTCGATCGCATAGCGAAAAAAATATACATTACCGAAGACGGCTATAAGCTTATTACGATTGCCAATAATATTGTCGAGCTTTTCGAAAAAGCGGAAGCGGTTATAAGGGACAAAAAAAGCGCCCAAAAATTGAGAGTGGGCGCGAGTGTTACAATCGGAACTTATTTATTGAACGATATTTTGAAAAAGATGTCGGAGCATAATGAAATTTCAGTCGAGTATGTGATTGACAACACGAAAAACATAGAGGAGATGATTTTAACGGCGCGTCTTGATATCGCGCTTGTCGAGGGCGATATTAAATCCGAGGATATAATAGTTAAGCCTTTTATGGACGACAGGCTCACCCTCGTATGTTCCGCGGAAAATAAGCTTGCCTGGCGTAATAGTGTAAATATTAAGGAACTCGAAAATTATAATTTTATAATACGCGAGTACGGCAGCGGTACGAAGGAGCTTATCGAGGCGCTTGCGAGGAAAAATAACGTTAAACTTAACGTGACCGGCGTCGTCAGCAACATCGAGGCCATTAAGAACAGCGTTATGAGCGATATTGGAATTTCGATACTGCCTGAAATAGCCATAACGCGGGAATTACGCGAGAAAAAAATAGCCGCCGTAAAATTATCCGGAGTAAGCCTCAAACGAAAATTCAGCGTCGTCTATCATAAAAACAAAAACATAAGCGAAGCGCTCGAAAAATTCATGCGTTATGTCAAAAGCTTTGATTTTAAGAAGAAGTAAAAAAAGGTTTTAAATAGTGATGCTTAATTTTTGTATTCAGAAATACATTAATAATCAATAATATTAGTTGTTTTTTGTCAATTCATAAAAGGTTTATAACTTGATTATTTTTATAAGTGTAAAAATTGAATAACTATATTATAATTCTATGTGATTTTTTCATTACCGCTTAACTGAAAAATAACATAAATAAAACGAAAAACATATTGTTTATTTTCCATATTTGATTTAAAATATCTTCTTTTATAAAGACTTTTTAAATTTATACGCTATTTTTTGTTTATATTTATTTGAGCCGGCGTAACGGCCGCGTAAATAATTTTTTGGCGTATATTACTATATTATAAATTAAATTTTGACTTAGAAAGAAATTTTAGATGAAACGTAAACATGTAAATAAAAGGATCTTGATTTTAATACTTGGCGGCCTGGCGGCGATCGGGCCGTTTTCGATCGATATGTACCTTCCGGCCTTCGGAGTGATAAGCCGCGACTTAAATACCGATATAGCGGCGATCGGCTATTCGCTTACCGCGTATTTTTTCGGGATTTGTTTCGGACAGCTTTTATATGGGCCGCTTATCGACAGGTTTGGTACGAAACGGCCGCTGCTTGGCGGGCTTATGCTGTTTGTTGCGACTGCGGCAGGCTGCGCCGTTTCGGTGAATGTAAATTCATTAATCGCGCTTCGCGCTTTTCAGGCGCTCGGCGGATGCGTCGGCATGGTCGCCGGCCGCGCTATTGTCCGCGATTTATTTCCGGTTAACGAGATAGCGGAGATTTTTTCGTCAATTACCCTTGTCATGGGTATTGCGCCGATTATCGCGCCGACTGTCGGAGGTTTTATAGTCAGTTTTGCCGGCTGGCGATATATATTCTGGGCCCTGGCTGTATTCGGCGCTTTTATGTTCGCTTCGACATTATTGTTATTCAGCGAAACTGCCGGGGCGGACCCTGCGGCTTCTCTCAGGCCGGTAAAAATTTTAAAAAATTATTTCGGCGTTTTGAAAAATTCGGATTTCGCCGTCTATACAATTTCAAGCAGCGCTCTCGCGTCGATAATGTTCGCTTATATAAGCGGCTCGCCTTTTATTTACATGAAATTATTCGGGCTTACCGAGCAGCAATTTGGCTGGGTTTACGCGGTGAATTCATTTGGGCTGATAAGCGGAAGCCAGTCTAACAGGCTGCTTTTAAAGAAGTTTACATGCCGCCAGATAAGCCTTTTCGGGACATTTTTGCAGGTCTTAATATGCTTATCGCTTATAGCCGCCGCCGCTAATGTTTCGGTGTCACATGTCCCGGTATTTGTCCTCATATTTTTGTTTCTGGTTGTTAACGGCGTCTTGAACCCGAATATGATGGCGCTCGCCATGGAGCCGTTCGCGAAATCAGCGGGTAGCGCTTCGGCGATGCTCGGATTCATGAATATGTTATTCGGCGCGCTCGCCACATGCCTTGTAAGCTTTTTGCAAAACGGCACCGCCGTTCCGATGGCTGTCGTAATGGCGGTTTGCGCGTTGATAAGCTTCGTAAGCCTTTTTGGACATAATCTTTTTACGGGTGTTTCTAATAAGGGTATTGTCGATGGTAATTGCGCTGAATGAAATAAAAGTTAACTTTTATTTGAATTTTACAAATATGCGTTAAAAATTCTCTTTAAGTCTTCGGCTGTGGTAATATCATTTTTGTAGTCTATTACCGATACCACGATTTTTTTGTTTTCATTTTCTTCGAGATGCCATTTATTTTTGGTATTTTCGGCACCGGAAAACTCGTCGTTTTTAGGATATAAAACTACTACCGTGTCAACGTCATCATATCTGGTTAAATAAGCGTACATTTGAAATAAATCTTCCCTGACCACAAAAAAATTATTGTCCTGCTTTTTCCATTTTGTATCTATAATCATTTTTATTTTATTGTTTTTATTTATGATGATATCGGGTATTAAAGGATAAAAGTCCCTGTTTGAATATGAACTAACCAGTAATTTTTTATAACTTTTTTGAAGCTGGACATTTTCATGTAATATGTCCTTACAAATTTTTCCAATGTATTTTTCAAAAAGTTCATTCATTTGAAATAATATTCCAATGTTTTCTTCTTTTGAATTACCGCCGATTACTGAATTGGAATTAAAAAGCTGTTTGGCCAGGATGAAACTTTTGTGGAATCTGCAATTAAGCCTGTCAAATTTAACATGATTTAACATAAATTTTGTTAATTGGATATCGGACACATCGCAAAAATTTATAAGACAAAACCTTAAATTATCAAGAGTTTTTATTTTTTTTACCTTGAATAAAAGTAATTTTGTGATTGCTTTTAAAATTTGGTTTAAAAAATTATCCGGAATAAAATCGTCATACTTACAGTAAGCGTGAGGTTTCTTTTTTATAATATTTTGAATTTGATTTTTAACATCGAGCTTGCCTTTTAAAATATTTAAATTTTCTTCCCGATGGATATAATTTGAGTATATTCCCTTTTGCAATTCATCTTTGAGAGTTTTAGAAAAAATATAAGCGTATATTTCGATCAGGTTATCATTTTCTAATTTTAAATTTACAATATCGGAGTGGCTTATATCAAGATAACCTGTCTTTTTGAGCATATTAACTATAACTTTGCGGTTGCTTTCAATTGACTCCATATAAAGTTTTGGGACGATCTCGATTGAAACATTTGATAATTGTACAAATCCGGCGCAATTTACGAATTTTAATTCTCCGGAACCCCATTTTATATTATTTTTTAACTTGTTTTTGGAAAAATAAGATCGTAATTCCGATAATTCAAGTGAATTTAAAAAATTATGCTCATTCTCTTTCGATGGTGAAAAGCATATTTTGTCGTAACTTTCTCTTACTATAATTTGTTTCATAATGACGCGCCTATATTATATTACTTAAAGCTTCGACAGACGGATGCGATGTTATAGCGTAGCTGTATTTTTTGTTTTCTGAATATTCATCATAACCCGGCCAATTTTTTTTGAATATGTTATCCGGCTTGAGCTCATTTTTTTTGATAAACCATTTTGAATCTGTACCGCTTCCGCCAAGAATTTTTTCTATTTTATCCCAGTCGTCATAAAAATATTCCTGAAGCAGCGGTATAATTTTATCTTTTATTACATTTAATAATTCTTCAGTATTTTTAATATTCATAAAATAAGAATGTCCTATTTTATGGTCGCGGTCGTATAAATATTCTATTCTTTTATTAATGGTGTTAAATATTTCTCTTAATTTGATTCCTTCGATTTCATCTGCTATAGTGGAATCGTCAGGCATAAATTCCTTGAAACTGAACCTTCTTCTAATGGCGGTATCGAGTAATGCAATAGACCTGTCTGCGGTATTCATTGTGCCGATAATATATAAATTTTTTGGAATATTAAATTTTTCACAGGAATATGGCAATGATACGGTTATTTCGTTTATATTTCCAGCTCTTTTATCTTCCTCTATCAGCGTGATCAATTCGCCGAATATTTTTGAAATGTTGCCGCGGTTTATTTCATCGATGATTATCACATAGTTTTTGTTTTTATTATCGGCGGCATTTTTGCATATGGTTTTTAATATTCCGTCTTTTGGTTCGAAATTTCCATTTTTATCTGATTTTAAGCCTTCTATAAATTCCTCATAACTAAATGATTGGTGAAATGTTGTAAAAACAATTTGCCCTTCATCAATTAAGTTTTTAAATTTTAAAGTTATTTCTTCTCTGTTATTTTTAAAGTTATTATATTCTAAAAAGTTAGTAATTTTAACGGCTTCGTTAATTACATTATATGTTTTGCCTGTTCCGGGCGGGCCGTAAAATATTTGGTTTAATGGAATGTTTTCGTTCATGTTATCCTCGTTGATATCAGTATTATAATTGGAACTATCCGCTATCAGGTAAGTTTCGTAACGGCTGATTTCCGCTTCGTTTATTTTTTCAGTGATATATGGCAGGTTCTCACCGCTATTAACTTTATATATGTGATTTAAAAAAAGTAAAAGTTCTTTTTGGCAAGGTGTAATATATCCGTTTTGATACCAGTTTAAGTCTTTGGTATAAAAATTTCCTGTCTTTCTTATTTTTAACAGGTAATTTTTGAATTTTTCCATTGATTCTTTTATATATATTTCTTTACGGAATTTTATTATTTTTTCTAATTCGACCTTATAACGTGCGTCGTTATATGGGCCATATTTTTCACATGTTTTTGATACTTTGGAAATTGCAATAAGTTTATAGTCTGTTCTTTTATTGATAAATTCTGTCACGCAATGTAAAATAATATCATCTTTTTTTAACTCGAACATTATTTTTCGGTTATCGTCAGCGGGAGTATCTAATTGTTTTAAAAAAGTATTATTTTCAAGGTCACTTACTTTTTCAATCCATGCAAAAGTTGAATCGGTGTTCAATTTTAATACCTTCTTTTTATGATTAATCAGGATGTCTGGAATTGGATTTTAGCAAATAATCATGTATATGTCAAACTAGAAATATGTTAATAATCAAATTTCTTTTGAAATTAAATATTTTGACAATATATTTTTAAAATGATATATTAACATGAATACTTTTTTTGAAAAGCTCTTGTTGCCTGGATATTTTGAACCATATTATATGCAAATGCAGATTATATTTTATTGTTGATGATAGCAAATGTTCCCATACTAAAAGACTTTTCTGAAATTTTAATATTAACTGAAAAAAATGTTTTAAAAAAGGCGGATATATGAAAAAGGAATTAACGAGGTGTCCATGGTGCCTTTCTTGCGATATATACACGGATTATCATGACCGCGAATGGGGCGTGCCTGTCCACGACGACAGGATTCATTTCGAGTTTTTAGTACTCGAGTCGGCGCAGGCCGGGTTGAGCTGGCTTACAGTTTTAAAAAAACGCGAAAATTATAGGAAGGCATATATGAATTTCGACCCGAAAAAAGTGGCGAAATTTGACGCTGAAAAAATTGGACAGCTGATGCAAAATGAAGGATTGATAAGAAATCTCAAAAAAATCGAGGCGTCGATAAATAACGCTGCGCGTTTTCTCGAAATACAAAAGGAATTCGGTTCTTTTGATAAATATATATGGGGCTTTACCGGTTATAAGCAGGTAGTCAACAAATGGAAGGCGCTCGGCGAACTGCCAGCAAAAACGCCTCTTTCTGACGAAGTGAGCAAGGATATGAAAAAACGCGGCTTTAAATTTCTCGGCTCGACTGTAATGTATGCGCACCTCCAGGCTGTGGGTGTGGTTAACGACCATTTAATCGATTGTTTCAGATATTCTGAATCGCGTTGATTGAACTTTTCCATACTATTGAAAAAAGTTTGAAAATCATAAATTAGAAAAATTGAATATTTTATAGTTATTACAAATATGAAATTAAAAATGGTAAGCAATTTCTATTGTTTACAGACTTTTGTTAATCTGTAAAACCTGCCGGCTTGAATTTGTAAGGGTAATATTGTATAATACCGTCTTAATAAAAGGCAAAATAGGACACAAAGCGTACGGAGTGATAATATGAGATTTTTTAATAATGCCGGGCCTATAAAACTCGATATTCATTATAATATTGATCCGCTCGAACGAATAAACAAGAAAGAAATATTGTCGTTAATTGAAACCCAAAAATATTTCATATTGCACGCTCCGAGGCAGACCGGAAAAACAAGCGGATTATTGGCGCTTCGTGATTATTTGAACGCGGAAGGCAGATATTATTGCGTTTATGTCAATGTTGAAGACGCGCAGGCCGCGCGTGAAAATGTAGAAATGGCAATGCAGGCCATAATTTATTCTTTATCTTTAAGGATAGACGAATCGTACGGAAAATTATATGAAGCGTTTCATAATGTAATGGAAAAATGCCTTAAAATGACACCTTATTCGGCGTTAAATTTTTTGCTTGATTATCTTTGTAAAAATTCAGATAAACCTTTAGTTTTACTTATTGATGAAATAGATTCACTTATAGGTGATACTTTAATTTCGGTTCTACGGCAGTTAAGATCGGGCTATGATAAAAGGCCGAAAGCCTTTCCTCAGACAATAATGCTTTGCGGCATTCGCGACGTGCGTGATTACCGGATCAATTCAAGCGCGGAAAAGCAGATAATAACAGGCGGCAGCGCGTTTAATATTAAATCTGAATCTTTAAGGCTTGGCGATTTTACTTATGAAGAAGTAAAGCAGCTTTATCTTCAGCATACCGCCGAAACAGGCCAGAAATTCGAAGACGATATATGGGACTATGTCTGGTTCCTGACTGAAGGCCAGCCGTGGATCGTCAATACCCTTGCTTATGAGGCATGTTTTAAAATTGAAAAAGACCGTACGAAGCCGATTACAAAAGCGATTATTGAAAAGGCTAAAGAAAACATAATTATCGATAGAATGACGCATATTGACATATTAATCGATAAATTGCGCGAAGAACGCGTGCGGCGGGTAATTGAACCAATATTATCAAGCGTTGAGGATATAAATTTTAACGAAGCCGATATTTCTTATGTAATCGACCTTGGGCTTATAAAGGGCAATGTTAAAAATTACCGGATATCAAACGGCATTTATAAGGAAGTAATTCCGCGCGAACTTGTATATGCGACGCAAAGAGGTATTACTCACGATACTTTGTGGTATGTCGAAAACGGCAAATTAAAATTAACGAAACTTTTAACTAATTTCCAGCAGTTTTTCCGTGAAAACTCTGAAGTGTGGCTTGAACGGTTCGATTACAAAGAGGCCGGCCCGCATTTATTGCTGATGGCGTTTTTGCAGCGTATAATTAACGGCGGCGGCCGGATATTCCGCGAATACGGCCTTGGCAGAAAGCGAATTGATTTATTAATTGAATATGGCGGCGAAAAGCTCGCGATAGAAACTAAAATTTACCGTAATGAAAAAACAAAAACCGACGGGCTTACGCAATTGCGTGAATATATGGATATGACCGGCGCAAAAGAAGGGCATCTGGTGATTTTCAACCGCGACGCTAAAATTGATTGGGAAACTAAAATATATAATGAAAAGATAGACGGTAAAATAACAATTTGGGGAATATAAAATTGGGTGAACTAAAATCATATTTTGTTTATATTCTTGAATGTGAGAATGGCAATTACTATACTGGCTATACGAATGACATTGCGAAGCGGTTTAAAACGCATAGTGAAGGTAAAAAACAGGGCGCTAAATTCACCAGAAGCTTCAAGCCGAAAAAAATAGCGGCTTGCTGGCAAATTGCCGGCGAGAAAAACGTCGCGATGAAGGTTGAGTATTTTATAAAAAAACATACGCGCGCCGATAAGCAAATTTTTATAAAATTTCCGGAAACTTTGAAAGACCATTTTTGCGCTAAATTAGACGCTCCGGCGGAAATAACGGTTTATAAATTTGATATTTCGGAATAGTGAATGATTATTCGGCATGTTGTTTCAAGTATTTCGAATCGCATTGACGGGATTTTTTTGAGTAACCGGAAAAAGTTAAAAAATCATAAATACAAAAAGAATATATAAAAAATAACATAAAATATTGAAATTAAAAGAATTATAATAATTAAGCATTAAAATAAGGGCTGTTCCGAGGTTGAAATTTTCGGACAGCCCTTGTTTTAATTTAAAAGTATTTTAATTATCAAGCAGTTTCAGTAGAATCGAGCAGGCTGTGTCAGCCCTGTAATTAGCGCCGGCGCCCATATCTACTGAATTTTGATCCGTTGACTTATATGTTCCGGATTGATCCTTATTTTCTTTTGCGGTATTTGTCATTATTCCCCTGTTTTTTACTATTGGGTTTAATCGAGCGGTTGATATCATCGATGTTATTTCGTTAATGTTTGCGCCGGTGAAATTTTAACATAAATATGCATGTTAATTCAATAGTTTTTCAGAATAAAACCGCTTCGAAATGATTGATTTTATTATTTCAATGCGGCCGGCAATTCTACGAAAAAAGTGCAGCCGTTATTTTTTTCTGATTTTAAATATATTTTCCCCTTATGTTTTTCTATGATTTGCTTTGTGAGTGTGAGACCGAGCCCGTCGCCGGGGACCGGGCCGTTAGGGTCGAGCCTGTGGAACATCTTCCATATAAACGGTTGAAGTTCAGGTTCTATGCCTATTCCGTTGTCGGATATAACATACGTGACTTTGTCGTTGCTGATATTACCGCTGATTTTTAAAATCAGCTGCCGTTCCGGAGAATTATATTTCAGTGAATTATCGATAAGATTCGCAAATGCCTGTGTCAGTTGATTAAAATCCCCGTGGCATGGCGGCAGAGTTCCAATTTCAATAACCGCTTTTGTTTTTTCGATTTGAAATGCTATTGTTGAAAAAATGCTTTCAAATAAATTTTTCATGTCGATTATTTTATAATCCATATTTATCCGGTTAGTTTTTGAATATTGTAGAATTCCGTTGATCAGAGCCCACATTTTTATTGTGCTGGATTGTATAAATCCAAGCTGCTTGCTGAAATTATTATTTAAGATGACATTTAAATCACTAATTTTCTGTTCGCAGCTTTTATCGCTTTTAAGTATTTCATTCATTTTGCCGCAGTTTTTCTCAAGCAGCTGGCTGAATCCCTGTATATTTACCAGCGGCGCTCTCAGATCGTGGGACGTTATATAAACCATATTTTCAAGTTCCTTATTTTTGGCCGCCAGTTCTGATACAAGCGCTTCACGTTCGATTTGAGCTTCTTTAAGCCCTGTTATGTCGGTTATTGTTACGTAAAATTGATATGGAATTTTTTCATCGTCTAAAAATTGCGGGGTTGCACTTATTGAACACCATATGTATTTTTGATTTTTTTTGTTTGTAATTCCTATTATGCGGTTAGAAATAGATGTTTTTGTTTTAATGCAGCTGGCTAAAGGAAGATTGTCGGGATCAATTTTTTTCCCTGATTCGTCGATTGCGTTGAATTCTAATTCAGAAAGTGATTTATTAAGAAGTTCATCTTTGGCGCAGCCTAAAATCTCACACGCTGAATCATTTAAAGAAGTGATAACCGAATTCAGATCGTGATAGATGACGCCTTGTGCCATTGTCTCAAATAGTGTCCTGTATTTTTGTTCGCTGAATTTAAGTTCATTTAAAGTTTTCATGAGTTCGGCCGTTTTTTGCCTTACTTTGCGGTGCAGAAGATAATTCCATAAGCTCAGGATAATTATAAGCGCCGCAAGAATTAAAGCCGCGGTTTTTAAAATATTTAAAATTAAATAATCTGCGGCGTATGATCGGCCATACCATTTTTCATCTATTTCAGCGTACTCTTTTTTTGATATAACGGCGAATCCGGCTTCTATAAAATTTAAAAGTTCAGTATTGCCTTTTTTTACGGCCCGGTGGAATGCCCCTTCGTATAACGGGTTTGAAGTTTTAAATTCTTCCTGTATTCCGTTTTTATACAAAAAATAAAGTGCCGGCGGTTTATCGACTATGAAAATGACGGTTTTCTTTTCGCCGGCCGCTTTTATTATTTCCTCGTAACTTTTAAATTTTATAAGTTGCGTGATGCCTTTTGACATTAAAATATTTATCGCGTTGTCGCCTTCTTTGACTGCTACCGCAAATCCATGCAGCGACTCGGCGTTTGTTATGCCTGAAATATTTTTATGGAAAAATATGGGCACTTCGATCTTTACATACGGCTTTGTATAATCAAATATTTTTGAGCGTTCTGAATTGAAAAAAATGGTGTCTATGATGTCAAAGCCGCCGGCTTGCATTTGGTCAAGCGCGTCATTCCAGTTCATTGCCGATATTTCGATTTTAACGCCGGTTTTTTCTTCGAATAATTTCCATTGGTCGACAAGAATGCCCTGGTAATTTTTATTTCCGTCAAGGAAAATAAACGGCGGATAATTGTTATCCATGACGATTTTAAGTGGCCGGCCATTCAGAAATGCCGGCGGAACTATGTGAGGGGTTTGATTGCTGTAAAGGTAATAAAACAAGAAAAATATAGCGGCGAATATAGATGCTGCCGCGTAATAAAATTTATTGTCGATTTTTAAGTTATGCCTGATAATGAACATAATTTATACCTGCAAGGAAATTCTTCCAGGCTAATCTTAACTTAAACAAGCTCGATTGTCAAGTGAAAATAGCTTTATAATTTGTATTAAAATATTTACTTATGCGGATGTTAATGCTATAATTCAACCCATGGATAAAATCGAAGCGATTTTGGTAATAGAAGAGATAAAATCCGGAAAAGTATTCTATAAACCACTTCCTTTCAATGAAAACGGCAAAGGCGGGACTTTTATAAGTTACGATTCGGCGCGGGATATTTTTGTTGAGGAATATGTGAACGAATGTTATGAGGAACGCTGTCCGGGTGTCCATTTTTTCACTGAAAGAACTGCTGAACATATGATGAATATGCTGCTTAAGCAGGATTATACTGACAAACATTATTCGACGATGGGTTCGTTCGAAAAATATGATTTTATTGAAAAGAACGAGGTTGAAGCTTTCGCCAGGTGCGGCGGAGTCGATTGGAACTCGCTTCATCCAAATGATCAGGGTTATGCGAAATGTCCGAAATGTAAAACCATGGACGTCACCATAACTCATTACGATTATTCGATAAATCCGGTTACCGGTGATCGCTATGTAAATATGCGCTTTGTTTGTAATAAATGCGGACACATGGAATCGGGCAGCTGGGACGAATAATTTAACCGGCCTGGTTTAAAGAATTAATCAAAAACCTGGCTCCCGTGAAATGCCTTGTATATCAGAATAAGCCTTATTAAATTGAATCTGATAAGAGTTAATTTTTTAATTTAAAATATGGATTTTTTATTTAATTGTTAAGCAACACTATTTTTTCAGATTATCCGGTTGAAATTCCAAACTGATATATTTGAAATTCAGTTGAATATTATAAAAAAGTTATGTTAGTTTTTCAATACTTTTGATTATACGGAAATTGGACCTGGAAATAAAATAATGCTGAATTGGAGTATTTTAGTATATGCAGAAAAACGTATATTCGATATCGCTCGGCTCTTCAGTGCGTAATCATAGGGCCAAATTAAAACTTTTGGGTCATGATATAAATATCGAAAGGATCGGCACTGACGGCGACATAAAAAAGGCATGTTCGCTGATAAGTGAATTGGACGGATATGCGGATGCATTCGGCCTTGGCGGGATAGATTTTTACCTTTCCATACTTGGCGATAAATACAGACTTCCTGACGCTTTTAAAATAGCCGCGTGTGCGAGAAAAACTCCTATTGTCGACGGCTGCGGCGTGAAAAATCTCGTCGAAAATAAAATTCCGGAAATATTAATAAATAAGCTTAAAATAAAACCCCACGAAACAAGAGTTTTTTTTATATGCGCTTTGAACCGTGCCCTGCTGGCTGAAAGTATGGAAAAATCAGGATTTAAAATGTTGTTCGGTGATTTCATGTCTGCGACTAAACTTCCTATTCCAGTGCACAGCTTGAAAACCGGCAGAATTTTTGCCGCTATGGTTGTTCCTTTTGTCGTTAATCTGCTGCCATACAGTTTTTTATATCCGGTAGGACGCGACCAGACCGAACGCAAGGAGCGTTTTACTAAATATTTTAAAGAAGCCGACATAATAGCCGGCGATTTTAATTACATAAACCGCCACGCGCCCTCTGATTTGAAAGGTAAGACAATTATTGCCACCACGGTTACGCCTGAAAATATAGAAAGTTTAAGAGAACGCGGAGTCAAATGCCTCGTGACGACCTCACCGTTGATTGACGGGCGCAGCTTCGGCGCGAATGTCATAGAGGCAGCTATAGTAGCGGCGGCCGGCCGGAAAAAAGCTCTTTGTCCGGGCGAATACCTTGAGATAATAAATAAAATCAAATTCGAACCGTATGTCGAAATTTTTTAATTAAAGATTTAACAGGTACGAAAATTCGGCTGTAATGGCCAAAATATATTTTAGGCGCGGCATTTTAAAATTCTTAAATTGAAATTGAATTTTACAAATGGATTCTAATATGTTAAAATAAATTGTTCATGTAAATTCAGTTATTTTGACAAACACATAATCGGAGGATTGTATGCAAAAAAAAGATGTGATATCCAGAATCGAAAAATCAGGGATAGAGTTTTTAAGGGTATTATGGTGTGATAACGCCGGAATTATAAGGTCGAAAGCAATACATGTATCGATTTTGCCTGATAATTTTGACTATCCGGTCGGTATTTCCGAAGCGCAGCAGTCCGTTCCTGTTATGTATGACGGAGTTTCCGAAGGCGCAGGCCTCGGGCCGGTCGGCGAAGTTTACTTGAAACCCGACTGGAACTCATTTGTATTTCTTCCTTATAATCACATTTTTGCGGCTGTGCCTTCGGATATGTATAAGAACGGCGCGCCCTGGCCATGCTGTCCTCGTAATTTTCTGAAAAAAGCGGTGTCGGAAGCGTCAAAAAAATTCGAATTTGAAATAAACGCGGCGTTTGAAAATGAATTTTACCTGTTTAATAATACTGATTTTAATAACGATAAATTAGTTCCCGTCGATGATTCGCTTTTTGCCATGGCCTCGGCAATGGATGCCTGCCCGCAGGTTATAGACGAAATAACTAAAAGCCTCAGGCATCAGAATATGGGGGTTGAAAGATACTATCCGGAATCCGGCCCGGGTCAGCAGGAAATTTCGATAAAATACGCTAATGCCCTTACCGCGGCCGATAATCAGATTTTATTCCGCCAGACAATTACCGGCGTAGCTCAAAAACATAATATGACGGCAAGCTTCATGCCTAAAATTTTTGAAAACACCGCCGGCAGCGGATGCCACCTCCATTTAAGCCTTTTCAAAAACTCGAAAAATATAAGCGGCAGTAATAATAATCCGACCAAACTTTCAGATACCATGCAATATTTTATGGCAGGTATCCTGAAACATCTGCCGGCGCTTTGCGCGGTGACCGTTCCGAGCGTCAATTCATACAGGCGCATCCAGCCGCATTTCTGGAGCGGCGCTTATTCCTGCTGGGGTTATGACAACCGCGAGGCTGCTTTGAGAGTGATTACGGCGCCTGACGGAAAATCCGTGTCACATATCGAACTTAAAACTTCCGACGCCGCGGCTAACCCTTACCTTGCTCTCGGCGCAGTGATATATGCCGGACTTGACGGCATAAATAATAAAATGAGACTGAACGAGCCGGTCGCGGTAGACCCCGGGAATTTATCGGAAAAAGAACTTCAGGATAATGGAATTAAAAGGCTGCCTTTAAATCTTGGCGCGGCGCTGGAAGAATTAAGAAATGACGATATTTTGAAAAATGCTTTCGGAAAAGAACTTTTTGAGGCATATACCGCGGTCAAGAACAATGAATGGAATTCTATGAAAGATTATACCATAGAACTCGAAAGGAAAATGTTATTAAAACGGTTTTAAATTCGATTCGCGAAATTCCCGTAATCGATAATCACGCTCATCCTTTGCTTAAAAGCGGATTGGAAAATGAATTTCCGTTCTGGTCGGCCTTCAGCGAGGGATACGGTTCCGGCGTTGATTTTAAACATGTCGCGAATTCGCTTTTCTTTTTGCGTTCGATTAAAAAACTTGCCGAATTTTATAGCTGCTCCCCTGATTATGAATCGATTCTGGCTGCCCGAAAAAAATATCAGCCTGGCGTTATTTTTGAAAAATCCGTCAAACAAGGCAATGTAAAGGCAATTTTAATAGATGACGGTTTCCTGCCAAAAAAGTCGCGCAGTATAAAGTGGCATTCGAAATTTACCGAAACCCGTAAAATATTAAGAATTGAAACTGAAGCCGAAAAAGCGCTGCTGCGAAACAATAATTTTGATGATTTTATAGATGATTATAAGTTGACGCTGAAAAAGGGCGCCGTTAAATCGGCCGCGTTAAAAACTATAATAGCTTATAGAAGCGGCCTGGACATAGAATCGCACAGCGCCGGCGAACTAAAAATATCGTTTGCAAGAGCGAAAAAAAGTCCAAGGCTTCTTGAAAAACCGATTCTTGATCATTTAGTAAGAATTGCAGCCGGGCTTGCTGTTGAAATGGATATTCCTTTTCAGTTTCATACCGGATTTGGCGACAGCGATCTCGATCTTTTGAAAGCAGATCCTTTATATCTAAAAAAAATTATTGATTGCCCCGAAAACAAGGGGCTGAAAATAGTCCTGCTGCACGCGGGATATCCGTTCGTAAAAAATGCCGGCTGGCTCGCTTCTATTTATCCTTATGTTTATGTTGATTGCGGCCTGGCCGTTCCTTTTTTAAGTTCAAACGGCATGAAAAACGTCATGTCGGAACTTATCGAATTATGCCCGTTAAATAAGATATTATATTCGTCGGACGCCCATTTTATTCCGGAACTTTATTATCTCGGCGCGGTTTCTGTTATAGAAACGCTTGCAGCCGTTTTTGATGATTGCGTGAATAGCCGCGAATTGACGGTGTCTGAGGCTTATAAGGCTGCATATATGATTTTATACCAAAACAGTTGTTCCCTTTACCGTCTTTATATATAATAATACTTAGCTGGCATCGGCAGAGTTTTTTTAAAAAAAACTCTGCTTTATGGTTTGTCATGCCTTGGTAATTTAAAGATAATTCAATTTTTTTAATATTAATAAGGCAAATAAAGCATGAAACGATATAGTTATGATACTTTAATTTTATGTCGAATTTATGTGTTATGTGTGGCTTTATATGAATTGACTTTGAATTTTAAATTTGATAAACTGCAAACACGGATAAAAAAGTGCCGAATCTTAAAAATTATAAAATAAGCGAGGATAAATGTTTCACTTTCCTAAAAATCTATATTCCGATGTCCGTATAGAGACGGTTTTTGAAACGCAAATAAGGTATTTGCAGGGCGAACTCGAGGAAATAAAAACGCGTGAAATAAACGGCGTTATGATCAGAATTTTCGACGGTAAAAAATGGTATTATTCATCTATAACCGAAATCGATCAGATTCAGGCCGAACTTGATAAGCTTGCTGAATTCGCAGTTCCAGATCCTGATATAAACAGTAATCAGGTTGTAAAAAAATTTGAAGTTAATACCGGCGAATATGTTAATTCTTTTAAAAATGACGTAAAAAATATTCCGGTCGGGTTAAAAGATAACTTTTTAAAAAGATATTTTTATCTTTTCAAGGAAAATAAAAATATAAAATTGTGGCGCGCCAGTTATATAGATAAGAATACCGAAAAAAAATTCTTTTCAAGTAAAGGTTCTAATTTGAAATTTACAAGCCAGATTTCAGGCGTAAATTATCATTTGAAAATGTCGGACGGAAAATCGCATTTTGCCGATAAATTTTCAAGGTGTTATAATTTTTTTAATGACGCCGATCTGACTAAAGAAATTAAGGATTTTATCGATGAATGCGATAATTTTTTGAAATCAGCCAATCCGGTGAAACCGGGTAAATATACAGTTGTTTTATCTCCGCAGGCGGCGGGGATATTCGCCCATGAAAGTTTCGGCCATAAAAGCGAAGCGGATTTTATGCTTGGCGATGAGGCTATGAAGAACGAGTGGAAAATCGGCAAAAAAGTCGGCGCCGATATTTTGACTATAGTCGATGAAGGCGGCGTTTTCGGAAGCGGTTATATTCCTTTCGACGACGAGGGTACGAAAACCGGTAAAAGTTTTTTAATCAAAAACGGAACGCTCGCCGGAAGACTTCACAGCGCGGTTACCGCGGCCGAACTCGACGAACGTTTAACTGGCAATGCGCGCGCTGTAAATTTTGAATTCGAGCCTATCGTAAGAATGACTTCTACATATATATTGCCAGGTAATTTGACTGAAGATGAAGTCTTTGCGGGTGTAAAAGAAGGAGTATTCATAAAAAGCGTTATTCACGGCTCAGGGCTTTCTACTTTCACTCTCGCTCCGGCCCTTGCTTATATGATCCGGGACGGAAAAATTTCGGAGCCTGTCAATATATCAGTGGCTACCGGAAATGTTTTTGAAACTCTGGGCGAGATCGACGGCCTTTCTGATAAATGTGAAATAATATCGATGTCGGAAGGCGGCTGCGGCAAGGGTGAACAATGGCCGCTGGGCGTTTCATTCGGCGGGCCTTATGTGCGTGTAAAAAAATTGAATATACAATAACTAACGTTAAATTTTAATGGTGCGTGAAGTAAATGAATATAGAAAAAATAAAAAGGCAGATAAAACAAACTTCGGTCAATATAGTTAGTACAAAAATAGATTCGATAAGCCGAAAAGACATATCCAGGAATGCGTTAAGAGTTTATTCGGGCGGATTTATAGGAGTCGCGGGAGCTGTCGGGAATTGTGATTTTTCAAAATTGGAAAAAAATGCGGCCGCTAATCTCGATTACAAAATCAGCTATCCGTATGAACTTTCGTCCTGTCGAAAACAGGTAAACCTCACCGATGAAATAATAAGCGAATCCGCACTTGCCGATGAAGTCGATGAACTGCTTGGCATTTTAAGGAAAGAAAGATCGGATTTTTTATTTTCTAATAATGTTAAAATATGTCAGTATCTCGAGGAGATGTCGAATGACCGCGGGCTCGACCTTTCTTATCACGTAAGATATATTGAAGCCGGCTTGATTTTTAAACATAAATCGTCGGTTAATATTCTCGACGGCGCTGTCGGGTTTCAGGGCAGGAAATATAACAGAAAATCATTCGTGAATTTTATAAATGAAATTTGCACGGCATATAACAATCCTGTCAAATTGCCTGATTCAAAATTGCATAAAGTCGCGTTTATGTCGGATGACGGCCAGTTTTTATCGAAATTGGTGAACGATCTGAACGGCCGCGCCTATGTGAACGGCGCTTCATTATTTTCGGATAAAATCGGACATAAGCTTTTTAATGAAAAATTTACTTTTTATCAGTCTAATGATCCTTACGAAAAAATAACCAGCTTTTTTGACGACGAAGGCGTAATTAATGAAGATTATTTGTATCCTTTGATAAAGGATGGAGTCTTAAAGACGCCTTATACCGATAAAAAATATTCCAGCCTCTATAAATTAGAGCATACGGCAAGTGCCTGCTGCGATTATGACAGCGTCCCGAAAATCGGGTTCAGCGGTTACAAAATACAAGAGTCTTCCAATACTCTCAAAGAGCTTTTAAACGGCGAGCCTGCTGTGCTTGTATGGATGGCTTCCGGCGGCGATTATACCGAGAACGGCGATTTCGCCATGCCGGTCCAGCTAGCTTTTTTACATGACGGCGAGAAATTCATAGGCAGGCTTCCGCAAATTCAGGTTTCCTCAAATATTTTTAAAATGTTCGGCTGCGATTATATAGGCACCTCGTCTGATAATATTTTCGATCTTTTAAATGATAAAATGGTCGTCTGCCGGATGGATGTTTCTCAAATTTAATATGAATTTTGCTTAAAAAGGAAGGGATTATAATGATAAAAAATTCGCTTAACATATTGATCGGCGGCGAAGCCGGCGACGGAATACTGTCAACGGGCGAGATTTTATGTAAAATATTTTTTGAAATGGGTTACGGCCTCTGCACTTATAAAAATTTCCCTTCGCGCATAAGAGGCGGGCATACGGCTTATTCGGTAAGGATCGCAGATGATTTTTGCGCGGGCCGCGACCCGGAAATTGATATATTGGTCGTTTTTGACTCGGAATCTTTTGAAATTCATAAAAATGAATTAAAAGACGGAAGCGTTGTGTTTTATGATTCTTCTAAAATAAAAGTTCTTGGTGAAAAACCTGACCGAAAAAATATTATGTACTATGCGGTGCCGTTCGCTGAACTCGCCAGCGCTAATTTTCAAAAGCCGATGTTTAAAAATACTATCGCAATCGGCTGTATAGCTTCTATGCTGAATATAGATAATAAATTTATAGAAAATGGTTTTGCCAAATCAATAAAATCTAAAAAGGGCGATGACGCCTTTGATATGAATTTAAGAGCCTGCGGGATCGGCGCAAATTATTATAACGATAGTCTTAAAGGTGTGAAAAATGAATTATGGCCGTCGCCGGTTTTAAAAAATGCACTTATGATGACCGGTAACGAAGCGATAACGCTTGGCGCCCTGACTGCCGGATGCAAAATTGCGGTTGCTTACCCGATATCGCCGGCTACTGAAATATTTGAATCGATGTGTTCGCTGCTGCCGAAATACGGCGGGAACGTTATGCAGGCGGAAGATGAGATAGCGGCTTTATGCGCGGCGATGGGCGGCGGATTTGCCGGCGCGCGTTCGATGACTTCGACATCTGGGCCCGGTATTTCATTGATGGCCGAGGCTATAGGCCTTGCAGGGTGCGCCGAAGTGCCTGTCGTAATAATTGATGCTCAGCGGCCCGGACCTTCGACCGGGCTTCCTACTAAAACCGAACAGGGTGATTATTACCATTCGATTTTTTGCTCGCATGGCGATATTCCGCGAATTGTTATTATACCCGGGAATTTAAAACAATGTTTTGAATTTACCGTAAACGCTTTTAATTTGGCGGATATTTATCAGTGCCCTGTCATTGTTCTAAGCGAGCAGGCGCTTTCACAAAATAAATTTGTGGCGCCGGAGTTCGATTTTTCGGCGGTAACTATAGACCGCGGAAAAATGATCGGCGATAACGAACTCGAAGGACTTAACGGCGGCTACTTAAGATATAAATTTACCGATGACGGAGTGTCGCCGCGTACGATTCCAGGCCAGAAAAACGGAATTTATTTATGCAACGGCAATGAACACTGCGAATCGGGACGGATAAGCGAAGACCCTTTGAACCGGGTTAAAATGATGGATAAGCGCCAGAAAAAAATCGAGAGCGCTTCAAAATCAAAATTTTTGCCGCAGCCTGAATATTTCGGAAATGAATCCGCTGAATATGGCGTTATAATGGCCGGTTCTAACTATGAAACTGTAAAGGAAGCATTTTCGATTCTGGACCGTGAAGGGGCAAACGTATTTAAAGCCATGCAGATTACTGCTTTAATGCCGTTCCCGGCCGAAGAGGTTTCTGAATTTTGTTCGAATTTGAAAAAGGTAATTGTGATAGAAAATAATAAAACCGCTCAACTAAGCAATATAATTAAAATGAATGCGCCGGTTCATAGTAAATTACGGTCAATTTTAAAATATGACGGCGTCGCGCTGTCGGCGAAAGAAATTGCTCTGGCTTTAAAGGAGGTAAGATAATGACTATTACCACTAAAGATTTATCTTATGGAAAACCTACATGGTGTCCGGGTTGCGGCCATTTCGCGGTTTTGAACGCGCTGCAGCGTGCTATAATAGAGCTCGGGCTTAAAAAAGAGAATATAGCCTGTGTTACCGGTATAGGATGTTCGTCGAAATTATCCGAATATCTTGATACTTATGGATATCATACAATACACGGCCGCTCGATACCTTCCGCGGCCGGCGTAAAACTTGCCAATCCGGGACTCGAAGTGATAGCCGCGGGCGGCGACGGCGACGGTTTTGCCATTGGCTGTGGCCATTTTGTTCATGCTGTACGGCGCAATATCGATATAACATATATATTAATGAATAACCAGGTTTACAGCCTCACTAAAGGCCAGACTTCGCCTACATCAGACAGGGGCTTTGTTACTAAAACATCGCCTGACGGCGCTGAAGAAACACCCATTAATCCTCTGCTTCTGGCTCTGGCGGCCGGAGCGTCGTTTGTCGCGTCAGGTTTTTCTTCGGATGTCGCCGAGCTTTCAAAAATTATCGCGGCCGGCATCAGGCATAAAGGGTTTTCTTTTATAAACGTAATGTCGCCGTGCGTCACTTTTAATAAGCTGAATACTTATGACTGGTATAAAAGAAACTCATATAATGTGGAAGAATCTGAATCGGAATTGGATTCGGGAATAAAATATAACCCTAAATCATATGAATTCGCGATGGAAGTAGCCATGAATTTTTTCATAAGAAAGCCGGTAGGAATTATATTTGATGTCGAAGTGCCGGTTTTTAAGGAAACCTGGCTTTCCGAACACCCGATGGCGCCGGCAAATCAGCCGATTGATGATATTTCGCAGTATAGAAATTTAATGAAACAATATTGCCGTGAATAATTGCTTGGGATATGAAAATATATTAAAGTTTTTTACGGGGGCAATAAAGGGGTAACACCCCTTTAAATGCCCCCGAGCCCCCTTTTTAATCCCGGCTATTTCTATCGTTGGATTGGCAAGCTATGTTATATTTTCTTTGTTTTTAGTTTCGTCAAACGCGCGGCGTTTGACGAAACATAGCAATCGCGGCCTTTTCTCAGGCCGCGATACGGAGTGATTAAATGATTTGACGAGCAGGCACGGAGGCCTGCCGGAAGATTGAATTGTGCATTTTTATAGTTATGTTATATTGCGGAGAAATAGTAAAATTGATAGTAACAAAGTTTCATAGGATTTCGTTTCGCCGCCCCCTTATATAAAATAAACAATAAAAAAATATAATAGGAGTTAAATAAATCATGAAAAAATGGGACAATTATTTTATGAATATAGCTCGCATGGTTGCGGAATCGAATACGTCATGTATCAGGCGGCAATTTGGCGCGGTTCTTGTCCGGTCGGATAAATCCATAATATCGACAGGGTATAACGGCGCGCCGTCGGGCGTTAAAAGCTGCGGCGACAGAGGCTATTGCTATCGCGACAGAAACAATATCGAGTCAGGGACGAGGCATGAGGCTTGCTATGCCGTGCATGCCGAGCAAAATGCGCTTTTGTTTGCGGCTAAACACGGAACTCCCACCGATAATTCAATTTGCTATGTGACGGCGCGGCCGTGTTCAGTCTGCCTTCGTTTGCTCGTTCAGGCGGGCGTCAAAGAAATAATATACGACATCGATTATCCTGAGGCGTGGGAGGGCTACCAGGAAATAGCCAAACAGGTCGTATTAAGGAAATTTAAAGAGTAAGATATTATGAATCTGGTCTGATATATTTTTAACTTTCGGCTGTTTAATAAATTTTTAACTGAAAAAACATAATCATTTAACTCATGTATTATTGAATTTTATTTTTGTTTGTGCTAAAATATAATTTATAAAAACCTGAACATGTTCAGGAACGTAATTTAATGTGAATTGGAAGGGGATTTTTAATGAATTTATCTAAAAGTTTAGTTCTTGGTGCAATGGCTCTTATGTTTTCGACCGCTGTAATTATGCCGGCTGATGTTAACGCTCAGGCCGCAGGCGAAGGAAAGGGCAAAGGCAAAGGTCCTAAAATGAGCATCGAAGAAAGAAAAGCGAAAATGGAAGAACGCAGGGCAAAAATGGATGAACAATTCGAGAAAAATTTAGCTCAAAAGTTAGAACACATAGCTAAAATAGAAAAAACTATATCTGAAGGCAAAATAAATGAACAGCAGAAAGCAAAAATGCTGGAAAATTTGAAAAAACAGCTTGAAATGGCTGAAATGATGATTAACGAAAGAAAAGAAGCTATAAAAATGGCTGAAGAAAACATGAAAAAAGCAGAAGACGCTAAAGCTAAATTAAATGAATTGATAAATAAGCTTAACGCATATACTCCTGCAGCAAATACGACCCCGGCAACTCCAGCGACACCTGCTACTCCGGCGACGCCTGCGGAACCTGCTAAACAACAATAATAACTTTTTAAATATGAATTAATAAAAAGGCTGTCTGGATAATTAATTTAGACAGCCTTTTTTTATATGCTGAAAACAAGTTTTAAAAAGGCAATAAAATGCTCAAAAATTAAATCTTAAAAATGATTTACTGGACTTAATGTAATTTTGATTTTATTATTTTGCTCTAATTTATTTTTGTAAAATTTAAACAGCAATTACCTGTTTTAAAATTATTATATCACTTGATTTCGGCTCTTTATGAGTAAAATAGTTAACTTTGTTTAGTGTCAAGAGAAAAAATTTTTTTTTTTGACGTGCTGTTGATATTGTGGATAAGTCTGTGAATAAGTATAAATAAAGGGATTTTGGTATATTGAAATTGTTTATAAATTTGTTCAAAGAAAATCAAAAAAAAGCTTGACAGGCTGAGCTTTTTAAAACATTATATTTTTTTATTGATGACGGGAAAATAAAATTAGCGATATACGGCAAAGGTGATTATATATTGTTGATAACCAGGTAAAAAAGTAAGAAATATCTGGAGGTATTTGATCAGGCGTACTTTTTTATCGTATTTTTGCAAATTAAAAATTTATTTGCGGCTGCCGGTGCGGTCAAAAAAAATTGCTGATTATGTTTTTCTAAAAAAAAATTCATTAATTTTCTTATTAAAATTGACACATTTCATACATGTGTGGTAAAATGAAAACACTTTTTTTATTAATTAAAAAATAGCGCCGAAAATATATAACCTGCGTTTTTATTATTTTTTAGAATTATTTAATATGACAAAAATTGAAAGGGGTATTGAAATTGAATTTTGACTTTACTGAAGACCAGATTCAGATAAGAGACATGGTAAGAGAATTTGCGCAGAATGAAATTGCGCCTAATGCCGCTAAATATGATGAAAAAGCCGAATTCCCATGGGAAATAGTAAAAAAAATGGCTGAAATGAACCTGCTTGGAATGATGATTCCGGAGCAATACGGCGGTATGGCATTTGATGCTACAACTGCAACCTTAGTCATCGAAGAAGTCTCGAAATGCGACGCAGCTATCGGCGTTATTCTTGCCGTTCAAAATTCGCTCGGGGTTTCAGCGTTAATAAAGTATGGTTCAGAAGAATTGAAACAAAAATATTTGCCTGATATAGCCAGCGGTAAGAAATTATGCGCTTTTGGTTTGACCGAAGCCGGCGCCGGCTCTGATTTTTCGGCAATGACGACAGTCGCCGAGGATAAGGGCGATCACTGGCTTATTAACGGCCGTAAGATATTCATAACTAATGGTTCAACCGCTGAAACTTTTACGATAATCGCAATGACGGACAGAAATAAAGGCGCGCGCGGTATGAGTGCGTTTGTCGTTGAAAAAAGCTACCCCGGCTTTTCGGTCGGCACTATCGAGAAAAAGCTCGGTATAAGAGCTTCCGATACGGCAGAATTGATACTTGATAACGTTAAAGTGCCTAAGGAAAATTTGATAGGCAAAAAAGGCTATGGTTACATATATGCTATGGAATCGCTCGATACCGGTAGGATAGGCGTTGGCGCTCAGGGGCTTGGAATATCGCAGGCCGCTTTTGACGCGGCGTTGAAATATTCGAAAACGAGAGTTCAGTGGGGGTCGTCGATTAATAAACTCCAGGCAATACAGTTTAAGTTCGCCGACATGGCAACTAAAATAGAAGCTGCAAAGTGGCTGGTTTACCATGCTGCGCATTTAAAGGATACCGGCAAGCCTTATACAAAAGAGGCTTCGATGGCAAAGGTGTTCGCTTCTGAAATGGCCACCGAAATTACTCACCAGGCGATGCAGGTTATGGGCGGCTACGGCTACATGAAAGAATATAACGTCGAACGTTATTACCGTGATGCGAGGATAACTGAAATATATGAGGGTACATCTGAAATTCAGCGTCACGTAATTGCATCGATTGTAATGAAATAAGATTAGTGAATTTGAAAATAAGCGCGGCCTTCGAAACGGCCGCGTTTATATTAATGTTTATAAAAATCAAAATTTTATAGGGCGGGGGAAGTATGGATATATTTGAAGAAATGGAAAAACGCGGTCATGAAGAAATAAATTTTTTCTATGAATCCGATTTTGATATGAAAGCGATAGTTGCGATACACAACTCCAACCTCGGAAAAGCTTTCGGGCCGACTCGAATAGGAAATTATGTATATGAAGAGGAAGCTATTGCTGACGCTATTACCCTTTCGCACGGTGAAACGCTTTCGGCGTCGATTTCAAACTGCGATCTTGGCGGCGCGTTCGGAATACTTATAAAAGATGAAGAAAACCCACTTTCAGAAGGATATTTGCGCGCATACGGCCGCTTTTTACAGACGTTCGGAAAAAGGATAGGAACGATGACCGGAGTCGGGCTTACTCAGGAAGATATGCTTTGCGTTGCGAAAGAATTCAAGCAGATATACGGACTGCCTTCATATTGCGGCGGCCTCGGCGACCCTCATTATTATATTGCATACGGCGTTCTGTGCGGTATGCGCGCATGCGCTGCCGAATGTTTCGGCAATTCTACGCTTGAAAAGAAAAAAATACTGATACATGGCCTAAATTATGCCGGACTTCATTTGGTTAAAATGCTCGCTAAAGAAGGCTCAGAGATTATTATTACAGATGATAAATATGATAATGTTAAGCGCGTAAAAGACGAGATGCCGCAAGTTCAGATTGTACATCCGGATGAATATCATAATCTGCAAGTCGATATATTTGCACCTTGCTCTTATATAAGCTCGACTAATGTCGAATATATCGATAAGAAAATGTGCAAAATAATTGCCGGCACCTCAAAGGTGCCTCTTGAAACAGAGGTTTTATCCGAGGCGGCCAAAAAAAATGGAATACTATATATTCCGGATTTTGTCATAAACGCTGCGGAAATGATTTACGCTTATTCCGAAATAAATAATTTCGATTCCGAGCGAGTTAAGAAGCACATTGAAAAAATATACGATATCGTTCTTGAAGTTATTGCAAAAGCCAAAGAAAACAATGAGACTACAAGCAAAGTCGCTGAGGAAATGGGCTGGGAAAGGCTTAATATAGTCAGGAAATTAAGAAAAATATATACTGGCGCATTTTAATTTTTAGGGGCGTGTGAAGAAAATGAGTGAACAGAAAAAATATATACTGGTTATCAATCCGGGCTCGACATCTACGAAAATAGCGGTTTACGAAGATGCTGCGCCTTTATTTGTGCAGAACATAGCACATCATAAAAAAGATCTTGAAAAATTTAAAAATATCAACGATCAATATGAATATCGTAAAAATATGATATTAAAAACATTGGCGGATAAAGAATTTGACGTAATCAGATTGAGCGCTATAGTAGCTCGCGGCGGATTGATGAAGGCTATCGAAGGCGGAACCTACACCATAAATCAGCCGATGATAGACGACCTGGTGGCGGGCGTTTCCGGTAAACACGCGTCAAATCTGGCTGCCGTTATAGCTTACGGCATCGGCTGGGACCTGCGGGTACCGTCGTTTGTAGTAGATCCGCCGGTTATTGACGAATTTACACCGCTGGCTAAGCTTACGGGCCTGCCTGAATTTAAAAGACGCTCGATGCTTCATGCTTTGAATATCAGAGCTGTCGCGCGCCGCGAATCGCACAATATGGGAAAGGCGTTCGAGGATAATAATTTCATAGTGGCTCATATGGGCGGCGGCGTATCGGTCGCGGCATTGAATAAAGGCAAGATTGTCGACGGCACGAACGCTCTTTATGAAGGGCCTATAACTCCTGAAAGAGCAGGATTCCTTCCTACATGCGACATGATGACGCTTGCTTACTCGGGACAGTATAAAACGCGCGAGGAATTGTACGCGAAACTTATCGGCAAATCAGGCTTCGTGGCTTATATGAACACTAATTCAGCCAAGGAAGTCGAAGAATTATACTTTAAAGGCAATGAAACCGCAAAACTTCTTTATGACGGCATGGCTTATCAAGTCGCTAAATGCATAGGCGAGATGGCGACCGTTTTAAAAGGCAAAGTTGACGCAATTATTCTGACAGGCGGCATGGCTTATTCCAAGATTCTGATAGATGACATATCGGAACGTGTTTCGTTCATCGCCAGGATCGTTAAATCGCCGGGTGAAGACGAGCTCCGCGCGCTGGCTGAAGGCTGCCTGCGCGTATTGAACGGCGAGGAAACCGCTAAAATTTATCAGTAATTAAATTGTGTTTTATGGAGGAATGAATATATGTCAATGTTTTCACTTTTAAAGCAGACGGGGTCCGAGCAGGTTAAATTCTGCGCCGAAAAAAAATCAAATTTCAAGGCCATTATTGCCCTTAACAGTACCGCCCTTGGCCCTGCGCTCGGCGATATCACTTTTATTCCCGACTCTTCGAATTATCAGGAAGCGACTTCTTGCGCCTGCTTTTTAGCTCAAAAATTAACGAATATATATGGGTTTTTAGGAATAAATTACGGCGGCGGCAAGGTAATAGCCCTGGGCAAACCGACTCCGGGCTACGAGGAAATATACTTCAGATCTCTTGCGCGCCACGTTAATAATTTGAACGGCCGGTTTATAGTCAGGTCATCATCTTATGTAAATACGAGGTTACTGGATCACATCAAGGCTGAAACTAATAAAATACTTCCGCAGAGCGTTATTGTAAATGATGATTTGCTGCTTCCTGAAATTAAAAAGATCGCTTTCCTTAATTCGCTTAAGGAAATTTCAACCAAGGTTTTGAATAACAAGCCGTTATCTGAGTTAAAAATATCACTTTGCGGGACGAACGAGGATTTTAAACGTTACGAATGGCTTTTAAAAGAAATTCCGACTATCAGGACTTTCAGCGATCCTTTGATTTTGAGCGATGCCGACAGCACCATGGATATTTTGTTGATATGTCCTACTAATGCTAATAATTCAGTGACCAGAACGCTGTTTAAACTAAATTTCAAGGCGGCAATGGGGCTTTGCGAAGAGGAAATAGATATTGAAATCATGGAAGATGTAATGCTGGCAAAAGGCATATGCTACGTTCCGGGTTATCTTGTCGAGAATCTCGAGTGTTTCTATTTTATGCAAAATAACATCGAGGCTTTATGCAAAGCTAAACCGGATTTCGGCCCGTTTGAAATGTTTGTTCGCGAACGCCTGGCCTGGCTTTTTGACGAGGCGGCTAAAACGAAACAAAAAATAACCAGAATAATTGATAATTATGCAAAATCAAGAATGGAAATGCTTCAGCTTCTTAAATAAAATAATAAGCGATTCATTGTTTTGAGCCGGATTTATAAAAAGCCGGCCGAATTTATCATGAAGAACGATAATGCAATTAATAACGTTCATTATAGGATTTATTGTATTATAAAAATGAATCGATGTTAATACAAGACATATAAAAACCGGTTTTATTGAAACGCAGGCGGCTTTTAATAAAAACCGGTTTTTAATTTTTTGTGTTCATTTTTATATTCGTATATTGTTTTTAAAGTAAATTTATAATATAATATCTTTTGTTTAAAACATCTTTTTATTTTTAAAGTTCTTTGAAGCATCCTGTCATATAATAATACTTTTTTATTTTTTGAGGTTTTTTTAATTCAATGCGCCGTTAGTTATTCGCATCCCTTCAGACAGTTTTTATGAATATTGAATTAAGGCGGTATTTTTACTTTTATGTTCCTGTTTTGACAGGCTCGTTTGAAACTTTAATGCATAAATTAAAGCTTGTGGCGTAAATATTAAAATTTATGCCGGCGTTTTTTCTTACGAAATTAATGCTGTTTTAGATTGATTATTTAATTTAATATTGACGATAAACCGCAGAAAATAGAAATATAATTTACAGCTTGTAAATTTTGTGAATTAAAAATAAAATATAAATTACAGAAAAAGGTGATTTTTCATGGAAACAAAAATTAAAGTGTTAGTTGCTAAACCAGGTCTTGACGGCCATGACCGCGGAGCGAAAGTTGTCGCGCGCGCATTCCGCGATGCCGGCTTTGAGGTAATATATACCGGCCTGCGGCAGACTCCTGAACAGATTGTCAATGCCGCTATCGAAGAGGATGTCGATGCGATAGGCGTTTCAATCTTATCGGGAGCGCACAATCATTGTTTCGGCGAAATTATGGATTTATTGAAAAAACAGCAGATTGACGATATTTTGGTATTCGGCGGCGGCATAATCCCGGCTGATGACGTTCAATATTTAAAAAGCATCGGCGTGGCTGAAATATTCGGGCCTGGAACGCCGACTGACGTTACGGTCGATTTTTTAAAGAAAAATATCGCTGGCAGGGAATAATTAAAATGTCATTTGATGCAGGATTATTAGGCCGTTTTTTAAAAGGGGATAAAAGGGCGTGCTCGCGTATAATTTCTATTGTCGAGGACGCCAGGCCGCACATGGCCGAATATCTCGAAAAATTGCAGGCGCATACCGGCCGTGCGCATATAATAGGGATTACCGGTCCGCCGGGCGTTGGAAAAAGCAGCCTTATTAACAGGCTTTCCACTAAATATCTGGAATGCGGAAAAAATGTCGGCGTCATAGCCGTAGACCCGTCCTCTCCGTTTTCCGGCGGTGCCGTACTTGGCGACAGGATAAGAATGGGCGATATAAGTTTAAATCCTAAATTTTACTTCAGGTCTATGAGCAGCCGCGGCAGTCTTGGCGGGCTTTCACATGCAACCATAGACGCAAGCCGCGTTCTTGACGCTTTCGGTAAGGATATAATTATTATCGAAACTGTCGGCACCGGCCAGAGCGAAGTCGATATTATGGAAGCTTGCGATACCGTTATTGTAGTTACGATGCCCGGGACAGGCGATGATATCCAGGCTCAGAAAGCTGGAATTATGGAAATCGGAAATATTTTTGTAATTAATAAATCCGACCGTGACGGCGCCGAAAGGACGCTGCGTGAAATACAATCCATGCTTATGCTAAATCCGATGAATGCCGATTACGAAATACCTGTCGTAATGACAAAATCCAATGTCGGCGAAGGTATCGAGAAATTGATAGATTCTATTGACGCTCATTACGAATACCTGAAAAAAACAGGCAGGCTTTCTGAAAAACGTTCGTTAAGGAGCGTGTCGGTTTTTGAAAAGAAATTTCTGGGCGAACTGAAATCAAAAATAAATTCCATTCTTTTGAATGACGCCGAGTTTTTAAAAATAAAGGAAAATGTGGCCGGCGGGCGGATGAGTCCGGACAGCGCGAGTATCAGAATAATGGAACATATTGAAAAAAAAATGTTTAACGCCGCCGGTAAATAATTTGAGCGCGGCCGCATGCTGTATTTAAAGTAAAAATGCGGTATGAGATATGGCAGTCAATAAATTATTTGTAAATGCCGCTGCTTAAAAAATAAGTTCAGGCACTGGAGGTTGTTTCGAAACCCTCTAAAATAAGTTTTTAAAAAAATAATTTTGTTGTTATGGATATGTTAAAATACAATAAAAAGGGGAAACGACATGTCAAATATAGATAAGTTAAAAGCCGGATTCGGCAAATGGAAGCAGGATTACCAGAAGAAAAAAGAAAATAAGAAATTAAGGCTCGATAAGTTTATGTCGACATCGTCATATGAGCCTGAAGCGCTATATACTCCTCTTGATCTCGAGGGATTTGATTACGATGAAAAGCTCGGCCTTCCCGGTGAATTCCCGTTCACTCGCGGCGTCCACTCGACGCTTTACCGCGAAAGACTCTGGACTATGAGACAATTTGCCGGATTCGGCACGCCGGCGCAGTCTAATGAAAGGTATAAATACCTTCTTAAAAACGGCCAGACAGGTCTGTCGGTGGCGTTTCATCTGCCGACTATCATGGGTCTTGATTCCGATAATCCGTTGTCACGCGGCGAAGTCGGCAAGGACGGCGTGGCGATCGATTCGCTAAAAGATATGGAAATATTATTCGACGGCATTCCGCTTGACAAAGTTTCGACTTCTATGACTATAAATGCGCCTGCCGCAATACTTCTGGCAATGTATATCGCGGTCGGCAAAAAGCAGGGAATTTCGCCTGATAAACTTTCGGGCACTATTCAAAATGATATTTTAAAAGAATATATTGCGCAAAAAACTTTTATATTTCCGCCAAAGCAATCCATACGCCTGATAGTCGACACTATCGAATACTGCGCTAAACATCTTCCTGCCTGGAATACCATTTCGATTTCCGGTTATCATATACGCGAGGCAGGCGCTACGGCTCTTCAGGAGCTTGCATTTACGCTTGTCGACGGCCGCACTTATGTCGAAGCCGCGATCGAACGCGGATTAAATGTCGACGAGTTTGCGCCGCGCCTCTCATTTTTCTTTAATTCACATAACGATTTCTTTGAGGAGATCGCTAAATTCAGGGCTGCCCGTAGAATATGGGCGAATTTGATGCGCGATAAATTCGGTTCTAAAAACGCCCGCGGCCAGTTAATGAGATTTCATACGCAAACTGCCGGCTGTTCGCTTACCGCGCCGCAGATTGAAAATAATATTGTCCGCGTTACAATTCAGGCTCTTGCGGCAGTTTTAGGCGGAACTCAGTCGCTGCACACCAATTCGATGGACGAAGCTCTCGCGCTGCCTACCGAAAAAGCTGTCAGGGTCGCGTTGAGGACTCAGCAGATAATTGCTAACGAATCGGGTGTTACGAATGTTATCGATCCGCTCGGCGGCTCGTATTACGTCGAGAAATTGACCGATGAAATGGAAAAGGGCGTTTATGATTATTTTGACAGAATCGATAAAATGGGCGGCGTTCTTGCCGCTATCGATAAAGGTTTTTTCCAGTCGGAAATAGCGGATGCGTCATTTAGATATCAGCGTGAGATCGAACGCAATGAACGTGTGATGGTTGGAGTTAATTCTTACCTTGACGGCAACGAAGAAACTGCTGCAGGCGAGATATTAAAAATAGACGAAAAAGTCGAAAGAGCTCAAATCGAAAGCGTTAAAAAAGTGAAAAAAGAACGCGATGCCGCCAGGGTTGAAAAAGCCTTGCAGAGGCTTAAAAATGACGCTGAAAATAACATAAATGTTATGCCGGCGCTGATCGACTGCGCCGAAAGCTATGCGACGGTCGGCGAAATGTGCGACGTGTTCAGGAAAGTGTTCGGCGTATATGAGGAACCGCCGATATTCTAAGCAGTAATTAACACGTGACTTTTTGGAGAATTTATGAATTTTGAAAAACGAAATATTTTAATAACGATTTTAATGTTTTTAGTTTTTACGGTAAATGCGCATGCGCAGCTTCCGGAAAAAGCCATGAAAAACATTTTATTTTCCAAAAAATCACGTGAATTATATGATATTAAAGCTTTAAAAATCTTTGAAGTATGGAAATATCAATTTTTACCTGACGTTAAAACCGGCCTTTTTTCTAATTATAACGAAGCCTGTGGAATTAAATATAACAGTAATGCCGATATAACTGAAGAAATTTTTGTCATATATGACGCTGAAAATAAAAACTATGTCACAGTAAAAAAAATTATATATTCATACGAAAATGACGGCGTAATTTCAAAACGCCAGGTTTATTACTATGACGGACAGAAAAAAACGCTTGTTTTGAATGAACAGGAAATATATGCGGTCGATTCGAATCGGAATGTAATTGAAAAAAAGGTTTATTATAAAAGCGACATTCAAAAAAGTTTCAAATATAATTATGACCAAAACAGCAATATGATAGAATGCGTTGAATATAATTCAAACGGCGATCCGGCCGCTAAAACTATAAATTTATTTGATAAAAGCGGTTTAAAGTATAAGAGCGATATTTTTTTAGAACCTGATTCGAGAAGGGTTACGACGATAAATTATGACAGCAAGGAAAACGAGATACAGGTTTTAAATTTTAATTGTCAGGGCAAGCTTGCCAGTTCGGTCGAAAATATATTCGATATCAGCGAAAATACTGAAGAAACCAGATTAATTGTTGGCCGGAATACGGTAAATATAACTTTTTATAAATATGATGAATTAAAAAATATAATCGAGAAAAAAGTCGTGGATCAAAACGGTATAATCATATCAAAAACGACTTATAAATATGATGATAAATTTAATATAATCGAAGAAGCTGATTTTGCCTTAAAATTTGACGAAAAAACCAGACGGCATGAACTGAGATGTGTTGAAATTTTAAGGCATTCATATAATGAAATGAATAAGCGGTCTCAAACTATAGCTTCGGAATTTAACGGCAAAATTACTTCAAAAACGGTTTATGGATACAAAAAAAGCGAATAAAAAACAAATTGTAAAAAAATAACGGTGAATTATGAATATTATTGATTTAATAAAAAAAGCTGAAATCAGCCACAGTCTTGAAAAAGAAGAAATTACTGAAATTTTAAGCGACGTTGAATTTAATACTGAATTATTCGCGGCGGCGGACAGGGTGCGCGCTAAATATGTCGGCAATGAAGTTCACCTGCGCGGATTAATTGAGTTTTCGAATACGTGCAAACAAAATTGCTGCTATTGCGGCTTAAGGCGTGAAAACTTGAATGTTAAGCGGTACAGGATGGAGCCTGAAACGGTGATAGAGTTCGCCGAAAAAGCTCAGAAGATAGGTTATAAAACTGTGGTGCTGCAATCCGGTGAAGACAATTATTATTCGCTCGATAAAATGGAGCGAATAATAAAAGGTATAAAAAAACTGGGCGTTGCGATGACATTGAGCGTCGGCGAGAAAACGACCGAGGAATATAAAGCTTATCGCGATTGGGGCGCAGACAGATTTTTGCTGCGGATTGAAACCACCAATAAAGCTCTTTATCATAAGTATGACCCGGGAATGGATTTCGACAACAGAATGCGCTGCCTTAAAGATCTTAAAACTCTAGGTTATGAAGTTGGCACTGGCTGCCTGATAGGTTTGCCCGGACAAACCCCGGAAGATCTTGCTGATGATATTTTATTTTTTAAAACGCTCGATGCCGATATGATCGGGGTAGGGCCTTTTATTCCTAATCCTGATACGCCGATGAGCGGCGACAAAGGCGGCACGTTTGAACAGGCTCTTAAAATGGTTGCCGTTATAAGGCTTTTAATGCCTGATATAAATATACCGGCTACTACGGCAATGGAAGCCCTTAATCCGAACGGACGCATAATAGCTTTACAGTCAGGTGCGAACGTTGTAATGCCGAACGTTACGGATGTAGATTACAAAAAATTGTATTTACTTTATCCCGGGAAAATATGCCTCGGCGAATCGCCCGAACAATGTATAGGTTGTATCGGCCGTAAGATAAAAAATATCGGCCGTGAGATTTCGGCTGAACATGGATTCAGAAAAAGAGCGGTCGATTAATAAAGTCTAAATATTATAATAAATTAAAAAAAGGTAGCTGCAAGAGGCATTTTATTGTTTCATGCGGCTATCTTTTTTTTACCGAGTTATATGTGCAGGCTGATCAAATTAATTTTATTATTAAAAATATTGACTTTTTACCTTTTGATGTAATATATTAAGTAAGTTAACATAATTTATCTGAAATGAAATTTGAAATTCTTTGAAATATCTTGACTTTTTTACGTTTTTTAAAAACTTATCAAAAAATTAGCGAAAATTCTTAATCAATGATTGTGATTGCATTATTATCCGCACTTAAAATGTGAGGGTATATTAAATATAAGAAGGGGTTTTTATGAAAATCAGGACAAAGTTACTGCTTGGTATTATACCGATTATGGTTTTATGCATTGCGATGATTACATTTAATCTTGTTAATCGTTCTGCTGAGCTGCAAAAGGAAAGCGCATATACTAATGCCGATGAAATGTGCGGCAAATATGCTGAAAAAATAAGTTTTATTTTAACTGACGCCATGTTGACCGCAAACACTCTGGCTAATCTATTTGTTGACATAGACAAGTGGCCGATTGATAAAAGAAGGGAATTAATAAGCAATTCTTTGAAAACGACCCTTGAAAAAAACGGCCAATATAACGCTGTCTGGTCGACATGGGAGCCGAATGCTATCGACAATATGGACTCTAAATTTATAAACACTCCCGGAAATAATGAAACCGGACGTTTTACTGCGACATGGGCAAAAGTAAAAGGGCAGTTAACGCTCAGGAGCGACAGTGAGCAGGAAACCGCTGCGGCCGACTATTATCAGACTCCTAAAAAACTTATGTGCCAGATAATTCAAGAACCAAGTTATTATTCGTATACCGGCGATAAAAAAGACGAAATTTTTACTTCAGGCGTTGTTGTACCTATAATAAATGGCGGCAAATTTTTAGGAGTCGTCGGCGTTGATTTTCCTATCGACGAGCTTCAGCGTATTTCGTCGTCGATAAAGCCGTATGGAACTGGTTATGCGTTTGTACTTTCTAATGCCGGTGTTTTTATAACCCATCCTAACGCTTCACTTATAGGGAAAAATATATCGGAAATCGATGTCGAATTTAACAAAGCTAATAATGTTTCAGAAAATATTAAAAACGGGAAAAAATTTAGTTTTTTTAAAAAATCTTCTGCCACCGGAATATTATCGAAGACCGTATTTGTTCCTGTAAGTGTCGGCCAATCGCAAACACCCTGGTGTATGGGTATATCCGTTCCGGAGGATAAAATACTCGAACCTGTAAATGAAATTAAGAATTATGCTCTGGTTGTTGGAATAAGCGGCACCATTATAGTGATATTAATATTATTGTGGCTGACTCAGAATATTTCTAAAACTTTGAATTCGCTTAATCTTGAGAATGAAAAAGCCATAAGCGCAATTTTAGACGGCGATCTTAAATATAAAGCCGATGAATTGGCTGTAAATTTCGAATTCAGGCCGATAATAGCGGGATTAAATAAGGTGATCGAGGTATTTATAAAACAGCTCAATTCAACATCTGATTATATGGAACGAATTTCTGTCGGCGACATACCGAAGCAAATTACCGAAGAATATAAAGGTGATTTTAACAGAATTAAAACAAGCATCAACAATTGCATATTTTCAATTAAAGCGATAGTTGAATGCACCGAACGATATATAGATTATATTAAATCAGGTGAAATTGAAAAAATTAAATTTGATGAAACACAGTATAAGGGCGATTACAAAAAAGTCATAACCGGTTTGAACGAGGCGGCCCGTGAGACTGTAACTCCTCTTGCCGAAGCGCTCGGCGTTTTGATAAATGTCTCAAACGGCGATTTGTCGGTAAAAGTAAACGGGAATTATCGCGGCGGTTTTGATAAATTAAAAGAAGTTACTAATGCCGTGATTGCTACAATTAAATCGATTAATACCGAAATTATAAAATTGACTGACGCCGTGGCTAATGGAAATCTGTCTATAAGGGGAAATTCTGACAGTTTTAAAGGCGAATTTAAATCTATTGTTTTTGGTATTAACGAAATGCTTGAAAATATAATAAAACCTCTTGATGAATGTATGCTATGTCTTAAAGCCATGGCTCAGGGCGATCTTACTGTTGAAATGAGCGGCCAGTATAGCGGCGACTACCTGACTTTGAAAGAATCGGTTAATAAAACTGTCGGTTCTATAAATGAAATTTTAGGCCATGTAAAAACTACCGTAGAACAGGTAAATTCAGGTGCGAACCAAGTAGCCGACGCCAGCCAGTCGCTTTCGCGGTCATCGACCGAAGCTGCAAGTTCGCTTGAAGAAATATCGTCTTCTATGCAGCAAATGAGCGCCCAGGTAAATCATAATACTGAGAGCGTGGTTACTGCCAATCAGGTATCAAACCAGGCTAAGGTTACGGCTGAAAACGGCAATGCTAAAATGACGGAAATGGTAAAAGCGATGGCTGAAATTAATCAGTCGGCAGGCAATATATCGAAGATTATAAAAGCGATAGACGAAATAGCGTTTCAGACGAACCTGCTGGCGTTAAACGCTGCTGTTGAAGCGGCAAGAGCCGGAAAACATGGCAAAGGCTTTACTGTCGTAGCGGAAGAAGTTCGAAACCTTGCTCAAAGAAGCGCCAAAGCCGCAAAAGAAACTGCGGAAATGATTGAAAACGCTATTAATAAGACTGAAGTCGGAACTAAAATCGCCGATGAAACTGCAAAAGTGCTTGTGGAAATTGCTAACGGTTCGATTAAATCGACTGATTTGATGGGTGAAATTGCAGCGGCGTCCAAGGAACAGGCGCAGGGGCTTTCGCAAATGACTCAGGGGATGAGCCAGCTTGACAGGGTAACCCAGCAGAACACCTCTACCGCCGAGCAGGCTGCTGCTGCGAGCGAAGAACTCTCCGGCCAGGCAAAGGCGCTTAATGAAATGATAAATAAATTTAAGTTAAAAAATATTGATAAAACTGTAAACGCTTATGTGTCAAAAAATACTTTAACTAAAAAATCTGACGAAAAAGCAATTAATAATAATTTGAACGGTAAGAAAGCTGAATATCAGAAAATGATCGGAAACAGAAAAAACGTTTCACAGCCTCAAATTATTCTTGATGACAAAGAATTCGGCAAATTTTAAGAAGTTAAAATTGGTACATTTTGGGCAAATAAAATAAATACTTCATTTCAGAAGGAATTTTTAAAAAAATAGTTGAAAAAGGCTGCTCTAAATATTATTTTTAAGCAGCCTTTTTTAATTATTTATTGTTTCTTAATATATTGAAATTCCGTGAAGGCCTGTTTGGGAATATAAATTTAGATAATTTTTTTCCTTAAATTTATTTATTTTATAAGAGAAAATAACTTTTAATAAATCTGAAAATAATTTTTAGATTTTTACATTATTTCGTTAAAAATACTCTTTACTTTATTTAATTCGGTTTCGGCTTCATTTTTTAGGTCTTCGATTATTTGTTTCATAGGCTTAATGTCGTTTATTAATCCTACGCTCTGTCCCGCCATAAGAGATCCGAATTCCACGTCGCCGTCGACGACCGCGCGCCGTAATGAACCCACCCAGAAACTTTCGACGTCGTGCTGCGCTTTTTCACGGTTGATTTCGCCGGCTTCGAGTTCCTTGATAAGCTTAAGCTGTAATTTGCCGAATTCTTCCGTGCCTTTGTTTTTGATGGCGCGGACTGCCACGACTGGAAGGCGTGAATCATATTGCGGAGTAGCCGACGCCTCGCGTGATTTAGCTTTTAAAAATACCTGTTTGAATCGCGGATGCGCCGTGCATTCGTCGCTCATGACGAAACGCGTGCCAAGCTGGCATCCCCAGGCGCCCATTAATAATAAATGCGCCATTATTTTTCCTGAGGCAAGACCGCCTGCTACAAATATAGGGAATTCCCTGAATTCAAAAAGAATCTGCTGAAGCAAAACTATAAGCGAAACATGTCCGACGTGTCCGCCCGCCTCGCTGCCTTCTAATATCAATGCGTCAACTCCGTGTTTTATCAGCCTGTCGGCGATTACTTTTTCAGAGGCGAAAGCTATTATCCTTTTTCCGGTGGCTTTCATATCGCGGATTTCCGCTTCACTAGGAAAACTTCCCGCGAAAATCACGAAAGGGATGTCTTTAGTTTTTACTATATCGTAATGTATTTTATAGTTAGGCGCTATAGTGACAAGATTAACGGCAAAAGGACCGGCTAAGTTATTTATGCACTTATCGATTTCCGCGTTAAGGATATCGGCCGGCATATTGCCGCATGCTAAAACCGGGAACGCCCCGTTGTCGCTAACCGCTTTTACAAGATTATAATCGCTTATCCATGTCATGCCGCCGGATATGATAGGATATTTTACGCCGAGAAAATCTTTGCCTTTTTTCCATAACTTATCAATCAACATGATTTTTCCCTCTTTTTAATAAAAAATTTAACGATAATATATCAATTTTTTGGATTTTTATCAAGTTATTTTTGAAAAACGGCCCTTGCATTGGCCTCGAAATTTTTGTATAATAATGCTGTTCATTAAAAAGTGCGGAGGAAAAAATGAAAAACGTTATGCTGCACGTATATACAGGGAATGGAAAAGGTAAATCAACTGCCGCTTTCGGCCTGGCGCTTCGAGCCGCAGGACAGGATTTTAAGGTTAAGATAATACAATTCATGAAGTCCGAAAAAATGTTTAATACCTACGGCGAAATTATATCGCTCAGAAAATTTCAGGGAATCGAAGTTTTTCAGTACGGCACCGACAATTGGGTCGATCCTAAAAACCCGCAGGAAATAGATGTTGAAATGGCGCGAAAAGGCCTGCTGCATGCTCTTGAAATTATAAAAAACGCCGAGACTGACCTTCTGGTACTCGACGAGATATTATATGCTTATAAATATAAGCTTATAACAAAAGATGAACTCCTCTCGATCGTAAATGAAAAAAATGATATTACTGAAATTGTCCTTACAGGCCGTGACGCCCCGGATTTTATAATTGAAAAAGCCGATCTTGTGACTGAAATGAAAGAGATCAAACACTATTTTAAAATCCGTAACGCTAAAAAAGGAATTGAATTTTAAAATACGTTTTTTAACATTATTTGATTTTGGTATATAAAATTTTTACTAAATGCCGATAATTCCATTACTATGGAAAATATCGTAACATTATTTTTACTATTTACATACTCTACAATACTCGGTCTTGTAGCTTTTAAGCTGTTGATTTATGACAAGCGGAAGGCGCGTGCGAAGCTTCGTGAACGCGCACGCAGGAAAGCTTCTTCAAAAGAAGATTTTTTAATTAAGCTTACCGATCCTGTTTTTAACGCGCAATGCGAAATTAACAGAATGGCTAAATCGCTGCGCAAAAAATTCATTTCGGCTTCAACTGAAAACACTCCGGAAAATAACACCGAATCACGTCTGAATGAAGCGGCTTCAAGCGCCGGTTTAACAGATTGCGGTACGCAGCCGGCCGTTATGAATTCGGGCAGGAATAACGCTTCCGTTGCCTCAGCTGCCGGATCACCGGCCGCGGCTAACGATAACAAGGCTTTCGATGATAATGTTCCTCTAAAATACGAACTCGACGAAAGGACCCTCGGGCTTTTAATAAATACTTTGTCTTACGATGATTTTGCAGTCTTATACGAAAAATTTCTGTACGCTAAAAATGATGACGAAGTGTGCAGCCTGATTAATGAACTTCAAAATTTCGTCGATGACGACCGAGTGATAATGATTGTGACGCCGTTGCTATCGTATCCGTCACTCAAGGTTCAGGACGCTGTAAATGATTTCATAACTAAAAATAATATTTACCTTAAAGCCGATGAAATGGCCGATATAATAGAAAATTCGGAATATTATGAAACCCGGAACGAAAATTCTCAAAATAAGCAGTTCGTTCCGCTGTTTTCAACTGAGGCCGTGCCTAAATATTCAATGCCGTTTGGCTCTTCATCTGCCGGCGCGTCTGACGTCAATATCGATCTTGAAAAATATGAGCCTGAATTTACTATAGAAAAGGATGTCTTTGAGAAACAGCCGCATGAATTGATTATGGAAGCTTATCAAACCGAGGATAAGGACAGGTTATTTGCGCTGTCTTGCGCGCTTTCTCAATATAACGATCCGACCGTCCTGGAAGCTATGATGTATATCAACGCGAAACTTAACGGTGAAAATGTTTCCGGTCCTAAAATTATCAAAAGCCAAAAAATTAAAAATGAAAACGGCATTTTAAATGCGCCGTCTGCGGCTTATGAAAATAAAAAACCTTCCGTTCAAAAATATGAATTTGGAAGCGTCGGCAATATTTTCAAAAAAACGGCGCCGGAAATAAATAATAGAAGCATCGCGAAAGATTTTGATTCCGAACAAAAACAGAACAGCTATATAAAAGGCATGAAACTTGTCAATGTCGCTAAATATAGTAAATTCGAAGAAATATTCCCGGAAGCGATAAATAATTTGAATGATAATTCGGCTTATGTAAGATGCTGTGCGATTACGGCACTGAAAACCATAGCCAATAACTGCTTTAAGCAAAATATGAACGAGCAATGCCAGAAAACAAAGGAAACTATATTGTCTCATATGGTTTTTGAGAAAAATAACGAAGTTTCATCCTTATGCGCCAAAGCGGTCGCCGAAATAGAGAATTTTTCGAACGCGTCGGCTGAGTTTTTCGCGGGCGATGATATTAAAGCGGCCTCGAATTTTATAAATAAACAGATAAATCACGAGTTGATAGAACGGCAGCTGGGCAATAATGTTTCAGAATCAGCTAACGCTAAAACTGCGGTTTAAATTTTATAATAATGAAATTAATGATGAAGTTAGATAAGTTTAAAAATTTAAAGCATGGCTACTTATTAGTGGCCGTGCTTGCTCTATTTCTTACTTTTTTTTCGAACGGCTGTATCAATGCGATCGATTCGGGCGCTAACTCCGATTATGACGCGCAGGACATAACCGGCATTCCGGAAACATTGGAAAGCCGCGGCATGACCGTGCCTGAGGTTTTCGAGATCACCCCTAAGAACGGATATTACGGCCCTGAATGCCCGGTAACGGTAACTTTCAATGAAAAGATGGATCGTGCCAGCGTAGAATCGAATTTTTACATATATAATTCGAAAGATTATCCTTGTAAGGGAAAATTTATATGGAGCAGCATATTAAATACTGACAGGGAATGTTTTGAATTTATACCTCAAAAGCAATTGATAACCGACAGCTATAAAGTTATGCTGATGAAAGGCGCAAAAAGTTACGGCGGTTATGAATTTAAAAACACTTTTAATTCCTCGTTTACGTTTAAACCAATTCCGGAGCCTTCGAATTAAACTTTTATTCGAAAATATGATTTAAAAACGGTTTTAAGATTTTAATTTTTCGAGAAGCTGCGCCGCTTTTTGTGACGCCTTCGGGAAATTAAGTCCTGACGCATATTCGAATATGTTAGCTTTGGCGGCGTGTTCGATTTCGGTTTTAAATATGAAATCCAATATGCCGGGCCATAAATTTTCTGTTTTGGCTGTAACGCTGAAAATTTCTTTTATCACGCTGTCGGCGTGTTTTATAAGCAGGAAGGTAAGGCACCTTTCGGCTTCGTTTTTGACGTCCTCTACTTTTTCGTTGAAATATAACTCGAATAACGGAAGAAGCGCAGCCGGCGAATCAATATTGAAGAGCACTTTGACCGCGATGAACCTTATTATTTCATAAGGCGACTTTAGATTTTGAACCATCGGCCAGAATGCGAACTTGTCGGTATATTTTAAAATCGCGTTATAAGCGGCTATTCTGGTCGGCTCGTCCGTGTCGTCGAGCATTTGTATTAAAGTTGTAAGCGCTTTGGTCGAATTAATTTTTCCGAGCGCCTTAACCGCGCTCAGCCTCACGTCTGCGTCGGGATCTTTAGCCATGCCGATTAAGGCGGTCAGCGATTCTATGTCGCCTATTTTTCCGAGCACATAAGTGCCTGAAGAACGATGCCATTTTTCAGGGCTTTTAATAAGCTTCACTATGGCTTCCGAATAGCTTTCATCGTTAAAGTGATAAAGCGCGTAACATGAATTGGCGAGAAGACGGCCGTTCATGCTGTTTAAAAATTTTTTTATCTGCGGCACTACTGATTCAGGCGGTACGGACATTTTGGTTACCGCTTCTACGGCGGACGCGCAGACGCGCGGGTCCGGGTCGGTGAAACCAAATTTTAAAAATACCGGCAAAAGTTTAGGGTTTTGAAAGTTGCCGAGCGCGACTATTATCGTTGCGCGGACTTTTTTATCTTTTTCTTCCTTGAAAAGCTTTAATAACGGGATAAGCGCTGAATTATCAGCTATTCTTCCGAGCGCCATAACAGAGTACAGCCTTACGTTTGGCGCCGGATTTGCCAAAAGTTCTAAAAGCGCGTCAAGAGCGGATTTATCACCGAAAATTCCGAGCGTCTGCGCCGCGTTTTCAGCGACTTCGTTGTTATCGTCGTATAGAAGGTCGATTAAAAGAGGAGTTATTTTTTCCGAATATTTCCTGCCGTAGCGCATAAGACTTCTTGCGCAAATGGCCCGGACTTTTTCAGATTCGTCGGACAGGCCTTTTATTAAAGCGTTTATGGCTTTTTCAGAATTGACGTGTGAAAGGGCAAGCGCTGCGTCTTCCCTTAAAAACGGCGATTTATGATTTAAATTTTCTATTATTCCGTCAATCAGCGAAATATTGGTTTCTGGTTTATTTTCTTTCATATTGCGGCAAACACCTTTTTAATTAATGAATATGTGTTCATCATTTTACGCCGGGGTGAAAAACGTCGTTTGGATGGTGATTTTTTAAACCGGCTGAGGCTGCAGAAGTTTTTCGATGACCGCGCCGGTAACTTCTTCGAAACTGGCTGCGGAATCGATGTCGGTCATTTTTTTGACGCACAGGCTGTATATTGAATCGGTGTTTATAAGTTCTGTGTTTTCAATATTTTTAATATTTTCGTATAAGTTGATTTCATATTTTTGCGCTTTCGTGTTGCGTAATTTATTCAGCATATTGTTAATTATTAAAATATGCGACTTTTTTTCCTCGTTTTCTTTAATGGTATCGATAGCGCGCAAAAATACCGCTGACTTAAAATCGGTTTCGTGAAATGAATTGGCTGCGAATATATTGTCTATATAGGCAGGTTCAGTCGAACTTGACGATATTCTGTTACGGCCGAATACTTTCGAATAATCGATTATTACGTGGGATGTTTCAAAAGCTTCAAGTCGTCCTACATATTTTTTACCGTCCTCTTCGGATATCGAATTAAAATATTTCGCGATAGAGGCGTCTTTAGAATTTCTGAGTTCGTTTCTGACAAAATTTTCAAGGTATTGCGCGTTATTTAAAAAATATTCTTCTGTTATTTCAGGAATATTTTCAAGTTTAGAATGTAAAAATTGGTAAAGCGAGTTAGGGTAATGTTTGATTATATCGGTCCGTTGATAGTAATTTTTGAATATGGAGTAAGTGATTATCTCCGTTTTTTCAGTAAAATCGAAATCCGCGAGAGTAAATTCCGCTTTTTTATCGGACGGCGTTAATGCCTGGATGACGGCATTTTTGTGCTTTTCAATTAATTCCTGGTCGCGGGAACATTGCATGAAAAATTCGACGGCCTCTATGCCTTTTTTAATAAGGTTATCAGCTAAATTAATTTTTATGGGCGAGAAAAACTGTCCGCCGTTTTTTATTTTAAATGCTAGCCTGAAGACGTTATGACTCATTGCCTGCAGTTTTACGGATTGATCAGCCATGATTTTAAAGCAGATGTGGTTATAAATACTATCTATGAAATCGCTGCTTTCTTCAGGCATTATCAATGTGAAATTTTTTTTGTTTTTTTCAAATGTGGCGGACCTTTCGAGAAAAAAACCTCTTTCTTCCCTCAAAATTTTTGATACTGCCTCGGTGACCAGTAAAAATAGCAGCTTATAGAAAGAGCAGTTGAAAATATAAATAGTGTTGGTAACGGGATTATAATCATATCCCGGGTTATTTTCGAATATTCCATTTATGGCATATATGTTGATTCTGTACGGCACTATGCTTGTCTGATATGAGCCTTCATACGCCTGCAGCTGTTCCGAATATTCGCGGGCGTTATAGAAATTTTCGGTGAAAAATTCGGAAAGATGCTTCGAATTTGTTGTTAACCTGACGCGGACTCCGTGTATTATGACATCGCAAAAAAACATTTTTTCTTTTTCTTCGATAGCTTTTATGTGACTGAACATTTTTTCAAGAATATATTCATCGACATATACTTTGTTTTCTGCCCTGTCAAGAAATAAATTTTTTGAGGCCGTAATTATGTTTGAAAGCCCTATTTTAAGGCCGTCGTATTCGAAAAGATTTTCGGCCGCCGCGTTCGTATTTAAAGGCGTAAAATGAAATAAATTCATTGAAAATTACCTCGATTGGTTTTTAATTGTTAGTGCGATACTATAAAAATAACCTTATTTTTTATGTATCGGCATTTTTATTAATATGTCAATATTTTTATTGAAAAAAAAGGTGCGATAATGTAAAATATGCCATAAAATATTAAAACTAGCAATGAGGTGCCGAATATTAATTTTTCAAATATAGTGAAACCGGTGTCGGTAAAATTAGCAGGTACTGAAAAATTATTTTCAGGGCTTGTTAAAACCGAATTCGAAAGTATAAACTTTATAAGCAGTCACATATTAAATACGCGCGGAAAAATGCTAAGGCCGGCGCTGCTGTTATTATGCGCCGGGGTGTTCGGCCGTATAAAGCAGATAGCTGTATCGGCCGCCGCAAGCGTTGAACTCATGCATACCGCTACCCTCGTTCATGACGATATTATCGATAATTCAGCGATGCGCCGCGGATGCGAATCGGTTAATTATAAATACGGCAATGCCGGCGCGGTGCTTTTTGGCGATTATCTTTATTGCCAGTCTTTTAAGGTGCTTGGAAAATTTAATGATAAGTTTATCGCTGAAAATTTAATTTCAGTCGCCGCTAAAATGTGCCAGGGGGAATTGCAGCAGTCGCTTAATTCTTTTAAATATGACGATTGCGGTATGCCTCTGGAGGAATATATAAGTCTGATAAAAAACAAGACGGCTTATTTTATGGCTGTATGCGGAAAAATCGGGGCGTATTGTTCAGGCGCTTCAGTCAAATATGTTAATCTTATTGAAAATTACGGCATTAATCTCGGTATCGCATTTCAAATTACTGATGATATTTTCGATTGGGAATCGAAAACGGATAATATAGGAAAGCCTGTCGGAAATGACCTTAAGGAAGGAAAAATAACGCTGCCGTTGATGCTGCTTATAGATAAATCGGCGCCGTCTCAAAAAAAAGAAATACTCGGGATTATTTCATCTAAAAATATAAATTCCGAAGTGATTTCGAAATTAAAAAAATTGATGGGTGAATACGGCTGTATTGCGGATGCGCGAAAAATGGCCGGCGGTTATTCGAAACTGGCTAAAGACATAATTTTAAGCTTGAAGATAAAAAATAAATATTCCGAATCGCTTATCGAGTTATGTGATTTTGTCGTTAGCAGAAACAAGTAAAAGTTCCAGTTCAGGCGCCGGAAAAAATTGAAACTATTTGCCTGAAAAAAAAGTATAATTTTATAATATTAAAATCAGCAGGTGGTGTTTTTATGAATATTAAAAAAAAATCATGGCATTTCCGGCCGCTAATAATAGCGATAATGGCGTTTGGTTTGCTGAGCGCCGCGGTGCTGCCCGCCAGCGCCGATAATGTCTCGAATGTTCTCGACAGCGCTAAAACTTCACAGATCGAAAAGACGATTGACGGCAATAATAAAGGTTCCGTTTCCATTCCGTCTGAATGCTTTTTAAGTGTCAGAAGCGGCGCCGGCAATGAATATCCCGTGATAGGCTCGCTTGCGGCCGGCTCTAAAATAGATGTAATAAGCGAAACGCTCGGCTGGTATAAAATAAATTTTCAGGGCGGCGTTGGATATGTGAACGCGTATTACATTGACGGCGTTAAATCAAAAAGCTCGCTGCCTGACGTATATGGCATAATAACCATTCCTGACGGCGAAGGCGTAAGTTTGAGGACAGGCGCCGGCTATAATTGCGAAGTCGCCGGCAAAGTCAACGCCGGAACGCGCGTTAAAGTGCTCGACAAGCAGAATGGCTGGTATAAAATAGAATACTCAGGCATTAACAAACCATTATGGGTTAACGGCGCTTATGTCAAATTGATAGATTCTCTCGAGGAAACGCTTACCGTAACCGAAACTGACGCTTATGTCGATGTGCGCACATCGCTTAATTTCAGGTCGGGCCCTTCCCTCGAAAGCCCGATTTTACGTGAACTCGATCCTAACGTTACATTAAAAATAATCGAAGTATGCGGTGACTGGTATAAAGTAAAATTATCAGACGGCTCTATCGGCTATTGCTATGCTGAGTATATCAAAAAAGGCAAGCCGACTATCACTGCCGGCGCGTATGACAACGTCTCGGTAAGCGAAGGCACGAGCGGCGGCAAGAATGTTCTTGAAAGCATGACAATCCCTTCCGATGCGGCGGGCCTGACCCCTGAAATTGCCTCGCAAATATTGGCCGGGCTTGGCTATAAAACTTCAAATCTGACAGACGCTATAAAAAAATTCCAGAACGCGGCGCTAGGTTCATGGTCAAAAAACTTTACCAGCGGTTCGCTCGATGAGGCGACCAGGGCGGCCATACTGAAACACGCGAAAATGGCAAAAGAAGCTCTCGCTAAATATCCTGAAAATACGATATCAAAAAGCGACTCGAGGTTCCAGAAATGGGTTTCAAATTCTGCTTCATGTATAAGCAATATGCCGGCTTTAAAAGATAAAAACGGCAAATCGCTTACGACCGAAGATCTTGTGAACGGAATTTTAGTGGCGGAATCCGGCAAATATCACTGGAAAGACAGAAAATTCATAGCTTCCGGCGTAGGCGCTACGGGATTTATGCAGATAATGCCGTTTCATGCGGATTCAGCCGGAAATATATATGACCCTGAAGTTAATCTCGCCTTTGGCGCGAAATACATAAATACGCAGCTTGCGAGAACTGACTGGCAGAAATCAGGCGACGGCGCCTCCGAATTGCTCGCTAAATCGCTTGCGGCTTATAACGGCGGCCCGAACAGGAGCGCGCTTAAGAACCTGTCGTGGGAACAAATTGTTAAAACCGCTGCTATTCCTACCGAATCTATAAATTACGCTATCAATATAAGAAAGAACATGGGTCTTTCAATTTCGGCCGCAGAGCAGGAATGGCTCAATAACCATTAAAATTTAAAAAGATAAGATTAAAAATAATCGGCTGTTCATTAATTTGTCGTTTAATGAACAGCCATGTTAATTTACTGATATAATCAATGTGCATTAAGCGGATTATTATTAACAGCCTAATATTTTAAAGGAGAAAAAAATACATGGCATATTGTTTTGAAAATTCGGGTTTAATTAAGCGCTTTACGGGCAAAATAATTTTTCTGGTATTTCTGGTTCTTATCGCCGCGGCTTATGCCGTGCCTGCGTTTGCGGCTGACGAAATGACGTTTGACGAAAAATTGGCCAAATGCCTTGAAAAGAGTGAAGAGATAGGTTTATTGAAAGTCTGTGTGATCGACAGCGAGCAAAAGCAAAAAACAGTGCTCAGCATAAACAAGTTTTCAACGGACGATAAGACTGCTCCGCCTTTATCGTGCCTGGCTGTTTTTGACGGCAAAACGCTTTTTAAAATAACGCCGTTTTCGGCTTATATAAGCGCCATAGAATCGGCCGATCTTGATCTGGACGGTATGAGCGAGATAATATTTGCCGAGAAAGACGGAATGGCTAATCTTTTACAGGTAAGCGCGATAAAATTCTGCGGCGATAAAAATAAAAAAGACTATTCGTTCGTTAAATTATTTAAGTCTGACGCTTATTGCGGCGGTAAATTCGACATATTGAAGCCTGCTAATAAAAACGAGGCCCCGAAATTAATAATAGGCGGATTTGTAAAAGCGCCGGGTGCGCCTCTTGCCGGCATTGAATATTCGCACACATTCGCGTTTAACCCGGCTTCGAAGAAGTTTAACAGGGTTTCGCAGTATTACATGCCGCCTAAAACAAGCATTGAAGAATACGGCTACGCCTTCGCGATGCTTCATATCGAAAAAGACAGCGGTAAGGCCCAGGATGCTCTGGTGAAACTAATTTCCAAGCTCGAGAAATCAAAAAAAAGCGATGACGCCGATACTCTGGAAATGGCAAAAAAATTAGCCGACGAGATAAAAAAACGTTAATATTACCGAATCAATGGTTGATTTTTAAAAAAACAGGTTTTAATTTATTTGTATAAAGGTTAGTAACGTAATTTTTTTGGACACAAAAGAATTCTCCTCTGGTTTTTGATTAGTTGTTTGTAAATAACTAATTTCACTGCCAAAGGAGAATTTTAATTTATGTTTTTTTAACTTTTTTGGGGTTAGTTAATTTTTTATTTATTTTCTTCCTCCATATTTACCTTATCAGGATTTTTTGGATCTATATAATCTATATATTTCTTCATTTCATTTAAATTCCAGATAACAGGAAAGGGGCTGTCTAAAAAGTTTCAATAATTATTTTAAAAAACTTTTTTTGTCGCTCACTTGGTCCTCGGCGCTGGGCCTGACCTTCGACCACAAGTGCGCCTGCGGAATCGTTCGCTCATAAAAAAGTTTTTTAAAATATTAACTCAAAAATATTTTTAAAGAACTTGAAAAAAGTAAAATATAAGCTATAATATTAGTATAAACTAATATTGTATTGGAGCTTATTTATGAAGTTATTCAAGGAATATCAGCAAGGAATTAATTTTCTTTTTCCACAAAATGTGGAAGAAATGATTCCAGAAAATCATATTGTAAGATTAGTAAATGAAATAATAGAAAAATTAGATATTTCAGAAATAGAAAGTACATATAAAGGCGGTGGAGCAACTGCATATCATCCGTTAATGCTATTAAAAACGATAGTGTTTGGATATATAGACGGAATATTTACATCAAGGGTATTGGCGAAAGCGATGCGTGAAAATGTAAACTATATGTGGCTTTCAGGAATGCAAACGCCAGATTTTAGGACAATAAATAATTTTAGATCTGGAAAATTAAAAGATAAAATAAAAGACATATTTAAACAGGTAGTTGAAATAGCTCTTAAATTAGGATATATCAGTTTTGAAAAAGTTTTTGTTGATGGAACAAAAATAGAGGCAAATTCAAATAAATACAAGATAACATACAGAAAAAATGTTCAAAGGTATAAAGAAAATATCGAAAATAAGATTAATGGAATATTAGAAGATATTGATAAACTATGTGAGGAAGAAGATAAAATATATAGAAATAAAAATTTTCCAGAAACGGGTGAAGAAATAAATTTAGGAAATCCCGAAACAAAAAAAGAAATAGAAAAAACTATAAAGAAAATAAATGAAAAAATTCGTTCAAAACGTAACGAAGCTAACAAACTTAATAAACGTGTTGAAAATTACGAAAAACAGGAAGAAATTCTTGGTGAAAGAAATAGTTATAGTAAAACTGATAATGACGATATTGCAATGAAAATGAAAGACGACCAATTCAAACCTGGCTATAATGTTATGATCGCAACAGAAAATCAAGTAATATTAAATTATGAAGTTGAACAAAAACCTGGTGATTGCGGATGTTTCATAAAATTAATGAACGGCGTAAACTCTAACGGAATTAAAGCTCAAAATGTATGCGGCGATCAAGCTTTCGGCAGCGAGGAAAATTATAATTATTGTGAACAAAATGGAATAAATTCGTATTTGAAATTCAGCTCATTTCGTCGCGAAAACACAAAGAAATATAAAGAAAATAAATATATTAAAGAGAATTTTAAATATGATGATATCAATAATTATTTTACATGTCCGGCAAATAAAACATTGCATTTTAAAGAGGAATGTTCGGAATTAAGTAAAAATGGCTATATTCAAAATTTAAAAATATATGAATGCAATGAATGCAAAAATTGTGAACAAAAAAAAGAATGTACGCCTGGTAAAAATCGTAGCATAAGAATTAATTCAAAACTTGAATCATATAAATCAAAAACAAGAGAAATGTTGAATTCTGAATTTGGCAAGAAAATAAGAAGTCAACGAGGTACAGACGTAGAAACCGTTTTTGGAAATTTAAAACAAAATAATGGTTTTAGAAGATTTTTACTTCGTGGATTAAAAAAAGTTACAGTAGAAATGGGCTTAATGGCAATTATGCATAACATAAAAAAATTTAAGAGCTTTATAGAGTCTAAAATCGAAAAAAAGATTAATCATGAAGAAATAATGTGTCAAAATTAAGATAAAAACAAGCTCAAACTATGTTTTTTAATAAATAAAATGAGCTTGTTTTTTATTTCGTTTTATAAAATAAACTTTTTAGACAGCCTCTAAAAAGATTGTTTTATTTGAAGCAAGTTCGGCAATAAAAAAGAAACTCAATTCAAGAAAAAAATAAAATATTGACTTATTTAATTTTTATATTATAATTAATTTATGAAAAAATGTTGTTTAACTTTAATCATATTAATATTGTTACTTATCAAGAATCAGTTACTTGCGTTAGAATTCACTGACGTTAATGATTTCATTTCTGATGTAAAAAATTATTCTTACAAAAGCCAATTCAAAATTAAAAACAATACCACATCGAAAGATATAGAAAATTTAAAAATCAAAATACTAAAACAAATAGAAGATAATCCTTCATTACTTCATGAAATACAAAATTTTATTCGTGAAAATAAGGAATTATCTTTTTTGTTTAATGATATGCTAAAAGGACTAAAAGAAAAGCAAAAATTTGAAATGCTTCAAAATGGATTAAACCAAAATTCTAAATCAGTAATATCGAAAACTAATAGCGAAGTTAAATACAAAATATCATTAGCCGAAAAATTATTTTATTATTTTAAATTTACATCTGCGTTTAATAATAACTCCAGATTTGTTAATGAATCACCCGAAATTTTAAAAGAATATACAAGCATAAAGAATGAATTTGACGAAATTGACAATATGGATGCATTAAGACAAAAAGGCCCAGGATTAGCCAAAAGAAGTGAAAGCCTTATTTTAAATCCGCAAGGTGGATTTTATAATCTTGAACGTTTAGAAAATTTAGCAATAATGGCGGCATTAATTAATGTAAGACTTGCTGCAGATGATTGGGAAACCGCAGATTCATTGGATTTAAAATTAAGAGTGGTAAAATATCTCGAACAACTATATAGATCAATTCCTCATTTTAAACACAAATGCTTATTCACAATGACCATAAGTGATGCTTATGTTAACGCTAATTTACCTGAAAAAGGGTTGTTAGTTTCATATTATAATAAAAAAGATTTTTACGAAAATTTAAACAATGACGAAAAAATTGAATTTATATGTTATTTGGGGAATTTAACACTTGATAAATGTAAATCCGGCGATGAACAATGCTTAAAAATTGGCATAGAATGTTTTCATGAATATTGCCAGCTCATAGAATTAGATTCAACTCTTGATGATGTTTCTAAGGCAAATAAAAAAGCAGAAGTTTATCTTGGTGCAATATCTGTTTTATACGAAAAAAACGAAAAATATTTTGAAGCAATTGCCGTACTCGATAGAGTAATTAATGATGAAAATGTTCATCAATGGATGAGAAATAGTGCCGCAGAAAAAAAACAAGAACTTCAAGGATTTTTAAAACTTAAAATTAATGTAATGTTTAGTAATGAATTTATGTCAGATAAATGGAAAATAATAGACAAATCCTATAAATATATTCCATTATTTACCAACCAAAAAATTAAATTAAAAGTTGAACTTGAACAACCGCCAGACAGTAATATAAAAATTGACTCTGTCAAATGGTATGGCGATGTTATGAGATCAGAACAAGAATTTGAATTTTCATTTGCCGAACCCGGTAAAAAGTTTTTAAAAGCAGAAGTTCAAGTACTTGAAAAGACTATTATTAAAAATATTGTTATATATGTAAAAAGTAAACCTGAAGGAATGAATGAAAAAGAATATGTACTTAATAACTTGGCCATGTCTTTTAAAGCAATTAATTTAAATCTTATAACTTCAGGTGACCCTTCAACGTTAGAACCTTATAACTGGGCAGAAAAAACTTATGCAGACAATGGGCCACACAATGGAATTCAAGATGCAGCCCGTCATGTATATTGGAATTGTTTATTAGCAAGATATTTTGGTGAAGATTATGCCAAAGGTATAACAGATGGTCATGAAGTTAATACTCCTTCTGAACAATTTGCAGAAGTTGTTATGGATTTACATAATAACGAACAGGGCCGGCAATTATCTAAAGAGCATTCACATAGCTCTAATGATAATAATTATAATTGCTGTCAAGAAGCCGTTATAACAGCTATTAAAAATGGTAATGCTTTATATTTTGATGATCTGGAAAATTCAAAAAATGACGCATTACTATTACCCACAAATGAAAAATAGAGGTTTATTTTTATGAAAAAAAACTTTTTTTGCGTTTTATTAATATTTTATTTTGTTTTATTATCATTTAACATTGCATTTGCTGATCGTATGGATAACTTTTTACCCGAAGAATTAAAAAATTTAAAATTGGACATGTCAATTGATGAATATAACAAAAATTTTCCAGATGCTAAACTTGTAGTAAAAGATAAATGTTTTGTTTTATATTCTTTAAAAATAAATAAAAATGATTTATGGAATACTTCTGCATGTTATTTTGATAATGATTTATTGGCATTTTATTCTTTGTTAATTATTGAAACAGGAGAAAATCTCTTGAACAAACATTTTTTAAATATTGACACTGAAGCATGTATACTCATCAATAAAATTTCTAAAAGTTTTGGAAAAATAAATAAAAAGTATATTATTGAAAATAAAGATTACAATATTTATTATGAACCTTTAATGGTATGGGAAACCGATAGTTTTATTGTTCAAATATCATTTACACCTTATAAAATATTAGCTAATGTTAAAACTCCAGTTATTTCACTAGCATTTTCCAAAAAAGGAACCGATTACTCACGATTTTATAGGAAAATTATTGAAGACAACGATAAAGTAACATTTGATAGTCTATTAAGTGACGAAGTAAAAAAGGCCTTATATAACAGTACTCAAAAATAATTTTTTTTTACTAAGTAGTGCAATTTCTCAATGCAATTGGCATCATGATGATGAATCGGGCGAAGCACCGGCCGGAGGATATCCTTATTCACAAGATAATCATTCTGCATTAATATGTAATTCAATTATTTTTCAATCATAGGAAATATCCGTGATATATTTTTTTGAATCAATATTTACAGTTATTTTTATCATATTTATTATAATGTTGATTAGTATATTTTTAAAATATTCTAATCACATTATAATAAATTATTTTAAATATACATTTCAAATTGTATCATTTTTCATGATTGTATCACTACTCGTTGTTTTTTTAACACTTGAAAGTATTAAACTTTCAAATTCATTACTTTTATCTAGGTATTGTATTTAAAATTTTATTAACATCATTATTTGTTATTATGGGATTATTTTTTTGTGAAAAAATAGAACAAAAAGACACGCCAATATTAAAGTTATTATTCGGAATTAAATTAAATATTGATTTTGATAAATTTATTAAGTATTTGATGATATTTTTAATTTTTAATATTATATTTACCGTAACTCTAACTCATTTTATTCCTTTTACAAAAAGAAACTTAGACAATTTAAATGCTGTATATAATTTTGATAATTTTTTGAATTATCAACCAATCAAACAGTTAACAATATATTTTTTAGGACAAATACAAAATGCCGTTGATGAAGAAATAATTTTTCGATTATGTTTTATGAATTTTATAATATATTTTTTTAATACTAATAAAAAGAAATATTGGATCGGAATTATTATTTCATCACTTTTTTTTGCATTAAGTCACTATCAGGTAACAAATGAACCAATAACTAAATTAATTCAAGTTTTACCTCTGGGTATAGGATTGGGTATTATATATGAAAATTTCGGTCTTGAATGTGCCATTATATCACATTTGAGTTTTAATCTTATTAATGATTTTATATATTATTTTAAATAATATATTTTTTGTAAGTTTCGTTAACCGATACCTCCGTGCTGTCCGCATAGCATAACGACGAATAAAGGAAAATTATTGAAATTATTAAAATAAATTTAAAAATGATTTTAATTTTTATTTTCTCCTTGAATTTATTTTCTTCAGTTTAATATAGCACCATTAATGAATAATTTTTTTATTTATTTTCTTCCTCCATATTTGCCTTATCAGGATTTTGTGGATTTATATAATCAATGTATCTTTTCATTTCACTTAAACTCCATATTCCTGGAGCTTCTTTTTTTATAAGTTCATAATATTTCATGGCGTTATCATAATCCTTTAAATTTATATAACATTGAACCATTTCTTCATAACAATTAGCTGAATAATTCCATTCATTAGGTAATTTAATATTACCATATTTCTTCAATAATTCATCTATCTCTTCAATACATTTTTTGGGATCGTTATTATGTAAATAACAAACATATGATAACTTTACAAGAGGTATTGCTGGATGGTCCGGAAATTTATCAAGAAAATTTTTCATATACTGCATTCTTTCCTGCTCGTTTTTTGTCCAAAAAAGCATTGCATTTGCAAGAGCAGCATAATTTTTATCACTGCAACTATCTTTCATAATTTTCAAGGCGTTAATTGTCTTTAATTGATTTTCTTTAAGTTCTCTTGCTAATTTAGCTCCTGTACCGGCGGAATACATTATTAAAAAAATGAGTTTTTCGCCTGGCTCAAAATCTGGTTCTTCTAGGTGTAGCAAATGTTTTTCTTTAATGTTATTATATACTTTGCTAATTATATCTTTTTCATTGCATCTGTCAAACACGTCATTTATTATAAAAATTGTCAAAAATGCCTCAAGCGAATCGGGAGCTTTTGTCATAATTTCAACACCGTAATTAAGCGAATCACAGCCGTATTTTATTACATAAGCCTCATCAGTATTTTCTTTTAAAAGCCAGCATAATTTTTTGTATGTTTCGTTGACCGATACCTCCGTGCTGTTCGCATAGCATAACGACGAATAAAGGAAAATTATTGAAATTATCAAAATAAATTTAAAAATGATTTTAATTTTTATTTTCTCCTTGAATTTATTTTCTTCAGTTTAATATAGCTCCGTTAATGAATAATTTTTTTATTTATTTTCTTCCTCCATATTTACCTTATCAGGATTTTTTGGATCTATGTAATCAATATATTTTTTCATTTCATTTAAATTCCAACTATTCGGTGCTTCGATCTTTATAAGTTCATAATATTTCATGGCATTATCATAATCTTTTAACGCTATATAACACCTAACAAATTCTTCATAGCAATCAGCGGAAAAATTCCAGCCATTCGGCATTTTTATATTGCCGTATTGATTCATCAACTTATTTATTTCTTCAATGCGTTTTTTGGGTTCCTCATATTGATAATAGAGATATTGCAGCTTTACAGTGGGTATGCCGGGATGATCCGGAAAATTATCAAGAAAATTTTTGAAAAATTCTATTCTCTTATCCTTTTTTCTGACAATGAGCAACATTGTATTAGCCAGTGCTGCATATTTTTTATCACTGCATTTATCCTTCATCGATATAAGAATATCAACTATTTTTTGCTGGGTATCATCACATTCTTTTTCACGCATTAAGCCTGTTTCACTTATATATGTAAATAAAAAAATAAGTTTTTCACCTGGCTCAAAATCAGGTTCTTCAAGGTGCGGCAGATGTTTTTCCTTAAGCCGATCGTAAACTTTTCTAATGGTTTTAGAACGGCATTTATTATATACATCCTGAGTTATAAAGATCGTCAAAAACGCATCGAGTGACTCCGGCGCTTTAGTGAGGATTTCAACTCCATAGTCAAGGGATTTTATCGCATAAGCCTCATTAGTATTTTCTTTTAACAGCCAGCATAATTTTTTGTAAGTTTCGTTGACCGATACCTCCGTGCTGTCGGCATAGCATACCGACGAATAAAGGAAAATTATTGAAATTATTAAGATAAATTTGAATAAATTTTTTATATACATAACTCTACTCCTTTTATTTTATAGTTTTATATCTTCTGATATATGCTGAAATTGGAATTTTATACTTACTTATAAATTCAACTTTTTCTATATAACCATAATTACCGCCGAATAAATATGCCGCCGAAATATAAGTACTTGTGCCGGTTGGAAACCATTTATCAAGATTGTCTGTTAAATAACTTTTACATACATCTAAATATAAATCTCCTATTGCTTTAGGCAAGATTCCATTTTGAAGTTTTGATGATAAACCTTTCATAATTTTGGGAGTAAAGTCAGCATCTACTCCATCATCAGTAAAGCCAAGTATTAAACCATCCGGTAAAACTTTTTGCCATTTTTTTGCGTTGCATTGACTACCAATTTGACTAAGGCAAAAACATGCATCAAGAATCAAAACATCCATATCCTCATTATATTGTTTTTCAAGCTCTTCTGGTCTAATTGATATTATCTTATCATTATCATCTATAAATTCTATGTGGCCATCGCCATCACCAGCTCCATGTCCTTCTATCATAAACCAGTCAGCCTGATTTTTTACATATTCAAAGTCATCCAGATTGCCGGCATTCAGCCGTATGAGATTGGCGCCGCCCATCATGCAAAATTCTCTGGTATTGTTAACAACATTGTTTGCTATGTCATTACCCTTATATGATGCGCGTAATAATTGTTTCTTAAAATAATTGTTTTTGTTTTCATATAAAGGGAGGCCGTCTTCATGTCCGTAAAATCCGCTCAAAACCGAAATACTTTCCTTTTCGGCATCTTTAGCCGTATCGAAAAAGATCTTCTGATTATTGCCGTCAACTCCGGGGACTGGCGCTGCGACAACTGTCGGCGGATTCTGGCCGGTGTCCGTTTCGTTGATTCTGAATTTTGCGTAATAACCGCCGTTAATGCTGTCGGGAATAAATTTTATAGTTCTTTCCCTGTAATTTTCAGTTTTCATCCGCAAGGATACTGTGTTTTCCGAGCTATCGGACGCTAACCCGGATTCATTGGAATCATCTGAGCTTGCTTCGTCGGCACTCGTATAATCTTCGGCGTATATTTTTCCTTTAAACGCATAACCGGGCGCCTGGATCGCATAATTTAATTCGGCGCGCGCGGTTATAAATTCCTCGGGATTCTTAATGCCCGTCTTATTGAATGGCACTCCTGAAATATTTGCGAAATAAGCTTTACTGATGACCGGCTTCCGCTTATAGTAATCAGAGTATTTGCCGTCATTATCAATAAGCGCGAACGCGTTATTTTTGTAATTATTCAATTTTGCGGCATCGATTTTTTCCTTAGTTATTTCACTTGTTTCAGAACCTTCAGAAGGCTTATAATCCTTGATAAAATTGCAAATATCAAGCGTGCGCTTTTCGTTTCTGCTCATGTCATCGCTGCCTGGTTCATCTATTTTGTCAAGAGTTTGCAAGATCCTCATATTTTTTACTATATCCAGGAATGTTTCGGCATTTTTGTACAAATTGACCTTGACCTCAGCGGTTTTTAATTCCTGCTTCTGGCCCGGAATATACTCCGTTAAGTATTGATACTTATAATTTGCGCTATAAGGCACTGAATTGTAAATATCATATAATTTTCCAGATATTGTGTAACCATTTTCGTTTTTTTCGATTTTTAATATTGAGTCGGCTTCATCTTTATTATTCATTGTCATATTATTCTGATAAATTTCCATATACCTATTTAACATGGCCGAATATATTTCGGCTATTTTATCGGCGAAGTTATTCAGGTAATCATCAGTCGGCTTTCCAGAATAAACTTCGTTCATAGTATTTTGAAGGTCTTTTTTATATTGCTCAAGTTCATTTAGTGCCCGGTTATTAGAATTTATAAAAACTGCCTCGTTATTTTTTATTTGTTTCTGGCGCTGTTCGATGACGGCAAACATCACCTTAAAGGCGTCGTTCGAGTCTTTTAAATGGCCGTACTGCATTTTTAACTGCTCATATTGAAAGTAAATAGGCGAATTCGTCGTATAAATAGAATTGAAATAGCCGAGGCTTTCGAAATATTTTACAATTACTTCGCTTGCATAAAATAAAGCTAATGCGCATAAATCATCATATTTCTTATAATTTTCAAGTATTTCCTGATTCAGAGAATAAATTTTACTGACAAGACTGCCGTAATTTGACGAATTAATCGATGAAATAAGCTCGTAAAGTTCGAGAAGCTTCTTTTCGCCGTTAAATCTCATTTCATCGTCAGGATTCATTTGAAAATTAAACGCTGCAAAAGGACATGGTACATCATAAGAAACCGCGCCGGATTCTTCGCCTATTCTTAAAGGAGCGGCACGTTCCGAAATCCTTTTCGGACTTGCTTTTACCGCTTTATGCTTTTTCTGAAACGTCGGATTTATAAATGGGACCATAACAGTCGCGGCACGGCCGTTGACCTTAATTTTAACAGGTTTATCGATAACGGCATAATCAGGCGAAACTATCATAGCGCCTGTGGATTGAGCGTTCGATTGTTTGTTTTGAATTTTAGCGGCAGGTTTAGTTTTTGAGGCTGATTTATTTTGAACGGAAACTTTTTTACCGGCTATATCTTCTTTTTTGAGGTTTTTCTTTATTTCATTAAGCGATTCAGCGTTTACAATCGAAGGAAGGGTAAACAAAAAAATCAGTAAACATAAAATAGAATATGATATGATATGATGAAATGTTTGACACTGAAAGCTATAATGGATAAGAAAATTTAGACAAAAAAAACGGCTCATTTAAGGTGTATAATT
>JASDSY010000025.1:0-58103 GCA_041441465.1 Candidatus Wallbacteria bacterium
AATCTGCGGCCGTTTTTATTTATTTCGATCAACCTGAAAATCACTTTTGTTAAATGAATTATTACAATTATCATACAAGGTTATAATTTCAAAATTTTTATCGAGTAAAATTATTTTATTAAAAATTCTCGTTTCACTCAACCCAACAATTTTTATCTAAAATTTTAATAAATATTTTTTTGGATTAGTTGATAATGCTTGCAGAAAAAACTTTTTCAAATAACAAAATAAATTTAACAAAACAAAATACGCCGCCAGGTTTATAGCATGGCAGCGTATTTTATCTTTAGAACGGGTTTATATTATTTTAAATTACTATCAGTCACTATTATTTTTTAATTCTTAATCCTTAAAATAACAGCGCCAATGCCGCTATTTGTAAGGCTATTCAATGAAATTTGATTTGTTCCGGCGGAGGCGGTAGTGCATTTTATAACGTTAAATCCGTAATTTTTAAGGCCGACTCCATTATAAGAGCATGGGATAACTGGAGATCCCGAAGTCAATGTGATTTCATTTAAAGTAGTGTTATCAGCCTGTACTGAACCTGATTTCAGATTAACGCTCTTAAATTTATACTTATCAGAATCGGAATTTGCGCAACCTCTATTTGATACCAGAACAGCCGTTAAAAACTCAGCGTAAAAAGAAGTGAAATCCTCCGCGATATTTTTTTCTTTTAACCTGGCTTCGACATTAGCGACGCCGACAAGGTTTGTGTTCAACAAATCTTTAGGAGTAACGCCGCGGTCGACAAGATATCTTACAAAAAGATAATCAAAACCGTAGCTTGCGTGAGGCATTTCATGTTTTAGCAGCGAATACGAGCTGAAACTGGACAAAAATGCATTTAATACATGAGAATTAGCGCCGGTATGATAGCCATAACCGCAAATATCTTCCGCTACCTGTGCCAGTCCTTCATTAACCCATAATTCTTCACTAACATTGTTAGTCACACGCATATTATAATTTATCATGTGTTGAAATTCATGGGCTAAAGTAGAATTTGCATTATCCTGATACGCCTTGCCATTAAAATTTGTCGTTGGAACACTCATAAAGAACATTTCTTTTTCATTTGAATAAAAATGTCTGGTAACAGAATCTTTGTTATATTCAGGATTACTATCAAGCTCTGACTGCCTGATTTGATTTACTGAATCAAAATAACCTGAGGCACTTATAGCATTAACATTACGCGTAAATAGTATATAAATTTTAGGATCGCCGTCAATACCGCCGTTCGCCTGTTGTTCACTTCCAAATGTCGCAGTATCGGTAGGATAAATTACAGTATCGAAATTCGACTGAAATTGTGCTGCTTCATCAGCTGTCAAAGCCTGATAACCAGCCGGAATATCTTGATCTTCGTATATATAGCAATGGGTACCGATCGCTACAAGTTTAGCGTTAACGGTAGTATAGTCTGATACAGTAGGCGGCCAGTTATTATTTTTATTACACCCGAATTGTGTAATTTCTCCAAGCACAGGCGCTTTTGCAGGAGCCTTTAACAAAGGCGACCTTGCCGATGAGCTGACTCCAAAATCCTTAATCGTCTTCCTTTCCATTTCACGCATTTTCTGATCCCACAGGCTTTGACCGCTATAAGAATCAATTGAAGGCGATTTTGAAGGCGAAGCTGCTACCATACTGGTAAAATATTGCGGCGCGGCCATCGTTACTGAAGTAATCGACATTGAATAACTTGATTCACTTATTGTATTATATGGAACTATAACCATAGATTCTGTTGTGCTAAAATCAACAACGCCAATTCTGGTCATATCAGAACCTGGTTTTAAAAATGTCGCGGAATACTTAACTCCGGTATTAAGAGCTGGAATTAAAGCAGAAAAATTAAAATTGTTCTTAAAATTCACATAGTATTTTTTAGAAATTTGGACATTATTTGGACCGCATAAATACATCATGCAGCCGTTAAAACCTGCCAATTGTGTCAATTGGCCGTATGTAAACACTACATGAACTGCATTTGCGTGCCAGTTTGTATCGGCAACTGCCACTTCTACATTTACCGGCGTCGAATTCCCTTGAGTAAATCCATAAACCATCAATTTATTGCCTGTCGATGTTATTCCATCCGGCAGCGCATTCTGACATGTTATTTCAAAGGAATCTCCGAAAATTTCGAACGGCTGAACTGCCGGAGGATTTGTAGAAGACCAGCTTTCATTCCATTCCGGAATGCTCGCGACAGCCGTTCCGTTTATCTGAAGAATTTCAACATCAGTAGTTTTTATTATTTCTATATCAGCGTTACCAATTAAAAAACCAGGAAATTTATTACCCAATTCCTCGATTATTACTTTTAAGTTATAGTCCTTTACAGCTTTAGCGATTTTCTGCACCGTCGAGATTATTTCTTCGGCGGTTACAGGACCATTGTTTGCCGGATTGTTGTAATTATTCTGATATTCCCAGCCGTTAAATAAAATCGCGCGGTTTATAGCCTCATCGTTATATTTAATAGCGGAGTGTATGTATTGAACGGCCGTTAATAACTTATTAAATTTAGCGCCGTCGATAACATTTTGAGCCATTAATTCGTTGAATTTAACGTCAAACGGCAAATAACCCGTTCCGGTCAATACTTCATTCGTCATAGCTAATTTAGAGTTCCCTGCAAGAACAATAGCGCCGCTGTCGCCAAAATTCAAGTCACTAATCTGTGCCGGCATAGTCGGCATCGCCGCCAGCATTGCAGTAGTTTTTGAATCTATTATAACATTATCAAGATTGATAAATTTATCTTTCGGAACAACTATGCTGCCTATATATCTTTGCAATAAGACTTTATTAGCATAATAAGCTATAATTTTGAGATTGTTTAATCTTTCAGACGGCATCGCACCATAATAATACCACTTGAACTCAAAATTACCGGCTGAATCAGCGACAGTGTTCGCGATCGTATATCCGTTCGAATCCTGCAAAGCGAGGCTTGCATTTTGCCATACACCCCAGATATTATCAAATGGAACTAATTTTCCTTTGATGATAAGGCCGGTATCATTTCCGTTATCGGCCACCTGATATGGTTTTGTGGCAAATACAACCATTTTGCTGCCTATTCCGTCGATACTCACAGCGGATGTACCGGCGATCATTCCGGTAACTTCAACCTCACAGGTAAGAGTTTCGCCATTTTTCATATTATAGCTGCCGCCGGACATATTAAACAACCCATTCGGCTTGAATTTTAATTCAAATGTTTTTCCGTCGTTTAAAGCAACAGGCGGTTCTAAAACATTATCCCACTGATAATTATTATTAGTATTGCTATATTCAATAAACTGTGAATTAGTATTATACTTTCTTTCTGAACTTACAGATACTATTCTTAATTTTATATTGGTAATAGTCTGGTTGACTGCTTTATCAAGAACCACTGAAATTTTAGCCTCATCGGTAGCGTCAGTTATTAAGACAGTTGCAGGATTGTCAGCGCTATTATAACCGGTCTGTCCGTCTACATTAATCAAAGATACTTTCGGAGCGTCATTAACCGCAGCTACGCTGTCATTTAAAAAAGGCAGAAGCACTGTAACCAGGCCTTTAATATCGCCGGCAGCGTTATTTGTAAAATCAAATATTAATTTATTTGTATCAGGTCCCAATTCTATTACCGGTAATGAAATTTCGCCGTAAATAGTTGTTTTCTTCGATTGATTAGCCGCTATATCATCGTTTATAGCTTTTAAAGTCTCAAGTATATTTTCAACCGAAACCATATCACGGTTCAACAATACTGCAGAATCATTCAAAGAAACCGCGGCAATACCTACAGCTGTCGCAAGACTTTCGACTAAACCCTTTAATCCAGGCACAAACATTGCATAGTTCATAAGATTTTTTTCGAATGATACATTATTCTTAGATGAACTAAAATCATAATAAACAAAAGCGATGTTATTTTCATAATGAACCATAGGCCTTACATCTAAGCCGAGCATATTTTTCAAATCAGTCTTATCGGATTTTAAAATATCACGCATAACTGCCGCAATAGCGGTAGTCTGATGATCGATATTGATATTATTATAAGTAAACAATAACGCTTTAGCGCTTCCCTTAAGCTGCGCGAACTCAGTTTTATCAGGAATAGAACCAAGATATTTTGAATATAATATCTTTCCTGAATTACTGTAAAAATTAGCGAAAATATATTTTTTACTGTCTGACAGCTCGACGCTTACAGCCTGCTGCATACCCTGTTCATAAGCATTTTGCGGTAACGCAGATATTACGTTGCCGTCAAGATCCGTTACTTTAAACGTAGATACGTAAGCGCCGTTATAATTTTTAAAATTGCTGTAATAAAATATAATATTAACTTTATTTTCTGCCGGAAGCGGCGGACAATAAACCGAATCGACCGGGTGATAATTATAATATGGAACATTAGCTAAATTTTGATCATTTCTTAATACTTCAACGCTTAAGAATATATTATTACGGTTTGCATAGCTTAATTTATCTAAAATATCAGCTCTATTTTTGGAGCCTTCCGGTATTATTGATGTTTTAGGTATTTTAATTTGATAAGAAGTAATATTGGAATCAAAATTTCTCTGAACATAAATTAAAGGTTTATCAACACTCCAGTTACTGGCAAATGTATATGACTGCCCTGAAATAAATGAACTTTTAGCCAGGCTGTTAAATGGATTAACCCTTGTATTGATTATATTTTCCGAAGAACCATTCATATTGCACTGCCCAAATGAAACATTAAGCTGATATTTTTTCAAATCGTCATATATTTTTTCATTCAAATCAACTTTAACATAATAGTTACCGTTATCTTCTTTTAATGCTGCCGACTTAATATCATAGCCGGTAACTTTTTTATCCGCCGGCAATATACCGCTCATAAAATTATCCGCCGGATCTGATTTTATTTTATCATTGGCTAAAGCGATTATATTATTATTCCAATCTACCGATGATTGGTCAAATGTAATATAATCCGGACGCATATTTAAAAACAAACTATTTTGTGTTACCATCATATTTTCTTCAAATTGATTAGCGGCCTCTTCATTTGTTAAAAGCTTATATTGATCGTAAATCTTATTTAAAGTTATAAGAAGCTCATGTGTATCAGCTAATTTATATGTTTCAACATATTTTGTTTTTAATCTATTATAAAATACCTCAGCCTCAACTGTTGATTCGATATGGGAAAGGTAGTAAACAAATTCATCGAGCTGTTTTAATTCGACATTTAAGAAATCAAAAAATGTGCTTTCGACATAAACCGTATCGATAAGCCATTTGCCTGAAGTTAAAGCAGCTTTGATCGATACAGTGAACGAAAACATATCTGAGGTTATTTTCTGTCTCAATGTCACAAGATTATTATTTACAACCGGCGCATTGATGTCAGTTATCATAATTTCAGAGGTAGCTGAAATATTCGGCAATATATTCACAAGCGCTTTTTTTACGCCAGTAAACACAGTTTCGTCTTTATAAATGCCGGTAGCGTCAAATGCCGCGAATTTATTTTTTACATCGGCTTTAAATTTATCCGATAACTCTTTCAAAGCTTCTGATATATAATTTCTGCGTATAAATGTATGTTTCAAATACATTTTGCCTTCATATCGTTTAAATAAAAGATCGATGTATATCGGCATATTCGACTGAACATTTTCAAAAATCGAACCTTCGGCGGGCTTGTAACCATCGAAGCCGGCATTTGCCTTAAAGGTGCCTTTAACATAAAAAGGCACTTTATAAATTGCCGAGCTTATTATTGAGATTTGCGTTGACGCGGTGTCAAGAGTCACATCCGTAACGTTTACTTTCGCCAATAAGTCAGTAAAAAATGGCCTTGCAATCGAAACGCTTTCGGTATCAATCATTTTCATAATCTCAGCTATATCATTTGATTTTAAAGCTGTTATAAAATCAAATTTAGCCTTAGCCATCATATTTAAAAGATCGCTTTCGGTATAAGTAACGCCGCCTTCTGAAACTGTCGGTTTCACAAAATTAAATGTATAATCTTTCGTAAAAATAACTGTGCCGCGATCGGACGCCATTACTTTAATTAAATATTTGCCATAAACGAAATTACCGTTAGAGTCTTTTAAATATGCCGGATTCTGCAAACGATAGTAGCTATATAATCCGTTAATTGTTTCCTTATTGAAATCAGCGTTAGTTAACAATTCTTTGTTGTCGATTTTAACAATTTGATCATTTCTGTATATCCATACGCCAATTGTTTCATAGTTATTAAGCTCGCGAACACGATTAAATTTCATGCGCATATTAAGTTCTGCGGCATAAGTGCCATTTGTATAAGAAGGAATAAGCGCGAAATCAGATTCCATAACCGCAAGCTGCGGGACTATCTCCGGAACGACTGTAATTGTAAATACGGCCTGTTTGCTTACTAATTGAGTTTGCGCGGCGTTAATTCTAACCTCGGCTGTAGCTGCCACGGAAACATTATACGAACCGGCGGCCAATCCTGATGGATATGATTTAGTAATTTCAGAAACATTATTTACTACATATTTTACTTCATTAAGTTCATTTATTTTTAATGAAATTTCCTTTACGCCCACAAGATTTTCAATTGTAGAACATTTAACAGTATATTTTAAGCTGAAAGGTTTATTAGCTTCATACTTTACTAATGCCGCCGTCGAATCTGGTGTTATTGAAATATTCGGCACATTAACCGCAACCGGAACAGCCGAGTATTCATATGTCTTAATGCTTACAAGATTATTATTTCTGTCATAAGCCTTAATCATATGCAAATAATAACCGCCGTCGCCGCTTAATGTCGAAGCGAAATTATACGTATAAGAACCTGTCGATAATTTTGCAAAGTTTGCGGAGTTATCGTATTTAATTGTTTTAATAAATTCACCATTTTTGTAAATTTCAACGGCGAAAGTTTCATCAGGCATAACTTCGCGGCTAAAATTAATCGCGATTTGCGAAGGCTGGCTTACACCGGCAGTCAGAACAGGAACGGCCGATGAAATAGCAAGAACCGGCCTTGGCGTTACGTTAAAAGAGAACGCCCTTACATAAAATTCATTTTCCGCCGTCGCTGTGACAATAATATCATAAATTCCAGACGCCGGAAATTTTAAATTAGACATTTTAATTTCAGACGTATTAGATACTTCCTGATAAAGGCCGATAGCATCGCTTCCGGCCTGTTTATATGCAGGTATCGCGATCGACATTTTAGCGATATTCTTTACCGGTGTGCCTGTATAAAAAGACCTGAAACTGAGTTCGTAAATATCGTCAACTGTTTTCGGAGTCATTTTAATAGGAATTATAGATATTTTATTTGAAAAAACAGGTTGATTTAACTGCTGCTGGCCTGAAGTAACCTGATATTTCAATTTATTTTTCAAATCGGTTATTCTTATGTAAAATTCTTTTGCCGCGTAATAATTTGAAGAATCTGAATAATCTATATCAAATCCATTGATCGGATCAATAACCTCGCCGTTAATTATTTTTTCAAGATATACTGCCGCCGAATCGAGATTTACTTCATCGCTCGAAAGATTAAACCTGTCAAAATAAATTTTAGCGTATTCAAAATAGCAATCAGCACGTAAATTTATTTCGCCGGTAACCTCATTAAGGATATCGTTATAACCATATTGCGAAATAAATTCGTCAATGCCGGCAAGCGTTATTTTCTTTAATTCATACTGATATTTTTTATTATAGAAGTTTTTTAAATAATCAGCAAGGGTTTTACCTGTACCGCCGACTAAATTAACTGCTTTTGTATCGGTAACTGTATTTGTAAGGTTATTAACAATAGAGTCAGTAGATTCAATTCCTCCTATTTGAGTAACGACAGAGCTATCTTTAAAATTGTCAACATTGACATTTGCACCGGCAAAGTCAAGGTTTGCATCTTTAATCTGATCAACGTCGGTCCTTGTCTGAACCATTACAACAATTGTTGCAACTATTTCAATTTTTATATTAACATTTATCGTTACATTTGTCGCAGTTGCAGGGCTTGCCTGCGCTTCTTTAACCATCGCATTTAAAGCCTCGATATTGCTTCTTACTTCCTCGATCGGCTTCATCGGGTTTGAAATTACAGCAAGAGCTTTTGTCATATCCAGCGATTTTTGCAATGAAGTCTTAACGTTATCTGAAAGGTCGGAAACTTCATTTTTAATTTTTTCTTTTACTTCGTCTGATATTTTTTCAGCAAGGCCCGGATCAATTTTTCTCGTAACATCAGCTATTTTAGCTTCGAGTTTAACAGGATGCTCGATATTTAATTTTTCAACAAACTTAAATTCCGTCGTAGTAGTTCTGTTTGCGGATAATTTTATTTCATTGTTAATTATGGAAAGCTCGGTGTTAATTTTTGTGCGTGTTTCGGTAATTAATTGCAGCTGTTCAGACTGGCTTATGGTAGGATCAGCGTCAATTTTGGTTATATTTAAAAGCACTTCCACATAAGCGACAACTTTAAATGAAACTTCCGTTGTAGCGTCAGCTATTTTTTTAGATTCATCTAAATATTTCTTCGCCTTATTAAGAGCTGAAGTTATATCGGCCGCGCTTCTATTTGCCTGTCTTTGAACTGTAAAATAATCAGGCGCGCTCATAATTCCCGGCGACTTTAACACAGCGGCAGTCGGGTTCGAGCTGCCCTGATTCTTATAAGCCTGCGCAAGATAAGTATTAGCTACTGCCAGCAAATTGTTGATATTTAATTTTACTTTGTCCCAGCTATTATCATTATTTTTCAATAAATCTGTAAAATCATATTTTTTGTTTGTCGTCGATGTCCTGATATTTGAATTAGAGGCTTCAAGCGCCGGAGCATTTGAAGAACCAGCGGCGCTGTTTAAGTCTTCAAGCTGCGCTATTGCCGCATTAAGAGACGCAACAGCAGCCGACGGCGCCTGGTTCGGAGCGTTATTTACATTTGTTTCATTACCGCTATATACCGTCGCGGCATTATCTGATGTAATAGTTGGATTTGTATTTCCAGTGGTCGAACTGCCGCCGCCACCGCCGCATCCAACCGCTAATGACAATGAAATTATCATTATTAATATCAAAATTAAATTAAATTTATTACTCTTCATTTTCATGATTTTATCCCCCTTAACTTAAATATTAATTAATTATTGCTGCTGTACTTTCTGGAAAGTAACCGGATTATATAAACTATATAAAGTAAAACCAGTTAATTGTGAAATAGTATCAACATTGGCGTTAATCAATGGCGTTAAATAAACATCGCCTATTTTCTTGCCGAATAAGCAGTTATTAGAACCGCTATTATTTTTCACTTCCGCTTTTAAATTTATTTCATTAATTCCATTGATTAGTATTTCAAATGTCCCTGATTCTTTAACATTCATATTAGCCTTGTCAGGATAAAATTCATAAGTCATATCCGGATTGAATTTTAAATTTGAAACTGAAACTTCCCATGTTCCATTTGTAAGCGCATTTACAACATCAGTTCTATTTACAGTCATTTTTTCCATTGCGATATTAAATACCATATGATCTGCCTGAGCGACAGCGGTTGCAGTTTTACCTACAAGCTTATAAGAAAGCGCTGTATTGTAATAGTTATTTTTAAAAGGAATCATTTCTACAGTAAGATTTAAAGGCATTTGAGCAATGCTGTTATCATTTATAACAGCTTTAAGAGTATTGTTTATGTTTGAAATATCGCTCGAAAAACTTAAACTTTGAACATAATTATTATTAGCATCCATAAAATATAAATTAACTGTCATGCCCTGATAATTATTCTGCTCGAGTTCCGACGGGATTTGGGTAAAATTAACTGTCATATCTTTATCTGAAGTATATGTTTTTGATGTGAAAGGACGAATATATGTCCAGCCGTAATCAGAATCAGCCATAGAATATGTTGTGTAATAACTATTATTGCCCCAATATTCATATTTCCCAAGAAGTCCGCGGCCTGTAATTTTCGCTTTCATCGAAGCATTATAAGTTCCAGCTGCGCATATAAGGCCCTGATAATAAGTCATTGTATTAGTATTCCAATCATAATTTCCGCTTAATATTACCAAACTGCCATCCGGCCCGCGCAGTTCAGGTTTGACCTGACTTAAACCTAAACTAACGACACCGCTCGGAATTAATTTAAAATACTTGTTAGTAAAAATAACGGTCGAATTTCCAGCTTCCAGATGTGATCTATTCTGTTGAAAAGCAGGCTGTGTCTGCTCAAAAAATTCGCTTTCGGAAAGATTAGTATTATTATAATTTAAAATCGAATTTATCTGAATGCTGTATTTTCCGGTAGCTGTATCTTTAACCGGCAATACTTTAAACATCATAGGATGATTGTGCTTTTTAGCTATAATGCCGAGATATCCGTATGTCGGATCAGGCTGGACTGAAAAATTATTAGCCCATCTATTTGCAGGCGGAGTATAAACATAATCGATCGTCTCGATATTTTCGGCGCCGGCCGGAATTTCTGTAAATATACAATTATTACCGCCGGTAAAAAGGCTGTTGAAAAGAACGATGTCTTTTGTTTTATAAGCTTTTTCAATTTTCGCCACAAGTTCGCCGGCAGCGATAATCTCATTTTCCTGGTATTGATAATCATTTGTATCGCCAAAAAAGAATTTCTGTAAAAATGAAAGATTAGTAATTGCTTTAATAGCCTTAAGCGTTGAAATTTTATTTTTAACCGCTTCTTTTGATGTAAATTCAGGGAAAAGTCCGCCAAGCGTGTAGTCGTATGCGGTTGTATCTTTTGAGTTTTCATCAAGCGACATAACGGCCTTAGCGAATGTTTTTAAGTCAACAACCGAAGGATTAGCCGTCCAGGCAATAAGGTTAATTTTTAAATACGCATTTGTATCAGAAAGAATTTCAGGGAACCTTAATTCACCATTTGAAGTGGTTATCGCGTTATACAAACGGGTGAATTCAGTAACCGCAAGATCGAGCGATTCCGAAGAAGCCCAGAAAAGCCTTTCAGATGGTATTATTACGTTAGAAGATTTTCTTATTCTAAATGCATCTATAAAACTTTTAAAACCGAGAGCTATATTTTCATAAGCTAATTTCAAATTTGTAACGCCTTTTCCGTTAGCGACATTAAATTCTCTTAATTTTAAAATGTTAGTAGTGTCATTATATGTGCCGCCTGAATTAGCCGCATCGAAATTAAAAGCACAAGCGAAATGTATAAATCCTTTAGCGATCGAAAGGACGCCGTCGATAATAAATATATCCGATCTATCTATTATAAGGCGTGTATTATCAAGTGTTTTTATTGAAGTGCCACTTATCAAACCTTTAAAATAAGCGCGCGTCGTTTCGAATTTAAATTCGGCAGTTTCCGCTTTTCTTAAAAACATAATCTCACGGTCAATAAGAGGTATTATTACTAACTGCAGCGTATCCTGTAACGAGCCGACAGTAATCGCAGACGCTGAATTCAACTTTAAAGCCGAACCCATAAAATTGATTCCGTCTGACACGCTGAATACCGGCGCATTATAGCCGTTAAATACGGCGTTTAATACTCCGACAATCGAAGGAGCTATAGTCTGAGCGTTTTGTGACAATGCGCTCATATCAGAATTTGATGATTGGTTCTTAAAACTTTCCGCGATCGCCATTTTAAAATTAGCGACAGGCGCGTTTGGAGCCGCATTATATTCATTTTCAGCTTCCGCGATAAATTGCTGCTGTGTCGGCGTATTCACCTGGACGGATGCACCGCCTGTAGTAGATGAATTGACTGACGTCATCGAGCCGCCGCCTCCGCCGCAGCCGGTTAAAATGGTTGATGATAATGCTATTGTAAGCATCAGTGCTAATACTTTTGAACTGAACCCAACAAAATGTTTTAGCATTTTTTACCTCCAGATTTTATTTATTTTATATAAAAAATATATTACAATACTTTTAATCTTAGCTCTTTATTTTCAATGAAATAACGGCCTTAAAAAACAAAAAAATACCATCGATAACGCCAATTATCAATGATATTTTTACACTTTATTATTAAATTTAAGAACCATTTAAAATCACCCTGAAAGATCCATATTTAATTCAGGGTCATTCTATCACTCAAAAATATATTTTGTCAACAAAAAATTTATACTAAAATTTATAAGTTACGGTTATAGCATGAAATGAACCGCCCCACGCGCTTTTATCAGGGTCATTATCGAAGTTATCAAATGAATGTTCAACATTGCTGCCTTTACCGGCGGAAGAACCGCTCCCGTCAGTTTTATTTCCTTGCTTTTGCGGCACAAACTGCCATAATGAATATGAAATATCAATGTCTTTACGCCAATGTTTCGTCAATTCAAAACCAAGGCCGTATAATTTTATATCTGGAAGAATGACATCTTTTTCGGTATATGGGCCGAACCCGCCAAGGAGAGTTTCACGGCGGTAAGAAAATGGCATATTATACGACTGTTTTGAATAATGAATACCATATTTTGCGCTTATAGTACGCCTTAACGATCTTTCATAAAATAAATTCATGCTGATAGTTTTTTGATTAAAATCAATGAAATAATCATAACTTTTATTTGTAAAATTCATTATAGGATTAATGACACCCGACTCAAGATGCCCTGCATTTGAAACGTCAGATTTATAATAATTTAAATACGCAGATAGTTTTCTTGCCTTTTTTAACTTTTTTATATACTCAAGAGAATAATTTAAAGTACGACGGTCCGATTGATTAAATCCAAGGGAAGGAACACCGTTTTTATAAAAATTAGAACGCGTTTGGCCGCTTATTTTTTCATAACTTCCTGATATTTCATAAGATTTTTTTTCAGGCTTGAAAGAAAAACCAAACCCTAAAATAGGCGAATTATTTTTAAACGACAATATTAGAGTCTTTATAGAATCGCCAAAGTTACTTTCGAATTTTGAAAAATCCTTGCCTAAAAACACGCTAAAAACCAAATTATTCTTAAAATCAAATTCCTTTATGACTTTAATATAATTAGATGAATATCCTATAAAATTATATGGAATTTCAGTGAAGTAATTCATTATATTATCATCGAGAGAACTTTTTCCATAATAATTTATTTCCTGTTGCTTTAATTCCAGATATAATGAATTTTTTCGTTTATCATCATTATTTTTGTTTTTAGAAGTCAGTTTTTTTATTTCAGAAATATTAATTTTCGAATAAAATTTTTGTATATCGCCGGTATAAAGCGATTTTTTAGTCGCCGACTGATCGGACCAGAAACCGGTTTCACAGGTTTCCGCAGAAAACTCGCCAATATTTTCAATTAAAATCATCTCACGCCTACCGCCGGCACCATAAAGCCCCTTAGCTATACCGCGATTATAATATCTGAATATATCATCAAAATATGCCGTTCTCTTTAACATCATTTTGTTATTAAGTTCAGAGGCATTCAAATAAACTTCTTTTGTATTTTCATTTTTTATAAAAATTTCAGCTGTATTTTTATTTTCAAAGTAATTATCTTTAATAGACTTAACTTCGTCAATGCACTTACAATAATCTGAAACAGGTGAAGCATAGACGATATTATTAATAAAGCAACTAAAATATATTATTATGAGTAACATTAAAAAATTTGTTATTAAACTAATTAAATTTAATAATCTCATTAAATTTTTCCTTATTATTCAAATTTAATAACCGCTATTTTTCCTGCTGCATAAGTATATATATAAATTTAAATAAATAGCAAGTAATATTTTTTATTCATATTTTTTAATACAAATAATAGTATCATTCAAGCTATATAACAAATCAAAATATTCGATTTATAAACACAAATTAATCAATAAAGCAACGCTTCAAATAGTCATTATTCGATATTCTTTATTTCCACCCCTAATACCTGCTGAATTAATTTTATCGATTATATAATTTTTTTTGCTATTTTCATTAATTTATTATTAGAATGCTGTTCGAAAATTTTATAATATTATATTGCCGTTAATAGTTAAAATAAAAAAACAGGCCCTGTTTTTTAATCAGAGCCTGTTTTTTTATTTCAGTTTAGTTTAAATTATTACGATTAAGGAACCTGTATTTGCACCGGTGCCGATTCCGGACCATAAGTAGGAGCGTTCATGCCGACTCCGACAGCATTTACATAAGCTCTTACCTTCATTGTATGGGTACCGGTAGTTACCAAACTAGGATACATTTGTTTTCCAGTAACTAAATCGACATTTACAGATGTTATTGATTCTGCTACCCATGTACCGTCAATATTGATATTATAACCATCAACAGGAGTATTAGGCATCATACCGGTGTAAGTTACAGGCTGCCATGAAACGATATTTCCATTCTGAACAAGGCCTGTAACCTGAGGAATTGTAGGCGCACCGCCTCCGTTATTTATTAAAATCTCAGCGGTAATCATATCTGACTGGCACAACAATGCGCATTCATTAGAAGCGCTTGTGCTAGATACAGCGGCATACGCTTCAACCTTAAAAGTATGCGAACCTGCCGTAACGCCTCCGTTATTTACAAGATCAAATGTATTTGCCGGCATATTCAAATCCGGGATTCTCATAGGCACTACCGGGTTTGTATTATTATTCATTAACGGATTGCCGTCAACCTTTATCATGTAAAATAAATAAGGTTTGTCCTGCGGCATAACACCAGCGTAACGCGGCCAGTTAAGAATATTATTAACAACGCTTATCGTCGCGCCTGATATATTGGCATTTGTAGTACTGCGCGCCAATAAAACGCTTTCGATTAATGCGCTTGTACCTGATAATGCCGCGCGCGCTTCAACTTCGACTGTATGGCTGCCGCCTAATAAACGGCCCTGAGCAACAAGGTCGAAATTATAATCAGTCAGATTGTCCATTATTTTTAAAGGCACCGGAGGGGTAGCGTTAACATCTGTTATATACTGGCCGTCAACATTTATTACATAAAATACATACGGCTTATCCTGCGGCACCGACCCTGAATATTTACTCCAGCTGAGCATGTTATTAGTTACTGCCATATTCTCGATAAACCCGACCTGATTGTTGCCTAAATTAGGATCGACATTGGCAAATATTCCTCTGTGTGCAACTAAAACGCTTTCATTCAACGGTGAAGTCGCTGAAACGGAAACACGCGCTTCGACTTCGACAGTATGCATTCCAGTTGAAACGCCGCTTTGAGTTATAAGGTTATAAGTATATTTTGTCATGTTAGTATCGATTAAAGCAAGCGGCACGGGAGGCATTGCGTTATTATTCATCAAATACTGGCCGTCAACTTTAATAGTATAAAACAAATAAGGCTTATCCTGAGGTACCTGACCTGCATAGCGGTTCCAGCCGATAACGCCGTTACTTACGCCAACGCCATCAAGTATATTATTCAAGTTGCCTGAAGCAGCGTTAAAAGTAACAAACAATTTATTCGACATAACTTTGCCGTTTAAATTTTCAAGATATAAAACACCGCCCGGCGCTGCCGTCAATGCCGCGTACTGCGGAGTGGTCAATTGCGAAAATATATTGTCAATATTCCAATCCCAGCCAATAACATTAATCTTTATTTCTTCGGTAGGCGTTTTAAACACTATTTTATTGCCGGTCGGCTGATCGCCTGTATTGAAAGTTCCAAAACCAGTTCCGTTAATATTAAGCGTCGGATTTGCCGGCTGTAAAGATATATAAGCGGGAATCAGATTAACCGGCGGAGTCGTACCCCATGCATCATTCCAATTTGGAATGTTATAAACTCCATTTAACTGCATTATGTTTGAAAATTCCATCGGAACCTGATAATTTTCAAATTCAATCCAGATAGGATTAATCAAAGGAGTTTTTTGATCATTGATAATATCAACAATAGTTAATAAACCGCCTTTAATATCAGTACTATCTGTATCGCCTTTTATTACAATTTGTGTATCACTCCACGATAATATATCTTCATCTTTTAATATTTCAATTATCGTGCTGTTATACGGTCTGAACATAAGCTGTCTTCCTGAATAAACATTTGCTCCTCTGGTGCCAAACCCCGTGCCATTAATTGTTATTCCTGAAGTTGTATTAATTTTTAAAGGTGTTCCAACAGGAATAGTATTGCCGTTTATGTTGTTAACAGAAACAGTACCGCCGGCAATTCCCTGAAAAGAAGACACAACAGGGTTTATAACAAGGTCATAATACTCAGCTTCTTCTACCTGCTGTCCATCCCGGTTTGTTCTGTGTATTTTAGCTAATACGTCTTTTACCATGAATTCAAGCCTGAGCATATTTGAAGCAGTATCAGTAAAATCCATAGTATTCATTATTTTGAAAGTGTTAAACTGCATGTTTTCCATATTATTCGCAGGGAGCCATCCTAAATCAGCTTTATTCAACCCAATTCCAAGCGCAACCGGAATTACACCGTTGTTCATGCCAAGGTAAGTACCGTTAAACGAACCACTGGCATTAACGCTCCTTACTGAAACTATCAAATAATCGAATACATCTGATGGAACTACAGCATTCAGGCTTACCTTAGAAACACCGTTATAATATAAAGGATATTTGCCTTCCGTTTTCTGTGAATTAAATATTTCTACGCGGGCATTAGGATCATCTTTTAAACCTGAACCATTAACAGATTTTTTCGAAAAAACTATCTGGTCTATCATGAAGCCGTAATAATCAGGCGTTGTTCTTGCGGCAAGTGTTTCATTAGTTCCGCCGACAATGGTATTAACCGGTGTAAGCCCCGGAATTACAGTATCACGATTCTCAGTTAATTCTATATTTACTATTTTTCCTGCAGCAGCCGGTTGTGCCGGTATAAATACCGGATTTGCCATTATCTCGAATCCGATCGGTTCGCCAAACGGTCCGTACATAGGCTGATTTACAGTAGTTCCCGGCAGCCATGCGCCTACGCGGACATTATGATAGCCGCTGTTTATTCCAATATCCGAAAGCTTAAAGAAGTTTGTAAAAATGTAACTGTTATTGTAATATTCCATAATATTTCCGTCTATTTCAACTCTATAAGGTATAGCATTAGCTCCCGGAATAGACATCACTATATTATCCCATTTCAAATATCCATCTTCGTATCTTAATCCTGATACTACAGGGAAATTTAACTGACTGTAGTCCGTCTGCACCATTGTAAGAGTGCTTACTACGATATCATTAAAGTTATAAACAGCCGATGCGGCAGGCGGAATCCCATTGGTGAGCATTTTCTTTACAGTATCCTTGGTCTGAAATTCAAGTCTCAATTTATTGTAAGCGCCGGTAAAGTTAATGTTATTTTTAAACCATGCCGACATTCCGTTATTATCACGATTTATATTTGAATCAGCGGGATCTAATCCCATACCAAGAACTTTTGCCTCATTCGTCTCAGTTAAATCCATTATCTGATTATTATCGTTTACCTTACCTGTAATTTTTCTGAACGATATTATAAGGTAGTCGAAATTATCAGCCGGAACCTGTTTTAACATAGAAGGATCGACAACAAATGAGTTCGTTCCGTTAGCGTAAAATACAAGCGGCGCATTGCCGTTTTCAGTGCCGAATATTTCATACCTGTCAGCAGGGTTATCTTTCAAGCCATGTTCAGCATTTATTACTGCATTAGCAGCTTTTTTAGAAACTACTATCTGATCGATAAGCAAAGTATATTCATTTGGCGTCATACGAGCAATGCTTGTATTCTGGAATGTATTTGCAACATCATTATTATTGGCGAATTCCATAAATACTTTTTTCGTATTTGCTTCATAACCGCCATGCGCGATGGTTACATACTTAGGAGTAACTGCACCTGTCGTTCCGCGATCGATCGAAACAGGAACCGATGTCGTAAGAGTTTTTAATATTCCGTTAACATTTTCAGCAAGATATAATTCGCCGCCAAATACCATAATATTATTAAACCCTGTAACTATAATCTTGTTATCCGACCATTCCGTAACATAAAGCTGCAGCGGTAACGGGTTAGGATAGTATTGGTCCGGATAAGGCTGAAACATAACTTGTTTTTGAACCGTGCCGAAATTTTTACCCTCGATTATAAGAGTTGAAACCATGAACGGATTAAGCATAAACGGCACAGCAGGCGTAATTTGCGTTCCATTTAAAGTATTAATCGCAGGAGCGTTAGCATTTGGTTTTATAACAACCTTAACGACATTAGATACTATTTTGCCAGAGATTGGTTCATATATATAAACCTCGAATGTTCCAGGCTGCGCCTGTGAAATATCGATGGATATTTCATAATTAGTCCAACCGCTGCTATATACGTCTTTTACATACTCCGGTTCCGGATAAGGCATAAATTCAGTAGGCATAGATCTTCTCATTAAAGATCTTAAAACGTTATCTGACGTTTTAAAGTTTCTGCCCATTATTACCGCGGTTGTGTCACCGACGGTAAATTCGACATTCGCAGTATCCATTACCAGATTATCTCTCAAACGTTTAACATTTTGAATTACCGCAAAATTATCCGCCAACGTCGTATCTATGACGCCGGTTTTTTTCACGTTTATATAAAGTCCATTTGATACAATCAAAGCACCCGTCTGAAGTTCTTCGACAAGAGCTAATCCATAAACGCCAACCGGCATTTTTGCCTGCTCAATAAGCACTTTCAGTTGTTCGTTAACCGGAGACGCGTTAAAACTAAGTTTAACAGCGGCAGGGTTTGGATTTTGCGTCGTTGGAACAGGTTTTGCATATATAAATGTATTGGCTTTTGCAAGATTTTTACCCGTCAATATTATTTCAGCTGTAACGCCGTCTGCCGGATAATTAACGACAATCGGATTACCGTAAAATTTGACGCCGTTAACCGCTTCTAAATATGGAACTGATTCCGTCTTTTCAAAGAATGAGACAGGCACCATATTAGTAACCGAACGGTTGGTATTTTCATCCCAGATCAAGAGACTGACAGGATAATTAGCTTTTATCAATTCTTCTACAGTTTTACCGTCAGCAAGGCTGAGCGCTGTTTTGAAATTTACTTTGCCTTTTATCATGTCGTTCTGCCAGTTAACCGAACCCATTATCATCGTCGCGGGATCGAAGTTAACTGCGATTGTCACATGAACGGGAGTATATATAGCTGAATTGACCGCGGATGCCTGGTTATAATATTGGAAAACAAGGTCAAGGCGGCGTTTGTTAAGGCTCATGAAGTTGGCGCCTTTTACTATTATTTCCATAGTTTCCTGTGCAGGTGTTTTCTCGAGATTTATAGTCGTAGTAACCGGTATATTGTTAACTGAAAGCATAACAGGCATAGCGCTTGTATTTATGGTGCTGTCTTTAAAGAATACAGGAATCGGCATCGATTTCGGCATTGGAGCCGTAACCGCGTCATATTCGAAAATAACCAATGACGATTCTATGTTAGATGCCGGTAATACCTTAAGCTTATCGGCCATTTTAGCAGCCGAAACCTTAATTTCGCCGGTATTCCAGTAGTTATTTATATCGGTTGTGTCCGTGGAAAGTAATTCTATATAATAATTAGCGATAGTGCTTGAAGCCGTTCCGACATAGGCTTTATTAAATGCCATAAGCTTATATTTTTTGCCCGAAGCCGGATTGAGGTTCAAACCTTTTATTACTAAAACTTCTTTTGTATTGATATTTATAGGTTCGGTAATGTTATATATCTGCGTTTCGGCAGTGCCATTCATAATTGAAGTAAACGTAGGATATAATTCGACATTTACCTGCGGAGTGCCGAACGTAACCGGAACGCTCTGAAGAACTCCGAATTTCGTATCGATTAATTCTATTGTCCATTCGCCTTTCAGGCCTGTAACAACAGAATTATTGAATTTCACGACAGAGTCTGTCCAATTGACATCGCCTGTCTTAGCCATGACTATCGGGTACGGAGATGAACCAACCAGTTGGAGAATTCTCTGCGATTCGACATTATTCGGATTTAAATTAGCGCCTTCAACTGCTATTAAAGGAATATTGACGATATCGCTTATATCCAATACGCCTGCAGCCGGAACTGTTTTACCGGCAATTTTTGTAATTTTAACGCCGACAGGCTGCGTAACAGTCTGCTGCGCAGTTTCATATTCGTTATATATTTTCCATTCATTAACACCGTTTGAATTTACTACTTTTATGAATTTATAGGATCCGTCAACCATTTCATTAAAGTAGAATCCTTCCAAACCGGCAGGTAATAATCTGTTGCCGTCAGGAAAGAAAATAGCGGCAGTTTGTTTCGTATAAATACCGGATAAGTTCCATGGCGCATGAACAGCCAGCATATTATCGTTTATGTATTCGACATATACCTCAACGTTAGGCGCTTTCTCAATTAAAATGCTGCTGCCTAAAACTTCGAATGCTGAAGTGAACGCTGTTTTCCATGCCGTATTCAAAGGAGTATTATACATCGCGCTAAAAGCGTTAACTCTATCTGCTGCAGTTTTTTGTTTGTTATTGAAATTAACCAAAATTTCGTTATATTTAGCAAGAACAGCCTGTTTATCATCTGTACCGGCATCTTTTGTATAGAAGAAGTTAAACGGCACAGCGTGTAACGGCGCATTCAAACTTTCCGTAGGCTTCAACGGATCATATTTAACAGCCTTAAATATCATCAAGTAGGTTCCGGTAGCAAGCGTCGGCAATTTTTCAGCTTGATTCAACTTAAATATCGTGTACTTCGTATTTTCAGTTACGACCGAATCGGTGTCAAGCTTGATATTTTGTTTAACAGGCATCAGGCCGGAATCGAACTGCTGCATTACATCAGCGAATACGCCTGTATATTTTCCGTCTTCTATTAAAGCATTGACTTTTACCTTAAATATATTGTTTAAAGCGTTATCGCTTTCAATCCATACATTTTCAATTTGTACAGTCTGCACATCGCCTTTTATAACGTATGTCGCTATATAATAAACTGTTTTAGCAGGAGTATCATTTGTACTAGCCTTAAAATAAAGATCGTATTGACCTATAGCGGCATTAGCCGGAACGTTGAATTCGCCTTCCCATACAGTGGCGGTTCCAGCCTTTCTCGCAAGATGAACGATTATCGGTTTATTATTCGCGTCGGTGACCGGACGGTCAAACTGCTTGATTTCAACTGAAACTGTCGATATCTTAGCACCGCCGTTAACCGCTTCCGGAACGGTCACGTCAGCCGTAAATTTAATTTTAGCATCGGTTTTTACAAGATTTCTGTCAATAAATGCCGGCGATACCACTACGCTTGTAAATATAGGCATATTAGAATCATAAGCGACAGTTGCGGCGCCTTCGTTATTCAATTCGTAAGTAAATTGATTAACCGAAGCTATAAACGGCTCATTCGTATATCTCAACAGCAACTCGTTAAAATATTGAAGAGCAAGAGATTTGTATTTCACATTTTTAACAACCGGAATATTATATCTTTCCATGTAAAGCAAAGCGAGTTGGAATCTAGCGTTAGCCCTGAAGTGTATAAGAGTATCATTAACCGTATAGCCATTCGCAGTTTTACCGATCGTCCCGAGTTCAACTTCTTTCGTAAGACCGTCAGCTATGCTCTTAAATATAACTTCTGCCGTGGTAAATACTGATTCGATTTCAGAACTCGAAGCGTTTGTTTTATACATAAAGCGAAGTCTTTCAAAAGCCGCCATCGCTTTTTCAAAGTCAGCGCCGGGAGTTTCAACCGCGGGATCGGCGGCGACGCCTGTTTGTATAGCAACAGTGCCAAACCCTGTCGAATTCATGTCATTTATAAGGTTCTGAGCGTTTTCAGCGAATTCAGACTTAGGATATTTCAAAAGGAATAATTTTAACCTTTCAATACCTGCATTTTTTAAAGTTGAATCGGCTCTTTTTGAAATCAGGAATTGATAATATTTGCAATAGCCGGTAAAATACAGCGCGATTTTCTGATTATCAGCAGTTTCGGATGTATTTTTATAAATAGCGTTAAAAAGATCGAATGCCTTTATAAATTCGGCGTTCGCGGCAGCATCGCCGTCAAGATAAAAACTTTCTGCATTGCCGAGGACTTTATAAGCGGCAGCGAGCGCCGTGCTTATAGCCTGATTTATGCCGGAAAGAGTTCTCTCTATTTCTTCAATATTTCTAAGCATTTCACCTACAGTAAATGTAAGATGCGCGAAATATTTTTTATCAAGATTGACTTTAATGAAAAGGAAGTGGTTTTTAGCGGTATTTCTTATTTCAGTATCGGCTCTTTGTATTAATTCAAGCGCCCTGTATTTTATCATAAACGTCGAAGCATACTGATAATAAGCTTCGCCTTTAAGCCTTAAAACTTCGGCTATTGTGACGCCTTCTGTATCGTTAACAGCGTTATAAATTTCAAGAAATTTAGCAGAAGCGTCATTTAATTGCTTTAAGAGAGAGCCTTCCGCAGGAGCTGTAACGCTTCCGTTAGCGCCGTAAACAAGAGTCTGAAGATCGGCTATATTTTTTGTGGCTTTGCTGTTTTCATAATCAATTTTCGAATTAATATTAACAAGTTTAAGCATTACAGCGTCAAATTCCTGCTGTTTGACGTTTACGGACTGTATGACATTAGCGTAATCCGAAAAATTTGAAGAAGTATTATTCACAACATTATCGGCTATTTCACGAAATGCGGTATCAGGTTTAATAACCTGAACAATTACAACAACGACGACTGTTTTTATTTCAGAATCGGCAATAGCCTGGTTCTGAGTATTGACAAAAAATTTATCTTTAGCGTCGGGTTTCGCTTTTTCTTCTTCGATTATCTGATTTTTAACAGCCGCGTCATTTTTTACTTTATCGATAACAGCGGCAAACGCGAAAAGCGCCTCATTGATTTTTTCAAAGCCTTTTTCGGCTTCCATACGGGTTTCTATCTGATTAGCCGCTTTAACAACGTCTTTAACGGCTTCCTTCATGTTTTGATATGCCTGTTTCAAATCATTCAATTCAAGATATGCGCGGCCTAACCCGAAATTTTTTATTTTCTGCGCGTTAGTATCTTCAGCAGGCAGTTGGTTAAATACTTGAACCGCTTCGGCAGGGCGTTTTCCGTTTATTAACGCTTCGCCCTTCTTTTCATATATTTTTTCCTGCTTGAATTTTTCGCCTGAAGGAAGAATTATTTCTTTCTGGCCAGTCGCATTTAATTTAGCGATAAGCGCATCAGCTTTTCTTTTGGCCTCTTCAAGGGCGGCCGGATCTTCCTTAGCGACTTCGGTTGCGTTTTTCAAAATTACCGCGGAAGCCTTGATATAATTAGCATCTTCTGAAGAAATCAAAAGGTTTTTTATTTCAGTGTAACCTTTTTTAAACCATTTCATCGCATCAGCATTAGTTTCGGAAGTCACTTGATAAGCGGCCATCAAATTCGGCGCATGCATTGCCGCGCCGGCCTGTGATGAACTTACAACGCCGTTTTTATAAAGATTACCCATGTAATTGCAGGCTGTGCTGAATGCTATTTTTGCTTCATTTAATATCGCGGCGTCATTGGCTGTCTGCGCTTTTTTTATCAAGCTGCCGTCCAGCGCATTCGCGGTATCGGAAGTTTTTGAACCGAATAATTTCATCATACAATCTTCAATATTGGTTTTATTCTGGCGGTTCGATTCCGTACCTATCAATGCGAGCGCTTCATCGAGTTCCTGGCGCAGCGTTTTGCTGCCTGCGGCCACAAGGCTGGCTTCGAGGCCTTTTACTACATTTTGGATCTGCGAAGCGTCTGTGGTTCCAAAAAGCAAATCCTTATAAGCCTCTTCGAGTTTTCCTAAGTTAGTGAATGTCTGCTGAGACACATAAGTTCTTTTTTGCTCAAGGTTAGCCATGTAAGTGTTAATTTTATTTATAAACGCGGCGTCAGAGGCTTTTTGAGTTTCAATAGTCTTGAACGCAGAAGCCGCTCTTGAAGCATCGCCATACATCATGCCGATAACCGTCGATTTTTCATCAATGTTTTTTCCCGTTATTTTATCGCCGGCCGAAGGCAAACCCAGGAACGTAGAAAGTATTTTATTAGCCCGAGTTTTGCTCTTGGCAATGATTTTATAGGATTTATTTAAATTTTTAACTTTAAAATTATAAGTATCGCCGGCCGTTTTTGAAACGGTAGCGTTTGGCGTCGTACTGTCTAAATCGCTTGCCGCTGCTTCAGTTCCGGTCGTCGCGTCAACTAAAGTCACATCGAAATTTTCACCGGCGACCTGCAATGCCGGCGCTAATACTCCTGGCGCAGTCGGAACTACAGGCGAAACGGTACCGCTGAATGTAGCTGTATTATCTGTTACAGGCGTTACAGCACTGGTGCCGCCACCGCCGCCGCCGCATCCCGCCAAAATTGTGATAAAAAAAATAATTCCGATTAAAGAAATTATTTTTTTTGAATTGTGATTAAAGTTAAACATTAATCGTACCTCCTGATTTTATTTTATTTTTATATGCCTTAAAAACAAAAAAATACTAACTTGAACTCAGCATTATTTTATTACTTTTAATGCCGACAATTCAGGCCAGTATTTTCCTATAAAAATTACATTTTAAATTTATAAACAACATAATTATCACACAAATATAATAATTCTCATAAACGTTCACTAACTGCAATTCATTTAAAACTTAAATTATTTGTTATTTTATCACCGTAATTTTCATATGTCAATAAAAATATTTTTTTATCTATTTATTTTTTAAAAATATAAACATAGGCATTATTTGCGATATATGGCGGAAATTATACTGGCCTAATGAACAAAGAATTATTTGAAGGACCGCAAACATGATGAATAAAGTCATATTTATATTTGCCATGTAATTTCTATAATTATAGAGCGTCAAAAATATGAAATAAATAAAAACTAGGCTTGACAATAAACTTAATAACACATAGGCTTTCCGGCATAAGTTATCCAAAAAAATAAACCGCTGCGGCTCTTTTACAGCGGCATCATAAAATAAAAGATTAATTTCCGGGACATAAAATCCGCCCGATATGGAACTTTTGAAATTATGAATTATTTTTTTGAGATATTCGGCCTTGTCGGAATTTACAGCGCGGTAAAATTCGCGTTTCAAATAATCGTCACCCGCTATTCCCCACGGACCGCCTTTAATGCCGGCTGAATTTATTTTATCGATTATATAAAAATCATTATCCTTTATCAGCCATTTATTATCAGGAAGCTGCCCTAGGCTTCGAAGCATCACTCCGCCGCTGTTAGTCGTCGAAACCGTAAAAATACCGTTTTTATAATATTGAAAAACCGGCCATGGTAAAATTAATATAACCGACAGCAGTAATAATTTTAAAAAAAGAGTTTTACCGCGGCTTATAAAAATAAAAGCAAGATAAATCATTAAAAAAAGCGCGCCCTCAACCCTGAAATTGTAAAAAATTCCAAGAATAACGGTTGAGGCAATAAAATTATTTTTTAAATGAAAATAAGCGAATAAAAAAAGTAAAAAGGCGCACGGCGCATTTGTGGCTTTTAACGATAAAATCGAAGCGTAAAAAAACAGAAGTAAATTAAAAAAAATAAACCGCAATTTATTTTCGGAATATTCAGGAATAAGACCCTCTTTCAATATGATATAAACCGACACAATATAAAAAATAAACTGCGCAAATATCACGAAGTTATAAGACCCAGTCAGGCCGCAAACCGCGCTTAATAGTGGATAGCCCCATATCGGGTAGGACGAGGTTTCCGAAGCTAAGTGCCTGTAATAGCCGTTCATATTATAAATATTGTCAGCCAGCGGATAATGAAAATTTTCCCAGGCCTCGAGCTGTTCATTCTGGTTTATATTGAATAAAAAAACGAGAAGGCCGGCTACAAGATAGATATAAAATTTTTTTTTAAAAGACGTCATTTGATAAGCCCTAAACTTTTAAAATAAAGTTTTTCGACCCCGTCAACCATAGAGGATATATCATATTTCATACCAGTTTTCACAGCATTAGCGGAAAACAAGGATAGTTTTTCAGGATTATTTTTTAAAAAAGCGGCAGCCTTGACAAATTCATCGGGTGAATCTGCGTTCATAGCGAACCCGCATTCATCAGATTCGGTGAAAATTTCGGACGCGCCACCGGTATCGGCGGTAAGGACCGGAAGCCCTGACGCCAGAGCCTCGCAGACTACCATCCCGAACGCTTCGTCGAAACTCGGAAATACGAATAAATTACAAGATTTATAAAATTCCGGCATATTCCTGATCGGCCCGGTCAAAAACACACGATCGGCCGATCCCATTTTTTTCAGCTCATCGATTTCAAAATCTTTAAGCGCGCCGGCCAGTATAATTTTTATATCGCTAAAAGCGTTAAGAAGCGCGGCCAATATTTTTATATTTTTTGAAAACCACTTATGCATGGTGCCTATTACAAATTCGTCTTTACCGATCGAATATTTCTCGCGATAATAAGGCGTAACGGGCGCAGAATTAAATAAAGCCGTTTTTATTCCCGGATAAACAAGGTGAAGCCGCGAACCTTCGGCCGAAAATTTTTTCATAACGCCAAGAACGCTTTTAGAAACGCATATGGTATCTACATTTTGAAAATAGAACCTGGTCGAAAAACCGCGCGGCGGCGAAAGCAGGTGGCGGGTAACAAACACGCGTGAATTAAGGTTAGCTGTAAGCCATTTAGCCAGAAGCGGCGGCCAGTAATCATTACCGGTATGAGAATGCATGATATCGAATTTATGCCTGGCCAGCCCTTTCATAATCTGAAAAACATTGTAAGGCTGCACGGCGCCTCCGCGGGTTATAGGAATAATCTCGATTCCTTCCTTTGAAACAGCATTGGCAAAGTCAGTGTCCGGCCTGGCAGCTACCATAATATCATGCCCCCTGGCTTTTAAATATTTAGCCAGGTTAAAGGTATATAACTCCATTCCGCCGGTTATCAAATGGCGGTTAAGTATTTGAAGTATTTTAAGCTTCATCCTTTTTCACGCCTTTAACTATCTGGTCCAGATCCAGCTCAAGAGAATTATCACGGGCTTCAAATTTTTGAGTAATCCAGTCTTTGTAAGTTTCAAATAAAATCATACCTTCAAGGGGCGATTTTTCAATAAGTTCCCTTACCAGCATTTCAATATTATGGCTTATTTTTTTTAACTGCGGCGCAAGCGACAGAAACTGCTCATACATATAATCAAATAAAAATTTGAATAAATCAGCTACATCCGAAGTATCAGAATTGGTGAAAAAATCATGCATTTCAGGAATCCTGAAAGCGGCGGCGCGCTTCGAAAATTTTTCATACAGAAGGTCCGCCCTTATAGACTTGCCGCCCCAGGCTATTTCCTCGCGATATTTCAATATATAATCCAGAAATGTTATTGCAAAACCTGAAAATACATATTCATATATCAAATCGGAAATTTTATCTTTAAGTTTTTTATTTTTATCCAGAAGTTCGCGAAGCGCCGGTATAGTCGAAAAAAATTCAACCTTAGCCTGGCGGATTCTGTCAATAAGTATTATTACAGCCGGATCAAGCGAGTTAAAAAAAGTCTTTATTTCATAAGTCTGCACTTTGCACGGCGCATCGTCGAGCGATTTAGTGGCGAGCAGCTTACGGCTCAATTCGAGCGTTTCAATATATAAATCATTCAATTTTTGAAAATTTTTTCCGGGCCCGATACTATTTTTTAAGAACTCGTTTAACATTTCAGCTCCATATTAATTTTAGTATATTAAAATTATCGATTCGACTTTTGCAAGGCTACTTATATTGAAAAACCAGCAGCTTTTAATATTTTTTCAAAATTTCAAAAAAATATCAATTTCACCGATATCTTTATATTTGATTTTATTCAAAAAACTCATAAAGATATTTTTTAACAAATAATAAACTCCGGCATATAATTCACAGGCGCAGAATGGATTTTCGAAATTACTTAAATTTCAAAAACAATATTATCTATTAAGCGCGTTTTACCTATAAACATGGCGCCGGCTATAAAAATCTCACGGCTTTTTTTCAACTGGTCAAAATTTGAGATTGTATTAAGGGTTTGCGCGTCGGCTATTTTTAAATAATCGACTTTTTTGAACCCTGCCGCTAAAATTTCATCGCAGCGCCTGTTAACGGCCTCATTTAAATTTAAGTTCTTTCCGCATTTTACAGCTTCAATTATCTCGCAGCTTAAAGCCTTTAATGATTTTTGGAACTGCGGAGCGGCCGAACGCTCATCAGGCGTAAGGTATGTATTTCTCGAACTCATCGCAAGTCCGTCAGATTCTCGAGTAATTTCACATCTTCTGATTTTTATTCCAAAATTAAGGTCCTCTACCATTTTTTCGATAATAACAAGCTGCTGGTAATCTTTCATGCCAAAATACGCAAAATCCGGTGTCATTATATTAAAAAGCTTCGAAACGACCGTGCATACACCGTCAAAATGCCCGGCGCGCGAAGCGCCGCAAAAATCTTTCGAAAGCTCGCCGGCAGTAACCTTCGTCTGAAACCGCTCAGGATACATCTCCGAAACTTCAGGAAAAAATATATAGTCAACATCGGCTTTGGAAGCCATTTTTATATCGTGTTCAAGATCGCGCGGATAGCTGGCCAGATCTTCTTTCGGCCCGAATTGTATCGGATTGACAAATAAGCTCACAAAAACAACATCGCATTCTTTACGCGCTTTTCGCATTAAATTTATATGGCCTTCATGGAAATATCCCATAGTAGGCACTAACCCTATAATCTTACCTTCTTTTTTATACTTTAAAACCTGCGCGCGCGTTTCACCAATCGTTTTTAAAACCCTTATCTCACCCATTTTAATCCTTCTTTCAAAATAAAAAAATCTGGTTTTTCCAATAAATTAATTTTTATTCAGGAAATTTTTTGTTTTTGACTTCCGATAAGTAGTCATTGACGCCTTTTTTTATAAGACTTCCAGCGTCAGCGAACACTTTCACGAATTTAGGAAGCGGAGTATGCGACATATTCAAAAGATCGTATATGACAAGAACCTGGCCATCGCAATATTTTCCAGCGCTGATGCCGATCGTCGGAATATTTACCGCAGCCGTTATTTCACGGGCAAGAGCTTCCGGTATCCCTTCGAGTACAATAGCGAAAGCGCCGGCCTGAGCGATCGCAAGCGCATCGGCCATTATTCTTTTCTTCGAATCGTCATTTTTACCCTGCGTTTTGTAACCGCCCATATGATAAACACGCTGAGGCATAAGCCCGATATGGCCCATTACAAGAATTCCGCGCTCGGACATAAAATTAACGGTATCGGCCATTTCCGTTCCGCCCTCGAGTTTTACAGCACGGGCGCCGCCGTCTTTTATAAGCCTTCCGGCATTTCTTATAGCTTCTTCCTTAGAAACCTGATACGACATGAACGGCATATCGCCTATTACCATAGAGCGTTTGACGCCGTTCGAAACTGCGCGCACATGGTGCAGCATTTCTTCCATAGTAACAGGAATAGTGGTCGGCATTCCAAACATAACCGAACCGAGGGAATCTCCGACTAATATGAGATCACAGCCGGCTTCGTCAATGAGCCTTCCGAAAAAATAATCGTATGCGGTAAGCATAGTAATTTTATTGCCGGAATTTTTCATCTTAATTAATGATTCCGGGGTAATCTGCAGACTTTTACTTTCAGACATTTTAATATCACCCTGATTTTATTTTCATGTTTTTTTGCTATTATATAACATATTTAGCATATTTACAATAAAAAAAAGACATATTCACAACGGATAAAAATAAAAAAGCCGGCAAACACCGGCTTTTCATTAATGAACATCAAATTTTAATTCATATTCGAATTAACTGATTTTTTTTATGGCATTCATGTAATTTTTGGTTAAAGATTTGAAATTAGCCTTTTCAAGCTTTTTGATAACGCTGTCCTGGGCATCCTGCCATACGCTGTTAATAGGGCATGTGCTCATAATATCGCAATGTCCTTTCGAACATTCACCGCCGGAACCTGAAGGGCATGACGCGCCGAGGCTGATTCCCTGATTAAGTTTAATAGGGCCGTCAACCGACTCAATTACATCTTTTAACGTTATTTTTTCAGGCGCCTTTGCGAGCGCATAACCGCCTTTAGTACCGCGGTATGATTTAATAATTCCCGAACGGTTGAGCGACTGGAAAAGTTTGGCTAAAAAATCCTCCGGAATACTCATTCTTGACGCAATTTCCTTAAGCTGCGCCCTGTCTTCGCCGGAAAGACGAGCTAAATCGAATACAGCGCGTATCGCGTATTCTGAACCTTTTGTAACCTGCATTGAAATCTCCCCTTAATTCTTAATTACGCTGATTTTAAATTACCATCGACCGTTATTATTGTTAAATCAGCATTTAAATAAGCGCTTCTTACGCGATATATTTTTTTACTTTTATCCTGCTTTAAGTATTTCATTGAAATATTTTTAAAGCGAACAAAATGAAGCATCATACAATTTGACAAACTGCATAATGTTATTTTTTATTTTTTATGAAACACAAAAAACGGAAAAAGCCGCGAAAAGCAACTTATTTTAAAGAGCTTTTTTAAAAAAGAAATATTAAGTTTTATTAAGTGTAATTTAATTCTAACAAATTTTGTTAACTTTGTCAAGTTTTCGAAAAGCTTATTTTTAAAACGAATATACATTCAAAAAAAATATATGATTTCAGTATTTATAAAATCCTGCCCGTAAAAATTATAAGCTTCTTTTAAATTTCTGAAGTAAATCATTCAAAGGAAGCTTTATTATCACGGGCCGGCCGTGCGGGCAGAAATAAGGATCGTCACAGAGCATAAGATCTTTTATTAAAAGTTTCAACGCGTCATCAGATAAACTTTTGCCGGCTTTTACGGCCGCCTTGCACGACATCGTAGCCGCCAGGTTTTTTATGAACAACTCTTCATCGACTTTTTTCGAACCGCCGACGCATGACGAAATTATTTCGAATAAAAATTCTTTTTCGACCTTTTCATCAATAAAACCGGGTACAGCTCTTACAGCGATAGTCTTATTCGAAAAAACTTCGATTTCAAACCCGTACTTTGCAAACGTGTCTCCAGCGTTGCTTATAAGCGCGAATTCCGCGGCGCCCAGCTCATACACCCGTGGTATCAACAATACCTGCGAATTTATACTTTTTTCCTTGAGTGATTTTAAAATTTTTTCATAAAGGACTTTTTCGGCAGCAACATGCTGATCGATTATTAATATGCCGTCGACATCCTCGAGCAGCACGAAAGAATCAAACGCCTGCCCTATTATACGTTTTATGGATATTATAGGGTTTTTAACTGTTTGCGAATCCCGGCTAATGTTAGCGCCGTCATTTTCTTTTTTTAACTTATTCTCGAAATTATCGTTACCGGCGCCCATAACCGGCCTTGACATCTGGCTCATTAAAAAAGCGGTTTCCTGAAAGCCGAGCTCATTTTGAACCGGCGTTTCTTCGACACGCTCTGTAATTTTTTCGATTTTATTTTCGGGCTTTATAACGGATAGTGACGGTTCCGAAATTTCTTTTTTCGACAGTTCTTCATAATCGCCGGCTGTACCAGGCTGCTGCTTGACATATAAATTATGCGTAATTTTATTTTCGGCGATATTGCCAAAAGTACCGGACAATCTGGCGTCCGGTATAACGTTGGGATTGATAAGGGCTTTATTTGTCAGTTCGAGCATCAGGTCATGGAGTTTGAATTCGCAGGTAAAAGCCGCTTCAGCCTTTGTCGGATGAATGTTGATATCGACAAACTGCTGGTCCATTTCTATAAAGACGAATAAAATCGGATGCTGGCGCGGGTTAAGATGTTTCTGGTAAGCTTCGTAAACCGCATGGGACAATGTTTTATTTTTAAAAGGCCGGCGGTTGACGAAATAATATTGAGTCCTGCCGTTAGGTCTCGAAATATGAGGAGGCGCGAAATAACCTTTTATGGATATCATTCCGCATTGCGGGATCTCGGCGGCAATATTTCTTTCGATCAAATTATCGGATATGTCCGCTGGAAATATGCTTTCGATAACGCTTTTTACGCTCGAAGAAGACGACGGTATTGAAATGACCTCGCGTTCATTCGAATAAAGAGTAAATTTAATTTCAGGATGCGCCAGCGCGTATTTTGTCATCGTATCAACTATCATCGCTGTCTCATAATTATCCGATTTTAAAAACTTGCGCCTTACAGGAGTGTTAAAAAACAGGTTTTTTATTGAAATCTGCGTACCCTTAGAAGCCGCCGCAGGCTGCACAGCCTTTATGACGCCGCCTTCTATTTTCACGCTTATTCCCGGTTTTTCAGAATCGATCGAAGATATTATTTCGGCCTGCGAAACAGAGACAATTGAAGGCAGCGCTTCGCCGCGAAACCCGTACGTTCTGATCTGTTTCAAATCTTCGACATTCCTGAGTTTCGAAGTGGCATGGTGCTCGAGCGCCATAAGTATGTCGTCGCGTGTCATTCCGCAGCCGTTATCGCGTATGGCTATTTTAGAAACGCCGGCGCCTTTTATATCTACTATTATTTCAGTGGCGCCGGCGTCAATCGAGTTTTCCACCAGTTCCTTGATCACATAGGCAGGGGAAAGTATCACTTCGCCGGCCGCGATCTTGCATATGGTCAATTCGTCTAATAATTTTATTCCGGCCCTGTTTTGAGTTATATTCATTGAAACCTCGTTTTACCACCTTGTAGTCGGATACACATCTGAATTCTTTATGCCGGCGGCGCCTTTCTCGACATAATTTAAAGCACCAAGAATACCTATCATTACACCATTATCGGTACATAAAACCGGCGGCGGTATCAATATATTAATTCTGTTTTTTTCGCCGTATTTTTTGAAAGCCTCGCGGATCATACTATTGCACGCAACACCGCCCGAAATCATGATCGTCTTGGCTTTATTAGCGTTGACCGCCGCGCCGGTTTTCTTTAAAAGGACGTCACATATGGCTTCGGTCATGCTGTTTGCAAGATCCGGAATACCGCAGTCAGGATTTTTTTTCATAAAATTAATAACGGCCGTTTTAAGACCCGAAAATGAGAAATTATAATTATTCTCATTTATAAGCGGCCTTGGAAATTTAATTTTAGGCGCGCCCTCGCGGGATAACTTATCGAGAACCGGTCCGCCCGGATACGGCAATTTCAAATGCCTCGAAATCTTATCGAAAAGCTCGCCTACTGCGTCGTCTATGGTGCCGCCTATAAATTCGGCTTTTGTCGGCTCATTAATAATCGAAAGCGACGAATGCCCGCCTGAAATAGTAAGCGCCACAGCCGGGTAATTTATTTCGTAAGGCGCGAGCATATTAGCCGCGGTATGGGCTTTTATATGATCCACAGTCACAAGCGGCAGGCCTTTCGCCACTGCAAAGCCTTTAGCGAACGAATAACCGACTATAAGGGAGCCTAGAAGGCCCGGTCCCGCCGTCACCGCCACGAGGTCCAGATCATCTTCCACGATTTCAGCGGTTTTGAGCGCCATATCCATAACGCGCCTTATGTTTTTCAAATGTTCGCGCGAGGCTATTTCAGGCACTACGCCGCCATATTCGCTGTGCACCTTAATCTGCGATGAAATTATATTTGATTTTATATGAAATTTACGGCTTTCCGTACAATATTTTAAAACTGCGATCGAAGTGTCGTCACACGAAGTGTCAATTCCAAGAATGTGCATTAAACTATCGCCACCTCCGGTTTTGTAGCGTATGTATCCTTAAGATAGATCGGCTGAAGCTCCAAAAATCTTGTTTCATCATATTTCATGCAATAATTTATAAAAAGCGAAACATTCTCGGCCGAATAATTCGTTATGATTATCTTATTTCTGTTAAATTCCTTCAACTTTTCATCATCGAAAAACAACCTCGCCGCAGCGTCGACAATTATAAAATCCGGCTTCATCTCATTTATCACGGCGCCGCTGTTAATCACAAATTCTACCGAGGAACCCTCGAAATTCGATTTGTGGTCGGTATCACTCTTTAATTCGGAAATCTTCGTGAAATACTCGCCTTTCACTCCGGGAATAAGCGCGGCAATTTTAGCGCCTTTTTTTACCCCCTGCTTTTCAGCTTCTAAAAAAGCCGAATACAAAAGGTAATCAAGCAGCGATATTCCGCGGGCTTTTAAATGGCCGTTAGTTCCGGCAATCATGCCGTACATAACCGAAAGTCCTAATTTAATCCCGGTAAATGAACCTGGACCGCAAAATACATACGCCGCGCTTAATTTGTCGGCTGAAACCGAGCATATGTCAAGCGCTGACGATATGATTTTATCCACGTTAAAAGAATTTCTTTTTCTTTCATAATATTGCGTATGATACTCTGGCCGCCCGTTATTTAAAACAGTGACCGATAATCTTTCAAAAACAGTATTTAAAACTATTTGCTTATCAGATAAAGAAGGCAAATCATTCACCTCATAAAATAATGCTTATCGTAAAATCATGCGCCGGCCGACATTACCGTCAAACTTCCAGAATTACATAAATATCGAAAATAGCGATTTGGTTTTAATCAGGATATTCGAAAAAAGTCAAACGTGACAATAAATCAGAAAATCAGAGTCACGTATTTTTATTCAGGTTAAATATCAAAAGTTCATATCACCATGCCGGCAGCCGGATAATGAAATATATTATACCATTAATTCCATTAAAGTCAATTAAGATAAATATCAAAATAGCTAACATTGAACTTGAACAAATAAAATAATTAATGTAAAATATGGGCCGTAATTTTAAATTTTAAGAATGAAAGGGAAATTTAATGAGGCACATAAAAGATATAGCCGCCAGGGCTGGAATATCAGAAAAATATGTGGAATATTACGGCAATTATAAAGCTAAAATTTCGCCGGATATAATGTCGGAATTAAACGACAGGAACAATGGAAAATTAATATTCGTAAGCGCGATAACGGCAACGCCTTTCGGCGAGGGCAAGACTGTCACATCGATCGGGCTTACCGAAGCGCTCGGATATATAGGAAAGAAAGTGCATTTATGCCTGCGCGAACCTTCTCTCGGTCCGGTATTCGGAGTAAAGGGCGGCGCCACCGGCACCGGCAAAGCGTCAATACTGCCAGCGGATGAGATCAATCTTCATTTCACGGGAGATATCCACGCGGTCGGCGCGGCAAATAACCTTCTTGCAGCTATTATAGATAACCACGTTTACCATAATAACGAACCCAAAATCAACCCGCAGACAATAACATGGCGGAGAGTGCTCGATATTTCAGACAGGCAGCTAAGGTCAATAATCTGCGGACTCGGTGGAAAAGCGAACGGATATTTGCGCGAAACCGGGTTCGACATCACGGTCGCGTCTGAAATAATGGCCATACTCGCTCTTTCAAAAAACATGGCCGACCTGAAGGAACGCCTCGGCAAAATCCTTATCGGCTACAGCCATGAAAATAAACCAGTGTTCGCGCGCGAACTGAATTGCGTCGGTGCGATGGCAGCGCTTTTAAAAGACGCGATAAAACCGAATATAGTCCAGACATACGAGGAACAGCCTGCATTCGTCCACGCCGGTCCGTTCGCGAATATCGCCCACGGCAATAGCAGCGTTATAGCGACTAAAATGGCTTTGAAGCTGGCCGATTTCGTTATAACCGAAGGCGGATTCGCCGTCGATCTTGGCGCGCAAAAATTTTTCGACATAGTGTGCAGGCAAAATCCGGATATCAGGCCGGCGGCAGTAGTGATAGTAGCGTCGCTGAAAGCGCTGAAAATGCACGGCGGCATGTCAAAAGACCTCATAAAAACGACAAAAGACTTAAAAGCGCTCGAAGCGGGAATGGTGAATTTAAAAAGACACGTCGAAACAGTAAAAATGTACGGACTGCCCGTTGTCATCGCTGTCAACAGGTTTCCGGACGATTGTTACGGCGAGTTATGTTTCGTAAAAGAGTACTGTGAAAAAGAATTATCGGTAAGAGCGGAAATATCGAATGTAGTCGAAGAGGGCGGTGCTGGCGGAGAAGCTCTGGCTGATGCAGTAATAGAAGCCGCCGAAACAAAATCAGAATTTAAATTGCTTTACGGCGATAACCTTACCATAAAAGAAAAAATCGAACAAATAGCAAAAAAAGTTTATAGGGCGGGCAAAGTCAGTTATTCTATAAAAGCCGAAAAAGATATAGCAGCTTATGAGAAATCAGGTTTTTCAGATCTTGCTATAAATATCGCCAAAACCCAGTTATCAACTACGGATACGCCAAATATTTACGGCGCGCCTGAAGGGTTTACGTTCAATGTACGCGAAGTCAAGCCGTCGCTCGGCGCCGGATTTTTAGTTGTAATTGCCGGAGAAATGATGACGCTGCCCGGACTTCCAAAGGTGCCGTCCGCAAATATGATAGATATAGACGATAACGGCAATATAACGGGACTGCATTAATTCCAAATGAAAGCATATAAAATAATAACAGTAGCATGAAAATATTAATAAAACACAACCGCGCTATACCGGGAGCAGCGCCGGCGTCATAAACAGCCAAAAAGCGGCGAAGTGATAATTACTCCGCCGCTTTATAATACATTAACATTATAAGATTTTTAATTTTATTATTCACTAATAAGCATGATTAAAAATATTAAAATTGCATTTATAAACATAGACCTTGTGAAATAGGATCAGGCTATTTTTTATGATTGATTTTGAAGTCAAATACTGAAAATAAAAGTTTATTAATTTTTAAAATCCTTATTTACCAGTATTTTTTAGGCGCGAAACTTAAGTCATAGTTATATAAATAAATTTATATTGCCTTTTTCCGCGTCAGAAAGGTAGCTTGCGACGCCGCCTTCAATAACTCCGTCAATCAGTTCCTCTTTTTTTATGCCCATAAGTTCCATAGACATTTTACATACGACAAGCTTTCCGCCGTTATCAACTATCGACTTCAAAAGCTTATCGAGAGGCTCTACGTTGTATTTTTTCATAAGCCCTTTTATCATTTGAGTGCCCATGCCAAGCATATTCATTTTAGAAAGAGTGAGCGACGAGACTCCGCGCGGCATCATAATTCCGAACATTTTTTCAATGAACGTCTTTTCGGTGCGCACAGGATGAGTTTTACGAAGTATGTTGATACCCCAGAACGTGAAAAAAAGCGATACCTTTTTTCCCATCGCAAGGGCGCCGTTAGCGATAATGCATGTAGCCATAGCTTTATCAAAATCATCCGAAAAAACCACCAGCGTAGCCTGATCACTTTTCGACGGCAGGTTTTGAGTCGAAGCCGAATTCAGGTAACCTGCAGGGCATTTTAAAATTTTAGCTTTTATTACTTTCCCTTTTTCGATGCCTATTATTTTATTGCCGGTGGACCCGGCGAAAGCCTGGACATCATTATAGAAACTCTGATCCGATGATTCTATTTCTATTATATCGTTATCAGCGGCGTGGTTGAGCGCTTCTTTTAACTTTAAAAGCGGGCCGGGGCATTGAAGGCCGCAGGCATTAACTTTAATAACAGAAGCGGAAGAAGGATTATCGGTTTTAGTTTGAGTGTCATCAGCGCTCTTATTTAATTTAGGAACAGCGCCATATTTATTCTGGTTAAAAAACGCGTTATAGCTTTCATAACCGCCCGTTAAATTAACCGCATTAAAGCCATTTTGCATGAGTATACGCTGCGCGATATATCCGCGGAGCCCGACCTTGCAGTAAGTTACGATAATTTTATCCTTCGGAAGCTCCGCAAGGCTTTTTCTTAATGAATGAAGCGGAATATGAATTGCATCCGCGATTTTTCCGCCGGTAATTTCGGCGTCATTTCTGACATCAAGTAAAAGCGCGCCTTTCTTTAAGTATGAATCGAGCTCAAAAATATCAATTACGGGCGCAAATCCCGAATTAGCGTTCACCGCGACAAATCCGGCGACATTAACGGGATCTTTTGCCGAGCCGTAGGGCGGCGCGTAAGAAAGCTCGTAATCCTCGAGATCGTATATAGCAGCGCCGTGGCGTATAGCGGCCGCGAGAACATCTATCCTCTTATCCACTCCGTCGTATCCGGCAGCCTGTGCGCCGAGTATTTTGCCGTCAGCCGGCGCGAATATGAGTTTCAGATGAATTATGTACGCGCCAGGATAATATCCTGCATGGCTTCCCGAATGTATAGTAACGGTTTTAAAAGGGATTTTCAATTTAGTTAAAAGCTCGCTGTTAGCGCCGGTCGAAGCGCAGGCCATGTCAAAAACCTTGACGATACTTGTTCCCTGAGTGTTTTTATATTCCGATTTCAGGCCGCATATATTATTTGCGGCGATACGTGCCTGACGGTTCGCGGGGCCGGCAAGCGGAATTTTAGTTTTTTCGCCGGTAACGAAATTAACGGTTTCACATGCGTCGCCGACAGCGTATATGAATTCGTCGGAAGTGCGCATGGCCGAATCCACCTGAATAGCCCCGGACGGGCCGATTTTCAGCCCGGCTTTTTTGGCAAGGCCGGTTTCAGGAATAACGCCTATGGCTAAAATTATCATATCAGCCTCGATCTCGCGGCCGCTCCCAAGAATCAGACTTGATTTCCGGCCGGACTGCCGCTTAATTTCCGAAACACGGTCGGACAGAATTAAATTAATTCCGCGCGATTTCATTTCGATATGCGCAAACGCCGCGATATCGGGATCCAGGAATTTAAGGACCTGATCCTGCATTTCCACTAAAGTCACTTCAAGCCCTTTTTCAATGAGATTTTCGGCCGTTTCAACTCCTATAAAACCGCCGCCTATGACTACGGCAGTCTTTGCTTTATTATTGACGGAAGCTATTATTTTTTCCATATCAGGTATATTTCTGAGAGTAAAAACGTCAGGCCCGTCCAGTCCCGGTATCGGCGGTTTAACCGGCGAAGCACCCGGCGACAGAATAAGAAAATCATAATTATCTTTAAAAATTTCGCCTGTAACAAGATTTTTAACGTCTATAGTCCTGGCCGGCGCATCGATATCGATAACTTCGTGCATCGTTTTTATGCCCATATTAAAGCGCGCAGTCATATTCTCGACAGTTTGAACCAAAAGCGAGGCTTTATCCGTAATAACCCCGCCAATATGATAAGGCAGACCGCAGTTAGCGAAAGAAATATATTCGCCGCGCTCATACATGGTAATCTCGGCAGTTTCATCGAGCCTGCGCAGTCTCGCGGCCGCCGAAGCTCCGCCGGCAACGCCGCCTATGATTATTATTTTCATAAAAACCTCCGTTTTTTTTATCCGTTACATCCGGCAATAAAAACCGGATTAAAATAAATTCGTATAATATATTTTACTAATATACTATATTTTAATTCTACCACACTTCTCGATTTTTAACAAGACATATTTGAAAAAAAACAATTTTTATGTTATAACTTGTTCATAATTATTTTATAATTTTGACTGTGTAAATTTCGAATTTATTAATTTAAATAACATGCAGAAAAAAATTCAATAAATCGTTTATAGAAAGAAAAAATATGGCAATTAAAAACTTTTCAATAAAGATAAAAGGGCGCGTGCAGGGTGTCGGATTCAGGCCGTTCATATATAAGCTTGCCGCGGAAACAGGCGTCAACGGCTATGTGCGTAACGGAATCAGCGGAGTGGACATAGAAATAGAAGGAGACGAAGAAAAAGCCTTAAAATTTATCGAGAATGTCAAAAATAACAAACCCGCCCTTGCCTTAATAGAGCGAACGGAAATATCAGAAACGGCTCTCAAAAACTACTGCGATTTTCAAATAATAAAATCCGACGACGGCAGATTCGAAACGGCACGAAATGTTTTCGTGTCGCCGGACACCGCGACATGCCGTGATTGCGAAAATGACATTTTCAACAAAAACGACAGGCGCTATCTCTATCCGTTCACAAATTGCACAAACTGCGGGCCGCGCTATACGATTATCGAAAAACTGCCTTATGACCGAATTTACACGGTAATGAACAAATTTCCAATGTGCGATAAATGCCTGAACGAATATGAAAATCCGGCCGACAGAAGATTCCATGCCCAGCCGAACGCCTGTCCAGACTGCGGCCCCGGCATTTATTTAATAGAAAACCTGCAAAAATTAAAAAACACTTCAAACACGCCTGACAATATATACTTTGGAAAATTATGCGATACATTCGATTATTTTAAAAATTCCGGCGCGGTCGAAAGCGCAATTAAAAAACTTATAAATTTAATCGAAACCGGCAGAATTGCGGCAATACTCGGGCTTGGCGGCTTTCATATCGCCTGCCGCGCAGACGACGACAGGGTTATCGAAAAATTAAGAAATCTTAAAAACCGGCCGGCAAAACCTTTCGCCATGATGGCGCCGGATATAGAAACCATTAAAAATTACTGCGAAGTATCGGAAGCAGAAGAAGGATTACTGAAATCGCCGGCGGCGCCAATAGTGTTATTAAAAAAGAAAAAGCGTATCAGCGAAAAAATTAAATTGGCAAAACAGGTTGCGCCTGAAAATTATTGCTACGGCTTCATGCTGCCATATACGCCGCTTCATAAAATTTTAATGGCTTATTACCGGAAGCCGCTTATAATGACATCCGGCAATTTAAGCGACGAACCTATATGCTACAAACCAGAGGAAGCATTCACGAGCCTTTCACAAATCTGCGGCTGCGCGCTTATACATAACAGGCCGATTCTGATTCCTTGCGACGATTCCGTCATGGCGTCAGAAAACGAAAGAATATTCACGATAAGGCCGGCGCGCGGAATTTCGCCTTATATCTTCAACCCCGATAATCACGCGGACGAAAGCCGGACGGATAATATAAAAAAGCATGAACGGCAGCACGCGGATACTCACATCGATAAAAAAACAGCAAATGAAGAAGTTTCAGATAACTGCCGGCCTGCTCAAATATTCGCCGCCGGTAACATCTTAAAAAACACAATTTCGATAAATCTTGACGAAAAAATTTTAGTATCGCAATTTATAGGCGATATGGATAATCCCGATAATTACTCATTATTCGAAAAAACAGCGGCGCACATCGAAAATTTATATAACCTTAAATTTACGGAATTTTTATCAGACATGCATCCTGATTCGCCGGCACTGAAATTCATTGAAAAAAAATCTTCAGAAACTTTTGACATAAAATATCACAGCCATCGGAATAAGCCGGAACCTGAAACCTATCATATTCAACACCACTACGCCCACGCTCTTTCGGTAATGGCGGAAAATAAAATTTCAGATAAAGTAATAGCGCTTTCCTTCGACGGCACCGGGTTCGGCACGGACAGCAGCGTATGGGGCGGGGAATTCCTGGTATGCACCCCGCAAACCTTCAAACGCGCCGGCCATTTCGAAAATGTAACATTCCATAATTATGACAACTCGGTCAAATTAGTATCAAATCTCGCTCTCGCTGCCGCATTATGTTTTTCAGACTTTCTTGCGCCGGATGAAATAAACTGGATTAACAACCGCTGCTTAAAAAATTTCAGCGAATCAGACAAAAAAATAATAAGCGCCGCGCACTCTAAAAATATAAACTGCGTCAAATCATCATCACTCGGAAGAATTTTTGACATCATAGCGGTGCTTTGCGGCTTTAATAAAAACGTGTCATTCGAAGGCGAAGCGGCCGTTTATCTTGAATCGGCCGCGGCAAATTATGCGATGAATAATTCCATAGATATTTTTAATCCCGAATTTTACGGCAGCGATACTTTTTATAGCTATTATTCGGCATTAAACCCCGATGCCGCAAAAATACCGCCGTCTGATAATTTCATGGAATCAGACGAAAATAATAACATTATTATCAAATGGCGAAATTTATTCAAATCAGCGGCCGCGAATTTAATGAATTCACATTCACCAGCGGAAACGGCCTTAGCTTTTCACATATCGGCGGCAAAATATTCGGTTGAAACCGCGGCAACGCTCGCGAAAATTAACGAAACTGAGAAAATTTGCCTTTCGGGCGGAGTATTTTTCAACCGGATTCTTCTTTCTCTTATAATGAACGGGCTCAGGCAAAAAAAACTCGAGGTGTTCACCCCGAAATATTTAAGCTTCGGCGACAGCGCCATATCGGCAGGGCAATGTTATTATTCATTAAACCGCAGAATTTTTAAAAACCGCAATTAAAATGCTTCAAGTAATTTTCTGACTTGTTAAATACCATTATTTTATAAGACATTTGAAAAAAAATATGATATAAATCCAACTTTTTTAGAAATTTATTATTCAGACACTAAAATTATTTTTTTTAATATGTCCAATTCTGTTAAAATCAAGCGCCTAAATTTAAATTAATTAACACAAGCCGCAATTTCGATAAAATTTACATTAAAATTCATAACACCCGTTGAAAAAAATAAAATATTTAATTATAATTATGTGATAACTTCAAAACCCCGAAAAAAGGAGACGCAAAAAACTATGCCGGATATAAAACGCAATTTATTTGAAAACGACGGTGTAAAGCCGTGCAATTCAAAATGGGACGCAGCAGTCAAAAGGGAAAGAAGCATTTACCGCCGTGAAAATGAAATGCGCAGCGAATTCGCGCGGGACTATACAAGGATACTTCACAGCGGCGCGTACCGCCGTTTAAAACATAAAACGCAGGTTTTTTGCGCTACCAATAATGACCACGTATGCACGCGCATCGAGCACGTAACGCATGTGGCGTCCGTAAGCAACACAATAGCGGATGTTTTAGGTTTAAATACCGAACTCACCAATGCAATCGCCATAGGCCACGATCTAGGCCACGCGCCGTTCGGCCATACCGGCGAAATTTTCATCCGCGAAATCACAAAAAAAGAATTAGGCGAAACATTCTGGCACGAAAAAAACGGCCTGCGTTTCGTCGATAAATGCGAAACTCTCGAAGACGACCGCGGCATCGAACGCAACTTAAATCTTACCTACGCAGTCCGCGACGGAATAATATCGCACTGCGGCGAGGTTAACGAAAACGCTATTTTCCCGAGAAATGAAGCAATAGCCCTGGAAACAATAGAAAGGCCGAGCCAATATCAGCCGTTTACATGGGAAGGCTGCATAGTAAAAATTTCAGACAAAATTTCTTATCTCGGCCGCGATATAGAGGACGCTCTGAGATTAAACATATTAACCGACTCGCAATTAAAAGAACTGCGGCAGATATTGAAAAAAACCGTCGACGTCGAAATCGGCGGCCTGAATAATACTGTATTAATGCATGATTTTATAAAAGACCTGTGTATATCCAGCAACCCGCGCGAAGGCATTAAATTTTCAAATAAATACCTCGAACTCATTAATATGATTAAGGAATTCAATTATAAAAATATATACTTTCACAAACGTCTGGGAAACTATATTAAATATGCCGAATTGATAATAAACTCCATTTTTAACGGCATCAAAGAGTTTTACGCCGGCGGCGACACTCTTAACGAAATAAAAAAATATCAGAAATTTTATCCGGTGCTTACCAAAAATTTCAGCGAATGGCTTATGAAATATTCCGATTTAAATGATAGAAAAAGCCCCGACAACCGCTTTGAAAATGAAATTCTTTACAGAATTGAAAACAGGAAAGATTTCCTGGTCGCCATAATAGATTTTATTTCAGGAATGACCGATCATTTCGCGATAAGCGTCTTCGGCGAAATGACAAATTTTTAACGAGACTGATTAATTTTAAAACCAAATACATAAATAAAACAGAATATCAAATAATTTGTACGAAATTAATTTTTTTCAGGAAATATTTTTATTTGTCAGACAGATTTCATAATATATCTTAAAACAGGTTCAAAAAAAGAAAAATGAGGCTATATAATTTATTCGCGGTAATTCGGCGGAAGTTTTTTTAAAATTAATTCGCCGGCGAAAATCCCGGCCGCGGCCGTGAAAAATTGAACAGCCAATACCGTAAACAATATATATTCAGCCGCTTTATCGATATTAAAAATTTTCAGGGCGGCCAAACCGCCGGCCCAAATTACCGAAGACTTCAAAAAAGGCGCCAGGGCGTACTTTAAAACCGCCGGCCCGCTTTCTTTAAAAGCATTATAAGTATAAGCATAAATCATATTTCCGGCGGCAATTACCGGCACCATCGGAAATAGAGGCGGCGGAAGATGGCCTGTCGCGGCCGCGCCGCACGGCGTTAATAAGGCGAGCATTAATGCGTATTTCAAGCCCGAAGTGAATATTATTATTATATAAAACGAATTTACTATTATCCCGGTCGCTATTTTCGGAATGCCTGCAAATTGAACGGCAATCGTAAAGGCAAACAGCAGTCCTGTCAATATAGTGTTTTTAAGAATTGTTTTATTACCCACATTTTACCTTTTTATATTATATTAACGCGCGCAAGGCCTTCGGAAAAGTTCCAGACCATGTCATATTCAGGTTTAATAACTATATTTCCCTTACCGTCAATAAACAGCCAGCGGTGATCGGTACGGACGATAGCAAGGCCTTCCTTGAATTCGCCGGCAAGAGTATATTGCGGATTTATCATGAAACGTCCTGTTTTGTCGATATATCCGCAGCGGCCGACCTGCCATTTGCCTACATAAACATGCGCGAGGTTTTCCGAGAAAGAAACCGCGTTATCAAATTGCGGCCTGATCACCATATGCCCTAATGCATTGATATAACCCCATTTATCTTCTGCCAGTACAGCGGCGAGCCCGCTTGATAGCGGCCACGCCCAGTCGAGATGAAACCCGACTACAAGCGTCCCTGAAGTGTTTACATAACCCCATTTCTTGTCAACACAGACAGCGGCAAGGCCTTCGGTAAACTGCCAGGCTTTGTCGAAACGCGGTTTTATGATAAAATTAGCGTCCTTATCTATAAAACCAAGACGAGCGCCAATCTGAACTTTTGCAACACCCTCGCTGAATCTCCCGGCTTTATCAAATTGCGGGTTTATCACGAATAATCCCGTCTTATCCACAAATCCCCAGCGTCCGCCGATCGAGACCGCGGCAAGGCCTTCGCTGAATTTTTGCGCGTTATCAAATTGCGGCGGTATGACCATAAGCCCCAAATTATTTATATATCCGTATTTACCGCCTATCATAACAGGCGCGAGGCCTTCGCAAAAACTTTCGCATTCGTCGAATTGCGGAAACACAATAACCTGGCCGGTTTTATCTATATAACCGTAACGCCCTTCGAATTTGACTTTGGCAAGGCCTTCGGAAAAATCATCGGCATCGTCAAATTGAAAATTTATAGCAAGTTTTCCGTTCCTGTCTATATAGCCAAATTTGCCATTATACGGCCTCTGGTGCGGCTCCTCTGAAGGGCGCAGATTAAAACCGGCTTCAGCGCGGCCCGCAGAAAGCGCCAGATATGATAAAATCACAGAAATAAAAATCAAATAAAACATTTAAAACTCCAATTGAAAATAAACTTTTTCATTTAATCGGTCCGCAGCAGGAATAACTCCAAAAGTATAATAAATTCGCTTGAATATCAGTTCAAAATTTTAAAAATCTGTTAATAACAATAAAATATTCCAATAACATTTATATTTTATAAAAAATAAAAAGGGGTTTTTAATTATTTCCGAGACTTGTTTTTCAATTTAATCCGGAATAAACACCTTAAATTCCTATCTCTTCATCGGTAAGATAGCATGCGGGATCCGGAGCCCAAATATCGGAATGAACGGCCTCGGCGCGGACCCTGAAATTGCCGTTACATATATTCAAAAATTTGCATTTTCCGCAGCGGCCTGTCAAATATTTTTTACGGTCCCTGAGTTTGAACATAAGTTCATTCGAAGTGTCGGACCATATTTCCGAAAACTTCCTTTTTGTTACATTGCCGAATGAATAATGACGCCAGAATTGATCCGCGTGAACTTCGCCGGCCTGGTCTACGCAAGCAATGGCGATTCCCGAATTATTTCCGCCGTTATACTCCAGCAATTTATAAACCGAAGCGGCGCGTTCCGGATCGCTTTTCAAAAGCCTGAGATATAAATTCACGCCGTCACAATGATTATCGACTGTCAGGACCTCTATTTTATTTCCGGCCGAATATAACTCAACCGTCTTATCAAATATGAAATCCACTGTTTTCCGTGTTGCATCGAGCGGCAAAACAGAGTTCAACATGCTGCTTCCGCGGCCGGAATAAACGATATGATAAAAACAAACGCGCGGAATAGCGTTGTTTTTTATAAAATCAAATACGGCCGGCACTTCCTTATAATTTTCGGCGGTAATAGTAAAGCGCAAGCCGACTTTAACGCCTGCGGCCTGGCAATTTTTTATACCCCTGACGGCCTTTTCGAATGATCCCGCGACTCCGCGAAACCTGTCGTTTACTTCAGAGAGTCCGTCAAGCGAAATCCCCACATAAGAAAATCCCGATTCTTTAATTTTTTCAGCTATTTTTTCTTCAATAAGCGTGCCATTGGTCGAAATCACTGTCCGCATGCCCCTGCTTTTAGCGTAAGCGCCGAGATCAAACAGGTCTTTGCGCATAAGCGGTTCGCCGCCGGAAAACAACAAAGTGGGAACTCCGAAAGCGGCCATATCATCTATCATCTTGACAGCCTGTTCCGAAGCGATCTCATTATCCGCCGGTTTGCATCCAGCGTTAGCATAACAATGAACGCATTTTAAATTGCACGCTTCGGTCATATTCCATACAACTATAGGTTTCTTATCGCGTGAAAATTGAAGGAGGTGCGACGGCAGACGCGAACTATCGCGACCATAGCGAAGAACGTCATGTTCGTTAACCATATTACATAAAAGTTTCGATACGCCTATCATTTGATACCTTTCATACGCAGGCAATTACCTTACGCTAAAAAGCAGGCAATAAAAGTGATTATCACTTGCTTTTTAAGCGTCAGCAATATTTTATAATTTATATTTTAACTACTTTAATCGAAGCCAGAAGTTTTTCCAGCCGCTCCGTTTCCTTTTCAAATCCAGGTTTCTTCATGAGCGCAAACATATTTTTCTTATAACTTTCAACGCCCGGCTGATCGAAAGGATTTACATCGAGCAAATATCCGCTCACAGCCACGGCGATTTCATAAAAATATAAAAGCTCGCCCAGATAAAATTCATTTACGGCCGGGAGCGTAATCGTCATATTAGGCACGCCGCCTTCTAGATGGGCAAGCCTTGTACCTTCGTATGCCATTTTATTCACATGGTTTATGTCAATGCCTGAGAGAAAATTCAATCCGTCAAGGTTTTGCGGATCAATCGGTATATCGAGCTTTTGTGCCGGCTCAGCCATTAAAAATGTCTCGAATATATTGCGTTCGCCATCCTGGATATATTGTCCCATACTGTGAAGGTCCGTCGTAAAATCCGTCGATGCCGGAAAAAGCCCCTTTTTATCCTTACCTTCGGATTCGCCGTATAATTGTTTCCACCATTCGGAAACGAAATGAAGCCCGGGTTCGAAATTACTCAATAATTCAACTTTTTTGCCTTTTTTATAGAGCAAATAACGGCATGCGGCATACATAAACGCCGGATTTTCATATATTCCTTTTTTGTCTTTCGCCATTTTTTCAAAATTACGCGCGCCGTCAATTAAGTTTTTTATCGAATGTCCGGCGACGGCTATCGGCAGGAGTCCTACAGGAGTGAGAACCGAAAAACGGCCGCCGACATCGTCAGGGATTACATAGCATTTATATCCTTCCTTATCGGCAAGTGTTTTAAGAGCGCCGCGCGCCTTGTCGGTTGTCGCGATAATGCGGTTTTTAGCGTCTTTACCGTATTTTTCTTCCATATATTTCTTGATTATCCGAAATGCCACTGCAGGTTCTGTAGTAGTGCCCGATTTCGAAATAACATTGACATAAACGCTTTTATCTTTAATGTATTTAAACAATGAATTCAGATAAGAGGCGGAAAGATTTTGGCCGGCGAATATAACAACAGGATTTTTACGCTCCGCTTTTTCGTATGAATCGTAAAAATATTCATTAAGCGCCGTTATAACGGCCTTGGCGCCAAGATATGATCCGCCGATACCGACGCATAAGAAAACATCTGCATTTTCCCGTATTTTTTTCGCCGTATTTTCTACTTCAGCAATAAAAGAATCATCGGTTTTTGAAGGGAGATCGACCCATCCTAAAAAATCATTTCCTTTGCCGGTTTTGTTAAATACCGCTTCGCACGCTTTATTTATTTCAGGCTGCAAAGATTTTATATCTTCTTCCGAAATAGTCTTAAGAAGATTCGTAACATCGATTTCAAGACGTTTTTTAGTCATATTATCACCCTTTTATACGTATTATATAATGATAAAATTATGTATAATAACATAATTGCGATTTTTAAAAATTTTATACTAAAACAATAATCAAGTCAAGTTGTTTTTTAATAAAGCGCCTTAAACGATTTTTTATATTTTGGTCAAGACGCAGTTCTTATTGTTATAACTCAGTCAAAACATTTGAATTTATTAACATAATGACCGCTGAAATATTTCAAAAAAATATATTGACATAACATACAAAGCGTGATATAATGTCTACATACTAAAATTAAGTGCCTGGGTGGTGGAATTGGTAGACACAGCGGACTTAAAATCCGTTGGGGTTCACTCTCCGTGCCGGTTCAATTCCGGCCCTAGGCATTACCATTGAAAATAAGAAATATATAAAAAAACGACGCGGGATGGAGCAGTTGGTAGCTCGTCGGGCTCATAACCCGAAGGCCGTAGGTTCAAGTCCTACTCCCGCTACCAATTTTTTTTGTGGTTTGAATAGCGTATTGTTATTCAGGCTTCGCATAAATGGCGAAGTAGCTCAGATGGTTAGAGCATACGGTTCATAACCGTAGTGTCGAGGGTTCGATTCCCCCCTTCGCTATTCCAAGTTAACAAAAAATATTAAATAAAAAAAGGAGCGCTGAATGCGTTCCTTTTTTTGCTTATAATTAACTTAATTAATGCCGGCGCGCTTTTCAAATAATTAAAATCAGCGACAGATAGCATGGCTTTTAAACTAATATTTTCCGTGCACGTTGTAATGTATTCAAAAAACAAAATATTACAAAAATCAAAGCCGTAAAATCCGCTAAAACCTATAATTACAAATAACTCCATTACATAATAGTTATTTTTCATAAAAAAAATTTGAAATTAATAAAAACCAGCTAAAGCCTTAAAAAAGGAGAAAAAAATGAGTCCATTTGAAATTATAATGATGATATGTTTCGGATCGGCATGGCCGTTTTCAATTTACAAATCATATACATCAAAATCAGTCAAAGGAAAAAGTTTCCAGTTTTTAATAGTCGTTATTATAGGATACGCGGCCGGCATCATGCATAAGATTTTTTATAATTTCGACAAGGTCATAATATTGTATATTCTAAATACCCTGATGGTCGGAATTGACGCGGTGCTTTATATACGAAATTCAAGGCTCGAAAATAAAAATGCCGGCCTCGTTTCCGAACCGGCAAGTTAATCATTTATTAACTCTGTTTAAAACAATGGAAAATTCTTTTATTAAATTGATTCTCTATTACTTCTGAACTTTTAAATTTACTAAGTTTAGTATATTATATTTTTTTAATTTATCTATCGTTGTTATACCATATTATATATTAGACAATACTGTTACCACGTTAATAAATTTATTATTTTTTAAATATTCCTGATTTTTGAGCTATTTTATTAATATCGTTTATAAGGCTTTCTTTTTTCGCTGTAAAAATCTTATAGTCATTTTCAACCATATCCGCATACTTAACGCCAAATTCCATTAAATACCTTTTGAATTCATCTATATTCGACTCATCGTTTAAAACCGATAAAAGTTTTTTCGCGTTTGAAACATCTCCCGGCCTGCTTGATTTCACGAACATTTTAGCGTAAATCTTGCCGGCCGCCTCGGCAAGTTCAAGAGTTTCCCTTAAATCCAGAGTCTCGAGCTTAACCGATGATTTTTGAGGCGATACTTCACGCAAAGTGTACTGCACGCCGTCAAGCTCACAAAAATCCACAAACGGCGAAACATTTGACGCCATTGCATACGTCCCGAGCAGCACGCGCCTGCCGTTGCCTTTAAACGAATCCATAATTTTTTGCCAATCCCGAACGGAATTCGACACCACTGAATTTCTCTGCTGTTTCATTTCTATCACAACATTATGGCTGCAGTCTTTAATTGATTTTCCGGCAATTAAAATATAATACCTGCTTAATCCCAGCGAGCCGGTTCCTGAATGCAGTTTTTCACATATATCAAGCACCTTAAAATAACCGGAATCTATTTTCTCACCGCTATCCGAGAAGCGTTTCATCACTTTAGCGGCATATTCTTTTTCAAAAACTTCCTTTATTTTATCGTAATCAGTTGCGCTTATTACTGCCAGTTCATCATTTTTAAGAAATTTATTCGGCTCAGACATCACGGTTAATTTCTCAAGAAGATCTTCCCTTTTTTTATTATCTAATTTTTTAATGTTGTCTTTCAGAAATCCGCCTGCATTTTTAGCGGTTATTGCGTATTTTTTTATGCCGTCATCTTTCAAAGCATCTATAAATGAATCGGTAAATTTTTCAACAGCCTTTTCCTCATCCGCTTTTATTCCATTCGTCCTGCAATGAAGGCATAAAGAAGCCGCAGCCCTTTTTAAATCCCATATATAAGGCGCTATAAACGACTCGTCAAAATCGTTAGCGTCAAATTGCGCGTCATTATTTGAATTTCTGACAAAGCCGAAATTTGCGATATGCATGTCGCCGTTTATATATGTCTCTGAAAGTCCCGTCGTTAAAAACGATTTTTCGGACCCGTTAACGCTTAAAGAATTATCCGCCATATCGCGGTAAAATAAAACGGCCGTACCGCGGTAAAAAGAAAAAGGCGATTCGGCTATTTTATTGTACTTTTCAATTATGGCCGCAGGATTTTTTTTCGCAATGCCGGCGTCATAAGATTTTAATTCATTTATCACTATCGCGGCCCGATCAGCGGTCAGAGCATCATTAACCGTAAAAACATTCAGAATGCAGGCTAAAATAACTAAAACCAAAGCCAACCTCAAATTAAACCCGATAAATTTCATTTTATTATTTGCATTATTTTTTACAATCATGTAACCCTCGCTTCAAGTTTCATAATTTTTTATTCTTTATATAAAAAAGCTTGAAATATGTTTCAACCGACAATTTTATACAACATGACAATTTTATATTATAAAATCAGGTTTGTCAATTAAACCTGATAAAATTAATCGCAATGTTATTATTTTATAAATTTCACATTAAGAGGTTTGCGCGAAACGGTTCTGGTAAATTTAACCGTCGGAAAGCCGAGGGTCATAGCGTTATAAACCTCGTTTCGGGCCGGAATTTCAAGAAATTTCTTTATATCCTTGGATTTGGCGGCGGCCATTGAGAGAAATCCATTTATGCAGGTGCCAAGCCCGAGCGACTCGGCGGCGATAAGCATCGTCATCATGGCATAATCGCAGTTATCCTTAGGCAGCGGCGAGTTTTTATCGGCATGAGTTAAAATAACGGCCGGAGCGTCATAAAATAAATAATCAACGCCGTTCCGCCAATTTTCAACGCCATATTTGAACAACTCCCGGCTTTTTTGAAGGGACGACACATTTCCGGCGCCCACGATCGCCGTTAATAAAAGTTTTTTTAACGGGTTTTCAAGCATTTCGATGAGTGAACCGTAAAAACCAAAAACCATTTCGCCGAGACATTTTATCTTTTCATGCCCCGTCACGACCACAACATTAACATCCTGGCAATTTTTTGCCGTAGGCGCGTAGCGCGCCGTATTTAAAATTTTCGATATAATTTCACCGGAAACCGGTTCCTGTTTATAATTACGGCAGCTGCGGCGCGACCTCAGAAAAACGTTCATATCTTCAAAACCGATATTTGAATTATGAGGAATATCGATACATTCTAAAACATTGACATATTCGTTAAAAATAGCGCCGGCCGGACAAACAGCCACGCAATGACCGCACCTTGTACATAACTTCGGAGCATCCTCTATTACGGACGGATAGTCTTCCTGATTTTCCTTCTTAAATATACCGTGCTTGCAAACCAAAACGCATTTGCCGCATTTAACGCACTTCTGATTGTCTATTTTCAACATTTCAACCTCATAAAACTCTTAATTTAAATTTTACTTAACTATCATAAATATCACATATACGCACATAATATATAAATACCGCAAAACTATCTGAATTTTTCCATTCAAATGAATTTTGCGGCAAATTTTATACACTAATTAATATATGTAACCTTTGACTAACTTTATTAAAGACTCATTTTCTTTGTCCTTAGCGATTAAAAGCGCGGTCTTATTTTTATGGTTGCGTAAAGTAGGATCGGCGCCGCCGTCTAATATCGCTTTAGCCGACGCGAGGCTTTCAGAGTAACAAGCCGCGATCAACGGAGTATCGTTATTTTTATTTCTGATGCTTATGTATATACCTTTTTTTAATAAAATTTTCACGATTTCCGGCTGGTTCGCAGCGGCCGCAAGATGCAGCAGCGTATTACCCTCGCTATCCCTGTAACTGACATCAAGTTTAGCAAGCAATTCTTTAGCGGTTTTTGTGTCGCCTTTAGCCATGGCGCTTTTAAAAGCCTCATAATTATCGTTTATTTTAGGCTCGATATCAACTTCAGCATAATTATTTATTTGTTTATACTGGTCCTTATTAGCATCGCCGTACATTTTCAGCCTGTATTTTCCCTCTTTAGGAACCGCAAATTCCGCATTTACAGCTGTCATTGCGCCGCTTTTTAAATCGCCTTTTTCGTTTTTTCCGTCAAATTCCTTTCCGCTTTCATCAACCAATTTGAACGGCGGAATGGCGGATGTTTCAAATCCGTCATTCTTAACGGATATTTTGATATTAAAAATATCGTTTTTACCGGTTTCTTTCTTGCGCACAGCCTCTATTACCTTATATGAAAAATTACCGATCGTCACATTTTCGTTCATCGCGTAAGGTTCGGCCGCATAAGCGCCGCCTGTCATAAAAATTAAAACTAAAAACAAAACACTCAAACTAATCGCGGTTATTTTTTCGTAATCAAAAATTAACATTAACATACCTCCAGATTTTTTATTTTCCAAAAAAATTCCTTATATTTTCGGCCAGGCTTTTTTTTACCGTTATAGCGGCATGCGGACACATTTCCTGACAGCAGAAACATCTTATGCACTTTTTTAAATCGAAATTAAGGCCGCCGTCTTTATTTTCAGATACCGAAATAGCCTTCGCCGGGCAGACATCGACACATATCTTACACATTTTACAAAGGTTTTTATGGTAATCTGGCGACGAATTGAAAACACCTTTGAGTATCTTTTTTAAAAATCCAAACATACGCCAATCGCTCGCCATTATATTTCGCGGAAGTTTAAAATCTTTAATGTCAAAAGCATCCATCCGATCGCCGGCCACTTCGATGTCCTTGATGCTAGAGCCCGGATAATTCATTTTTTTAGCGGCGCGCCCCGTAAAAAACTGGTCCGGCGTAAATTTTAAAAGCGCCGCCGCGACCGTATCGATTGCCACGCAATTAACTCCGCCTATCAATATATTCAATTCACGGAAAGTCCCGTTTGCCGGCCCGTTTCCTTCCATGCCAAATACGCCGTCCATTATAGTAAAATCAGGCGCAACAAGAAGGTTGAGCTCGACTATCATTCTGGCGAAAAATTCGGCGTCAAGTCCGGCTTTGAAATGCCATTCCGGCTTGCGTATTCCGACTACAGTGCCGAACGTATTCTTTACGGCCATCGTTAAAAGCATCTGGGCATGCGATTTTAACTTCGGCAGGTTCAATACTTTATCGGCTTCATAAACTTCGCGCGCTATCTCGAATTTTTTAAAAATGCGGTCGCCGGATTCAGGCTTAACTTCAACCGACTGCTCAAAATTAACTACTTTAGCCCCAAGCTCATTTGCGACAGCCTCTATTCCGCATTTTTTCGCAACATTAACGGCGCTGCCGATACCCGGGCTGTCGCCGATAGTTATCCTGCAGCCGATATCTTTCAATACGGACCCTACGGCAAAAACAAGCTCCGGATGAGTCGTCACATGCGCGTCAGCCGGACGCCCGAAAAGCAGATTCGGTTTTATAACGACTTTTTCACCGCTCTTAAAAAATTTTTCCGCGCCTCCAAATTCCTTGAATATCCGCTCTACCTGCGTTCTCATTAAATTTCTTTCATAAGACGGCGTCTTTAATAAAACGACTTTTTCCATAACTATTCCTAATTTTTATATTATAAATTACTAAAATTAACTGCGTTATTAATAACTGCGTAATACGAAAATTCCGCTTCTATTAATAAAAAAGGGCCGCGCATATCGTGGCCCTTTAATCTGTAATTTTCTGTTATTTGTTCGAGCTTACGAAATTAAGGCGAAGATTGGTAAGCATAGCCTGTATCTGGCTGCTTTCCTCATGCGAAACTTTGTCTTTGAGCAGTTCATAAACCGCCGAAATCGCGTCAATCGCAAATTTCGCCTGATCGAGGTCCTTTTTCATTTCAGTAGCGCCCGGAGTCGGAGCGATAAGGCCGAGAGATATCCATGCTTTTTGCGCAAGCATCATTATCATTGTCGAAGCCACGTCATAAGATGACATTTTCGCCATGGCCTCCTCAGGCGACATGTTTTGACTGTTCTGTTCGTTAACTTCTTTTTCCGACATTTAAAAATCACTCCATTTTATTTAAGTTTATTACCCAAAAAAAGGTGAACATAAGTCCACCTTTTTTTATAGTTTATTTAATTAATATCGTTATATTATTTGCAAAACAATGAATTATTATTTTGCCCTTCCCTGTGACTGATTTTCTGAATTTTCTGATGCAGGCGCTGGTGTTTCAGCCGGAGCAGGAACTGGCGCTGCCGGTTCAGGTGTTACGTTATTTGCCGGTACCGGTGCTGGTGCTTCCGGGGCAGGAACTGGAGCCGGGACTTCGGTCGGCGCTGGCATCGATACAGCAGGTGCAGGCGCTGGTGCCGCAGGAGCAGCTTCAGCTTTCGGTGCTTCTGCCTTTTTAGCTTCTTTTTTCTTATCTTTTTTTACTTTCTTTGCGTCATCTTTCTTTGGTTCAGCTTTTGGAGCTTCTGGCGCTGGAGCCGGCGGTGTAACTTTTTCCGGTTCCGGTGCTGGAGCTGGTGTTACTGCCGGCGCCGGCATTTCCGCAGCAGGTGCAGGCGTCATTTCAGGAGCTTTTACCTCAGCCGCAGGAGCGTCTTTTTTTACCGCTGCTTTCTTTGCGGCTTTTCTTTTTTTATGATAATGTTTTTTAGCCTTTTTAGTTTCCGCCTTGGTAACTTCTATCGTTTTGATAGTTTCAGTTTCCTGCATTATGTAAAGATTTTCAGCAACTGCCGCGCTGATAAACGCGTTAACTTTATCTTCCCTTTCAGCGTTAGCTTTTTCTAAAACCGCAGGAAGTTTCTTGTTAAATTCTTCCAATTTCTTTTCATGATAATTGTTGGCGTCATCTACGGCCCATTTGCCGAGGCTTGCTGCGCGCGTGTTCACTTTGCCGTGACGCGAGTAGCTGAAATATGGTTTTATTTTAGGAACGCCGTATTTAGCGAGCATTACATCAAAGAACATATCGTCTTCGACGTTTTCAAATATAGCCTGCGCCGTTTTGAGTCTTGATTCGATAAGTTTATAAAGCTCAGTATCTTTAGGTATTACCGAAAGACGGCTGTTATATTTTGATATAAGTTCAGTCATCTGCGCGTTAAATGTATCGCGGTCGCTGAATTCTATATTTTTGAAAATCGTTTCAGGAAATCTGAGCTGGCTTATAGCTGTATCGCCTGCGGCAGAAAGGAAATCAGGTCTGAAGATACCGGGTGTCATGACGACAGGTATTATAACCATAGCGAATATCAAAGCTATGAGCGAGCTTGGTATATTTACCGGAAGTATTTTTGTAATTTCCGAAAGTTTTGATTTTATAGCGCCGGCGTAATCGAATATTTCTTCGTCGCCTTTAACTACAAGTATTCTTGTTTTGTAAACCGGGTGTTCGCTGATTGTCACCGAACGGTGAGCTGTAGCTTTCTTTGAGATGGTTCCAACTGAGTTCGCCTTGATTCCGGCGATTTTTTCGATTGCCGCCTGACTTTCGATAGCTGGTTTTAAAATGTTCGCTTCCTCTTTAACTGCGTTTGAGTTGATTGATGAAATAATCTGGTGTGACATTATCCACTTCCTCCTAATAAAAGTTAAATTAAATTGTACCTCCGTGTGGATAAACTCCTGAAATGTATGTACGGCGACATGATGTTTTTGAATTGTGAAAATATTTTATCAAAAAAAAATACAATTGTCAAATCACGCAAACATATATATTAAATTTATAATGTACCTTAATTTTCTGCCGGCTTCATAATATTTTTATTTTTCATGGGATTTTTTTATTTTTAGTTCAATTTATTTAATTTTCAGGCGGGGAAAGCCTTCCCCCCGCGCGAACCGCCCGCCGGCCGTTTCGCGCTGCCCCTTCGCATACACGCCAAGCTTTTTCAATAATATTTTTTTATGTCACTTAAAATATAAAATCACTCCGGAAGTTTTTTATTTTTGTTACACACTTAATTTATACACTTTACAAAACAAAACATCGCTTTATACGTTGACTTTAAATTTAATTTGTTTTATTAAATTTTATTGTTTAGGCTTAATTTGCTCCAGGTATATATCCGAATCAAAATCTAACCCGATATCCTTCAGACTGTGCTATAATCATTAACAATTTAATATTTTATAAAAATATGTTTACAAAAATTAAATATATGTTTATAATATTATTTGAAAAAGTTTATAAAAATATATTTAACAGGTGTAATATGTTTACAAAAGAAAAAAGAAACGAAATAATCAATTTTATTATTAATAATGTTTCCAAACACAGTTCAGATATCGTGACATTTGTCAGCGAACAGTATAAAATTAGTCGCCAGGCGGTTATTAATTATATTCGTAGATTAGTCCAAAATAATATTATTGAGGTTGAAGGCACCAAAAATAATGTAAAATATTCTTTAAAGGAATATTCACAAAATTTTACATTATTAAGAGAAACTCATCCAGCGGAAGATGTTGTTTTCAGTGATAAAATAAAACCGCTTTTACCTCAAGATATTCCGGAAAACATTTTAAAAATATGCCAATACGGTTTTACAGAAATTTTTAATAATGCTGTTGATCATTCAGAGGCGAAGGAAATAATTTGCAGTGTAAGTTATAATGCAATTGAAATAAAAATGTTGATAAGCGATGATGGAGTTGGAATCTTTAATAAAATTCAAAAAGCATTCAATCTTGAACATCCGCGCTTTGCAATATTAGAACTGGCAAAAGGAAAATTAACAACGGCTCCGCAAAAACATTCAGGCGAAGGAATATTTTTTACATCGAGGCTTTTTGATCGTTTTTCTATACTTTCCGGTAATCTTGCGTTTACACATATTGACGAAGATTTTTTATTTGAAAACGAAGCAAAGGAGATTGCCGGAACGGGTGTATGGATGCAAATAAAAAGAGATTGTAAACGCCTTATTAAAGATATTTTTGATAAATACTCGGCCGATAAAGAAGATTATGCTTTTTCAAAAACAATAGTTCCAGTAAAATTAATGCAATATGAAGGTGAAGCGCTAATCTCTCGCTCGCAAGCCAAAAGATTAATATCACGGTTTGAAAAATTTAAAGAAGTAATGTTAAATTTTGATGGTGTAAAAGAAATTGGCCAGGCATTTGCAGATGAAGTTTTTAGAGTGTTTGTAAATGAACATCCGCAAGTGCATTTAATGGTTATTAATACTAATCCTGAAATAGATAGAATGATAAAACACGTAAAAAATTCAATTCAATAAAGATATTAAAAAGGTTTGCCGCTAAAAGCAGGCCTTTTTTATTTTGATTACACACCCATTACATACTTTACAAACAAAAACTCCCGGAACCTTTCGATTCCGGGAGTTTTGTCTTATGCGAGGGGCGGGACTTGAACCCGCACGG
>JASDSY010000026.1:0-310964 GCA_041441465.1 Candidatus Wallbacteria bacterium
GCTTATTCTCAGGCACTTCCGCCATCACGGCTACGTGCCTTCCGAAATGTCCCCCCAACAACTGGCATTCATAAATTGTTTTTGTGTGAATTTTAAAAAATTTTATTTAACGTTATTTTAATTATATTATAAAGTACTTAGTAATAGGTTTTTTATCGTTCATTCAGTCGCCAGCGCCGTTCGTCTTTGCCCTCCTTGGCGCTCACGGCATTAGTGCCTCCATTCCCGTCATCCGAAATGTCCCTCAAAAATTGACATTCATAAATTTATATTTTTGTGAATTTATAACTATTCACTCATATACTTACGCGAAATATAGTTATTAAATACTTGAAAGCCTCATTAGCACGTTTCACGTGCCGAAAGAAATTATACATATTGCATGCTCTTCACCTTCGGCCGCAAACGATATTTTATAGTCATATTATAAATCCGCGCGGCCGATTGCTGTGTTTCGATAAACGCGAAGCGGTTATCGAAACGAAAGTCTAAGTTCAAACGACAGAATCGAAAAAGCAACGGTAGGTATAGCGGGATTAAAGAGGAGGCGCGGGGGAAATTAAAGGGTATCACCCTTTATGTCCCCCGCAAAAAATATCGGCGTTAATATCAGCTTTTCAAAAATACGCTTAATATCTTATCGCAAAATTGCTTAAAACTTATAAAAAAACAATTACTTTCATTGACAAACAGCGCGCAATTTGTTAAAATTTCCCTCATGCGATACATGGCTATAGATTATGGCGACGCCCGCATCGGCGTTGCTATTTCAGATAAAACTTTGCAGATATCGGGCTCCTCGGCAACAATAAAAAACGACCGCCTCGCGATCGAAAAAATCGTAAAATTATGCGGCGACGAAGAGGTAACGAATATAATAATCGGGTTGCCTATAAATGCTGACGGAACAATGGGCGCGATGTGCGATAAAGTCCAAAAATTCGGAGACGAACTCGAGTCATTTTTCGCCGACGGCTCGGTTCGGATAGAATATCGTGATGAGCGCCGGAGCACAATCGCATCCGAAAACATATTAATAGAAGCAAATATCAGCCGCCGGAAGAGGAAGCAATTTGTCGACGGCCTGGCAGCAAAAATTATTTTACAAAAATTTTTGGATGATTTTAACCGGCAGCCAAGATATTGATACTTTGTCTTAAATATCCTGTGACTTGCGAAACCGTTAATTTAAAGGATATATGCCTGGAGTTATTTATTAAATTATCACGATCGTTACGTAAATGTCATTTTTAAATATATAGAAAGCGTGAAATAATCATTATGAATATAATAAAACCGGAATTAGTAGTCGGCGCGGGCGACATGGAAAAATTAAAAATAGCCGCTAAATTCGGAGCGGACGCCATATACTGCGGCGCGAGCGATTTTTCATTACGCGCTAAATGCAAAAATTTTTCACGCGAAGAATTGGCATTAGCGGTAACTTATCTTCATAATCTTGGAAAGAAAATTTATATAACAGTCAATTCGATAATACACGAAGACAGGCTTGATGATCTTCGCGATTATTTGATGTTTCTGAATGAAATAAAAGTAGACGCGGTAATTTTTTCTGACATGGCGGTACTTTCGATAGCCAAAGAATTGAATATAACCCCGCGGCTTCATCTTTCAACGCAGGCTTCGACGGCAAACTCGACCGCGCTGCAATTTTACAGGCAAAACGGCGTATCACGGGTGAATCTGGCACGTGAGTGTTCGCTCGCCGAAATAAAAAGATTTAAAAAAGTCGACGGGCTCTCGCTCGAGGCATTTATTCACGGCGCAATGTGCATGTCATATTCAGGCCGCTGCCTGCTTTCTAACTTTCTGGCTTCGCGCGGCGCGAATGACGGTTCATGCGCCCAGGCATGCCGCTGGAAATATTATCTGACCGAAGAAAAACGGCCCGATCAAAAATTCGAAATTATAGAGGAAGAAAGCGGCCGAGCCACTTATATATTTAATTCAAGAGATTTGATGGCGCTCGAATTAATTCCTGAACTATACGAAGCCGGAATTAACGCGTTCAAAATCGAAGGGCGCATCAAAGGGCCTCATTATATAGCGCTTGTTACGATGGCATACAGAAAAGCGATAGATTATTTCGTGAAGTGCCTAGAAAATAATGAAAAATTCGAACCAGCACAGGAAATTTATCAGATGCTGAACTCGGTATCAAACCGCGGATACATAACGGGATTTTATCTTGGCCGAATTACAGGTGACGAGCATAATTATGAAACTTCGGCCTACATAAAAACATACAGGCTCGTCGGCATTATTTCAAAACGAGTCGCCAGCAACGAATATCATGTATTCGTAAAAAATAATATTACCGCCGGCCAGAAATACCAATTCGTATCACCAGCAGGAATATTCGAGGCTGAAATTGAAATGATGAAAAATACGTACGGCGACATTAAGCCAAAAGCCGGCAATACTATGGAAGTAATAATGAATATAAAATCCGACTCAAACATTCAATTAAGCGAATATGATTTAATACGCGAAAGGAATTCCAACTAAATGAAATTTTATTTCGAGGTAACTCCCGAAGATATTCATATATTCGCTTTCATACTTGAATCTTACGAAGATTGCGGCGTAATTACGACCGAAAAAATCACGAAAAAAAACGGCGGCGTCTCTTCCGTTATAGTGGCAAACGTAGCCGACGATTATGTCGAACTTTTCCATAAAATCGTCGAAAGCCTCGATGAAATGAATATAAAAGTTAAAAAAATAACTGATTATAAAGCGGAAAATTAAATGGCTGAGTTTCATTGCAGCGGCTTAAAATTTAATATTGAAAATAAACGGCGGGATAAAAAAGCAGGGGACATATCTAAAAAAATCCGCGAAATAAAAATTTGCGGCGACAAATCCATAACTCACCGCGCTTTAATTCTGGCGGCTATGGCTGAAGGGATTTCAATAATTAAAAATCCGTCAAAATCTGAAGACTGTTTAGCGACTGCCGATATTTTAAAAAAGCTCGGAGCAGGAATAAAAAAAACGAAAAACTGCATTATAGTTGAAAGTCAGGGTATAAAAAAATGGCAGGCTAAAAATGAAATTTTAGACTGCCGCAATTCCGGAACAACCGCGCGATTAATGTTAGGCGCGCTGGCGGGAATAAATGAACATACATTCATCATAACCGGCGATAGTTCCCTTAAGAAACGGCCGATGCGCAGAGTGAGCGAACCGCTGTCGAAAATGGGCGCTGAAATAATACTTTCAGATAACGGCAGCCTGCCGGGGGCCGCTGCCGGCAAAAATTTAAAGGGGACCGAATTTCTAAACCGAAATAACAGCGCTCAGGTTAAAACCGCCATATTATTAGCCGGATTAAATGCCGGCGGCCTGACAAAAATAATCGAGCCAAGTAAGACGCGGGATCATTTCGAAAAAATGTCAAAAACATTCGGCATAAAATTATCGGCTGAATTTAACTCTAAAAACGAGTATATAATCCGACTTAAAGGTCCGCAATCAATAAAACCGGCCGATATTTCAATTGCCGGAGATATTTCAACCGCAGCGTTCTATATCGCTCTAGATATTTTAGTTAAAAAAGTTTATGACATTAATTTGAATTTTAAACTCAAAAACATTCTTTTGAATGATACGCGGCTCGGATTTTTTAAAGTTCTCGAGCGCGCCGGAATAAAATTCAATTATTCGAATATCCGGGAAATATCGGGCGAAAAATCAGCCGACATAATGTTCGCCGGTTTTCAGGACTGCGAAAAAATAATCAAATCCTTGAAAATTAATGATACTGATGAAATAGTATCGATGATAGATGAAATTCCTTTATTAGCGCTTGTGTTATGTTTTGCCGACGGAGAAAGTTCTATAAGCAGCCTTGGCGAATTAAGAGTAAAAGAATCGGACAGGCTTCTGGCTGTCTGCGATAATCTTTCGGCACTTAAAGCCAAGATATCAATAAAAGGCCGTGACAGCCTTAAAATTCACGGCATAAAAAAATTAAAAGGCGCTGTTACGGATTCGAACGGCGACCACAGGATCGCAATGATGCTTTGCATAGCGGGTTTTTTATGCGGTGAAAAATTTAGATTAAAAAACATCGAATGTACAGGAATTTCTAACCCGGATTTTTTTAACGACCTGAAAAAAGCCGGTCTTAAATTTAAAATTACAAACTGATAAATTTAAGCTTATTTATTTCGAGAAAAAACTTTTAAACAGAAAGTAAAAATTCAAATACAAAATATTCAATAATGATTAATTCAGGATGGTGTTTGCAATAATGGAGTATACTAAAAGCATAGCGATAGACGGTCCGGCCGGCGCCGGGAAATCAACAGTAGCCAAACGTGCTGCCGCCGAATTAAATTTCACATATGTCGATTCAGGAGCTATTTACCGCACCTGCGCGCTTTATTTCATTGAAAAATTCGGTGAAGGCGCGGCAGAAGCGGTTAAAAATCACGACCTGCTCATAAAGGAATTAAATAGTTTCGAACTCGATTTCAAAATCAGCACGGAAGTCGGATTCGGTGTATTATTAAACGGCACGGAAGTCGGCGAAAAAATAAGAACGCAGCAGGTGTCGCGTTTTGTTCCCGTTGTGGCTTCGCTTATTCCGGTTCGTGAGAAGGTAAATGCTAAACTTCAGGAATTTTCCAAAGACCATACGGTTTTAATGGACGGCCGTGATATCGGCACATGTGTCCTGCCGATGTCAAGGCTAAAAATATTTTTAACCGCATCGGCAGAAATAAGGGCCGAGCGCCGTCTTAAAGAATTATTCGAAAAAGGGGAAAAAGCTAATTTCGAAGAAGTATTGAAAGATGTTAAAAATCGTGATAAAATGGACGAAGAAAGGCCTGTAGCACCGTTAAAAAAAGCAGATGACGCCGTATTACTGGATACTTCAAACATGGATATAAACGGAGCGGTCAAATTTATCGTCGACTACGCCAGACAGAGATTCATTTAAAATTTTAATTACGCAGTCAAAAATGCACTGCACGGTAGGCTTTTATGAGGGAATATAAAATTTACTATAGCATTTTCAGGATCATTCTAAGATTTTTGTATAAAATTTTCTTTATACATTATGAAATTTCGGGCGAAGAAAATCTCAATCCAATTATAAATTCGGGCCGCGGCGCGATATTAGCGTCAAATCATATATCGAACCTGGATCCCGTTTTATATATGCTCGTGCAAAAAGTACCGATTTCTTTTTTCGCCAAAAAATCGCTTCTGAAGGTGCCGGTATTAGGCTGGTGCATGAGAAAATGCGGCCAGCTCGGAGTCAATCGCGGCGCGCCGGACTCTGCCGCCATAAAATCAGCTCTTAATCTTGTCGATGAAGGAAGAGTGCTCGGGATATTCCCGGAAGGGACGCGGTCAGCTGACGGCATTTTACGCGACGGCAAACCGGGCTGCGGAATGTTCGCATATAAAACCAAAGCCATCGTCATACCTTCGGCTATATGGGGTTCGCATGAAATACTGCCTAAAAACACATTCGTGCCGCGTGTTGCACGGGTAAAAATAAAAATCGGAGAGCCGCTGAACCTCGATGAATATTACAATAAAACGCCGCAGACAGCCGAGGAAGAGCGTGAAATTTACAGGGAAATAACGCAAAAAATAATGGAAGAGATAAGGAAGCTTTATGAATCATTACGTTGAACTTTTATCAGGCGCCGGGAATATGGAAGCGGCAAAAGCTGCGATATCCGCAGGATGTGACGCAATATACTTAGGATTGAAGGACTTCAGCGCGAGGCGCATGGCAGATAACTTCACCGAAACAGAACTCGAAAATCTTGTAAAAATAGCAAGGCCGCTGAAGAAAAAAATTTATTTAACTGTCAATACGATTGTCAAAGATTCGGAAATGAAAACTTTCGTAGACTCGGTTTACCGTGCCAGAGCAATCGGCTGCGACGCTTTTATAGTCCAGGACATCGGAATCGCCAGGTTATTGAACAAAATAATGCCGGGCATCGAACTGCATGCATCGACGCAAATGAATATCCATAATTCTAGAGCGTTCGACCTTATGAAAAATATCGGTATCAAAAGAGTTGTCTTATCGCGCGAGTGTGAATTAAATGAAATTCAGAAAATGTGTTTAGAAAACAAGCTCGAAATAGAAACTTTTGTATACGGCGCACTTTGCTCTGCAATATCAGGAATTTGTTATATGGGCTCGTACGCAACTAACCGTTCGGGCAATCGCGGTTTATGTCCGCAGATGTGCCGCCTGAAATACTTCACGGACGGCTCATGGCTCGAAAAATATATGCTCTCGACGCGCGACCTGTCGCTGCTTCCGCTGCTGGCGGAATATTACAAAGCCGGTGTGACCTCCTTTAAAATCGAAGGCAGAAACCGCAGCGCATCTTATATTTATAATGTAACATCGGCATTTAGAAGTGCAATAGATTTAATAGCTGCCGGAAAATACGACAAAAACGCGATAAACGAGCTTACGGAAAAAGTCTCGCGCACTTACAATCGAACTCTTTGCACCGGATATTCAGACAGGCGAGAAACCGCAGATGTGATCTTTTCGGAAAGAAACAGCAATTACGGACTTCTTATAGCGGACCGAATAAGCGGTTTTTATCCGGAAGAAAAAAGAATCGCCACCAAATTAATCGCAAAACTAAGTAAAAATGACCTTCTGGAATTTGAAACACCCGAAGGAAAGAGAATATTCATAAAAATAACGGCGATGAAAAATTATCAGGGCCGGGTGGTATTTGAATTAAAAGCCGGCGAAAATGTCGAGATAAATTATGAGATCATCGAATATCGTGACAAAGAGAGCGCAGGCCAGCCCTTTAAACCGGCAAAACTATTTTTAGTCCATTCGGAAGAGGCTTCTTCGGTCAAAAAAATTAAAATGCAGGAAACGGCTGCTCCAGCTGCCGAAGAAACTGCAGGCAAAACACGATTAGCCATCAACTCGAGGTTCTGCGACGGCGTATTTAAGGTTAAAATTACGGCGGAAGGCAATGATTTTGAATACGAATCGGAAAAGGCCGACTTTTTTCCGGCGCAAAACCGCGCGCTTGACGCCGAAACTATTTTCAAAACTTTCCTCGCATTCGATCACTCTCGTTACAGCTGCGAAATGAAAGACTTAAAAGTAAAAATAGTTAACAGCAACGTGTTCGTACCGCTCTCTGCGTTAAAAAAATGCGGCAAAAGCGTATTTGACAGGTTCGACGCAGACTTCAAAGCATACAGCCAGAAATCCTATGATAAGATAATGAAAAATATCGATTATGCCGGCATATTAGAAAACGATGATATTTCAGACATGGCGTTCAATTACAGCATAAAACCCGCTGCGTTAACGGCAAACGACAGGCCGTGCGACTTCCAGCTGAACCTGTTTTCAGACCAGTACCTTACGTCGCCTGATTTGACTAAATTTGACTCGTGCTCATTTAACTCGCACTTTCTCGGTGAACTCGGGCGCGACGAAGCAGTTGAATTATTCAATAAAATCGGAGCTTATGACAAGAAATTCGTGTTCGACTGCCAGCCCGCGGTATTTGAAAACGAGACCGAGCAATTTCAAAAAACAGTTGAAAATTTCGCCGCGCTCGGCGCCAATAAATTCATAATCAATAATATTTCGCAGTTCGAAATTTTAAAAAAGGCTCTTGGCCAATTTCCGGGCCGTAATTTCGAAATAACGGCCGGTCCGTTTTTAAATATAATAAATTTACAGACTTTGAGTTTTTACGAAGCGCTCGGCGTTTCGGAATTCCAGATTTCAAGCGAGTTAAACCATATCGATATAATGGCCTTATTAAAAGATACGGCAAAAAAAGCGCCTGATCTTTTGAAAAAAATCAGGATAAAAATACTCGGCCACCTTAACACCGCAAATTTTGCGTACGATTTTTTCCGGGCCAATTCAAACGTATTCGAAAATTCGACAAACGCCGTAATGACCGCGGATAATCTTTATGAAATGGCGATGATAAATCATAAAAACGGAGCACATTATATCATAAAGGTGTCGGAAGCAAGATGTCTCGCTTACAGCGCTTCATTTCTGAATATGGTAAAATTCATTCGCGAATATATGGATCTTGGAATTAAAAAATTCAATATCTCGCTCTTTAATTATTCCGAAAAATTTTCAGACGACATGAAAAGAGTTCTGCAGCTTGTTTCAGCGGTTAATTCGCATAAAATGGCGCCTGAATTTAATTTCGGCATTGTAAAAGACAGAATTTTAGAATAAGCTTAACCATTTCATTTTTTTTCCGATATGATGAAGGTGTCAATTTAGCTTAATCAAGGTGGTTTGTATTATGTTTTTTAAGCCTAAAACCCTTCATATGATAAAAAAGTTAATATTAACGATATTTTTCGCGTCAGTAAGTTTCACGCTTCAGGGCTGTTTTTCCGATAAAGGCGGAAGCGCGCAAAATTCGGTATTAAACCTGACTCCGCAGCAGCAGCTTCACGGAATGGTAAAGTCCCTTGAAACTGAGAAGGTAATATACGATGACAGCAAACTTTCCAGCGGCGTAACTACTATGGAAAGAACGATAAAATCTGCAAGCGGCCAGACCAAGTACGAGCTCGTTTTTTTTAACGCGCTGTATAAGTATTTCAACATCGAATTAATGTTCAAAAAAGGCAGCTTCAAGGCCAAACAAATATTTGAAATGGTCAAATCTTCAGAACTCGAAGTAAAATATTTCAGCAAATCCAATTACCGTCCAAATGAATATCATTTAATACTAGGACTTTTCAATTCAATCAAAAATTTCATGAGATCTGACGAAACAGAAAAACGCCTTGCCTATAAAAGAGCGTGCGTTCATTTTTCTAAATTATTCAAAAAAGGTTCGTTTTACACTTCAGATTTCAAGATCGGCGGCGCTTATTTAACTCAAAACGACGTAAGGCTGTTTCAAATTGAAAATGAAATAAGATATGAAAACCCCATCGAGGCCTTCGATTACTTAAAAATCCTTGACATGGAAGACGAAAATTTTTGCGACAGCGCTCAATACAAGACTAAAAAAGCTCAATTACTAGTAATTGCAGGCGAAATAGAGGAAGCTGCAAAATTATTGGTCGATTTCAAGACAAAAAAATATTTACGCTCTACCTACTATGACGAAGGGTTATGGACATTAAAGGGCATTTATGAAATTTTATATGAAAAAGACGAAAAATATTCGGTGGACGTAAAAGTAGTGAATAACCTTTTAAAAACAGCCGGCGGCTTTTACAGTAAAGGCGGCATTTTGAAATTAAAAGAGTATCTGCCGCAGCTTTCCGAAGTGCAGATAGCATTGTTTAAGTCTGCGTATTTGTATTATTCGTCAAAATATAACGAATCAGCGGATATTGTTTATGATATCCTCGATTACCCCGAAGCTAAGAATAGAAAATTCAAAAAACTTGACGCCTCGCCTGATGATCTTGTAAAAGGCCATAAAATACTTATTAAATGCTATGAAAAAATGAAAAAAGACAAAAAGAAAATCGAAGAGGAAAAAGAATTAGCAGTATTACCTTCCGATACTGAAGAAGTAATAATAGATATTGACGAGCTTATTAAGATCGAGAAGAAAAAACGCGGCGAGTTGGAAGAAACTGAAGAAGTGAATTTAGACACAAAAGAAAATTCGCTTGCCACAAAGGAAATTACGCTTAGCACCAAGGAATTATCATTAAGCAAAGAAAAAAGCATCAAATCGGCTGCGGAAAATAAATTACTGAAAAAAGTCAAATCCAGCTTCAAAACAGACTTAAAATCCAGCAAATCAACGGAAACAGAAGAAACAGAATTAGATAACAATATAAAACCGACAGAATATGACATGAAAGAGGAACTCGCCGAACCTGACGAAGAGTAAAATAAATACTATTATTTTTTTGTAAAAAACATACAGGCGCATTTAACATTTAAATTTACCGAACTGTTGGTCTTAAACCTTCATATATTCAGAAATATATTTTTGAATATATGTCAAATCAATGAATAAAATGTAATTTAACAAAACATATTCCGTCATCGCTCCTGCATTCCGCACGATCGGTATATGTTTTAATAAGATAACCCGAAAGCCGCGACGCGTAATTCAAATCCGACGCGGCTTCTTCTTTTGCCGGCATCGAATCATAAAACATTATAAGTTCGCCTTTATAGATAATAACGATATCAAGATTAAATTCGTCATAAGTAACTTTAAGCAATATATCATTTTTAGCTAATTTCAATCTGGCCGCAGTTTCAAAAAATTCCTCGAGCGCGGAAATCGCCCTGTAAATAACATCATCGCGCACGCTCCACACCATCTCGAGCTCGCTCATAAAATCCCTGATTTGATAATAATTATCCGTGTATGGAGAAATTTTTGTTTCAAATATATTTGTCTTTCCTATTTTAAAAATAAGATTAAGAATGATAGCTGTTACGGCCGCAAGCGAAAGAGATGAGGCGAAGAGCGGATTCAGCCAGGCCGGCATTGAAAAGGCCCTGTATATTTCAGGAAGCATGTCAACACTTAAACCGGCAGTAATCGAAAAACCGATGACAAAAATTTTTCTTATGTCTAGAATTTTAGTTGAAATCATTTGAATCCCGGTAACAATAGTAAAACATACGACGTAAATAAGTGCGGCTCCCATTACCGGCTGCGGCATTATAGAAAAAAGCGCGGCAAGCTTCGGGAAAAATGAAAGCAGAATTAATATCGCGCCGCAATAAAAGCCGATATAACGGCTTGTAGCGCCGGTTGCAAGCGCTAATCCGATATTACTTGAAGATGACGCCTGGCCCGTTCCGCCCAGAAGCCCGGCACTTATTGTGCCGCAAGCGTCAGCCAGAATTCCTCGGCTTATATTTGAAATATCCGGTTTTTTCCAGTCGGTATCGTTAATTTTCTGGCATGTGGTAATATCGCCGAATGTTTTCAAAGTCGAAACAACAGCCGCAACCATAAATGGTATAACAAGGCTAAAATCAAAAGAATACGAATACGAAATCCGTGGTACCGAAAATAGAGGCGCCGAACGAAATTTTTCAATGTCCTCCAAATTTATCAATCCTAAAATAAAAGCGGTTATATATCCGGCGGCGGCGCCGATCAAAAGAGAATAAAGGCGTAATTTTTTCTTTGAAAAAATACTTATCGACGACATTAAGGCAAGCGACAGCGCGGCTACAAGCAATGAACGCCAGCCGGCTACAGTGCCGGAAGCAGTAAGGCCGAAAAATCTCGAAATCGATATTTTAATAAGGCTCAATCCGACCATTAGGACGGTAAGGCCGGTAACTTCAGCCGGGAACCATGTTCTCAGGCGCTTTACAGCTAAGGCAAACGACGCCTGTATAAGCCCGGCAATTAAAGTCATGCCGAAAAGCAATGAAAGCCCGCCTGTTTTAACTGCCAGCACTGACGCTGTAATATAATTTGCACCGGTATTTTGAGGGCACAAGAAACCCGACCCGATATATTTAGACGAAAGCGACTGCAAAATTACGCCTATGCCGCCGGCAATCAAGGACATCTGTATGAGCGGCTGGATCTGGTCAATCGTACCGCCGGCCTCTTTTATAATGACGACCGGCAAAATTACCATCGAAGGCAAACCTATCACATGCTGCAGCGCGAGCGCAAGCGCAGTAAAAAAAGAAGGCGCTTCATTAGCTGAATAAATAAGATTTTGCGGGCGTTTGGCCATAATAATTATTCCAATGCAATAAATATTAAATGAATTCTTTTAAAAAAGGGCCACCAAATTTTATTTTTGGATAGCCCTTATAATTAAATCATAATATAAAAATAAAAATTTTATTAATTAATTGTTATTTATTTTTAACAAGACGCTCGGTTTCGCGTGCAATCATTAATTCCTCATTTGTAGGAATTACCATCGCAGTAACTTTTGATTCAGGCGTCGTTATAACAACGGCCGCATCCTTTTTGCCTTCGTTCACTTTAACATTAAGGTGAACTCCAAGATATTCCATATCGCTTAAAACACGTTCACGAACGATATCGTCTTTTTCGCCGATACCGCCTGTAAAGACTATGGCATCGACGCCGTTCATCGCGGCCGCATAAGCGCCTATATACTTTTTAATACGATAGCAGTACATATCTACGCCGGTTTTTGCATCTTCATTTCCTTTTTCCGACGCCTCGTGAACTTCGCGCATATCATTTGAAACTCTTGTTATGCCAAGCATACCGCTTTTTTTGTTCAATATATTATTTGTAACATCGGATGGGTTCATTTTTTCTTTATCCGCAATAAACTGAACAATCGCCGGATCGAGGTCGCCGCAGCGTGTGCCCATCATAAGGCCTTCGAGCGGAGTAAGCCCCATCGAAGTATCGACGGATTGGCCGTTCATGATCGCCGTGATCGAAGAACCATTGCCGAGGTGGCATGTGATTATTTTCATTTTATTGTAGTCTTTTTTTAAAAGTTTCGCGGCCTGTTCCGAAACGTATTGATGCGACGGGCCGTGGAATCCGTAACGTCTGATTCCGTATTTTTTATATAATTCCATCGGAATAGCGTAAAGATATGATTTTTTAGGCATCGTCTGGTGAAATGCCGTATCATAAACTCCGACCTGCGGAATTCCCGGAAGAATTTTATTCGCGCAGTCAATACCGACAAGATTTGCAGGATTATGAAGCGGCGCAAGTTCGCAGCATTTTTGAGTCTGTTCGATAACAGCTTTATCTATTAAAACCGGTTTCGAAAAAATTTCGGCGCCATGCACCATTCTATGGCCGATAGCGTCAATTTCCTTAACGCTTTTCAATATGCCGTGCTTTTCATGAAGAAGGTTTGAAATTATCTTATTTACGGCAGCTTCATGATTTTTTAAAGGCAGTATCTCTTTGATTTTTTCTTTGCCAGGAACTTCATAATTTGCCATCGCATCGTCAGCGCCGATCTTTTCGCAAAGCCCTTTCGCTTTAAAATCCCCGGTATTAGAATCGATTAACTGGAATTTAACCGATGATGAACCGCAATTCAAAACTAAAATATTCATTTACAATTACCCCGACTTTCTATTTAATTATAGTGTGTTATAATTTTAATAGATAGATTTTATTGCAATATAATTTTTTTGTCAATAAAATTTTTATTGATTTTAAAAATTTTATATGTTAGAATTTGCGCAGTTTTTACAAGGTATTATATATCAGAGGTGGTAACAATGGCTAACTCTCAAAGTGATAACTTCAAGTATAATTGGATGACTTCAGGCGATCTTAACGCTTTTTTCGGCTTGATGGTCGATAACATATCGAATCTTGTAATACTTTCGGGTATATTGATGTACGGATTCGGCTATCCGGCTGATTTTATATATAACAAAATGATTCCAGGCACGGCGCTCGGCGTATTAATAGGCGACATCGTTTATACAATAATGGCAATGCGGCTGGCGGCACGGACAAAAAACAATAATGTAACGGCAATGCCGCTTGGCTTGGATACCCCTTCAACGATAGGAATAGCAGTAGCGGTCCTCGGCCCGGCATTTAAAGCTACGAATAACCCTGAACTGACATGGAAAATAGGAATGGCGACATTGATATTGATAGGTATTATCAAGGTCATAATGTCATTTTTCGGAGAGTATGTCCAGAAAATAGTTCCTAAAGCAGGGTTACTCGGTTCGATCGGCGGTATCGGCGTCGCATTGCTCTGCTGCCTTCCTCTGCTTACGCTTTTTAAAATGCCGGTCGTCGGATTGATCGCGCTCGGCGTGATATTGTATTCGCTCATAGCAGGACTCGACCTGCCGTTTAAAACGCCGGGAGTTTTCGCATCTGTTTTAATCGGCGCATTCATTTACCATGTTCTGGGGTATGCTGAATTAAACCATTTTTTCGGCAATTTTTCAATTCTTGGCGAAGCTTATAAAATACCGGAGTTTTCATTTCAATTCCACCTTCCGATACCTTCCGCAGGTTTTCTCGACGGCTGGAACGAAGCAATAAAATATCTTCCAATCGCGCTTCCCTTTGGATTGTTAACGATAATAGGCGGCATTAACGTAACCGAATCGGCAAGGTGCGCCGGCGACGAGTACAATACCCGCGATATACTTCTGACCGAAGCTATAGCCACATTGGTCGCAGGATTATCAGGCGGCGTGGCGCAATCGACTCCATATATCGGCCATCCTGCATATAAACACATGGGGGCTCGCGCCGGCTATACACTGCTTACCGGCTTATTCATAGGCCTGGGAGGAATGTTCGGATATCTGACGTGGATGCTTCAAATCCTTCCTGAAGCTTGCGTAGCGCCAATTTTAATATTTGTAGGACTTGAAATCGCAAGCCAGTCGTACCACGAATGTCCCCGCGAGCATGCGCCTGCAGTCACATTTGCGTTTCTTCCTATTATAATGAATTTATTGATGATAATAACCGATCAGATTTGCGGTGAAATAACAAGATTTACAGCTTCGCTTCCCGCAAATTTAAATATTAAATTTGCGTTCTCACACGGCGTTCAATCGACATTAAATGTTATCGGCGCGTTAGGTCACGGTTTTATCTTAACCGGAATGCTCTGGGGGGCAGCGTTGTCACTTATAATAGACCGTAAATTGACAAAAGCCGGCCATTATTTTCTCCTTACTTCGTTTATGACCTTTTTCGGTATAATACATTCAGTATCGCCTAACGGCGACATTTATCTTCCATGGAATATCGGATCGCCGATTCCATATCAGTTTGGTCTCAGTTATCTATTACTTGGAATAATGATGTATTTTTTCGCAACGCAGACTAAACAGGTAAGTTAAAATTAGCTATATAATCCATCTTGAGATTTTAAATAATATAATTTGACAGTAAGTTGAATTTTAAAAATATATCTAAAAAAAGGACTGTTTCGAAAGGTTAAACTTTCAGGACAGTCTTTTTTTTATCCCGTATTTTTTATTTTACATTATGCCACATTAATTCAAACATCATTTAGAAATGTATATAATCAATTACTTCTATAATTTTTCCTTATTTATTATTTTCTTATAACTTTTTTATAACGGTATTTTCTATGATTCATATCATACTAAATGTATTTAAAATAAAATAAATAATAAGCTTAATTTTAAATTTCAGGTTTTGAGCTTGATTCGATTAAAAATATTTATTTACAAGTTTTTTAAATAAAAAATCGAAACAGAGCATAGCTGAGTGATAAAATTAATAATGTGAAAAACCATAACATCATAATAAAAAACGTGCCATTTAAATTTATATTTTAAACGGCACATTTTTATCCTTTGAAAAATATATAACTTTGTATTACTTTTAGTTAACCCTGTCGATCGTTACGTGGTCATAGCGAATCGCAGGCCTGTCATCATTTGTAGCCGGCGCGCCAAGGAAAAGGAATATTTTTTGAGCGCCATCCAGATTATTGACGTTAGGCTTGCCGGTTTCTGAAACCGCGCTACCGTCGACTTTAAAGCGCAGTTTCATAGTTCTTGTCGACCATTTGCCGCCGGTAGTTAAAGGCTGCGAATAAAGTAATTGGATATCATCGCTTGTAATGGTCGTCTGACTGCTGTCACGCCAGTATGCGATACCTATTCTCGGCGCTGCCAGGCGGTTATCGCCGTCACTGTCGCCGGTCATATAAAGGAATGACAATTCATATTCGCCGTCTTTATCAAGTTTGTTACGGTCAAGTTCCTGGTATATGCAAGGGAATTGGAATAATCCGAAATTCACTACTTTTACATAACCTTTTCCGGCCAGATTTACATCGATACCAGTATCACGTATAGCCGTCCCTTTAGGCGAAGAAATTTTCTTAAACTTAGAAGTTCCGTTGACAGTTATATCAACAGGCGTTCCGCCCGCACCAGGACTTATTCCTTTCGAGGAAAAAACTGCGTGCAAATGATTTCCGGCATCATTTTCCTCTTTTATCTCGCCGGCAGTAGCCGACCATTTTAATCCAGCAGTTTGGTAATCCAGCGGAACCATATTATTATGGAAATCATAGCCGTACGCTTTAAACGGATGCGACCTTTCTTTTATTATAGAATATCTTTCAGCCATATCCGATTTAGCGATAGAAGGCTCGAAATAAATGTGATCAAGCTTGTTAGGGAAAATATTTACAGTCGCTTTAGACCTTAACTCAGGCGAAAGTATATCTTTGTAATTAGGATTTTTAGAGAATAAAGATATCTTAGGCTTAAATTTAGCATCATAAGCTACAAGCCCGACTTCCGCCGATCCTTTGTTAAGATTTACTTTAAGTTCAGTCACACCGTCTTCGATATTAGTTATAGGCCACCTATAAAGCCGTACAAACTCATTTTCACTGGTATCGACTTTAACAATTACTTCAGTATTTGATTCATAAGCGGACGGTCTGTCATGAGTGTTAAAGGTCTGAACATAGAATTTCAGCGCATCGGTCAGGTCTGAGTTATTAATTACCGAATTCATATTTAAAACCTGAACAGCTTCACTGTCGGAATTCATAAAGCTTAAATATCCCTTTAATATAGGTTTGATTACGACAGTAGCCACTGCCTTTACAAATATATCAGACCTGCTTAACTCCCAGCCTTTTCCATTAGGCGGCGACTGAATTCCATAGGCGACCTGCGCTCCGCTTGTCAGAATTTGACCGCCCATATAATTCATGGCAAGGCTTGTTCCATCAGTAAATAAAACATCTGTAGTATCAATAACATATATGCTGTGCGTGCCTTCTTCCCAGCCTGCGGCAAACGTATTAATACTCGTTCTTCCGGATGAAACAAACGTACCTACAGTATCGGCGTTAGTTATCATATAGTCATTGTCCTTAATCTGCGCTTCATGACTGTCAAGTGTCCACACAGGATTAACAGCTATTTCATTCGTCGATATGTATTCATAGGTGTATAGCTCCGACTCCATGAGATAGTTAGTTAAATATTCAGTATCGCTATGATATTTTAAAGGGTATTTAGTCTTGCTCTTCAAGCTGTCAAACCCTTTTATGTTAAACATCGCCTGCCCGCCCTCAGCGTCTATTTCAGCATATTCCGGCTCGACTTTAAGTTCCGAAACTCCGCCGGAAGTTACTCTGAATTTAGCAGTCTGAGCGAACACTTTTCCGTCGTCGGTAGTGATCGTAGCCCATAATATATCGCCGGCATGAGTGGTAGTAACAAAATAAGCTTCCGAATCGCCGGACAACAAAGCGCGCCCTAATTTATTATTCGGATTAGCGCTTAAAAGATTAACGGAATAACCTTCGCCATTTATGTTATAACCAGTATAAGTGGATATTTCAACTTCCTGTGTTGAATAATCAAGTTCAGGCGAAGCTAATTGCTCAGGCGTAAGCAATTTTGAAGCCAATTCAACACTGTCTGTATTAAGCGGCCTTTGTATCTGGAAATAAGGACGCGGCGGCGGATCATATGTTATTCTAAACGGCCTCGAAGGCAGGTAACTGATCGAACCGGCCCCCGGAACGATAGTCATACGTCTTTGCGTTTCTGCCGCATCGACATTCAAATCATAAGTTTTGCCGCTAACTAAAGACTTATAATATCCATTCCAACGCCATTTTAACTTTTTGCCCTTCAGCACAGGATTACCTTGCGAATCATAAGCAGTTACGCCAATCCACGCCTTCGTATCTTCTTTAATACGATCTTTGTGAAGGCTGTCAATAAGCGCCCCATCAGTAGCCCTTATTTCAACTGAACTTGTACTGTCGCTCGCCGGATGATAAACTGCAATTTTAGAAATAGGGCCAGGTGTAACGTCAATATAAGTATCACCGCCGCTCATAAAGTTACTTTCATCATCATAAACAATCTGTTTTGCTATATAGTTATTCTTTCCAATAAAATAATATTTTATTTTCGAATAACGTTTAAAAGGATCGGTCAACCAGACATTGCTGGTATCGTTCAATTCGAGATTATAAGCCGGCACCGTACCTTTACCCTGAATATCAGTCAGCCATTCCGAATTTATATATTCGGCAGACGGTAAAGGATCGTAAGCGGTAGCGACCGACAACAAAATTTCAACAGTATTGCCGTTATGAAGTTGTCTTTGGCCGGCAGACAACTTATTATTAACTACCTTGGAAGCATTTAAAGTTTCAAAGCTTATATAATCATCGGTAGTTACCGATAAGTCAACTGCCCTGTTTTTTATTTCCGAATCCGACAGGTAATTTCCTGTCGCCGGGTCTTTAAATAAAGGAACTTCACTTGTTAATCCTGCATTATCCTTTATGTAATAAATGCTGTCTAAAACATGTTTATCTTTGCTCAAATCAAGACCTTCAGTATTGATTCTCGGCGACATTACAGTTGATATAACAGGAGGAGTACGGTCCTTACTACGCACATATTTAGAATACGAATAGTTAGATTCATTTAAAACCCAGTCCCATGCTTTAATTCTCATCGTATAGAAAGTATAGTCATCCATATCCCAGACATAAACCGAATGACACTTATTTTCGCCGTTATGAGGAACCGTTCCAAGCAATCCAATTCTGTCAATCCAGAATTCAAAGCCTGAAGCTTTATTTGAATATGCCCTTATGTTTATGCCGTCGATAGAAGCGCTCAAATTACTCGACAAATTTGTTAATCCGATCATATCCGAAGGAATGAGCATTTCTACCCAGCCGCCGCGCACTTCAGGCAGCGTGCCGATATAATAATGCTCAGGTATATCGTTTCGAGTTACGCCGGCTATTTTTATATATGACAATCCCCAGAATGCCCTGTGATGAAATTCGTTTAAAGCATCTCCCGCTTTATGGAACTCAAGTAAAATTTCATCCGGCAAATTCGCTTCGTTAGTGCCCAGGTATAAATTAAGAGAAATTACGCCGCCGCTGGCCGGAACATTCAGCCTGTAAGGCACGGGATCGAATGATTCGTCTTCAGGAGTCATTAAATCATCCGGAGTAAGAGGATTTAAACGCATATAGTAGTTTCTTTCGCCGATTCCAGCCCTCTTAAATTTAATAGATTCTGTGCCGTCAATTGATTGCTCGGCATTATGAAGCTCGTCAAAACTAAAAGTTGAAAAATCCTGATTAAATATTTTCTTTTCTAAATTTCCCTGCCAATCGCCTAACTGTTTAAACGGATCAACTTTTCCTATATGATCAACATATATATCGCAGTTAGCAGTTTCGATTATCAAACGTTTGACTTTTACTTTTTCATTAGCCGCAATAACTTTATCAGGAACTAATGATTTTATCGGAATGACAAGAGGACTCCATTCGTTATTAGCGCCAGGCACTTTACCTGCATCAATAAAATTATTATGGAATGACAAATTGCCTGTAAGCATGGTTTCGAATGAGTCGCTCAACTGATAAAGCGAGTTTAGAGGTTCAAGATTTGCTGTCGCTTTCACTTCGTCGGAAGAAAGCGTATCGGATGTTTTTAAATACTCAAATTCAGGCGGCCTTTGAGATTTAGGGCTCAATGAAGCAGTCCTGTATTTGGCAATAGTCAACATTTTTGGCTGTGCGTTAGTAGAATATTCCACGCCAACATTAATTTCGCTGAGACTGTCACGAGAAGTATCGAGATTGTTTTTCACATATGCCCATATTACAAGCGCTCCGCCGTTATACTCAAACTCGCTTTCAGACGCGGGCCACTCAAGCGACAACTTAGGCGACAATGAAATTTTTGAAGTCGAGCTTAATTCGCGAGCAGTAAGGCCCGTGCGATTATAAGAAATACCGTTTTCCATCGCCGAAACCTTAGCCGAATATTTACCGGTAAATGCCATCTCATTTGTAGCCTTATTTAACGCAACGAATTCGGTATCATCAAAAACGGCTGAAGTCATGAATCCCGAATGAATAGTGCCGTCAGCCAATTTAAGACTCGAAAAATCCTGAAATGTAGTTTTCATAACATCACGGTTAACTTCAAGCTGCGGCAGGTAATTTTTAACGCCGGCGCCGCTGTCTACATCTATAAAATCGACATAAACTGAAACGGTATCATAAGACGAAACAGCGGTTTCAGTAGTGCCGTCAATACTAAATGCGATACCGGCGATCTGGCGTCCTTCCATGCCTATATCCGTTACTTTAATATCTAAAGGCACCCACTGATTCGCGTCAGGCAACGCGCCGAGATTAATTATCGGATAATTACCAAAGCCTTTATCAACAAAGCCTTTATTTGCTTTAACTGCATCATTTCCAAAATAAACTCTCGAGCTCCATGAAGTACCGTCAGAAATAGCTATACCAAGATTTTCAATTTTCCTTTGGGTAACTCCGACCTCATAATTGTTTAAATATGCCCAAATTCTGAGCACATCGCCGGATTCAACGTTAAGTTTTATATCAGCGTTATTAAAATATCCGACAGCAGTTTCCTTAGTGCCGTTATCAATCCTGTAAGAATACATTCCGACTTTTTTCTTATCGGTAACTGCGTTAAAATTAACAAGATTTGATAAATTAAGAGTAGGGAAGTTAGTAGGCTCATCAAGCCATGCGCTTCCTTTAATATCCCACTGGCCGTCCCAGTATCCATAAATAGTAGCAGAATTTCCGGTATTTATATGATTATCGACAACGCCTATTTTAATGTCCGGTTTTTGCGGCGGCGTAAAGTCGACTGTAACTTCGCCGTAAGCGCCGAACCCTACGTTATCAGCGTAAGCGTCAAGTGCCGTGTCTGAAGTTATTTTCAAGCGTACGCGAGCTGTAGCGTTTGGAGTCATGAAATACGGTTTCTGCTCTACGTTTGATTTCAAATAATAGTGAACCCAAGCATTAGTATTAAAATTATAACTATTAGAGAAAGTGCCGACAACATTATTGCTTATATCATAACATATTGCCTGCATTTTGAATTCCTGTGAAGCGTTATTCTTCTTTATCCAAGCGCCAAAACTTGCCATAACATTAGGTCCGATGTTATAATCCTTATAGAGTGAATACTTGCCGTCAAGATTAGACGATGCCAATGTACTCCACGAATACATACCGTCTTTTATGCTTTGCAGGTCCGCTGAGAAATAACCGCCGCAGCTTACGTCTTCACGCCAACCGTCACGCCTGTTAACCACGCTGCCAGGTTCTTCGAACGAATATATGAAATCATTTAAAGCCGTACTAAAACCTACCGTATTTATTTTCTCGACAGGCTGAACAAATACAGGTAATTTACCTTCTACCCTGACTTCACGCGTACATATACTTAACATGCCGTCAACCCAGTTATTTGTTTCATAAGGATTAGGCGTCAAATCTCCGACAGAAACTATATAATGGTCAATGGATTTATCGTTATTGCGCCAGTTTTCAAACGGAATCCAGCTTACAGTAATTGACTTTGACCGGGCAGTCGGAGCAACGGTTACAGGTTTTATGCCTATCGTAGCTACCTTAAATTGTTGTTTGGTAAGAGAACTTATTTCAACGGTTCCTGAGCTGCTCATTTTAGGCGAACGATTGCCGACAGCATCCGAAACCTGAAAATCAACATCGTAATATGTTAAATCGGAATCATACGGAATAGTATAATAACCGTACCATATATAGCCGTTAGGATGCGCAGCCGGCGTTCTTTCAAACTGAAAGCGTGGCTCCTCATAAGAAATAGCTGTATCTACTTCACATGTCGCCGGTACTTCTACCCAGTTATCCGTCGAATTACTGCGCCTTATGTAAAAACTGCCATCTTTAAAATTTTTAGGATTAGCCGTTATTTCATCGGTACAATATGCCCACAATGTAAGCGTATGCCCCGCAAGCGCTATAGGATTAGTTCCCTGCGGAACTTTATCATTGACATAAGGTGAAATATCATTGTCAAGCCTTACGCCTTCTTTATCGTAAAACACTTGAATATCTGCGACTACCGGAGGTCTTATATCAAGGCAGAACCGTCTGGAAGTCGAGCCCAGTTTTTGAATTTCTCCGTGTTCATCCAACACCCATGCGCGATAAGTATATATCGGAGAAATTACTCCGCCAAAATTTCTTGCTTCACTGATTAAATTAGACGGCGGAGTATAAGGCGATGCCGGGAAACTCGAAAAACTCATGCCGTAGACATTTGCCGGATAAATATATTTTAACTTCGTATAATCCAATTCATAAAAATTTTCAACGGCAGTCGTTTCAGATGCATTCTCCCATAAAGCGTATATATAACGCACTTCATCGGTCCTTATTTGGCTCGTATAAGTTGAATGGTGAAAACCATTCGAAAATGCCGGATTATCCTGATCGACAATTTCCGAATTCTTGACTTTGAAACTAATGGCGTTAGTACCTAAAGATTCGACATCCTTATAAGCGCCCTCGCAGACAATCACAGGAGAATTAGCTATCGGCTGAACTGTGTCGGGAACTTCCGGGGTCTGGTTAACGTGTATTGTAATGTAACCCGCTCCGCCATTATCGGTTGTGCTTGCCCTTAATTCGGCAGCATTTAAATATTCATTTGAATATATTTTTAAAGATATTTTATTATCGCCGCCAAAACTCGGTTTTTGGAAGGCAAGTTTATATGATGTCGCCTGATCGGCAATAAATATGCCTTTATGGTTTTTTTCTATAGCCGGCGCACCTGAGAGCGAAACAGCCATAGTATCTATTACTGCACCCGAAGTATTTTTATTTTGATTGTAAACATATATTGACGTACCGCGGCCATTATTTTCAAAATCACTTAAGTTAGGCTGCGGAACTGGATAAGAACGCCACAAATAAGTACTAAATTTTCCGGAAAATGCCGAAGGTTTATTTATGCCGTCCAATTTATATGCCACGCCATTTAATCCGTTAGTCGTAACTGATTTTTGATGTAAAACATATATAACTAGATGGTTCCAGCCTTCAAGGCACGATAACAATACATCTACAGGAGGCTTATGCTGACTTTCACTTGGGTTATAAATATTATATTTATCTTCGAGCGCCTCGCCATTAAACCATACCTGCCCGCACATATCGGCAGAATACTTGAAAGTTACCGCCTGGTTTCGGTTCATATAAAACCATGTTTCAAATTTTGTAAGCGTGTTTTCATTTCCGGCATTTTCTGTCCTGTCAATATAATGCGTCATTTCCGGCTCACTCCAGGCATTTTTCAAAGTAGTTAATGAGCCGTTTATGTAATCCGCAGGAGCAGTTATGACTTCAACCGGATTAGTGCCGTTAAATTCCGATAACACTTTCGCGAAATCAAACGTATTAGCAGGCACATAATCAGATTTTTTAAACAGCTTCAAACGCATCGAAGCGTTATATGTATTAGGATATTTAGTAATTCTCCATACCATCTGTTCGCCTGCCGTGTTAAAATCCTTTATCGCGTCAGCCGAAGAAAGAGGCGTCGATGCAGCTTGAGCAGAATCATAATAAACTTCGCCGTTAATATAAAGATATGTAGTTTTTTCAAATCCGACTTCTTTATTTAAATATTGCAATGTTGTCGGAGGATTAGCACCGCCTGGTTTTATTATAGTATAAGTTTCCTTGCGTTCGTATGGGTTAGTATTAATTGAGTTAAATGAATTGGCAACGCCTGTAAGGAAGAATACAGATTTTGTATCGTCAGTCGCTGCCGAATCATAAGGCCTGAATTTCAGGCTGTTAACAACCTTTCCGACATAGGCCGGTGCCTGGCCGGTAGCCGGATAATCTGCATAAATCGAACAATCCGCAAGGTTGGCCTGGTTCTTATAATAAACTCTTGCTCTGGCATAGATTTTTCCGGATGTATATTTGTCAACAAAATTGTAATGCGGCGCAAGGTTAATTACGAATCTCTTATTCGATGGAAAGTTCGGATCAACCGGAACGATATTTGAAAATGTTGAATATAATTTAGAATTTTCAAGTCTTGCGTTTGTATCGCTGTCAAGAATAAGAATATCCGGATCGCTGCTTATATTATAAACCCTTACTTTTCGTATAGGCTTCGTACCAGCGGCATCTTCATACAAAGTGACTTCGCATGTTCCTAAAGTAGCATAGCCATCAGCGCCGAAAGAATCTACCGTCAAAGCATGAGCATATCCGGCATACCATATATCATCAGAAGAAGCCATAGTAACGCGCGGTTTGCGGTCAACGCTAAATTTCCACACTGCCTTATCGGGAATCGACGGTTTCCATATATTCGAATTGTTAGTGTATTGTGTTTCATTCGTTTCACCGACATTAAGCATTGCCGGCGTCCTGTCATCGGTAGCAAAAACCGACCAGTAGTAAGTGCCATCGGCTAATGCACTTAATGACGTATAATTTGTAGGAAGTCCGTTGCCGTCAGAAGCGACATCTGACTTATATTCAAGGACTTTTGTCCCTGTCGCCCAGGTATCTTTATATAAAACAAGCCTGTATTGTCTTCTAACTTCTTTAGGCATAGAATCAGTCCATACAAACTTCGGCTTGGTAGGCGACAATGAATCATTTAAAGGCTCCTTTAATTCGCCCGGGACAAGCGTGACTATATTTACTGAATAATCTTCATATTTACCCCATAAACCTGATATATCCTGGTTTCTTACAGTCCAATAAAATGACGTGCCATAAATTCCGCCCACCGGGTCTGGATCGGCCGGAACAAGTCCGGCAGCCGGATAACCAGTATCTGTCGGGCCAAAAGAAATTTTATTAGGCTGTATTATATTAATTTCATAATTTGGCGCCGGCTCATATAATGCCGGACCTGTTTTACTGGGAACAGTTTTACTCTTGCTTACAAGTAAATTGTAAGTCGAGAAATCAAAAGCCATCGATGAATCAACATAAAAATTCCACTGCTGAGTATATTTGGTTTCATTCCCGGCGACGTCGCGAACCCAGATAGTCCAATAATAAGGGCCGTCATCAGCAAATCTGCTTGTTTCAGGCACTTTATATGATAAATTAGGCGATTCGTCACTTGGGACAGATGATATAATATAATCTGAATTATACTTGGAAGTTCCGCGAGGAATTTCAACTACGAGCTTATACATATCAATACCGGAACCGGTATCGGGATAACCAGGATCAGTGGTCGGCTGCCATATAAATTTCGGCACGCCGGAATCAATATCCCAACCGGAACCGAGCCATAAATTATGGTCATCTCTTATACCGTATAATTTACCCGAAATAGGCGGTATCGTATCAACTAAAAATTCCCATGTTCCGCCGTAATCACTAAAGTTACCCGCTTCGTCAAACACGCGGATATTCCATTTGTGCTTGCCGTCCGCAAACGGCGAAGGGTTCGTATATCCAGACGACGCGATTGTGCCGGCGGAAGCTGCAGCCGGAAGCGGAGCGCTATCGAAAATAATACAATACTTCAAGCCTGCCGCGGAAGAAACGTTATCAGTAGCAGCAGTCCACTGAAATTTTAAAATATTATTTTTAGTAATGTATTTATCAGCAGGTGAAGTTTTAGAACCTACTGAAGGCGGCGTACGGTCTATGGTAAATTTCCATTTAGCGCCGCCGTCATATTCCGAAAAGTTGCCGGCCCGGTCATATACTTTAATATTCCAATAATAATCGCCGTCCACCAGGTTGTCACGAGTAAAAGTACCGGCAACGCCAGACCCGGAATTAACTTTCACATTCGATTCGGTAAAGCTTATCGGCCCGGTGACTATAAGATCGACATGATCGATGCCGGAAGGGGCGGCACCGGTATCCGCCGAGTCGCCCCACTGAAATGTTATAGAAGTGCTGTTAGTTTTAAAATTATTTACCGGTTTTATTTTATTACCGGCAATAGGTTTAGTCAAATCGACAATAAACGGCCAGGCCGGATTATAAAATACAAAATTACCGGCTTTATCATATGCCTTAACCGTCCATGTATGAAGGCCTTCCGAAATATTTGTGACGAGTTTACTTAACGAAGTACCGCAAGGTATGACTCTTTCAGAACCCGTACCCTGATCGATTATCAAATCATAACGATCAACGCCTGACGGCACGATACTTGCGTTTGGCGCTTGATCATTAGCGGCGGTCCATTGAAATGTAATTGAAGTCTGATTAGTGCTCCAGGTAGGATCGGTCGCCGACCATGTCGGAAACACTTTATTGCCAGCTTTAGGCGCTGTCTTATCATAAATAAATTTCCAGTCGTCAAAATACCATGTATAGTTTCTAGCACGGTCATAACAGCGTAAATTCCACTGATACCGTCCTTCGGCCGGTACTGTATATTGGAATGAAGTTGAGGCGCCTGAATAAACAGCGCCGCCATAAGCCGCGCTATCAACGCCTGACGGTAAATTCACAAGATATGAATTATATATCCAGATTTGGTCGTTATCTGAAGCCGCTGACCATGAAAAATTTATTTTGGCATTATTGGTACAAAAATCCTGAATTGGAGCTGTTTTACTTCCAACATTAGGTTTTGTCCTATCTATTGTAAGCTTAAATTCCGGAGTATAATCGGCAAAATTACCGGCTTTATCAAACGCGGTAAGGTTCCACTTATATACGCCCGGATTTAAGGCTTTTTCTATTTGCGTAACATTTCCTATACTCGTTGTGGAATAAGCTGGAGTGCAATAAAAATTATAATAATCGATACCGCTTCCTGAATCTGAAGCAGCGGTCCATTTAAAAATAACAGGATGGCCTGCCGCACCATAATTTACCATAGGCGAGGTATAATCATTGAACGAAGCGTCAGTCTGACCGGCGCCGCCGTATGGGTTTATAGCATAATCATTAGAAGGCTGCGTTTTAGTGCCTGGCGTAGGTTTCGTATCGTCCACATAAAAATTTGTCAGCTGCTCAGGCGAAGAGTATTGCGATTCCCAATGAGTTGACGAATCAATGGTTTTAGAGTTACCATAACAGTTATCACGTATGTAAATCCTATATTTATGCCATCCTTCCGTCAACGTGAAAGATTTATTAGTCGTAGTGACCAGATAATCAGTAGCTTCATCCATTCTGATTCTATATTCTTTAACGCCTGACATACTGTCAGTTCCGCCGTTCCATTTTATGTTTACCGGATTTTTAACATAAGCGTTATTAGAAGGGGCACTCTTTGTGCCGACTGCAGGCGCTTCAAGGTCGACGCCAAAGTATGCGTTTCCCGACCAGCCGGTCCATGCTTCGCCAATAATATTGCCGCACGCATCCAGGCCGTCATATTTTAATATATTAACACGCCAGTACGATTTGTCAGTAGCGCTTTGTGTCAATGAAGTTAAATTTATATTTACGTTAGTAGCGGTAGTATAAGTAGTAGATACGGTATAGATTTTTGTGCCGTTATTATAAACTTCAAGTTGATAAGCACGCTGGCCGTAGTATGGTGAATATGTCCATTGAAAATTAACAGTTTTCTGCGTTACCCATTCACTGTTAGCCGGATGAGATGTTCCCCAGGCATAGGCAGCATTTGAAGTTACAGTCAATAAAATTAATAACAACAAGAAAAGAGAAGCAAAACGGACTATATTAATTTTGCTCTGATTTTTGCTATTTTTCTTATCATTTAACAGGGTATCATTAAAATATTTCATATCCATTTCAGCTCCTCCTTCCTTACTGAGATGTAGTCCACTCGAATTTAGGCCTTCTGTTAGTGGTTACGGTTTCATGCGGCGGCGCTGACAAATGTCCGGGATTCGGCGGAATATGCCTGATTCTGATCTTTCTATCGACATATTGCGACTCATTGCCCGCCTTGTCTTTAACATAAACCGACCAATAAACGTTTGTCGACACAAAATTATTCAGCATGTCGTCAGTGGTTGACGGGAAATTATAAAAAACAGGCATATAGTTAAATACAACAGCAGTAGTTGAAGCCGACCAGTTATCATTCGCATAACCAGATTCCCATATATCAACATTTTCATGCACTTTTAATTTATCGCGGTTAAATGCCATTACAAATGAATACTTATCGATTCCAGAACCGGTAGCTGATAATTTGCTTCCGTCAAATGATGTCCCCATATCATCAATGGATTTACTGAATTTAAAATTAACAAGGCTTACGGAAATTGTTGTGATATAGCCGTATTTAGGACCTATAAGATTTCCCTTACCGGGATGCGCTTCATCTATGCTGAAGCCTGGGTCAGGCGTCATTACAATCGGCGGCACCGTATCTAATTTAAACCTCGTATAATTTGCGCCAACAGTGGGAACCGCTTGACTTCTATCCCCAGCCTGCGTTATGCAATAATATGATTTATTATTAGCATTATCGAGAACTTCAACATCCCAGTAATATTGTCCGTCTTTAAGCGAAGACGGCCACGGTGTAGTTCCCCACGACGGAGTAAATTCAAGAACCGCATCCGGGTTAGTTTCGTTCCAAGGCGAAATTTTAGCGTTCAACACAGCAGTAGCATAAATATTAGGCGCCGCCGTACTAGACGCGCTGCTTCTTAAAATAATAGTATACTGCTTTATACCTGATTCAGGATCAACTGAAGGTGTAAATTTAAATTTCGGTGTTTTATTCGAATTATAATTTATAATTCCAGTATCCGGATCGACGCTTTTAGTTCCCCACTGGTCAATCCAGTTATTGGCATTTGCCGGCGGTTTACCTGTATCTCCGCTATTCGGGCCCGGCCAAACTATTCGCCCTATTTGCGGCGGAATACCATCGACTCTGAATGATTCGCCTTTTTTAAAATCAGTCACGGCATTAGCAATGCCGCTCTTATACCAGCGCCAGTTGCCGGCCTTATCAATCAGCCTTACATCCCAATAATAACGGCCTGTTGACAATTTAGCCGGCCAGCCGCCGGACCCGTAGGATGGCGTTATGTTAATCGTCATACCGGTACTTTCACCAGCAGGCGCCGAATATGCGCTTACATAAGGCGTACCGCCCGATTCAGGCCACACATTAAGTTCATATCTATCCTTGCCGGAACCAGGCATTGAATCCGCTCCTGAAAGCCAAACAAAATTTGGAGTAAAGACTGTTATCCAGACATCGCCTATATAGCTTACTAGTTGGTTGCCGTCAGGAGGCGTAGTATCGATCCTGAACCGCGGATAATTACCGGCGGTAGTCGGCTGAGCTGTATTGCCGTAAGGCGAACCGGCCGTATAATCACCCGTATTTGTGCCGTAATACCAGCGCCAGTTTCCGGCATTATCCCAAACCAGAATATCCCAAAAATAACGGCCGTTATCAAGTTCATCCGGCAAATTAAATGTCGTAGAACTGCCTATCATATAATCTTTATAAATCTGGCTGCCGAATACTGCAGGCTTGGCCATTGGAAAAGCCGGATCGTACCATACCCTCAGCATATATTGCTTTAATCCTGAATAGCCCGCATATCCGTTATTATCGTCAGCCGCGCTGAATTTAAAAGTAGGGTTTTTCGCTGAAGAATGAGGCGGCGAGGTTACCCAATCGTCATTGATCGGCTGTGATGCCGTTCCTTTTTTAGGCGGCATTGTATCAATTTTAAATGTCTGGCGCGCGCTTATGCTTGTATTAGAAACACCGGGCGAATAAACTCTGTCCCATGCCTGAATTTCAAACTTATATATACCGTCAGTACCAAACCCCTGATTAATTGCAGGATTTATTTTATATAATAAACCTGACGTTATTACCGGATTCGAAGCCGAGTTATAAGTGGTAATAAGCCCGTCACTTGAGTTATAATATCTTATCGCATAATTGTTTATACCGTTCGCGTCACTCATTTCACCGCTGAAACCAGGAGTTTTAGAAACCACATAACCGTTGTTATTAGGAGTCGGCGGATTGTAAGCTACAACGGTAGGTGCCGTAGTATCAACTATAAAATTTCTCTTTTTGGTGTAATCAAGATTATCAGAATTATTTGCCTGAGTGGTATCTGTATACATAACATAAAAATCTTCAGGCGCTGATGGCGCGGTAGCGCAAAATGTATTGCCTGCATTATCGCAGACGCCGATATCCCAGTAATATTTGCCGTCGCTTAAATTCGTTAATGTATACGAAGTAGTAGCTGCCGGCAAGGTTTGAGCTTTTATAAGCGTACCTGCTGAATCCCACACATAAAGAATATATGCTTTTACTCCTGAACCGTCATTAGCTGTAGCTCCGGACGTCTTTTTATTGTCATATGATCTACCCCATTCTAATAATGGATTTTTGGTATTTACGATAGCATCATAAGCATAAGGCGGCGAAGTCGCCCCGGCGTTAACTGAAATACCGGCTACTTTAGATAATTTTCCAATTGTCGGAGGAGTATAATCGATTTGAAACTGCCTGTCTTGAGAAACGGGCGTTGAAGTTGCATACCTTGAAGCGTCCCACACCTGGTACCGGGCGCACCATAAGCCTTCAGGCTGAAATGTCGTAAGCAAGTCATAATTTTGATTAATAGCATTATTTTTAGGCCCTGAAGGCGGATCGGCAAAGACACCGTTAGTTTTGATCGCAAATGTCGACCAATCAGGTTTATAAACCGTAAGCCTATCCTGTTTTATACCGCGGTTATCGCTAAAATCCGCTTTAAAATTAACGCTGTTGGAATTATACTTGTTATACCAGGCGGGCGGTGCGTCAGGCTTTGAAATACTGATTGTCGGCGGAGTTGAATCAATCCTGAAATGACCGCCTCTAAATGCCGGCGGCCCTGGTTCAAGATTATCACCATAATAGGCAACAGACTTATTGTTACATCCATCCATCGCCTTTACCTGCCATTTATAATCGCCGTCGCCGGCAAATGTAAATGTATAACTTGTACTGCCGGAACCCGGCCTCCACATACCCTCGCCGTTAAATGCAGACGAATAATCCGAACCGTCGCTGTTCATTATTTTAATATAATAACCAGTAACTCCTTTGCCACCATGGTCATCGGAAGCGTCCCAGTTAAATGTAACAGTTTTACTTGAAAGCCATGTATTATTTATCGGAGAATTAAGATTTGTAGTAACGTTAGCATCGCTCATAGGCTCCGGCCTGTTAACGTCTATTGTAATGGTGCGCCACGGCGATGTAGCATTCCATCCCAGTCTGTCATATACTACAACACGCCATTTATATGTTCCTGAAGTGTTAAATGTCCAGTTTACGGTATTACTGCCGGCCCCAACAGAATAGTAAGGGCTGCCGGCGACATGGGCGTATGAACTATTAGTAACTTCCAGACGGCAGTATTGATAGGATGGGTTGTTATTAGCAGTATCAGGCTGTAAATTCAAACCTACGGTCGCGTCATTGATATTAAACATAAAACTGACATTGGTCGAGCCGCCGGAAGCGCAATAAACCTGATTATCCGCAGGCGACAGGTTATTATAATAAGGCGCGACTGAATCTATATAATATCGTTTATAAGGGGTAGTAGAACCGCCCGCTCTCATGTATTGATAATAAACGCCGTCATACCATGTTTTACCAGACCAGTAAATTAACCAATCGCCGCTCCAGATATACCAGGTACCGCCGGTTCCGTAATTCGAGCCGCCGGGATAACTTCCGAGATACCAGTTGGCATTTTGTGAGCCATAAGACCTAAAATACCAGAATTTCTGAATACCGCTAACCGTAGAGCCCAATGAATAGCTATTGGTACGCCAGCCTGAACTTGCAGAATATTTCTGATCGTTAAATACAGGCGTGGTATCCCAGTTAAAACTGCCATAACTTCGCGCCGTACCAGCTAAGTTAACCCAGGCATAACAATCATTGGCCAATAATGGCAAAAGCGCTAAAATAAAAATATTAGCGCCAAGCAATATTTTAAATAATAATTTATAAGTTCGCGGGTAACTGGCAGTTTTCATACCGCAGCCCTCCTTAACAATCTATAAAACAATTAAAACAATACTTTAACATGATATTTTTCGTATAATTTATTATAATATTTTTTTAAAGACTCGGATTTTTTATTTGCCGTCACCATTCGGTATAAAATCGGATAGCATTCTTTAAAACTTACTTCCTCTGATTTTAGCTTTTTAGAAACAAAAAAAATAACATTTTTATCTTCTTTTACTTTTAAAATTTTAGAAAATGCATTTTCATTCAAACCCCAAATAAGATTTTCAAGTTCTTGCGATAACTGTCCTTTATAATACCTCATATCGCTGTATAAATCAAAATTTATGTCATCGCCCAATAATTTGCGGTATAATTCCTCTTTATTTTGAAAACTTATATTTCTTAACTTTTCAAAATAATCAAATTTATTCGAATCGAAAATAAAATAATCAATAATAACGCCTTCAACTGAAGTAAATTTATTTATGTTATTTTTATAATAAATTTCGCATTCTGCGGTAGTAATTTTAATTTCGCCGTAAAAATCTTCAAGCACTAATTCGGCCATCTTATAAGCATAATATTCGTTGTATTTATTAATCAAATCATATTTTTTTACATAGCCGTCAAATAACTTTTCACTTTGCAAATAACCCGTAACGGCTTTTTTAAATATGAATTCATCTGTAAAAAATTCAACAAATGCGCTGTCATTCATTCGTATTATCTTCTTCCACGCATCGTTATTTTTTTTCAAATAGTCAAAAACGTCTTTTAATAATATCGAGCCATAGTTACAGTCAGCTAATTTAAGGGTAATTTCACCGGTATATAAAGTCATGTCATAAGATTCTTTTAATAACATCACTGTTTGTGTCTGCAGTCTAAAATCAATATCCTTTTTTATTGACTCTTTCGCCAGCAATGCATAATCAATAGCGGCAGTATTATCAGTCTTTACTTGTTCTGCTTTCTCATCGATATAATGTCCATAAACTTTTTCAAATAAATAATCATCAAAATTAATTAATAAACTTTTATATTTATCAAAGTTTAATTCACCTTCGTTAACAAGCAAGTTTAACTTTATAATTCCTTCAAGATGATCAAGTTTTTCATTTTTAGGCATCAGTTTAACAATCTGGGAATCATATACATTAATTGACTGCATAATTATTTTTTCGAGTTCATTATATTTTATCGCAACCTCGCCGGAATGATTCTTATAAGAAGCAATAACCGTTTCAGCAGTCAAATTGTTAAAATCGCTTCTTAACACATTAGCCATTTCAGAAAGCTCAGTTTCAGAAAAACCGGTTAATACTTTCGGCGCAGAAGCAGGGTTAATTTTTTCGAGGACATTATAATCAACGGCCGTATCAGGGGTTTCATCGCCTGAATTTTCAAACATCATAATCCCGGATTGATTAGCATTTACAAGCCTTTTTATCGAACATGAATTGCAGCCGCTAAATTTATTCTCGCCGCAATAACCTAACTTCTGATTACCAGACAATAAAATAACAATAAGTATATAAATAATTTTTTTTAATATATTACTAAAATCATAGTTGTTTAGCGATTTTATCAAAAAATTCATAGCTTTTCAAACACCAAATTCATTTTTATTTAATAACTACCGAATTACCGCCGGATGTGGTATTAGCCCTGTCAATTTTCACGACGTTCTTTACGTTTTCTTTATTTTGAGGATCGTACTCAGGGTTCATTTTCCACGCCCCCGGCCGTTCATTACCCGAAGCATCCTGTGAAGCGACAAATGTCGGATTTTCGACAATCGAATCGCGCTCATATTTCATTTTTATATCGTCAAGGGATTTTATGCCATCCTCGCCAAGCGAGTATACGTATGTGCCGTCAACTTTATAAGGATGTTCCCACGGGTCTTTGGGCATTTTTTGCAGATATTTTCCAACAAGCTGAGACAGGTCCTGAATTTTATAAAATTTTTTACGTTCAGCACGGTTGAAATTACGAATAGAATCGCATATTGTTTTTATATCGCCAAGAGCCCTTTTTTTGCGCGCTTCACCTGTTGTATTGGCATACTGGGATATTCCGATCCCTATCAATACGCCGATAATCGCAATGACAATCATCAGCTCGACAAGCGTAAAACCTCTTTTGCGGTCTTTATTTATTAAAAACATATCCATGCGTTTTAACTTTCCTTTCATTAAAAAAACATGAAAATTAAAAATAAATACTCTAATTTTAATTATAACACAATAAAATATCACGGTCAATTTTCAAGGTTTTTCATTATCTTTTATTTGGCATTTTCATTTCTTAAAATAACACGGCCGTTATAACTTTTATTTTTTGTTTTTAAAGAATCTTTTTGGTCAAAAGCGACCTTCCCGTTTATTATAACAAGTTCCATGCCATCCGGATAATTAAAAGGATTTACATAGTTACTATTGTCTTTAAGATTATTCAAATCAAATATGACAATATCAGCGTAAAACGATGGCGCAATACGGCCTCTTCCAAATATGTTAAATTTTTGCGCCGGCAAATATGTAATTTTAGAAATTGCTTTAGGAAGTGAAAAAAGATGTTTCCTGGTCACAAAATCTGTCAAATATTTAACAAACGTTGAAAAAGCCCTTGGATGCGGCTTACCTTCCGCCAAAGGACCTGTAAGGGTTCTGGCAGTAGCGTCTGATCCTATCATTACGTAATTTTTTCCCAGTATTTTCTCAAGATTTTTCTCGCACATATTAAAAAAAATAGCTGATGTTTTCATTTTTTCACATGCGAGAAAAAAGAACAGCGCATCAATTATGTCAAATTTTTGACAATGCGATTTCAATGATTTTACGAACCCATAAATTTGAGTAAAATTAAGGCCTTCATATTTTTTAAATTCCGGTGTATGTATTTGAGAAACTATTATATTTTCCCAATAATCTGAATTTATAGAATGATATTTTAATATCTCCGAGCGTATTTTTTGCGAAACTATAGGATCTAGGAGTCTTCTGACAGCCATTTCGTCGCCGCCGTCAAACACCCATTTAGGAAGGACCATATCGAGGGAAGTTTGCGATGCAAGATAGGGATATCGGTCGGCGCTGACATTAAAGCCGTCTTTTATGGCTTCTTCAATCAATTCAAAGACGCTGTCGATTTTATGCCAATTATGCTTTTCCGCGGTTTTAAGATGTGAAATCTGCGTATTAACTCCGGTACGTCTGGTAATTTGCAGAGTTTCATTTAAAGCTTCAAGAAGCCCGTCGCTTTCCGAACGCATATGGGTCGTATAAACGCCATTATGCTTAGCTACCGTAGATATTATCTGAAAAAGTTCTTCCGGCTCAAAATAACAGCATGGCGGATAAATCATCCCGGACGAAACGCCGAAGGCCCCCTGCAGCATCATTTCATCTATTATCTGCTTGATCAGCCCTATTTCCTTATTATTCAAAGCTCTCGAATTATAGCCGTTCACATATGTTCGTACAGCCGAAAGGCCGGCCAGCGGTATAATATTCAAGGCAAGCTTACCGCGCGTCCTGATTTCATTGACATATCCTTCAAGTGATTCCCAATTAACAGTTATATCATAAGAATCAGCTTCTTTTTTCACTTTTTCAGCGAATTCGCCCTTTAAGGGATAAACCGAATAACCGCAATTGCCGATTATTTCGGTCGTAACCCCCTGCCTCAGTTTCGAATCAAAACCGTTATCGATAAAAGGATTTAAGTCTGAATGCGAGTGGACATCGATAAAACCCGGCGCGGCAAATTTTCCCTGGCAGTCTATTGTAGTAACAGCCTTATATTCTTTAAGGTTACCAACTTTTATAATAATATCATCCATAATTCCAATATCTGCCAAATACGCAGTATCCGAAACACCGTCAATAACGCTGCAATTTTTTAAAATAATATCAAGCATTAGCTTACCGCCTCAATGGTTGTCTAAAAATAGTATAAATATAACGTATAATCAATTAAAATGCAATTAAAATAACATTCGAAAAGCAAAAAAAAAACTGCACTCAGAATTGAATGCAGCCAATGTTTGGGGGTTTGAGAAGTATTAGAAAATTGTATAAAAAATTTTTAAAAATTATGCTAAAACTAAAAATTACGAATAATACTTTTAATATTGCAGATTATGTTGAGTATGATAATTCGTCTTACATATATATTTATAAAGACGACAAAAAATTACCTAACGCGGCGTTAATTCACTAACCTCCTGTAAAAGCGAAGCTACACGGTTTAAGACATAAACGCCATCATCAGGCAACTCCTGTTTATAGTTATTATTTTTGATCTGTTGAATATAATGAGTGGCAAGCGGCTGTGAAAAATACTTAGATTTATTGATTTCTTTAACAATTGTAAGCATTTTTATATGTTTATCGGTATATGAATCGAAAGACAATAAATCCTTGCTATTTTCTTCGAGTTGATATTTTTCTAAATAATATCTTACCAATTTTACACTCATTCCTGTTTTTTCAGCTAAGTCCATTATGTTATACTTCATTTTTACGCTCACACATATATTATCGGAAGAATTAAATATCACTTTATAGATTTTTAAATGTTTGGGAAAATATTTTTTCAAGTTCAGGGCTTATTCCAACTTCAGCAGTATGATCGGCTATGAACATGTATTGTGCTCGCTGTTTTTCAATAGTATCGGCTTCATTTAAAAAATATAAAGACAAAAATAAAATTTTATGCGCTTCAAGATTGACATCGAACCCTATACATTCATTAATACTGGAATATGGCGATTGCTGAGTATATATTTTATCGAATTTATTAAAACATTTAATGGCTTCCTTATATTCGGCTTTCGAAAAATAATAATTAGCAGCCCCGACAGCGCTTTCAATATTAATATCAATATCAGTCGAAAAATAATTAATGGCAAGCGCAGGCTTTTTCAAAGCCAGAGCGCAATAACCGGCTCCCGAATATACCCCTCGGGCAATTCCTTTCTCAAGAAGATATTTGTCATTGCCGCTTGTAATAACGCTTTCAAAACTTTTTAATGCCGCATCGATTTTTCCGCTTTTATATTCAACCCAGCCGTTCATAATTATCGAATCATATTCATTTGAATCCGAGGTCTGGTAAAGCCGCGAGCTGTTATTCTCAGTGCTTACACTCTGGCAGCTTATCATAAATAACAAAAAAAAACCAAATATACAAAAATAATATTTCGACATAAAAAATCCTCTAAATTTTTAAAATTGCCGTCAAAATAACTTTACGGCCCAAACATCATTTTAAAACCGAAAACTTGCCTTTATAACTAAATTCACTGTTCCCATCGTCATTTTTAATAATATAAAAATACGTGCCGTTTGAAAAATCGCTTAAATTTATCTTTTCGCCAGAATAAAAATCATTTTCATAAACTCTGGCATTGGAAGAATCAACAATTTTTAATTTAAATTTTACAGCAGGCGGCTGGCTGCGGCGCGGCGAATAAAATGCGACACTGTTTTTAGCGGGATTAGGCACGGGATAAAAATTTTCGTTTAAGGATACCGCTGCCGCTTTATCCGCCGAACTATATGTTCCGAATCTGCTTATTTTAAAGCTGCCGTCAGAGTTTTTCAGACATTCAGCTCCGGTTTTGTCATTAATAAGGCATGAAATTTTACTTCCCGCCACCTTCATCTCGACTCCGGCGCCTATAACTTCGCTTATTTCGCCCGCGTCTTCAGGCATAAACGTAATTTTATATTTCCCAAAATTTTTCTCGACCTTTAAAAAGCCATAGTTTAAAGCTGCTGTAGCTGATTTCAAAACTGAGCCTGCATTTTTTTCAGTAGCCGTTGGACCTGATTTGTTACTAAATTCTATTATATTGCCGTCAAATTCATAACGAGTCAGATCCGTTCCCAAGGAAGGAGAACGCAAAAAATTAAAATCGAGCTTATATATTTCGTTTCCAATAGCGCCGTTAATGGATTTACTCACATATGAGTTTCCTGCAGTGTCAACGCAATACACATAATAGTTAATTTTACCGGAATTTTGACCCATAATTTTATACCGGCCGTAATAAACTTCACTGCCGCTGTCATCGCGTCTCATTACGGCTACCGCTTTAGTGTCATAACCTTCTTCTTTTATATAAAATTGCGCCTGATAAAGCTTTTTGTCGGATTCAAGAACAAACAGAAGTGAATCCGGTATTAAAAGAGATGAATAGACACCATAGTTCACTGTCGGAACCACTCTATCAACAAAGATTTCCTTTTCGAGGCCGGGGACTAATTCGCCGTTCACTTTAACTTTTGCCCTGACATTCGAATTCACGCTGCCGTCTATGTAATATTTATAACGATGCGCATTTTTGGCCAGGCCGTTATAATATGAAGATACTTCCTGCGCCTGGCAATCCGCCATTTTTTCAACTAATCCACCATTATTGTCAGTATATTGCAAGAATATTTCCGCGGTATTTTTCAATTCGGCCGCTGCATCAGACAACATCAAATCCAGTATAACCATGCCATAATTAATTCTGGACGGATTAGTTTTTAATAAATATTGCCGGCCTGAATTTATCTCGAAATAATCGGTTTGGTATGTTTTCATATACTTGCCATCCTGCAGATAAACAGTAAGATAATATTTACCGCCAGCCAATATTTCAAGATCTTTTATATTAAAACTTATATTTTCAGATAAATTTTGAGGAACATAATTTTTTAAAAGCCATATGTCATCAGAGGAGATTTTAGTTTCGCCGCTGCCATTCTCCGAATACTCATTAACCATCACGCTATCCTGTTTCAATGAGATAGACACGCGGGTCATGCTTTTATTTATATTGTTAAATTTCAACTTCGAAGTTAAATTCCCGGCGGCATTTTCTACTTCAAATAAAGTTAATTCAGGGCGCTGCAAATTAAATTCGGATTTAATAACACCATCATCCTGCATATTAATGTTCATTCTCAAAGAATTCGCCGTGCCGTTATAAAAATTTAAAAGGCCGCTGTTTTCAGAGTTAAACTCGGCGGTGAAATATGAATTCTCTATATCGCTGTTTTCGCTTTTTACAATGCATATACGGTATCTTGAGTTGCGCGAGTCATTGGCATATCCATAAAAAGTCTTGTCAGGCATAGTTTCATCGACATGGTAAACCAGTATGCCGTTTTCGCTTTTAAAAGCAGGCGGCAGGGCTTCATCAAACGAGCGCGGAGTTTTATATCGATTTTCCATAACAAGAAACTCGCTGCCGGTATTTTCAGGCACAATATATTTCACGGCTTTTGCATATATTTCATCCGAACCCGGCAAATAATTATAAGCCGCGGCAGCAGGCATCGAAGCCGGCCAAAAACATACCTTTTTATAATCATTTGAAATTGTTTCAGGCTTGAGCCACCCAAGCAGCATTCGTTCATAAGCGCACGGATATGACGGCGCGGAACCAGGCACAAGATCGCCGCACCAGGCTCCTCTATCCATTATCGAATAGCTGCCAAGCACAGATCTGCCGGTATCGGTATCATATACATCAAACAGGCCGAGGTCATGGCAAAATTCATGGCATATAACACCGACCGGCGAATCGCACGAAAGCATTATGTAGCTATCGACCATAACGTTATTGACTCTTAATGAATTAACAAGATTGAACCGATGGCTCCAGATATCATTTGAATTACCACTTTTTTCCTGACCGGAGCCGCTGTGAAAAATAACGATATGAAGCTCGTCCGGCGATATAATGCCATTGCCGTCACTGTCGTATTTTGAATAATCAAAATATGAAGATGAATTTTTTATCACTTCGGAAGCAAGCTCCGCTATATTCGGCGAATCCACGCTGTCATAAGCCAGCATATCACGGCCCCAGTCCATATATGGCTTTTGAGACCTGTACCAATATTTATCGGCTCCTTCGCCTGGCCCTGCTTTTACGATAACGCCCTTCACATCGAGAAGCCCTTCCGATACCTCTTTAAAATAGCGGTTCAGGCTTCGCGTATCAGGATTAACAACCATATCTTTATAATATTCAGGCGAACGGTATTTAGCGGCTATTTTGGAATAAGGGCTATCGTCAAAATCGACAAGCAATATAACAACATTTTGAATCCCGATAACAGGTTTCATTTTTTCGTAGGGCATGCTTTCGGTAAATGAAAAACTCGGGGCCGAATTGGATAATTGCGAATAATTTTTTAAAGCTGCCGCCTTTGAAAATTCGTCATTTTTTTTCTGGCAGAATTTAGCGTAACGCTGCATATCCGATTCATTAAGAGGCGGCACATAAGAAACTGCTTGAGCCGCAATTGCCGGTATCGTTTCTGAGAATATAAAAAAAGCAAAAGCTAATATAATATAAAAAAAGATTTTTTTCATAGTTAATATTTATTTTCGACATTTTTTATCTAAAATATTATAAAGATTTTTAAAACTAAAAATAAAAAAACGACTTTGTTAATTAAAAAATCAGCCGATATTTTAAATACCGGCTGAAATAATTGATGTGCTAAAATAAATGGAATATAAAATTTCTAATATAAAAGGAGTGTTTTATGGAAAATCAGACAAAAGAATTAAAAGTAAAATATGACGAAGATCACGACACGCTAAATGTTTTGCTGGGCGATTTAAATGACGGATTTATGGTGGAAATCGAACCTAATTTTACGTTAAAACTATCAATCGAAAGCGGCGAAGTAATCGGTTATACAATTAAAGATTATTCGAACAACGTTCATAAAAATAAAATATGGTCGAAAAAACTTACGACAAACATGGAAAAAGAATATGACGGCGCATTTTTCGGAAAAATGCTGAGCCGCGACAAAAAAACAGCTTAATTTTTATAAAATTCAATTCTCGCAAAATGGGCAGTTACGAAATTATTTCCTAAACTGCCCATTTTCTATTTTATTTTATGAATTCCGGCGACATTTCAATATTCAAGTATCCAGCCAGCGTCTGCCCTAAAAGTATCAAAGCGGCAGGATAAATTTCATAATACACTCTTATTTCATCTACATATCCAAAAATAAAGCTCATAACGAAAATCGGAATGAACATAAGAAACCAATTTTTTAATATGGAGTGTTTCAAATCCCAATTTTTAAATATTAAAGCCATTATCGCAAGCCATGTAAAAATAACGCTTATCGAATAAGGTTTCATAATCTGAGCAATAGTATGGTCAAAAAAATGAAATTCAATAGCCGGCCCGTCATTATTTATAAACATTAAAAACAATACTATTCTGCACGTTAAATAAATAATAATTTGATATAAAAAAAGGCGTCGAAATTTAACATCGGCCATAACTAATTTTTTACGGCTAAATGTAAAATAAAATACCGCAATTAAAAGTATTGAAGTTTCTTTATTAATACATGCCGCTATAAAAGCGTATAAGTAATAACGCCAATTTTCAGAAACCATAAAAAAAACGGCCGCTGTAAACAAAAATAAAGTGGCAAAGTCATAAATATAGCTATAATAACAAAAAAACGCAGGAAGCATGACAAGCGATATAAAAGACAGCAAATCCGCATAATAATTATTAATTTTAAAAAGGGAAAAAAGCAGCTTTCGAAATGCTGCTAAAAAAGCCAATAAGAAAATATATAACACAACCAAAGTGACAATATACTCAAATGTATTTTCAGTTTTCCACTTCAAACTTTTAAATATATTCTTTAGCGCCGAATTATTTTCGGTATACGCCGCCAGCCGGACGGATAATTCGGCCGGCGACAGCGTAATTATAGTTTTTATTATTCCCGGCACCAATGCTCTTGAAACAAAAGGCTTATCGGCATATCCATGGATCATTTCGGTAAGAAGCGCCTTGCCGTACCAGTCAAATCCGGGATCACGCGCAAAAATCCCAAGAACGAAAAGCGCAGTCAGTAAAAATACAATACAGATTGAAATTCCGTATACTTTATTAAACATAAATAACCAGGCTATATTTTTATTTCATATTAAACGCTATTATTGAGCTTTAACAAGTTCTATAGAAACTTTGCCTTCTTCATATCCAAGTTTATTAACCGCACATTTTACATTCCCGAATGTCAGTTTATTACCCTGACCATCCTGTTTTTTCTTTATTTCGTTAAGTATTGGGTTAATAACTGAAATTGGCAAATTCACGCTGCCCAACTGAAACTGAGTCAAATTTATATCAAATTTCGAATCAGCGACCAAAATTTTACCGTTCAGCTCAAAAAACGACTCCAATTTAACAAGTTTGATAATTCCCATTATTTTAACGCCGTCAGGCAAAAGCTTAATTTTAACATTTTGAACTACCGATTCTTTTTTAGAGTCAAGCGGTATCGGCAGCATCTGATTTAATTTCGAGTTCAGTTCGCTTTCCTTAAAAACAAGCATTATCGGCTTATCCGATGTCAAAATATATTTTTGAAATTCACTTAATATGTTATCGAATTTTTTAGCGTCATCTTCAGATACTATATACGCTGACATCTCGGCTTTTTTTATTTCTGGAGTTTCCATAAATTTAGCCATAAATTGCGGACCTGAGTATATGGTATATGCTAAAAATCCGAAAATCACAAAAAAGAAAAATGCACAGCCGAACATTATAGATGAACATGAGCAGCATCCTTTTTTAGGAGGAGGCGGAGCCTGTACCGGCCGGCTGCCGCCGCCCGGCCCGCCGACCGAAACATTACCGATCTGGCATCCGCATTGCTTGCAAAAATTTGAATTTGAATCGTTCCCCGTTCCGCATTGTGGACAAAACATGTGCATTTCTCCTTATATCTATTTATTTCCTGAATTTTAAAATATTTAACTAAAAAAATCAAGTTTTATTTTAATGTTATTTTTTATCATTTCAAATATCGTATTAAACCTTATACATATGTTCTATAAGAATTTTTAAACCTATGCCTATTAAAATGAGTCCGCCGATTACTTCCATGTGGCTGCTGAATTTTTTCCCGACACGTTCGCCTATTTTCATGCCAAGCACGGTAAGAGAAAAAGTTACAAGCCCGATGATAACGCTCGGGTACCATATATCGATATCAAGCATTGCCAGGCTTAACCCTACTGCCATCGCATCGATGCTCGTAGCTATAGCTATAAATAAGAGTGAAAAACCGCGTGTCGGATCAATAATTTTATTAGTATTTTTTTCTTCTTCCTTATCATCTTCAAAAGATTCGTATATCATTTTACCGCCGATTATTGCCAGAAGGGCGAATGCGACCCAATGATCAAACGTCTGTATATATTTTGAAAATGACGCGCCTAAAAACCAGCCGACGACCGGCATCATAAACTGAAAAAAGCCGCAGTGAAAAGAGAGACGAAAAATCTGGCGTTTCGAAACATTTTTTAAAGTCAAGCTCGTAACTATGGCAACGGCAAAAGCATCCATCGAAAGCCCCACGGCTATGAACATTATTGACAAATTATCCATTAATAATTACCTTTCTAATTAACTGTCTGAATTAACATAATTGGCTGATTTTAAAATGAAATTTAATTATCGAGTTTGAGGCCTTATCGTCAGGTATCTCGAAACTAAGGCTGCCGCCGTGCAGTTCAACAAACAAAACAGCCATTCCAAGCATTTTTATAACATCAGGTTCCTGCGGAATAAAATTATCATCTGTAATGCCCGTCAATTCGGCGCCTGCCGTGCCGGAATCGATTAAATCATCGCATAACGGCTTTTTAAAATCAGCATTATTGGATGGATCAGATTTTTTCAGGGCTAAAACATCAAACACCGCTGCATTACCTTCTATAGCGCTCCTTATTATAATTTTACCATTTACATGGCAATATTTAATGGCAATAAGCAGCACACGGCCGAATATATAATTAAACTTCAAAGAATCAGCATGAATCCTGGCGGCGTCCTTGCCAATATCATTTGAAATTTTAATGTTTTTAAGGCTAATCAACGGATTAAAAAATTTAACCTTATGATATAAAACATCATTCATTACCAATTCGCTTTTATTTATTTTAAACCCGGCAACCGGCATCGCAAGCGCTTTTTCTTCAATACAAGAAACAAGCTCCGTGCCATTGGAACAAATATAATTAAGGTTTTTTATGAAATCAAAAATATCCTGACCCGGATTTTTGTCAGGCATTTTCTCAAATTTTAATTTAACTTGATTGGAATATTGAAGCAAATAATCAAACGCTAAATAAAATTCTCCGGAAAAGCAGTCATTAAAAAATACCGGATAATTTTCATAATCATTTATTTTTTCGGTCATTTTAAAGCATTGTTCGGATATCTGGCTGAGTTCAGAACCCTGGGCCGAGATTTTCTTTTCGAGAAGGTTTGTATGCTGAGAAATTACATCCGACATGAAATTAAGATTTTTGGCAAGATTTCCAAGTTCATTATCGCCGTCAATGGCAAAGTGGATATTATAATTTCCTTTTACGATTTCACCCGTAGAATCAGCCATAGTATTGAGCGGCTCGCCGATTTTTTTGCGAAGCACTTTTTTTGAAATGGTATAAAACGCAAACAGAGTGAATATATAAATGGCTAAAACGGCAAGCATCGTGCCGGCGCCGGTTTTCGCCGGCGCCTGAGCAGAATCACGCAAACCATTCGCGACAAAATAATAAAAAGCCAGAAACGAGACTGCGAGTGCAATAGCTTCAAAAAATATTATTTTGCGGCTTATTGAAATTGAAATTTTTTTATTTACAAACATTTTTCATTTATTTTTTTATATTTATATATTTTTCATGTACAATTCTTTTGGAAATTTTATTACCGATTTCGACTATTTCATTTTCCAGTGCGGTTACAAGGCGGCCTTTTTCGACTATAATTTTGCCGTTTATTATGTTGTAATTTACGCGGTGATCAAACCCGGCGAATAATATAGCAGAAAGCGGATCATGCTGCGCGCCGACATAGCCGATAGAGTTCAAGTCATACATTATGATATCAGCGGCCATTCCTTCTTTTATCTGGCCTGATTCATTAAATCCAAGGACTTTAGCGCCATTTCTGGTAGCCATCTTGAAAACATCGCTCGAAGGCATTGATTCAACGCCGCTTTTAACGCGGTGCACAAGCAGAGCAAGACGGAGTTCGCCGAGCATATCCGAAGAATCGTTAGAAGCCGAACCGTCAACTGCAAGCGCAACCGGAACGTTATGTTTTAACATTTTAGCCACCGGAGCGATACCCGAACCGAGGCGCAGATTCGACGAAGGGCAGTGGGCGACGCCGGTACCTGTTTTTCCCATACGTTCGATTTCTTCGTCATTGACGTAGACCGAATGCGCATACCATACGTCCGGGCCAAGCCAGCCTACCGATTCCATAAAATCAATCGGACGCATTTTATATACTTTTAAGCAATAATCATCCTCATCATTCGTTTCGCAAAGATGAGTATGCATTTTTACTTTTTTTGCACGCGCAAATTTTGATGTTTCCGCCAGAAGGCTTGAAGTTACTGAAAACGGCGAACATGGGGCAAGCGCGACCTTTCTCATCGAAAATTTACTTACATCATGATATTTATTAATTACGCGTTCGCAGTCCTGCATAATCTGTTCTTCCGTCTGCACTACTGAATCAGGCGGCAATCCGCCGTCCTTGCGCGAGCGTGACATCGAGCCGCGCGTAGCGTGAAAACGCATTCCAATTTCAGCCGCAGCCTTAAATTGAGTATCGATGAAATGTTCTCCGCCCTTAGGGAAAACATAATGATGATCGGTAGTACCGGTGCAGCCTGTCAGGGCAAGCTCAGCCATGGCAGCTTTCGTGCTCCAGTAAACCCATTCCTCGTCAAGAAGCGCCCAGATATCATACAAATCGACAAGCCAGTCGAAAAGCTTTTCATCCTGCATCTTAGGAACATTTCTGGTGAAAATCTGGTAAAAATGATGGTGCGTATTTATAAATCCAGGCAATACCACATTATTTTTCGCATCAATTATTCTGTCAATCGTATTTTCCGATATAAATTTCTCAAGCTCCGAGCTTTTATCGGCAGTATATATTTTTTTTATCTCATTGCCAGAAATAAAAACAGACGCGCCCTTTAAAACTGTATTATTGTCGTCCATAAGCGCCACTGCCAGAGCGTTTTTTATTAAAATATTACTCATTGATAAGTAGCCTCCCTGATAATTTTTTATTTTTTTTCATTTTTTTTAAAACGTTTATTGATAAGGTCCATTTTCCAATTAGCAATTCGTGCAGATACACCGTCTTTATCAAGATTTATAACTTTTTTATATTCGTCAAAAGCCATATCGTATTTATTCATTTTAGTAAGAAGGTCAGCGTAATTTTTATGTATGACAGGATTTTTTTCATCAAATTGCAATGCGTTTTTGTAGTATTGTTCGGCGTCCTCTAATTTCCCGAGATCGGCGAGACATTTAGCTAGATTGCTGAGAGATTTTGAATAAGTAGAATCGATTTCGACCGCTTTTCTAAAACAAGCGACCGCTTCGTTAATCATATTTTTTTCCTCGTACAAAACGCCGAGATTATTTTGCGCTTTTATATTGTCAGGCGCAATAGCAACCGCGTTCAAAAAACAGGCCATTTTAGTAATACGATCTTCCTGAGTCTCACCCTTTTCATACCAGCCGGCAGATGACAGCTGCCTTAGTTCGCCAAGTTCTTCACGGCGTTTTTTTACCAATTCGGCCATTTTTTCAGAATCGGTTTTAAATTGAAACGCTACAGCTTTAACGTCGGCACCGCATTTAGGACAGAAATTAACCTCTATTTTTTCATCATCAGACGGTCCCGGAATTTTTGACTGACATTTCGGGCATAACTTATAAGAATCAGAAAAAGCAAAAACGCTGTTCAAATTGACCGAATAATCAGACACGCCAAAAGGCATGCAGCACACCATGATAATAACAGCCGTTAAAGCTAATGATTTAACAGCCGAAAAATTTTTGATATTAAAATTGAATACCATTATAAATTCCCTTCTATAGTTTTTATTTTTTCCCAAACTCCGCCATTTTCAGCAAATAATTTCGGCATATAAAATAAAAAGGCGCTTTATTTACAATAATTTTGTTTTGCAAAAATTACAGCAGCCCTTAATATCGATTGTAAACACAGTAAGCTCCGAATGGCAGGCCGGACAGTGCATATCGCGGCTGTATTTAGCCTGCACTTCAGCCCAGACTTTATTAAAACGATGATAATAATAATCACGCTTTTTTTCATCGATATAATCTTTTATTCTTTGCCATATTGTTTTTGAGCTGCGATTTTCGGAATACTGTGAATAAGCTGAATATCCATTAGGGTTAGAATATGTATTGATCCTGTCATAATAAGTTCCGGAAAAACCTGACCGCTTAGCACGTGAACTTTTGCGGTATTTATAAATTTGATAAAATAAATAAGTAAGAACCAGCGCCGAAATGCCCTGCTTTGAAAATGCAAAAGAAATAAGCGTGTTAAAAAGTGAATATAATATGAAGAAAGTAAGTAAAACGAATATTATCGTCATTGTTTTAGCATTCATAGCAATTGAAATTATAACAGATTTTTTTATAAAAGTAAATTATTAAATGTTATTCTAATAGTGTTTTTTTATAGAATGATTTTTTCATTAAAATTTGACAAGTTCAATTTGATTTAGTATAATTTTAGCAAATGATTTTTTATTTTTTATATAAAAGGGTGAATGTTATGAAAAATACGCATCATAAAAGAAAAAAATTCATGTTTATATTAACGATAGGTTTTTTTATAGTTTTTAGCAGTCTCGGCATTTATTTTACCACAAATTGCTACAGCAGCGATGATATTTCGGCAGTTAAGCTTCAGGAATCATTGCAGACGGCATATAAAAATTATGTCAGCGCTTCTGCTCAATACGGAACTGAATCGCAGGAAGCTAAGTTCTGGTTTGACAAATATCAGGAATTCGCCAAACAGTATTCTGATAAAATCGGAACTTCAGAGCAAATACAAGTCCAGCAGGCAGCTCAATATAATGGCAGCAGCGATTCCGGCACAACCAAAACCGTATTAAAAGAACGTCCTAATATTTTAAAAAGAATCGGATACCAGTTTGTCTCAAAACTTAAGCTTCTGCTTCAAAAAGCGCCTTCTCACATAAATGACTTCGCGCTCGGCGAAATGAATTTCGTGACAGGCAATTATAAAGACGCATTAACTCTTTATGAAATGGCTGAAAGAAAAGGCGATTTAAACGGCACGTATTTTTATCAGTCGATATACTGGCAGGGACGCTGCTACCTTGAAATGGCCAAAAATTCTAATAATAAGCAGGAACAGATAGAGTATTACAAAAAAGCTCAGGAAAGATTCATGAATGTTTCCATGAACCTGCTGGTTCAAAAAAAATCATTCAACCAGCAGCAAAAAATGTATGAAAAAGACTCAACCGCATTAGTAGTGCAAATAAAAAATTATATAAATTACTTAGGCACCCCGGCAACTAATTCCAATCAGCAAGCCAATAACAAACCGACACAGCCTTCGACAAGCAGCATCAACTCTTCGCTTGTTGATAATTCATGGAAAACCAGCCTGCAATATGATTATTTAATATCCGACCAGGCATTTGTCGACGTAAATTCAATGACGAAAGATCAGATTCAATCATTTCTTTCGAGCAAAAATTCAGTCCTTTCAAGACCGGTTGACGGCAAATATCCAGCTGATATGATTTATGAAGCTGCACAAAAATGCGGCATCTCGCCTAAGGTGTTACTCGCAAGGCTTCAGACTGAACAGGGACTTGTTACAAAAAAATCGGCGACCCAAAAAGAATTGGATTGGGCGTTAGGCTGCGGCGCTTATGACGGCGGCAACTGGAACCAGAATTATAAAGGCCTTGAAAAGCAAATCGAAGGCAGCGCACAGACACTCAGAAAACATTATAACATAGGGCTTACCAAAATATCTGAAGACGGAACTGTTCAAAAAGAAATAGACGGCGAAACAATAACAATTAAAAATGCGGCGTCATATTCGCAGTACATGTACACGCCGCATAAGAGCGGAAATAAATTATATCGCAGTGTTTATGTAGGATTTTTCGAATAAACTTCGATATAAAACACGATACGATTCGATATTAAAAAATATAAAAATAAAAAAGGCTGGTTTGAAACTCGTATTTTCAAGCAGCCTTTTTTATTTATTTTTAAATTACTTTAGGAGCCCGTCCAATAATTAAATTATCGCTAAAATAATTTAATTAGAGTTTTTTCCATGGCGTCCATGTTTTAAAATCACCGGTAGTGCATTTATATACTGATTTTTCAGCCTGATTGACTGAATAAAGAATATATTTTCCATCCTTGAAATCTGCTGAAATAACGCCTGTGCTGTTAGGTGCCGACATGAAGGCCGCTCCGACCTTTTTCCATACAAATCGCTGGCCGATTTTTTGAATATCAGCATAGTATAATTCGTCGAGGACTGGATCGAAGCATACAGCCGTTACTGCCTCATTCTTTTTAAATGTAAATGCAAATGAAGCTTTTCCCGAAACCGACGCCGGCTGTTCAAATACCGGATGCATAAGCTTCCATACGCCATATGCCTTTAAATCATAGGACTTTGCCATATAAAGATCGGATGTCATGGTATCATAACAAAATGCGGCCGCACCTGCCTCGCCGGAAGTAAAAGAAATTTTTGAACTTTCAGTAAAGTTTGGAGGAGCGATTATTGAAACTTTCGATATACTCTTAAACTCTTCCATAAAATCAATTTCAAGGTTATTTTGATTAAATTTCAAAACATAATTTTTATCTTTCAAATTAACGGCCGAAAAAATATAATCAAATTCAGGAATAGCAGTGATATTACGCGAATGCGGCGATTGATTTCCTGAAACATCTTCGGCATATATCGAATAAGAATATTCGCTGCCATTTTCAACGGCGCGATCAAGCCAATTAGACTGTGCCGGCGGTATTTTTATCTTTTGAGGAGCGGCATTATCGCCTTTTTTTAATTTCACGATAACATAACCGGCGATATCCGATTCAGAGTTTTTAGACCATTTTAACTCGACCTGGCCTACCCCGGCTGCAGCCGCAAAATCAGCCACAGCGGAAGGCGGCTCAGTATCTTTGCCTTTTACCATAATTTCAAGTTTATTTTCAAGCGCCTTCTTTTCGGCAATTTGTCTTTCTTCTTCAGCCTTTTGAACTTCCCCGCGAAGCTTCGTAAAATCCACAGGCTTTTTTTGGGCCGAATCAGTAAAACCTATTTTGGACACTTTGACAGCCGGTTTGGCCGATCCCGCAGTCTTAAATTCATATTTTATAATATAAGGAACATTTTTATCGACAGGTTTGGATGTTTCATCCGTACCATCCCACAAAAAGTAATGTTTACCTTGAAGATGCTTCTGATCAAGCGCAAGTTTTTTTATAACCTTATTATCGCTATTATAAATATATGCCGTAACTAATGTAGAATCGTCACTTGTTTCATAATTAAGCTTAACTGCGGTCATACCCTTAATGTCAGGTTTGGATTCGGGTTTTATATCCATTTTGATTTCGAGCTGATTTTGAGCACCCTGTGTTTTTTTTAAGATTTCATCAGCTTTAATTACCTCATTTTCAACGGGCGGCATATAGACAAGCTGAAAAATGGAAATATTCCAAATTCCAGTGCGTGTCGATTCATATGCTATCATTTTGCCGTCAGGGCTCATTTTAGCATTTCGCATCTGGCAGATATCGCTTTTTAAAAGCTGCGTTATTTCAGAGCCGTCAGAGTTGGCGCTGAAAACGGCCGAAATTACATCTGTTTTCTGAGTAAATAAAATTTTCGAACCGTCTGCCGAATATGACGGTTCGAATTCATTGCCGTCTACGGTTATCGGAGTATTATTATCGCCGTTCAAAGAACACAACCAGATAGTATTGGAATATAAATTCTGGCGGTAAATTATCTTTTTGCCGTCATAAGAAAATGCCGGTTCTAAAAGAATAGCATTGACATCGGCAATGACTTTTTCAGCCTCACCGCCGTCAGGAGTGATCATATAAATATCGTTATTACGGCTGAATACTATTTTTTTACCGTCACGCGAACATGCCGGGGAAATTGAATCAAACCCCTTATAGTCGGTCAACGCTTTTTCACCGGAACCGTCGCCTGACATAATGACAAGGTTATAATTTTCTCCAGATCGGCGTTTTGAGGCAATAATTCTGCCGTCGGCAAGAACTGCCGGCGTAATATAATCCGCGGCAGTGTCCTTGGAAATATGAGAAGCTTTACGTTCAATGGGCGATATGGAATAAAGCTGCGATTTGCCGGCTTTATTGGAAACAAATATTATATTTCTCGAATCCGGCGTCCACGCGGGATAAGTTCCGCCAGACTGAGTCAGCAGAAAATCTTTACCGGCCGTCATCGACGAATAGTCAATAATAAAAGAAAACTCATAAGGCTTATCAGTCGAGTTATTTGCATTATCCTTAATGTTTAGTATTTTCACGCGCACGCTCTGACCGTCTATAAAGCCTGGCGGCACCGGTTTAGCCTTAAAAAATTCGAGTTTCATAGTTTTCGTGCTTGAATCGTAGGTAAGCGCGCCGTCGCCCAGCTTATATTTAAGCCCGTCAACCTCGCATTCTAGCGACCCGGCGCAAACACCTGACCCGTCGCCATCATCGATTTTAGCGGTTATCACGGCGCTCGAAGTTTTTTCACCGTCTTTCGGGGAAGTTTCCGTAACTTTAGGCGGAGTATTATCCACTTTTACCTTGTAATGAGAAAAGTTAGTCTGAGTCTTTCCATCAGCATATACGCCGGCGATGTGCAAATACCATTCATCATTCTGAGCTGAATCGGATGATTTTACATCAGCCTTAAATTCAACAAAAGTATCCGATTTAGGCGCAGTTTTAGGCGTCGACAGCGGCTGATTATCCACTGAATAAATATACTGCGTTATGTTTTTATCATTTGATTTCCATGTGAATTTAATATTTTTATCCGCCGAGCCGCCGGTAGTGACAGCGATATTATCAATGCACATAAAAGCTCCAGGTTCATTATCGCCGTCAGATATTTCGCAATATCCGGCACGGTTATAATTTCCAAAAAATATCTCATCTATTAAAATAGGCTCGTCACTTTTAAAAGAAGGCATTACATTCCTGATCATTTCATATAAATTTACCGAATAGGAATGCCATGCACCGTCGCGTATCATACGAGGGCAATTAAGGGTTTTATGCCGGGAAATTTCACCTGAAACGACATTTTTCGTAAGCGGCATTTCAAAATAATAGCCGCCTGCATTTATTAATATATTTGTTTCAAATGTTTCAGGACATTTATATTCAAATGAAAGTACCGGAAACTCACGCGCATCATATTTTTTTGTAGTTATAAACACCGCATTATCCGAAGGCTGCTTTTTATTGATAACCTTAAGATAACGCCTGCCTGAAATTTTGTCCCTTTCGACTTTCAGCTCGCAATTTTTATTTATTGAACGCGGCGCAAGGCTGTAATTGCCGTTTTCAAAATCGCATTGCAAAAAGAAAGGATGAGTTTCGGAATTAACTTCAATTGCCGGCTGTTCAGGCACAGGAAGTTTTACTTCCTCAATTTTTTCCGGCACTTTTTTTAATGCCTCGATATCGCCTTCAAATACGGCGAAATAAGTCTTTCCTTTTTCGTTAAATCCTGCGATTTGAGCTGTTATTTCGTTACTGTCGTCAACTCGCGAAGGCAGCATAACATAACCACGCCATGAATCATATTTAAAAATCGAATGTTTTTTAGCGTCTAATTTTTGTTCAAATCCGGTGAATTTCAAAACAGCGGGACGGTCAAAACGCAAAGCGCGCGGCCGTGCGCGGTATACCGAAGATATCAATTTATATCCCGGATTATTTAACACTTCAGAATCAGCCGGCAAAAGCTTATCGGAATTAAGAAGCGAACAGAGTGTGAAACCCTCTGTAATGGCGTATGCCGGCACAAATAAAGCGGCGCGGCAATCGTCGGATTCGGCAAACTTCGCCACGGGATTAGAAAGAAAACGGCCTATAATAACATCGCGGCAGTCGGTTCTGACATTGCCGTCGATGTCGAATACCTCTAGTTTAATACGATATTTGCCATTGTATTTTGTCTGCTTTATAATCGGCTGTATATAATCAGGCACTTCGCGCATATATTTAAAATTAGATCCGACGTCTATAGAGCATAAATTGCCATGGACAGTAGCCTTGCCGGAAAAAGAAAGCCTGTGGTTGGTGAGAAATTTCGGTTCCTTCGATTCAAGTATTACTTCAGGCGATTCAAGAGGATTTGTAATATTTTCCATTGTCACCCTGTAGTGGGAAAAGTTATAACCAAGCGCATCGCCGAAAACAGGCATCGTAAAATTTACGATAGAATCGTTCCAGGGAACCTGGATATTAGCGATAAGCTGAAGTATGTCATAACTCGCGGATGCGCTTTGAGAAACGCCGTTTTTATCGTCATATTGAACGGTTATGTCCGCATTGCCTGAAGGCAAAACTACGCCAGCGTTATCGGTCAGGTCGAACATAATAACGCCGTCAACTTCGGTAGTAGTTTCTTTGGTGTAAGTATCGCCATTTTCATAAGCGACATCGATTGTAACAGGCGATCCAGGAGCAGCTTCTGGCGATGTTTTAATTCCAAGTTTCAAAAATGAATTTTTATAAACGGTCAATATATTTTCAACGGGCTCTGCAGCTGATTTTTGAGAATCATTAATGGCCGCCGATTTTGTAAACTTATCAAAATGTATCTCTCCGCCGCTTTTAAAAAGAACTATGCCGCATAGTTTACGGCCGCCCATATTAAGGGACGAGGCCGGAATTGAAATTCTGTGCCAGATATTATATATGGACGGCACAGAACCGGCGTTATAATTCGAAAAGCTGCCTTCCTCGCCGTCAAAGTTAAAAACATTCGCGCCGAAATAAACCCTGTGTTCGCACACTCCGGATTCATCGTAAAAAGCCGCAGCGAAAGCCTCGGGCGCCTTGCCGGCCGGAATAAGAACATAAAAAACTATATTTTCGTCAGCGCCTACGGCATACTGCGAATTTTTATTCGTAAAATATGCCGTCTGTTTTCCCGGCGCATCGAGGACAATGTTTTTGGATCCTGAAAACGGATGTGAATCAGAAAACTTAAACGGTAATATTTCTTTTGAATTTTCGGGCAGTTCGTCATCGATAAAACATGCCGGCGAATCACTTTTTGAACGTTCAAGAAGCGTTTCCGAAGTGAGTTCCTTCTTTATTCCGCTTTCAATTTCAGACAGCTGGAAAAATTCTTCGATTGATAATTCCGCAGCCTGTGAAATACCGGAATAATTTAAAAGAAACGTAAATAAAATTAAAAACGTAAAAAATGCCTTTATCACGCAGAAAAATATATTTTCAAGGAAGGCCCGGCGGCGGACGTTCGCGGAATGAACATTTGTTCTGATTTTATTTTCGGTACGGGTTAAGCCATATATTTTTAATACCATAATCAATCATCCTTCCATTAAAACTCACAAGTTCCGGAAACTGTAGCCGGTTCGCCGGGAACGCCAAGCGCGCTTATGCCGACAACTTTATAAGAATACATTTTACCTGCCGATAAAGCATAATCGATATATTCAACAGCATCAGGACCAAGCGAGGCGATCTTTCTGCCGTTACGATATATCGCGAATTCTTTTAACAGTCCTTCTTCTTTCTGAGGCGCCGAATAACTCCAGCTTAACTTAATATATGTCTCATTCGAAATAAAACTTAAATTCTCGACGGGCCCCGGCGGTCTCGACGGCACCGCCTCGGCGTGATGCGAAAATGCGCTTACATTGCCGTAATTATCACATGCGCATACGGCGTATGATTGTTTTTCACCGTTTTTCAAGCCTTTATCTTCATACGTATTTCCTGTAATTTTAACATCTTCCATTTTTTTGCCATTTTTATAAAGGATATAATGACTTGCCGGCTTATTCGATGGAGGATTCCAGCTTAAATTACATGCCTTATCAGCGGGCAAAACTGCAAAGCCTCCAGGCGGATCAGGCGCTATATATCTTTCGGCGCCGGCCGGAGATATTTTCTGAATTGCGATTTTCGAAATTTCCCTGACATCATTATTACCGTCAGATGTACATTTAGAAAGCGGTTTTAAAGATGACTGGTCCGCGATAGCCGAAAGCGCTTTTATGATTTCGATTTTTTTAAATACATGATTTGCGGCCATAGATTTAAGCAATTCATTATTTAAAATCTCGACTGATTTTGAATCCTCATAATACTTAAGTATTCTAGCCGCATAAGCTGAATTATACTCGTTCTTGCTTTCGACAAGAACATTTTTGACGCTGTCGCGTATAACATCGAGCTGGTTCAATTTAAATAACGCATCAGCCACGGCCTCAAGAACGGTGTTAGAACTCGAGTTTTTAAGATTTTTTATGAATTCTCCCGAGGCTTCCTTATATTTTATGTTGCCGAGTATCCTTATATAAATCGCAAGAAAGTCCTGATCCTTCTCCTGTGATAAAAGCTTAAAGATTTCAGGGCCGACCGTTTCAGGACTAGTCTGTGCCAGACTCTCGATCCCTGTCGCCGCCTGCATCTTAATATTATAGTTAGTCTCGTTTAACAGCGCACTGAAAAAAACACTAAGCTTATCTTTTGATATTTTGGCTAAAATCTCAAGAATGCGGTTTTTAAGGTAATAATCCTTGCATTGTTTCATGTAAGCGGCAAGATATGGCGCCGCTTCCGGATCATTAAGAGCCGTTATTATGGAAAGTGCTCGGTATTTATCTTCATTTACGGCGGATTTCAGCAATAAATTAACGGCGGGCATTAAAACCGGTTTCCCTATTTTTTGAAATATTTCATCATTAATATATATGTCACGGTTAAAGTATAAAAGCGCGTCCTGATCAAATTCCAAAAGCTTCGTCAATTCTGCTAAAGAACCGTTGTTCGCAAGTATTGCTGCCAGCAATAGCCCAGCTTTTCCGTTAACTTTATAAACTTCCTCAAATTTTTTAGTAATTTTATCTATATTATTTTTTCTGACAGAGTTGGCTAAAATTTGATATGCCGCTTTTTCTTTACCTTCAACCATAAGCGCGCCGCAAACCGCATCGAATGAATCATCGATCATTTCCGAAAGTGCGTTTATCACATAGTACAAATTATCCCTGGAATCGAGCATCTCGATCAAAGCCGGAATTGCTTTCACGATTTTCATGCGGCCGATAGCGCGGCATGCTTCGCCGGATACTTCGCGGTCTTTCGATTTCAAAGCTTTTAAAAACACAGGCACGGCGTCTTTGGAACGCAGTTCAGATAGTATATAAATTATCGCGCGCTGAGCGGCCGGGGTATTATCCGGATTATCGGCTGCCGAAAGCACTTTGGATACAGCCTGACCTTTCAATTTTATAAGCGCGTATTTCGCTGAATCGCATATTCTATTGGATTTCGCCGACAATAAATTAATCAGCAGATCGATATCCCCCGGATTTTCAGATAATGCCAAAAAGCTTATCAAATATGAATATACGCTTATCTTTTCATAATCGTCATCAGCAGTTTTCGAAAAATCGGTTTTGGCGAGCTCAGCGCTTATAGAACTAATCGATTTTTTTAGAATTTTTCTTGATATTGTACCGCTGTCACGGCGTGACTCGAAAAAATAATAATCGACGCCGGGCAAATAATCAGGTTTTATGCCTGTAAATTCAGATGTAATACCGGCAAGAGCATTTAAAAAAGGTTTCCTGACGCCATTTCTGAATAATATGGAGGCCACTATTATTTTTAATTTTCCTTCGGCTGTTTTTTCCTTTTCTATAAAGCTGAATATCGATTTTTCACAAAAATTTCCGAGTGCATTAAAAATAGCGTTAGTGCTTTTATGCTTTTCGACATTCGCAAACATCCATTCAAGTCCTTCAGCCGATGATGTTTTTCCTAATTCATGTATGGCAGTTTCCCTGAAATTGTCATAATTTTTTTTATCGGATTTTATTATTTCAAGCAGATATGCCGGCACTTCGTTGATATCGATTTCACTTATGCTTTCTATAAAATTTCGCGCGTCATAATAATTTTTATCATCAGCAGCCGTTTTTTCAAAAAGAGTTTTCAGCGCTTCGAATCCTTTTAAACCAAGACGCCTTAACATTTTTATGGAATATGATTTATAGCCATAATTTTTAGAGCCCGTTAATTTAGTCAAAAATTCGATTTTTCCGGCATCATCGCTCGCGGCATAAGCTTCGAAAAAATTCTCGTTAATATAATAGGCGTCACTATTTTTTTCATTTTCTTCAATAACTTTTTTCAGCGACCCGGCGCTCAGGTTAGATACGACGAGCCTTAAAAGATCGCTGTTCCCCGATATTTTTTTCAGGTCGGCGGCATATTTTTCCGCGATTTTTTTAGCCAATTCCCTGTCATCGTATATATTAAAGTAATCGATCAAGTAATTTTTAAAATAACTCGACTCAGAGTCGATAAATCCGCTTATTATCTCCAATTTTTCATTAACATCGGCATTTTTTAACGCGAGGTACATAAGAGATTTTATCATATCGCCCGAATAATAATAATCATTTTTCGATTTAAGCGCCGTTTCAAGAATTGCCCTGATTTTTTTGATATCCGGCTTGACCAGAGCGGCATTTATAAAATCATAATCGCCGCTGTAATATATAAGATCTTCGGAAATATTTTTTATAGGACACGCATTCATATTCAAAACCGCGTTCACATAATTGAATTTTTCGGTAATGCTCATTGAGTCAAAAGAAGGCGATATGCTAAACCCGCGGCCGGTATCATTTAAAGCCTGGATATAAGAACTAAGGTCAATATTTTTTCCGGCATAAAGAGATTCCGCGATTTTACTTAACTCTTCATAATCTTTTTCTTCGCTTATTTCAAGCACCGAAGAAAAAACATAGTCATATTTTTCGCTTTTTTTCTTATCGTCTTTAGCCGCGAATACGGATTTCAGTTTTTCAAATACTGCCTTTTTCAATTCCGGCTGGTAATTCCTGTTTAAAAGTGAAATTATTTTAATAATAACTTCACTTTTAGTTTTATCTGAATTCAATATTTCAAGTATCGTTTTGATAGTTTTTTCGTCATAATTGAAATTCGAGCAAGATTCGACATAATCATCGAACCATTCCGGCGACTTGATTACCGAGTCGTTAATGAACTCAAGTTCGCTGACGCTCATGCTTTTATATATTTTGAAATATGACGAATTATAGCTGACGCATTTCTTTAAAAACGGCGAAATGTTTTCGATGAATTCCTTTTTCTTTTCAGAGCTCTGCGTTGAAAGCGAAGCCGCCGCAATTTTTAAAGCGTCATAAAAATAATAATATGAATTTTTAAATTCAGGTTTTTCGGTATTGTATTCGCCGGTTTTTTTTATGATCCTTGAAAGCGGCAGCGGAAAATATCCCGCATATTCGTTTATAAAACTTTCAGTTCCGGACGAAAGGAAACAATTTTCAAAAAAGTAGGAAATATCCGCATTTACATTATTAAAATTTTTGTAGTAGCCGGCGACGTATCCGAGAGCATTTGAATTCAAATTTTTTAAGTTATCCTTAATGTAATTTACATAAGGCTTTCCAGATATTTTTTTATTTTTTATAAAACCGGACGAATATGAATACGTATTCAAAATTTGATTTAATAGCGCCTGCGGAATTTTTTCAGGCTTATTGTTAGATATGAAATTTGACATCGGGCCTGGAATATCGATAAGGTCTAAAAGCCAGGCTATAACAAATTCAGCCCTCGTATCGCCAGTTTTTAGATGCCTGTATTTATCGATCAAATAATCTTTATACCTGACATTATTATAATTCGACAGGTAATTTACGGCTTTATCGATATATTTATCCTCTTTTACAAGCGAATCAAGATAAAAAGCGAATGACTCTTTTCCGGCTTTCTGGCCGGCCACACGACTCAATAAATTCACTGATTCCGGAAATTCTTTTATCGTTTCGCTTGCCGCTATTTCCGCAGATTCGCCGATATTGCCGAGTATATAACAAGCCTCTTCCGAAAGCATTTTCAATTCATCATTAGTCAATACCACTTCATCGCTTCCAGCGGTTTTAGTTGAATTTTTCATAATATTACCCGCTTCGGAATCAGTTTCTTCCGAAACATCATTTTCCTTTGCAAGCGATGTCTTTAAATACTTCATCACATATTCATTTATAAGATATTTAGAATTTTCATAATTTTTATAGTTATCAAGCAATTTTAAAAATATCAAAGTACGCCTTGATTCCGAAAGCGATCTTTTAAGCAGTGAAATTATTTTAGGATACGTTTCAACCGGATTAATTTTTATCAACACCGTAAACGCGCCGAAAGTTATTTCCGCGTCATCATCGTCACGCTCCGCTATTTCGATGAACATTTCCGGTTTAATAAATTCTTTAAGAGCGTCATAATTTTTAATAACAGCTTCAATTAAAAAAAGCCTCATTTTAAAGGGTGAATTTTCATCTGCGATTATATTTTTAGCGATATCAAACGAAGATTTCAAGAGCTCCGCAATTTTTTTAGAGGCAAATTCCTGCTCGTCGCGGTCATAGTAATTTATTTTATTAAGATAAGTCTTTAAATCATTTTTAGAGTCTGAAAACTTCTTCTGGTACCTTTGAAATATTTCATACTTATAATCGCTGTAATAACCCGAAAAAGTTATCACTTCTTTGTCATTCACCGATATCAGCCATTGTTCGTCATTTTTCAAAAAACTTTTAAGGTAATTTATAAATTCAGGAGAACAATTTTTAGAATATTCAATAGCTGTTTTAATTGCAGCGACATCTTTATTTTTTAACACGGCGGAAAGTACATTCGAGCTTGCATAACCGCGCTGAGCCGCGGCAAATCCCAGCAGCGCCTTTAACAATGCAGGATCGTCCTTAAAAACTTTTTCGTCAATTTTAAGAGAATCGATATTATCTTTTATAATGCCAGAATAGAAAGCAGAATTTTTCAAAAAATCGCTTTTCTTGGTTAAAGCATAAAAATAAGTGCTATCGCCGTTGATAAAAAGAGCTGCAGACGCGAGGAAATCTCCGGCTGCCGCTAATTCTATTGCCTTAGCTCGAAATTCCGCATTACCTGTTACAGCCAGAAAACATTTAAAAGCGAGTTTTTGAATTAACGGATCGGCGTCTGAAACCAGGCCGTCTCTGACGATATTGAAAAGCTGCGCCACCGATAACTGTTTATCTTCGTGAGCTTTATAGTAAAAGCTGGAAACTGCCTGAAGTATTATTCTTAAAAATATTTTTTTATGCTGATTATCGCCGCTTATTTTAGAATAAGCGTCGGCAATTTCAGAATAAAATTCCTTATAATTAGTTAAAAGCGATACGCCTCTGGAAATTTTTTTAAAGTCCTTTGACGTCAAATATTGCCTTATAGCAGGCAAATATTCAGGCCGCGCCAATCTTGCGGCCGCATTTTCGAGCGAATTAAAATAATAGCTGCCCGACTTATTAATGTCGAATTTTTTCAATTCGCCTTCGAGAAAAGGATAAGCATTATCAGCGCCGGTAATGGCAACAGCAGACACAATTTTTTGCATATATTCTATATCGTTTGCAGCGCTGGCTTTTTCATATTCTTTCTTTAACGTTTCAAAGCCTTTTTGACCCATATGGCCAAGATTATTTAGAAAATTAGCCTTGAAATAAGAATTAGGCAGTTTCTGGAATTCTTCCACGAAATAATTTATCCCGTCTTCGCTTGCGTCATTAGAAAGCGCGCCGAGCGTGTTAATAAACAATGGTATTGAATCCTTGCATTCCTGGCTTTTCAAAAATTCACGCAAAAATTCCTTTATAAATTTCAACCCGGCAAAATTTTTATCAGACATCATTACGGAAAATTGCGATATTATTTCATGTTTACGCCAATAATCGTAATCCAGCTCTTTCAAGATATTGAATAAAGAGTTACAAGCGGTTTCGTTAGCCGACTTTGAAATAAACCTTATCAAAGCCCTAAATTCATTATCATCCATCAAAGTGTATTTAAGATATGAATCAAGTTCCGCCGCTGAAGCCGGCGTTATTGATTTAATTTGATTCACAAGCTCGATTTCCTTGGAAACATTTTTATAATTTTTAGAAAATTCATCAAATGAAGCCGGTATTTTCTCGTTAAAATCGGCGGCCAGCGCTTCCGGACAGGCTGAAAAATTTAAAACCAGCCATAGAACCATAATTAATATAATCTTATATCCCGCTTTTCGATTCATATTCATTTCAACCTCTTTTTTATTTTTTACTAATCGCCGCTTTCATCCTCACGATCAGTTTGAATGAATGTCGGATCGCCGTGCTTTATATCCTCAAAGTTAATTCCCTCTTTTTTCAGCGCGTCTTCCAGTAATTCTTCATAAATTCCCTTATAACCGCCGCCGGTTTTACTAAGCATGTTCTTGCATTTGATCATATTTTTGAGCAAATTTATATATTCTTCCTGTTTCTTTTTGTTATTCGGATCGTATTTCAGTTTCGCCTTGAGCTTGCTCAATTCTTCGAGCTGGCGTTTGGCGGTTTTTTCGGCCAGATTATGAAGATGGTCCATTTGTTCTTTAATCATTATAAGATGGTCGACGTCCATATTCAGGTAATCAGCTATGGCCTTTATTCCGGTAAGGTTTCCAAGGCCGTCAACAAGGCCGTTTTTATATATTTCATGCCCGGCCAGTATGATCATGGCGCCGCCTGCGATAAAAGGCCCGGCGACAGGTATCTGAGCGACAATTATAAATGGTCCGATTCCTATTGCATTATCAATGGTGCCTTTTATTAAAACTTTAGTCAGATCGGGTTCGCGGCCTTCCTTGATAGCTTTTTCAATTTCCTCTTTCGCGGCGCCTATATATACGCTACCTATTTGAAGAGTTCCAAGGCCGACTCCGGTGCCTGACAATATTTTAGTTATATTAGGGTTTTTTATTAATATCTTTTCGATAACATTTTTAGGTTTGCCTTCGTTTATTATACCTTCAGTAGTTTTAGAGCCGGGCGATTGTTTGCTTATACCGGGTTTTTCGCCCTGCGCGCCGGATTTTCCGGGACCACCTGGTTCAACCGGAGGCTCGCCTGTAATTTTTGTTATTTCCTTATTGTTATTTTTTATCTTTTTCTGAACTTCGTTTTGTTGATTTTTTATCTTTTTCTGTTCGCCCTTTAATTGATCTCCTGTTTCTTTCAGCTTATCCTGCGTTTTCTTGACATCCGATTTTTTATTGTTCAATTCCTGCTGCTTTTGATTTATGTCTTTTTGCTTGTTTTTTAATTCCTGATCGCGTTTATCTATTTGCTTTTGCTTTTCAGGGTCATTGCCGGCTTTTGTTTTTTCATTTTTTAAATTATCACGTTCTTTCTGAATTTTTTTGTTCTCATCGCTTAGTTTCTTTTGTTCCTTGGTTATATTTTTTTCTTCCTGATTCGCCTTTTTCTGCTGTTCCTTATTTATGTCCTGTTTTTCCTTAATATCTTTGTTCTTGCTCTCGAGGTCTTTTTTTTCATTGTTAAGCTTATTATTTTCGCCTTTTTTTTCATTGACCTTTATTCCGTCACGGCAAGCTTCATTGGATTTTCTTACCGCATCCATATCTTTTTTTAAGTTGTCAAGTTTTTCCTTTGTTTTGGGATCGCCGGTATTTTTATATTCCTTCTCGAGCTGATTTAATTTTTTCTGATTATCCTGCATCGTTTCTTTGCTTTTTTTGGCAGCGGTCTTTTCAGCATCAGACATTATATCTTTTGTTTTTTCAAGGAATTCTTTTTTTTCGGCGTCATTTCTAAAAACAACGTCAGGGTGCTCGCCATTTCTTAATCTTTCGGCCTGACGGCTGGTTTTAGGATCGGTTTTGAAAGTCTTGTCACAGCCTTTAGCTTCATTAATTGCTTTATCAAGGCTCTTGCCTACAGTATGAAAATCCTCCGGTGTCATATTAGGCTTATTCGCGGCGGCAGCTGCTTTATGCTTATTAGCCAGCACTGCTCCTTCCGGATCGGGAACGCCAGCCTTACCACCGCTCGCGGAGTGCTTTCCGCCTTCGGTAGGAAACGCGTCAGGGTCTTTAGCAAGTTCCTTTACGTAATCGCCATATTCGGGAGTGCCTTTTTCAGGCGGCGGCACCCAGAATGTAGCATCGAGCTCCGGAATATTGACACGGTACTTTCCTTTTTCGATATGGTAACCCTTGCTCTGGGCATTTTTTATTATTTTTTCCATATCGGACTTATTTTTTAAGGTACCGTCATAATCGCTTGTAATTTTAGGATCGCTGCCCGAAACGTCGGCCAGATCGCTTCCGATATTTTTCAATTCCTGTGAACGCGTTTTGGCAGGGTCGGAATATTTCTTTTTAATGCCCTCTATTTGTTCATTAATAGCTTCCGGCCCGCCTTGACGGCCGCCTTCATTCCATTTTTTTATGGCATCATTAACTTCGCTGTTTAATTTATTTCTATGTTCATGAACGTTAAATTGCCCGGGCGGGGCTGATGGATGCATGGTAGGTGTGTTAACGGGCGGGAATTGAGGGCCGCCGTCTTTATTTTGGCCACCTATGCCGCCGTCAGGCTTATTAAGTCCTGAAGAATCGGTATCTTGCGCCAGAAGCGGAGAATAAGAGGTAATAATAAGAAAAATAAGAAATAGCATTCTTATTATCGAAAATAATTTTTTCGTAAATTCATTTTTTATAAAGAACATAAAATAACCATCCTTATAAGTTATTTTAACTCATAATTTTAATTATACCCGACTTGTCATCTTTTTGTCTATATTTTTTTTATAAAAATTAATGCCTTAAGTTCTTATATCCATTCGATTGTCTGGACAATTTATAGATTAAACCTCATTATCCGCAATTTTTCATAAAGTTTTTTATATGAACCGTTTTATAAGTATTGACTAAACGATATTTAAGTTGGCATTTAAGTAATTGACACGAATTAATGATTTTGTTATAATAAGTTCGTAAATTAACATATAATAAACTGTATTCATGCTTCGCGGACATGTGCTATAAAAAAATAAAAATGACTATTCGTTCATTATAAACAGCTTATTTAAACGAGGGAAATATTGAACTATATAATTCCAATCCATAATCTGCCTGAAGATATAATAACCTTATATAATGCCGCACAAGCCGAATATTCAGCCGGCCACTTCAGCACAGCATATAAATATCTCAGCGATGCCCTTGCGCGTCTTCCCGAAAATGAGGCACTTTTAACGGCGCGCGGCCTCCTTTTCATGAAAAAATTCGTGGTTCCAGCCGAAAATTCAATACCTGACGACATAAAAAACGCCTTAAAAATAAACCCCGATTATTATCCTGCGCTTTTTTTCGAAACGATAATAGAATTCAATCGTTTACTAACCCAAAAATCAATTTGCGATATGCCGCGTATCATTTTGAAACTTGAAACCGTTTTGAAAAAAGGCGGAACATCCGACGAGATATTTTACTACCTCGTAATCGCGAATTTATTAAACTGCAATAAAATACAGGCGTTCAAATATTTTTCTGAAATTAAAAATTTTAAAAACGCTTCCAGGTTTTTTTATTATTATTCGTACAATAAAAACATGGATTATCCTAATTTTCTGAACGGCACGTATTATAAAATTTCAGGAGAGCCGTGCCAATTGAGCATAAAAGAATATGAACAATATAAAAAAAGAAAGAAAAACGTTATAATAAGCGGAATTTCAAATTATAAAGACGACCTGCTGGATGGAAAATATATATGTTACCGCAGCGGAAGCGATCTTATAGACTATGAGACGAATTATTCCAAAGGGCTCCAACACGGAGAATGCAAAAATTATAATGAAAACGGCACTCTGGCTTATAAAGAATATTATAACAACGGAATATTAGTCAAAAGGGAAGATTATAATAACGAAAGTTTATGCAAGGAAGAATATTACGAAAATGAAACATTACGTGAAAAATATTATCGTAACGGCAAATTAATAAAAGAATGTTATTATAATCACGGCACATTAATCAGCGAAAATTTTGACTATAAATTTAAAATTCCTGAGCGCGAAATCATTGAACATCGCGATCATGAAAATGGATTCATCTACCGTAAAGAATATTTTAGCAAAGGAATCAAAACAGCGGAAGAAAGATTTTGTTTAAAAAGCGGTATGATAAGCGGCATAGCTAATTTTTTCAAAATCTCGCAAACATATCTTGCCGCCGAAATCCCATATAACGGCGAAAAAATAAGCGGCATTGTCAAAAGATACGATGAAGCAGGTAAATTAACCGAAGAAATCGAATATTCAAACGGTTTAATCGACGGCATTTATAAAAAATATCACGGCAGCGGCAATGTATTTATAGAAACCGGAATATACGATTTATTCGACGACGAGGATGTTTCGTTCGGTTTTAAGAATGACGGCATTAGTTACCGCATAAATATAATTTTAGGTGAAAACGAAATAACCAATATCACCAAACACAGCGCCGGCATTTCCCTGATTTATCATGAAAACGGCAGGTTAAAAAATATATACTACAATGAACAATATTATATAACATTCAATGAAAACGGCGATATCGTTTAATCCCCGGCATTTCATGAATATTAATTCATAAATAAAACGATTTTCTTTTATTATATAATTTAGTAACATTGAAAATGCTTAATATTTATTAAAATTTAGTTGATTCGTTATAAAATGATTTTTCAAGTTAAATTGTAATAATAAAAATAAATAAAACATAAAAAAACAGGCGGTAGGAAAATTAAATTACGGAGGTCATGTATTGTGGAATGCAGCAGTTCAAGGAAAATTTCTGAAATATTCGGGTGTTTAACTTTCAATATCGATGTAATGCGTGAAAAATTGCCGCGCACTATTTTCAACAGAATGGTCGAGATCATCGAAAAAGGCGGGAAAATGGATGGAGAGCTTGCCGACGCGGTAGCTCACGCCATGAAAGAATGGGCCTTAGATAAAGGCGCCACTCATTACACTCACTGGTTCCAGCCAATGACCGGCACGACAGCTGAAAAGCATGACGCGTTCATACAATTCGCTCCGGCTTCGCATACCGAAGTCATCGAAAGGTTTTCCGGCAGCCAGCTCATTCAGAGCGAACCGGACGCTTCTTCCTTTCCGTCGGGCGGAATGAGAACCACATTCGAGGCGCGCGGTTATACCGCCTGGGACCCTACGTCGCCGGCATTTATAGTCGCCCGTGAAAATAGTACTGTATTATGTATTCCGTCTGTTTTTATTTCATATCACGGCAATGTTTTAGATATGAAAACGCCGCTTTTAAGGTCCATGGACGCCGTTTCAAAAGCGGCGGTACGTATTTTAAAATTATTCGGAAATACGAAAGCGACCAGGGTAATTCCGTCCGTAGGCGCCGAGCAGGAATATTTTCTTGTAGACCAGGACTTTGCAAACGAACGGCTTGATCTTAAAATATGCGGCAGGACACTTCTTGGAGCGCGGCCTGTCAAAGGCCAGGAAATGGAAGACCATTATTTCGGTTCGATAAAAGACCGCGTTTTAAATTTCATGCAGGACCTCGAGCATGAGCTCTTCCAGCTTGGCGTTCCGTGTAAAACTCGCCATAATGAAGTCGCGCCGCATCAATACGAAATTGCGCCGATATTCGAAGAGGCTAATATCGCAGCCGACCACAACCAGATACTTATGGAGACTATGCGCCGCATGGCCAAAAAACATAACTTTCTCGTGCTGCTGGCGGAAAAACCTTTCGCATATGTCAACGGCTCAGGCAAACATTGCAACTGGTCTCTTATAGACTCTGAAGGCTTTAATCTCTTGGAGCCCGGCGAAACGCCCTCTCAAAATCTTCAATTTTTAGTATTTCTGGTCGCCTCTTTAATGGCAGTAAATAAACACGGCGGACTTCTGCGCGCCGCGATAACATCGGCAGGCAACGACCACCGTCTCGGAGCCAATGAAGCGCCTCCCGCCATCATGTCAGTATTTTTAGGAGAAATGCTGTCAGATATATTGAATCAGATCGAGTCTGGAAAAATGAATGGTGATTCACAAGAAAAATCGATACTCGATCTCGGCATCTCAAAAATACCAAAAGTTTCGAAAGACCAGACAGACAGAAACCGCACGTCGCCCTTCGCGTTCACCGGAAACAAGTTCGAATTCCGCGCGGTAGGTTCATCCGCGTCAATATCGATTCCGGTCGCAGTATTGAACAGCGCCGCCACCGAAGCGCTCGAACAGCTGGCTGATGAAATAGAGAAGGCATTGAAAACAAAAAAGAACTTTAATTCGGCTGTACTGCATGTAATCCGCGAAGCCATAAAAGAAACTAAAAGAATAAGGTTCGAGGGAAATAATTATTCGGAAGAATGGGTAAAAGAAGCCTCCAAACGCGGCCTGCCTATCGCCCGCAACACTCCGGAAGCCCTTAAATTCTGGATCGACGGAAAAGAAAACTCATGCCTTTTAAAAACCAAAGTACTTACCGAAGAGGAACTCGAATCAAGATACCATATCTGCTATGAGCAATATAATAAGACCATCGAAATTGAGTTCAATACGCTTTTAGAACTGCTTTCAAAGAATGTTCTTCCGTCGGCATATAAGTATCAGAGCGAAATCGCCCATTCAATAGCCGGCGCGCGTGACGCCCTGAATCCTGATTTTTCCAAAACGGTCAAAACCGATTCCATTTTAGCGCCGCAGGTAGAGTTTTTTACCGAACTTTCCTCGACTATTTCACAGCTTCAAAAAACGGTTGAAAAAATGCGCAAATTACGCGAAGAAGCACATTCGGAAGATGACGACGTTAAAAAAGCTTTTTTCATAACCAAAAAATTGGTTCCGTTAATGCTTGATGCGCGCAGTCTTTCCGATTTCCTCGAAGTTCGAATTGACGGAGAATATTGGACTCTTCCTACTTATTCGGAACTGCTTTTCTGGGATTAAATCATAATCAAAACATCTTATATTTTCTTATAATAAAAAAGGCTGTTCCAAAATCATTTTTGCGAACAGCCTTTTTTTACCATATCATTTTATTTAAACTGACTCAATTCATTCCTCGATAATTATATACTAAATTACCTCGATTTTAAATACTGGGTTTTCAATATTTAATCTTTATAATTTTTTATGACTATTTATTATATATTACCAGAAATAATAAAGACAAATTCTTTATTTCACGCCGCAGCTTTCAATAATAAGTTTAAATGCAGTCAATTACTTTTTATATGCAATCATGTCTATAAAAGCTTCCAATCTCGTAACGATACCGGCTTTAGCGGTATGCTCATCAACAACGAGCGATAAAAATGGAACGCCGGCATCTTTTGCCGCGCCCTGAACGATCGTAGTCATTATAGAATCCAGACCGCACCCGAACGGCGCTACATATATAATGCCGTCTACCTTAAAATCCTCGCCGTTCATAAAATACTGCGCTGTCTTATAAATTTCGCGGCCGAACGACCAGAACAAATTCGACGGAAATTTAGAAAAGTCACACTCAAAGCCAATTCCTGGCGCATCCTCAAAAGTGACTGGCAAGACGTCAAGCTTTGAGAGTTCCTTTAAAATTCCCATGCTTATAAATTCGTCATATATGTTATAAGGATGGCCAATAACTCCGATTTTAAGACCGCGGTTTAAATTTAATTTTTTCAAAAATATATTTTCGCGTTCATTACAAACATTGTTATAATGCCTTACGCTGTCAAAATAAGCCCTTCTTATTTTGAACGGATTCCATGAAAAAAACGATCCTATTTTCTTAAAAACTTTTTGATTTGAATAATTATGAATATCAAATAACGGTTCTATAAATTCAGTATTTTTAACGCCGGCGATTTTTTTTTTAGAAACGCCCGTACAAGCTGGATTCGCTTGGCAATTCACTCCTTGACCGGAATCTGCTGAACACAAAACTGATTTTATCATATCAGTAAAACCTATCATTTTAGGGCAGACAAAACTTTTCTCCTCGAGCCTGAAAAAGCGCGGCAAAAAAATATAATCCGCATCGCCCATGAGCTCGGCGACATGGCCAAATCCGAGTTTTATCGGCAGGCACGAATCGCTGTGGGCGTAATTCGCTCCATTTAATAAAGTTATATTAGAAGAGGGTTTCGACGTTTTTATATTTACTCCAAGCCCGCCGAAGAAAGCCTCCCAGAGCGGAAAAAACCTGTAATATAAAAGCGAACCCGGAATTCCAACAACCGCCATTTATCATTCCTTACAGTGCTTTTTATAAAAATTACCCTGATTCATGAACATAAATTCACAATCCGGGTAAAGAACAAATTTCAGAATATAATGTATATATTATATTCCCATTATTTTTACAATTATAGTACGTTCCTTCGGGCCGTCAAATTCGGCAAAATAAACTACCTGGCCTTCCTTTAAATCAAATTTAAAATTAGTGACAGGCAAGGTCACCGAGTTTCCTATAAAAATAGACTTCAAATGCGCCTCCGCATTATTATCTATCATATTGTGGACATAACTCGAATGGTAAGGAATGAGTTTTTGAAGCATTATTTCAAAATCTTCTTTAAGGTTTTCCTCAAAATCATTTATATATAAGCCCGCTGTCGTATGCGGCAGAAAAATCATGCAATAGCCGTCCGCAATTGCGCTTTTCTCTAAAATAGAGTTCAACTGAAAATTAATATTATGCCCTTCAAGAGGATTATGGGTTTTTATAGTAAATTTCTCGGTATGTATTTTCAATTCATTTCTCCCTATACACCAATATTAAAAAGGCTTTTCGCAAAAATCGAACCTGCAGATAAAAATGAAAACTTATTCGTTTATGTTAACACATTTTTCATAAAATATCAAATAATGATTTAATGAAATAAATCCGGCTATCTGCTTCTATTTAAAACCGCCTGCTCAGAAATTAATTTATTCATTTGATATTCGAAATCATCAAAATCAATTTCGCCCTCAGCTTTATATTTCAAGTAACCGTCTCTTGTTATTAAAAATAACGAAGGAGTAGTTAAAACACCGTATCTGTCGGCGGTCGTAAAAAAACGTTCCATACCTATTTCCACTATATTTTCAAAAAAATTCCTGAAATTTTCCATTTCCTGGTTTTTAATAAAATTCAAAACTGTATCGCGCTTCTCGGCCGAATCGACATTTATGGTTAATATAGTAAACTTGCCGTTATATTTTTCAGCCAGCCGTTTTATATGCTTTATATCAGAAACGCAATCGGGGCACGAGAGATACCAGAACATTATTATTGTCGGCCTGGCGTTTTCCGAACCGCTGCCGCGGCTCAAACTGATCTCTGTTTCCTTGTCACGGCCCTGTTCCTGCAAAGTAAAGTCCGGCACACGCATGCCGACATGCAGCTGGCGCGGTCCGCGAACATATTCAGCCGAAGCGCATTTCAAGTCGTACATGTAATTTAAAAATATAGCGAATAATACTATGATGATTATTTTAATCATAGCACCGCGCCGCTTCGTAATATACTTTTCTAAAATATCCATATTTTTTAATTTACTCCTTTTTAAGCCGCGCATAAAAAAAACCTTCCGCGCCATTAGAGTCCGGAATTATTTGAATACAGCCGGTTTCAACTTTATATTTTAAAATTTTTTCATATTTTTCAAACTCATTATCAAGCGGCATAATTTTAAATTCAGGATGCTGCGCGACAAATTTTTTTATCAGTTCAGTATTTTCCCTGTGATTAATCGTACATGTGGAATAAATAAGGCTTCCGCCTTTTTTGAGCATTTTAGACACATTCGAAAGGATTCCGTATTGAATGGCCGGCATTTTCTCGGTATCTTTAGGGGTAAAACGATATTTAAGGTCCACCCTGCTTCTTAACGTGCCAAGCCCCGAACACGGCACATCCACAAGCATTTTATCAAATAATTCATCATCCGCTCCGGCCAGGGATTTAATATTTTCGGCGATATTAATTTTATTCAGCACATCGGAATTTCCTTCGACCGCAAAAATATTATTCAATTTAAGGCGTGCTGCATTATCGGCAATTTTATCGACTTTCGATTTCGACACGTCGACTGCAATTATTTTAGCCTGGCAATCGGATTCCTCGGCGATATGGCAGGTCTTGTTTCCGGGTGAAGCGCACGCGTCAAGTATCAAATCGCCGTCCGCCGGCACAAGCAATTTCGCTCCAAGATAGGCACTGATCCCCATCGGAGTAATAAATCCTTCTTTAAATTCAGTTTTTTCCGTTATATCGAACATGAATGAATTCTTATTTACAGAATACAAAAACTCGGATTCATTAAATACGGGAGTTACGCTGACACCGTATTTATCAGAAAACGTTTCAAGAAATTTTTTTATTTCGGCACGGCTTCGCAAAACGATACGGTTAATCCTGAAAGTCGCCCCAAGAGGCTGCTGCATGCATGAAAAAACTTCGGCCGCTTCAGCGCAGGAAAGTTCACTGCACATGAATTCGCATAGTTCAGCCGGACATGAATAAAGCACAGACATTTCCTTAATTCTGTCCTTGATCTTTATCGGCGGCATATCAAAACCAAATTTCATAAAATATCTGTCAAAGGCGTTCATTATCGCGCTTATAAAAGGACTGTTCTGATATTGCCTGATAAGCATGCGGAATTCGACGAACGCGCTTTCGAAATTTTTTTGAAATACGGCCATAGCCAGAGTCAGCGACAAAATTTTCTGCGTGATAAAAAGGTTCTTTTTTATTTGAATATCCCTTGATATATAAGATTTAACAAGATAATCAAAGGTAAGTTTATGGTTCATATAATAAACAGCGAAATTAATAATTTTACTAACATGCGATTTATCAAGGCTGCCATTTTTTTCAAACGGTTTAAGATAATTCTTGATTTTAGTAAGCCTGAAATCAGTATTATTAAGAAAAAAATCAAATATAAAATAAAGGTTAATTTGTTTTTCGTCAGTCATTTATTCGCTCTTTCACTTTAACTGCAGGTTTTTATTTTTTTCAATTCAAGACACATTTTAACATGCTCGAGCCCGGCTTCGTCAAAAACCCCGCCGGTTCTAACAAATCCAAAACGTTCGTACAGGGCCGTAACGTAGCACTGCGCATGTATTATTATTTTAGAATATTCCAGTTCTTCGGCTTTTTTTATAAGATACTCAAAAATTCTCGCCGCGACAGTTCTTTTTCTGAATTCTGGCAATACCGAAAGACGCCCTATCTTGCATATTTTTTTTACCGAATCATATTCGACCAAACGGCCGGTGCCGGCACAAGCGCCATCATATAAAGCAAGGACATGAACCGACTTTAGCGCCTCTACAGCCTTCTTTTCATCATAATCGTCGATTTCGATCGACTGCGGAACGTTTTGCTCGACGATAAAAACACGCCTTCGAATATCAAGACAGTTTCGCATATATTCGAAATTTTTACCGGCCGATATCTCAATTATGCTGATTTTATTTTCATCATTCATAATTAATTTTTAAGAACAATGGCATTTGAACGCCATCGTGTCCCCTTCCGAATACCAATTCAAAAATTTGGTGTTCGAATGATTTAATATATCAAAGAAATTGCCGGAAATAGAAATTTTACAAAGCCCCTCGATTTTTCCGTCGCTGATTTTCAAAGCATAAGGCGAGCTCAGTGAAAAATTGCCGGAAGTATGATCCTGAGTGTGCATTCCAAGCACAGTAAACACTATATAACCATTCGAAAGATCGCTGATGATATTTTCCATTTCCTCATATTCATTTGTTTCGATTTTCAATGAATATTCGCCCGACTGAAATGTCCTTGAGTCAAGATACGCGGTCGGCGGCATTTCGGCTTTTTTTGAATACTTCAAATCAAGAACAGGAGTCTGCAATTTCCCATTTTTTATGAAATATACCGGCTTACCGTATACGCCTTCATACGAAACCGGAATATTATTAATATCATATTCGTCAGAGTCGTAGCAAAATTTAAAAGATATATCGTCACGGAAAACTTTTTCCTGCGAACGAAATTCATCAATAGAAAACTTCGACTGCCTTTCGACAACAGACGAACCGTAGATGTTGGGCATAACATATTTTTTGATAAACGAATCAGCGACGTCAGGCGTCAATATTATGTTATCCAATCCAGCGGCCTGATTTTTATTTACCGTCTCAATTTCAGCTTTTTTCGAAAAATGCGGATAAAATTGTTTCGCTTTATTAATTAACTTATTAAGATCTGCGGTATTAAAAATCCTTCTCTTAAAATAGCTGTCGCTGTAGGTATTATCGAGGTTAAAATATACGGCGCACATTGTGAACGTAAAGTCATAATTTGGATTTTCCGCCTCGGCGCCGACATAAATCAAGCGTCTTGTAACGCTTGCGCCGCCGCCCGCGCTTAAAAGTTTTGAATACGGCTTAAGCTCGGAATTAATTAAATTAATAGCTTCGAATAGAGGCGCGGCATCGCCGGCAACGATTTTTTCAATTTTCTCATCGCGCATTTTATAAGTTAAAACGTCGTCATTATCAAATTCTTCTTCGCGCCAGACAGAAGGTGCAAATTCGTCTTTATACGAATTTTTCTTCCAGTTGGCAATTTCACTCTCAAAATTATTAATCGTTTCGTAATTTAAATTAACGTTTGAAATTCTTTTATCTTTCCATATTACGTATAATGATGCGGAAAGGTCCTTTGAAATCGACGGCATGTTATACGGACCGAGAAGTTCGTTTTCCTTCTGGCCGAGCGAAAGGCTTTCAGTATAATCAGCTACCAGCCTGAAATCTTCCGCCGTAAAATCGGCTGCAGTCTTTAACTTTTTTATAAATTCATTTATGAATTCCAAAACTTTGTTCTTCATTACCTCACCTTTTTATTTCACATTAATTTTGAGTCAATTTAATCAATAAAACCATTGGAAAAATTATTTACCCGGTATGCTACACGTGAGTTTACCGCTTTATTTAACAGCTATCATCATTCACAAATTATCAATTCGAGTTCATTAAATTATTCGAAATATAAAGCTTATCCGATCGTAATATCATCGTTTTTATCTACAATCACGAAATAATTAGAACCGCCGGAAGAAGGCACCCCCTGGCCGTTTTTACCGCAAGTACCAAGCGCATCATATTTTATAGGACCTATCGCACCTGAAATCGATTTTAAAGTGGAAAGGGTTTTCCCGGCAAATATCGCAGGCTGATAAAGCTCAGGGTTGCAGTCATGATTCATTTTATAAATCATTGAACAGTTAAAAACAAAATCTCCGTTTACGGTGCTAACCTGGCCGCCTTTATAACCTAGGAGCAAAAGAATTTCGGTTTCAGGATCTTCAGGCATTAATTTATTTTCAACAATTAATTTATTCACATCCGCGGGAGTGATCTCGTGAAATTTTTTGTCGGTTTTTATAGGATTTTTGTAACTGAGCCTTATATTTGTCATACGCGGAATCGACGGGCACTCAAAACTTTCAATCCTTTCGCAATTCTGATTTTCAGTTCCGGCATCGGTATTTGAAAATATATCAGCGAGACTTTTATTTATAACTCCGTCTTTTACAATTTCGACGGTCTTTCTGAGGTTGCCGTTCGCCCCTACCGGCTGCCACGCATAATCATTAAAAATAGGGCCGTCTTCAATAGATACCATATCGCTGGCAATTTTCCTGCCTTTTATGAATTTATCATTTTCCCATAAAATCGAACCTTTATGAAGATCCGATTCAGCGGCATGCCCGAAAGCTTCATGCGCAAGGCCTTTAGCAAGAGCATAATCTATGACGATTTTATATTTTCCCGGCTTTACTTTAGGAGCGGAAAGCACTTTCAAAGCTTCATCGGCATAGAAAACCGACTGGCCAAGCAAATCATTATAAAGTTCGTCATCAAATAAAACGCTTAAATCTGATGAACCCAAGCGCGGATGAACGGTAGTCGCGCCCGCCTGATCTTTGGCAGTGATAGAATTCGAAAAAGCGCAGCGCGGCATATCGAATGCGGAAAAAGTGCCGTCGCCTCTGATAATAATAAATTCATCCTGCACAACGCTGAAATTAGTCGCTACCGAAAGTTTTTTATCGTTAATCTTTTTTATTTTTAAATTTGTTTCCTTTAATTTGCTGATAATTTGATCTAAACTATAATTTTTTAACGGATGCTTATATTCGCCGATTTTAATATTAACTTCCGGTTTCAGCTGAAAAACATCAACATTTGTTTTTATTTTTTGAGCCGAAGACGAATTAATAAGTTTTTTGATAGTTTCCATAATATCTTCAAAATCAACCGCAGGATAAGTATTTGAGCTGATAAATGCAGATGCGCCGGCTTTATCGATACAGTGAACGCCGATTCCGCTTTTGGCATTGGTTGTAATCCCGTTAATTTCGCCGTTAATTATGCTGATTCCGATAGAACGTTTTTTTTCGATTCTTGAAATGATACACATACCTTCATTTTTAAATGTGTCTCCGGAAATTTTCATTATTTTTTTTATAATTTCAGAATCACTTAACCCGTCAATATATTTCTTTGCTTCGCCGCTTAATTTAAAAGGCATCGCTAAAGCCTCCTTAATAATATATAAAAATACATGTGAATTTTATCAAATATAAACTATATTGTCAACATTTCCGCTATTTAATTAAGTTTAAATTTTACGGTACAAGTTATTTACAAAAAAAAAAAAATTTGATATACTCAGCTGAAACATTTACTTAGCGATTATTAAAAAATTAAGATAAAAGAGGGATTGTCATGATAAAAAAAGCCGTAATACCAGCAGCAGGCCTGGGTACAAGGTTTTTGCCTGCAACTAAAGCGCAGCCGAAAGAAATGCTTCCGATCGTAGATAAACCAACCATACAGTATGTAATTGAAGAAGCCGTCAAATCCGGAATCGAAGATATCCTCATCGTTACAGGGCGCGGCAAAAGAGCGATTGAAGATCATTTTGATAAATCCTTCGAACTCGAATATTTTCTTTCGCATAAAAAAATGGAAAAAGAGCTCGAGGAGCTACAGGATATTTCAAATCTGGCGAATCTTCATTATGTCAGGCAGAAAGATCCGAAAGGACTTGGCCATGCCATTTTATGCGCCAAACCATTTGTCGGAAACGAACCATTTGCCGTAATGCTGGGTGACGATATAATCATTAACAATGAACAACCTTGTTTAAAACAACTAATTAACGTTCACAATAAATATAGGTCGTCGGTCATAGCGGTCGAGAAAGTGCCGCTGGAAAATATAAGTTCGTACGGCTGTATAAAACCTAAATTAATCGAGGAAGCCATATATTTAATCGAAGAATTGGTAGAAAAGCCTGAAAGGGAAAAAGCGCCGTCTGATCTCGCAATTATCGGGCGTTATGTAATAACTCCTGAAATATTTGAAATATTGGAAAATACAGAACCCGGCAAAGGCGGCGAAATTCAGCTGACTGACGCGCTTTCAAAATTAAACCGCCGTCAGGCAATATACGGCCATCAATTTTCAGGACGCCGTTACGATGTAGGCGACAGATTGGGATATCTTAAAGCTATAGTTGAAATGGCCTTAGAGCGTGAAGATTTGAAAGAAAATTTCAAAGAATACCTTAAAACCATTATAAGCCAGTAAAATTACCAATTTTATTATTTACGTAATCATCGACCTAAAAATAAAAAATCGCCTGCTTTAACAACAGGCGATTTTTTTATATCATATTATATCTGATTTTTTAAATTAGAAATTAGCGATTTTGTTTGCCAATTCAGGAGCATCAACAAATGGATTGCGGTTATTCTGATATTGGAAAACCTTTTCATTACGTTCGCGTTCAGCGTCAGTAACAGGATATTTATTGTGCCATTCTTTCAACACTTTTTCCTGGCTATCAGGAATCTGCATTGAATACCTTGTCGAGAAATAAAAGTACGCTCTTGCGACTTTACCGCGATGGTCTTCGCGCGGCATAAAAACTTTACCGTCAAAGCATGAACCGCCCTGTTTCCATTTTGCTGAAGATTCATTTACATTTCCAAAAGGATAACTTGATCTTGTCGAGTTAGCGAATGAATCTGTAGGATATAAATGGTTTAAATCGCTTTTAGCCGGCTCGCTGCCTGCGCCTAATGATTTAGGCCATGTATGTTCCGTGTTCATAGCCTGCGGAGCGTTAGCGCTCGGAATACCGTCACAGGTAATTTCACGTGTGGTATAAACGCATTTTACTTTACCGCCGAAGTTATCGATTTTAGTAAAAAGCAGCTGACGAGCGCCATTGTAACCGTAGCTTTTATGGTTTGAAATCAGTTCGTTGAGTTTTGATTTTAAAGCCTCATTCGAAAGCGACTGACATGATGAAAAGTCGCCTGCGCCGGCAAAAACTCTGTCAACTTCAGGTTTCATAGCTTCTACCTGAGCTCTGTTTTCAGCTTCTTTTGTAACTGCGAAAAGGCCTTCAATTTCTTTATACATTGAAGCTAATTCTGCTTTTTTGTCTGTATCAAACGCTAATTTTACATTTGATGATTCTTTGTTAGCTTTTATAAAATTTGTTAAATCAGCCATTTTTTTCTTTAAAGCAAGCGCTTTAACCGAATTAAGATTGTTATTCTTTAAAGCTTCGTCAATTTTCGCATTTATATCATCGATAAGTTTAACCTGCGAATTATAACCAAACGCGTCATCGACTACGATTTTTTCATTAACAACAGGATCATCTTTACCATCTTCTACAAACTGATTCACGCTATCACCAGCTAACAAGCTGCTGGTTGTGAGTGAAAATACAAACATAACGGCAAAAGCCGCGATCAAGAATCTCTGTAATGACTTTGACATACTACTATACCCCCTCATTAGCACATTTCTAAATAATTATATTAACCTTACTATAATTACATCATTAATTTTTTATCTTCCCGTGATTTAAATTTTTCCAAAAAAGTTAACTGAACATTCAAAAATTTAGTATAAACTTAAGCTTGTTCAAACATTAAACTAATAAGACATGTTGAGATTTCTAAACTAAGACTTATCAACATTTAAAAGTGAGTTAAATTGAAAAGCAGGTTAACAAGAAAATAAATGATTATAAAAATATGAAGTTAATTTGAAATTTAGAATGAGCTTATTTATTTTATTTGTGCTCTTATTTTTATTGTAAAATTATTTTACTACATATTTTTGATCATGTCAAGGCAAAATCGATAAAAATATACCAATTTATTTTTCAAAATTCGCAAATTACATAGTCAAATTTTTTTTATGACGTATAATTAATTATTGACAATACTTTGATTATTTTAATATAATATCATCAAAAAAATCAAAAGAATAAATCATAGCAATAATATTAAAATTTAGTTTTTAAATTTACAATATTAAAAATACAGTTCTTTAATAAAAATTTTAACACGATTGGAGATGGTTAAAATAATTTCAAAAATTTTTAGAATCAAATCGGTTGACGGTATAATTTCCGACTCTCAAAAAAACGATAACAAACTGAGACGTTCAATAACATGGGTTGATTTGATATTTATGGGAATAGGCGCAGTTGTCGGCGCCGGAATATTCGCGACAATAGGCACTGCTGCGGCAGGAGACGCCACAAGGCCCGGCGCCGGGCCTGCATTAATGCTGTCTTTTGTATTAACAGCCGTAGCCTGCGGTTTTTCGGCTTTATGTTACGCCGAGTTCGCTTCGCTTGTTCCTATAGCCGGAAGCGCATATACATACGCTTATGCTACGCTGGGCGAAATATTCGCCTGGATAATCGGCTGGGACCTCATAATTGAATACGCGATCGGCAACGTCGCTGTCGCAATAAGCTGGAGCGGATATTTTTGCGAACTTTTAAGCGGTTTTGGAATTTACCTGCCTGAGTGGCTTACAATGGATTTCAGAACTGCAATGGTAAAAGATTCCATTCGTAACAATTTTTTCAATTTATGGACCCTGCCCTGTTCTATCGATTGGCCGATTTCTGGAAATATATTCTCGTTATTCAATTCAATTTCAGCCTGGTTCCATACTATCGATATCAGCCACCTCTCCAATTATGCGCACACCAAATTACCTATAATCAATGAACTCACCAGTATATTTAATATTGCCGCGTCAAAAATCACTGGCTGCGGATTTATTTATCCTGAACTTTTCAGAACTGATGGAATATTCGATCTTGCGCCAAGAATTTTTGGAATCCCGATTATTTTTAACCTTCCGGCTGTCGGAATAATAACGCTTTTAACCATAATAATAACAATCGGAATCAAGGAAAGTTCACGTGTAAACGAGTTTATGGTTATAATAAAACTTCTGGTTCTCGGACTTTTTTGCGCTGTCGGCATTTTTTACGTCCAGCCGGCAAATTTTGTCCCGTTTGCGCCGAACGGCTTTTCAGGAATTGCGGCAGGCGCGGCAATAGTATTTTTCGCATTTATAGGCTTTGACGCAGTTTCAACGTTAGCCGAAGAAACACGTGATCCCGGGCGCGATTTACCGATAGGGATCATAGGCACTTTGATAGTTTGCACTTTAATATATGTAATAGTTACATTTGTTTTTTCAGGTATAATTCCATATTCGAAATTAACCGGCCTGCTCGCTTCCGAAAAAGCCGAACCGCTTACAGTCGCGCTTCACGAAATAGGTGCGCGTCCGATGGCAGGCGAATTCGTAAAAAACCTTGTACATTATACTGCCGGCATAGTCGCGCTCGGCTCGGTCGTAGCGCAAACAGCGGTTTTGCTTGTGTTTCAAATAGGCCAGCCTCGTATCCTTTTTTCGATGTCACGCGACGGGCTTTTGCCAAAAATGTTTATGGCCGTTCATAAAAAATTTCAAACACCGCACGTTGCGACTATTATCACCGGGATATTCGTCGGCGGTTTTTCAGCTTTTATGAGCCTCGATGAAATGGTCGATCTTTGCAATATCGGCACGCTATTCGCCTTCATGATCGTATGCGCCGGCATAATAGTACTGCAAATAACCGATCCTAAGCGCCACAGGCCGTTCAAAGTTCCAGGCGGTTTCATAATCCCATTACTCGGAATAGCGTCCTGCCTGTTTTTATCGTCAGGGCTGCCGGGCATCACATGGCTTAGATTTGCTCTATGGCTTATTGTCGGCCTGGTAGTTTACTTTTTATACGGCATGAAAAACAGCCGCTTGGCGAAAATCGCGGCCGGCGAAAAAATAGACGACCATCCTGTTATCGAAGATATAGATAAATTTTAAAACTATAAAAATCAATACCACAAGGAGAAAATTATTAATGAATTCCAGTATTTTCAAAAAAATTAAAAAATTCTTTATCACGCCGGCATTCGCGGGTGAACTTCACGAATCTTTAAAAAAAGACAAAGCGCCTGATATCGAAAAATTATTGAAAACAGATAAAGCACAAATAAATCAAATCGACGAAGACGGCTGGTCGCCGCTGCATCTGGCGGTAGTATTCGGCAAGGAAAAAGCCGTTTCAGAGCTTATAACAAACGGAGCCATGATTAATATTAAGAGCAATGACGGTTTGACTCCGCTGCATTGGGCTTGCTCAAATAATGAACTTGAAATAGCTAAAACGCTTATTCTGGCCGGCGCGGACATTAACCTGCAGGATAACGACGGTGAAGCTCCGCTTCATAAAGCCTGCGAAGCCGAAAATGAGAATAATAACATCGAACTAATTAATTTGCTAATAGACAGCAAGGCAAACGTAAACATAAAAGATAATTTCGACGAAACGCCCCTGCATTACGCAATAAAATGGAACGGAAACGAGATCGCGAAGTTACTTATAAAATCAGGCGCGAATTGTGAAATAGCCGATAAATACGGCAATACTCCGCTTCATCTGGCGCTGAAAAATAATTCTACCGAATTATTAGAAACTTTAATTTCTTCGGGAGCAAACGTAAACGTTAAAGACTCTCACGGCTGGACACCGCTCCACGAGGCCGTATCGCAGGGCGACCTTGACATGGCTGAATTTTTAATATCAAAAGGCGCGAAAGTAAACATGACAGATAAAACCGGAGCCACTGCTTTAAAAATAGCCGTTGACGATGAAAACGATGAAATGATAGATTTATTGGTTACCTACGGAGCAAAATAATTTTTCCCGGAATTTCATTATAACAAAACTATTTTCATTATTATTTTTTGATACATTTAATTACGCGGAAGTTTATTTTACCATAATAAAATTTTTCATGATATCCTATAGCACAAGTTAATAAAGGCAACCATAATGTTCGCAACAAAAATGGGACTAACTAATTTTTATATAGTCCCATTTTTTGTTTTTTGATTATATATATATTGTTAAAAGTTATTTTTGAACGACAACCGCATTGCGGTTTTTTGACGACCAGCACTGCCAGAATGTTTCTTTCGACATTGTATATCTTACGCGTGAAGTATCGCCTTTGCCGGGATCGTTTACAACTACATTATCGCCTTCAAATCCTACGACTACAATATAATGACCCTGCCATTTAGTGTCCACGTTTACGATAACCGGCTTGCCTGATGCAACCTGAGATTTTAACCAATCCATCGATCCGCCTGATTTTAATTCAGTGCCGCTAAACCCTAATTCTTTGGCGCCTGAAACTATGCCGCTTATAGGCGTGCCGTTTCTTTCCTGAAATGTATATTTAACAAGTTTAGCGCAGTTATAAGTGCTATTATGTATCCCGTAATAGTCCATTACCATGGCAAAGCTTGTAGGTCCGCACCATGAACCGCGATAATCAGTGCCGTTTACGACGTTTGCGCTGTCAAATTGTGTTCTTATCGGCACCTTTAATATGTTAGAACCCGTGGCTGGCGGGTCAATTCCCTGTGTCGAACCGTTGTTCCCTGACGAACTTCCCGAAGTCGACGGAGAATCCGTTAATTTAGAGTCGGAAATGTAATATCCGCAAACCCATCCCGTGCCGCCGGAGTAATTTATCTTATACCAGCCGTTTTGCGAACCTATAATATTTACTTTTTCATTACGGCTGAGGTGGCCTAAAACCGAACTGTTTGTATTCGGCGCCGAACGAACGTTCAAATATCCGCTTGAAACTTTGACATAGCCTTCGGATTTTTTATCTGAATAACTTTCAGACGTTGCCGGCGATTTAGTGACATATCTGCCGCTTATCCAACCGGTCTGGCCGTTATAATTGATTTTATACCAGCCGTTATCCGAGCCGAGAATATCAACTTTATCGTTCATATGAAGCCTGCCGATTATGCTGTTATCGGTCGACGGACCGCTGCGGACATTCAAATAAGTATTCACGTTTACATATCCGGTTTCGACGCCGCCGGCGGCCGAAGAACTTTTATTGCCGGATGAGGCAGTTGAAGTAATCGTCTCATTTTTAAGCGTATTTGTTATATTATTTATCTGCGCACTGGAACTAGTTATTAAAAACAACATAAATAATATGGTGTAAATAAATAACTTTGGTTTCATATTTTTCTTCATAACCAACCCCGCTTTATTTTTATTGTTAAATTTAAAACTAAAACGCCATTTCTAAAAATTATACATAAATATACTTATTAAGTAAATGAAAAGTTTCACTTTTTTTTAATTATTATATTCGGAAATTATTGTTGTTTTACGTTTTTTATTATTTCAGAAATCGTTTCAATGTCGGTGTAGCCTTTTATATCATAATTATCAAGTTTTTTTCCGTTTTTATCATAAAAAATAATATATGGCATAAACGGCGCTCCAAATTTCCTTTTTATTACTGATCCTTCAGAATCAGGCTTAGTGCAGTCTAATTTTATTTTAATAAAATCAGCTGTCATTTCTTTAAATTTTTCACTGCTAAAAACCGTTTTATCCATCTGATGGCACGGCACACACCAATCGGCATAAAAATCCACGATAATATTTTTATTTAATTCGGCCGCCTTTTTCAATCCGCCGTCAAAATTACTAGTCCAGTCATTAAATTGCGGATGACTTTTCAATCCGTATAATGATGTTCCGCCAGGGGCATTCATATTTAAGTTATTTGAATTTACCGATAAATTATAATTACCCAAAAGCAATTTCAAATCATTATACGGCTTAATTAATCCGGCTTCAAGCGCCGAACAAATTAACAAAAATATTGCCAGCGCGATCATTACGAAACCTGCCGCTTTCATAAAGTGTACGCTCAGCGGCGAGTCGTCTTTTATGGCAGAAAAAACACCGGCCAAAACAGCGGTTATAACCGAAAAAATTGAGGCAATAAAAAGAAGAGCCGCAGGCGAAAAGGCAAATTGCAGCAAATATAAGTTAATCCATAAAAGCACAAAGCCGAAGAAATTTTTAAGCCTGACCATCCATAATCCGGATTTCGGCAAAAACCTGGCACCGAGGGCAACGGCCATAAAAAGCATCCCGAGTCCAATCCCGTAAAAAAACAGCATTAAAAAACCTATAGCGGCAGAATTAACGGTCGAAGCGAAAAGCAGCAGCGAACCGGCAAACGGGCCGACACACGGGGCGGCTACAAGCCCCATCGTAAGCCCCATCACCAGAGAACCCAAATAGCCCTGCTCGGATTGGCCTATTTTAGACATAATACTGTCCGGCATACGAATTTCATATAATTCCAAAAGCGAACCGGCAAAAAAGATTAAAATCAAAGAAACAAGCCCCATCGCAGCAGGGTTAACCATTATGGCGCCCATATCAATACCTATCGACGATACGACTAATCCTAAAAGCGCAAATGAAAAAGCGATTCCGAGCGCGAATATAAATGAAAGCATAAAAACTTTTAACTTAGAGCCGTTATTGTTCTGGCTGCCAAAAAAAGCTACCGTAATAGGTATCATCGGATAAACACACGGGGTCAGCGATGAAACTACTCCCCATAAAAATGCTATCAATATCGCGAATAAGAAATTCTTCTTGTAAATTGCCATAAAAGTTCCGTCTGATTTACTATTTGAATCGTTTGTACCGCCTGCGGATTTTATAGAATCAGCGGTTCGGATTTCCTGCGAACCCGATTGCAGGCCGTTCTTTAAATTTTCAGAAAATAATTTGTTGACTAACTTAATTTCAAGCGTTTTAGCGGCCGGCTCCATGCAAAGATCATCCGTACATGCCTGATATTTTACTATAACCGGGAGAATTGTTTCCGCGCCAGAGTTAAAGTATGTGTTCGTTTTAGAAAAATTAACAAGAATTTTAGCTGTAAATTGACCTTCAAATAAAAGCAGCTCATCGCCCAGCATAGAATTTTTTTTACGAACTGGCGACGGTAAAATAACTTCGTATGTTTCGGCATAAACTTTATCGATAAAAAAGCTTAATGGAATACCTGTTTTATCGCCGGGAGCATATAAATGGTATGGTTTGGCTGCATTTATGTCAATCGATATCTCGGATGTTTGGTCAAAAATAATATTTACCGGAATTTGCTCCTGATACATTGTAATTTCTTCCGCTGCCGGCGCCTGAGTTAATACCCCCGCAAATGCTAACGTACTTAAAATTAATAATAATACAACGCTTATTTTTTTCATAGCCTTAATACTCCTATAAAAGTAAATAATATATTCATTATATTTTATAATTACATAAAAATCAATATTTTTCTTGCTATTTTTCATAATAAATTTTAAGATAACTTTATATAAAAAAGATTTAACATTATTGTTTTTTTACCGAAGTTTCCCCGCAAAAACCTAGTTAAATAATCAATTACCAAATGCATATAAAATAACTATATCATAAAAATCATAAAAAAACTTTTATTTAAAATAATTTTATGTTATAATAAAAAGATTTTTTTAGACCTATACGGGAGGTATGAAATGCCAAAAACATATTTAACGAGCAAATTACAGCCATTCGGCTCGTCCGTCTTCGCCGATATGACAAAAATGGCGAATGAACTGGGAGCTATAAATTTAGCGCAGGGATTTCCTGATTTTGACGGCCCTGAATTCATAAAAAAAGCGGCATGCGACGCAATTATGGCCGGCCACAATCAATACGCTAACACATTCGGCGTACCTGAGTTAAGAAAGGCGATATCAAATAAATATAAAAAATTTTACGACTTAAATTATAATCCTGACAGTGAAATATCAATATTAGCGGGCGCCACCGAAGCAATATTTACGACTATAATTTCAATAATCGATAACGGCGACGAAGTAATACTTTTCGAGCCGTTTTACGACAGCTATCCTGTCGCAGTGACAATGGCGGGCGGCACATGCAAATATGTATCATTAAAATTTCCTGATTATAAAATAGATTTCAATGCGCTTGAATCGTTGATCACAAAAAAAACCAAGATGATAGTTTTAAATACGCCGCATAATCCGACGGGCAAGGTTTATACTTATGACGAGTTATCTAAAATTGCCCAGATCGCCATTAAACACGATTTAATAGTCATGTCGGACGAAGTTTATGAGCATATAACATTCGACGGTGCTAAACATATCCCGACTGCAACGATTCCCGGAATGCGCGACCGCACCATAACGATTTCATCGACCGGCAAAACTTTCAGCATGACCGGCTGGAAAATCGGTACGGTCTGTGCTCCTGCGTCAATTTTAGACGCCGTAAGAAAATGTCACCAATATGTGATATTTGCCGTAGCTAATGCATTTCAGCATGGTATGATTAAAGGCTATGAAGCCGGAGACGATTTTTACCGCGACCTGCTTTCATTTTATTTAAAAAAACGCGACTTAATGGTAAAAATATTAAAGGACTGCGGATTTAACGTAGTAATCCCTAAAGGCTCGTATTTTATAATGGCTGATTTTTCAAAATTTAATTTTGACAACGACATCGAATTTTGCAAATATCTGACATCTGAAATTAAGGTAGCCGCAATTCCGCCAAGCTTCTTTTATTACAACAAAGAATTAGGCAAAAAATTGGTGCGTTTCGCTTTTTGCAAGAAAGACGAAACATTGATAGCCGCCGGCGAAAGACTGAAAAAACTTAAGCTTGCAGCCAATTCAACGGCAGTTTAATACGCATTCAATTTGCTGCAAGTTTCGGCTGTAAAATTGAATTAATTTTTGATAAAATTAATATTAACTCAAAATTGTAAAATAAATATAAAAAAATAATAAAATTACACTTGATTTTTTTTTATTATTGAGTTATAATGTATTGACCTATTAAAGATAGGTATTTTTTCGTTGAAATTCAAAATAAAAATAATAAAAATAAGTGTTTTAAGACACAAGGAGGATTAGAAATGACTACTCAGGCACCAAAGAAAAGCGAAATTAAAAAAGAGTGGATTTTAGTTGACGCTAAAGACGCGGTTGTAGGCCGTCTTGCATCACAGGTGGCTTCAATATTGCGCGGCAAACATAAAACATGTTTCATGCCTAATGTTGACACCGGTGACAATGTAATAATTATTAACGCTGAAAAAGTTATGGTTACAGGCAAAAAGCCTATCCAGAAAATTTATTACAGACACTCGGGCTATCCAAGAGGTTTCAAAATGGAAAATTTTGTAACACTTCAGAGACGCCACCCGGAAGAAATCTTAAGAAGAGCAATCTGGGGCATGCTTCCAAAAGGACCGCTCGGCCGTGAACTTATGACAAACGTAAGAATTTACACAGGCGACAAGCATGATCACGCAGCTCAGAAGCCTAAAGCTATAAAGCTCGAAGCTTAATTATTCAATACAAAAGAGATTTTATAAAATCTTAATTTTACAAGTAAAGGAGGGAAATTGATGGCGGATAATCGTGCCTTAGGAACAGGAAGACGTAAATCTTCAGTTGCTCGCGTTATATTGAAAAGCTCCGGCAAAGGAGTTATCACAGTTAACGGCCGTAAAGCTGACGAATATTTTTCAGGTTTGAAAGATCTTTTACGTCAACTCGAAGTTCCTTTCAACCTTACAAGCACACAGGGCCAATTTGACGTCGATGTTAACGTATTCGGCGGCGGTATTTCTGGTCAGGCGGGCGCAATCACCTGCGGTATAGCTCGCGCTTTACTCGTAGTTGACGAAACATACAGACCAGCTCTTAAGAAAGCTGGACTTCTCACCCGTGACCCAAGAATGAAAGAACGTAAAAAATATGGCCAGCGCGGTGCTCGTGCAAGGTATCAATATTCAAAACGTTAATTTCAAACTTTACAATATATATATTTACATATATGTGCAGATGAGGGGCTTTTTAAGCTCCTCATTTGTTTTTGACAAAAATTAAAATTAAATTTGTAAAAGTATTATTCGCCTGATTATTTCCAAGCACTTCATAAACAATTACAATTCAAATCAATCTAATTTTTGATATGCATAAGGGTAAAATAAAGAATGAAAAATTTTAAAATTATATTAAGCGCATTACTTGGTATAGTATTCCTTTATATCTCATTTAAGGGAATCGATTTTATTACACCATTTAAAATAGCAATAAAAGCCAATGTTTTACTTTTAATTCTGGCGGTATTCATGCATTGCATAAATCAGGCTGTACGCGCCGAAAGATTCAGGATATTACTTAATGAGCCGGAGTTCAAGTTCAGCGATGCCTATAAAGTGTTCTGGGTGGGACTTTTAGCTAACTATATCCTGCCGGCGAGGCTCGGCGAATTTGTCAGACCTGCCGTTATGAAAAAAGTATATAAAACCGGATTCAGCCGTGTCCTTGGGGCCGTTTTCGTGGAAAGACTTTTTGAATTATCCGGCCAGATGACGCTTTTTTTATTTGTAGCGCTTTTTATAAATTTACCGCAATATGTAAAAACAGCAGGTATTATGGTGTTTTGCATTTATTGCATTTCTTTAACCGTCATTTTTTTATTTAACAAAAAAAAGAATTTTTTTATAAATTTAATAAATTTTATTTTTAGCAAATTTCCTGATTTCGCCTCAAAAATAATACATTTTTTTACATATTTTATCGAAGGCGCTTCCGTCATAAAAGATTTCAAAACTTTTTTCAAGGTGTTCATATTCACAATCATCGCCTGGGGAACTTCAATTTTTAATATTATGATGACGGTAATGGCGCTCGGATTATTTCTGCCGCAGCCTTTTATTTCGGCAAGCTTTATTCAGGCCGCCATAAGCGTCGCGCTTGTACTTCCGCCGCCGCCCGGTTTTATCGGAACATTTCACTATTTTTGTAAAATCGGCCTTGAATTTTTTGGAATCGCCGCCGAAACTGCAATGTCCTTCGGCATTTTGCTGCATTTTATGCATATGATAATAACTATCGCCGCAGGAACATTAGCTTTAATGAGCCTCAAATTAAGTTTTAAAAATATTTTAAATAAAGAAGAATAAAAAAATAGGGTTGCTAAATTAGCTTCAACAACCCTATTTCATTAAATTATAATTATTAAGTCTTAATTAAATTTATATAACTCAAATAAAAAAATTTAGCTATAAACATTATTAATCCAAGCGGCTAACTATATTTTCGAGTTTTTAAAACCTGCACACTTAATTCAAATATCCGACAAATTTACCTCTTATTTCACCATACCTCGTAGCGCCTACTTCATTTAACAATGGATCGGCATTTTCGCTGGCAGTATTGCCTGAAAGGTAAAATAACGCGTACCGCTTGATTCTTACGTTATCATGATCTACTATTTCATAAATGAACTTAGGCCTTTTGGAAATATTAGCCGCTTTAGTACACAATAAATTGCCGTTTGACGCATAAGGCGTCACCAGAGGTACAAGAACAAACCTTGAAGAACCGTCGACATAATTTTTATATGTTCTTGGAAGCGGCTGTTCATCAACTCTTGGAGTTCTCGAATCGAGATTATAAAGATAATTCACGCAGCTATTGCTTTCTTCCTCATAGCAATGCGGAACTGAGTGCGTTAAAGGATCGCCTGCCAAATCGCCTGGATAATTAGTCACAATGCTGCCGCCTAAAGCAGGAGGATAGCCATACTTCATAGCATTTATATATTCGTTAGGATCGAGCGCCTCATCAGGCGTCATATTCCAATCGAGCGCGCCATAAGATAAAACATTGGTAGGAGTAACCGCAGTCGAAGAAAGCGACCCGACCAATATGTTATCAAGAACTAACCTGTAAGTCTCGACAAGCCTAGGATCATGCCCGCCAAGATATGAAAACCAGCCCTTGCCATATTCCGATGCCACATATTTTACAGTCCCCGAATCGATGCTGCCAAGCGTATAAACCGCCGTATTATTAGGGCCGGTAGTATCTTTTACGCATGCTTTTTTAAATGCCGTTGTAGCGCCTGAAAATCCCTGCAAAGTAGTCACATGGTCCTGCATAACCGCAAGGTTTCGCTTGTATTTATCAGCATTGGGGTCTTGTGCTAAAAGAGTAAAATTACCATAATCTACATCATCAAGTGAAACATTGCCGCCCGGATCTGGATACCTTGGTGTAAAATTTTTAAATGCCATGGTTAAGTTAAAATTACCGGAAGGTATATCATATTTACCGGTAACATTATTATATGTCATAGTTCCTATAGGAGTGCCCTGATTATCCATAGCAAGTACGTTATCAAAAGTTTCAGTAGCATAACACATCGCGAATAGATAACCGCCGTTAACGACCCAGTTTCGAATAGTATGAACCACGTCATATTTTCCTGGATACTGTGCAGCCCAGGCATAATCAGGCTTTATCATATTTGTAATTATCTCATTTAATTTGCTTTCTTTATTCTTTTTCAGATCAACAGGTCCAGCTGCCTTATTAACAGCTTGAGCTTTTAATTTGTCGGTATAAAGTTTTTTCGCGTATTTTTTTGCCGCTGCATCTGCATTATTTTTTAATAAATTATTTACTCTGTACTTCATAAAAAGCTCAGTGCCGTTTTTCTTAGATAAAAGCTCCATATCCTTGCGCATTTCATCGTCATAATATTTATAAGCATAACTCTGCGATTTCTTGTTTAAATCACTTTTATCAGTATTTATAGGCCTTTCCATACCAGCCTGTATAAAATTATATGCTTTTTTATAAGTCATATCTTTATAGTAATTTGCAATATTTCCCATACTATTAATTAAGGACGAATTATTGCATACGCAATTATCAATACCATTTTTATTATCATTAAAAGTAAGCCCAGATGAAGGCTGGGTATTAACCACATTTAATGTCGACGAACTTATTGTACCGGTATTAATGTTAGAAGTATCACGCACATAAACATATATTTTAAAATACCGATCGTTCGCTCTGACACCGACTGAACTAAGATTAATTTCACCTGTAAATGTGCCGTTCATACAATTATTTAAATTATATGACGGCGAAGTATATGCATTACTCAAGTTTGAATTAGCCGACGACCTAACATAAAAATATGCTTGTGAAATGCTGTTATAATTTAATCTTGGGCTGCTCATAGGCGGAGAAGCGTTAAATACAAAATAAGCGCTGCCGTTACGATAATAATTAACAGCGTAACTTCCGGAATTAGGTTCGGAATAATTTGTGTTATTGCTCACTATCATTGTCGGATTTACAGTTGATGTAAACAGACAAAATTCTTTACTAGACTCAAACTTACGGCCATGCATATCTTCGATATAAAGCACCAATTTATATAATCCAAGATGGCAGGCTGGATTCAAATTTGAAAGATTGCAGCTGCCGTTATAGGTACCGTCAAGATTATTGGTTAAATTATAAGGTCCATAATAATGTCCTGAACTTTGGTTACTATCATAGCCTAATTTGCAGTAAATTTTGGCGGTAGCTGTTTTAATTTCGGACGGATCGACATTAGGCGACTGAATTTTATAATAAATAGTACGGCCGTACCAGAAACCGTAATCATTCGATGAAAGGTCAGAATTAATCGACAATATTGATGATTCGGTGGCGACATTAGTTCCGGTAATGCTTATTACTTTAGTAGGCGAATATTTTTTCCCGGAAGAATCTTCTATGAAAAAGCTTATTTGCCATAATCCGTTATGTACTTCGGCATAATCGCCCCAGTTAAATGAAGCGGTATACGAGTAATTGGTGTTATTAGTAAGAGCGAGCGGGCCGATATTGTGCTTGGAGGCTCCGGTATGATAAGCGCACTGTATCGTATAATAAGCGTAAGCAATGTTATTATAATCAATATCGGTTGAAATAAGTTTCAAATACATCTGGCCGTTTCTATTGAATGCATCGTCATTAGTTAAAAAATTAGAATTACTTGAAGTATAATAATTAGAAACCGAAGTCAGGTTATAAGTATAATTAGTCGTATTAAGCGTGCCATTTGAGGCCCTTACAAAATATATCGAAGGCCTGATTAGCGGCGTAATCATTACCACATCAAATTCACCATTTGCATCGGCAGTTATATCGGTATTGTTAGTGATTGAACATGCCCCGGAATAATCCTGAGGCAATGTTAAATTCATCGCCACATTATCGAAATATATTTTAATTCCTGAAGTATTTGGAGGAAAACTGCTGCCTTTAATGCGCAGCGGTTCATAAGCCGGCCCTTCGGTCATAGGTTCCGAACTATCAATAAAAGTTAAATTAGGTAAGGAACTGGTTATATTATAAACTGCCGAAGCGGCTACCGTATCATTATAATAAGCATAAAACATTTTGCTGCCTTCTGAAATATCCCAGGGCAGGTTATAGCTTACTTCAAAATTTCCTGTCGGGCTCGCCTTCAACTTCCTGAAATCACCATAAACAAAATCATCGGAATAAGAAGCGGTATCCGCGAAAGTTAATTCGGTCATACCCAGATAAAGCTTTATATTATCGGCATTAGGCTCAAAATTAGCGCCAGATATAAAAAGCTGCCCGCCCTTAACGCCTGAATACATACTTCCAACTTTATCAAATACCGATATTTCGGCAGTCTGCGCACTGGCCACACAATACGATTTAGGCGAAGAATTTATAGTATCCTTACCGACAATAATTTCATAGGTGCCGTCCAGAGTATTTTGAGGCACAGTAAACCATATCTGGAACTTACCTTCAGGCGTTGTCGAAATAGCGTCGCCGACAACAGAATCGTCAGCATAAAGAGAAGTATCGTTTATATACATCGTCTGGTTATTAAATTTCAAGGTAAAACCATACTGGTTAGAAGGAAAACTGCTGCCCGTAACATAAACCCTTGAAAGAGCCGGCCCGCGGTTTCCTGCGCCTATATTATCCGTTATTTCAATTTGAGGCCCGGCATAATCGGTTATGTTAAAAGGCACCCTATTTGAAGAAGTAAGATCGATTTGCGCTGAAACTTCAGCGGTAGTAACCGTTGCGTTAACAACCTGGAACAAAACCTCAAAATTACCATTTGTGTCAGATGTAATCATGAAATTTGAAACGTCACAGCCGGGAAATGTAGTTGTTTTAATAACTGTTTGAGGTATATCGTTAAATTTAACGACAATACCAGGCTGAAAAGCTCCAAAATTACTGCCGACAACTTTTATATAATCAGCCGATTTGACATTATTGCTGTTATCCGCATAATTAACTGCCGTAATAGTAGGCACAATCGTCGAATTTATAATTTTATAATCAACCGTGTTTGACCGTTCGTCCAGGTATTGTGCATAAATTTTATACGTTCCGTTAGGCTTAGGCGGAACTATCATTGTAACTTCAAAACGGCCCCAATCATCAGGATTAAGGATCAATCTGTCCGCTGAAACTGAACAGCCTGTATAAGTATTCGTTTTGGTTAACTGCATTTGCTGGTCGTCAAAAAAAATTTTAACGCCGTTCAACCCTTCCCAACCGGCAACATATTTAACATAAATTAAACCGCCGATTGGGCCTTCGCTGGCCGTACCCGATTTATCTCCGGCAGTAATCTGCGGCACTGCCGTCTGGCTCGTGCTGCCGCCTGTAAAGTTTTCATGGTGAAGGTGCAGCCAGTCAAAGTTATCAAGAATACCATCAGGAAGTTTGGGTGGATTACTATTGGCAACATCAAAAAAAGGAGTAAATGGAATGCCGGCTTCTTCAAGGACACGAATAACTGGGTCGGCATAGCCGCCAAACGCGGCAGGTGAGGTGTAAACGCCGATACGCGGCGTTTTGGTTATGTTAATAATCGCAGTAGTCTGAGAATAAATTGTTGTAAGCTCGGTTTGATTGGCAATAATTCGATACCTGATCCACGGAAATAAGTTAGGCTGAGTAAGAACGCCGTATTCACCGAAGCTGCCGCTTCCAGAAAGTTTAAGCGCGCCAAGACGTATTAAAGCGGCTTCATCATAATTAAACATGAACGAACCGCCGCGATAACCAAGAAGCCATTTTACAGGAATTCCCTGACCGGAAAGCCATACCGCGAGCCCGTAACCTCTTTTATAACCAATAGCCCACTGGTCATTAACGCCGTTTTCAGCCCCCATCGGTATCAAAACCTGGCTGCCGGGCGGCAAAGAATTGGTATCGGCAATCGCTCCAGTGCCTAATTTTAAAACATATTCCTTGCCGACAACAAGCTGGCTTACGTCTGTATATGCATCCGACGGCGTCATATTTATGATCCTGCTTGAAATGTCATAAGGTTCAGTCAATTCTTTATGCGGTATTCCAAAAGGCATTACGTTATACTTCGCCTGCTGAATAACAGTCGGAGTGCCGTTAGGGCCTAACTTAACAACAGCTTTCGCTGCAACATCCTGATCTTTGAAACCTATTATTTTAGCGAAAGTATATTCAACATTTTTCTTGCCGTTAACATAAACACGATCTCCGGCAATCACAACTTCACTTGAAGTTATCGGAACTCCATTTTGCGAGGCAAATACCATGGCCGCTTTTTTTACTTCAGATTCCTGAGTTGAGCTTAAAACCCCTGTCGCTGACTGATACTTCGCGAGCTCGCGTCCTGCGGCCATACCTGCGGCTTCGGTAGTTTCCTGGACACGGGCCGATTCGATATAAACCCTCGATATGTCAATAACAAGGGCAGTTACCGCACAAAATACAATGAGACCAAATCCCACAAGAATAAGGACTGACCCTAATTTTGAATTTGATTTTCTATATTTATTTAATAAACGCGTCCAGGACATAAAACTACCTCCTTAACTTGAAAAAAATCAGCCGATTACAAACTATTAACCTTCGCCCGGAACCATTCTGACAGTGGTTTTAAGCCTGAATTGAGTGGTGCCGGCATTTTGGAATCCCAATATTAAAGCATTTATAAACGTATGAGTATATTTGACATTAATTTCGGCATAACCGTTAAAGTTAATATTTACCGGATCAGCCGGTATATCATCTGTGACATCTGTAGGAGTTAAGCGGTCATTACGAAAAAATAACTCTTCAGGCAGAACGGTTACTGGAATATTATTTACACTGCATACAGTTTCATTGGAGTCAAGTATATAAGGACCATATTCAGTATTAGTCTTAGAAATAAAAACAATATTTTGCGAATTAACGATATAACAATTTTTTAAAAAAGCTCTTATAACTTTTATGTCAGCGCTCGAGGTGCCGCGCGAAAGCGAAGCAACCTTAGCGGCTTTATTCAGGGCATGATTTACGCCGAGATAATTTTTTAAAAGCAGCCCGAATTCAATAATCCCCATCATAACGGCGATAAGCACAGGCAAAACGAGCGCAAATTCAACTATAGCCTGCGCTTTTTTATTGTTTTTTATGTTAATTTTAAAATCGTTAAAACTAATCAAATCGGCATCTCCTTTAATCTTGCCTTACAAAATTAAAAATTCAGTAAAAAACTAATTAGTTTTTTTGTATAAAATCCTTGAAAACGTAGCCTCAACCAGAGGATAATTCTGCGCCGAATTCATAATAAATTCAGTAAAACCTATCAAATGATATTGAAGACTATTACCTGTTCCTGTTGTCGTATCATACATCGGCACAATAATTTTTTTCCCGGCTAATTGATTTAAAGCATCTCTTATACTGTTGGCATTTTTCTGACCGGTAAACGACAATATCATTTGCGGCGGAATAATCGGAGGCGTATTGCCCCCGCCGCCGATCCATGTCACAAGTTTGACAATATCATTGCCGCCCTGAAGATTCGGGTCATTAGTCAAATCTATCCAGCCGAATCCGCCCGGCCCTGTCTGCTCGCCCTTTAAAATTGTGTTCTGGCCCCTTACCCAGGCCGGATCTTCCAGCACCGCAATCGGAAGGGCGCCCGTACCTTTAAATCCATTCATTTGATTCGGATAAATAGCAGTTATCGGCCATGTGCCATAAGATGAAATCTTAAACGTCGAAGCGTTTATCAAATCAGCGTAGGGAATTACAACATCGTGGTCATACTCGACACGAAGTTCGACATGGGTTGCACGCAAATCTTCCGGCGGAATCGCTACAGCATCGGTAAAATATTGAGAAGAGCTGGCAGTATAGGAAGAATCGGTAACGGATTTAGCGTTATACCTAAAAAATAAATTAGCGCCGAAATAATTAGGCGCTGAAACAGCAGAACCATTATTATAAACAGTGCCTGCACTTTTAGTAAACGGTCCGTATTTTATTTGTGTTTTAGTATTAATAATTCTAAGATTGGATTTTTTTATATTCTCGGTAAGGCCGTCTAAAAGCCTTCCGACAACAACCACTTCGGCAGATGAGTAACCGGAGAGCGTTGAACCGTATTTACAGGCATCAGTAACGGCGCGATTAATAGAGACATAATCGTTTAAAATAAGGCCGAACTCGACAGCGCCTATAAAAATCATGATTATAATAGGCAAAACAAGGGCGAATTCAGTAAGTGATTGCCCTTTTTTATAATTTAACTCAGAATCAATATAATTTCTATTAAAAAAATTAAAAGTCACCACCGCTTCACCCGCTTTCAATAAGTAACAAAATCACTCAATATAAAAAGAGCAAAAATAATACCATTTTTAAAACAATGAATGCTTCAAAAGATAAATATAGGCAATTATAGTTCCAAATACGATTGAAATACCAAATTTTAAATTCTTTTTTAAAATCGGCTTTAATTCTTCATTCGCAACCATAACATTATTATGGAAAAATAATATCATAAAATTTATTACACCTTTAAACTTATAACTACGCAAAGCAAAAAACAAAAAAACCATCAAAGACAAAATTAAACTCACAACACCGGCAAATAAAATTGCGTGAATTAAAAAAATATGACCCTTCAGCGCCCCTATTCCCATAAATAATTTAATATCGCCGGCCCCTAAAACGCCCAGAAAATAAAAAATTATAAATAAGGCAAAAGCCAGGGAAACACCATATATACTATTAATTAATGAAATACTACCAGTAATTGTCGAAAGATAAGAATTAAAACTTAACCCAAAAATAATCAACGGAATTGTAATAAAATTATAAATCTTCCCATATCGAAGATCGGTGTAAAGACAATAAAAAAGTGTTAATATAAATAATACATCGGTTGTTTTGACTAACATTTCCATAATATTAATTTTATCATAAAATTAAAATAAAGGCAAATACATTAAGCATTAAAAGCTACTTAATTTATAATAGTTTCTAATTTCAGCCGAAGTATTATCCGCACCCACTATAAAAGATGACAAAACAATCAAATGAAACGGCAACCTTATAACATTTTTCCTGGTATTATACAGGTCTATTTGTATATTATTCGGCACCCATCTTTTTAAACCCATATGCGGCAGGTAATTTTCGCTGTTTCCCATTGTAAATCCGCCGTTTTTAATATTATTCAGCACACCGACAAAAAAACGGTGCTCATAAAATATCGGCTTTAAAGTAATACCGGCTGTGTAAAAAAAGTTGAAATTTAAAAATTCACGTATATTAAAATTAACGCTTTCAGAAAAATAAAACAGGTCATAAAAATTATTAAAAAATCTAATACTTTTTTTAATAATAAATTTATTTATCATTTCATCTGATATATTTTTCGGCTTATTATCATTGGCGCATTTTAAAATTAAATAGCTGTCATGCCAGCCTAAAAACCAGCAATTATATGCAGTTTCCCATAATTCTGAATAAAAAGAAAAAAACATTTTTTCGTATTTCTGGCAATATTGCGGAATTATTTCAATAATATTAGATTTAAAAACATTAAAAATTTCGGGTTGCAATATATTTTTCGTAAAAAAGACCGTATGAATAAAATCGTAACGCTTCAATATATTTTTAGCGTATTTTAGCGTGGCAGCCTTATAATCCTGGTTTTGAGATATAAGGTACGCGCCAAAAAAAGTACCCGAACTATCAAAAGGAGAATAATTTTCAAGTTCTTGAAGAAGTTGAAAAACTCGAGAATCATCTCTTGTTTTTATAACGGAACAAACAAAATTATTAAGCCCGAACAATTCATAAGGTAAAAAACTATTATAAAATTTCAGCATAGCGTATGCCTTGCAGTAATCCTTTTGGTCAAATAACAATCTGGAATAACAAAGACACGCAGTTAAATTAGGATAATACTCAATACTTTTTTTCCAGCAATTTTCGGCTTCACGGTAATTTTTCTCCAAATAAGCTGAAACTCCTTTTTCATGATACGCTCCCGAAAAAAAAGCATTAGAATATATATACAAATTCGCTAATAATAAGATTGAAAGCAAAAAGGCCAGCACTGTAAAATATTTAGAAGAAAATGCTTTAACGTTAAAAAAACAAATTGATAAAGTAATAAAAAACGTCAAATGCATGAGCCAATAAAAAATTACGTTAATCAGCGATGGAAATACGATAAAAACAATACAAAATGCAATTACAAACCCAATAAGCGTATTTAGCAGGATATTTTTGCGTGAAAGCTCGCAATCTAAGACTGAACTGCATTCAACAACTCCGCAGTCTAAATAAAGCTCTGAAAATTTGACATTCAAAATTAATAATGCCAGCATAATATATTCGACGTATATTAGCGCCGAAAGATATGTATGCGGCATGGAAAATCCTTGAAAATATAATGAAAACCAGGCAATAAAAGACGAAAATAATGCAAAAGAATATTTATAGCTATTATCGTCGAGTTTACTTTTAGCAATAAATTTTCTTAATTGCTTAAAAATCACATATAAAAGCAGACAAACTAAAATTAAGAAAAAAGCGAAATAAATCAACCCGTTATCGCAAATAATATTGAGGATAATATTATGGCAGTCATTTAATGTGCCGACGGAAGTTTTATATTTTGTAATATAAAGAGCTGAAAGACCGGTGCCGACACCAGACCATGGATTATCCCTTATGGTAAGAAGAGCGCTTTTATAAATTTGTCCGCGTCCGTCCTCAGATACAATATCATAATTCTCATTTATATTAAATGAAGCAAATAACCTGTGAAATGCATCAGTAAAAAGCAATGATGAAATTAAAGTCATGCTTAAAAAAAACAATAATATCCACAATGATTCTTTTCGTAATTTCTTTACGTTAAATGTAAAGAATAATATCGTAAAAGTCTCAAACAACAGTACAAGCTGAGCAACACGCGAACTTGTCAAAAGCACGGTAAGATAAAAAATTAAAATTGCTAAGAAATAATTTATTTTGTCTTTTTTATTTTCTTCTGTAAAGTATAAGTAATATGCCAGAGGAATTATCGCGGTGGAGAGGGTTGCATGATAATATGGATAATAAAGCGTAAAGCAAACCCCGCTAAAAAATATTCCCGCTACGAATTTGTTATAAAAATAAAAAAGCAAAGTGCAAATTGAATAAATTTCCACAAATCCAACAAGAATTTTTAAGAATTCCGAATAATCTTTTAGCGAAAATATGCTCTTTATGATTGAATAAAAAAACAAAAACGCAGTCAGGTATTTACAGATGTCAATATAAGTAATCGGCAGGCACTTAGAAAAAAACGCGGTTAAAAAAAGGAAAACTAAAGCGGTATTAACTGCGGTTAATAGTCTAAATGAATCGCCTTTAAAATCAGTTTTACTAAACCACGAAAATAAGCCTAAAATAAAAATACCGGATAACGAAAATAACGCCGGAGCTATGTTCAAATCATTAATTCCGCCGTTATAAAATAGTTGTAAAAACAATACCAAAATAATATTAAAATAATAAAAATTTTTAAAATTCATCATAAATTATATCGTTATAAAAAATTATTACCGGACATAACATAAAAAGCATATCCGGTAATAATTATAACTAATTTTTTATAAATATAAAAGACAAATTAGTTTGTTTTTGTAGCGCTAGCAACGCTTGACGAAGCTACGTTGAACAATGTTTTCATCGATGTACCTGTTGCTGAGAGAGCTGCGATAACAACGATAGCGATTAAGCCGAGAATCAAACCGTATTCAACCATACCCTGTCCGTCTTCATTCATCATAAAATTTTTCATCATAGTAATTTCTCCTTTACTTATAAATTTTAAAGCTCATACAAACTTTAAATTTTTATTTTTGTACCATTTGTTAGAGCAAATTACATGCCATATATTTTTTCGTAATTCTAGATTTTTTTGTAATTAACAGGTTACAAAAATGTAGTTTTAAAATTACACCCAACTACTTTGGGTTAGTCAACGTAACAAATGTAGTTTTAATTTCACCAAAAAAAAGGCTGTAAATAGAGTCGCCAATAGCCGAAACTGACATTATACAAATAATTGCAACTAATCCGATAATTAAAGCATATTCAACCATACCCTGCCCTAAACGATTTTTAAATATTAATTTGGAGTTTTTTTCATTATTTCTTTTTAAATTTATCATAAAAATCTCTCCAATATTTATTATAATATGCTTAGAGCAAGTAACATACCGCAGCAAAACATCCATAAATTAATACTTTAAAGGTTGTTATTGAAATTTATAAAAAATTCAATAATAATGCCTAGTAAGTTTTTAAAATAAAAAAGAGCAATTTCCAAAAGATAATTTAAGGAAACGCCCTTTAAAATTATTTTTTTATTTATAAAAACATAATTAGTTGGTTTTTGTAGCGTCGGCGACACTCGATGAGGCTACGTTAAACAATGTTTTCATCGATGTACCTGTAGCCGAAAGAGCCGCAATAACAACAATCGCAATCAAGCCGAGGATTAATCCGTATTCGACCATGCCCTGTCCGTCTTCATTCATTATAAAATTTTTCATAAAAATTCCTCGCTTTCTTCATATTAAATTTTAATGTTTCGTTCTTTAACTATCAACAGTTTTATTATATGTTAACGGCAATAACCATACCACATCGAAATTAGTTAGTTTTTTGTTTTTAGTAATTATTATTTTACAAAAATGTAATTTTAAAATTACAATCAAATATAAACACTAACCCCTTAATAAATTAATATCAATATTTAATTTTTTTATTTTTTCATGTAATAATACTCTGTGAATACCTATCTTTTGTGCAGTTTTAGAAACATTCCCGCCGTTTTTCTTTATCATTCGAGATAAATAATCTTTTTCAAATAAATATATAAGTTTTTGCTGTGCCTCATAAAAACTTAATTCTTCAATATTTTCAAGTTTATAAACACTTAAATTTTTATCATTTTCAATAAGCTCATTAAACTTCTCAAATTCGGAAATATTCTCCTTACTGTCCGTGTTTTTATCGGCACTTTCCGAAATCATTTCACTGCTTTCGGAAGTATCATTTTCCAAAGTCAAAATTTCAGCGTTTTCTAATACCGCCTCATAGGATATTATTTCAGAACTGCAAAGAACTAAAATCCTTTCAATTGTATTTTTCAGCTGTCTTATATTCCCCGGCCAGCTATATTCACGCAAAATATCCATTGCCTTATTTTCAAATACCGGAATGTTTCTTAAAAGTTTTTGAGAAAACATTTTAAGAAAATGCCTTATGAGCACTTCAATATCGCTTTTTCGTTCCCGCAAGGGAGGCATTTCAATTTTTATAACGTTAAGCCTGTAATAAAGATCTTCCCTGAATGCCTTTTTCAGGATTTCATCATCGAGTTTTTTATTGGTAGCCGCTATTATTCTAACATTTACATTGACAGGCATAGTGCCGCCAAGGCGTTCTATTACCTGTTCCTGAATGGCGCGTAATACTTTTGCCTGCAGCTGAAGAGGCATATCGCCGACTTCATCCAAAAAAAGAGTTCCGCCGTCTGCAAGCTCGAACTTTCCCTTTTGTTCGGTATGCGCGCCCGAATACGCTCCTTTTTCATGGCCGAAAAGCTCGTTTTCAAGTAAATCCGCAGGAATTGCGGCGCAATTTATCGTCACAAAATTTTTATTATGACGGCCGCTGCCATAATGAATTGCCCGCGCTACAAGCTCTTTTCCTGTACCTGACTCGCCGGTGATTAAGACTGTGGCATCAGTAACGCTGACTTTAGTAATTTTTTCTTTAATAGCGAGCATTGCGTCTGAATTGCCAATAAGTTCGTCTTTATAACTTAATTGCTGACGCAGAGATAAATTTTCCTTTTTCAGATTTATTTCATTAAAAGCCCGGCGCACAAGCATTTTTATTTCATCGTTAGTGAACGGTTTAGAAATATAATAGTATGCGCCTTCTTTTATTGCTTTTACCGCTATATCGGTATTACCGTGAGCGGTCATCATTATAACTGAACATTCCGGCCTGAGTTCCTTTATAGTCTTCAAAATTTGCATACCGTCAATTCCGGGCATTAAAAGGTCGGTTATAATAATATCATAATCATATTTCGCCGCCCTGAATTTTTTTATTCCTTCTTCGCCGCTATTTGCAAGCTCGCAGTAAAAATTTTCTCGGGTAAGCAATAAATTTAACGTATATAATATGCTTTCCTCGTCGTCAATAATTAATATCCCTGGATTTTTCTTAGTTAAAGCCATTATTTTACCTTTCCAAAATTAAAACTTTTTTTATATACACTCTTTACAGGCATAGAAATTTTAAAGGCCGTTCCGTTATTTACTTCACTTGTAACCTCAACACAAGCATTCATCTCATCAAGAAGCCTCTTTACAATCGAAAGCCCAAGCCCGGTACCTTTCTTCTTTCCGGTAAAAAAAGGCATAAAAATTTTAGATATATTATTTCTGTCAATGCCGCAACCGTTATCAATTATTTCCACGTTGCTATAATTATCAAGGTCATAAGTATTTATTAAAATCTTGCGTTCGCCTTTTACATCTTCAAAAGCTTGTATCGAATTAATTAATATATTCAAAATCACCTGCGCCATATCGTCGGAATCGCCATAAACATTTATTTTTGAATGTAAATTCATATTTATTTTTATTCCGTATCGTTTAAAATGAGCCGACAGCAAAAGAATTATATTTTTAATCACGACATTAATATCAAAAAACTCATACTTTTTATCCTTGGGCTTAGCAAGCGAGAAAAATTCATTAGTAACTTTATTTAACCTGTCAACTTCAGATATTACAACAGAAATACTTTTTTTGTTTTCATCACTTACAGTTTCATCGCTTTTAATCAACTCGCAAAGGCTTCTGATCGATGTGAGCGGGTTTTTTATTTCATGGGCGATTCCGGCAGATAATTGCCCTATAGTCGACAACTTATCAAGCCTCTGCATTTTAGTGTCGATTTCCTCTTTCTTTTCAAGCTGGTTAAGCAAATCATTAAAGGTCGAAGATAGATATGAAACTTCATCGTTACCTTTGACCTCTATTCTTGAATATTGGCCATTTTGAAGAGCTATTATCGACTTAACAAGAACACTGAGCGGATCTAATACAACCTGCGCCAAAAAAATTGAAACAAGCCCGCCGAAACAAGTTACAAGAATAGTTATAATCAAATTTTGAAGCAGCATCGAATTTATTTCTTTCTGGGCGTTTTCAAGCGAAAACACTATCCATACCTGGCCGTTCATATTATCTTTAAATTTTATCGGCACATAAAGGCTGGCGTTGTCGCCAAGTATAAAATAATATTCGATCTTATAAATATCCTCGACAAAAATAGTCTGCTCTTCAAAATAATCTTTTACGATGTTGTTCTTTTTTTTAGGGTCTGAAAATGAAATTAAGGTTTCAGTCCCGCGTTTTTCATCGAAAAAGCCATAGACCTTTTTTATTGTTATGGAATTAATATTAGAATCAGTAAGAGCTATATTAGAAATGTCGGTAAGCTGGCTAACATCGTTCGATGGTGTATTTGCAGCAATTTTGGCTATCGTTTTAACGATAATGCTCGCTTTTTGCACGACACTTTCGATAATCAGCTGACGTTCACGGTTAATCGCTATAATTACGACAAGCGTCATTGTTATGAACAGGATAAGAGTTACACAAAAAATAAAGCGGGTTTTAAGGCTTGATTTTATAACATTAGAATCACAAGCTGGCTTTTGAGCCGTACTTTGCATAAAATTGCTCATAAAGCTTTTTTCCTTTAAGGTAATTATCAATTATAACCACGGCACGGCGTTCAGGATTATCCATAAACCGCGCCTGAGCTAAAAATGCAAACGCTTCTTCGATATTATTACGATAATCAAGCAAGAGCATCGCAAGTTTTATTTTAGCCGGCACATTAAATTTATAAATATTTATAGTTTCACGGTAATATTTTTCCGCATTTTCATAATCGCCATAGCTGTAATAAGCTTCGGCAATTCGATATCTGACGTCGGCATAATTCGGAAACCTTACCATCGCAATTTCAAGATTTCTGATTTGAATTCGATGAATAATATATTGAATAAGCCATATTATAAGATATAAAACAAAGCAGGTGCCAAAAACAACTAGCAATATGAATTTTACATCAAATGATTGCACATTCATGTTACTAAAAAAATTATTAATATTAAAAAAAGCTATTATATTATTCAAATTCAAGATTACTCCGAATAACAAAAATTATTTAAAATAATCCGTTAAAATATATTAAGTTCATCTTTAGGCCTGCTGATTTTTTTCAATATTTTTACTTTATCAAAAATTGATTTTACAATATGGTCGCGGTCTAATTCTTTAATGCCTATAAACTCTACGGCAAACTCGCAAATTTTAGAGTTATCAAAATTATTTACCGTACTTCTTATCACGCGGGCATAAATGGACATCTGCCTTCCGAAAATCTTATCGTTTATTTCGATAAAATCGCCCTTGGCAAATTCTTCAGACGATATTATCAAAACGCCCGATCCTGATAAATTCAGGCCCATTCCGCCGCAAGTCTGAATTCTCTGGAAAAGGCCTTTTTTTAAATTTTCATCGGAAGGAAAAATCTCCATACCATCATTAACAACAGGCTTATCAGTCGCAATCTGGGAAATACCTCCAGAAACAGCCGCGCCGCCTTTGGCAATCCGCCAAAAATTAAGAGGCAGATAAAGCTGGATTCTTAAATAAGCTCGTCTTTGTGAAATATTTTGAGGCACATACTCGCTGTAATCAAAATATTCAGAAGAAAATTGATTTTTAATCCCATTTTTACTGGCTAAATGGCCAAATATTTTAGAAATTTTTTCCCACATCATCAAAATCTCCCAAAAATTAAAAATAACATTTTTAATTTTTAAAACTATGTATTGGCGCAGGAATTCTACCGCCGCGCCTTGCGAACCTCGTCGAACTGAATCGCGGAACATCCATTACCGGCGCCTCGCCCAGGAGTCCGCCATAGTTTATAGTATCTCCGACGGTTTTACCGAACGCCGGTATTAAACGGCAGGCAGTAGTTTTATTATTTATCATTCCGATCGCCATTTCGTCCGCGATCATCGCAGCCAGCGTTTCCACCGTAACATCGCCCGGAATCGCAACCATATCAAGGCCTACCGAACAAACCGAAGTCATGCCGAGCAGGCGTTCATAAGAAAGAGCTTTCATATTAACAGCCCTTATCATGCCGCCGTCTTCTGACACCGGTATAAACGCGCCGGAAAGTCCGCCGACATGCGAAGTCGCCATTACCCCGCCTTTTTTTACCGCATCGTTTAAAAGCGCCAGCGCGCATATCGTTCCGTGCGTACCGCAATATTCAAGGCCCATTTCTTCAAGTATATTGGCGACGGAATCGCCTTCAGCCGGAGTCGGAGCAAGTGAAATATCGACAATACCGAACGGCAGATTTAATTTTTTAGAAACTTCACGCCCTATCATTTCACCGGCACGCGTTATTTTAAAAGCTGTTTTCTTAACGCATTCGGCAAGTTCGTCAAATGAAGCGTCGCGCATAAGGGCAACCGCGCTTCTTACGACACCCGGCCCTGAAATGCCTACATTTATTATGCATTCGCCTTCGGCTACGCCGTGAAACGCTCCGGCCATGAACGGATTATCTTGAGGCACATTGCAAAACACGACAAGCTTAGCGCAGGCTATCGAATCACGATCGCCCGTCCTGCGTGCGCATTCCAATATTATTTCACTCATTTTCAAAACCGCGTCCATATTTATACCGGCTCTTGTCGAACCAAGATTAACGGAGCTGCATACCCTTTCAGTTACGGTCAAAGCTTCAGGGATCGAATTTATAAGATTAACGTCGCCTTTACTGAAACCTTTTTCGACCTGCGCGCTGAACCCGCCTATAAAATTTATTCCAAGATCGTTAGCCGCCCTGTCGAGAGCGCGCGCAAGCGGAGTATAATCCGAAGACTCGCATGCTTCGCCCACTATCGAAATAGGAGTAACCGAAATTCTTTTGTTCACGATAGGAATGCCATATTTAGCTTCAACCTCATCAACCGTTTTTACAAGATCTTTAGCATATAACATTATTTTTTTATATATTTTATCGGCGCAAACGTTGATATCAGGATGCGAACAGTCTTTCAGGGAAATTCCCATAGTAACCGTCCTTATATCAAGATGTTCCATTTGTACCATTGATATAGTTTCTAAAATTTCCGAAGAACTAAAATATGACATTTCTATTTCTCCTTATATACTTTTACTGTTCTATATGTTTTAAAATACTTCAAATGTTCTTTTGAAAATATATTTTAACATAATTAGTTATTATTATCAATACCTTACTCTAAAGAATAATTAAAAACTAATGGTATTCCTATTAACAAAAACAACAAAAATTCTTTTTTATCATTTCTTCAAGTTAATTTAACAATAAAAATGAATTGGTCTTCGTATATGCTAAAATATTGTTCTTTCATTATTTTTTTATTTTTTAAATCTGAATTAAAACCTATTAAATATTTAGCGCCATTTAAAATTTTACTCTTCAGGTATTCTTTGGTTAATTGCTCTATGGTTACGAGCCAACCTTTTCGCCCTATAAAATATAAAAAAGTCGGATCATTATTACCTAATACAACCACAAGATCTTTTGGAGCGGTTAATTGTTTAACTTCATTTATTGAAACATATAATTTTTCATATGAAATATCATTTATTTTTAAATTTTTCAAAACCTCACTATAAGTTCTATATGAACTTATACAAATTAAAATTAAAATAACTAATAAGATAATTTTTTTTAATCTTACAATCAAAATCTCTCCAACCAAAATAAAATTTTCTGAATAAAATTTTCCAATAAAGTATGCTGCAGGAATCCAGAATGGAAGTTGATAATAGTCATGAACATAATTTCCGCCGCTAACAACAAAAAAATAAAATAAAACCGATAATAGCCATATCCTGATTATATTTTCTTCATCATTTAACCTATAAAATAAAGCGATTATAAAAATTATAAACCCAGGCTTGGTTAACCCAAAACAAAGCCTTTCCCAAAAAACAATTTTATAGAAATTATAGTTTGAAAGCAGCCACCAAATTCCCCATTTATCAGTTCCATATCCCCATATTCCATAAGTAAGGCCAGTCGTTAAATATAATTGATGAGCATGGGCATACCATAAAACAACTGGTAACATAACTATAATGAAATATAGCCATGTTTTTATTCTAATAATAAAAAGTTTACCGTACTTTAAAATAAAAATATAAATTACTGGAAATACAAGATAAAGAGACGTAAGCTTTATTAATACCGCTAAACTTATAAAAGATGCAGAAAGTATAAAAAAACACTCATTATTATTTTTTACCCATTTTAAACCATAGTACAAGCCAATTACCGAACACGTAATCATCATTTGGTCCGGCATAAAGGCTCTACTATAATAAATCGTCATTGGTAATATTGAATAAATAAAAACAACCCATAGCGCATTACTCTGGTTACTTAAAATAAAAACTAAATTATATAAGAAAAAAATTAACAAGATAAAAAAAGTTAAAGAAACAAATCTTCCAGCTGGCTCATACACATCTACAAAGTGGTAAATAAGTGAAACAATAAATGAATAAACAGGAAACTCAGTTTCAGCCACACCGGATGTATTACCACGCCAATCAATTTGCGGATAAAAAAAATTATAGCCATTTTCATAATAATTACGAGCTATTGCCGCAGTATCACATTGTTTCCACGAATGTACTCCAACAAGCGGTTGATTAATCTCGTATATCCTGAAAATAAAAGCTAGAAAAAATATTAATATAAGAATATATTGCGATTTTAATTTTTGCATTTTATATCTTTTAAGTAGTAAATTCAATTTTGCACTTGATAAAAGTCTTTATTTAAAAGCTGTTTTAATGAAAAACTGAGGCTAATTTAACTGTAATTTTAGCTTATTTCGTTTTTTCAATGAAGAAGCTATTAATGTTCCTAATTTTTCAATATATTTATTACTGTGAAAGTTAATTAATAAATATTATCATTTATAAATTAAAATTGCAATAGCATATTTATTTTAAAACCCTTTTTATGTATCCCACCCTAATTATATTTTTTTATGACTTTATTGACACTATTCTTCAAATTATGATATAATCGCCGCGGTGATTTTATGAACAGCACTCTTATTACGACAAAGTTAGAAAATTTTACCGAAATAAAAATAGACTTAGCGAATATTACAGCCGCATTTAACGAAATACATAAAGTTTTCAACCCTGCTGAAATTGAAGCTAAAATAAATAAGCTTGAAGAGCTCACTGCCAAACCCGATTTTTGGTCTACAAAAGAGCTTTCGACGGCCACAATGAAAGAGTTGAACGCATTAAAGCCGCAATTAAGCCTTTTCAACGAAATAAAAAAAGCTTATGAAAACATAACCGCCACCTATGAACTTATGGTTTCGGAAAATGACAATTCACTGCAAAATGAACTTGTAACCGAAATGAAGGCCATCGCCAATACCCTTTCCACTTTTGAAATGTCACTGCTTCTTAACGAAAAATACGATGCAAATTCTGCGATCATTTCGATTCATCCCGGGGCGGGCGGCGTTGAATCACAGGATTGGGCTCAAATGCTCATGAGAATGTACATGCGCTGGATGGAAATTCATAAGTTGAAATATTCGGTAATCGATCAGCTGCCAGGCGAAGAGGCTGGAATAAAAAGCGTTACCATTTTAGTGAACGGGCTTTATGCGTACGGCTACCTCAAATCCGAAAAGGGCGTGCACCGCCTTGTAAGAATTTCGCCGTTCGACGCCAATCACAGACGCCACACAAGTTTCGCTTCAGTCGACGTACTGCCGCAAATCGAAGACGACGACGAAATCGTCATCGAGGAAAAAGACCTTAAAATCGATACCTACCGTTCTTCCGGCGCAGGCGGCCAGCACGTCAACGTCACTGATTCTGCAGTACGTATCACGCACCTGCCGACAAATATTATAGTACAATGCCAGAATGAACGTTCGCAATGGTCAAATAAAGCTACCGCAATGAAAATATTAAAATCAAAACTCGCAGAATTGCAAATGCAAAAACGACAGGAAGAAATCGATAAAATCAACGGCATAAAAAAAGAAATCGCCTGGGGATCGCAGATTCGTTCTTATACGTTCCATCCGTATAACCTGATTAAAGACCACAGGTCGTCTTACGAGACCGGAAATGTCAATCCTGTCATGGACGGAGAAATCGATGAATTTATAAAAAAATATCTGCAATTTTCAAAATCATCAAAATAAAATAATATGAGCAATTGCTTATAATTTTTACTTATTAAAAAAACAACAAAATCGTACTTTAGAGCAATTATTTATATATATGCAATAATAGTTATAAATTTTAAAGAATACCAGTTTTGAAAAATAAAAAGATAATTTTATATCAAATAAAAAACGAAAAAGGCTGTTTGAATTTCACATCGAAACAGCCTTTTTTTATTACAACTTACTAATGATATTTTTTATGTTAAAGCCCATTCGCTGAGATTTATTTATTACTTAACCGTCTAAAAAATAAAATCATTGAAAAGAGTAATAATTCAGAAGCAAATCCATTAAATTATATAAAATCCGCCAGAACACAATTTATAATGATTAATTGTGCCGGGTTCCATTTAACGCTTCGGTGAATTTTTCGCTGTAAAAAAGCATTGAATCATGGCCGTTAGGATACCTATAAGCACTGTAACCATGGCTGCAATATTTAAAAATCTTTACTTCGCAGCTAGAGCCTGATTCTAAAACAGCCTCCTGAAGTTTAGCGAGCGCGCCGGCGGCAATTTTTTCCTTTGTTCCGTCGCCATTTTTATGATAATTAAAATCATACGAGTTGCAAACATCGTTTTGATTAGTATTTAAATTAATGCTAAGTTTATTAGTCTTGATTTTATCGATATTATCGTTGAATATATTTATAACATGCGGATATGAACCAAGATCAGTTTGCATGCCGCCGCACACTGCAAAAAATTCAGGATTTCTGAACGCGATCAATAACGCTGTCGCACCGCCACCGCATGCGCCATCGATACCGCAAAATTCACGTCCTTCATATACTCTGTAATTTTCTCTGAGGTAAGGCAATAATTCTTTGGTAACAAATAGATCATACTCGATATCACGTGAAGCCGAGGGATGCCATAAATCTACAGTTATGAAATCAACGAAATGATTTTTTTGAAGTCTCTTATTGAATTCCGCCAGTTCATCTTTTGTTATCATATCAGAAAAGTCTTTTTTGGCGAGCTCATTTTTTGAAAGATTATCCATAACGCGCGGAAGCTTACACCACACCGAAAAATAAAGAGGTTCAGACCCCGCGCCGCGCCTTGCGCCTGAAGCACCGCACAACATAAGCACAACTGCGTATTTTTTATTTTTATTTTCTTCCAATTCATATCCCTGCGGTAAAATAACCTTAAACGGTATCGAATATTTTTTATATTCGGATTTTATTTTTTTATACTCGATTTTCCGTTTAGCTTTAATCGGCGACCGGCGCGCCTCTATCTGAGACCACGGCTCTTCGTCCCAGGCTAACAAAGAATTTGGACAGGTATATAAAAAAATAAAAAGCAGGATAACAATAAATTTTAAATTTTTCATAAAATCATCTTCCTTTATAAAAAGCGTAACTGAATTTGAAACATTTCATATATATCATATCTTATCAGTTTTAGTCAAGATATCTCCAAATAATAAATATCAGCTGCAATAGAAAAATACGCAAACAGAAACGTATAAATTGACTTATTATTTAATTTTTGATAATATACCATCATTATTTAATTATCTTTAATTATGCCATGCAGTCAAACAAATGAAAAAAACATCTACAATAAATAACCGAATATATTTTTCCCTCCGGAAAGGTTCCTCTTATGTAGTAGTAATGGGAACAATTTCAGTTATTTTCATACTTGGCTTTTCTTTTTTATTCTCATTTCTGGCGGAATTTTCCCAAACTTATCATCAGGGAAAATCACAGGCGGCATATTACCTTGCAGAAGCCGGTGTCGAACGCGCAATTTATGAACTAAAAAACATATTCCGCACACCGCTTGTCAACAGTAAAAATGAGGTAAACGAGCCGTTATTAAAAATACTTGATTTCCATACCGCGCACGATTTTCAACTCAACTACTCAGATAACGAATTTTCAAAAGATTCCAAATATTCAGCCAAAGTCGAATTTTTCAGTTTAAAAGAAACGCCGCTGGGCTCGAATTTACGTGAAAAAGAAGTCCCGCCGAAACTCGAGCAATATAAAAAGGAAACTTCATCATACGCCAATCCAAAAAAATTAGGCGGCTGGCAGGGCAAATTAAAAATTACATCGATCGGCACAGTGCGAATGCTGACGTCGGCCGGTACCATGATGGATATAACACGAACGCTTGTAGTCGTCCGCGACATAAAAGTTATGGATTTGACGCCGCCGGCTCCTGAGTATACGCTTTTTATATGGGGCGATAAGACTGAATATATAAAAGAGGGCGAGTTCATACTCGAACATGGCCTGTCAAACTTAATAACTATAGCGCAGGGATTTCTCGATGATTTTTACAGACTCCTTCCTTACCTGAAAGGCTCGATGGAAAATATGATCGCCATAGTCAGGGATTTTGTAACCAAAACAAAATTCACCAAGCCGCAGGAAAAGAAAATGGAGGATATTTTTAAAGCATATAAAGTGGCGGGCCGTGTCCGAACTAACGGCGTCGTCCACATTTACCTTCCCTTTTTCGACGTCGACGACATTATCAATTATTTTGTTTCGAATAACTATTACGAACGTCCCGAAGTCGGTTATCCTTTCTGCAACAACAGGCTCCACGATAGATTTATGTCCTGGGCCACAAAATTTGAAGGCGACATAAAAAAGCATTACTATGAACTGGTCCCGTATGTCATTCAGCAGCAAAAACCGACGCCGAAAGTCGAACAGTATACGCGCTGGAGCACATTCCCTAATTATTTAAAACAATATCCGAACGAAAACGATCCGGAAAATCTCAAAAATCTTCTTGATAACGGCGAGCTTTACGCTTCAGAAATCATACCGCATTCAGCTAACTTTTACGGCACCAAAGAAAAACCTATAAAATTAGACGGAATAACTTTAGTCAACGGCGACGTAAAAATTTCGGGATACGTCGAAGGCCGAGGAATAATAATTGCCAGCGAAAATATGCATATAGCCGGCAATATCGAGCAGCCTGACGAAAAAAGCCTGCTGACGCTGATATGTAAAAACGGCAAGATAATAGTTCCCAAAACCGCAATTATTAAGATCCATGCCGCCGTTTACGCAAAAGAATCGATATTGGGCGGCGAAAATGTGCTTGTATTTGGCAATTATACGGTAACAAATCTAAACCGTCAGGAAAGTGAAGACGGCAAAGTACTTATGCCTCGGCGTTTTAAGATTAAATATGACAACCGTATCAGAAATATACTCGGCGATAATTTCTGGGTATCCATATCCAAACGTGACATAAAAAGATACGAAGCGCCGCCGGTTGTCAATGAAAGCGATTAACTTATTATTTTATTTGGAGGGCTATCGAAATTATGAACGCAAAAAAAGTACTAATGACTGTCATATTTTCAGCTTGTTTGATAAGCGGCGTCACGCAATTTAGCTTCGGCAGCGCATACGCCACCGAAGAGATCAAAACCGAAAGCAACAAACAAACAATTGAGAAAAAGACCGATGAAGTAAAAACTGAAGCTAAGGCGGACGGGCTTGAAAAGCCGACCGCTGCGGCTTCCGGCGAAAAAAACAACAGCGGCACGCCTGCCGTTCCTGAAAAATCAGAGACTACAGGCAAAAGCGATAATAATTCCAATGCCGCCAAACTGCCATCCGGGGCGGACGCTCCAGCTCAGGCGCAAAAAAACGAAAGCACGGATAAAGCCGGCGGTACTGAACCAAGCGAAAAATCAACAGTCAAAAATTACGTTAACGAAAAAATAACCAAAGACACTAACGACAGAATCAAAAATGAATTAAAAAGGCTCCAGAGCGCTATTGTTTCAGCCGCCCAGGGCTATAACAAAGCCGAACACGAAAACTCAGTCAAAACTCTAATTTATTCAATCGCCGAAGCGGTTATTGACCGTTTTATTTCAAGCGACGAGGAAACCGACCTGGCGGAAAACTTATCGACTGTAATAGTCGCGCTGAAAATCGATAAATACGAAGCCAAAAGGGTTTACAGACAATTTACTAAAGTGCTCGAAGAAGGCGATATTTCAAATTCAGTCGCCAATAAAATCAATGATAATTCCGAAAAAATAGTTGATATAATAAGAAATAAAAAAGAAAAAACAGCGGAAGCTGACGGGCTTGTTTATAAATATTACGGTCTCGACGGTAACGGCCCGAAAGGCGTAAGGGAAAAAAATGCCAGAGAATTAAAAGTAAAAGGTTATGATACATTTTTTGGGTCAGACAATCAAAAAAATTCAGGAGCGACAGAAGACATATTAAAAAAATATATGTCAGGCGAGCAGTCTAACGGTAAAAAGAAGAAAAAAATTATCGGCATCGAATTAATGTCGCCAAACGCCGCGGCGCCGGATAAAACAATTGAAACATCAGTTAACGAACCGGATAATAACGCATCGATTCCGCCACGAGAAGATAATCAGACGCCGAATAAAAAAGGCGATAAAGGCTCAAAAGACAACAGCCTCGATGAGCTGTTCCCAGACTCTAAAAACGCAAAATAATTTAATTATCGAAACGGTGAAAAAAATGAAAAATAATTTAAGCCTGTTTGAAATGGAAGAATGTCTTCCGGATCCGGCAGAAGAAAATATGATTTTTTCCTTATACGACAAAAAGAAAAGACTTCAAAACCAGGATAATATACTTCATTTTTTCGAGTCAAAATTAAGAAGGTATGGGTTTCATAACATAGCCGGAACGGACGAGGCAGGGCGCGGCCCGCTCGCAGGTCCGGTTGTTGCCGCAATGGCTATACTTCCTGCCGACTATCATATCGAAGGGCTTTACGATTCCAAGAGCATATCTGAAAAACAGCGCGATAAAATATTTGATGTTTTAACGACCGACGGCAGCATAAAATGGGCGGTAGGCATAATTGATAACGACACGATAGACAGAGTAAACATACTTCAGGCGACATATCTGGCGGTACGCGCCGCTTATGAAAAGTTACCCGTAAAACCGGATTATATTTTAAATGATGCTATGATTATACCGGGAATAAAAACAGGCCAGCGCAAAATAATAAAAGGCGACACAAAATCAGCATCAATTGCTGCCGCCTCAATAATCGCAAAGGTTACGCGCGATAAAATTATGAACGAATTTGATCAACAATATCCGGGGTACGGCTTTTCCAAACATAAAGGCTACGGCACCGCCGAACATATTGCAGGAATAAAGCAGCTAGGGTATTGCCCGATACACCGAAAAAGTTTTAAAGTGGATATTTCATAAAAAATCGAAAGATTAATACGACCTGGTAAGAATTAATTAAAATGACGCTAATAACAAATGTTAATTCAAACATAATAAATACCGTCAATTCAGGCTCGAACCGCACTGATTCCGCTCCGCAGCTAAAGGAAGGCGTAATTTACAGGGGCAAAGTCGAAGGATTTGCCGACGGCGCGGCAGTCATTAATGTTAATAACAAAACATTCATGGCTGAACCGGGAAATTATTCTTTCAAAATAGGCGAAGAGATAAATCTGCGTCTTGTAAAAACAATCGAAGGCCAATTCATATTTAAGCTTATCGAAAAAAGCCAGTCCGCGGAAGGATTTTTATCGTTAAAAAATCCGGTCGAGATATTAAAAAAGCTCAATTTGAATTCAAAAGATGCTTCACTGCAAAATGTTCTGGAATCATATATGAAATTCGGAATACAGCTTGACCCTTCTAAAATGCAAAAACTTTCAAACAGGCTCACATCGATTATAAATTCTTCTGATATTTCCAGGTTATTTTCTGAAAAAAATTATAAAATCTACGACGCGGCTGCAATACTTAATAACGCGAGCATACCGGTCAATGAAAATACGCTGCAGCTAACCGCGATAATATTTTCTAACTTCGAAAATTTTTACGGCGACTTTAATAAATTATTTAAACTCGCACCGTTCCAGCTTGGCGCCGCGCTTTTAAAATTGCTCCCGGACATAGAAAAAAAAGATGAAAAAATGGCGGTTACAGCAAAAAAAATACTAAGCCGCCTTAATATTTCAAAAGAACCAGGGATTTTGAATATTATAAGCGAGGTCCAGGACTTGATGTCTAAAATCGCCGGCACACAGCAAAATAAAAATCCGGTTCCGGAAAATAATAATGAAATAAAAAAATGGGCAAATCTTATTGACTTAATGGAACTTAAAGGTTATATTGAAAAGGAAATCATGAATTTTGAAAATGACTTAAATAAATCCGGCAATTCAAAAGATAAATTATCGCAAATCAAAGAGATGTTTCAAACGTGTACAGGATATATCGAAAATTACTCGGCAATAAGCTTATATGCGAAATTATCCGGAAAAATTATAAAAAAAATACCGTTTGAATATGAAGGCGAAATGGATGAGGCTATAATCGAAGCTGATAAAAAAAACGGCCCGGTTTCAGCCGATATATTTGTTTCTCCAAAAAATCTGGGCAGCATCAGGGTAAGCATAAAAAAAACCGACATCCTGACCGGATTATATTTTTTTACGGAAACCGAAAACATAAAAAAGCATTTACTCGAACAAATAAGTATTTTAAAAGAATGGCTGCAAGAAACTTTTGGAGTAAAGTTAAACTTCAGTGTCATAGTAGGGCAAAAATCGGATTTCATACCTGGATTTTTTAAAACACTGCAAGGCGGCAAAATAAAATGAATTTAAATTCAAAAAAAGACGAAAAAAAAATTGCGGTGGCGCTTAAATATAACCAGGACAATGATACCGCGCCGAAAATTTCAGCCAAAGGGCGCGGAGTCATCGCTGAACGAATTTTAAGCCTGGCGGAAAAAAATAACATTCCGTTTTATAAAGACGGCGATTTATGCGAATTATTGTTAAAAATCGATTCCGACAGCGAAATCCCGGTAGAGCTTTACGCCGCGGTAGCTAAAGTGATGGCATTTATTTACAGGGCCAATAAAAATTTCAATCTTAAATAACTTAAGTTTTATAATCTTAAAAGCATAGAAAAATAAGGGATTTATAAATAAGTAAAAGCTTATTTCCAGTTCCGGGTTTTAAAATCGATCTTATGTAACCCGTTAAAAAATTAAATTAATATTATAAAATCAATCTTGTCATAAGAAATTTGAGTAAAATAATTTTGAAAGTTATCAGCATAAAAAATATTATAAAAAGGGGTTAAGATAATGAAAAATTTTATCGTTTACAGCGAAGAAGTAAAAGAGGCAATTTACACTCAAAAACCTGTAGTCGCTTTTGAATCTACAATAATAACTTTTGGACTGCCGTATCCGGACAACCTGAAAGTCGCGGCTGAAGTGGAAAACATCGCAAGAAAAAACAAAGCTGTGCCTGCGACGATAGCGATAATAAACGGAAAAATAAAAGTCGGATTAACCCAAAAAGACCTCGAGTTTTTAGCCGACCCTGCCAATAAGAAAAAAATTGAAAAAGTATCAAGGCATAATTATCCGATAGTACTGGGCCAGAAGAAAAACGGAGCGACGACCGTAGCGGGAACGATGATGGCATGCGCCGCTGCCGGCATAGGGGTATTCGTAACCGGCGGAATAGGCGGAGTCCATAAAGGCGCACCTGAATCATTTGACATATCGGCCGATTTAAGGGAATTTGAAAAATCAAAAGTGGCAGTAGTTTCTTCAGGCGTAAAGTCAATACTTGACATAAAATTAACGCTTGAATATCTTGAAACGTCAGGAGTACCGATAATTGGATTTGACACCGAGGATTTTCCGGCTTTTTACAGCCGCAAGTCCGGTTTCAAAGTTCCTAATAACATAAAAAAAATAAAAGAACTGGCAAATGTCGTCGATTGCTCTTTTAAATTCTGCAATTCCGGAATTTTAATAGCCAATCCGATACCGTTAAAAAGCGAATTAAATTCGATGAAAATAAGCAAACTAGTAGATGAAATTTTAATGAACGCCGCGCCGGAGGACATCGCCGGGCCTAAATATACACCTTATATACTCAATAACCTTCATTCAATAAGCAAAGGAAAAACTCTCGCGGCTAATATTGCATTGATAAAAAGCAATTCAGAAGTGGGCTCAAAGCTTGCCGCCGAGCTTTCAAAACTAAATTAAGCCATTTCAAACAGTCAAAATTTACCGGAAGTGATTTCAGTGAAAGCAAAAATATGCCCTGATTGCCAAAATAATGTCTTTATGGATAAATTAACCGTAAAAGATATTATTTTGGATTGCTGCCCGCAGTGCCGCGGAATATTTTACGACCGCGGCGAACTTCAAAAAGTATTGGGCGATGTATTAAATGCCGAAACGGCCTTAAAAAAATTACCGGCTGATTCCAATTCGAATTTCATATGCTCTGATTGCGGCGAAAATATGAGCAAAGCTTCCGCTGTAAAAAATAATCTGCAGATCGAGCTGTTATTTTGCGCAAAATGTTATTCATCGTTTTTAAGGCGCTCCGAATTAAATAAAATCAGGGAATATGTAATTTCACTGAGGCAGACGCCCGGTTCAGCACTCAGGCCTAAAACCATAATCAAACCCAAACATGAAACGCAAATAGCAAAACCGTTCGGCATTGATTCCAGGGCTATTCAAAGTGAAAATTTTAAAAAAGAAAATGTAAATAAAACCGCGGACAATAAATTAACGGAAACGCCGACGATTAAAAAACAATCAGTTAAAAGCGTATTTCCAGAGCAATCCGCCGCCCCTGTCAATTATGTAAAAACACCGTTTCAGTACAAGACTCAGCCGTCCGTAAAGCCGGCAATAAATTTAACCACATTGAACGAAGAAACAGCCCTTGACCATTACAGCCATTTAAATTACGATACATATAACGAAGCGGAAACAATAACGCTTACGACATATTTTTTCTGCCTCATAACTAACCTGCCGGTTGAAGTTTATAATCCGCGCAAATATTTTCCTTATATTCTTTCTCTTATCATCCTCATTAACTGCTTCATATTCGCATATTCACAAAGCATGATATTTAATATAGACAAGGTGAAATCAGAAACCAGAAAAACCGCAATGATTCAAAGATACAGCGAGTTCAATTTGAATTACGGAGTAGTTCCAGACGAATTTCAGACTAAACGGAAAAAATGGTTTAATAACCTGTTCACACATCAATTTTTGCACGGCGGGTTCAGTCATATTATCGGCAATATGTATTTTCTATGGGTATTTGGAGATAACGTCTGCGATATTTTTTATGATTATAAAAATCCTTTCGTACGCGAATTTTCATTTTTCGGTTTTTACTTGTTAGCTGGAATTGCCGGGGCGCTATCACATACGTTTTTTTTCATGTCGATGGGCGCACTGCCTGTAATAGGCGCATCGGGAGCCATCTCGGGCATAATAGGCGCTTATATGAGGCTTTTTCCCGGCGCGCAATTCCACCAGGTAATCATCGGCATTCCATTTAAAATACCTTCGATATTTTATATAGTATTCTGGATTGGAATGCAGCTTGCGATGGCCGTGTTTTTGGGAACCCAAACGCATATTTCCTGGGCGGGCCATATAGGCGGTTTTCTAGCCGGGTTCATTTTAATCGACCTTTTTATTCCTTATAAGATATCAGAAATTAAACCCGACCGGCTTTATTAAAAAGCGCTTAATACCCATGCGCCATTCAAAAATTTTGGTTGATTTTTTTGACTTTATGCTTTATAATTTAAGAAACATTTAATTAAACAAAGCCAAAGTGTCATTTTGAGCGGTATTCGACAAAAGGCATTTTTTAATAACTTAATAAATTTATTTTAACTTTGAGTCTAATTTACTTTTTAATTTGATAAATGGATGCTTAAATATAAAATCCAGATTAGCCGTTAGGGCTATTACAACAAAAATTGGGGGTAATATTGTTATGTCACAAAAAATTCTGGTTTGCGATGGCGTCGCAAAAAAAGGTATCGAGTATTTAAAAAGCAAAGGGTTTGAATGTGTTGAATTTGAAAAAAAAGACGAGGAATCAGTAGCAGCGGTTGCCGGCGAGTATGAAGCTATAATTGTACGTTCGGCAACTAAAATTACTCCGAAAATAATAAAAGCCGGCGTTCCGAAGCTTAAAATATTAGGCCGCGCCGGAGTAGGTTATGACAATATTAACATTGACGCCGCATCAGAAAATGGCGTTGTAGTTATGAACTCACCTAACGCTACAACCGTTTCGGTAGCCGAATTAGCTGCCGGCATGGTACTTTCGATAGCAAGAAAAATCCCTGGCGCTGACGCGAAAATGAAAAAAAACGTATGGGACAAAAAAAGTTTCATGGGGCGTGAAATTAACGGCAAAACGCTCGGAGTGCTTGGCAGCGGCAGAATAGGCATCGAAACAGCTAAACGCCTTCAGGCTTTCAATATGAAAGTAATGTGCTACGATCCTTATGCTAAACCTGAGGTTATAAAAGGATACGGTTTTGAACTTGTATCATTCGATAAACTTATCTCCGAAGCTGACGTTATAACGCTTCACATGCCTAAAACAAAAGAAACCACAAACATGCTCAATAAAGAAGTATTCGCAAAAATGAAAGACGAAGTAATCCTTATTAACTGCGCACGCGGCGGAATTATAAACGAAGCCGATCTTCTTGAAACATTAAACACAAACCCTAAAAAGTTCTGGGGCGTAGGCCTTGACGTTTTTGAATCTGAACCGCCTGTAAAATGGGACCTTATAAATCATGAACTTGTATGCGCAACACCGCATATCGGCGGATCGACCAAAGAAGGCCAGGCATGTGCGGCTTTTCAAATCTGCGAACAGATCGTAACTGGTTTGACTGAAGGCAAATACACAAACGCAGTAAACCTTGACAAAATAAAAAAATAATAACAGCGGATAATCTGACAAAATAACATTTCGCACCACTAAAAGGCCGGCTTTGTCGGCCTTTTAGTGGTATAATAAAGAAAGTATTTTTTAAAATTTTTATTTAAAGAGAGTGATAAAAAAATGTCATTTGAACACTTAAAAAACAGCGATAACGAAGTACTTGAAATAATAATGCGTGAAAAAAAGAGGCAAAAAAATAACCTCGAATTAATAGCTTCGGAAAATTTTGTAACTCCGGCAGTTTTAGAAGCCATGGGTTCATGCCTCACCAATAAATACGCCGAAGGCTATCCCGCAAAAAGATATTACGGCGGCTGCGAACATGTTGACGAAGCCGAAGTCCTGGCAATTGAAAGGGCAAAAAAACTTTTCGGCTGCGAACACGTAAATGTTCAGCCGCACTCAGGGTCTCAGGCAAATATGGCAGTTTACTTCACAGTTTGTAAACCAGGCGATACCGTATTAGGCATGAACCTTTCGCACGGCGGACATCTGACGCACGGCCATCCTATCAATTTTTCAGGTATGATGTATAAAATCATAAGCTATGGAGTAAGACAGGACAACCAGCAGATCGACTATGAAGAGCTCGAAAAACTCGCGATGGAACACAAGCCTAAAATGATCGTAGCCGGCGCATCCGCTTACCCGCGCACGATAGATTTCAAAAAATTCCGCGATATATGCGATAAATGCGGCGCGGTCCTCATGGTAGACATGGCGCACATCGCAGGCCTCGTCGCGGCTGGTCTTCACCCGTCGCCTGTACCTTATGCCGATTTCGTAACGACCACTACTCATAAAACTTTGCGCGGCCCTCGCGGCGGAATGGTTTTATGCCGGGAAAAATACGCTAAAGACCTCGACAAAGTTGTATTCCCTGGCTGCCAGGGCGGACCTTTAATGCACATTATAGCTGCCAAAGCCGTAGCATTCGGAGAAGCCTTAAAACCCGAATTCAAAACCTATACAGAACAGGTAGTAAAAAACGCTAAAGCTCTCGCCGCCGCGTTAATACACGAAGGATTTAAAATAGTATCCGGCGGAACGGACAACCATCTTATGCTCGTCGACCTTGTCGATAAAGGCATTACCGGTAAAGCCCTCGAAAAAGCGCTCGATCAGGCCGGCATAACGGTAAATAAAAACACCATCCCTTTTGACCCTCAAAAACCTATGGTAACTTCAGGAATAAGGATCGGCACTCCTGCGGTTACGACTCGCGGAGCAAAAGAAGAACACATGAAACAAATCGCTGAATTTATAAGGGAAGTTTCACAAAACATGGAAAATCCTGAAAAATTAGCGCAAATAAAAGAAAAAGTAGTTAAACTCTGCTCGGGCTTAAAAGAAATGGCTTAGTACTATAACAACAACAACTTTGAAAATCACAAATTAAAATTATAAAATAATCATGGGCGCGAGATAAACAAAACATTCTTGCGTCCATGATTATTTAAATATTAATATTTTATTTATTCGCAATTATTAAATTATCACATTACCCAAAACAAAAAATGGAATTTTTAACTCAATTCCGTTGTAATAAAATACATCATTCGATTTTTCAATTTTTTAAAAATGGTTTTTTACAGTCGATTTATAGAAAAAACATATTTTCATAAAATTTCACAAATACAACCGATATCACTGTTTTTTTAATACAGACAATATAAAAATCTTATTTTTAAATTTTAGATATCTTAAAACAATTTTTTCAGATACCTTTCGCCAACGTTAAATAGGCGTCTTAAGTAAAACCGCGCTTAAACAAAATAGTTTTTTATTACAACTATTTAATATATAATCAAAAACTTCGTTTTAAAAGTATACACATAAATATATTATCTCAATATAATTATGAAAAAGGATTGATAAAATAATGACTTACGTATATCTTGCTTTTACAATATTATTCTGGGGGACAGGCCAAACATTCCTTAAGCTCGGTCTGGCCAAATCAACTCCTATCAGTTCTTTTTTAGTCGGCGGACTTGCAGGATTGGTCGTAGGTCTGCCTTATATTTTGACGCATGAACTTCAGTTCGCCAAATGGGAAATTTTATTTCCCATGGTTTTCGTGATTGCGATGTGTTATCTTACATTTTACTACTCGTTAAACGCCGGAGAGCTATCCGTGACAAGCGCGGTGCTTGGCACCTATCCGCTTTACACCGTAATTTTTGCGGTACTGTTTCTGGGTGAAACGTTAATAGCCAAACAATGGACCGGTTTATTGATAATAATAACCGGAGTCGGCCTTCTATCTGCCGCGTCAAATCCCGGCGAAGACAAAAAAAAGATGACCGCGAATGACAAAATATGGTTTGCGATATCGATACTTTCAGCCCTGCTTATCGGAGTCGGCGATGCGCTCAGCAAAGTCGTCGTAACACACGCGACCGTAGCCACATATCTTCTTTATTTCAACATAGTACAAATAATAATGGGGACATTATTGAAACTAATATTTGAAAAGGGAAATTTTAATTTTTCGGCCATAAAATCAAGGCATTCATTTATCGGAATGTTCCTTTTAAATCTGGGCGGAATAGTTTTCATGCTTGCGCTCGAAAGCGGAAACGCAAGCGTAATAGTCCCGTTATCCTCGACTTACATAGCGCTTGTAACTTTATTATCGTGGCTGTTTCTCGGAGAGAAGTTCAATACCCCTAAAACTATAGGCATATTTATGGTAATAGGCGGAATATCGATGATATAATAAAGCAATAAGCGCTCGATGTTTTTAATGATTTTTAAATAAAATTAAGGAGTGATAACGCCGGTTTTATTTTCGGTAAGTTCCAAAAATACATTTTCAAGCGACTGTGCTGCTTTCTTATCATCTTTATAACCAAGAATTTCATTCATTTTTCCGGCGAGAACAATTTTTCCCCTTGAAATTATAGCAGCCATATCGCATATTTTCTCGGCAACCTCAAGTATGTGAGTGGAAAAAAACACAGTAGAACCTGATTCGACAAGTTTCTTTAAAATATCTTTTAATATTTTAACCGACTGAGGATCAAGTCCCGAGGTTGGTTCATCTAAAATCAAAAGTTCCGGCTTATGGCACAGTGCGCCAAGAATGCCTATTTTCTTCTTCATTCCGAGCGAATAACCCTCTATCAGTAGATTAAGCTTATCATCCATTTCAAGCATCTCGGCATAGTGCATGAAGTTTTCAGCGCGCTGCTTTTCAGGCACCCTGAAAATATCCATTATAAAATTTAAATACTCAAAGCCCGTGAGTTTTTCGGGCATATTAGGTATATCCGGTAAATATCCTATGTGCCTCTTCGCGGCAATCGGATTTTCAGTTATAGAAAGTCCGTTGATAGAAACACTGCCGGAATCAGGAAGCAAGATACCGGTCAATATCTTAATAGTAGTGGTTTTCCCGGCGCCGTTAGGCCCTAAAAAAGCATAAAGGCATCCGGCAGGCACTTCTATATCTATGCCGCTCAACGCTTCAAAATTTCCATATTTTTTTGTGACACCGCTCACAGAAATCATCTATTCTTCACCTCTTACATATCTTTTAACGGCCTGAAAATGCACGAAATACTCAGTCAAAAACATTAAAATCATAATTGAATAAAACAAAACCGATTGTCCTTCATAAAATGTCCAGGCAAGCGAGCCGAAAAAGAATATTAAATACACCGTCAAGCTTATAGTGCCGGTTATGCTTATAGATTCCTTAAGTTTGCCGTTATTCTTAAAATTGGCGAATAAAAAACCGAAATCCATAACTATCAGGTTAAGCCAGATTTCACTAATGACCATAGGCGCAATGATATCTTTTATTTTAAGCCCGGCCGGAAAATTAGAGGTATGATATGAGAACAACGCGCACAGGAAAGCAATTATGATATTTAAAAGCGCATAAACGGAATATTTAGCCCAAAATATCTTATTTATTGGAACGGGCAGCGATTTTAAAAAATAAATACCGGCGCCTTCAAGCCCGAAACAATAAACGGTAGAACTTAAAATACATATATATATCGTAAATATTAAAAATGAAAAAGGATTCATTCCTCCAAAGCTTATGCTGAACAGGTTAAAGAATACGAATACCGCGGGCATTATAAAAAATGACAAAAATATTTCCCGTGTCCTTAAAAGCAGCTTTATTTCTCTTTGAATCAAGGCGATAATCTGAAGATGAGATGAAAAATTTATATTTTTGACAGCCGCTTTGGCCGGTTCGGCGCAGTCGCATTCATTTTGCCTCTGCCAGCCTGTAATATAACCATTTTCAAATAAATTCAATGCAATTTTCAGAGTAAGCGCCAGAAGCAAAATTATTAATAATAAATACACGGCACCGTGATAAAAATCCGATTTTGAGATGTAATACAAAAACCACAGCGGCCATTTAGTCGGTAAAAATTCGAAAGCCTGATTTGAAAATATCCGGATGATCCCTGAAAGTCCTTTAATTCCGGTATTATTATGAAGATATGACGACGGCAGGTTTTGCAATATAATAAAAAACAATATAAAAAAAACATTAAAACACCATACGATATTCTCGGCGGTTTTTCTGGAAAAATACCTGACGGCAATCATTATAAAAGAAAGGACAAGGCTCGATATAAAAAGTTCAAACAAAATGAATACAAAAAATAAGGCCAGAATGCCTAAAAATCCTGCATTAAAGACATAAGCCAGCGCGAACATGGTAGGCAGGATAAAAAATAAGTCAAGGTAATTTCTGCAAAATATCTCGGAAAGTTTTACAAAAAATAGAGTTCGCCCGCTTACCGGATAAGGAATCAAACTTTCAAAATAAGGCGATTTAAAAACCAATTTCATTGTCATATAAATATTAGACGAAGCCATAAACCCAAAAATTCCTAAAAAGGCGAAGGCATATATATTTAAAAGCACATGAAGAGGCAGGAATTTTCCGAATTGCTTAAACACGGCATAACTTAAGGCAGCGTTGCCTAACATTATAAGAGGACTCAATAAAATCATGATGATAAATCCTATTCTTTTAGGATTTACGCCGCCGCTGAAAAATATCGAGTTTTTGTATTCTTTAAATATACAGTTTAGTATAATCCAGAAATCTTTCATAATTTTTTACCGTTTATTAAAACATTTAAAATACAAACAGGAGCCAAGTTTTTCATCACAATCAGGCGGCCTGTTCAATAATTTTTTCCACATTTCAGGACTTTCCATGCAAAAATAAAGTTCAATTTCGTTATTGACGTCATATTTTTTTATAAGACTTATAATTTTCGAAAACAAACGTTCTCTTTTATATCTGAAATAACGCGATTTCCCGTCATAACCTTTTACGAATTCATTATACACTATTTTGGATTTAGGGAATCGTTCCGCGACTATTTCCTTTAACTTCGGAATATACCTGAAGCAGCCAAGGCTTATGTACTTTATAGAGGCCGGCCTTAAATATGAAAATATTAAATTTACAGTTTCAGCCATTTCAGAGTCAAAATTTTCATAGTCTATTATAGGATCGAAATGCAGCGTTATTTTATATCCCATATCCGCGCATTTTTTTGCCGAAACAAGCCTTTCTACAATAGAAGCCGATTTATGTTCCTCGTCGCGGTTCACATTTTGAGCGTTCATCGACCATGAAAGCAAAACATTGCCGGGAACTGTCTTACACTTCAGAAAGGTTTCGATATAGTCAGTTTTAGATTTGAATTCAATTAAAACATCAGGATATTTTTCAAAAAAATCAATAAGAAGTTCGGAATAACCAGTCAGGTGTTCGAGCGCCATGGAGTCAGTGAATTCACCGGTGCCGATACGCATGCTCTGGCTGCCGGCAGGCTTCAGCTCTTTTTCGATGCGTTCAGAAAGCTCATTAAAAAGATCGTTTATATTGGCATAAACAATCATAAGCGGATTGTTAAGATACGCCTGAAGTATGCAATAAGTGCAGTCCATCGGGCAATTTTGCGCAAAATCGATAACATAATAATTACAGCATATGTAATCGTTCGTACCGGGGCATTTTTTTAAAAATTCACCCGGATTTTTAGTTATTAAAAGCGTCTTTTTACCTTCACGAAATGGATTCTCACGGTTCAAAACCATGTTCGTATAGTCCGCGATTTCGTCATGCGATAAATACGAAACCGGAATATTCAAATTTTCTAATTTTTTTAGTATGTTCCCGGTCACTATAGAATTGGCGACAACCGGCTCATTGAGCACCAGGACATTCTCAGGAATATAATTAATCATTTGATATGTACCCTTCGATATTTTTAGAATTTCTTATCTTATTCAAAGCCTTCAGTTTATTATCAAAATCCTTGATGCTTTTTACGGAAAAACTTATATTTATTTCATCCTTCTCAAAATAAGGATACGGATTTACGGAAACGGCATTTGACGCTAAATCGGATATTTTTTCATGAAAATCCGCAAGCGCTTTTTGATATTCCGGACGCCTTAAATTTAAAAGGTTTGCTCTTAAAAATTCAGTTTTTTGATTAGTATTCATTTTATCGCCGCCGATAACCAAATCTAATTTAATAATTTTTAAAATTTCAGCCGGGGATTTTGAATGCTGCATCGAAGCCTCAAATACATTAACAGCCATTTCATTGATTATATTAGCTCCCATGCGGCATGTTTTAATCATTTTTAAAAAATCCGCCTGCGCTGACGCATCGAACTTTGCTATTATAAACGCTGCAGCAAGAGGCAGCCGCTCAAAAAATAATTCTTCAAGGACACTTTCGGCTAATAAATTCAAAGAAATATACTTCTTATAATTAGGTTCGGATGGAGCTAATTGAAACAACGGCAAAAAATTTGAAATTACGTATTTTTCATCATGGAACGCCGATAATTTTTTCAAAGCGGCAGCGATTTCCGTAGGATTAAATTTTCGCGTCGACAAGTTATCCATCATATTGAACGTCAATTCGGCTTCATGCGATAATTCCATAAATACCAGGCATGGTATTGTTCCGGAAAATCCATTTTTCAAAAGCGCCGCGATTCTTCCGAAGCCGGAAACTATCCTGTAAGTCTTATCATTTTTCGGCGCCACCGCCGGCGGAACAAGAATACCGGTATTTTTAATAGTTACCGCCAAATCATCGATCGCAGATGGATAATGCGGTGAAATTTTATTCGAATCATCATAAAGTTCAATATGCTTAATATCAATATTTTTAATCTCTGAATTACAATTCATATTTATCCTCGTTTCCGATTGTATTGCATATACGGCTTTAATTTAGCTGGGAATTCATTTTAACATATCTGCGAACGCATGTCAAAGTTTCAATTACCATAAATTAAATTTCGCGGTCGAGATAATACCGGTTATTGATTTAACCCGGACAATCTGATATAATTAATCAGCTAAAATTTGAAAGCGCTTCCGAAAATGAATATAAAGCGGTGAATAAAATGATAAAAATTGGAATTTCAGACTGCCTTTTAGGCACTCAATGCCGATTTGACGGCGGACACGCTGAAGAAAAATTTATCACTATAATTTTATCTAAATATTTCAAGTTTATTCCATTTTGCCCCGAAGAACAAATCCTCGGGCACCCCCGTGAAACGATGCATTTAATCCGTGATGAAAATGGCATTTTAAAAGCGGCCGGCAACAAAACAATGAATGACTATACTGACGAGCTTAAACTTTACGCGGAAGAAACTATAGAAGAGTTACGCCGCGAAAAAATTTGCGGTTATATTTTAAAGTCAAAATCTCCAAGCTGCGGTATGAAAAACGTCAAGGTATACAGTCACAGCGGCGGTCATAAAGCCAAAATAGCGTCGGCATCCGGAATATACGCGCAAAAAATAATTGATAATTTTGAATTTTTGCCAATTGAAGAAGAGGGCCGTTTAAACGATTCCTGGCTCCGGGAAAATTTTATTATGCAGGTTTACGCGTACAGCGATATTCAAAATTTTTCTGAAAAAGCTATAAAAATTAACGAACTTGTAAAATTCCATCAGGATTATAAGTTTTTATTGCTTTCAAAGTCTCAAAAAAATTATAGAATCCTTGGCAAAATAGTTGCCAATCATGAAAATCATCATTTTTCTGAGGTATTAAACAAATACAAGAACCTTTTTCTAAGTACAATCGCCTGCAAAGGCACCGTAAAAAACGCAGTAAATGTTTTGCACCATATTCTCGGATTTTTAAAGGATTTTCTAAGTTCCGAAGAAAAAACAGAGATATTGAGCAGCATCGAAGAATTCAGAAATAAAATAGTGCCGATTATAGTACCGATAAAACTTCTTAAACTATACTCGAAAAAATATAATATCGAGTACATAAAAAACCAGAAATTTTTAGCACCATACCCTGAAGAACTTGGACTCCGCTCAAACTTAGACGCTTATTGCTAATTTTTTCGGCGGTGTCTTAAGCCTCAAATTTACTTCACTGCGAAAAGGACTGAACAAATGAACGTTCTATTAAGCGGTTCGAACGGATTTATCGGCAGTCATCTAAAAAAATATTTAACCGTTAAAGGTTTTAATGTTAAATGCATAAAAACAGAAAATTTTTCTGAAAATGATGAGAAGTTTTTAGAGCACTTTAACGGAATCGACGTTGTGATAAATCTATCCGGCGCCAATATAGCCCACCGCTGGACCGACAGATATAAAAAATGCATTTATTCAAGCCGAATCGACACAACAAAAAAAATCGTCGGCGCCCTTTCAAAAATTCAAAATAAGCCTTCGGCATTTATTTCGATGTCGGCAATAGGAATATACCCCAAATACGAAAACAAGCAATCCGATGGAAATGAATTATTTAACCGTACTCCGAACATCAAGTCACTTTTTAAAAACAAATTTTTAGAAAATAATGAAAAAGCTAAAATTAAATTAAATATGGCGGAAGCTTCAACTGAAAATGAACGCAATTACGGAAACGATTTTCTGGCCAGAGTATGTATAGACTGGGAAAATGAAGCAAGAGCAGCCGAAAAATTTAATATAAGAACTGTAGTATTCAGATCGGGAGTCGTACTGGGAAAAGACGGAGGCATAATTTCAAAAATACTTCCGGCATTCAAATATGGTGCTGGATGTGTCATAGGCAGCGGGCGGCAGCCTTTTTCCTGGATCTGCATCGAAGATTTGTTAGCGGCATTTGAACTTGCGATAAATAATATTACTATGGCCGGCGCATATAATCTTGTAACGCCGCTGCCTGTCACAAATCTTGAATTCTCCGAAACACTTGGAGAATTATTAAATAAACCTGTATATTTTAAGATACCTGAAATACTTCTTCGTGCAGTATTCGCCGAAGGAGCAGACACATTGACTTGCGGACAGCTGGTTTTACCAGAAAGATTATTGAACATTAATTTCATTTTCAAATATCCAGACATAAAAACCGCACTGGAATATGTTTTAAATTAAAGAAAAAACTTCCTAGCGATAGTAAGTTAAACGTTAAAAGAGGTGTTCAAATTGCCAGAATTAGCTAAAGGTGAATTTCAAGGATTTACGCCTGAAACGATAAAATTTTTACAGGAGCTGCGAATTAACAATAACCGCGATTGGTTCGAATCCAATAAAAACATCTATCTAAACGAATTATATTCGCCATTTCAAAAATTCGTAACCGATATAAGCGAATATATGATGGCAATCGATCCTTATTTTATGAGCGCGCCGGTCACTGGAAAAACGATATCCAGAATTTATAAAGATGCGCGTTACAGTCAGGGCAAGCCGCCTTATAAAACCGCAATGTGGTTTACATTCAAACGTCCTATCCCTGATTGGAAAGACTCCCCCGCTTATTTTTTCGAGATTACAGCGGACTTTTACCGTTACGGCATGGGATTCATGTGCGCCGAACGCGATACAATGGATAAATTCAGGGAATTCATCGATAACGATACTGATAAATTTAAAAAAGCCATAAGTTTTTATGATCACCCGAAAAATAAAGGGAAAAATAAATTCGAGCTTTACGGAGCGGCATATAAAAAAATAATAAAACCCGACCAGCCTCAAAGCATACAAAAATGGTATCAACTAAGGGAACTTTACCTGATGAACGTCAGAGAATTCGATGACGTCCTTTTTAAACGCTCGCTCTTAGATCTTGTTTCCGAAGGATTTATAAGGCTCGCCGAATTTTATAATTACCTGTGGAAAGTAAAAGAATCCAAATGATTTTAATTTATAAAATCTCAATGCCATTTCAATCGGATTTTATTGCATTTTAAAAAGAATTATGTTATAATCGCTTTTACTAGTTTTATAAGCTTTTTAGGGCATACCAAAAACGGCTAAAAAATAAAAATAAAATGTCGAAAGGTGATAGTTAATGAAATTTACGACTAAATATTCAGAATTAGTAAAAGCTGTTCAAAGCTGCACAAGAGTAATTGCAGCAGCGTCGCCGTCGCCGATACTGACAAATATCCTTATAGACGCAAGTTCAAATAAGGAAAAGGGGCTTGTCAGACTTTTCGCGACAGACCTTGAAATGTATTATGAAATTTTCATATCGGCTACAATTGAAATTCCAGGCGACGTAATGGTTTCCGCAAAAATTTTCAACGAAATCCTTGGAAGCTTTTCCGGCGAAGCCGAGATTTCATTCAACTGCAACACTGAAAATTTCAACATAAACCTCAAAAACAATAAATTGGAATGCACGATTTTCGGTATAGCACCCGATGATTTTCCAGCACTTCCGTTTTTTGAAAAAATATATTCATTCAATTTTTCTCTCGCCAAGTTGCAGCAGACTATAAAAGACACCTTATACGCCGCCTCCGTAGAGCAGGTAAAACCTGTATTCTGCGGTTTATGCCTGAAACCTCTAAATAACGGCATACGCGCTATAGCTACCGACGGCAAGCGTCTGGCTTTTGCCGAATATCAACTGCCGGACTCACAGTTAAAAGAGCAAAACGAAATTATAATAATGGCTAAAGTGTTGAATGAAATTTCAAAATGCCAATCTGATCCTGAAAACGATGAAATCGAAATCATGGTCTGCTCAAACCAGATAGCTTTTAAAGCCAAATCGTATTCATATTACGCCCGCCTGATAGAAGGCAAATTTCCGGATTACAATCAGGTAATTCCTAAGGATAAAAAATTAAAAGTTATCGCTAAAGTTTCGGAATTCAGCGACAGTTTGAAAAAAACAATACCGATAGCGAAAGATAACAGCTACAGCGCGAAATTTAATATAGCCGACAATATGCTTGTGTGCAGCGCGAAATCCACAAAAATCGGTTCGATGGAATTAAAAACTTCGGTTGCCATCGAAGAAGGCGAAAGCATTGAAATCAATTTCAACGTAAAGTTTTTTATTGAAATTTTATCAACCATAAAATCGGACGAATGCATTATGGAATATACTACACCGCAGGCACCGGTAAAAATATATCCTAAAGAGGAACTAACGAACGAAAATCACATTCATATCCTGATGCCGGTACGTCCAGGGTTCACTGTTTAGCGCATAAAATTTAAACAAAAGTCAGGTGATTAAATTGTCGAAAAAACTCAAAACAATATTTTATATTGCAATTTTAGGGTGTGTATGCTATATTATAAAAACTAAGATACTCGATCTTGTAATAGGAAATTATCTTTTAAACAAAAAGATCGAAAAATATCAAAAACGCTTAGAAGACGCAAGTACCCCATCGAGCCCGAAAGATAACGATACCCCGATTACACTTTACACGTTAGCGAGCATGTATCATGACAAATTGATGGACTACGAAAAAGCGTTAATCCAATATCAGCGAATTTTAAATGAGTTCCCGCATTGCGATTTCGCGGAATTAGTACAATACATGGTCGGCGATTGTTACGAAAATATGAAGCACTTTGAACTTGCAATCAACGAATACCAGAAATATCTCGAAAAATACCCGAACGGCAAGCAAAGCGAAATGCTTCATCAAAAAATAAAAGAACTCGAACTTTTACAAAAAAAAGATATCTCTTAACTTATAAAACTTGCAGTAAGAACTTGCAATAAAAAATGTCCGTAAAAATTAAAATTTTGGGAGGTAATTACTATGTGGTTCAGATTATTAGTCGTTGCTATGGTGTCTTTTTTCGTAGGCAAATTCTGGGGCCAGAGAGAACGCGAAGAAGAACTTTTCGAGGAAAAAACTTCGGTTCCTAAAAAAAGCGTGGTTTTCGAATACCAGAAAAAAGAAGCTAAAAAAGTCGTATTAACAGGCGATTTCAATAATTGGGACGTAAATTCGGACCAGATGTTCGATCTCGGAGACGGCAACTGGAGCATTACAATGTTTTTAGAACCGGGACGTTATGAATACAAATTCATCGTCGACGACACCGAATGGATCCCTAATCCGAACGCGAAAGAATTTGTTGACGACGGTTACGGCGGCAAAAGATCGGTTATCGTAGTTCAATAATTTTCGTTTTAATTTTGAAAAATTAAAAAGGGAGATTTTCAAAATCTCTCTTTTTTAATTTTATTAAACCCATATTTTTCTAAAAATTATTAAACCCGGCAAATTTATTATATCCAATTTACATAAAATTCAAGGTATTATCAATTGACTAAGCTAAAAATATTAGACAAATACATACTGCGTGAAGTAATAAGTTCCTTTATGTTTGGAGCTTTTACGTTCTTATCGATATTCCTGGTTGATATCTTAATGGAACTTATAGACTATATCATTTCCAAAGGTATTCCGGTAGAAACGACTGTCAGGCTCTTTCTTTACGCATTGCCCGCTGTCCTTGTCCTTGTAATTCCAATGGCGCTTTTGTTTTCAGTATTACTGGCGTTAAGCCGGCTGCAATCTGACAATGAAATAATAGCAATGAAGGCCGGCGGAATACATTTTTATAGAATCGTAGTTTCTCTTATATTTGTCGGTTTTTTCCTTACGTGCGTGACGATTTTTCTAAATGAAATTTTGGTGCCGAATTCTAATTTTTTAAGGCGCGAGCTTTACCGCAAGGTAATATTAAAAAGGCCGTTACCGAAAATAGCGGAGAATGTTTTCTTCGAAGGCGGCAAAAATCGAATGTTTTATGTGCGCAAGTATGACAAAACCAGCGACAAGATGATGAATATAACAGTTTTTGAACAGACCGAACGCAACAAATATCCTAATATAATCGAAGCGAGTTATGGCAATTGGGAAAATTATAACTGGTGTTTTTATGACGGGGTGATAAGGGAGCATAATTCAATAGGCGAGGAAACTCATTTCGGGCGCTACCAGAAAATGATAATGCCGACCGACACATCTTACGACGGCGACAGCGGTTCTTATACGACTCCGCGCGAGATGAGTTTCGTGCAATTAAAACAAAAAATCAACGAAAATAAAAGTATCGGAATTGACGTCACAAATATGTTAATAGAATTATGGAGCAAAACCGCCCTGCCTTTTGCTTCGTGCGTTTTCGTCTTAATCGGCGCGCCGCTTGCCATAGCTCCTAAAAGGTCATCTGGCGGCTCGATCGGCATGGGAATTTCAATAATAGTAATTTTTATTTACTATATAATAATGTCGGCCGGACGCGCACTCGGCGAAGGCAAAATGCTCGATCCGCTGCTGGCAGCGTGGATGCCGAATATAATAATGGGCATTATCGGAGCCTTATTGATTTACATAAAAAGAAAATAAAAAATTAATATACAATATAAAAAATAAAAAAAATTATTTTTTATATTTTTTGGAGGAAAACAATTCAAATGTCACAGGAGACTAACTTAACCGCAATTAAAGCCGCCATTTATAACGCACTAAAGACAGCTGCGGCATCAGGAAAAATCAAACTCAATGAAAATATTTCAGGCGTCGACGGTATATGCGACGGTTTTCTGCCGGAAAGCATAGGACTCGAGCCGCCGCGTGAAAAAGCATTCGGAGATTTCGCCACGAATATCTCAATGAAATTATGCAAAAATTATTCTTTAAAACCTCTAGAATTAGCTGAAATTATTAAAGATAATATTAAAAGCGGCATATTTTCTAAAATAGAAGTCAAAGCGCCGGGCTTTATCAATTTTTATTTATCGGAAGACACAATTTACAAAAACGCCAAAAGTATTATCAGCCTTAACGAAAATTTCGGCAAAGTGGATATCGGCGGCGGCAAACCCACAAATGTAGAATTCGGCTCGATCAACCCGACAGGCCCGATTTCGGTGAGTCACGGCCGTCAGGTCGTACTGGGCGACGTTTTTTCTTCATTACTCGAATTTACAAATCACAAGGTCACTCGTGAATATTACTGCAATGATACAGGAAATCAGATAAAAAACCTCGGACGTTCGGTAGTGAGCCGCTACCGTGAAATTCTCGGCGAACCTGTGACATTTCCAGAGGACGGATATCACGGCGATTATGTCGTCGAAATTGCCCGCGAGGTCCTTGAAAAATACGGCGAAAAATACCGCCGTGCATCAGACGACGACAGCGAAGCGATAACTGTTTTCGGCGATTACGCACAGAAAAAAATGCTTAAGGAAATACTTGACGATTGCGCACAATTGCGCATAAAATACGATACCGTTTATTCGGAAAAATCGCTGCACGATGACGGTCTAGTGGAGCAAACTCTAGATTTTTTGAAAAAAAATGGACTCACTTATGAAAAAGACGGCGCCACATGGTTTTTATCGACAAAATTCGGCGACGACAAAGACAGGGTGCTCGTAAAATCAGATGCCAGCAAAACTTACGCACTCAATGATATAGCTTATCATAAAGCTAAATATGACCGCGGATTTCAATACCTGATAAATTTTCTTGGCGCCGATCATCACGGTTATACGCAGAGATTGTATGCTGCAATTATGGCTCTCGGCAAAGACCGTGACTCGATGAGAATACTTTTACACCAGTTCGTCACAATGCTTCGAGACGGGCAGGTTGTCAGAATGTCTAAACGCGCCGCGAACTTTGTAGTTCTTTCAGAACTTGTGTCAGAAGCGGGTGCCGATGCCACCAGATATTTCTTTTTAATGCGTAAAATGGACGCGCACCTCGAGTTCGATATCAACCTCGCAAAATCACAGTCAACGGATAATCCTGTATATTACGTGCAATATTGCCACGCGCGCTGCAACGGCATTTTAAAGGAAGCACAGAGCCGCGGCTATAACACCGATATCAATCATATCGCAAACTTGCCGGACGAAACCATAAAACTTCTCAGCTCGCCTGAAGAGATGGATATATTAAAAAAAGCTTATGAATTGCCTAAAATCATAGAATATGCGGTTAAAAACTACGCCCCGCATCTTTTGTGCCATTACGCCGAAGAACTTGCAAAACTATTTCAAAGCTTTTACACCAAAGGAAAAAATGACGCTTCGTTCAGAGTAGTTACAGATAACCGCGAATTAACGGAAGCGAGATTATTTTTAATATGCGTTGTAATGATAACCATCAGAAATGTCCTTGGCATAATGAAAGTCAACGCGCCTGAAAGAATGTGAGTTATATATGAGAAAAAATCATAATTATAAAGGCATATTCATAACATTCGAAGGGCCGGAAGGCTCCGGAAAATCGACGCAGAGCAATATGCTTTACGAGTATTTAAAAAATCGTAACCACGATGTAATAACCACATTCGAGCCTGGCGGCACTCCGATCGCCAACCAGATAAGAAGCGTCATATTATCTCGTGAAAACATAAAAATGACGCCCGAATGCGAGATGTTCCTATACGCCGCCAGCCGTTCACAGCATGTACGGGAGATTATAGTCCCTAAAATCGAGAGCGGCGGCATTGTAATATGCGATCGTTTCACCGATTCCTCTATCGCGTATCAGGGCTTCGGGCGCGAACTCGGATACGACAGAGTAAGCGAAATCCAGAAAATAGCCACCGGGGGAGTTATGCCCGATCTCACGATAATGCTCGATATAGAAACTGAAATCGGACTTGAAAGAACGTTTAACAAGAGGAATCCGAATAAAATCGAAAGCTCAGCCGACAGAATCGAACTTGAAAATATTACGTTCCATAAAAAAGTAAGGGACGGTTATTTGAAATTAGCCTCGATGTTTCCCGAAAGAATAAAAGTGTTAAACGCCAACGAAGACCCTAAAGCTATATTTGAAAAAATAAAAACTTTAATAACGGCCGAACTTGGCATATAATCAAGCCATAAAGGCGGTGAATTCAAGGTGAAAATAAATAAAAGCGGAAGCGGCGGCTCGTCAAAATCGGGAGTCAATGTTTTAGTAGGCGGCTCGTCATCAGGCACGAGGGCCGGCGGCACCGAAAATACATCTGAAGTTAACGGAGTATCAGCGGCGGCGCACGCATTTGGCCTGGAATTAAATACTGCCGCACGAAATTATGATATCGAAGATATAAAAAAAATGATATTCACTCTTGACCGCGACGCCAGCGAATTTCAAGCGAAACAATCATTCGCCTCATTCGAACGTTACAAAAAAAAAATACAGACTATACTTAACGAAATCTGTAAAAGATTATATAATATAACTACAAAAAAAGTCATAATAAAAAGAAAAAATAACAATTCAAAAAAAGATGAACAGATAGAAAACTGTTATACCATAATCCAAAAAGTCGAAGGCGAAATCGCAGAACTTGAAAAGGCTTTCAATCAGAAAGCAGACATAAATATCATAGCTAAAAATGATGAAATTAAAGGGTTACTCTTAAATATTACCACTTGAAAACTTATAAATAAATAAAATTTAAATTATTCCGCCGGGGCCGGCAGAATAAAGACATTGAAAAATCAAGCGCACTAATGTAACTGAGTAAAAACTGCAATCATTTCCGCCTCTGGTTTTTCACAAAAAACTTTTAATATAAAGAAGTTTAAACAAGCGTTTTTATCTATCGCCCGGTGAATAAAAATAAAAAATATATTACCATATTTTTCAGAATCATTTTTGCATTTTTTACTGGCTCAAATGATAGTTTATATTAATGAAGGTGCATTATGGAAAAAAATAAGCCTAAAATAACGCCTGATTTTCAATTCATAATTGTCACCGGCCTATCAGGTGCAGGCCGAACAACACTTTCGCGCATTTTTGAAGATATGAGTTTCTTTGTAGTGGATAATATGCCGCCTGAGTTAATCCCCAAATTCGGCGAAATCTGTATAAAATCAAGCGGCCGTATTAACAAGGTATTGCTTGTACTCGATATCCGCGGCGGGTTCACAACCGACGAATTATTTTTAGCGCTCGATGATCTTCGCAAAATGAATATTTCCTATCAGATAATATTCCTTGAGGCTGCCGATGACGCCCTTGTAAAGCGTTTTTCCGAGACGAGACGCCGTCATCCGCTTGGCGACAGGCTTATATTAACAGACGCAATAAGCGAGGAACGAGAAATACTCGCGCCGCTTCGTGAAAAAGCATCACTTATAATAGACACGACCAAACTTAACATATGGAAGCTGAAAGAGGTAATTTCGGAATTTTTTACCGGCGGCAAACAAAATGCCAAAATCATAATCAACCTTATATCATTCGGGTTCAAATACGGTCTGCCGTCTGATGCAGATATCGTCTTTGACCTCCGATTTTTGCCGAACCCTTTTTATGTACCTCATTTGAAAGAATTGACAGGCCGCGACAAAGAAGTTGTAGATTATATAATGCAGGCTGAAATAGCTCAAAAATTCAAGGAAAAACTTTTCGATTTCATTGATTTCCTGCTGCCGCAATATATCAAAGAAGGCAAAAGCCGTATTGAAATCGCTTTCGGCTGCACCGGCGGCAAGCACCGTTCCGTGGCATTCAGCGAAATGCTTTATTTATATCTCAAATCCAAAGATTACAGCGTTATTATAAAACATAGAGAGATATAAAAACTTATCAAAATTATTATAACACTTAAAAAAATAACGTAAATTACAGATTTGAAACAGTATTTTTTGATTGAGTTTTATATCAAGTTTTTTCAGTTCAAGATTCAAAATATTTATTAAAAACCCTGGTAATTCTAACTTTTATAACTAGAGCTTCTTAAATATTCTTTTCTGTTTACTTAAGACCGTTTCATGGCTGCTATTTGCACCCATAATTCAGCATCTTCTAAAATACACTCATAAAAATAGAGTTACAGAACAAAAAAATAGGCCCATCTAAAAATTACATTTAGAGACGGGCCTATTTTTATATAACTCTATTTTATTGCATGGTTGAAAGTTTTTATTTTAAAGCTATTTTATTGAAAAATCTAAAACAAATATAACTTGTATTTCAAAATTATTTTTATGTTTTTTTAGTTAAAACCATTAATATCCTTAAATTTTCAATATATTCGCCAATATAAAAAAGCCATGCATAAAATTTATAATTTAATTGCCAACTATAAAGCAGGATATGGAGTAATACGCGATTCGTTGCCCGAAGCGTTGTTCCTGAGACACCATCCGGCAATTTTACCATTTCCAGAATCTATAGTTACATCAAAACCTGCATCCGTTTTTACATATGTTGAAGATGAAGCAGCATAAGGCCCGATCTTATTGACCCACTGACTGCCATCATATTGTTTAGCGCTGCCCTTATACCCGGCTATTGTCTTATCACTGTTAAGTTCGAAAATAAGCATAGTCGATTGCGAATTTCCAACATCAGTCGAAGCAGTAAACAAACTGCTTGAGTTATTCCAGGCAAGTGAATTAAAATTTGGAGCTGTTTCAACAAATGTCGTTCCAACAAGACCGGATTCGTTACTATCATTGTTTATTGCAGTAAATCTCAATGGACCTCCTGCATCGACAGTATTAATAAGATCAGAACCAAAAGCATTTACCGCTATAGTTTCCGCGGTTGCAATCCTCGTCTTGCCATTCCCTATCATCGCAACTATGCTGTTATTTAGGCTGACAGCCGAGTTAACAGCCCTCAAGCTGTACTTACCGGTCGGCGCATGAGCTACGCGAAGGTTAGTAAACTGACTATCAATAAGAGGTGCCGGCACCTGTGAACCAGGAGCATACCGTGCCGATTCATTACCGAGTGTCGGACACGCAAATGTAAAATTAAGGCCGCCGCCGACCGAAGGAGTTCTTAACGAATTCGCACTTACGCTCTCTGACGGTATATAATTACCAAGTAAAAACGCTCCAGGCGCTATAGAAGACATCGTTATGGCGCCAAGTTTTTCGGGACCTGCATAAACTTTCATATTGTAAGCGCCGCCGATCGCAAAACTATCGACAGTTGAATTATTTCTCAACTGATAATTTAAAACACCGGCAACCGGATCATAATTATAAGCCAATCTTAAATTTTGCAAGCCTGCAGGAGCAGATGACGACGGAGCAGGCGGAACAGCGCCATAGAAAGCACCGGCGGCGCCGTTAAACGATACAGCAATAAATACTGATTCATTGCCGTATGTATCGACATAAGTAAATTTAATAGTGCCGCCAGGAAGGCTTGTATTCATCGAAGTTGCAGAAGCGCTTTCGGTATAGCCCGAAGTTAAAAAACCCAAAGCCGGCAACCCGGTTCCTTTTTGAATGCGACCGAGCACAAAAGCAGTATCATCAACACCGCCGGTTGTCTGGCTCAGGCTTATTCTTAAATCATAAGGCAGGACCACTGAACTGCTGCAGTTATATAATTGATAATTATCGCCGTTATAGGCAATTCTTAAATTACTTACGAAATCATTCATCGTTGATGTAGGAACGAAAACCGTATCGACGCCGCTTACTGTATGATTAGCGAGCGCTGATTCATTGTGAAATGAGTCAGTCAACGAGTACATTATCTTCTTGCCTTCCATCATTTCAATTGACGCCGGATCAACATCTAAAACAAAAAGATCATTCTGAAACCCGCCGGCAGGAGCAAGAACCCATCCATAATAAGTGTTCGTTCCATTAACGGCCTGACCGTATATATTTAAAACATCATCTGTCGTGCCAAATGCAGCTGAAAATTTCACTTTATTGCGCGCTGTCGAATAAGTTATCTTTGAAACATCTGGCGGAGCTGGAATATTTGATATGCTTTTCCATTCTGAAATATTTCCGGCACAATCCTTGAATCTGTAATAAATTCCATAGCCGGCCGGAAAACCCGAAGCCTGATTCGCTATAGACATCACTACATAAGGCTGCCAATCTACTATCCATTCAAAATTAGCGGTTAGTTCACTCGCCATAGCCAGAGTCGAATAACTTGGCACTGTCTGACTAACGCACATTTCCAGATAACCTTTTTCAGGATAACGCAAATTCTCCCTGACTAAAGTTTCAAATGAAAGGTTGCTGAAACAGAGAGTTCTCATCTGGCTTTCTGTAGGTGCCGCCGGCGGAGTGATATCACGATAAATTGCTAATCCGACATTATTGGTAGGCGAAAGTTCCGATGCAGGCGTACCGGCAGACATTATACCGGTACCGGCGAGAATTTCAAGTCCTTTACTTGCACCGCCGTATGCGCCCGACTGCAATTCAGTCTCGGAATAGCTGTATCTTGATTGGAATTCCGCCACTTCTATAATCAAAGTCTTGTTAGTTGAATCATGTATATCGATTGAAACGGTATCCGCTGCATCAAGTGAAGAACCGTTCAATTTTATATTAGTCTTGACAAGATTAGAAAGCGAAGCAGGATCTACCGATTTATTCAATAAAACCCTTATTTTCCCCCATGCCGTAAAATCGGCCTGAAGCACACCAAAAGCCGTAGTTATAGGCTGAGGCGACCCCGCTGCCCACGAAGATATGGTAAGATTGGTTGTATCAGCTCCGCCAAAATCAACCTCGCTCTCGATTTTAGTTGCCAGATTCATCATCTTGTAGCTGCTTATTCCTGTATTCTGGTCATTAAGAGACCGGTAGAGTATTCTGGTCTTATCCGGCGAAATCATAATATTTTCAATCATATAATGACTGATTAAAGTCTCGGGATTTTCACCGTTCAATCCAGTGCGAATTATACTAAAAGCCGGCACCTGCGTCGAGCTCGAACTTAAAAGCAGTAACGAGCTGTCAGTGACGACAAAAGAATGATATACAAGCCCAGTACTATTAATCACGGTAGTCGGGCTTCCGCCTGATACCGGAACCCATTTTACAGCCGAATCCGCTCCTATAACTGAATAGTAAACCTTGCTGCCATCATTTGAAAAGCCGAGGCCGTATATATAAGTCCCCGAAGCTTCCGTAACAAGAGTATTTACTTCATAATAATTGCTGGTGCTGTTCCATGTAGCGAGCACCACTTCAGCACCGGCACTCGAAACCCTCGCAAAAGCGAATTTCGAATTATCAGGTGCGAATACAGGTGAAACTAAAGGTTTATCAGGCGGCGATGTAAATGCAAGTTTTAAGTTTGTGGAGTCGTGTATAAAAATATATGACGAATCAACACTTGTTGGATAGCGTACGGCAAAAATTGCCTTTATGCCGTCCGGTGAAAATTTCGGCATATTAGAAAAATCGTTAAATGAATAACTGTCATTTATAAGATAGCGCAGTGAAAGATCGCCGTTAGCCATGTAAAGACTTGTATTGCTTGAATCGATATACAATATCTTTCCGTCTATTACCGCTCTTCCGGATGAGGCGAGGACCAGGTCTATCTCGGAAAGTTCAAGACCGTATGCATCCGAAGTAACATTGATTGTTTTCACTGTCTCTGTATATCCGGCTTTTGCGGCTTTGATCGTATAAGTGCCGGCGGTAAATTGCGATGTAGTAGGACTTACCGGCGATACGAATTTGAATTCACTTTTATATGGTTCCATATTGCTTCCGGTATTCATTGAGGCCAATAAAGAATTATCACGATAAAGCGAAACATTGACATCTTTTATTGCATTGCCCGATGAGTCCTTGATCCAGCCTTGTATTTCTTTAACATACGGATAAGAACTCTTCAATTCGGCTATTTTCGTATTCATAGATGTTTTCAACGCTGCCATATTCGCTATCGCGGCCGAAGCAGAAACCATTTCAACCGGGAAAGAATAAATTTTAAAATTATTGCTGCTGTCAATTTGCACTTTACCGCCCTGGAATTTTCCCACGCTTACGGTAACACTGCGGTTTATCATAGCTCCGTTAGCTCCTTCGAACGCAAAGACAGCAGGAACTTCGCCGTTGGCATCAGCTTGCGCGGAATCTGCGTAAAACGAAACAGCCGCATAGCCATCAGGATCCGAATAAGATGTCACCGTAACACCGTTAATTATAACGGCGAATTTTTTGTTAGCAGCCGGGGCGAATTTGGTCTGAAGCGATGGCGCTTTATCCAACGCCGGAGTAAGAGGTCCCGTGGTATAATCCAAAAAACCCGCCACTACAGTATTGGGCGCATTACCAAGGGCGGTTATAGCATTACTGAGCGCCGGGGTAATTGATCCGTATTCCGCTTTTAAATATGTGGTTCCTGGAGTCAGCGAAGCGACTGAAAGCGCAGCTGCGCCGGTTCCTGAAAATGAAGCTGTTCCATTTACCGGTGTTTGATAAGCGGCTCCGTTAGTCACTCCAGCACCGCTTAAAGTGCCATTCGTAAGAGACAACTTGATATTTTCGGAAGCTGTCGAAGCCGGATAACCGTAACGGTTATATATTATAACATCAAACTGAGGAAGCGTCGTACCGGGGCCAAGGCTCGAAATGACCGTAGGGAAGGCAAGCGCAATTTTATAAGGATTATAGTTTTCAGGGGAAGGCATAACGCTTACAACTGCCGTATTGGATTTACGAGTATCAGCCGCAAGCTCTGCGGCGGTATAAATGTAAACTTCCGCGGAACCTTCAACTATTATATTTGAATAAGCGCTATAAGAAATCTCAGCCTTTACGGAAACCGAAACAGTATCGCCCTCAGGCACCATCGCGCTGAATGTAACCCTTCCGTCCGAATAATTTGCAGTTTTCGTTGCGCTGAATGATTTTCTAGGATTAACCGCCGTTATGTTTATAGTCCCGGTAGCGTCAGCCGGAATGCTTTTTAACGGCGTATTTTCAAAATTTATAAATTTCATGGCCAATTGCATATTAGAAGGACCGGTTCCGGCCGCTTGATCTCCTGTCGCAATTGATGAACCTGTACCGCCACCGCCGCCGCAACCAGATAACATGGCAATAAAAACAAATAAAAAGCAATAAATAAAAATTGATTTAATTTTTACTGAAGAGTTGGTTAATTTCATCTTTTGGTATCCTCCAGCCGTATTTTTATATATTTTAAATAACTTCAAACAATAGTTAAATCTAGTGACACTGAAAATAAATTATACTCAAAATTAAATATATGTCAAGAAATATTTGACAGCTAAAAACCCTAAGTGATATAATAAAAACATCTAAAAAAAGGTGGTTTTAAATGAAAATATTGATAACAGGCGGGCGCGGAATGCTCGGCCAGGATTTAAAAACAATTTTGGAGTCTAAAAATGTAGAAGTAATTTCAGCGGACTTAGGCGATTTTGACATATGCGACCAAAAAGCGGTCCTAAATTTTATAAAAAATACTAATCCTGACGCAGTAATACATTGTGCAGCTTATACGAATGTAGACGGCTGCGAGGATAATGTAGAAACCGCTTTCAAAGTAAACGGCTGCGGCACAAGAAATATTGCGCTATCATGCGGAAAATTTAACAAGAAAATGGTTTACATTTCAACCGATTATATTTTTGACGGTACAAAAAATTCGCCTTATTATGAGTACGACACTCCCAATCCTTTAAGTATTTACGGTATGTCAAAATTTTACGGTGAAAAATATGTCTCGCAGCTCTGTACGGACAGTTTTATAGTTCGCATTTCATGGCTGTTCGGCCCAAACGGCAATAACTTCGTAAAAGCTATCTTAAAAAAAGCGGTCGAAACCGGGGAAATTTCAGTGGTAACCGATCAGCATGGTTCGCCGACATACACTAAAGACCTGGCACTATTTTTAAACGACCTTGTCGCTACAGAACACTTCGGCATATACCACGCCACAAACGAAGGATATTGCACCTGGTTTGATTTCGCTAAAAAAGCAATCGAATTAAACAACCTGAGCGAAAAAGTTAAGATGAATCAAATTACGGCCGATATACTTAAACGTCGCGCCATACGCCCCAAAAACTCAATGCTTCATAAAATTAACCTTAAAACTTCCGGATTCACTCCACTACCGACCTGGGAAACCGCACTTAAAAGATATATAGACGAAACATTTAGTTAATAAATTTATTGAGACACAAAATGATAATATTCTAGTTAAGTATAACATTGCTTTAAAGGTGATATGAAAAGCATTAAATAAAAAATTATAAATATTGTTGCAATTTAAAAAATCTTAATGTAAAATATTTTATACCCTTAATCAAATGGGCTAAGAAATTTGAAAAAATTATCAATAAACAAAACGGAGGGCCTTCAATATTATGAAAAGAAAGAACATAACCTCTTATTTATGCGTATTTTTATTAGCCGCATTCGGCATCGTTAATTCAATAAATTACGCCGCCGCCAATGGTTTTTCCGCTACAATCAAGGCTATTGAAGGCGATGTGACAATAAAAATGGACGACAAGTCCGAGTGGGTAAAAGCGTCGCCGGGCCAGACTTTAAATGAAAACTCTTATCTAATGACTGCTTTTGAGTCAAATTGCGACCTTGAATTCGTCGATAAATCCATAATGAAAGTTAAAGAATTATCAAAAATCCAGATCAATAAATTTTCAAATGAGTTAAAAAAAGTTGACGCGCAGGTTACTCTCTATAACGGCTCGGTAAGGGCAAAAGTTCATAAAGATGTCGACAAGAATACTCAATTCCAGGTAAAAACGCCTGTATCGACAATCGCGGTCCGCGGCACTGAAAAAGAAATCACGGCGCTTCCAGGATTTGGTACCGCTGTCAATACAATTTCAGGCGTAGTAGAAGTTTCAAACAACCTCGGACAGAAAGTAACCGTAGTAAAAGACCAGCATACGACGGTTGCGGCCGACGGAAGCAAGCCTATGACAATCGTTGAAGGCATTAAAGAACAAGTAATAGCTGACATTAAAACCGAGTCAATGACAAAAGAAGAAATCGTAACGGTAAAAGAATTTACAAAACCTATAGTAGTGCCGATTACCGCTGTAAAAGAACAGGTTGAAGTTGAAAACGTAATTAAGAAAGTACAGACAATGGGCGATCTTACAGTAACCTGGAAATAATGAAATTATTAAAATAAAAAATAAATTCAGGAAGTGGTTATTTTGGAATTTAAATCACTAAAAAAAATCTTAATCCCGGCTGTCAGCATAACAACCTCGGCCATTCTGTTATTAAACAGTCAGGTTGTTATATCTGCGGCAGAAGAATTAAAAAAAGATAACTCTGCTCTGCAAACGGCTCAAACAACGGTCAAAAAAGAGGTAAAAACTGAAAAAACAAAAAAAGCCGCGAAGAAAAAAAAGAAAAAAGCAGTAACCAAAAAGAAAGCGAAACAGACAAAGAAATCCGAGGAAATCAAGCCTGAATTAATCGACAATAACGTCGCCGCTGTTACTGCCTCACCTCAAGAAACACAGGAAACGCAAATAAAAAAATCCGGCAAAGAAACTGGCGCTTCGGTAGTGTTTGTTTTAATGGAAAAAAAGCAAGCTGTCGTAACTGATCTTCTCGATGTATTATTGCTTTTTAAGAATATACCTTTAGAAGAAAAAAACACTGACCAGAAAATTTCGGCGCTCAGGAATTTAGGCATTATAAAGCCGGATATGACAATCGATCCGAAACTTGAAGTACGCAAAGGATTCGCAGCTCTTCTTTTTTACAACGCAATGGGCTTAAAAGGCGGACTTACATTAAGAATCGCCGGTCCGTCGACAAGAAACTGTTTCAGAGAACTTGTCTATGAAAAAATAATGCCGGAATCTTCGGAACGTGATAAAATGACCGGACCTGAACTGGTTTCTCTTTTGCAAAAAGCCAAAGAAAAGATGACCGCAGGCGAACATGAAACAATATCATCAAACGTGGAAGGCAGGTAATTAGCACATAATGAATACAACTTTTAAAAATATTACAATGAAATTTAAAAATATTACGGAAAAAGCGATTTGTGTTGCTGTGGTAGCTGCTTTTATATTAAACTCTAATGCTTTAGCCGCGAACAACTCGGGAATAAGCGAAGAAACAAACTCCAGCCGGCATTTTATCAGCGCATTTAAAAATCCAGATATGCAAACCGGTTCGACTGACCAAACAGCCGCTTCAGAAACAGAAAATAAAGAAAAAACTAACTCAAAAGATAAAAAGGAAAAAAATACTGATAAAAAAAGCAATAAAGAAAATAACGAGCTTAACTTATCAGACTACAAGTCAAATGAAAGTTATATTCCAAAATCATCGGATATACAAAATCTTTTAAGCGCTTCAAATGACTTAAGTTTGATGATTCCAAAAGAAAAAAGCGGCAAATGGGGTCTTGTTTTAAGTTATAACGCTTATAAATTCACAAATGAAGATAAATCGAATCAGGTAGCTGATACCCCTGACGGCTTGCTCGCACCGGATGCGCGTATCTGGTTTGGCAAAAAACTCGACAATAACGACAGCTATTATGCACGTATACGTTACGGCCGCATCAATCTTCAAAACGACACGAATCTGGCTACGCCTAACTCAAAAAATATCGGCTTAAAATTCGATATGCTTTATTATACAATAAACAGAAGGCCTGACGTCAATATAAAAATAGGCCGCCAATACTTAAAAGTCGGCCGCGGCATTACCTACGCAAATATACACGACGGCCTTTCAATCGAAAAAATAATGCCGGAATGGACTTTAAACGCATTCGGCGCACGCACGCAGCCGCGCGAAACTAATTTAGACCAGAGCAATAACGGATATTTAGACCGCAGCCACAGAGATTTTTATGCATTCGAAGCTAATTATTACGGAATCAGCGGCAAAAAATTATACGGCTATTTTCTTCTCGAAAAAGACGGTAACGTAAAAATACCTTATTCTACAAAAGATTTCACATATGATACTAATTACATAGGCCTCGGCATGGAAGGCTCATTTAAACCGAACTGGCCTTACTATTTCGAATATGTGAATCAAGGCGGCAAAACTGCATCGTCAAACGCGCAGACAGGGACCGACAGCATAAAAGCTAATTCATATACAGTCGGCACCGAGTATTATTTTGAAAACAACAAAATGAAACCTTACTTAGCGCTCGAATATCAGCACGCATCAGGCGACCCTGACAGACGTTCGCTGACTAATGTTTTAGGAGGCAACGCTTCGGGTACCGACGATAAAAACTTTATGCCTTTCGGTATATACGATCTCGGCTTAGCATTACACCCGCGTTTTTCAAATATCAACGCCTTAAAATTCGGCGGATTTATTAAACCGTTTTATAATCAGGAACGTTTTAAAGAATTACAGCTTGGCGCCAAGTATTTTATTTACGAAAAAGCTGACGCAAACGGCGTATCGACTGACGGGCTTGCCACAAATTACGGAAATAAAAAACTCGGCAATGGTTATGATTTATATTTAACCTGGCGTTTATTTTCAGATACTCTTATCTATGTCAATTATGGCGAATTTAAACCGGGTGACGCTTATCCCACAACACGCCGCGACACCACAAAATTGCTTAACTTAGGTACGACATTATTCTTCTAATAAAAGCGAGGGCAGGCAACTAAAAAATTATCATAAAAATCTTTTATAGGTTATAAGATTACAAAATTTTTTAGCGAATAAAATGCAAGAGAAAATAAATTCCCAGGTCGCCATTTTTTTTGATTACGATAATCAAAAAGTTGATCCACGCATCGTTCTTGATTATTCCGAAAATTTTGGCTGTGTCGTAAAAAAACGGGCTTATGGCGATTGGGCGCGCGATTCATTGTACAGGGCTGATATGGCCACTAACTATGTCGAATTAATTGACCGCCCGCGGTTCAATCTAAGCGATAACAAAGGAAACGACATAGCCATAGCCGTAGATGCCATCGAGGCGGCGTTCTTAAAACATAACATTGATGTTTTCGTATTGGTAACCGGCGATGCCGACTTTATACCGCTTGTATTAAAACTTAAAGAGTACGGCAAAACCGTAAATATAATAGCTTCGAAAAACAACACTTCCACAATGCTCGCACGCGTATGCGACAGATTCGTTTTTTATGAAAATCTCGTAAAAAACGAAGAACCGCCTCCACTCGACCACGGCGATTATTTCATGCTGATCGCCCGCAAAGCCTATTCGATCATAAAAAATCGCGGCATTAAACCCACCAAAGACAACATGCTTTCAATCATAAAACATTTCGATCCTTCATTTAAACTTGAAAAAACTGGATTCGCAACCATTGACGCTCTGGTTAACTCGATGGCATCAACCTGGAACGAAGACGAATCAGCTTATCTTTCAAGCACATCATCCGGCGCAACCGGCCGTCAAAATGCGCAGAATACTCCACGAAAATCCACGAAAAATCACGGCTATAACGTAATCGACCAGCAGGCGCTTAACGGAACAAATAACGGCCACGGCAATTTAAAACAAGCAAATATTGTTAATTTTTTCATACAAATCTTTGAAAACCACGATTTTGCCGGAAAACCAGTTAAAATCGACGAACTGCGCAAGGCGTTTTACAAGGATTTTCCCAACGTAAAATTAGAAAAATATGAAATAAAAGATTTCAAGCATGCAGTAAGCTTAATATGTGAAACAGGCAAATTCAGCGAAAAAAATGGAATAATTTTTTATTCCAAACGTCACCTTTTAGAACGCGGTCTTCGCAAAATGGGCATATACGCGCAGCCGCAGGCGATACGCTCAATAATTAAAAATTTCATAGAAGTATACTCAAACTTCAGCGATTTAAGCAAACGCACATTAAATTATCTCGCGCGTGAAGTATACGAGAAGAACAAGCAAGAATTCAGCAAAAATATAATATCGAATATATTCACAGCTTTAAAGTTTACCGGAATATTTAAAGGTATTGACGATTCATCTTACATCACATATACTCAGCCAATGAAAATAGACTGCCAGGCTGAAGAACTCGAAAAACGGCTTTATCTTTTATACTTGAAAAGGGCTGTAAAAATAACTCCCATCTGCGAAAATGACTTTGAACTTTTAAGTGAAATTTTATCCGCTAAAACTCTTTCCAAATCAGATATCTCGGAGTTATTATCCGAATTAATAAAACTCGGAGAAATTTCCAAAAAGCAAAATACTTACTTTTATCGTGAACAGACTGAAATATAATTTTTAAAAATTCGGAAGCAGGCATGAAAAACACGAACATTTATTCAGTAATAACGGCAGCAGGGCGTTCACGCAGAATGCAGGGTACAATAAACGGAAACAAAGTTTATGAAAAAATTAACGGCAGGACTATACTGGCTTATTCGCTCGAAAAATTCATGAACTTAAAATGCGGTATCAGAGGAATTATTGTAGTGGCGGCGCCGGATGAAATTGAATATTGCCAAACACTTGCCATGGAAATCACAAAAAACAATTCCTGCGAGAAAACTTTTAAAAATTTCTTTATAAAGGTTACCGCAGGCGGCTCTGAACGTACAGATTCGGTTTATAATGGAATCAAGGCTTTACTGAACGAAGCTCCGATAGAGGAATCATTTGTATTTATTCACGACGGAGCGCGCCCGGCTTTTTCATCGGAGATCGCGGATAAAATGGCTGAAGAATTGAATAACGATAACTCGCTTTGCGGCATAACAATGGCCCTTCCGTCGTATGATACATTATGTAAAGTATCAGATAATTTTGAAATAGAAAGCTATGAAGACAGAAAAAAAATTTACCGTATATCAACGCCTCAGATTTTCAAACTTAACGTATTGAATAAATGTTTTGAAATGGCAGCCAGCCAGCTCGAAATAAAAGCTAAGCTAACTGATGAAACAACTCTGCTGAAATACTTTAAAAAAAAGGTTAAAATATTTGAAGGCAATCCTCAAAACATAAAAATAACAACACCGGCAGATATTGAATACATAAAAAAAATATTAACCTAAAAGCCATTTACGGTTCATTTTTTATCAAAATATTTAATTATGAAAGAGGTCATTCACTAACGATGCTTCAAAATAAAACATATATATTAAATAAGCCCTTAAAAATCAATACTTATGCTAAAGTTAATTTTTATTTAGACATATTGAAAAAAATGCCAAACTCATATCATGAAATTTTAACGCTGTTTTCAACGCTCGAACTTTCAGATAATATATGTTTTTATCTTTCTAAAAATGACCTGTCATCGGACTTTATTTTAAAACAGTTTAAAATTCAGTTCGAAAAACCTGTTTCCGGCATCATCAATATGCAGAACGAAAAATTGAAACTGACGTTCATTTCAGACGAGGAATATGAAAAGTGTTTTTTTGCGCCATTAGACACACAGAACAGCGTCTATGTCGCGATAAAAAAAATGCTGGCGTCATGCTCGATCTCATCGCTCGACGAAGAATATAACCTTTATGTGATATTCCAGAAGAATATTCCGGCAGGCGCGGGCCTCGCGGGAGGCTCATCCAACGCCGCCGGGGCGCTTATCGCTTTAAATAATCTTCTTCAGTTAAATTGCGGCATCGAAAAGCTTAAGGAAATAGGATTAAAAGTGGGCGCGGATGTACCTTACATGTTAGAAGGCGGAACGCTTCTGGCAGGCGGAACAGGCGAAGATTTTTTAAGTAAATACGATATTCCTCAATACCCTATAATATTAGTTTATCCTAATTTTGAAGTTTCCGCCAAAGACGCTTACACCAATGTGCAAAACCATTTTAAATACGACCTTATGAATATTACAGACGAACAATACGAAAAAATTCGCAAGCACAGTTTAGGGCGCGCTGAAAAGCTTATCCACGCCTTAAACTGCAAAGATTACCCGGCCGTATGCAAAATGCTTTATAATAAACTTGAAGAGCCTGTATTTACACGTAAGCACCAGATACGCGAATTGAAAGAAAATATTTGCAAGCTCGGATTCCAGGCAGTTTTAATGTCCGGATCCGGCTCGACGATTTATACGGTACTCGATCCTTCAGCAAGCGAAGAAACCATTAAATCACAATTTAATAAACTTGAAACTGAAATACATAAAAAATATTCAAAAACATATAAGGTTATTTTAACCAAAACAAGAAAGGCTATCGCATGGGACAAAATGTTAGCATTATAGGGTCAACGGGTTCGATAGGGCAGTCGACTCTTGAAGTAATAAGGCACAATAAGGACCGGTTCAGGGTCTGCGCTCTCGCCTGCAACGGAAACATCGAATTAATGTCCAAACAAATCGCCGAATTTCATCCGGATTTTGTCTCCGTTTATTCCGAAGAATCAGCAGATCTTCTTGCCGCCGAATTAAAGAAAAATAAATTATCATGCCGGATATTAACCGGCGAATCCGGCAATATCGAAGCGGCATCATATAAAAAAAACGATATTGCGGTCATATCGGTAGTCGGCGGAATCGGTTTCATGCCGACACTAGCTGCCATCGAATCGAAAAAAAAAGTCTGCCTCGCTAATAAGGAAACCCTGGTCTGCGGAGGAAGCGTTGTCATGGCCCACGCGAAAAAATACGGAGTCAGAATTATCCCGATCGATTCTGAGCATAGCGCCATCTGGCAGCTTTTAGAAAACACTGACCGCAAAAATTTAAAACGCATTATAATAACCGCGTCAGGAGGCCCGTTCAGGACTTATGACCGCTCAAAACTACACGAAGTTACAATTGATCAGGCATTAAAACACCCTAACTGGAACATGGGCGCTAAAATTACAATAGATTCCGCGACATTAATGAATAAGGGGCTGGAAGTCATAGAAGCTATGTGGCTTTTCGACCTTCCTCTTGAAAAAATAGATGTCATTATACATCCGCAGTCCGTAATCCATTCGATGATAGAATTGAACGACGGTTCAATATTAGCGCAGCTCGGCAACGCAGATATGAAACTTCCGATAAATTATGCGCTTTCTTACCCTGAACGCCTTGATATCGACTACGTAAAAAGATTCGATTTTATGAGCATGAATAAACTTACATTTGAAAAACCAGATATAGAAGCTTTTCCGGCATTAAAATACGCTTATGACGCAGCAAAAACGGGAGGAACGATGCCGGCTGCAATGAATGCCGCAAACGAGATAGCGGTAAGTCATTTTCTCAAAAATAAAATTAAATTTACTGATATATCGGAAATAGTCTTAAAAGTAATGAAAAAACATTCGGAAGAGTTGATAGTTTCTCCAGATATTAACGATATCATAAAATGCGATATAAAAGCACGCCAGACCGCCGAAAAACTTTGCATCGCAAAATGTTGATTTTTCAATATATTTGTCCTTACCCCAATTGATTAACTATTAAAAATTCACGGAGGTTGCAATGCAAATCCCAAATATCAGAACCGGCATAGGATATGATGTCCACCAGATAGCTTCGGACCGCAAATTGATTTTATGCGGGGTTGAAATCCCCTGCGCTTTTGGCTTATCCGGTCATTCAGACGCAGACGTGATTACGCACGCCTTGATGGATTCGCTTCTCGGCGCTGCGGGACTTTTTGATATAGGCTATTATTTCCCGCCCAACGACCAAAATTTCAAGGATATTTCCAGCCTTAAACTCCTGACGCGTGTAAAAAAGCTCCTATTGGATAACAATTATCAAATCGGAAATGTCGATATGATTTTGATTTCAGAAAAGCCCAAAATCAGCCCTTATATAATTGATATGAAGAAAAACCTTTCGGAAATACTTCAAATCGAAACCACACGCATCGGAATAAAAGCCACTACAAACGAAAAAATGGGATTTGTAGGACGCATTGAAGGCATGGCCGCACTCGCCACTTCTCTAATATATAAAAATTAACTTTTCTTATAGCCCGCGGGCATGTCATATAATTCATTTTCAGGCTTATTGAAAAGCGTTATTTTAATTTTATCCGCAATATTCAAAAACAATTCCGATCGCGATATATTATGATCGTAATTAGTGGAGTTTTATGAATCATTCAGACAGCGACAAGAAAAAATATAGTTTTGGCCGGATAGCCGTCATATTTATAATATCGCGATTTCTTTATATAATCTCTGGAGTCGGATTCGATTTTCAATATGTAAATATTTTCCATCATTTGATGGATCCTGAACTGCTGAAAAACAGGCTTTATGAAACTATTTATTACCTTCACTGCCAGCCGCCGTTATTTAACTTATGGACCGGCCTCGGCCTAAAAATAGAAAATGACGCTTTACAATATTCTTTTTTTTATTTTAGTTCGGCGGCGTGCGGATTTTTAATCGCATATTCACTTTATAATCTAATGGCCGGCTTTGAAGTGCCGCCGAAATATTCTTTCATCATCACGATTCTTTTCATTATAAGCCCGGCCGTCATATTATATGAAAATTTCCCCTTTTATACATACCCGATATCGTCATTCCTTATATTTTCCGCTTACGCTCTTTTTGACTATTTAAAAACCGGCAGAAAGCTTTCAGGTTTTATTTTTTTTTCACTGATTGCGGTAATTTCCTTAACAGCGAGTATGTTTCATTTGATCTGGCTTATGGTTATAACCGCCGGTATTTATTTATTGACCCTCGATTATCCTAAATTTTCATCAGTTAACATAATAAAATTATCCGCGATACCATTTATCATCGTATTAATATTTTATTTCAAAAACTATTATTTATTCGGCAAATTCACATTAAATACATGGGCCGGCATGAATATCGCCAAAATGGCTATGTCATGTGCCGATCCCGAACAAAAAAACGCTCTCCGGCAAAACGGCCATTTGTCAAAATATTTTTTACAAATGCCGTTTGCGCCTCTTGAAAAATACGAAACATCGGAAATAAAAATTCCATTAATTTACGATATACCCGCACTTACTCAAATAAAAAATTCATCTAAAAAAAATAATTACAATAATTATAATTACATTAAAATATCGGACAGGCTTTTTGAAGACTCGGCTGCAGTATTTAAAAACTATCCGGCGTCATATTTTAACGGATTAATCCGCGCGTTTTTATTTTATTATACGCCTTCGACAGATTATCCTTTTTTTAACGATAATTTAGAAAAGATTCGGCCTTTAAAATTTATTTATGATAAATTTATCTATTTTAATTTTTACGGCAATGAAAAATCGCAACTTTATTGGCCGAATTTTTCATCGTCATATAAAAAAGATTTAAATTTACAAAAAATGATTTTGAATGTTTCGCCGATGCTGCTGGTACTTTATCCGCTTTTATTAATTATTTCAGTCATTACGATATTAAATAATATGACAAAAAAGAAATATTGCCCGGCTTATGATTTCACGCCGGATAATATAACCGCGAAAAAAATTACTTTTCTATATATTATTTTTAATATTTTTTATGTGACTTTAATTGGAAATTTTTTTGAAATAGGCGAAAATAACAGATTTCGCTTTATGATTGACCCTTTTTACATGATACTTCTCGGATTGTTAATATCAAAAATTCATATTTTGATTTTTAATAGATATGATTATAAAAATGAATAGCGGAACTTTTTAATTATTTTTATGAAAACAAGGTTCAAAAATAATTTGAAATAAAAACTATCGCTATGCGCTTATTACCCATGAAATACTGAAATAGCTGAACGGCAAAATAATAATTACAGTTTAATTTTCAAATAATAATTAAACCAGAATATCAATTCTTAATTTCCCATTTTCAAAAGACGGACGTATCTTAGGCTGAGGATTTTCAGGCTGCGTATTTATTTTAGACTTCCCGTTTTTCATATTAGTTTCAATATTCAAATTTTCGTTAATTTTATAAATTCTTGTCAAATTTGTTGAAATATTCATAAATATCCCCCAAAAATTTCAAACATATTTTTATTTATATAATACATATCGGTTTTTGGAAAAAATGTTTTAATTTATAACTTTTTTTAATTCAAATATTAAATAATATCAATAAATAACTTGAAAAATCTAAGTTTTAATGTTAAAATCAATAATGAACGAACTTAAAAACTGGAGTCTATATGTCGGCTAACAATAAAAGCAATAATTATAAGGTTTATGTCATAGCTTCCGGATCATCCGGTAATTGTACGCTTGTAAGCGTTAATGGCGCAAACATCTTAATAGACGCCGGTATTTCCTGTAAGAGAATCGAGCAGGGGCTTCTTAGCGCAAATATTTCACCGGAATCGATAGACGCAATTTTTGTCACACATGAACATACCGACCACGTTTCCGGACTCCGCGTATTCCAAAAACGCTATCACAAAAAAATATATACGACCGCAGGAACTGCAGCTGCAATCGATAAAAATTCGGAGCTTTCAACCAACTGTGAAATCGAAATAATATCTCAGTTTTCGGAAAATTTCATAAAAAACGCTTCGATATGCACATTTATGACCGATCACGACGCCGCGGAATCGATAGGCGTATCAGTCATTTCAGACGCCGGAAAAATCTCGTTAGCGACCGATCTGGGTTATGTAAATAAAGCCGTAATGGAAAATTTAAGAAATTCGAATGTATTGATTTTCGAATCGAATTACGATGAAGAAATGTTGCTAAACGGCGCTTATCCGTGGGAACTGAAAAAACGAATAATGGGAAAGCGCGGGCATTTATCAAACAAAGACTCCGCTGAAGCGCTTCTCGAGCTTAATTGGGAAGGGCTCAGGCACGTATATATCGCACATATAAGCCGTGAAAACAATACTCCGCAAATCGCATTTTCAAACGCCTCGCAAACTTTCAAAAGTGAATCGAAAATGCCTGAATTACTGCTGACATGGCATGACAGACCGGCCAAAATGGTTTTAAATAATTAAAATACAGGAAAAACAAAAACGGAGGGATAAACTATGGCCTCTTCAAAGCAGAAAGAAAAGGAAGTAATGGAAGAAATCAGAAAGGACCTTGCCAATCGCAACCGTTCGGTGCGCGCTCTCGGGTGCAAATCGCTTGCGCAATTTAAAAATAAGGCCTCTTCTTACCTTTTAGTCCAGATGCTTAGCGATAGTGACCCTGACGTAAGATTCCATGCGGCCGAAAGCATATTAAAAATAGGAACACCGGCGATTAACTGTTTGATCACCGCATTAAGCCACAGCGAATGGATCGTAAGAAAACAATCGTCGGATCTTTTGAAAAAAATGGCCGACAGCGACAAAAGCATAATAACGCTTTTACGTGATAATTTAAAATCAGACGACAGCAATATAAAATTTTGGGCAGTTAAAACTCTTTGCGAATTAAAAGACGATCAGATAATGCCTAATATAAAAAAGATATTTAAATCCGGCGGCGCCGAAGATAAAATCGCTATAGCCGGCGCAATAAGCGACATAAACATAAATGACGAATTTAAGCTTTTACTTTTAAACGGGCTTTCAGATAATATATGGCGGGTACGCAAAGCCTGCGCTGACGCTCTTTTAAAAGGCGGTAAAAACATAATCAACGATGTTATATTAAAATTATCAAGCGATAACATCGATACATATTACTGGGCCACTAAAATTCTCGGCATGCTCAAGGACGATAGCGCCGTAGAACCGCTGCTTGAAATATTAAAAGGCGACGATGATGAAAAAATTGAATTCGCGATTATCGCACTCGGCGAAATAGCGAACCCTAAAGCCACAAATTCGCTTATAGAACTTTTGAAATCAGACTCCTGGACCATAAGGAAAAACGCGGCCGAAGCTATAATGAATATCGGCGAACCGGTAATGCCTGAAGTGTATAAGGCATATAAATCGGAAGACACGACAGACGATATGCGCTACTGGTGCGTCAGGATAGCCTATAATTTCAAGTGCGAAAGCAGTTCGAAATTAATTTATGAAGCGCTTTTTGACACAAAATGGTTCATCCGGTCATGCGCATGCCACGCACTTTTAAAATATAATGAATTCTCGAATAAGCATATAGAAAAACTTTTTTTAATGCAGAAAGAAAAAAACGCCGAAGTTCGTCAATCAGCCGAAGCTGTTTTGAACATTATCGAAAACGACAAACTATATAAAATTTCCGTTGAAATTTTATCATCTAAAGATTGTCCCGCCGAGTTGAATGATTTAATTACACATTATTTCAAATCAAGAGGACTAAAACAACCTGCGGCCACTAAACAAATCGGCAGCGAAAATAGAGGCAATAAATTAAAAGAAGTTACTAAAATAAAAATTATCAAAAATAAATAAGTGATTTATTAATATAATTGATTCTTTCGACATATTTATTTCCGGCAATGTTAAATTAAAATAATTAACGTTCATAATCTTTATAAATAGTTCTTATAATCAACTTACTAACGGTTTAATAAAATGCCATTTAAAAAAACAATGTTTTTAATATTTTTATTATTAGTTTTAATAACCGCCGTTCACTTATTTATTCATAAAAAAACGGCGGCTATTAATTTTTATGCAGGCTCGAATGAGTGCGGCCGCTGTCATAATCAAATCTATTCCGAGTGGAAATTAACGGCTCACGCTAATTCCCTTATAAGCATTACTAACGAAACTCTTTTACTGCCTTCCGAAATTAATGAACTCGATCAGAAACTAGCCGGCATAAGTTTTGGCATTGCCGATATTAAATACGCGATCGGCTATCACTGGACGCGCCGATACGTGCTTAACGGTAATAACATCTCGCCGTTTTTATATTCGCTGCAAACCAGAGAATTCATAAATTATTATGACAAAAATTACAAGCATACTAATTTCGAAACCGAATGCATAGGCTGCCACGTAACAGGTCTTGCCGCCGATTATTCAAACGGCACTTTAGAAATTAAATTCGCCGAAGCTGCCGTCGGCTGCGAAGCGTGTCACGGCCCCGGCTCGCTACATAGTCAATACGCGACAAAAGATTTCATTATAAATCCTGCACAACTCGATACAACCGAAGCGTTAATGATCTGCGCCGCATGCCATACAAACGGAAACAGCGCAAACGGCAAAGTAAAATTTGCTTTAAATTATATTCCCGGCGAAAGCCTTATGCCGTATTATAAAAATATGGTGCCAAAACCCGGCCAGATGTCCTGCGGGAAAAAAGAATTCGAATATAAAGGCGACAATACAATTGACGACAGGTTAAGGCAGCTAAGATACTGGCAATATATTTTCATGCAAAAAACAGGGTCGAGCTGTTCGGACTGCCTTGATTTCAGAAACGCAGCATCAGCCAATGATATGCGCAAAAATTTCAGAACGCCTAAGTCTGCCGAAAAATTTACATCCGACGAATATTGTATGAGCTGCCATAAATTTATAGGCGTTTTTTCAACAGCCGGCTTAAAAACGATAAACGGAAAAAAAGTTAGTCATCAAAATATTGATTATTATATAAACTTAACCGATTCAAATAATTCATACGAAATTTCCATAAACGGCCCTGAAAAATGTTTCAAATGCCATCAAGCCAATTCAGTTCACAGCCATATGTTCGAAATTTCAGAAACATCTGAATTAATAGTGCGCTAAAAATAACATCTCCGAAAAATTATGATTGTATAATTTTTTAATGAACGGCGGTATCTAAAATAGCGGCGAAATCGTATCAAATTAAAAAATTGTAATCTAAGTAAAATAAATTTATGTAACTATTAAGGTAAGATTTTAAATTACCTCTTTGGCTAACCCCTGCCCTGACAGACCAATCATAAATAAACCTAAACTCGACTTCTCATCCATTTTCCTTGACAAAGACAAATATATATTATAATATTTTGATATGCTTTATTTTTTTATTTATAAAAAAAATATAAATACCGCAGCAGTAATAATATTCTTTATTTCAATAATATTTTTAGCTCTTCAGGCTTTTTACGTAAAGCCAATTATGGCGCAGCAGGGTAATATACGCGAAACAAATCTTCAAAATATCATATTAAACAGATGTGAGCAGTTTTTAAAATCGGGAAAAATCGAACAGGCAAGAAAAGCTATCGAAGAAGCCAATACATATTCCTCGGCGTGCGAAACGAATCCGAATTACAAACGCGTACTTGGGCTTTATCAAAAACAAAAAAAAGAATATGTCGATAACCTGATGTTTAAAACAAATAATCTTTTCAAGGCGCAGGAATACGAAAAATGCCTGGAATTGATAAAAAAAATAATGATATTCGAGCCTGAAAATGCCCAGGCGCTTGACAAATTAAAAATTTGCGACCAAAAAATAGCCGAAGCGCGCGCCGCAGCCGAAAGAAGCGGCGAACATTACGCAAGCGTAAAAAATATCGACCAGAAAAAAGCAGAAATAAGGAAGCAAAATTTTAAAGAAAGCCTGGCGCTGATAGACCAGAAAAAATTACAGGAAGCTTATCAGGCATTGAAATATGCATTAAAAGATGACGCATCAAACTCTTACATGCTCGAAAAATTCAGATATGTCCAATTGTTAATACGAATTTCAAAGGAAGTTACAACTTTTAACTCGCTGGTAAGCTCTAATGCACAAAATGACACATGTGAAATAATTTTGCTTGGCCTGGAAAAAAACGATCCTGATTTTAAGTTAAGGAAAGCCGCTTTAAAAGAAACGCAAATAGGCGAGCATCTGAGAATGATAGGTTTATTTTATATGCAAAAAAAACGCTCTGACAAAGCCGAAACGTTTTTTAAAATGTGTCTTGAAAATGCCTTTATACGCGATGAAGCAATGTACCAGCTTGCAGTTTTGGAATATGAGCAGCAAAATTACAAAGAAAGCTATAAAAAAATCAAAACCTTATATTACTCGCAAAATGATAATATATCAAACTACTCTAAAATCAGGAGTTATTATTACGAGCTTGTATTTAAAATATATCATTTAATACTTATAACTATCGCCATACAATTTTCAATATTTTTATTTTTGGGCTATAAAAGTTATGGCGTTATAGATTACGCGTTCGATAATGCGATCACAAGAGTATTAACATTCAGGCTTAATGACGCCAGAAATTATTTGGAAAGAGGCGCCGTATTATTTAATAATCAAAATTATTCAGCGGCAATCAAGTATCTGCAAAAATCGATTTATCTGGACAGCAGCAATATTATAGCGCACCAGACCCTCGGGATAGCCTTATTCAAGAATAAAAAGTACGAAGAGGCGCAAAATGAATTCGAAATTGTTCTTAAAATACTCCCTAATCATCAGCGAGCTGCCTATTATATGGCTATTATATACGATTATCAAAAAAGATATAAGGACGCGCTCAATATGCTTGAAGTCGCACGCGGATTAACAGTAGACAAAAAAAATTATTCGGTAAACGAAATTGAAAAAAACAAACATTTATATATGCAGGTTTTTAGCGAATATAAACAGGCAGCAGACAAAATATTAAATTTCAATGAGAACTTAATATCATAAATTATTTTTAATAACAGGTGAAAAAATTGACGAGATTAAAAATATCGAAAATAAGAAGACATTCAGGAATAACGCTTGTCGAGGTCATGGCCGCTCTTATAATAGGAGTATTAGCTTTTTACCCTGTTATAGGAATATTCCAGGCAGGAATCAAAGATTCGCTGCATTCAAGCGCGTGGACGCAGGCGCGCGAACTTGCCAAAAGCCATATGGATGAAATATTGGCGCTTCCGTTTATAAGCATAAAAAATGGAAATAATAATGTCGAAAAAGATTCGAGTAAAATTTTTCCCAAAACGGAAACTATAAAGGGCGTAAAATTTGAAACGTCGTGCATAGTCCATGACTTAGTTCCTTTATGCGGCACTTATAAAGTGAACACAGTCGGCACCGAATTAATACGACATTACTGCATGAGCGGTAAATTAAAAGGAATCACGGTCACTGTAAAATGGCAGGGCGTCGGCAAAACTCTGGATTATTCACTTTTAACGTTCAAAGCTGACCTTTATGAAGGCTCCAAAAGCGAAATATGGCCGTGGCCTTAATAAAGTTTGCCGAATAGAAAAACCTAGGAAATAGAAATACTTTAACTGGAGGATATATGCCATTTAAATTACAAAAGCTAAAAAATAATTATCAATCTGATGGCATGGCAATTCCGATAGTCGTAGTTTTTATAGGAACATTTTTCATAATGGCATCATTTTTTTATTTCGCCAATCAAACGCAAAAACCGCTCGTCGAAATACTAGATCTTTCAACTTCGGCGGATTATCTCGCACTCGGAATGTCGGAAATTTTAAAGCTCAAAATAAAAGAATTTCCTGAAGAATTTCGCGATTCTATGATAAAGGTAGAAGAAATGGAAAATGACGGAAAAAAGCCATGGCCTGAAATGTATATGTCGTATCTTGGCAGTCCGGAATATCCATACACTCATTTCTTTCATGATTTCATAATCAAAAAGAACCATTTTAATGTAACCGCTTCAGACCAATGGGCTGCGGACGGCAGCGCAAACGCCTGGAATGCCCACTGGCAGCATTTGACGCATTACATGTTCTGGGACGGTAATAACGATCCTAAATATAAAGACAATAAGGCTTTCAAGGAATATTTTAAAAATTATATAGAACGTTACAGCGTTATTGTAAACCTCCATGACATAAAACGCGTACATATCGACATCAATGCCCCTTCGGGAGCCAGCGCCAACGAATATTTAAACGACATAATAAAAATGAGTTTCGAATCGCAATATAAAAATCAGAAAAATCAAAAAACTACAAGACTGCATGAATGGACATTTAATCATAAACGGAAATACCAGAATTAAATTTTAAATAATGAGTAAAAATTTTAAAAAAGAAGTGTTTAAAATTGAAAATAAATAATTTTAGAAGCATAAACCTCGCATTTACAGTTGTCGAAATAATGATAAGCGTAAGCATATTAACGCTTGTATTCATATTTTTTCATCAAATGCTTTCGCAGGGAACAAAAAACGTAGCGGCGGCATCATGGCAGGCGGACAGGCAGCGTGAATCGCAGTTATTTTTCAAGATATTAAGAGACGATATCAAACGCGCTTCCGACACCATACAAATCGATTACAGTAAACCGCTCGCCCAGGAAGTAAGCGTTACACCGGCGCAGATAGTTTACTCAAAAGGCAGTTATTCCGGCGATGAAACAAATTTTGAAAGCCCCGTAAGCGGTAAAATACAAAATCATACAGTAATAAAAAATAACCAGGACAATATAATCAACTTTGAAATAAGCAGGATTTCAAAGTTGACAGGCAGTTCAGCGGACAGCATAGAAGGCTATAAATTAAAAGTGACCGTCGATTTAAATGAGAAATGCCTGCAATATTCCAGAAAGCTTATATCCGGGATAATATCGGATAAAGATGAGCAAATCGAGCTGTTAAATAAAAAGGTGATTTTAAATGACGTGGATTATGTTTATATAGAGCAGGAACCGGTTAAATCGGAACTTGATAACAGCGTAATAGGCGCAATATTACATATCACAATCAGGGTGAAAAGCAAAAATGACCCAAATAAAACAGCATTTTTCAAACAGTCAATCAAATCATCTATAAAAGCCGCAGGAATATAAAATGCGATTAGCATCGACGACTGAAATTTTAAATGAGGACTAAAAAAAAGAACGCTTATGATGTACATAAATGATGAATTTACTTTATTTTCAATTATAGTTCTTACTGTAACGATATTACTATCGATAATATTTTTTATAGCTTATTTTAAAATAACGGCTAAAATAAGGGCTTTCGAATACAAAAAAAAGGAAGATACCGCCAAGCAAAAACAAGCGGCAGCTCAGGGTAAAGAAAGCTTCGTCATGGAAACGGAAAAAGATTATGCCGTAAAACTTGAAAAATTGAAAAATGAATATGGCGATAAACTATTAAAAACAACTACATTGATAATGAAAGTTAAAAATATAACATCGACCCTTAACGCACAGATAATAATCCGTGAAATTACTGAAGTTTTAAAAAATAATATACAGGCCGCCAGAGCTGTCATATACATAAAATCGCCGTCCGGAAAAATGGTGGCAGCTTCAAAAATAGGATATAGTGATGAAACCGTTCGCGACGAAATTGAAATAACCGAACTTCCCGTTATCAATCATTGCTTTCAGACAAAAAAAATTACGCATGTGGATGACGCATATTCTAATTCTAAAACAGCCCAATTAGTAGAAAAATTAAAAGATAAAACCATATACGCCGTGCCATTTTTAGCAATCAGCGAAGGCGAATTGATGCCAGTCGGCGCGATAGCCATTGAAAAACTGCAAAATAAGACAACACGGCTTGAAACTGAGGATGTTACAATCTTATCGATGCTCTCCTCGATAATAGGAAACGCGCTTATAAACGCATCCGACCTTGAAAGTTCAAAGAAATTTTCAGAAGAGCAATTGCAGGAAAAGAAAAAACTCACAAAAATATTTTCAAAATACGTATCATCACAGGTAGTCGATGAACTAATGAAAAACCCTGATTCTACCAAACTCGGCGGCAAAAAGCAAAAAACGACAATCATGTTCAGCGATATCAGGGGTTTTACATCAATGAGCGAAAAAATGGAACCTGAAAATATAGTTTCTCTTCTAAATGAGTATCTTTCAAACATGAGTAATATTATTTTCAACTGGAATGGCACGCTCGATAAATATATAGGCGATGCTATAATGGCATTATTCGGAGCTCCGATCCAATCTGACGACGATGAATTGCGAGCAGTGGCAGCCGCAATTGAAATGCAAAAATGCCTTCAAAAATTAAATCATGACTTTACAATGCAAGGAAAACCCAATATTAATATCGGCATAGGCATCAATACAGGCGAAGTTGTAGTCGGTAATGTCGGCTCGGAAAACCGACTTGAATATACCGCAATCGGCGATTCAGTCAACCTTGCATCAAGATTATGCTCAGTTGCCAAAGCAGGGCAGGTTATTATTTCAGAAAGCACGTATAATCATATAAAAGACCATATCGAAGTCATAAAACTCGATATGGTACAGGTTAAAGGCAAAGAGCAAAAGGTGCAAATCTATCAAGTAGTGTCATTAAAAGAAGCTTAATTCCCTTTTTTACGCCACAGAAATTTTTTTTTGTTCATAAAAAACAAAAATTAAATTGACAAATTCATTACTTTTTGTTAATATTTGTTTAATTTTTTATATTCAGTGAACATTTCAAGAACCTATAAGAACTTATCTTTATTTATTTTTTTATGTATCATACTAATAAATGTAATGGTTTCTTTATTTTTTAGTTTTATTAAATAAAGAGCGGGTTGAATTTTAATTTTAAGCGGTGAATTTTTTGAGCATTATATTAATAAAAAATGGGTTCGTTATAAACCCATGGGTTGGCAGCAAAGCCGACGTATTAATCTCAGACGGCAAAATCGATGGAATATTTGAAAATTCATCAGGTTCCTTTGACGAAACCCATCTAAATAAAATCGGGGCAAAAATTATCGATGCCGCCGGTTGTCTTGTAATGCCGGGCTGTATCGACGCCCACCTGCATCTCGGACTGCCGTATAGAAACGAAAAAGCTATTGATGATTTTGAAATAGGAAGCAAGGCGGCTTTATCATCGGGAATTACATCGCTGATAGATTATACAGTTCATGAAAAAGGCGAAAATTTATTAAAAACTATCGAACGCCGCCGAAAAGACGCTGACGGCAATTCATATGTAGACTACGCATTGCATTGCTGCATCTCGGATTTCAGTGATAAAATTGCCAAAGACTTTGGCAAAGTGATAGATTACGGCATTAATTCATTTAAATTATTTATGGCTTATCCGCGTTGGCTTGCCGACGACGCAATGATTTTAAAAATAATGGAAGAGGCCGTAAAATATGACGCTGTGGTTGAAGTACATGCCGAAAGTTACAGCGCGATAAATCATTACTTGGCCAAATACGATACTCCGACAATGAAAAAAAAGCTCGGCATAATGGCCCTGGCTATGTCAAGGCCTGATTTTACGGAAGCCGAAGCTGTTTCACGGCTTATGTTCTGGGCCGGCGAAACCGGCTGCCGCGTACATGTAGTTCATGTTTCAACTGCCGAAGCCGCCTATATAATTGCTGAAGCCAAAACCAAAGGCATAAGGGTAACCGCTGAAACATGTCCGCAATATTTATTTATTAGCGAAGAAAAACTGCATGGTAAAAACGGCCATTACAATTCCTGTTGTCCGCCGCTTCGGCAGGCGCATAACTGTGAAGGCTTATGGCAGGCTTTAAACAGCGGAGTTTTCGACATGGTGACTACCGACAGCTGCGCTTTCAACAAGCGGCAAAAAGATTTATGGAACGGTGATTTTACCAAAATAGCCAACGGCCTTTACGGCATTGAAACATTGATGCCGTTAATTTTTAATTTTGTTTCCAACCCTGAAGAATATGACGAACTAATCCACGGCATGACGGAATCCGGCTGCAACTGCGATAATCATAACCATAAAATTAAAGCGGCGGAAAATGTTAATTTAAAAAAGAAAAGCACCATAACTGAAAAAGAAAAAAACATAATTAAAAAACTGGGTTTATATCAGAAGATAGCCGGGCTGTTAGCTTATGGACCTGCCAAGATATTTGGAATGGCTCATCGTAAGGGCCATATAACCGCCGGTAATGATGCCGACATAATAATAATTGATCCATTTAAAGCTGAAAAAATAAATAATAAAAATATGGTCGTTGACTGCGGCTATTCGCCATTTAATGGATTAAACGCTTCTAACGGCCTTTTATATACAATAAGCGGCGGAAAAATCGCTTACGCAAGCGGAAAATTTATTAAAAATGAAAAAAATGGCAAGTTCATTGAAAGGTTTTAATATCCGTCTAATTTAGAGTTATTTAAAATATATTATAAGTTTGGGGTAATGGTAAATACAAAAATATGTGAGGTAACATGCCTGAAGATAATTTGAATAATTCAAATTTAAACGAAAATAATGAAATTCAAAGACAGATGGTTCAAACTTATATTAACGATTTCGGCGGGAAAATAGATAAGTTAAAAAAAGCTTATCAAGCATTATTGAGTGCTCCGGCCTCAAGCGATACGCAAAATGAATTTGAAACCAATATAAATGACATATTAGGCACTGCCGGTTCATACGGTTTAATCGAAATATCAGAATATTCATCGATTATAATAAAAGTTTTAGCCCAGATAAAAGCATCTAAACTTTCTTATAATCAAAAGGTTTTTGAACTTTTATGGCAGGCGGTCAAGTATTATGAAGTAATACAAATGCAGGCTAAAAGGGGAAAAATTGTCCTTGACTATACAAACTCCGTGATTGCCAAACTTAATACTTTCGAACGTGATATAATGTATTATCAGGATAATACGCTTAATCAGAAAAAAATATTGGCAGTCGATGATGATCCTGACATATTAAGACTGCTCGAAATAGTTCTTAAACGTGCCGGGTTTAACGTAATAACGGCAAAAAGCGGATTTGACGCATTATCATATTTGCAGACGGATATGCCGGAAATAATGCTTTTAGATATCGCAATGCCCGGCATGAACGGATTTGAAGTGCTGGCCAAAATTAAAAGCGATGAAAAATTGAAATCCATACCTGTAATAATGGTAACGGCACATAATCAAAAAGAAGAGATAGTAAAAGCCGTCCAGAGCGGCGCACAAAATTATGTGGTTAAACCTTTTGATTCAAAGGAATTAATTGCAAGAATAAAAAAAACTATCGGTGAATAAATTTTTTTATAATATAGTTGCATATTTTATTAGTTTATTGTTATAATTAAATTGAACAGATATAAGTGAACTTATCAAAAAGTTTAATAACTATGATTTTTAACGATTTTCTTATATAATAAGGTAAAAATTGTATTTTGTTGCGCAAATTTTAATTAAACAAGAAATTTTCAACAAAAATAATACAAAATAGTGATAATCTATTAGACGAAGTTACCGATATTTAAGAGTAGTGATTTATTTTTAATTCAAAAAAAGGTAAAGTATTATGAACCCTAATAATTTTAAAGTAAATAATTTATGTTCTTTGCATTTATACAATTTGACAAGGAGGTGTACTATCTAAGGAGGGATAAGGGTACTTTTTAAGCAATTTTATTAAAAATTCTAAATTTTTATTATTTAGTAAAGAAATTAAAGGAGGATACTATATGTATTTTAGAAGCAATAAAAAGAAAGGGTTTTCGTTAATCGAATTAATCATAGCGTTAACAATCATGTTGATCTTAGTTGGAATCGCGGCATTCTTCCTCGAAGATTATATTTACAAATCAAAAGTCGCAAAAGCTCAGCAAGATCTTGATATGTTCGGCGCGGCCATCAACTTATATGATGCAGTTGAAAGCTCACCTTTCAAAGCATACAACTATAATAGTGATGGCAACCCAAATGGAATTTTCTCATGGTATGCCGCTAACGTAGCTACAAGCGCCGCTAAATGGAGCACAATGGGCGGTACAGATCAGGCTTGGGGCGATTATTCCAAAAACTCATTAACCACATTAGTCGGCACATATTTAAAAACTGTTCCTAAGGATCCATGGGGTTCACAGTATGTATTAAATACAGCTGCTGGTTATGTAGCTTCATTAGGCACTGATATGAAAACCTCGCCAATGGGTAACTCAAACGGCATGACAGAATATGGCCGTGAAAGAGATATCGTTCGTTACTATCTCGGCGATGCTGTAATGTTGTCAAGAGTTGAAATTAACGACGTCAACAATAACGGCACAATTGATGGCGGCGAATTTGTTGACTTCATTTTCAACAAAGATATTCAATATAGCGGTGTTAATAATACAGCATTTTTAGGTGCAGATAAAGAAACCGACGCTCCTACTGCTGGTATTACAACAACAGCTTTGACAAATGCTACTCCAATGAGAATAAAAGATAATGGCCGCGTTATAAGATTTGGATATACTGCCGGTATTCCATTAAGCTCAATTAATGGTAAATGGTTCACAGTTGATTCAGCTGCAGGTAAAATATTCGATATGGATCCAATGTTTAATGCTAAAGCTGACGGTGCTACTCCTGGCAGGACTGTTGTAAGCACAAGCAACGCTCCACGTCAAGCTAAAGTAAAAATTTACTAATTAAAATATTAAATCAAACTTAAAACTAAATACTAAATAAAAATAAAAAAGCGGGGGATAATTAAATGCCTCCGCTTTTTTTTATTCTATATATCACAGTTTTTTTACAAATTCATACTATATTTCTTTTATAATAATTTTGACATAGCATTTATATCATAAGAAAGGATTTTTATGGAATTCTTAATAATTTTTTGTTAAGAATATTCAAGGAGGAAATCTATGCATTTTCGAAGCATGCGCAAAAAAGGATTTTCATTAATTGAACTAGTTATATCGCTATCAATCATGTTAATATTAGTTGGAATTGCCGAATATTTTTTTGATGATTATGTATTTAAATCTAAAGTAGCCAAAGCTCAACAGGAACTTGATATGTTTGCTGACGCGCTCAATTTATATGACGCGGTTGAAAGCTCGCCGTTTAAAGCTTATAATTATAATAGCGACGGCCAGCCTAATGGAATTTTCTCATGGTATGCCGCTAACGTAGGAACAAGCGCTGATTTTTGGAGCACAATGGGCGGTACAGATCAGGCTTGGGGCGATTATTCCAAAAACTCATTAACCACATTAGTCGGCACATATTTAAAAACTGTTCCTAAGGATCCATGGGGTTCACAGTATGTATTAAATACAGCTGCTGGTTATGTAGCTTCATTAGGCACTGATATGAAAACCTCGCCAATGGGTAACTCAAACGGCATGACAGAATATGGCCGTGAAAGAGATATCGTTCGTTACTATCTCGGCGATGCTGTAATGTTATCAAGAGTTGAAATTAACGACGTCAACAATAACGGTACAATCGATGGCGGCGAATTCGTTGACTTCATTTTCAACAAAGATATTCAATATAGCGGTGTTGATAAAACCGCATTCTTAGTGGCTGATAAAGAAGCTGATACTCCGGCTGCAATCGCAACACCTGTTTTAGACAACTCAGTTGCAATGAGAATAAAAGATAATGGCCGCGTTATAAGGTTCGGATTTAGCGCCGGCGTTCCATTAAGCTCAATTAATGGCAAGTGGTTCACAGTAGATACTGCAACTCCAAAAATATTCGATATGGATCCTATGTTCAATGCAAAAGGCGACGGAGCTACAATAGGCAGAACCGTTGTAAGCACAAGCAACACTCCACGTCAGGCCAAAGTAAAAATTTATTAATTAAATACCATAAATAATAAACTTCATATTTAAAAAAGGTATTATCTATAAATGTAATTTTTAGATATACCTTTTTTTTATTGCCAATTCTATATGGTTATGATATAATTTTTTTACTATGAACAAAAGAACAATTTTTCATTTTTTTATTAAATATGCTATTTTTATCGATTTTTTAGTAAATATGTCAATATTTTACTTTAGTTCCATTTTAATAAAAACGCATTTATTAAATGGCTCTTCATTAAAATATCCAGAACTTGAATCTAATATAAATTTATTAATAGTCGCCGTTATTTATTCTTTAATATGGCTTTTTAATTCATATAATGAAGGCTATTACCAATTTAAAAGAGTAAGAGAATTAATCGATGAATTTTTCATAATATTTCCGATCACGTTAAAAACATTTCTCGAGGTAGTCGCAATATATACTCTTCTTGGCGGCATATTCTGGAATAATTACTCGTTTTTCCATCGCCGCTTTTTCATTTATTCAATGCTTGCACAATTATTTATATTTATTTATTATCAATACCTTGTAATAAGAATTTACAGCCTTCTGCACAGCAAAGGTCATAATATAAAACATCTCATGATAGCTGGCATCAATGAAAATTCGATCAAATTCAGCCGGATAATATCACAAAACCCTTTTTGGGGCTATAACGTAGTAGGTTTTTTGGACAATGACCCTGAAAACGCAAAAAAATATAACATAGTAGATTCTTACATGGGCAATTTATCAAAGATCGAGGAATTATATTTCAGCCAAAAGTTTGAAAGAATAGTATGCTGTTTAAAAGTATCGGAATACGGCGAAATGATGAATATAATTAAGAATTGTGAGAAAAATAATATCGATATTCACATAGTACCGGATTTATTTTATTTTTTAACATCAAAATCAAAAATTAATAATCTTGAAGGCATTCCTGTAATTTCATTATATGAACCGCCATTATCTGGTTTTAACGCATTCCTAAAACGCAGTATGGACTTTATATGTTCGTTAGTCGGATTAATTTTGATATCACCTCTATTAATTTTAATAGCGGCCATAATAAAATTTACATCCAAAGGCCCTATTTTTTATGCTCAGGAAAGAGTAGGCCTTGACAATGAGCCATTCAACATGTATAAATTCAGAAGCATGTATACGGACTCAGAAACCCAGTCGGGACCAAAATGGGCAGATAAGAACGATCCGCGCTGTACAAAAATCGGGGCATTTTTACGCAAAACATCGCTTGATGAGCTGCCGCAGCTATTTAATGTCTTAATGGGCGACATGAGCCTTGTAGGTCCGCGTCCTGAAAGACCTTTTTTTGTAAAAAAATTCAAAGAAGAGATCAAAGATTATATGAAGCGCCACAAAGTAAAAGCCGGCATTACCGGCTGGGCACAGGTGAACGGCCTTCGCGGCTCTTCGACTTCGCTAGAACAACGAATTGAATATGACCTTTATTATATTGAGAATTGGTCGCTCTGGTTTGACATCAAAATTTTAATTAAAACCGTCATGGTTGTCTGGAATGATAAGAATGCCTATTAAAAAATATATAGAATTCTCAAAATATACTTTAATTGGTTTAACAACAATATTACTTTTTACATACGAATCAAATTATTTTTATCAAAATTTTATAATATCGCTGTTTATTCTTTTTAATTTTTTATTTTTAATTTCAGGTTCATTAAGAAATAATGATTTTTTTTACTTTATTTATAAAAATTTTAATTATATAGACGGCTTATTTTTCATAGATTTTATTTATAACTTTCTGGGAATTTTTTATTCAACTTATCCGCGCGGTGCCACCGAAGAAGTTTTTTACCAGTTAATTTATTTTTTAACATATTTAATAGTACGCGTAATCAGTCTATATTCATTAAATGAGCAAAAAACTTTTTATACACTATATAGTATAATTTTTTCATTATTTGCAGGTAAGATTTCCTATATTGTTTTTTATAAATTTCAGATGATTTCAACGGACGGAAGGATAACATACAGTTCATTACATCCTAATATTGTAGCATCCATATTAATTGCCGGCGCTTCTTTTTTGGTGTATCAAATAATCAAAATTTTATATTCTAATATCGACAATTTATGGACTCCTTCAAGTTTAATAAAATTATTGCCAAATCTTATAATATTTTTAGCGCTTGGATTTTTAATTTTATTGACTTCTTCACGCGGTGGCATGCTCGGGTATATTTTTGGCACTTTATTAACTATTTTTTACATTTATTATAACTATTCAAAAAAAATAAATTTTAAATATCCATTAATCTTTTTAGCAGGATTTCTAATTTTTTCATATATAGTTTTTCCAAACCACTTTGAGCGTGTCCAAAGTATATTTCAGTTAGAACACATAAAATCAGCCGGCGCAAGATCACATATCTGGAAAGCGGCTATCGATCTTTACCTGAAATATCCGATTTTTGGCGTCGGCCCGGGCGCAGCAAATTACTCGGTGCAGGAAATCACAAAATCGGTAATGGTCGATATGCATAATTTCATCCTCGAAAAAGCATGTAACGGAGGTATTGTCGGCCTAATCATATTCCTGGCGCCATTATTTTTAATTGCAAAAAAAGCTTTAAATAAACTTAACCAACTTGATTTTAAATCAAATCCCCAAAATGCTGCTGTTAATTTATCATTACTATTTTTATTAATCGGAGTTTTTACTAATTCTTCGTTCAGCCCGCATTTTGTAATGCCATTAATATCCATAACATTATATTCATTTATAGCAATCGCCGTTACTAATAATTCTCCCGCACAGCAAAATTTTGAAATTTCAGTAATAAATAATTATATGCCTGGTTACGGCCTGCCAATTACCGCAATAATTTTTATAATTATTTCTTTCATATTCAAAATACTTCAAAATACTACCGATTATTTCTTTTATAATGAATTAGTCATATTTTATAAAGCTTCATTGATTTTGATTATTGGTTTTATCTATTTCTTTTATGTTTATAACTCAACTTCAAAATTAATTAATATTGAAAAAACAACCAACGAAAATAATAATTTGTTTAAATTACAATTATTAAATACCTTAACTATAGCATTATTTTTGATTATAATTTTTATATTTAGCAAAGGCTTCAATTTTTATGTAGCAGAAAGAGCTAATTCAATCGGTATCAGTTATGCATTAAAATATTCAGCGAATAAGGCAATTAATTTTTTTGATATAGCATTTAAAAATGACCCCGACCAAATTGCTTACATGCTTAATAGGAGCAATATAACATTTATAAAAGAATTAACGCTTGGCAACAAACTAAAAGGTAATCCAAATCTTAAAGATGCGTTAGACCTTGCTTTAAGATATATCAATGCTTACCAAAGCGATGAAATGTTAAGATCAAATTATGCTTTAATAAAAAATAAATATGAAGGCCTCTCATCTGAAGCTCAATTTAAAACCGTTGTACCGAACTCAAATACAATTGAAGTAAATGTGACAAAATTAGATTCTGAAATGGCTTTACAGGTACCGGATAACGCATTTTCAAAATTTGCTGATATATTTAAAGACAAAGCTTATGAAAAATATATCGCGGCAAACAATATTTTAAAACAGGAAATGCTGGATATAATTAATAAAGAAAAAATAATTAAACACGGCACTAACCTTTCAAAATACTTTAATTATATAACAATGACCCTAAGATTTTGCTTAAACATTGATTTACCTGCAATTGATAATTTTTTAATCAACGGAGTCAGTGCTGCCTTCGTATCGACTGATTCCGCGGCTAAATATATACCATTAAAAGAATTTAAGGAAAAATCCATTCAATATACACAGCAAAATGAAATCATATCATCAATTTTCTGCATTTTGCCTGCCGCCTGGAAATATAATAACAAAATGGCCAATGAAGAAATAAAACAAAACTTTTTGAAATACTTCGGCAGTGAAAAGCTTTTTTACATAATCGATTACTTTTTACTTCAAAACGAAAATGCGGCTAATGAATTTAAAAATTTAGAACCGCAATTACAAGCATATTTAAAAAGTATGGAATTATTTAGTTCATCAAAATTTAACGAAGCCAAAGAAAACCAGGAACAAACATTTCAAAAATTCAAAGCGCTCGGCCAATCAAATTCAATTTTACTGTCCTGGATTTATTATAAAGCCGGTGAAATAAAAAAAGCCCATGAAATGGCATATTTCACACAATCACTAACTTTAAATGCGTCAAGACGAGATTTTATTTACAAACGCGACCTTTTATATACAGGAAATCTTTTGCCGTTTTACTATCTGCCGGTACAGTCTTATTACAATGAATTTATTATGCTGGCGCTATTAAAACTTAATAAAGGCAATCATACAAAGATTCTGCCAGAAGTTTTTAATTACTTAAGACAGGTAATATATAATAATTAAATAAATTTATTGAATATCAAAATTAGGTGAATAATATGCAAAAAATATATCTTTATTTAAATTGTATTTTTTTAAGTTTAGTTATAATTGTATTTTACTTTTCATTTGTTCCTAAAACTTTTTATACTTTTTTCAATAGTGATTTACTATATCTGCCTTCATTATATAAAGATATTTTCGTTGATAATTTCAGCATCTCAGGATGGAAGTTGACACCTGCGCCATATTTTTTTCCTGATATGTTTATTTATTTTATATTAATGTTTTTTACAAACTGTAATGTTTATTATTCTACTTATATTATAGGAATTATCCAAATATTTTTATTTCTATTCTCTGGCTCTCTTGCAATAAGTAATATTATTAATAGAAAATTTATAGAAATTTTCGAGTTATTAAGTATTATTGTAATGATAATTTTAATTTCAATAATATTTTTTAGATTTCCATTTGATATAACATTATCAATGTACCTACCATCATTCCATTTTGGTGCTTTTATCTGTTCACTTATTTGTCTTACAATGTTATTTAAATTAATAAATAAAAATAATTTTTTTTATTTATTATCTTTTTTTATTTTTCTAATTATTTCATTAACATCTGATAGATTAATGTTTACAACTTTCATAATTCCAACATTAATTTCTCTTTTTATAGTCAGAAAGAAAATCTCAACAGAAAGTAAAATAGCAATTAATACCATTATAATAATCGCTACATTATGCTCTTTAGTATTTATTTCTATCTTAACCAAATACCATTTTTTAAGCGTAGTACCTTATGAATATAAAAATTTTATAATAAAAGAAAAAATTATGGTATTACTATCCATATTTAAAAATAATATTAACTATTGCATAATTATATTATTAGCTATTACAAATATTATATTTTATTATCTTAATAAAAAAAATTCAGTAGAAAATTTTAACTTAAACTTTTATTTAAATTTTAATGTTTTTATGAACTTAACCGTATTAATAATACCTATACTGACTATGGATAATGACAGTATGACTGCTTTAAGGTATTGTTTCCCTGTATTCTTTATTTTTTTATTAAATTTTATTATATTTTTATACCTTAAAAATTTGACGGACAGTTTGTTATTTCCAAAAATAAAATCAGTAATTTTTATTATAATTTTTATTTCTATTGTTTTTATTTTTGGAAAAACTGATTTTAAAATTGATAATCTTATTTTTTATCCAGAGATAACAAAGTTTTTAGATAATAATGCTGAAAAATATAATTTAAAATATGGGATTTCTAATTATTGGAATGCAAAGTTAAATACTTTTTTTTCAAAAAAAAATATTCGAGTTTATCAAGTACAATCTCATGGCGAAAAAGCAAACATTTGTTATTATCATATAAATAATGTCAATTGGTATATTGGCGAAAAAAATAGCTTCTATAATAAACCATATTATAATTTTCTTATATCCGAAGGATTGAATTTTAATGCTGTAATAAATCAATTTGGACATCCATCTCATGTCGTACAATTTAAGAATAACATATGCTTGCTTATTTATAACAAAGATGAATCATTTGATAAAAATCTAAAATATATGTTTTTTATGGTACGTGAAAAAAATTAAAATACTAAAAAACTTTCCTTTTTTTCCGATAATAACAAAAGAAATAAAAATTTTGTTATTATTTTTTTATAATATAGTCACCGGAAAGGAAAGTGTCATAATGGCAAAAAAAGCCAAAAAACTAATATTTATAATAATCATCACAATACTTTCATTTATTAATACCGGCGCCGCATGGGCAGATCCTTCAATAGCCGGCCCGACAGGCGGATTCTTAACGCCTTCGCCCGAAGTTTGCCGCCCGGGCAAATTCAGCGGCTCACTTTACCTTCAAAATTATTCTATTCAGCGCGCGAGCAGTGAAAGTAACAGAATTTTCACCGTAAACGGGCTTTATGGAATATCAAAAGCACTTGAAGTCGGCTTCAGCAAAGATGTCGACTCAATGAACAGCAATTACGACCCGGGCTTATCGTTAAACGTAAAATATCTTTTTCCGGACAGCAAGGCGCTTAAAGTTGCGGCCGGTATGGTAGTTGAAACTGACAGTAATTCATACAGCTCAGCATATATTGTAACTGGCCAGGACGCAGCATATTGCGGACTAGGCGTTAACTTCGGCGGGCACAGGGCATATCCTCTAAACCGCGCCCATTACGGTGCGTACGACTTCACCGAAATGGCGCCAAATAATTTTTTCTTCATAGCCGGAGCGAATTTCGATCTTAAAGTAGCAAACTTATATGTAGAATATAACAGCGACTCATTCGCGATGGGCGTTAAAGCATCAACCGGCGAGGGCTATTACGTAAATCTCGGATATATAAGCGAATCCGATTACGACTTGCTCCATAGAACAGTTTACGGCGATTCATACAGCCGCTCAAAAGTCGTTCTCGGCGTTTCAGGAACTTTCTAAAATTAAAATTAAAAAAATGACCATAATAAAAAAGATGAAGCAGAAATAATTTTGCTTCATCTTTTTTGTTTATAACATAAAATTGCTTACTTAAGTTTCACACCTTAAAAATGCCTGTAAACTTGACATAAAAAAACTTTTCAATATATAAGGTATTGGCAATTATGTGGCAGCGTAAAATAAAATGGACTATCACAAAATATAATCGTGACAGTCCATTTTTAATTATTGGCGTATATTTATAATAATATTTCTTTTATAATTATTTGCGATACTCTATTTTATCGAATGGTCCGGTCATAAGCTCAGTGGAATCAGGGTTTAAATAAACTTTGACAAGCTTGCCTTTCATTTTCGAAAATTCCATAAGGGCTTTTTCTTCACTCAAGCCGTGCATAATTTTTATTTCTTTGCTTACGCCGAAATCTTCAATAAATAAAACGCCATTAGCATACCCTTTAGCTATACCGCGTACGAATGTTTGTTTCGCATTATCCGAAGGAGCCGCATTCCCGTTATTGCCGCTATTATTATTTGTTGCATTTCCCTGAGGCTTGCTCGCGAAAGCCGCCGCGTTATTAGGCGGAGCGATAAAACGCATAACTTTCATATTGAATTTATGAGTATCGCTGAACAAATCCTGGCCGTAAGACTGATCGCTCATGTGAAACGAACCGAAAACAGCTATTTTTCCAAAGCCGGTATTCGACTTCGAACCGTCGATTATAACATCGACCGGAACATTGCTGCCAGGCAGCGTCGAAATTACTTGATAAGTGAAGCCGGCCGATTTTAATGCTTTTTCATCAATAACCACTGTAGCCGGCGATTCGCCGTTTATAGTTTTTATTTCATCAAATTTTATAAAATTATTTTCTTTTAATTCATAGCTAACAGCCTTACCGCCGTTACCTTTAAACTCAGGATGAGTTTCAAACGAAGCAGGAATCCCAAGGCCTTTCATCAAGTTATTTAAATTCGAGTTATCGCCCCAGTTTGAATCCGGTCCTTTACCGCAAAACATCATACCGCGGCCTTTTTTCAAATGATTCATAAGCGCAAGTATTTCTTCCTGAGCTATCGTCTGGCCGGCCTTAGGCGCCGTCATAACCACTACATCAACACGGCCGAGCGCCTCATCCGAAAAAGGCTGTTTTGAACGCTGATAAAATAATCCGTCTTCCTCAAACGCGTTCTTTAACATCTTAACTCTGTTAACGTAATCATTTTCATGAACGCTGTCGATTATACCCATAATCGGCGTGCCTACCATTACAGAATTAAATCCTACAATGTTAGCCGTATTATCTGAGGCACAATTAACGCAGGTATAAAGAGTAAACATCATACGGTCATTCTGCTTGAACGGCATTTTAACCTGAACTTTTTCGCCGGCAGCAATTTTTTCAACGGTAGTCGAATAAAATTTAGTTTTAGCGTCAAACGGCCTGTTTCTGTAAAAATCAATAGTTACATTAGAATAATCTTTCTTGTCCTGATTGATTACCGTAATATCAAAATCTTTCTGCACTCCAGGATCTGCTGATGGTTTGCTTTCTGCGTAGAAAAATTTGAGTTTTATCGGATATTCTTTAGCGTCTTTTCTCAAAAGATAGCACATGCTGTTTATTGCCATCTGTCTGTGATCGGCATTCAATAAATTATAACCGTCAACAAGATCAACCGCGCCTTTATCGCCGGTGCCGTCATCGAATGGCGAGCTGTCGCCAAGAGCGACTACGCGGCCTTTTTCAAATTCCGATGTCGCCAGGTATGCTCCAGCTCCGTTAAATTCCGATAAAAACACATGGCCTTTGGCAATCGCCGGATTTAATATATCAACGGTCGTACCGCCCCATGTACCGCAGAATTTCACTTTGTATGTCAAATCGGTCGGCTCGACTTTGCCTTTAATAGGCATTTCTTTTTTTACCCATTTTTCGGCAAATTTCATTCCGAACGGTTCCGAAAAATTATTGAATATCTTAACTGCGTCCCAGCCGTCATTATTACGATCGGCGCCGGCGTGGTCGGCTATCATAAATAAATTTCCGCCTTCACGGACATACTGAACAATTGCCTGCTCTTCACTGTCATCAAATTTAACATTTGGTTCGCCAACCACAAATACATCATATTTTTTTAATAAGTCAAGAGTAACTTTGCCGTTTTTTATTTCTTCGACTTTATAACCCATACCCTTTATGGTGTCGGCAAAATCTGAAAAACCACCGGTAATTGTCCAATTAGCATTGCCGATGCTTTCGAGATGGGCGTTATCAAACAGAACTGCTCCGGTTTCAGCACTTACAAACGAACCGCCGCCGGAAGCGAATAGTAAAAAGGCTGCCGCCGAGGCGCCTGCCGTAATTTTTTTGATTTTAAGAGGAATGTTTTTTAACAGATCAAACATTTTAACTCTCCTTAATTTTATATTTAAAATTGAAATAACATGATACAAGCTAATTTATTTCTTACAGAAAGATTTTACCATATATTATTAGATTTGTCCAAAAAATCCGTAAAAAAAATAAAAAAAGGGCGCTTACCCAAACGCCCTTTTTTTAAAAAAACAACTTTTTATACTATTGCTTAAAATTAGAGTTTATTTGCCTGAAAGACTTTTCTGATAAACCTGCTGATAATTTTCGTACGCGGTTTTGTACTCATCAAGAGCTTTATCAACTTCAGCTGAATTATCGCTGTCATTTGCTAAAACCGCCGTATATTTGTTATAAGCAGCCATATATTTATCATAAGCGGCTTTCGATTCGGCATTTTCTCCGCCCGTCGAAGTTTCTATCGACTGATTTTTGGATATTACGTTATCGGAAGATGCTGCGTTAGCGCTGACCTGTCTTTCCGCCGAACCGCTCTCGTTCAAACCGATAAGACTTTTCAAGGTGCTCGCTGTCGATGTCGTATTACTTATAACGCTGCCGCTGTTACCAAAATTATTCGAATTCTGGATCGTATTATACGTGTTATTGTAAGTATTATTTAACGTAGTAAGATTCGTATTGTATTGGTTTAACTGGCTGAGATAGCCGTAAGTGGTTGAGTTAGCAGAAATTGTATACGATGTATAATAACCGAACTGGTTCATTTGATTTGTAATTTGAACATTATTCTGGTTAAGGTAATTTCTGGTGCCATTAATATTAGATAATGTAGTTAAATATGCGCTGTTGATACTCTGGCTCGTTGTTTTAAGACTGGCCTGCGCCTGATCGAGCTGAGTTTTAATCTGAGAAAGATACTGTTTATAAACAGCCGGATTAATAACGCCGTTATCGTTCATTGCTTTTAAAGATTTAAGCTGAGTTTTAGCAGTTTCAATATTTTTAATCGAAAGCGATAACGCCACTGCGCTGTTTGAAGCGGCGCCGTGTAAAAGAACGGCCGTATTATAGGCAAGTTTTCTGCCGACTTCGATTATGCTTAATTTTGCGATTTGAGTGTTGGCCGAAAAATCGTTCATCGCATTTGCGGCGCTGGTCTGCACTACTCCGACGAGGCCCTGATTGGCAATTGTCGTTTGCTGAAGAGTATTAGCGTATGTTATTGTATTATTTAAATTATAGCCAAATGTCTGGTTGTTAAAATTCTGAGTAGCTGTGCTGTTAACTTGATAGTTGACATTTTGCGTACTATTGCCAAATGCCGTATTAACATTAGTGTAAAGGTTATTCGTCTGCGTGCTTAAATTGCCGATACCGGCAGTAGTTGAATCCGTGACATTTCTTAACGCATTAAGTCCCGCACCCAGAATGCGAACGGTTCCCGCGGTAGCAACGGCAGTAAGATAAACGCCGGCTTTAATCGCGAGCATCGGAATTGTCAAAGCTGCTTTGGCAGCGCCTGCGATAACACGTCCGCCAAAACCGAGAACTTTGCCGAATGTTCCTACAAGACCGGATGTTGCAGCGGCCATTCCATTATTAATAGCGCCTTTAGCGTTGGCAAGACCGTTTATAGCAACATTCCCGGCACTGACGACTTTATTTCCGGAAAATGAAACAAGATCCATCGAACCGCCGATAAATGATCCTAAAGTTCCGCCGACCTGTTTTCCGAGAGTTTTATATTGGTTCGAATAAGCTGTATTTGTATTAACTGTGGTATATAAATTTGCAGTACTTCTTGTCGCCGCAGTACCTGTTGAAGCAATCGTTGAATTAACCGGGCTTCCAAATGTAGTAGCGCCCGTTACATAGCCGTTTGTAAGCGGGTAAGTAGTATTGGAAGTTGTCGTTGTGCTTGTTGAAGTCCCGGTACCGCTGAAAAGGCTCTTAAAGAAACCAGAAACTCCGCTATTTTGATTGATATAGTTTTGATATTGCTGCGGAGTAGGGCTGCCAAATTTGTTACTATAGTAATTCGTCGAAGTATTGGTATAATTGCCGTTGGCATTATACTGGCCGCTTGTTCCAAATAACAATCCTTTTAATCCTGAATATGTAGAATTAATAGTGGTAGCCGTCGAAGTTCCGAAATTCGCCTGTATCTGCGGCGTCGGTTCGCCGAATTTTTCCTGCGCGAGCGCGCATTTTACTTCAATATTAAAAACGCCTATATATGTAGTTAAAAATACGGCGCAAAGTCCGGCAGCGAATTTACGCGAAGCATTGCCGCGCCTTTCAATAAACGTTGTAAGCATAATAATCCCTCCTAAAAATAATTAATTCCCGGGTTTTATAATTAATCAACCCGCGGAAACGCTAAAACCACCGCCTTTTAAAGTCAAAATACACATTTCAAAATTCAGAAGTGGCCAAAATAATTAAGAATCAAAAAACGTCAATACGCCACGGTATTCAAATTCCCTTCAATTATACGAAACAATATTGATTTTGTCAAGGAACGCATACATATTACCCAATATTTAAGTGCGAATTTCACACAAAAATTTCATTAAATTTTAAATTGCAGTTTTTTAATTCACTTAAATTTTTTAAAAAATTTTATTCAAGATTTATTCAGATTATATTTTAAGCTTTAAGTTTCTTATTTTTTGATTTAAAATCGATAGCCGTCATCAGAATAAATTTAATTAAGCGATAACTCTGCCAACTAAAACTATTTATTCATATTAATAAAATAATGCCGATAAGTATTAAAGAAAATTTTAGAAAAAGCGGACAAACTTATGAATAAAAAAAATAATGAGATTAAATTCTATGGCAGCCCAATCCGAAATTCGTACCAAAAAACGCCAAAAATTTCCAATTCATGGTCACTTTGCGGAATGTTATTTTTATTGACCGCAATTTTAATTTTATCATTGCAATCGGCTGTCAACGCTGGAATGCCGGCTGAATCGAAGTTATACAAAAAATTTATAAAACTTCCTGCGGACGCGCAGAATTCATCTTTCGAGTTAAAAAGATTGATGCGGGCCGAAATTAAATCAGGTACATGCGAAGTTGAAACTTATATTTTAATGGCAATCGCCGAACTCGCTGACGGAGACGTCGAATTGTTCATGCGTAATGTAAAAAAAGCAAATAAGCTGAGATTTTATAAATTTCAACCGTTTCCGCTGGCTAAATACGAACCTTTCGTAAATCATTTTGTAAACGTTTTGAGAAATTCGCGCGAACTTCACAACCGTTCAGAAATATACCCTAATTCGTCAATGATTTTCTTTCAATTCGCAATGCTGTGCAGGGAATTTGACAAAAAATTTGCGATATTAAATTTAAAAAGAGCCATCAATCTTTATGACGATTTTTTAGATGCGCACTTAAAATTGGCTGAGCTATACGAAGAATGCATGGATTATAACCGCGCTATCGGCGAATGGGGAAAAATAATGCAAATCCGGCCTTATGATTTCAGGCCTTATTACAAAATATGCCATCTTGCAACAAAAATGGGCGATTTTACAATAGGCGAAGAAATATATGAAAAAGGAAAAAGAAAAAAAGAATCCTTACACGAGCACAAGGAATTCCAGGAAGTGATCGAAGCATTGGTCGCCGATATTCCAAGATTACGCGAAGAACGTAAAATAGCTGTTGAAAAATTAGTAAAAATAAAAGAATTAGTACAAAATGATCCATTAAATATAGACGCGCTTTTAGAGGCTTCAGAAGTTTATTACAACACTTTATGCGACATTAAACAAGCCGAACAGGCATGTGTAAAAGCGATACACGTTGATCAGCTGAATTATAAACCGCACCTATTATATTCCAAAATTTTATGGACGCTGGGCGAAACAGACAAAGCATACGAAGAATTATTATTTACGACATTAGAGGGCGGCGAAAAAGTCAAAAATGCATACATAACCGAACTTATAGATTTATGCGAGAAAAAATTAATATCGGACATGGTCCAGAATAAGCTCAAAATGGTAGATTTAATAAATTATTTCTCGATATATTATCAATAAAAAAGCAAAAACAACTCAATATCAAATAAATGCCGGCAATCAAAATTTTTAAAAATAAGTTTTGCCGTTATATCAGGGGGAAGAACATATGAAAATCTCGAAAATTGAAACTATAAGATTTAAAGTAAAATTCTTAATGACAATATTTACTTTAATTTCCGGTCTTATTTTTTTTATTGCAAACGCCATGGCAGGTACGGTACCGCAATCAGGTCAGGCAATAACTAACGGCCCGGTAAGTATTGAAAAAGGTCGGCAATATATAAACGAAGGATTTCACGAAAAAGCGATCGCCGTATTCAAAGCTTTTATCGAGCAAAATCCAAATTCAGAAGACGTTGCGACAGCGCTTATTGAAATCAGCCGCTGTCAAAAAGAAATCTATGAAAAGAACAAACTTCTAATGATAGATAATCTTATAAAATCGTATGAAGAGCTCGCAACCCGTTATCCGCAGTCGGAATTCACGGCACAAGCCTATTACCAGATCGGCCAGACTTATGAAAAAGAACTCAAAGAATATAAAGAAGCTATTAAATATTACGAAAAATGCACAAATGAATTTCCGATGACAAATTATGCGGCGTCATCATATTACCGCATAGGGCAAATCAATGAAAACAATCTTAATGACTATGATTCAGCGGTAATCGCTTATGAAAAACTGGCGCGCGATTTTTATAAATTCCAGATAGCCGTCGACGCCCGCCTGAGAATACAGCAAATATACGAAACTAAAGTAAAAGATCCAAGAAAGTCAATGGCAGCTTTTAATGAGCTGATATCGAATTATCCTGAAAATAAAAAAATGCCTGAAATATTAATAAATTACGCTAAATATTACGAAGAAAACAATGACACCGATAACGCGATAAAAACTTATCAGCAGGTTATAGACAAATATCCAAAAGATAAGAACGCCAAAAAAGCTTTTGAAGAAATAGCCGCAATTTACGAAAAAAACCGCGACTATAAGAACCTGGCGCAAACATATATAAAAATGTATGAATTTGACCCGACAGACCAGAAAGCCGACCATACGCTCTTTCAGATAGCGCAAATATATGAAATAAACTTAAGGGAATATAAAAAGAAACGAATCGACGATAAAACATTTTTTAAACTTGACAAAGCCAACCTTGAAGAGTCAATAAAATATTATACTAAACTGGTAGACACATTCCCGCAAAGCTCCTATGCCCCGACATCATTAATGAAAATAGCTAATATTTTAAACAACGATCTTTACAGGGGCACCGAAGCCAAAGAAATGTATCAGGCGATAGTTGAAAAATATCAGGACAGTAAAGAATATCAGACAGCGTCAACGCTTTATAACCAGATGAGGTAAAATATTCAAAAGAAAATTCTTAATAATCTTAACGATAATAAAAAAGCCGGCCGGAATATATCCAGCCGGTTTTTTTATGTCTGCAATAAATCCGGAATTCTGTTTTTGGTCCAACCACAATATCACTTCATAACTAATTATTTTTATAATAAATATTAAAACAATCAACATATTTAATACACTTCAACGTATATTTATAATTTTTACGTAAAATAATATATTCGGATTCCGCAATGCCAATTAAATTTAAAAATAAGAAATAGCAATTATTTTTGATAAAAAATCACAGAAATAAATTGAAACAGCAGTTATATTTATCCATGGTGTTCATTTAATCAGCTTAAAAAAACTTTTAATCCGATGTGAAATTTGAATTAATTATTAATCAGACGAAGCTGTTTCTTTTAAAAAGGCTGTATCTGCCGCCGCCGGCCTCAGTATATTTATCGTTAAGGCGTTTGCAATAATGTCTTGCGACTGCCGGGTCAGGATGCAAAATGCAAAAATTTTTGCAGCGGATTTGTGTTATTTTTTTAGAGAAATAATTAACGCGCTGCTTGACAGTAGTGCCTTTGCTGCCGCCTCTAAAGTAATTTTTTACGTTATAACCTAAATTCGTATAAAGGCAGGAGTTACGCTTGCCGTGGAACCTGTAGTAATCCATAAAAGTAAATAATATTTTTTCGACGCCGAATTTTTCCGGTTCTTCGAATATAGCCGAACCCGGCTCGATCTGGACAGGATAGGTAGTCAGCCAGCGGACATAATTATAATTATTTTTGATTGTCCTGATTAAATTCGAAGTCTGCGAAAGATCTTCCTCGGTTTCAAAAGGATTGCCGACAGTAAAGAAAACCAGAAAGCCGACTCTGGATTTTTCCATATAATCGAGCGATTCCATAAGTTCGGCGTTTGAAAATGAATATCCTCTTATTTTATCGCGGACCGCTTCGCTGCCTGATTCGGCCGAAATCGCAATAGCGGAGTTCCTGCCTTTGAAAGTTTTGGCGAATTCGTCTACGAACTCACGGTCAGGAAGCCCCCATGACTCAAAAAACATATCTATTTCGATATTTCTTTCCCGGATCATCCTGAACAGCTTAACGAAATATTCAGGATTTTTAGGGGTCGGATCAAAGCAGACAATCACCTGATCGAAACCGTAATTTTTTATTTCAACGAGTGAATCGCAAACTTTTTCAGGCGAGCGCCAGATAACCCTGCCTGAATGATTCATCTTTATCTGAGTCTTGTTGCGGCCTGCACAAACTTTGCACTCGGTCGGACAGCCGCGGCCGATAAATAAAGGTATATGATATGCCCTTACCGGTGTTATTTTTAAGTTATCCTCGCGCGTTATTTTTTTTGAATACGCAACATTTAACCGGAAACTATTGCGGTAAGTCTCATAGTTAGAAAGCAGCGATATATTCGTAAAATTAAGATTATCAAGATCGGTTGTCGACGCAAAAAAAGTTTCAGGATTTTTAACTATTTCAAGCTTAAGTTTTTTACCTGAACCGATGCGTTTTTTCCACAATAGATTAGGTATTCCAGACAGGTCAATAGCCGCCGTATCAAAATTTTCGTCGCCTTTTTTTTCGCGCGCTTCAATTACACGCCTGACAAGTCCGGCTATAGAAGCCTCGCCGTGGCCGTGAATCAAAGCGTCAAGCCCGCGGACATCACGCACGGCCTGATCGGCGAAGTACGAAGCCGTAAACCCGCCGGTTACTATAAAAATTTCAGGGAATTCTTTTTTGACCGCTTCGATCACTTTAACGGCATCATAGGTTTGCGGATGCCAGAATATCGGGACCGCAACCACTTTCGGCCTATTTTTTCTTATGAATTCAATTATCGAAAAATTATTATCGCATATCCATTCAATGCCGAGGTGAAGTATTTTCGACTTAAATCCGGCTTTTTCTGTAATATCGGCAAGGGCGAACAGCCCCATTGAGATAAAATTAATGAACATATATTCATCGAACGGCTTATAATAATTCGAAAATTTAGGCACATGAAGGTATAAGACGTCAAGTTTTCCGTCGGTATGCATAAAAACCTCATCCCGCATAAACGCAAAAAATTACAATTTAAAAAAAGTAAACCTTAAGATCATAAATAGCGTGAGTATAAACGGCAATCCCATAACCGCGCATAAAGTACAATATCGATAAAATAACGCCGGCTATAAATCTGAATACGAACGAAGCGACATCGAATTGATCGCCGAGCGAACCGATATAGTGAAAAGCCGAAAAAATCAGAGCCGCCCAAAAAATTGCAAACGCGCCGGCATGATAATATTTCAAGTCAAAAAACTTAGTGAAAATATAAATAAACAAAGAAATCAGGAAATATCTGAATACAAATTCTTCATATATTCCGGCGCCAAGCGATACTATAAGCTTTTCAGTGAAAGTGAACGCCGAATCACCCATCGAAAGCGAGGCGAGCTGCGGAATCACTTTTTGCGTCAGCTTCGAAACTATCGGCCCTAATATCATAGCATACATAATCGATTCGGCAAGCATAAAAACGAAAAAAATCGGATAAATTTTTTCATCCTTTGATTTTTTGTCCGAAAAGACGAGAAAAGCGTATAATGATACGATTATTAAAGTAAAACCGATTACGGTTTTTATACCGATGGCATTAAAAAATAATTTCACTATAACGTCGGCGCCGTTTCTAATCGGCGTTCCGGTCGCTATTATTAAAAATTCATAAAGCACAAGCAGCGGAAGAATAAACAAAAAATTATAAACAGGTTTGCGGACGCTTGGAAAATATCCGTTATCGTCTTCCGGGACGTTAACGTTATTGACCGGCAGCTGACGTCCATAATCCTCGTGGAAATTATAGTTATTCAAGTTCAACCACCGTTACGCCGTAATCGCCTTCTCCATATTTCCCGGTCCTAAATGATTTAACGCTGTGTTCAGTCTTTAAATAACTTTCTACAGCCGCTTTTAAAGCAAGCGTCCCCTTGCCGTGTACAATTCTTACGGTTTTAAGGTGTCTTTCAGCGGCGCGCGCAAGATAAGTTTCAAGCGCTTCTATTCCGGCATCACAAGTTTTACCGCGTATATCAAGCTCATGCGTTATTTCATACTCGGCGGGTTTATAGCTTATGACAGACCTGTCATCAAATTCCGAAAGATTTTCACTCGTACCGGAAATCAATGAAAATTTCACCCACATCTGCATTTTATTTTTAAATTCGACAAGCGCCTGGCGTTTTTTAAAATTGATTTCTTTTAAAATCACGCTGGCGTTAAATTTTTCTATAAGCAGGCTGTCGCCCGGCCTATATGGGAATCCAGGCGTTAATAACCTTTCATCGCGTTTTTCCGTCTGAGGCTTTTCATCCTGTTCTAAAGCAGAAAGATTTTTTTTCTCAGATACAATTTCCCTCGTTAGGTTTTGCTTTATCTCTTTTAAATCGGACTCCTGCTTTTTCACGTTCAGCGCATTATTGACCTTTTTCAGCATTTCGTTATATTTGCGCTCATATTCATCGCGAAGCTCATATTCAATTTCAGCGCGAGTTTTAGAAAACGCTTTCTCAAGGTCAATGACTTTTGTCTCGCTTTTCCTTAATTTTTGAGTTTCGTCCATAACGTTTTTATATTCGCGTTTCAAATCAGATGAATAACGTATAAGTTCCGATATCAGTTCCTCGTAACGCACCTCATTTTCATCAAGAAAGCCGGAAGCCTTTTCAATTAAAAATTGCGGCAAGCCATAGTTTTTGGCTATGTGAATGGCGTAAGACGCCCCGGGAATTCCCATTATGAGCCTGTATGTCGGCTTCAGTGTATTGATATCAAATTCGAGCGAACCGTTAACGGCGTTATCAAGAGAATATGCAAAATCGACAACTTTTGAAAAATGAGTCGTTATAATGGCATGAGTCTTTATATTAGCAAGGTGCCATATAATCGAACATGCTATTGCCGCGCTATAATTCGGCGCAGATCCGGAGCCGAGCTCGTCTAAAAGCACCAGCGTTTTCCGCGGCTCTGAAATTCCGGCCACCATTTCAGATAAAAATTTAATGTGTCCCGAAAAAGTAGATAAATTTTCGGTAATGCTCTGCGAATCACCTATATCGACGAACATTTTATCGATTAACGGCAGCGCTGTCGCCGCATCGGCCGGCACGGGAATACCTGTCTTGGCCATAAGACAAAAAAGTCCTATCGTTTTAAGCAGCACCGTTTTACCGCCGGCATTCGGGCCGGATAATATCAATATATCGTTATCTTTCGAAAGTTTTATGTTGAGCGGTACGCAATCGGCGCCCAGCAGAGGATGCCGTCCGTTTATAATTTCGAGTTCGCCGGTTTCCTGCACCTTAACGCGCTCGCATTTTTTTTCATCCGCAAACGCCGCAATTGCACAATATGCGTCAAGCCAATACGCTTTATTTAACGACATAAGCACCGCCGATGCTTCAGGCCTCACTGCATCGTTTAATTCAGCGATAATTCTTATAACTTCGGCCGCTTCATTTTCCTTCAGTTCGCGCAGCCTGTTATTTTCATTCAAAACCATAACCGGCTCGACAAATGATGTCATGCGCGACTGCGAATAATCATGAACAATTCCTTTAACACGGCCCTTCTCAGCAGACGGCATCGGAATCACGAAACGTCCCTCACGCATCGTAACATAGTCTTCGGACATAGTAACATGCGCTTTAAGCTTATTTATAAGATCTTTTAGTTTTCCCTGGATCCGTCCTGATAATGTCGAAATCTCGTTGCGAATAGATGCAAGTTTCGACGAAGCCTCATCCTTGACGAAGCCTTCTGAATCGACGCACCTTGAAATCCTGAAAGAGAGCTTATTAAAGCTTTGCATTTCATATGTAAATTGATTCAACACACGATATTTTTCACGATACTTAAATATCGCGCTTTTTATCTGGCTCAGAGCAAAAAGCATTTTTGAAAATTTATAAAGCGAAACCGCATCCATAAAATAGCCCATTATTTTGAGCCTTTTACATTCATCACGAAAATCGAAGAGGTCTTCGAAATCAAAACGCCCTTCGAATGCTATTATTCCCTGAATCTCAGCGATAAGCGAAAATCTTTTATAGATCGATTCAATATCGCCGCACTGTTCAATATTCATAAGGCACGAACGTCCGGATTCAGTCCTGACGTAACGCGCTATTTTTTCGAGTACTTTATCAAACTCAAGTGATTTTTTATAAGATTCCATTTTACCATTACGACTCTTTCGTTATTATTGTTCGTGGATAAACCTTCTGAAGCCGGAGCATTCAATAACTTCAATATTGGTATCCTTAAGTATTTTATCGAGGACGAGGTTCAACCCAAGTGAATCGGAAGCTGTACTGCCGGCTGCGACAACGGCTATATGCTGTTTTTCGGCTTCCCTTACGCTTTCAGGCGACATCGAAGTACAAATAATAGCTCCGATTCCGGCACGCGCAAGCTGCTCATATAACTGAGGAGCACCTTCGGCGCTTCCGATCATATCTACAAATATTTTACCTGTGCGTGTTTCCGAATTGCCGGCGAGTATTTTAGGGCCTGAATGACGTTTCAACGCTTCCTTATATTCCGGTATAACTTTCAGTATATTCATAATATCTGATATTCTTTCGGGTTTTTCTTTATCCATAATGCGCTGCAAAAATGTCGTGGCTGCATTATTTGCCGGAGTGTGTATACATATATAAGCGATATCGAGCAGCACGGCAACATCCGTCTCGCGGTTGACATTGACCTGAGCGATTTTATTTTCGGCGGCGCGCAGTTTTTCGTTCATTATTCCGTCCGCTATATTTATCGGTATTCCGAATTTATGCAAAATATCCGCCTGCATTTGAGTAATCGTATGAAATTTAGCGTATGCCTTGCCTTCAGGATGATGCGCAACGACAAGGTCGATATTTTTACCGCGTTCATTCAGCTTATCGGCAACAAGTATTTCGCCTATTCCTATATCGATCCCGACAAGTATCCTTGCCGATATCGATAAATCAGGCTGGCCGTTTAAAACACGAGTGTCAGCGTACGGATTTACCATATATTCCTTGCCGGCCCATATTTTTTCCTCTGTAGTCAGTTTGCTGTATTCATCTTTGGCACGCTGAAGAGTCTTTTTTACCCATGCCGCGCCGCGGGGGTCATAATCAATTCCAATACTCACTGCGCTGCGATAAAATTCCTGCAAATTCATCGGCTAATTCTCCTTACATTTCGTATAAATTATTTAAAAATCACTTTAGATACATTATGAAATAAGAATTTTAATTTACTTTCAAAAAAATTGATTTTTATTTTATGCACTATTTTCAATATATGTCTTTTAATAACATTATATTCGAGCGATTCGCCGGGCAAACACAACATCACTTTAAATTGTTTTATGTATTTCCGAGAGGCTTTCGTCATAAGCGACAACTCTGTTTCTTCCGGTTTTCTTGGCATGATAAAGCGCCATATCGGATTTACGTATAAGGTCGAACTGCAGCGTGGCATCTTCAGGAAAAGTGGCTATACCGACTGAAATCGTTATGTGCACCTGCTGGCCATTTAACACAAAAACAGTATTTTCAACAATTTCACGCATTCTTTCCGCAATTTCACACGCGCCCGATTTTGGAGTGCACGGCAATATTATTCCAAATTCCTCGCCGCCGTAACGCGCAAGCAAGTCCACTTCTCTTATTGATTTTTTCAATATCGAAGTTATGGTTTTTAAAATCTTATTGCCTTCTTGATGGCCGAATGTATCATTACATTTTTTAAAGAAATCTATATCTATCATTATCAGCGATATTTCCTCATGATAACGTTTGGAACGCTCGAGATCTTTTTCGAGATGCTGCTGGAAATATTTATGGTTAAATATTTCGGTAAGACCATCAGTTACAGCCATCTCATAAAGGCGGGCATTCTCGACATCTGAGGCGATCTGGTTAGCCAGCGTGACTAAAAGCTTTAAATCATCTTCGTTAAAAGCGCTTTCGTTGATTTTATCGGTAACGTTTATAACGCCAATCACCTGGTCTTTAATATTTAACGGCACGCTCATAAATGATTTGGTAAGATAGCGCTCTTTTTTATAATTACTGAATGCCTTTATAAATAAGTCTTCCTCGAGATTTTTTATTAATATCGGCTGCTTGGTGCGGAACACAAAATTCAGGACTGATTCCTGCGCGTCTATTTTTATTTCCTTGAGTATTTCCTCTGGCAATCCCTGAGAAACACGCGTATTTATTTCTTTGCCGTCACGGTCTAATATCAATATGGAACAGCGCTTGGTGCTCATCAGCTGATTTATCATTTTCATCGCAAGATTCAACACATTTTCAAGATTCAAAGTCGACGCTATCGCCCTTGAAATCTCATAAAGCGTGGTTAATTCCCTTACTTTTTGTTCGGATTTTTCATAAAGCTCGGTATTATATATGGCAATAGCGGCCTGAGAAGCTATGGACGATAAAAGTTTAAGGTCTTCGTCATTAAACGGCTGTTTGCCCGGGCCGATAGCGAGAGTAAGAACGCCGATCACCTTGCCCTGGACTATAAGCGGCACACATATATCCGAGCTTATCGGATAATTAAGCGAGTCCTTCGACATATAGCGTGAGTCTGACATAACATCACGGACGAACACCGGTTCTGCTCTGAGAGCAGCCCAGCCTACAAGCGATTCACCCATTTTGTAGCGCAAATTATGGTGCGATGTCTGCGAAAGCCCAAACGACACCTTAGGCAGTAATTCTTTTTTATCCTCGTCAAGAAGCATTACCGCGCCGATATCAGCCTTAACAGCGTTGGCCGCCTCATTCATTATAAGGTTTAAAACTTTTTCAAGATTAAGCGACGAACTGATGGTTTTAGAAACCGAGCAAAGCGTCGATAATTCATCGACTTTTTTCTGGGTACGTTCGAAAAGCCTGGTGTTATAAATCGCCATCGAAACCGTCGAGGCCAGCATATTTAAAAGATCGTAATCTTTAGAATCGAAAGCGTTCTTAAATTTCGAAGTAAGCGAAATAACGCCGATAGGCTCGTTTTGCGCAATCAGCGGCACGCATATTATCGAATTGACTTCAGGCGTATTTTCGATGTGCAAAAAGCGTGCGTCGCATGTGCAATCTTCGATAATAATCCCTTTGCGCTTTTGAAAAACACCGCCGGCTATACCTTCTCCTACTTTAAACCTGAGGCGCCTTATAAATCCCGCATCATCGATCCCTGATATTATTTTCATCGCTAATTCGGTCTTTTCGTCATTTATCAGGAATATATTGCATAAATCACACGGAATAAGCTTTTTAGCATGCATAACGATCAATTTCAAAAGTTTTTCAAGATTAATAGTGGTATTTATTTCCTGATATATCTCATTAACTATCACAAGCTCATTATTCAGCATCTGCGCGCGATAATTTTTTACCCACTGGTGCATCAGCGGATAAAATTGCGGCAGCACGTCGTCGACGACTTTAAAGGCATTAGTTTTAAGGTTATAATCGGCGATTATGTCCAATATGCCGATTACCTCGAAATCGTTTTTCAAAGGAATGAATATGCGTTCTGAAAATCCCTTCAAATACCTGGCAAGCATTTCCTGAGAGACATTTTTCATACCCTTGCGGAAATGTATTGTGGACCCGCAATTTATCGAATCCTGCAATATTTCGTCTTTCAGTGAATAGCCCTTATACATTTCCTCGCCGTTAGCCGTATTGATTGCGATATAAGCCGGCACCGGCACGAGGCTTCCGACATCTATAAGAGTTATGGCGGCGCCTTTGAATTCATATTCGGAAACGATAATGCTTAAAAGCTTTTTCAGAAAAGGATACGGCGCAAATTTTGTTTCAATAAGATACTTAGATAATTTTTCTATCATAAAATTTCACTCACAATAAATTTCTTCAAAAAATAAATTCAATTATATCATATTTTTTTATATTTTAAAATAAAAATTTAACACAAAAATGATAACAGCTTTTATATTCAATAAAGTTTTTTATGCCAGAATTTAAATAGCAGGCATTATAAATTACATATTAAAACTTTTAACGACAAAAATTTAAATTTCAAAAGCGAGTGAATAAGCGCCATGTAACTTTGCTTAGAAAATACAATTATCGACGTATTTTTAAGTTAAGCGTGAATATGTTTTTATATCCCTTGTTTAAAACAATTGTTTTTTACTATACTTAAAATGCAGCAAAGTTAAATATCGAATGTTACACCCGTACTGTAATATGCGGTATTTTATCATTGTAAAATCGACGGTTATGTTTTTTGAAAATCCAGTTCACTTCAGCCGCTGATTTTATAAAAATATGGAGGAGAAAAATGTTAAGAAAGAAACTTGCCGGTATTTTCGGCTTAACTTTACTTTCGGCAATGATTGTTTTGAACATACAGGGATGTACGGGAGGCGGCGCAGGAGGCGCAATCGGGATTGCCATCGAAAACGCGCTCAACAAAGATGAAGAGACAAATTCAAACGGCAGTTCAAGCTATGCCACACAGTATGACGGTGAACTTATAGCGACAGGAATCGCAAATGCCCCCAATTATGCGCTTGGCGTCAGTGAAACCGCTTCGGTCGATATTTATAATATACTTGCACCTGCAGTCATTGTAGCTACTAAAACTATAACGGCGACAGGGAAATTCAGCGCATCAAACCTTGCCCCAGGAAAATATATCGGCAAGGTAAAGTATAAAAATTATGTATTAAGTTATCCGTTCAGCATCGATAATAAAAATTATCAACTGATAAACCAGATAGGTTTCGACCGCAGCAATACCTCAGAAATACTTGTAAGCCACCTTAATATAAACTACACAACAAACATTGTAAAGGTAGTATCGGTAAAAATCAATCCGGCAAATAACGTAGTTATCGGCAATTTAAAGGATACGAGCGAAGTGTCATTCAGCAATAGTTCAACTGAAAGCGAATTAAAAAGCACTTTAATTCAGAAATTCAGCGATTACGCGAACGGCACGGCAAACGGCAATAAATTAAGGGTATTGACCTCGGAAGAGATAACACTTGAAACTAAAGTACGGCCTGTTATTTCTAAGCGCCTTGACTGTATCGCCAGCTATGTAAACCTGAATACAGGCAACAGATGGTCATATAAAATAACTTACAGCAACAATTCAACCCAAAACTTTATTACGACAGTAAGCGGAACCGAAACAAAAAACAGCAAATCAGTTTATGCATTAACAGGCGATGAATATGCCTCAAATAACAAAACTTATTATTTGGCCGACGTTACAAACGGATTTTTGAAATACGGCACCGACTGGTATGACGGCGGTTCGACATTAAACAGCCAGCAGACATATTCCCCGGAACTGCCTTTAGTTAAGTGGGACCTCGAGCAGGACGCGGCGTTTAATTCGACCGAAACCCTCTCAAGCAGCGGCCATAGCCCATCGACAAGCTCATTAACCGGAACAATAAGGTGCGAAAAAATAGCATCGGTAATAATCGGCGAAAAAACATATAACGATTGCTTAAAAGTAACTGTAACCACTGCAATATCAAACACCAAAAGCACTCAAACTTACTGGTATTCAAGAAATATAGGCCTTATAAAAAAGGTCACCGCCAGCGGCACCATCGAATTAGTAACCTATACGCCATGCGGCTCCGGATGTTAACTGCTGTTTTATAATAAAAAATTAAAATTATACAATAATCATTACTTCTAATGGCTGCTAAGCGCAACATTAGAAGTAATTTATCCAAATGAAATTGCCTTAACGCCAAACGATAAGTGACAAAGTTTCCGAATATTTTTATTTTTATATCAAAGCCGGTGCAACTATAAAATTTATTATCTCATTCTAGCACCGTTTTTTAATTAATGTTTTATGAGATACTATATGCCTTAATTAATAAAAAATTTATCCAAATAAGTAATATCAAACAGACGCATTAAAAAAAAGCATACTCATAAGAAATTAAGAGAAAATATTTATAATTAAGCATACTCGCAATATATTTGTTTAAAATCGGAAAATAACGACAAATTAAGTTTAATTTCAAGTTTTGTTACTTGATTTCATAATTTTTATTTAGTATAATTATTTCATAAAAATTTATCTTATTATTTTTACCTATATAAAAACTCATTAATATTTTAATATAGTTTTATCCGGGATAAATAAATATGAACTCTTAAACAGCCGTTTAAGGATGAAACTTTAAGTAAATAATTAATAATAAAAGCTTTTAGATTTATTAAACATTGATTAACTGCCGAACTAAACTTGCTTATCCAGCTAAAAAAATCAATCTAAAATCGGAAAATTAAATATAATGCCGAGTAAAAAAGTAATTAATTAGGTAACTTTTATGGTTTTCCTGTGAGTTAATAGTATATTTTCGTGTGTCAAAAATATAAAATAAAATACCCACAACAAAAAAATTTGGAGGAAAAAAATGGATTCCAGAAACAAAAAAAGATTTGAACAGTTTATCACGCCTACACTCGGTTGGGATTTTACATTTACAGTCGACAAAGGCGAAGGTTCTTACATATATAATGAATTCGGCAAAAAATACCTCGACTGGTCGTCAGGCACAGCTGTCAACATTACAGGACACAGACATCCAAGAATAATCGAAGCTGTAAAAAAACAATTAGATAAATTAGTAAACGCAGGCGGCGTTTATCAATATGACGCTCTTTTTGACGCATGTGAAAGGCTCGCCAAATGCACTCCTGAAGGAGTAAGCATGTTTTTCCCTTTAAACGGCGGTTCAGAAGCGGTCGAAGGCGCTATCAAAGCTGCAAAATTCGTAACGCAGAGACACGCAATTATTTCATATCGCGGCGCTTTTCACGGCAGAACAATGGGCTGCATGTCAGTAACGACATCGAATTCAAAATACGCTAAACACTACCAGCCGATCGCCGGTGTTTATAAAGCTTTGTATCCTTATTGCTACCGCTGCCCTATCAATTTGAAAAAAGAAACATGCGGCATGGCTTGCTTTAAACACTTCGAAGCGATAACCAAATACGAAGTTCCTAAAGACGACGTCGCTGCAGTTATAATCGAACCGGTACAGGGCGAAGGCGGATACGTAGTTCCACCTAAGGAATACATGCAGATGCTCCGTAAATGGTGCACAGACAACAACGTGCTTTTAATATTCGACGAAGTACAGTCCGGCGTCGCAAGAACCGCTAAATGGTTCGCGGCTCAGCACCACGAAGTATCACCTGACCTTATGACAATTGCCAAAGGTATCGCTTCCGGCTTCCCGCTGTCATTTGTAGCCGGCACACCTGAAGTAATGAAAAAATGGTCATGCGGCGCGCACGGCACGACATTCGGCGGCAACCCAGTTTCATGCGCAGCTGCAGCAGCTACGATCGATCTTATAAACGAGGAAAAACTCCTTGAAAAAGCTACCAAAAACTCAGCTATGGCTATGACAAGACTTAACGCCCTAAAAGATAAGTATGAATTTGTAGGCGACATCCGCGGCCTCGGTTATATGATGGCTATCGAGTTCATCGGCAAAGATAAAACTCCGGACGGCGCTAGATGCGAAAAATTCCTCGCTAAATGCCTCGACATGGGTCTTTTAATGATCACATGCGGCGTTGACGGAAACGTAGTAAGAATACTGCCTCCTATAACATCAACGGACAGCGAAATCGAAGAAGGCGTAAGCATAATGGAAAAAGCAGTTGCGGCAATAGCGTAACATAAATTAATTGCAGGTGTAAACAACAATACACCTGCAATTTTATAAAATATAAAACTAATATTAAATCTTAAAAAAACAAATAAAATTCAGTACCATAAAAAAATAGACAAACAAGCAAATTTAAGGGTAAGAAAGGAATGATCATCAAATGGCAAAAAGAAAAGTTCTAATCATGGGAGCAGCAGGTAGAGATTTCCACAATTTTAATGTATTTTTCAGAAACAATAACGACTACGAAGTAGTAGCATTCACTGCAACTCAGATTCCTGATATAGCCGGCCGCAAATATCCAAAAGAATTAGCCGGCAAAAACTATCCAAAGGGCATTCCGATATACGAAGAAAAAGACCTTGTAAAATTAATAAAAGAACTCAAAGTCGAAGTTGTAGTATTCGCATACTCAGATGTTCCTCATGAAAGAGTTATGCATAACGCATCAATAGCTAATGCAGCAGGCGCAGATTTCATGCTGATGGGCGCAGACTCAACAATGATCAAATCCACAAAACCAGTTATTTCAATATGCGCGGTACGCACAGGCTGCGGCAAATCACAGACAACAAGAAGGGTTGCAGAAATCCTTCTCTCAATGGGCAAGAAAGTCGTAGCAATCAGGCACCCAATGCCATACGGCGACCTTGTAAAACAGGAATGCATGCGTTTCGCTAAATATTCGGACCTCGACAAATACAAATGCACAATCGAGGAACGCGAAGAATTCGAACCGCATATAGCTAAAGGCATCGTCGTTTATTGCGGCGTTGACTACGAAACAATAATCAGAAATGCTGAAAAAGAAGCCGACGTAATATTATGGGACGGCGGAAACAACGACTTCCCGTTCTACAAATCAGACTGTGAAATCGTTGTAGTCGATCCTTTAAGAGCAGGTCATGAAAATCAGTATCACCCTGGCGAAACGAACGTAAGAAGAGCCGATATCGTTGTTATAAATAAGATCGACTCAGCTGATATGGATTCTATCGATGAAGTTCGCCGTAACGTACGCGCAATGAATCCAAACGCTGTAATCGTCGAAGCTGCTTCACCGCTTATAGTCGATAATTACGAGTTAATCCGCGGAAAACGCGCTCTCGTTATCGAAGACGGCCCGACACTCACACACGGCGAAATGAAAATCGGCGCAGGTATCGTTGCGGCTATGAAATACGGCGCAGTCGAAACCGTAGACCCTCGCCCTTACACAGTTGGAACAATCACTGAAACATTCGAAAAATATCCTGAAATAGGCCTGTTACTTCCGGCTATGGGTTACTCGGACAAACAGGTAAAAGACCTAGAAGCCACAATCAAAAAGACGGACTGCGATGTAGTAATAATCGCTACACCGATCGATTTGAGAAAAATCGTAAAAATCAAACAGCCTGCAGTTCAGGTTGGATATGAGCTTCAGGAAATCGGTTCGCCGAACCTCGAAACTCTTATCAAAAAACACCCAAAATTCGGCGGTAAAAAATAATATAATACTTTATTCCTAAAACCAAAGCCAGGCGTATAATTTTCTTAATAATTATGCCCTGGCTTTAAAGTAATTTTTAATAAAAAAATAAACAAAAATTTTAAATTATATCAGGAGGAAACTTTTAATGGCAGTAAATCTTAAAGGCAGAGACCTCTTATCAATGCTGGACCTTTCAACTGAAGAAATATATCAGGTTCTCGAAACGGCCGCTACTTTAAAAATGAAAAAATACACAGGCGAAGAGCATCATCTTTTAAAAGGCAAAACTCTCGGCATGATTTTTGAAAAATCATCGACAAGAACAAGAGTTTCCTTTGAAACAGGCATTTATCAGCTCGGAGGCTACGGCTTATTCTTAAGCTCAAACGATCTTCAGATCGGCCGCGGCGAGCCTGTCAGCGATACAGCCTCAGTTCTCTGCCGCTACCTTGACGGTATAATGGCACGCGTTTTCAAACACCAGACAGTAGTCGACCTCGCTAAATACAGCCGCGTTCCTGTTATAAACGGCCTTTGCGATTACGAACACCCATGCCAGATACTCGCTGATTTCCAGACAATCATGGAAAAGAAACGCAAACTCGAAGGCCTGAAACTCACATACGTAGGCGACGGCAATAACGTTTGCAACTCGCTTCTTTTCGGATGCGCGCTTGTCGGCATGAATATTTCCGTAGCTTCGCCTAAGGGCTACGAACCGGCAAAAGAAGTAGTTGCAAAAGCTGCTGAAATAGCTAAGAGATTCGGCTCAAAAGTCGAAGTCACAAACGACATCAAAAAAGGCACAAAAGACGCAGACGTTATTTACGCTGACGTATGGGCTTCAATGGGCCAGGAAAAAGAGAAACAGGACCGCGAAAAAGCATTCGCAGGCTGGCAGGTTAACGCTGAAACAGCGAAACCGGCTCACGACGATTATATATTCCTGCACTGCTTGCCGGCTCACCGCGGCGAAGAAGTTTCAGCGGAAGTAATCGACGGGCCACACTCGGTAATATACGATGAAGCTGAAAACAGACTTCACGCTCAAAAAGCTGTTATGGCTCTCTTAATGTAATTTTTTCTGGAAAATTAAAGAAACACTGATTTTAAGTTTATATATATAAAAAGGCTGCATGAAAAGAAATTTTTCAAAGCAGCCTTTTTTTTATATTTTAATGTTTTTATAATGCATCATTTATTGCTTAAAATTAAAAAAATTATAATGAAAGTCATTAAAAACTTACAGCGTGATTAAAATGTATTTGAAGTTATTTTAGATATAACATTAATCAAGAATATAAATTTAGAAAATTTTAAAATAATTTATATAGGACAAAAATTTAATATTTAGTCTTATAAAGAAAATTAAACTAAAACTGATTTTTATTTACAAAAGACAATATGTGTCTATGACAAAAACATATAAGTTATCAAGAACAGAGCAAATTTTCTTGACAATTTAACTAAAGTTAAGTATAATTTAATGCTAATATTTTAAAATAAATTATACGGAGAGAATATGTTTCAAACGCTTACGGACAAACTCCAGAAAGTTTTCAGCTCGCTTCGCGGCATGGGAAAGCTTACGGAACAGAACATACAGGACGCCCTTAAGGAAGTAAAACTCGCACTTTTAGAAGCCGACGTACACTTCAAGGTCGTCAAATCATTCATTGAAATGGTGAAAACACGCGCTGTCGGCCAGGAAGTAATGAATTCGCTGACGCCGGCGCAGCAGGTCGTAAAAATAGTACACGATTCGCTTATGGAAATACTCGGAACCGAAGCAAAAATAATACTCGGCGGCAAATCGCCGCATATGATACTCGTATGCGGTTTGCAGGGTTCCGGTAAGACGACATCGTGCGGCAAACTCGCGCTGCATCTTCGCAAAAAAGGACATAAACCATTGCTCGCGGCATGCGATATATACAGGCCGGCCGCAATAAAGCAGCTCGAAGTGATAGGCGCGCAATTGAATATACCAGTATTTGCTATGGGTAACCAGGTAAATCCGGTCGATATAATTAAGAACGCACGGGAGAAAGCCATAAATGATGCCTGCGACATTGTAATAATAGACACGGCTGGACGTCTGCATATTGATGAAGAACTGATGAAAGAACTCAAAAATATAGAAGCCGAAGCCAAACCTGAGGAAATTTTTCTTGTGGTTGACGCAATGACCGGTCAGGACGCCGTAAATATGTCAAAACAATTTAACGAAGCATTACCGATAACCGGCTTTATAATGACCAAATTAGACGGCGACACACGCGGAGGCGCTGCTTTATCGATAAGGCACGTTACCGGCAAGCCTATAAAATTGATGGGTCTTGGCGAAAAAATGGACGCCCTCGAAACATTTCATCCCGACAGGCTCGCTTCAAGAATACTCGGCATGGGCGATATACTTTCGCTTATCGAAAAAGCGCAGTCGAATATGGACCTGGAGAAAGTAAAAGAGCTCGAAAAAAGCATGCGCGAAGAAAATTTTTCGTTCGAGGACTTTTTGAGCCAGATAGAACAGGTTCAGAAAATGGGGCCGCTCGATCAGCTTCTTGGAATGATTCCGGGCTTTTCATCGATGCCGCAGATAAAAGACATTAAAATAGACGAAAAAGAAATCGAACATATAAAAGCTATAATACGTTCTATGACAAAACGCGAAAGGAAAATGCCTTCGATAATAGACGGCTCGAGGCGCAAACGAATAGCGTTCGGTTCCGGTACGAGCGTACAGGACGTGAACAAACTGCTGAAACAATTTGATCAGGCGCGCAAAATGATGAAGCAGATGAATAAAATGACAGGCATGCTGGGCAGACTTGGCGGCAAAATGCCATTTTTTAAATAAAAAAGTTTAATCGGCAATTCATTAAGTACGAACTATAACGCAATTTTTAGTTTATTTTTATAAAGATATTGATTTTTTGAAATAAAACTGTTATAATTTAGTGATTAATTTCCTTTTATAAAAAGGTTAAATATTTATTATATAAAATCTCAGGAGGTGAACTAATGGTAATTTTAAGGCTTAAAAGAACTGGCGCGCACAAAAATCCGAGCTACAGAATCGTCGCAACCGATTCAAGAAACCGCCGCGACGGCAAGTTTATTGAAGAATTAGGCTATTACAATCCTTTGACAAAACCGCATACAATAAACGTCGACCAGGAAAATTTCGTAAAATGGCTCAGAAACGGCGCACAGATGTCTGACACGATAAAGACTCTTGTAAGACCGCTTGGAATTCTCAAAGCTTTTCACGAAGAAAAAGTAAAAGCTACTCATGAGAGAAAAGCAAAAACACAGGTCAGCAAATAATTTATAAAATATTTTAACGTAATTAAAATATTTGTATATGCTCGATCAATCACTTGATTTAGCAACTGATTCAATACCTGCAATTTTAAAGCCTTACGGTTTTTAAATTGTGGGTATTTTAATCAAATCAGGTGTTAAGTGTAATAATCTACCCGCAAACGTCGTTTATAACGCTAATAACAAACTTAGTGGAGGCACAATGAAAGATTTAATCCATCTGATAATAAAATCGCTTGTCGATAAAACCGACCAGATTGAAATCAAAGAAATTTCAGGTGAAAAAACGCTTATGTACGAAGTGAAAGTAGCTACCGAAGATGTAGGCAAAATAATAGGCAAACACGGCAGAACGATTAACGCCATCAGAACGATCTTAAGATCTTCGATGACGAAAGATAACAAAAAAGTCATGCTCGAAGTTTTGCAGTAAAGTGACAGCGATGAATTCAAATAAAAATCAAGATTTCGAAAAAAAAAATATTGACGCCGCATTAACCGACAGCGCTTCAAAAGCCGGAAAAAGACCGGAATATGTAGCCATCGGCAAGATAATCAAGCCGCACGGCATAGCCGGCGAGTTTAAAGTGACGCCATTTTCGCAAAATGTCGAACACAGGTTCAGAAAATTGCAAAGCTTTTATTTGATAAGAAATGATGGTGACACGCCGGTTTTACACACCGTTACATCGGTTAAAATAACGCCGCGTTATGTCATATTGGGTTCGGACAAAATAAAGCTCGAGGACCTTGACCGTCTCCGCGATTGTTATATTTATATAAAAAGTGAAGAGCTCGAGGAACTTTCTGACGGCAATTTTTATTCATTCGAGCTTATAAATATGCGCGCCGTCGATACCAACGGCAATGAACTCGGATTCGTTTCGGACATACTTGAAGGCATAGGAAACGATATAATCGAGCTGACCGTTACCGCCAGCGGCCAAAAGGCTATGATACCGTTCGTCAAGGCGTTCATCAGCAATGTTGACGTCGCCGGCAAGACAATAACGATCAATGTCATGGAGGGGCTTTTATAAATTTTTCGATAATTACTTTATTTCCGGATTTTTTCGAAAGTCCTTTCAACACCAGCATCATTTCAAGAGCGCGTAAAAACGCTCTCGTTAATTTTGAATTTATCAACTTGCGCGATTTTACAGAAGACCGGCACCGTACGACAGACGATTATCCTTACGGCGGCGGCTGCGGAATGGTAATGAAGCCGGAACCGATATATCTGGCGCTTGAAAAAGTAAAAAACGACCATAAGGGTAAAAAAACAGCTACGATATATCTTACGCCACAGGGAGAATTATTGAAGCAAAAAAGAGTCGACTCGCTGCTGGAATATGATAATCTTGTTCTTTTTTGCGGTCATTACGAGGATATAGACTACCGGGCGCGGAAACTGTTTGATTATGAAATATCGATAGGTGATTACGTATTGTCCGGCGGCGAACCCGCAGCAGTGGTTCTTGTAGACGCCGTTACGCGCAAAATCCCCGGCGCACTCGGCAATCCCGAATCATCGGCAGCCGACTCATTCTCGGCTGCGGAAAATTTGTTTGATTGCCCGCATTTTACGAGGCCTCCCGTCTGGCGCGGAAAGCACGTACCTGACGTACTGCTTTCCGGCGAACATAAAGGAATCAATATTTACAGGCGCGCGAAGGCAATTTTAAACACGCTGAAAGTAAGGCCGGACCTTCTGAGATTAAGCGATTTAAATAAAGAAGACTATAAAATATTAAAGGAATACTTCAAGCATTATCATTGTTATGACGAGTAAGCAAATAAACGGCAAAGGATTTTTGAATTTTTATTTATGTTGACAAGCGAAAGAAAAAAAATGGAAAAGGAAGAGTTTTTAAAAGGCAGACTTTATGCCGGACTTGTCCATTATCCGATCAAAGGCAAAGATGGAAACATCACTCAGACATCAATAACTAACCTTGACGTCCATGATATTGCGCGTACATCAAGAACATATGATCTCGGCGGATATTACCTGATCTCGCCGCCGCCCTGCCAGTACGAGCTTTTGAATAAAATTTTAAGACATTGGTCCGAGGGATTTGGCGCCGATTATAATAAAGACCGCAAGGATGCTTTAAGCATAGTAAGTATCGCCGAAAGCATAGAAGCGGCCAAGGAATCGATAAAAAAACAAACCGGGCGTGATTTGAAGGTCATAGTAACCGATGCGCACTCGCACCCAAATAATCCCAGAAATATCTCTTGCAATTTACTAAAAAGTATGTTAAAATCTTATGATATTAATTTCTTATTGCTTTTTGGCACGGGCTGGGGGCTATCGGACGCGGTAATAGAGCGGGCCGATTTCATTCTTGAGCCTGTCAGGGCGCTCGTTAACCATAATTACAACCATCTTTCGGTAAGAGGCGCCGCGGCTATAATAATTGACAGGATTATCGGCGAGAGCAATTTTGAATGGGCCAGAAACAAGCATTAATAAGCTAAAACGATTAACGGTCTCCGACCGGCAAATAATATAAAAATCAAAAAAAATATATAAGTTCAGGAGGAGTTTAAAATGCAAGAATTAATCAGAGCAATCGACAACACTTACATTAAAAAAGACACGCCTTACTTCGTATCAGGCGATACAGTACGCGTTGACGTTCGTATCATCGAAGACGACAGCGAAAGAATACAGGCGTTCGAAGGTGTTGTAATATCACGTAAAAATTCAGGCGTCAACGAAACATTTACAGTAAGAAAAGTTTCTTACGGCACCGGAATCGAAAGAACATTTTTCCTTAACTCACCGATAATCGGTAAAATCGCGATATTAAAACGCGGTAAAGTCAGACGCGCAAAACTTTATTATTTGCGTGAAAAATTCGGTAAATCGGCAAGAATCCAGGAACGTAAGCCGATAACGAACCAGACAAAACAAACCGCTGAAAACGCTGAATAATTTTTATACGTTATTTAATAAAAAACACTTTTGAACGAAGCGGCAGCGCGATGTTTAAAAGTGTTTTTTATAATACTTAGAATGGTATGACTTAGTGAGGTTTTAATGGCAGCAAGCGACAATATCACGACTGAAGCGGCGGAAAAGATTCCCGGCCCTAACAAAACCGGCGAACAGTCTGAATTAGAGAAATCTTTGTTTAGAGAAGTTGTTGAAACAATAGGCCTGGCCGTAATCCTGGCCATAATATTAAGGACTTTCGTAATCCAGGCATTTTTCATACCTTCCGGGTCAATGGAAAACACTTTGCTACCTGGCGATATGATATTAGTCAACAAGTTCATTTATTATTTTACCGATTATAAACATGGCGATATAATAGTTTTCAAGTATCCAAAGGAGCCTGAAAAAGACTATATAAAAAGGGTAATCGGCCTTCCGGGCGATACAGTTGAAATCAAAAACGGCGACATTTACATTAACGATAAATTGACCGAAGAAAAATACACCAAGCAAAAGGCCGCCGATGATATTATTTTGCACGCAAGCGCCGGCGCCGATGTGCCGTTAAGCAAGATAAAAGTTCCCGAAGGCAAGCTGTTCGTCATGGGCGACAACCGTAATAACAGCCAGGACTCAAGATTCTGGGGTTACCTGCCCAAGGAAAATATCCGCGGGAAAGCTCTTTTAATATATTGGCCGTTGAATCGGATCGGACTGATAAGATAACATAAAATACTAAATAAAAGAGCGTTACAAACTTTAATTTGTAACGCTCTTTTTGTTAAAAAGGTCGTTTTTATGAATAACACAAATATCACGGCAAACGAAGATATCAATAAAATAAAGATACTAAAGATTTTCTTCAATAACATTGTCGCAGACGGGAAAATAGATTCCAGCGAAAAATCGATATTCGCAAGATTAAAAGAAAATTTTGAATTATCGGATAAAATATGCTCTGATCTGCTGGCCGAGGCATTAAAAGAAAAAAAGGAAAAAAAAGACAGCAATAAGTTTATTTTAGGGTTGCCTGAAACTAATGTTACAGAGCGGGAACAGAAAAAAATATTATACGCTAACGTCCTTTTCGAAATGCTGACAAACGGGAAAATAAGCGAAGAGGAAAATAAGCTTCTTGCAGAATTTGAAAAATTAATAGAGCTGACAGAAGACCAGGAACTTGAAGCGCGAACACTTGTTCATTCGAAAATAATCAGCTACGTTTCGGAATTAATCAAGGAAAAAAAATTCGATGACGCGCTTATGCTTTTAAGTTCATTCAAGCCTGACAGGCAATTCGAAGAACAGTACTATAAGGCGGCATTTGAATATATTAAGAACGTATTTAAAACAGGCATAAAATCCTGCGAACCGCATACCGAATATAAAAATTTATTCATGAATAAAAGCGATTCCAAGCCAGCCGCCGAAAATTTCGTATTTCATGAATACTATTATTATTGCAAACTAATCAACATAAAAAATAATTTTTCTTTAAAAGAACTCGAGCTAAATAAACTGCTTGAAACTTCTTCAAACGATAAGCAAAAGTTTTTAGTTTTATTCGAACTGGGATTTTTATATCATATATCGGGTAAATTCGATCTGGCCGCGGAGCGCTATAAAAAGGCATTTGACATAAACCCGCAGGACAGCGAATTAATAATAAATATGACATCATGTTTGCTAAGTCAAAAAAAATTCGATGACGCGCTTTTATTCGCTGATAACGCCCTTGCTTTAATAAACGATAATCCTATGATTTTAAACAATGCAGCAATTGTAAACGCAAAATTAAAAAAATATGACAAAGCGATAACATTATTTGAAAAAGCTTTAAATATAAACAATAATTTTTCTGACGCCAGGTTAAATTTAGTGCTGGCATTAATCGAACAAAAAAAATATGATGACATTAAGAAACATGCGGAAATTTTAGAACAACAGATTCCAGATGATCCGTTATTATGTAAAATAAAAAAACAAATGCGAAATTTTTATAAATAACAATGATAATTTTTAAACAGTTAAAAATTATGTGCTAATTTTATATTAGCAAATTAATTTTAAATTAATAGTTACCGCGTTAATGTAAATGTTATTTAATTTTTTCATTTGGCATAAGTGTTGCTCTAAAAATAGCATCACATTAAAATACATGTGATACATTTTTAGGAGGTGTTTTATACACATGAAAAAATTTTTAGTAGTAATGACTCTTTTAATGGTAACAGTGGCATTCGCTATGCCGGCATTCGCGGTTGAAGCTCCTAAAGCTGACGCTGCAAAAGACGTAAAAGCTGAAGCTCCTAAGGCTGACGCTGCAAAAGACGTAAAAATGGCTGAATTTGTAGGCAAATTTGTAAAAGTAGACAAAAAAATCGAATTTGTAACAGACAAAGGCGAAAAATACCACATCAACGCAAAAGACAAAAAATTTGCTGAAATCGCTAAAATCGCTGATTTCGACAAAAAATCATTCGCAGTAAAAGGAACAGTTGCTCCTGCTCCTAAAAACAAACCTAATTTTCTCCCGGCTCTTACAATAGCTGAATACAAAGAAGCCGCAGCTACAGAAGCAGCTCCTGCTACACCAGCTCCGACAGAAGTAAAGAAAGAAGAAGCAAAACCAGCAGAAGCTCCTAAAGCTGAAGAAACAAAAAAAGAAGAAGCTCCTAAAGCTGAAGAAAAAAAATAATTAACCGATAAATCTTTTTTTAGCCCGTGTCTTCTTCAAAAAGACGCGGGCTATTTTATTTTTATAATTATTTTATAAGACTTTATTTGACTTTATTACATTTTATAGCTATAATTATTTCAAACCAAGTAGTAAAAAAATATACCATATAAAATCAATAAAAATTATTTAACTACGTATTTATTATTAATTAAATTCGACTTTTATTATTTAATATAAAAAATCATAGTCTTTGGGGAGATGATTAATTTGAAAAAAAATATCTATATTTACTTATTAATTTTCGTAATGTTACTGCTAGGTTATTCGCAGGTAATCGCGCAGCAAGCCGATCCTGACGCTAAAACAATAACCGGCAAGATTCAAAAATATCAGGGTAATAAGGACGAAAAAATTGCCGTTTACGAAATTGTAACGGAAGCCAAAGAACATTATAAGATAATAGGGCCAAAATCAATAGTTGACCAATTAGTTTCAGACGAATTTGCTAAGAATCTCGCGACCGCGGAAGTAGTTTTAACCGGCAAGATAATAAAAAAAGATAATAAACAGGGAATTATAATAAGCACATTTCAAATTTTAGATGAAGCTACAAAAAAATCCGGCATCGGCGTTGTCACAATGCCGAATGACGCAGTTCCGGCTGCTGCTCAAACCAAGGAAGTTACCATTCCGAAAGAAAACAAATAAATCGTAAAATATTATTTGCGTTATAACGCGAAGCTATCAAAAGCTTCGCTTTTTTTATTTTATAAAAAATATCAAATTTATCATAAGTTTATAGTCTTAAATGTTAAATAATTACTTGACAATTGTAAAAATAAGCCCTATAATCAGCACAATTAAATTTAAAGGAGAAACTATGAGCTTAGTTAAAAACATTTTAAAAACGGCGACAATAACAGCCGCCACACTAACGATGGCAACAGCGATAGCAAACGCGGGAACAGGCGATTTACAAGCATTAGACGTTAAAAACTTAGGCATTAAAGTTATCGGCGCGGATGGCAAAGTTTTAAGCGGCGCAACAGCTGAAGTAACGGTAGATTCAGAAGAAGTTATAGCCAAAATCGGCGCAGTAGAAATAAAATATAAAGAACTGGCACAAAAAATGAACGAAGTAATTCCGCCGTTCGTACCGAGAAATGAAATCAAAAAAGAAGATAAAATCAATATTTTAAACAAAATGCTTGACGAAAAACTCATAGACATCGCAATGAAAGACGCCAAATATAATGAAAAACCGGAAACTAAAGAATTCATTTCCGATATAAGCGGCAAGATAGCATTGCAGCATTTCTTAAAAGAAGAAGTGGATAAAAACATAAAAGTAGAAGACGCCGAAATAAAGGATTTTTTTGAGAAAAATAAAGACACTCAATTAAAAGGCATGACGTTAGAACAAACTAAAGACGACATAACAAAATATTTAAAAACTAAAAAAATCGAGCCTTATTTTAACGAATTATATAACAAACTGTCAAAAGAATATGAACTCAAAACCAACGAAGCGGCTCTTGCCAAAGTAAAGGATATTTACGCACTTGACGCAAAAGCTCTTGATGAAGCAATGTTCACTACAAAAAAAGGCGATATAAAACTCGCTGATGCACGCCGCTTTTTGGAAATAGGCAAATTATTAAATCCGAGCATGCCGCCGGTTAACACAAAAGACGAAGCGACTGCAAAATTGCTTATAGATAACATCGGCAAGTCGCACGTTATAACACTATACGCAGCGGAAAAAGGTTTTACCGCCGAAAAAGATCCAAAAATAAAAGATGACGTCAATAAGTTCGCAGATATGCAGCTTCGTAAAATATTCTTAAATACTAATATAAAGGCAAAAGAAGATATAAGCGAAGCCGAACAGCAAAAATATTATGATGATCACAAAAAAGAATTCATGCAGGATGAGCAGGTAAAAGCCTCGCACATACTTGTAAAAGAAGAAACAAAAGCCGTGGAATTAAAGAAAGAAATCGACGGCGGCGCTAACTTCGAAGATCTTGCCAAAAAGAATTCGACCGATCCAGGTTCCGCTGCTAACGGCGGCGACCTCGGCTTCTTCGGGCACGGCATGATGGTTAAAGAATTTGAAGACGCAGCATTCGACGCTAAAATCGGAACAGTTACACCGGTCGTAAAATCTCAATTCGGCTACCATATAATAAAGGTAACCGATAAACAGGCCGCCAAACAGAAAGAATTCAAGGAAGTAGCAGACAGCATAAAGGAAAAACTCAAATTCGAAGAAAAAAGCAAAGCATACAAAAGCTTTATGGATGATTTAAAAACAAAAAACAAGGTAGAAATCTTAGAAAATAAAATAAAATAACAGGTGGAACAAAAAGGCCGTCGGATTGGCGGCCTTTTTTAATACTATGGAACAGAAAAAAAATATAATTTTATTTCACGGCGATTTCGACGGAATAATTTCAGCATTATTCATAATAAAGCATTACAGTCTGCAAAAGCCGCTGCTTTATGTTACGGAACCGTTCACAATCGATAAGACTTATAAAAAACTTCTGGAAATTAATATCGCCGAACGCGGCATGCTTTATCTTGTCGATGTCGCGCCTAATAATAAAAATATGAAAATGACAATCGATTTTTATAATCAGATTTCGCTGCAGTACCCGAGCGTAGTCATGTTCGACCATCATAACGGCTGGGAGCAGGTTAACTTCGAAAAAAACTGCCGCGTAATGGTAGATAAAAATGCGCCGTCATGCGCCGGTTTTCTTTTCAAGACATTCGAATTTTCAAAATGCGGATTCGATAGTAACGAAGCTGAAAAATTAAAGCGGCTGGCCGATGACGCCGACATTATAGACAGCGGCGGCGCTGACGGACTTTCACCTGACGGAGAATTGATTTATAAAGCATTGAAAGCGGACTTGAAAAATGAAAACCTGCGAATAGAAATGCTCGAATATTTATTAAATACCCTGCAGGGGCATAAAAATTTAAAAACATACGAAAAATTCAGCGGGCTTGCCCGCGATTACGAAAAAATCCTGGAGTATAGCTACGGCCTTATAAAAAATTTAAAGGAACTGAGGCACGGCATTTGTTTTCTGAACGTCGGTTCAGCACCGTGCGATATCACCTCTATAATGAGGAAATGCTACGAGAAATATAAGATCGTAATTATCGAATATACCGCTGCAGGCGGGCAATTTTATGTCATAGGAACATCGGAACCGCAAATAAGCCTTCTTGAAATTTTAAAATTAAAAAGCGGGGCTAAATTCAGAGCCACTATAAACAAAAAGAATATTGACGAAGTATTAAAATTATTCGACGAATATTTTGAAGGTATAAAATGAAAAACAGTTTAAATTCAAATAACGCAAAAAAATTATTCGGCGCGCATCTTTCTGTAAGCGACATTAAAAACATACAGACAATAATAGAATTATGCCAGATAACTGCGATTCAGATATTCATATCGAGCCCGCGTTCATTTAATCCGGCAATATCGGAAACTTCAAAAAAAAATATCGATATTATAATTAACGAATTAAAATTAGCCGCGAGCGTTCATATGCCGTATCTTGTAAACTTCGCGTCATGCGATGAAGAGCTTCGAAAAAAAAGCGTATCACAGGTTATTTACGGAATCAAAGCATCATCGGATTTAGGCGTCAAACATTATATCGCCCACCCAGGTTCGGGAGTTTATGACAATCTGAAGCGTTCGATAGACGAGGTGTTAGACGGTATTGACGGAGCAAGCGCTGAATTTTTAATCGAAAATACCGAAGGCTCAGGCAAAAAGCTTATATCGACGGAAAAAGAAGCTTTGAAATTGATCGGCGATTATAACGGCAAAATCGGAATCTGCTGGGACACTGCGCACGCTTACGGCGCCGGCGTGGATACCTCGAAACTGTCGGCTAAATTGATAAGCCATATAAAATTAGTTCACTTAAACGATTCGAGCCAGGCGGTAGAGTTCGGTTCAAAAAAAGACAGGCACGCAGGTTTTTTCGAGGGCAGAATAGGCCCCGAAAAAATAACGGATTTTATTAACTCCCTCGGACACGAAAAAACATATATAATAGAGCGCGAAGGCTTTGAAAATACATGCCGCGACCTTATTTTTATCAAAGAAACATTATAAGAAAAAAATATGTCAATTCAAAATTCACCAATATGATAAAAAATTAAAATTCCGATTACATCTGCACCTGATTTTTCATTTAAATAGTTTTAAACAAAGACTTTTAATTAAATGCAAAATTTGAAATATTAACTTATTGTATTGATTAAATGTCTTTTTTTTGATAAAATAATTGTGTTCAATTAATTCTAAGGAGAAAAAATATGTCAAAAAATCAAAATTTCAAAATTTTAATAACAGCAGTATTAATCGCTTTGTTTTGCGCCGGCCAGGCGTTTGCATTACCGGAATCCATAAAAATAATAAATAAAAACGCGGATGCTGTAATCACGCTTAATTTCGGCGAAATTTATAAATATTTGAAAGAAAATAAAATCGAAGGCCCCGTCGAAACACAAGCATCAAAAATAAAAAATTTAATGGCGATAGACATATTAAATGAAATAAAAAATTTCACCATTGTAATGACTGATATATCAAATTATAAGTTAGGGAAAAATCCATCGGGCGCATTCATATTCGAGGGTAATTTCAAGCAGGCGGATATCGAACGGAAAATGGTTTCCGGCGGTACTAAGTTCGAGGAATACGCAGGCTCAAAGCTCTACAAATTAGGCGAGGATTTAGTTTTAACCGTTCCTTCGGCAGGCTTTTTAATATACGGCAATACGCGCGAAGTAAAAGCGATGCTCGAGGCGCTTCTTTTAATATCCAATAAGAAAGAAGTAACTGATTCGATATCTAAAGACGAATATTATAACAATGAAATAAACCAAAAAGAATTCGCGGACATGAAAATTTACGGATTCATAAAAATACCGGAACCGATTTCACAGCTGGCGAATAAGCTTGCAAAATTCAACAGCGATCAGGCAATGTTCGAGAATTTAAAAGGCGTATCATTTGCCGGCGGAAAAAATACATTCCTTATAAAATATAATTACACTTCGAAACAAGCGGCAAGCGATTCAATAAAAAAAGCCGCAGCTTTTATGGAGACTGGATTTTCACAGCTCGCAGGCAATTCGAAAAAAATAAACGAAACCGAACCTACAGCTGTAAAGGTAAACGCTGACAGATTAAATTTTGCCAAGGCCGGAATCGATCTTTTATTAAAAATGCGTCCTGATATGAAAATCGAGGCTATCGAAGACGCATTGTTCATAAAATTCGATTTATCAAAGGTAACCAAAGAAACCGCGGTTTTCACTAATTCTATACTGACAGCTTTCATAAATCCGGCACCGGTACCAGCTAAGTCACCTGCATCCGGAAAATAATAAAAATTGAATTAGTAAATAATGTAATCTAACAATTAAAATTTATTAAAATAAATACACATCAACTCCGCAATAATAAAAATTCTAATCTAAATATACAAATAAGCGCCGTCTTAAAAAAATAAAATATAAAAAAGGCAGTCGAATATAGACTGTCTTTTTTATTTTTTATGTTATATTTTTTTATTTATTGCCGATATAAAAATTGAATAATAAATAAAAAGTTTTTAAAATAATTATAAAAAAATTCCGGAGGGTAAAATGTACGAGTCAAAACCTTATGTTATCACAGTCGTCGTGCTCCTTTTAGTGGGAGGCTTCCTGGCGCTTTCATCGATAGGATGCGGCAATTCTTACGGCACGTCATACAGCTATTCAAATCTGGTGGCACATGACGCGACTATAACTTTAAAAATGATCAATACTTCATCGCTGAGCGGCGGGTTGCATTCACCGGGCAAAGCACCGTTAAAAGCTGACGGTACAATTATCACCACGACAACCACAACAAATAATTCAACAGCTTCAGGCACATTGATCAAAGTGCGTCCTGATGACGTTTATGTAAGCATATCCGATATGTCGATATATTCGAGCGACGGCAAAGAATATGTACTATTTACAGAACCTAAAGAAATAAACCTTTTGAATCTAATAAAAGACGGCGAAGTAGTGGCGATGGCTTCGGACGTTCCAGTCGGAACTTATAACAGGCTTAAATTCAACATCAATTACATGAGAATTGTAAATGAAGGCGAAAAGCAAAGAATTGCGCTTGACCAGACGATATATTTATCGACAAACGACGCGAACCTTACGCAATTTTCAATGGCATCAGGCATGAAAACATCGGTAAAACTTAATTTTGACATAAACGACAAAGTGTTCAAAGACAGAAACGGCAATTACCAGGTATTCCCTTCGTTATTCCTTATATATGAAGGCTCGGAAGCGGTCAGCGCATATAATTGATCTAATTTATAACATTTAAAAAATAATCCAGACAAAATAAACAATAATAAAAAACCGTTTCAAAAAATAAATTTTGAAGCGGTTTTTTATTTTGCTTTTAACCTTAAATTCATGCATAAATTTGTTGATAAAAAATATGAATTTATTCCATAAGATTAATACCGCATTCATAACTTAACAATTTCGGTTGTTTAAATATTTCCACATTTATTGAATCTTTTTAATATCGCCTTAGTAAAATTTACTCGTCTTTAATTTTAATTAATTATGTTGACAAATAAAGTAAATTAGAATATAATTTATAATGAATATATTTAATACATTTATTTAATATTTTCATAAAGGAGGACGTACGCTATGAACATAAAATTATTAACCGCACCGCTTATCGGCGCTGCAGCGGGCTATGCGTTAAGCCTTATCTCGCAATCTAGCGACACAACCTGAAACATGACGTGCAACCCGTATATATCGGCCCTAATCGGCGCTATATTCGGATTGCTTGTAGCCTTAGGCTAAGGCTTATAAAAACGGGCGCGATATAAACGCGCTCTTTTCTTTATTAATTAATTCACGTTTAATTTTAATTTATATTTTTTCCCGGTTCCAGATCCATTTTTTGAGATTATGTTATATATATTGTTAGCATTACCCGTCTATAACAAAAATTAATGTAATCCGCGGCCTAAATATCAAATCATAGCTTCATATTTATCCCGAAAAAGACCGTCAAATATTTTTACCTTATCACAGTCAAGTATAATTGCGCACAAATAATAACCGGCCGCTTTATTTATACGCACACTTTATTTTTTTGAATTGACACTTAATCCCCTTTATGCTATAATTTGCGAATGTTTTTAAGAAAATTCAAACCGATTCATAAATATTTATCGCAATATAAAAACAAGATCGTATTAGGCTCAATAACGCTTGTTATAACCGATATTTTCGGGCTTTCCATCCCGTGGTTCGTTAAAGACGCAATCGATTCGATAAATACCGATAAATCAATGACTTCGCTTAAGTATTACGCTTTGCTGATAATCGGCGCCGCGGTTTTGCAGGGTATTTTCCGTTATTTCTGGCGCACCAGCCTGTTCGGCGTTTCAAGACGGATAGAATATCACTTACGCAACGATTATTTCAGCCATCTTCTTAAATTGCCGCAGTCATTTTATCATAAAAACCAGACAGGCGATATAATATCGCGCGGCACCAACGATTTAAACGCCGTACGAGATCTCGTCGGGCCCGGCGCTCTTATTTTAGTCGATACTATAACCCTTATTTCAATAAGCCTTTCGCTCATGTTTTACATGAATTGGCGGCTCACGCTTTATGCATTGCTGCCGATGCCCCTGCTTACGATCGTAATCTATTACGTCGGCGACCTGATCGAGCGCACATACGAAAAAATGCAGAAAAAACTCGCTGAACTTACGGGACGTGTGCAGGAAAATATCACCGGAATAAGAACCGTCCAGGCATTCCGCCAGGAAGAAAATGAGATAAGGCGTTTTTCAAAATTATCGCATGATTATTTAAAGTATAATATTTTAATGGCACGCGTGAACGGCATCGAGGAACCGATAATTTTCTTTATTTCCGGAACATCGATGAACGTGCTTTTATATTTCGGCGGTCTCGGAGCGATTAATGGCACCAACACTCTCGGCGAGCTTGTCGCGCTGAGCGGATATCTCATGCTTCTTGCGTGGCCCCTCTTCGGGCTCGGCTGGCTTGTAAACATGTATACGCGCGGCATTGCCTCTATGAACAGAATCGATGAAATTTTAAAAGTCGAACCTGAAATTTTCGACAATGATAAAACCGATAATTCGTTGAATAATATAGACGGCGATATAGAATTTAAGAACGTAAGTTTTACCTATCCCGGAAAGACAATTCCGGCAATACAAGATATTTCATTCAAGATCCCTGAAGGCTCGACACTCGCGATAACCGGATCGCTGGGTTCGGGAAAAAGCACGATCTGCAACTTGATTCCGCGCTTTCTTGAGGCCACTTCCGGCGAAATCCTGATAGGCGGAAAAAATATAGCGCAATTTCCGCTCGAAAAACTCCGTAAAAGCGTAGGTTACGTAAGGCAGGAGCCGTTCCTTTTCTCGGACACGATAACCGAAAACCTGAAATTCGGCAATATTAATGCTGATACCGCCGAAATATCAAGGTACGCCGAAATATCAAAAATCAGCGAGGATATAAATAATTTTGCCAATAAATATGAAACCATGCTCGGCGAACGCGGCGTAACGGTCTCAGGCGGACAGAAACAGAGGCTTGCCATTTCGAGGGCGCTTCTGAAAAAACCACAAATCCTTATTTTTGACGACACATTGTCGGCAGTTGACACGCGCACAGAAGAGGCTATATTGAACGAACTTAAGATGTTTATGAAAAGCACTACTTCAATAATAATTTCTCACAGAATTTCGACCATAATGAACGCCGATAATATAATAGTCCTCGACGGCGGAAAAATAATAGAAAGCGGAACGCATGCAGAATTACTCAAGATTAACGGTATTTATGCGCACACTTACGAAAAACAGCGGTTGAAATTCGAACTCGAGACAATGCAATAAAAATATATCATAATGTAATATTCAAATAATCATTAAAATATCCGACTGGAAATACCGGTTTTATGATCACAAAAACAAATAAAGGAAAAAAATGAGTTTACATACGGAAGAGATAATAACGGGCAAAGCTTACGATTCCAGGCTTCTAAAAAGGCTCTGGAGTTTCATAACGCCTTATATGAAGTTTTTTTACATATCCATGTTTTTTTTGGCGATGGTAACGATTTTAGATCTGCTTCCGCCTTATATCACGAAAGTCGCGATCGACGATTTCATAGCCAAAAACAGGGCAAGTGAAATATATAAAATCCTTATCATTTATCAGGCCGTATTGATAATGCATTTCACGTTCCAATTTTTGCACACTTACACCATAAACATAATGGCGCAAAAAGCTATGTACGACCTGCGTATTGAAGTATTTTCACACATCCAGAAAATGTCATTTTCTTTTTTCGACAAAAATCCGGTCGGGCGTCTTATAACAAGGGCTATAGGCGATATCGAAACATTAAACGACATGTTGAGCGCAGGCATAATAACCGTAGTCGCCGATTTATTCGCCCTCATCGGAATCTCCGCCATGCTTTTATTCTTAAACTTCAAACTCGGCCTTATGGTTATAATAATCATACCTGTTCTCGCTGTTATAACGGGAATATACCGTAAATACGCCAGGGACTCATACCGCATAACGCGCGTGAACCAGGCCGCGTTAAACGCATATTTCCAGGAAAATGTCGCCGGCATGATAGAAGTCCAAAATTTTACGCGTGAATCTGAGAATTTCAGGAAATTTGACGAAGTAAACGCCAGAAACCGCGACACATTTCTCCGCACGATAATGCAAAACGCCATATTCTTTCCGTCAGTCGAATTAGTCTGCGCGTTCGCCATCGCTACAATAATTTACTACGGCGGCGGCATGGTGCTTTCAAACGAGATAGGGTTTGGAGTCCTCGTAGCTTTTAACCAGTACATCAACAGGTTTTTTAAACCCATAAGGGACCTCGCCGAAAAATATAACGTCTTCCAAATGGCAATGGCTGCCTGCGAAAAAATATTCACGCTGTTAGATACCGAGCCGCAAATATTGCCGCCGGAAGCGCCGGTTACAATAAAAAATTTCAAGGGCGAAATCAAATTCGAGAATGTATATTTCGAATATATACCGGGCGAAGAAGTGCTTCGTAACATATCATTTGAAGTGAAATCCGGAGAGTCCATAGCCATAGTCGGCCAGACCGGCTCCGGAAAAACGACTATAATAAGCCTGCTCGCACGTTTTTATGACATAAAGTCAGGCACGATTAAACTTGACGATACGGACATACGCACGCTTTCGTTCGATGAATTGCGTTCATATATAGGCATAATGCAGCAGGATGTTTTTTTATTTTCAGGAAGCGTCGAAAAAAATATAATGATGAATAACCCAAAAATATCGCCGGAACTTGTCAGAAAATGTGCTGAATATGTTAACGCGGCCGGTTTTATAGAAAAACTGCCGTCAAAATACAATCAGGAAGTCGGCGAGCGGGGCGTTTCGCTATCGGTCGGCCAGCGCCAGCTCCTGGCTTTCGCGCGCGCCCTGGCATTCGACCCGAAAATTCTTATAATGGACGAGGCGACATCGTCAATTGACACACAGACCGAATACCTGATCCGTGACGCGCTCAAAAAGCTTTTAAAAGGGCGCACCTCGATAATAATAGCTCACAGGCTCTCCACAATCAAGAACGTAGATAAGATAATAGTTTTAAACAAAGGTGAAATCAAGGAAATCGGAACACACGAGGAACTTCTCAAAAAGCGCGGATATTATTTCAGGCTTTATGAAATGCAGTATAAAGAACAGGAAGAATAACACATTTTCATTAGACTGTAAACAAACTATTAGTTCCCATTTCTCGTATCAAACCTGAAATTAAATAGTAAAAGCAAAACTTTTCAATGAATCAAAGTTCAAAATATTAATTTATCAATAAAAATATTTACTATTTGTCGTGTTTTCGATAAACCTCAAGGTTAATCATTGAAAGCAAATATGGTATCCTTAAAACGGTATCGCGGTCATACTGTTTTATGGCATCGGGCAATTTTTCGTAAGCGACGAGATCCGGATGAATTTTATTTTTATCATCGCGAATTTCACCATGCTTCCAGCCGCGACTTATTTTTTCGGCACACCAGCGCTCGTGCTCGCCTTCTGCCAGAATTTCAATATCATTCGCCGCGAATTTAAAATCACAACCTGAATTCTTTAAAGGCCTTATACTATATTTAAGTGAAATTAATTTCGCGAGCATATTCCTGGCCTGTTTTCTGTTGGATTCCTTTATTTCAGTTGAAAGTTCATTCCATGACTCCGGCTGATTCAACTTCTGGCCGCGTGTTTTCTGATTATTTATATAATCCGCGTGAATTGCATGGGCAAATTTCTCATATACGCCGTTTACAAGAATTTCCGGCGTCAACACTTCGCTCAGTATCTCGAATATATGTATATTGCGATATGATTCTTTGTCCTCTAAAAACATATTCAAAATTGACGAAATCTGTTCACAGCATACATATACCGGCACGTTAAATTCCTCGAGCCGTTTTGAAAATTCAAGTATAACAGACGTATTAAAAATTTCCTGAAGCGTGCATATATAAATTGCCGAATATTCAGGTTTTCCTGAAACATCAAAAATAAACTCAAACCTTTTTAACGATCTTGTGTCAAAATTAAAAGGCATTATTTCCAGTTCACAATATTTAGTAATTTTAGGGAAATTAATTTCCAACTCTTCTTTTTTCAACTTATTTTCACTGTCAATTAACGTTATTTTCACTTTCCGGCCGGTTTTTAGCAATTCCCAGCGGTTAATAAGGTTAATCAAATGGCTTTCGATAAAATTCTCGAGACCGATTACCAATATATTCGGAACACCGGCATTAGCGCCTGCTCTGTTATTACCGCTATTAAACGGCATATATTTATTAAGCAGTGTCTCGCTAGCCGCGTCAAATACATTATAAAATTCAAATTTCACCGGTACGGCCACTCCATTACCGGCCGTGCAAACGCTCTCGCAATTGAAATTATTTTCGAACTCATTTTCACGAAGCTTGTTATAAATATAATTATCATTTATGTTTATGATGCAATTTAGCGGCCCCGGCCTTTTAATATTTTTAAGCTCATTTTTTAACGCGTTGATAATAAGTGAATTCAAATTATCATCATCGATCATGCAAAATAAATACTCGGCATTCACTAAACCGGCTTTTTTTAATGTTTCCGAATCTTCGGCATTGCCTGTAATGACATCTGCGCCGAGTTCGCCGCATACCGGTGCATAGCTGTTATCTTTGTTTTTTTCAATAATCACTATTTTAAAATTATAATCAAGCAGCTCATTTAGAATGTAAAAGCTTTTGCGGTTAAGTCCGCAGATTATGACATGATTTTTATAAGCTCCGATGCGAAGCGCCTGTATCTGGCCCGAAAAAAATTGCAAGAGCGCCTTGATTGCTGCATAAGCCGGCAGCACCGGCGCAGCCAGCCTCGCAAAATCAAGCGGCAGATTTTGCCGGACATGCATTACCCCGGAATTAAGCGTAAAAAGCTGCAAAGTGGAAAATATGAGATCCCATAATGTAAATTCTTCATTATTTGTCTTAAAATATTGAGAAAACCCAAAAATACCGCATAAAAAAGTTATGCACGACATTATAATTATGAATTGCCATTCATAACTATACAATGCCAATTTTAGTTTTTTTATGCGTTTCTCTATTCCTGATCTTTTCCGCATTATAAATTCACCTGTCTTCCGCTTAACACTAAAGTTACAAAGGACTAAAAAAATTAATCAAAAAAATATTCTTATTTTATATTATCCGCCTACTTTAAAGGATTATCATATAATCAAAGATTTTATTAATTATAAAAATCTTTGAAATCTAATTAAAACTTTATTTGATATTAAAATAAAATTTTAATGAAAAACATCAAAACTAAAACAACAGCCAGAACGATATAAACGAAATTATCGGAAGTATATCCAAAATAATCCTGACACGAGCTTTTTGACTCTTTTGACAATAAGCGTTCATGCTCAAATTCATCGGCAGTTCCCTTAAATATATCACGCATGGCGGCTTTCGGAATTTTAGAACGGAAATCCTCCTCGGTGTCGTACTTTATTCCGTTATTTATGCTGATATAACGATAAAATAAAACGGCGTAAAATTCTATCACGTCCAGATTAAACTGCCTTAATATCTTCGTATATTCGTTTATGTGTTTTATAAAATCATCATTTTTCCTGGCACCTTTTATTTTTTCACATAATTCGCTCAGTATTCCGTGATTCTTACGCTCGGTTTCCTTCACGTGCCGGCCGGTACTCAAAGAGCTTTCCAATTTTTTTATATCTGCCTGCAGCTGTATGTTTCTTTTATTTAATTCATCATTTTCATCTTCGACTGCTTTCAAATCCTCGTTTGTTTTCTCGTTTAATTCCTTTTGCTTTTTCTTTATTTCAATAATTTCTTCTTCAAGTTTTTTTATTTTTCCGCTGTAAAAAAACTTGAACCATACACCGTTTATCTCTTTATACTTAATATCGATTTCGAATTTAAAGGCTTTTTCACTTTCTTTAAGCTGCTCAAGCCTTTTATTAATTTTAGATTCATTTAATTTTATACGCTTGACATTCGAATCGTACTCGATCTGAAAATCGGATTTTTCCCTTTGAAAGCTTTTTATTTCTTCTTCGGTAAGGCTGATTTTATTCTTTTTTTCATTCAAAATGGCTTCGATTTTTTCAACCGCGCTTTCGATTTTAGCTTTTTCATCAAACGCGCAGCCGCCTGGCATAAATATAGGAGTTATTTTTTTGCCGTTTTTATCGGCGCATATTATTTCCTTATGCACTTCAGGCGAATTCAAAGAATTTTCAGAAACAAAAAGGAAAACCTCGCTGCAATTAATTATTTTGTTTTTTAATTCATTGTCCCAGTCAACGCCGGTTTTAATTCCTACGTCATACCAATAATCGTAATCCGCGCCGCTTAATATCGAAAGGAGCCTGTATACTTCAGCGCAGTCCTTGCGCGAATAGCTTATAAAAATAAAATCGGCGGCACGTTTTGAGCATAACGGTCTTTTCGAGTTAGCTGCTTCGCCTTTATTTTTAAGTCCAGCCGGCAACGCAGTTTTTTCTGAACGTTCATTCATTTTTTTAGACGAGTTGATTTTTTCGAGCACCGCCTGCGCGTGTTCAGCGACATTCTGGTTAACGTCCTTCAAGGCTTTCTGTAAAAGAGGACGCGCATTATCCGGCGTTATCGATTCCAGGACATATACAGCAGAATCGCGCATCCATATTTCGCCGGACGAAATCATTCTTTCTAGCTTCGCAACCATAAGCAATTCATCAAATTTAGCAAGCGTTTTCAAAACATTCGCCCTTATCCTGTTATCGTCATCGTTTATATATGGAACTAATAATTCAATAATCTTATCGGAATCTATGGACTCGAGACCTTCGACGGCGTTAGCGGCCACTCTTTTATCGGCATGCTTCAAAAACGGCGCAATAACAGAGATATGGCTTTCATCGCCAAAATGACCAATTAATTTCAAAAGCGTTGCAATAACACGATCATCAGTCTCCATCCCCAGCCGCTCAATTAAAAAAGGCAATGCAGATTCATCGTTAACCCATAACAATTCTTTAAGTGCCGCCTGCTTTTCGCGCGAGCTGCCCGAAGAAATTATTGAATATAATTTACCGCCGTCATATTCTTCGGAACAGCTGTCAAATGCCGGCAGTGAATGAGCGCCCCCCGCAGTTGAATCAGCCGGCCGATAACCGCCGGAAAAATTCTTTATTGCCTTGCGCGCAAAGTACCTCACCGAAACGTCTGAATCAGCGGTAAGTTTATAAAGCTGTTCCAGAACTTCGCTGTCGTCATATTCGGAAATATTTTTTATAGCGTTTATTTTCAGGCGGCTGTCATTTGACAACATGCCCTTTAATAAAGCTTCCTTTTCGCTTTTACGCATAATTTATATTATTTTACTATATTATAATCAATCAAAAAAATAAATTCTGACATCAATTACACTAAAATAAAAAAATGGAATATTTTCGGCATAATACGATGAATTCATCTTGAATTACTTAAAATTTCACATATTATAAAAACTTAAAATCAGACATTTCAAAGTTTATATTTCCTTTTTAAAACAATTGAACCACCTAATTTAAAAAGGTGGCTCAATTAAGATTTAAATTTATAACTTCAAGATCGGCAGACTTTTTATAATAATTATTGTCCGTATATATTAAACACCGCTCGTCCGTCATTGCCGATAACATAGTTTGCCGTTGATGCCGCGCTGGGAATTTCAAGGTTGACATTGGCGCCGGAACTTCCCGAAGTCGCTTCATCCAGAACGATACGGTCGAATACCGGGCCGGCTGTGCTATAATCAGGGAACTCAAGAGTAATCGGAGTTCCAGGTGCCAGAGCAAGGCCTGTAACAATGAGCTGCCACTGTTTGGTAATCGCTGAATGCATGCTGCTTGTTAATTGTTCAGACGCTTTCTCGCCGAAATAAGCGTAAATATTTTTAGTCGCCGCGTCCGGAGGCAATTTAGCGTCAAAACCGACTTTTGAATCATACGCATTATCGGCAGCATTGCCCTGAACGCCAAAGTATGTTTCATAATAATCGGCAGGACTGTTTTTTAATGAAATTTTTATTTTAGCGCGCCACGGCACTTTGATAGATGGAGTCGTCACATTTGAAATCGCCGAATAATCAGTAGAATTTTGAGAACGCACACACCAGAATAATCCGCTGCCTGGCTTAGCAATAGAAGAATTAATCATAGCGCCGGCGCCGGTCGCGATAATCTGAGCGGTTTCCTGTATTCCTGCCGCTTTCGGAGTTATAGCGGCGCTGAAATTTACCTGCGATAATTGTAAAAATCCGCTTTCATCGATAGTCGAAGCCGTAGAATATCTGACATCGTAGGCCTGAAGCGCCGAACTGCCATGAGAAGGCGTGGTCCATTTTAACACGATCACGCCGTAAGTATCGCCGTCAGCGACAGTCAGATTTGTAACAGCCGACGGAGGGGTCGTTACCGGAACCGGCGGTTCAGGCGTAGGAGTGCTTCCGCCGCCGCCGCCCCCGCCGCCGCATGCAGACACCGTAATAAGCAGCATCATAAATATCATTATAGTAAAAATATGCTTGAGTGTTTTTCTGTTTTTCATTATTTCATCTCCGGTGTATATATTATTTCAAAATTATGCTTATTGCCGTCAATTGCAAGTTTATACCTCGGGTTTTTACGCATGTCAGTTTCGGTATTTAAAGTCTTATCAACCAGCATAAAAGTGCCGGCCGCCGGCATCGCTTTTGCATCCCAATATAAATAACCGTCCTGATAGTCGACTCCCCTTGAAACAACGTCGAAACTCCATTTTAAAGAAGCCGTTCCGGAACCAGCCGGCGAAGTTAAAGGCGCTCTCACATCCGAAGATAACACATAAGATTCGCCAGCGGCGGTTTTATTGAAATACATAGCCACATAAGGGTCAGGCGGCATTAATTTTATTACGTCGCACATATCTATGCCGTCCTCACCGACATAATCTATGCCAAAGAAACCGCACGAATCGGTAAATTGCTTATTCGCCGTCTCGATTCCGATATTAACACGCCAGTATTTGCTCTCGTCCAGAGTTATTTTAGGGCTGCGTCCGCCTGCCGGCGCGCCTATAAATCTTTGAAGATTAGGATACTTAGCAGCCAGCGCCATAAGCTTTTTAGATGAAAGCGCAGTTTGCGGCACCCTATAAATACGTAATATCAAATTATCGACATTCGAATATATAAAGAACGCATCAGTTTTTTTGAGCTTAAATGTGGTATCAGTAAGAAGTCCCGTAACGATACTTCCAGATACACCCGACTTATTAAACGTATAAATATTATTCCTGATGACGCCTTTGCCCGTCGCGACATACACATCATCAACCGAAGCGTTAGCATCATTAAGCCTGAATTTGAAATTCAAATTATTGACAGTTTCGTTATTCGAGTAATTAAAAGGAACCGCAAGCTGGTTAAACCCTTTAACAAGCGGTATCTCAAAATAAGCGGCAGTTGACGGCAGCGTATTTCCGTCGATTTTTACTTCGATCGACGAATCATTGTTCATATAAAGCCAGTAGCCGCGGCCCGGTTCAACAGCCATCGGAGAATCGAGATAATCGCCGTTATAAATCAATATTTGGTTTCCTTTTCTGCCGTATAATATGAACTGCGAAGTTATCGAAGAGAATATTTCTGGTATGGTTTTAGCCTTCGGATAGAGCGGTACTGAAATCATATTCCACCCTTTCGAAACGCTGAAACTTACGTTCTTGTCTTCGGAATCAACAGCCGCAGTCGAAAACCGCCATATTGTTTTAGTCATCGTATTTCCTGCATTATCTTTAATATTTTCAATTACAGCCTGATACGATGTCCCTTGAGCCAGATTGACGTCCGGCTTAAACGCGACTTCATACAACGAATCATTATAATAAATCTTACCTTTGACGATAGCGCCGCTTGACAAATCATTCAGCGTTATCGAATTATAAGTCGTCGATGAATTGAGTTTTTTGTCAAAATATACATTTAGCGTCGTGGTAAGCGAAACATTTTCCTGATTGTTATAAGGCGCATATGAAAGCACCTTAGGCGGAGTGGTATCGCTCTGGCCGCCGCCGCTGCCGCCGGTTCCTACCGGATTAAATATGATGCTGAACTGGCGTGCCGCAGCCGATGTAGTAAAGGTATAACTAGAGTATTTTTTCATGTCTACCGTACTGCCGTCAGTTTTATCATATAAAATCAACTCGTAATCGAAAGTCGTGATTGTATCACGAAGTGCCTGCCATGAAATCGTAGCTTTCTGGTTAGCGCTGTCAGTTTCAACATTAAAATTCCAGCGTTTGCGCACCGCTTCTACCTTCTGGAAATATGAGGCATATTTAGTTCCGTCTTTGACAAGGTTAAAATAAGATGATATATATCCGCCACGCGCAAGTTCTTTAGCGTAAGGCTTCATGACATCGAGCTCAACATCGTTTGCCAAATTTTCAGAAGCGAACTCGCTCAAACCGAAGTAATTATAATCATCCTTAAAATTCTGGCACGCAACAGAAACTTTATACCATAAATTTTTGTCATCGGAAGGCGATTTTTGCAGCGTCAAACCGTAAGGCGGAATCGGATATTTATTGACTTCCTCGTTTGTAACAAATACCGGAGGAATCCGCAAAACGCAATATTCGTTCGAATATATGTAATAACCGCAAAACGGCATTAAATGGCCTGTCCTGTGGTTTAACGAGAATGTGGTTTTTAAGTTGTAATCGTAGTCATAAGACCAGAAAGCGTGGTCAGTGAACGTATTCTGGACTGAAAATACAGGTACTTCCGAAGTAGATCCGTTGCTGAACTTTTTAAATATCGTGCATTTTTCAGCATTGACGCGCGCCGCATAAGGAATAGCAACCATATTCCAGCCTGGTTTAAGATCGATTTCAAATTTTGTCATCGGCGAGCTCATTTCATAACCGCCAGCTTCGAGCGCTATGTCACTCGAAGCGCTTGAAAACAGCCAGTAACCGACACCAGGTTTTATAGTGGTAGTAACCTTGCTCGAACTGCCTATGCCATCCCAAATCGTATATGTTCCAGGTGTAAGCGCACTGAACATTGTGTTGACATCAGTCGAAACAGGCACTAGCGGCAGGCTGAAGAAATAATATTTCTGAGGCTTAATATTATAAGGCATTGAAATTTTAGTCTTAGCCAAAGAAAGATTTTTCACTTCAGTTTCAGTTTCATTTCCGTTGCTGTCTTTGCCGGCAAATATAAATGTAACAGGTTCGGCTGTAATTGAAGACGCTTCAAGCGTTCCCGTATAATAAGTGACCGAATCTATAATGATAGGAACTATCGGTATTTCAATAGGAGCGCTAGTACCAAATTTAGCTTTCAGCCTAGGTACGCCAACTATTGTTTCATTCGGCTTAGCAGTTACGGCAATTGATGTCGGATAATTTGGACTTGACGGATTAGCGCCGACCGTAGCTGTCGGCCCGGTTGTATCCACTTTAAAATACCACGGATTAAGCCCAAGAGTATCCGCTTGAAGCTTATTGCCAAGCTCATCTTCGCAGGCAATTATTTTTACTTCAATCGATCCTTCACGAAGTGTTATACCGCCTGCCGTTGGATTAAAAGTAAGAGTGTCATCGCTATCGGTATAAGTTATTAAAGTCGAACCGGCATTATAACTATAAGTTATGCCGCCTACCGCAAGCTTTAATGTCGATAGCTTTATTTGCGATTTATCCGAAGTAAGCTGCATTTTTATAACCTGTTTATTATTTGTTACGGTAGAATTACGCGCCGGTGTAGTATCACCGAATACATACGGACCGGAGGCAATCATCGCAAACACTGACTTATAATCTGAAACCATACGGTTGCCGTAACTATCGGCAACGCCATCAACCGAGCCGCCAAGCACTGTAATTTCGCAGCTTCCTTCCGAAAAGGTTAAACCGGCGCTTGCAACGTCAATTGACACTTTCGGTTTGAAATATATAACGCCCGGATCACCCACTTTAAGGGTTTTATCGGCTTTTACATTACCGCCGAAATCGATGTTACGTATCCTGACTCTTATCGTGGATGAATTAATGTCACCTGTGTAGGAAACTCCAAAAATCGCCTGAGGATTATCCTTCAATTCAAACGATATTGTCGGTCTTAAAGTATTGCCAATAGAGCCATTGGCTGGACTCATCGAACCGGCCGCCACAAAAGGCGGTTCTTTGTCGTAATATACATTCCAAATATATGATTTAGTGATCGCATTTCCCAATTCATCTGAAACAGCCGTAACTTCAAGCGTATTAATTCCGTTTACCATGCTGTTTAACTGCAGCTTATATTCCATTTTGCCTGCGGCTGAATTAAAATTACCGGCCGGTATAGTAATTTCATTGGTTTCATTAACTCTTATTTTGATTGAATCCGTCTTAACTTTCGAATAACTGTCTATGATTGTAACGCTAACAGTCGTGTCTGAAACACCGATTACTCCGCGATTAGGCGGATAAGGCATAGACATTACAGGCGGCGTTACATCGTTAATAAACGACCAGCTGTTAGAAGCGCCAAGGCGTGAGTCGTCTGACGGCCTTATGCGGTTTCCAAGAAGGTCATACGCATCAGTTATCGCGCATGTTACCTGACCTGAGCCCGGCCTGTAAGAAGCAGGAATTTGAGATACTTTCAGTATGAGCCTGTACTGCTTCGAGCTGTTATTAATTCCTGAAATATCAAACAACGAAGAATCCGAAATAGTGGAATACTCTTTTGAATTAACCACTACCTTCACAGGCTTCGAAACATCGATAAGCGAAATTTCACTTGACAAAGCAAACGATATTTCATCAGTCAGCTTGACTACATTTCCAGATGAAGGCCATGGATTACGAGCAATCGGTCCAAGCGTGTTTACGACAAACGAGAATGAGTTTTTAGAGCCGGGTTCGAGAATATTTCCCAAAGAATCAGTCAATTCTTTGAGTACGACGGTCGCAGTCCCGTCTGGAAGCGTCAATACCGGCGAGCTTTTTGAAGGATCAAAAATAAATTCGCCGAGTTCTACGGAATAGCTTATTCTAACATCATTAGATAAAATAGGAACTTCTGTAGTGGTATCTTTCGATGTATAGTATTGAATGCCCATTTTAAATGAAAGCTTATCGATATTAGATTTATTGTTATAATCACGAACTGCAAATTTCAACACAGGGCTTTTGCTTGATATAGTGTTTTCGATAGAACCGCAAAGCAACGAATTGGTAACTACATACGGGCCTTTTTTATCGAGATAATAACTCCATTGTATAGGCTTAGCCTGCAAGCTATTACCCGCAAAATTTTTGACCTCGTTTATGGTAACCGTAATAGTGCCGTCCTCGAAAAGGGTTGAAATCGGATTAACACCGCTGCCTATATACTTTACAGGATCGATCGAATAAACGAACGTCGACTTATTGTATGTGACGCCGTGAACCTCGTCGGTACCGATAATGTTCCATGAAGTTTCACCGCCGGAGCTCTTAATATTTTTAACTGTAACATTGAAAGAAGAATCATTTATTTCGGTAACTCCGGTAATAGCTCCGGTCTGATTCAATTTAAACGATATAATAGAATTTGAATTAGCCGTAGTTATATCCTTTGGAGTAAATGAATCCAAGTATACTGCAGGGCCTGCCTCGCTCACATAGAATTTCCATTGTTTAGGCTTATTTTGCAAAGAATTGCCGGCAATATCCTTGACCTCTTTCAACGCAATATTATTAAGGCCGGCAGAATATTTAGTAAGAACCGTGCTTGCAATATTAAAAGTTATCAATTTCGTGGGTTTGTCATAACTCATGCCTGAATTAGTTATTTCATGACCATTAACGACAAATGTCGTCTGAGTTAAGTCAACATCGTTAACCTCATTAATTTTAACTTTAACGCTGACCGCGGCGTTTGTCACAACCGAATTATCTGCAGGCTCGACGCTGACAACCGCGGGGCCGGTATTATCGACTGTAAAACTGAAATTATAAGGCGTCGGCATAGCTACATTCAGATCGTTTTTCAAAGTTTTTAAAGTGACAGTAACCGGTCCGTCGTTGTCTAATAAGCTGAAACTATTAACCGCAATTTCAAGGCTGCCGGTAACACCAAGCGGGCTGCCCTTAGCCGTATATTTTATGGTAGAGTCATTTACGGCCTGTTCGGCGCCGCCGTTAATAGAAACACGTATCGAGCTTTTATCCAGCAATGTCGAATTCGAAGTCTTCAGGTCAAACCTTAAAACAGCCGTATCTTTGCCCAATTTATTTATAATATCGCCTGATTTAGCTTCGCCGGAACTCCATACTAACTTAGAGCCGGTAACATACGGAGTTGACGAATTAACATTAAAACTCCAATGATAATTTGAAAGCGTATTTTCCAAATCGTCTTTTACCGTGACATAAATATCAACCGGTCCGTCGCTGAATCCTTTCTTGCCATTAGTATATCCTGAAAAATTTTCCGGAATAAACCTTATTTCCCCTGAATCCTCGTTAAAAGTAACAGGACTGCCCGGCGTTCCTGAATAGTAAAAAGTAGATGACGCATCTGCGATATTTGAGTTTACGATTTTCATGTAAAGCGCGTTATCTGTTAATTTTATTTTCCCGAGGTCGTCTTTTACCTTCAAGATTATTACGGACAGTGAATCACCGACTGTCGAACCGCTTGGAGGAGTTTCAGAACCGGCAATTACATAAGGCGGCTTAGTGTCAAGCTGGAACTGCCAATTACCGCTAAATTCATGATTGTTCAAATCCGAGCCTTTAAGAGAAACCGAAATTGTGCCTTCCGGCAATATATTGAGCCCGGTCTTGTTGAATTTCAAAATTTTAGTGACAGTATCATATTCAAGGTAATTATTAGGCGAAGCATCCTGCAAAGTAAATGTGCGTCCGGTTAAATCCGGATATTGCAGAGATAATTTAATACTTGCCCCATCAATTCCTGAACCATTTTCGGCAAATTGAAATTCAAGGTCCTTGTTTTTCGTACGTCTTGCCGAAGCCGGCGGCTTAATCATATCCACCGTCGGCGCTTTAGTGTCAAGAAGGAACTGCCATGTTATAGGCTGACCCGTAAGCGGATTGGCGCAACGATCAAAACACCCGCTGATTTGAACTTCGACCGTGCAATCATCAACGGCCGAGCCGTCCTTATATTTGCCAAAATCGGGTCTTACCAATAAAACATAAGTCTGCGGGTTATAAATTATCGAGTTAATCTTAAATTCCTTGCTATTTGAAGCATTTCGAATCAAAACGGAAGAGGTTTCAATGCCTGAAGTAACATCTTTAAGTATGACTGAAATATATGTACTTGCAGTATCAGAAATATAACTTCCCTGCTGAGGAATTTGATTATAAGCTATCGGCCTGACCGTATCGCAGACAAAAGTGAATTTATAATTAGGCGGAGTAATACCAGAAGGGCTGCCGGCGCCATTATAACCGGCGTTATCATTGCATTGCAGCAATTCTACAGTAACCGATCCTTCAGGGTATGGGTTGGCCGCTTTCGGCTTATAAGTTAATAACAATGATTTGGTATCATAATTGAGCTCAGGATCGACGCCGCATTGATAAACATTGCCAAGCACTTTGAGCTTAATTGTAGAAACATTAACTTGCGAGCCGCGGCCGTCGTCAATTTTTACCGAAATAGTGCCGTCGTTTTGATTAATATACTTAGCTTCAGTCTGGCTCAATAAAATTTCACTCGAGGCAGGCGATTTAAAAGTACCGTCTTCGTTATAATTTAGCTTATATTTATATATCAGCGTACTATCAAGTATTTTCGGCGCATTCAAATCGACCGTAAATTTAAGCTTATAAGGTTTAGCCACGGCCGGCGACGCAGGAATTATCTTATAACTGTGGCCCGCGTTATCTTTTAATTCGAGCAAAGTAATTTCAGCCGTTCCGTCATCATATTCAGGAATAGGCTTAAATGTAAGTTTTTTACGATTAGGCTGACCTGCCGCCGGCGAGTCTTCAAGCGAAAGATTAGTTCCGATTTCGACGGTATCGAAAGTTTTTTGTGAAACCACGCCGATTTCATAGTAAATCGGCAGCAAGCGTATTGAGTTTGTGTCAATACCAGACCCGAATTGGCCGTCATCTATATAAACTACTACTTCCTGTGTTTTTTGAGTCACAATGCCGTTATTAACAGGAGTGACTATGGAATAATCAAGCTCAGGCGCATTCAAATCGAGATAAAAATTCCAGCTGAGCGGATAAGGCGATGAAGTATAGTTCTGGCCGAGCTTATCTTTAGCCTGTTTGAGAGTAACATTGATTTTGCCTTCGCTAAGAGGTACACCGGTCGGAGCGGCAAATTTTAACACATGAGTAACGGTATCGTAAGTTAAACCGCTTCCAGCGATTATCTTAATATCGCCGCGATTATTAACGCCGTTTTCAGTTATATTCAATATTACCGAGTTTGTGTCAATACCCGGGGAACCGCTTGCCGGTTCAAGCAATATTTTAATTTCATAATAAGCGTCATCGGCGATACTGCTGTTTATCAAAGGCTGAATTATCGAAGCTACCGGCGGCGCGCTCACTATTGAAAATGTATATTTCAGAGGTTTTGTGGAACCTGAATTAACGATATAATCCCAGCCTGCATTATCCTGGGCAGTGTCCAAGGTTATTTCCCAGGTGCCTGCGGCAGAATATGCCGACGCGCTTGTAAATTTCAAGGTGTTAGCGCCGTTATATGTCAGCTGCGGATCGCCCCAATTATAGGATGTGCTAATATTCGACGGATTTTTAACCGTAATTTTAATAGTATTCAGATTGATGCCTGAACCAGTGCCGGCCGACGCGCCGCCGTAGTCATCAGTCAAGCTGAATAATACGTCAAAATTTGATTTATTGATGTAATTATTACCGTTAACAATCTGAATATCAGGCGAAGTAAGGTTGGTAGCGATTCCGGAAGCTAACGGAGCTTTAGTATCAACTTTAAAGGACCATGAAACAAATGCAGGCAGGTCCTTAAATGTCTTTTTCTCCTTGGCATGTTTTAATATTACCGTATTGGTTCCTTCGTTCCAGCGGTAATCAACGTGCGCCGGGTCTAAAACATCGTTATTAGGCTTAAATCGCAGCAATTTTGTAGCCTCGACATATTCGTAATAATAGCTTTCAGGACTTGCCGGAAACTGGGCCATATTGCCGTTATATAAAAATTCGACTGTCGAGGTGTCAATTCCAAAAGCATGGAAGAGTTTAATTCCGACTTCTACCGAGTTGTCTTTTACAATCGAGCCATCCGGCGGGTAAGGAAGAATCGCAGTCGGCGCGCTGTTATTTATATAAAACGTCCATTTATTAGTTGATTTTTTCTGAAGCGCATATTTAAAGGCGGAAGCATCGTTTATATCCAGAATCTCAACGGTGCATGTGCATGAATCGCCTATCATCGCACCGGTAATGTTAGTATTTGGCAGCGAATAAGTAAACTTATAATTGCCGTTGCCGTTATTTACAATAGCGATAGCGCTTGTCGAAGTATCGGTAATCGAATTACCTGAAATATTTTGTAAAGTGAATTTGAATGAAAAATTATTGCCGGCAGTAAGATCAACGCCTGACGGCACATCCCGCAAAATCCATTCTACTTTGGTAGAACCGACGCTTTGGGTATCAACGCCTATAGTGGTATTAGCCGCCGGAGTCCTTGAATCAGGCGTCAATCCGGCAGTTCCGTCAATCATCACAGGGCCTGTCGTATCGACATTAAACGACCAGACGCCAGGGTTTGGAGATATAAAATTCCCCGTCCTGTCTTTAGCTGAAATATAAACGTCAATTTTGGAATCCGGCAGTGTGTTATTATAGCCTGCAAGATTAGGCGATAACACCGGGTCATATGTTAAAGTTCCATCGTTGGCGAATGTAAAATAAGAATTCAATGTGATACTATTTTCTATCGATGACGCTAATATTGAAGAAACAACAGATAATTTCACGGATGCGGTGTCAATACCGCGGCCGGTCACATCGTCTTTTAAAAGCGCGGTAATTTTGACTTTATTATCGCTTGTGGTTGCATTCAGCAGCGGCGTCGTGCCGGACGGAGTTGTAGCCGAAGTAGTATAGGTAAGTGTAGGATTAAGGCTGTCGGTATAGAAAGTCCACGAATACGGCAAAGTTTTTCCTGTCACAAAATAGGCATTGTTAGCATAATCTTTAGATGATTTCAATGTGACTGTAACGGTACCATTGGAATAATTTGGCGGCGGAGTAAATTTAAGCAGCTGATTTGTCTTGTCATAGGTAAGCGGTCCGCCCGGAGTGATAGTATAATCAGTACCGCCGCCGCCGTTAAAAGCAACGTTTAAAGTAACTGAGTCCGGATTCACACCGGAAGGCGAGCCGGCCGGCGAGGCATTTTGTTTATCCTTAAGCGAAAGCGTTATCGGATAATCGAGCCGATTTTCAAAAGAACCTTCAGCCGGATTAGGTGAAGACGCCAGCAATTCGACTTCGGGCGAAGTTAAATCCACATTAAACTGCCACGAATACGGAGTTAACAAATCCCAGCCTGCGCGGTTTTTACACGAATTAAGTTTAACAGCCACAGTACCTTCTACAAAATTAGGTGACGTTTCTTTCGAGCGCCAGCGGATAACATAAGCATCGGATAATTCCGATATTACAGTAACTTCGCCGGTCATTAATTTCAAAGTCGCGCCCTGACGCACTTCGAAGCTTATAGAACTTGTGTCAAGCCCGGAATAAGTCTTCTTAACTTTAACAAAAACAGAATCGGTAGAGCCGCCTGTCGGATTAATATTATTATCCGGTACAGCCGGGTAATAGCCTTTTTCCTGATTCAAAAACGAACCCTGCGGCGGCCACGGTGAATACGGAGCTACGTTTTTAACTTCGACAACTTCCATCCTGGAGCTGTCGATAACGAAATTCCATTTAGTCGGATAAGACAATAATTTATTGCCGGCGATATCCTGAGCCTTAACCTCGCAGGTATGCTGACCCTGAGCAAGATCGGATAACGGGTTAAAGGTAAATACTCCATTAGCGGAAACGGTAAGCGAACTTATTGTATATGCAGTATTATCTAATTTTAACTCAACCGAAGCGGTATCAATACCTGAAAGATTGTCGGTAAGCTTAAAGCTTATCACCGGGCGCGGAATTACACGAAAATCGTTTCCCGCAGGCGGTTCCGGTCCTGGCGACATTTCGGATATTTGAGGCAATGTAGCATCGAGATTAAAAAACCATTTATTAATATTCGGCGACGGAGTTTTTACTTTATTTTCCGTACTGTCCCAGTCCAGTATATTAGTCGCTTCATCTTGCGCTTCAAGCAATTCCACGCTGACACTGCCGTCGGCAAAGCTAATCGCCGAAGGCGTAAATTTAGAAGGCTCGAACATAAGCCATTTAGTGGCCCAATCATAACTCAAACAGTTTAAAGCTGTAGTAAGCGACCAATTAGAGGAATTATTCGTAACTTTAAGTTTTAAAGTAGAAGCGACTATTCGTGTTATATCATCTGTAACTTTCATTTTGAGAATAGGCTGACGCGTATTTACCCATACTTCCTTGGTCGGTTCTGTATCCTGCGCCTGAGTGTATACGGTATGAGGGCCGCAGGTATCGCAGATAAAATGCCATATCAGCGGTCTTCCCTGAAGATCGTTATCAACTGTATCTTTAGCGTGATTTATGATTATCGAATTGGTGCCGTCGCGATAATAACCGCCAAATGACCCGTATCCGTTATTTTTCACAGGATCGAACAAAAGCTGCTGATATGTGAGCGATCCTGAAGTTTCATCGTAATAAAGATATGGATTCACTGCGCTGCTTGCCGTGGTCGGCTTAATTTTCAATTCGCCGATACCGGGCACAAGCGAAGATGGATCATAACTTATATCGCGGTTTAATACCCAGAATTCTATTTCTGAAGTTTTAATAACGTTATTAGGCGGAACTGCTTCGCTCCATATTTTAGATGAAATGATAAATTTATTATTTTTAAATTTTGAATAATCAGGCGTTTTAGACGGATATATAGGGTCGGCAAGAGGGCCGAGAGTGTTAATCTTAAATTGTAATTCCTTTGTGCCTTCAGTGTTTCCAAGGTTATCCCACACCTGTATGCGCACGACGACAGGGTCCGTATCATGCGCAAAAACCGGATTAGTATTTGTGGTATGGTCAAAAATCACATCGTTGCCGGACAGTGTAATTCGCGGATCGTCAGTTTTCCCTGCGACATTTCTAAAGTAATAATAATCAACACCCTTAAAATGTATCTGAATGGAAACGGTGCCACTCATACCGCAGCCGATTTCGTCATAAGCGAGTTTCATATTAAAAGTCACGCTGTTAGTGCTCGAGTTATTAGAAGGAATGCAATTTGCCAGATTTAAAGCCGGCGCGCTGTTATCAATGAAAAATGTTTCAGCGGTATTTGAAGTGCTGTCTACAGGTTTTAAAAATGAATCATAAGCCTGCAAAAGCACTACATCAATAGTTCCAAAATTAGAAGATGTAATGTAATCGGAAGTCGGAATAAAGGTCAAAACCGGCATTGAAAATGAAAGACTAGCGTTACTGCCGGGAACAATAGGGCCATATTTAGTTCCCTGCACTTTAAGTTCAATCGTGCCTACCGATGAGTCATCATCAGTTATATTGGCGGTAATTTTTGCCAGCGTATCGTTAACATATTTATTGAATTTTTTCTTACCGGCGGTAACCGGAGTAATTGTCCAGCCGGAAACTTGCGGGCCGTCATCAGAATGAACGCCATACTTTATTACTCTCTTCTCGGCCGCGATGGCATTACCGGCAAAATCCACGAGAGTTGATTTGATCCAGACTTCAACCGAATTACCGGGAGCGCATCCGGTATCATCATATTGCAAAACATATTTAGTCGTCGTGCCTTCCGCCGGCGCGTTTACCAAAGTAGGAGAGACAGTGGAAACGACTGTCGCCCCGTTATCCTTGGTGAACCTAATTTCAAAATCAGTGTTCGGCGACACGGCAGTCCTGAAATTATCTGTTATATCGACTTCTACCGTACGATTAGCGCTTCTTTTAAGAAAACTTGAATAAGAGTCGCTCGATGGATTACCAAAAGGTTTATAATTAGCGCTTAATGAAGCTTCAGCACCGGTCGGCGCAGTCGTATCGACATAAAAACTCCACGAATAAGGATTAGGAGTTTTTAAAGTATTTCCCCAATAATCGACAGCTTTTGTAACTTTAAAAGTGTTCGGCCCGGAGCCTACAGCTACGCCTGGAATTAAGGTCGCATCCATATGGCTGCCGACAGGGCTGCCGGATGCGTTAACCGTAACGCCGTTAGCGGTCGTATATGTATTAGCGCCTATAGATAATTCAATCGAAGTATCGGTAATGGCAGTATCATTATCAATTATAGTGGTTTCAATTTTCGGGGTATCATCATTAGTTACGTATTCGCCTGTAACAAGCGTTTTAGATATCAGAGTGTTGTTTTTATCATATATTTTAAAGACATTCTGCGCGGTAGGTCCCCCTGAGTTATGAATGAAATATGAAAGCTTCGGGTTCTGTTCAGGCGCAATTCCACTGCTGCCGCCGACAGAAGTATTCATATAATTTCCGGCAGCATCACATCCGCTGATCCATACTTTTATAGGCCATTCGCCATCGGTCGGATCGGGTTCGCTTAATGTAAAGGAATAATCATAACTTGCCGCAATCGCCGTATTGGTAGCATTAGCGATTATAGTTTGATATTCGCCGGAATCAATGCTGCCGTTATTGTTTTTATCTATCCACACTTCTGCGGTAACTGAATTTGCGCATTGAATATTGTCGGTTACCTTAAATTTTATCGTACGGTTAGTAAATAAGAGGTGCTTGCCGCTTATATTAGAAAAATCAGTAGGATCTATAGTTACATCTGACGGTGAAGTTTTATCGTAAATTGTGGTTTTCACATCTGAATATTTTGAAAACGAATATTTATCGCCAGTCTGGACGCGATAATAATATTTTCCCTCACCTTTTGTAACAATGTCGGGCGTATATGTCGCGGCCGCTCCGGCGACTACGCCGCTGTCAACAATATCGGCAAAGTCTTTAAAATCAGGGTTCACTTCTTTAGAAAACTGAACATGGTAGAAACTTTGCGCGTCGCCGTCGGGATCGGAATGTGTCCACGTAAGGCCCGTATTGGATTTTATGAAATCAGGAAGTACGGTAACAGAAGGTTGATTCGGCGCCTTCGAAGTAAAATAAACATAAGTCGCGCCTTTTTTATCGTTCGGAAAAACAGACTCAGTCGAAGGCCAGCCGGCTACCTCGCCGACAATAAGCTGAGAACGTGAGCCGCTGTTTAAGTTTCCTATTGCAAGGCCAAATCCGAAAAAAGAATTTTCCTGAATTCTTTTGAAATTACCCTCGGTTTTGAAAGTCGAATGATAAAACGGCTTCGTATTGTCGCCAAGGTTAAGAGTAGTGCCTGCCGCATAATTAAGGCCGTGAACCAAATAAACGAGGCCTGATTTAAAAGCCGAATAATCGTTTTTTCCGGTTATTTCAGATCCGAGCGGGGCAGAAACAGCGATATCGTCCAGGCCGTCGCCGTTTATATCGCCGCAGGCAAGCGAATATCCCATAAGTTCAACCGAGTAAGCCGCCTGAATGTTTATTTCAAAACTCGAGGCTGCCATAGTATAACTGTTTCCGGCTGTATAAAGCGAGCTCATAATATCGCCGCCATAAAATACCTTCACACTGCTGTTGGTAGAAGTTGAATAGGACGAAATTACTATGTCTGACTTATCTGCGCTTGAGTTATGGAATTTACCGGATGTCATGGCATGGCCAAACCCGCCCGGCGCAGTTCCGGTTATAAATTTAACGTTATTAATCGAAGTCAACGCTTCGTTAGTATCGGTAGCGCTCCAGCCGTTTGAAGTATTGCCGACTGTAGCGTCAGGAATGATCGTAACACGCCCATTTGAGGAATAATCAGGCTCGCCGATTAATAATTCTTTTTTTGTATCTGAAGAATTGCCGTAAACATTCGATGCCATAACGGAAGCGCCAAAACCGGTAGCGCCGGAAGTATTTTTTATGATATAGCCGTCGCTTATTGTCATATTGGCGGCATCAATAATAGTCGGATCATTGCCCGGCACATGAGACGCAAAAGCCGTTTTTCCCTTTATTACATAAACCGCGCCTTTACCGGAATCATAACCTGGGCAGCCGATTATTATATCATCGACGCCGTCGTTATTGACATCGCCGCTGGCCAGAGAAATGCCAAGCCTTTGCGGAGACGCCGAATTGAGTATTGAAATATTGCCGCCGCTGATATTTTGAATTCTTACTGCAAAATTTTTCATATCGTTAGCGTTGGACATGTTAATAACGTTACCGCTTGTATTTGAAATAGGGACATTCGTCGAAGCTATAGGGTTAAAAGTGCCTAAACGTTGGAATAAAATCAATACTTCAGAAGCTCCGGCAGTTTTGGCGCAAGCCATAATAACAGCTTTTTTTCCGTTAATAGTTCCCGAAGTCACCGCATAGCCAAGAAAGTCGCCGACATTTCCCCAAATATACCCGACTGAACTACCCGAAGTGTAGTTACCGAAAGTTTTATAAAAATTAGAATCAGGCGAAGTTGCGCTGACAGGACCGAAAGCTACGGTTAAAAGCCCATTGCAATTATTATTGGAACCGCCCCAATCGCCGAAATGATACGGCGCAGCCATTATCAAATCGTTATTTCCGTCTCCGTTAAAGTCGAGCACCATAGGCCGGCCGCCGGCATACCTGAAAGTTTCGTTAAAATAATCATTGGCATAAAATATTTTAACGTCGGTATTTTGAGGCGTATAATAAGGCGAAACACTGCTGTTGGAATTGACGGTATCCACATATTGAAACGCATAAGAAAAGTCAGGAATTAAAAAAAACAGAAGCCCGAAAGTAAAAACACCGGTTAAAAATAAGGCCATAGTTTTTTTCATAATTAAAAGCACCTTCCATTTATAAAAAAAATAAAATACGAAACAAAAATAAAAAAACAGGGAATTTTAACAAAAAATCCCTGTTTATATTATATCATAAAGTTATTAAAAGAAAAATAAATTTATTAAGTAATTTTAATAATTAAATTTTACATTATCGCAATTTATTTCATTAAATTCTGTTTCATTGATAAAACCTGCTTTTTTCATGTTATATAAAGTTTGTTTTTTTATTTTTTGAGCCGTTTCGGCATTTTTGTTCAATTCTTTTTTCGTATCATTTTTAAGCATCGAAGATAAAATAGCGCATTCGGAAGATGTAAGCTCAACCGGTCTTTTATTAAAATATGCCGTAGCGGCCTCTATAATTCCCTTTTTACCTTCAAATTCCGAGTTATTGGCATAGATTTCAAATATTTTTCCCTTGCCGAGTTTAAGTTCCATTTTGAATGCAAGCATTGACTCGCGCAGACGTTCTATGTACTCCTGAAAAAAAGAAGACTCGCCGCCAAAAAAAGATTTTAATTTTTCAGGCTGCCCGACTTTTTCGAGCGCCATCCTGGCCACGCGCTCGGTTATAGTCGGAGTATACTCGATATTTTTATTGCCAAGCAGCAAATTTTCACTAACATATTTATAAAGACCCTGGAAATCAATTCCTTTGTGTGTAAAATAACACGGATCAAAATTAGCGGCAACCGATTTCACAAAAAAATCAGGCATATCACGATACTCGACGCTTAAAATTTTATCAGAATCCATAGCTTTAATAAGGTCAGTTTCAGGCAGGCCCGTGTAAATTTTCACTAACACGCCTGTAAATGCCATAATACAAAATGCTAAACCAACCGAAAGCCAGAATAAAGCAGCAAACAAACTATAGACTTTGCTCTCTTTAAATACTTTCATCATAATCTATCGCGCTCCCCAGTTTATGTTACTTTAATTTTTTGGAATTTAACTACTATATCGACTTAAGTATAAAAACTTTAACAAAAAAATGAAATTACCTGCGCTTTTTTAAATACGAGGTTGTTGACTTTTTATGCCATATTTGATAAAATCACTGATTAATATAATATATAAGACGGAGGAAAAACTTATTATGAACTTGACACCCGACATGATGATTTCAATAATAACAGGAATTGTAGCAGGTTTTGCCGCAGCCATAGTGGTTATAAAAACTAGGAAAACTGTAAAATCCGAAGAAAAGAGAGCCGATGCAGTTCAGCTGCTCGGACTTTTACAGGAAAAAGGCCGATTGATAGACTTTTTAATGGAAGATATAAAAGGATATGATGACGCGCAGGTTGGTTCGGCAGTTAGAAATATACATGACGAATGCCGTAAAATTTTGAACGATTATTTTCCGCTCAAACCGGTAATTAATGTAAGCGAAGGCGACAAATACGAAGTAAGCGAAGGATTTGATCCGTCTGAAATCAAACTCACGGGCAATGTCGGAAGCAAGCCGCCGTTTAAAGGAACCGTACAGCATTCAGGCTGGGTTATTTCGGAAATAAAATTAGCGCCTAAAAATTTTACAGGCAACAATAAAGTCGTGGCCCCGGCGGAAATTGAAATATCATAAAAAGCAATAACTTAAGCAAACGCGAATTAATTTTTTTACTTTATATAACGGTAAAAATTTAATTATGATTTTTCGAAATTAGTTTTTAAATTTACTTTAAAAGGGGTAATAAAATGGCTGATAAACATAAATTCGTAATAGGCATAGACCTCGGAACTACTAACTGTGCTCTGGCATATGTCGAATTAAACGATGATAAGGATTCTAAACCCGACATCAAGGACTTCTTAATACCTCAGCTTACCGGCCCGGGAGTAGTCGAAGAAAAACCTTTGCTTCCGTCATTTATGTACATCGCATCCAATGTCGAATTCGCCGAGGGTGCGCTTGATCTTCCGTGGGCGAAAGGACGAGGTTACTTTTTAGGCGAATTCGCTCAAAAAAGAGGTTCGGAATCACCTAAACGACTTGTTTCATCAGCTAAATCATGGTTATGCCATGAAGGCGTTTCGCGAAATGATAAAATCCTGCCGTTCGGACCCGATATCGAATGTGAAAAATTTTCGCCAATAGAAGTCACGGCAAAATATCTGGAGCATTTAAAAGACGCATGGAATTATAAAATGGCCTCCAAGAACAAAGAAAACAGGATGGAAGAACAATCCATACTGATAACAGTTCCGGCGTCGTTCGATGCCGCGGCGCGTGACCTTACACTTAAGGCCGCCGAAAGCGCAGGGCTTTCAAATATAACACTCCTCGAAGAACCTCAGGCAGCATTCTATTCCTGGCTGAATCAAATGGGTGACGGCTGGCGCCGCGAAGTCAAAGAAGGCGATGTGGTATTGGTATTTGACGTCGGCGGCGGCACGACCGATTTCAGCTTAATAGCAGTTACGCAAAAGGGCGGCGACCTTACGCTGAATCGAATAGCAGTCGGCAACCATATACTGCTCGGCGGCGACAACATGGATATAGCGCTTGCAAACCTCGTAAGAAACAAAATCGAAGCGGCCGGCAAAAAAATCGACAACTGGCAATTCCAGGCATTATGGTATTCGTCAAGAAACGCGAAAGAAATTATTCTTTCAGATCCAAAAATGGATAAAGTTCCGGTGACAGTACTGTCACGCGGCAAGAGCGTAATAGGCGGCGTCATAAAATCTGAAATAACGCGCGGCGAAATCGAAGAGATGTTATTAAACGGCTTTTTTCCGGCCGTAAAATCAAACGACATGCCGTCCAAAACAATAAGGTCAGGACTCAGCGAAATCGGGCTTCCATACGCGACCGAACCTGCCATTACAAAGCATCTGGCAAAATTTTTATCGGAACATATAAACAACGAAAATTATAACTTGAAAGGCAAGGGCAAATTCGTTCATCCGACCGCGGTCTTATTTAACGGCGGCGTCATGAAATCGGACATACTAAGGCTGCGTTCTATCGAAACGTTGAATGATTGGCTTGCAGCAGATGCAGGCAGCAGCCTCAAAAATTTGAGCGCAGTGGACATGGCGCTTGCTGTCGCTCGTGGCGCGGCTTATTTCGGCAACGCCAGACTCGGCCGCGGAATCAGAATCAAAGGCGGCACGGCGCGTTCTTATTATATCGGAATTCAGACAGCTATGCCGGCAATTCCGGGCTTAAAGGCGCCGATGAAAGCGCTTTGCGTGGTGCCGGCGCGCACGGAGGAAGGCACGACCCTCGAAATCCCCGGCCGCGAATTCGAATTATGCGTCGGCGAAGAAAGCGAATTTAAAATGTTCTCTTCGGCAACACACAAGGAAGAGGCACCCGGGAAAATTTTAGATGAATGGGCCGAAGGCGATCTCATCGAAATGCCGTCACTAAAAACGACAATAGAGGTACGCGAGGAAAAAACAGGAACGGTTATTCCTGTCACGCTCGAAAGCGCAGTGACTGAAATCGGAACGGTCGAAGTATGGTGCGTGGCACGAAACAATAAAAAATATAAATTGGAATTTAATATCCGCGAAAGTAATTAATAAACTTTCAGGCGTTTTATTACCTATTTTAAGTTTAGCAGCATAAAATCAGATATTTTAAAGCAACGCTTAAAATAAAAAACCAAAGGATTGATAATTAATGGGCAAAGCCGCTGGAAAAAATCCAAAGGGGAAAAAAACCGCAAACTTAAGACATGTAGAGGCACTTTCATCGCGGTATTTTGTCGGTATAGACCTCGGCACGACGAATTCATCGGTCGCGTACATCGACAGATTAAATGACGAAGGACCGCTAGACATAAAACTTTTTAACATTCCGCAGGTCATTTTGCCTGGAATTGTAGCGCCGCTCGAACTCCTGCCTTCTTTTTTCTATTTTCCGGCCGGTTTTGAATTAGGCGAAAATGCGATAAAACTGCCGTGGGACGAAACGCCGAAATACACTGTAGGTCATTTTGCCCGCGAGCAGGGCGCGCTGGTGCCAGGCCGAATGGTTTCATCGGTCAAATCATGGCTCTGCAACTCTCATGTCGACAGGCAAAAAAAGATACTGCCATGGAACAAAGATAATAATATGGAAAGTTTTTCGCCTGTCGAGATTTCGGCGCAATATCTCGCGCACATCAAAAATGCCTGGAACCATGAAATTTCAGGCGGCGATCCGGATTACAAACTTGAAAACCAGGAAATTATTTTAACGGTGCCTGCATCATTCGATGACGCGGCCCGCGAACTCACATTAAAATCAGCCTATGACGCCGGATTAAAAAATGTGACGCTCCTCGAAGAACCGCAGGCTGCATTTTATTACTGGATTTATAAAAATAAAGTCGACTGGGCAGGCAAATTAAAAGACGGCGACATCATTTTAATCTGCGACGTCGGCGGCGGCACGACGGATTTTTCACTTGTGCTCGCGTCCAAGAATAAAGATAATTATCTCGAATTGAAACGAATCGCGGTAGGCGAGCATATACTTTTAGGCGGCGACAATATGGATATGGCCGTCGCCAACCATATCGAAACAAATTACATAAAAGACGGCAGGCGGCTCGATCCGCTCACGTGGACGTCGCTTTGCATGAAATGCCGTTCACTTAAAGAAAAACTTTTAGGCGGCGGAAGCGCCGAAGCTTCAATTTCCATATCCGGCCGCGGCAAAAGCATTGTCGGCAGTACGATGAAATTTACGCTGAAAAAAGATGAAATAACCAAAATATTTATCGACGGATTTTTAAATGACGTCAACTTCGATACAATAAACAACCGGTTCAAATCTGCGGCCGGCCTTCGCGAAAGCGGTTTGCCGTACGCCGACGATCCGTCGATTTCGAACCACCTGGCAAGGTTTTTAAGCCGCCACACGGCCGATATTTCAAGCGAACGCGGCCAGAAATTCGTACATCCGAATAAAATTTTATTTAACGGCGGCGTGTTCAAATCCGAAATCATTAAAAACCGAATTTCAAGCCTTGTCACCAAATGGGTCGGCGGGCGGATAAATAAACCCGGCGATCCTGAATACGCACTGGAAGTTTTAAATAATGAAAATTTAGACCTCGCCGTCTCGCTCGGCGCTGCATATTACGCATATTCGAAAAGCGGGAGCAAAAACTCGGCCGGCGAATCCGGCGTAAGAATAAAAAGCGGAAGCGCGAGGTCATATTATATAGGAGTTGAAAACCAGGCAGACAGCGGGCAATCAGACAAAAATTCCGAAAGCGGAGGCGTTCGAGTTGAAAACGCAGTATGCATAATACCGCGAGGAATGGATGAAGGGAAAAAAAATACATTAAACGCCGGATTTCAAGTTTTAACTAACGTGCCTGTACAATTCGTTCTATACTCCTCAACCACGCACGAAGCGGCTCCTGGCGATTTGATTCAAATCAATGACGGCGGTGATTTTTTAAAACTACCGCCTTTACTTACGTGCCTTTCGTACGGAAAAAAATCTAAAAATCCGCAAATAGACGTTAACCTGTCGGCATATCTTTCAGAAATCGGAACGATCGACCTTTATTGTGTCTCAAAATCAAGCGAACACCGCTGGAAACTCCAATTTAACTTCAGAAAACACGAAGCGTCAGCGGCGCAATCAGACAAAACCGGCCAAAATATATTTAATGAAAATAACGAAACACTCATAAATAACGATAATAAAGATATCGAACCCGCCGGGCATAATTTAAAAAATGACGGCAGTTCAATCAGCAATGATACGAATAATTCCGAATCGAAAAATCATACGAGCGCACAATCGGCAATAACCGAGGCTAAACTAAAAGAAGCCGAAGCGCTTATCGAAAGCGCATTTAATAATAAAACGCCGGACTGTCAATCTGCGCTGGCCGGTCTTATAAAATCAATAGAAGCTTTATTCGGCGTACGCAAGGAAGAATGGCCGCTTGCCGTATTAAGGCAGCTTTTCGGCGTGCTTTTAAAAACCGCAAATACCAGAACTTATACGCAGTCACATGAAGAACGCTGGTTTAACCTTGCAGGATTTTTGTTGCGACCCGGGTTCGGCGCAGTAATGGATGACTGGCGTGTAAAGGAAGCGCTAAGGGTCACTTTCAGCGGACTTGAATTTAAAAGCAATAAAAACAGCGTAATAAATTGGTATGTTTTTTTAAGAAGACTTGCCGGCGGAATGACTCCGGGCCAGCAGATGGAACTATATAATAAAACGCTCAAGGAAAAACTATTTGGAAGTAAAAAAGAAGAAAAGTCATTTAAAATTAACGCTAATAATCAGGAAATGGTCGAGTTAATAAGAATAGCGGTAAATTTCGAGCTTTTAAATGAAAATGAAAAAACGCAGCTTGGCAACCAGATAAAAAAAGCAATCAAAAGGGACGGCATAAACCCTGCCGCGGCCTGGGCATTATCAAGAGTAGGCGCGCGGCGCCTGATGTACGGTGAATCGAATTACGTCCTGCCGGCAGAGACAGTCGAAAAATGGATCGAAACTTTGATGGAATTTGACTGGATAAAAGAAAAATATATACCGTTATCGGTAATAATGATGGCGCGTGTAACCGGCGACCGAAAAATCGACATTTCAGCCGAAACAATGTCTAAAATTCAGAAACGCCTTGAACAGTGTCCCGAATCCGATCACCTTTACGATTTACTAATGAACCTTAGTTCAATGAACGATGGCGACCAAAAAATATTTGTCGGCGACTCGTTGCCGTGCGGAATAATTTTAAAAAAATAATATAACAAAAAATAAAAGATGGGAGAATTTTTGATATAATTATGTTAGTGAACTTAAAAAAAATAAAAACAATAGCGCTAGTCTGCGGATTATTTATCTATGCCGCATTATTAACCGGATGTTTGCAGCAGGCGCCCGCGTCGACAGAAACGACATATACCGGGATAGATTATTCGAATGTTGCATTTCTCGGCTCAGACCAAACTAAAATGATTTTTAATAAATCAATAAATAACGAAGTTAATATTTATATGCGAGACATAAGCGATTCGACTTCGGCCGAAATAGCAATAACCTACGATTCAAAAGAAAATTTGTGCGTGCGCGGCTGCAGTTATCTTAAAAATATAGTCTTTACATCAAATAAAAACGGCTCTTACCAGCTTTATAAAACGTCAAGCGATAATACCAGCGAGGTAACGCAGCTTACAAGCGATTCAAACTCGAAATTCCTCGATGCCGCATATTCGCGCGATGGCAGCTACATAGTGTTTACAGCTATTTCCACAACTGAAACCGACAAGTCATGCATATGCACATATAACACGTCGACGCGTGCATTCAATTCGGAAATTACATCTGCGGACGGCATAAAAAGAAAACCGACAATGTCAAGCGATAACAGATATATTTTGTATCAGAAAAAAGTCAACAACCGCTGGGGATTATATTACGTCGACTTGAACAACCCGACATACGAAAATGAATTTTTAGCTAACAGCTCGGTCGATTATTACGACGCGGAATTCAACTCGCAATCGCTCTTTTTTATGTACGGCACGGCAGGAACACAGGCTTATATGGGCGCCTGCGCATTCCCCAACAAGTCGATATATCCGGTAGATAACAAAGATTACAGTTATTACTGCAATCAGCCGACGGTTTCGAACGACGTTAAAACTACGCTTTATCTGCAGAAAAATTCATCCTCGAAATTTAACATATGGAAATATACTTCATCAGGACATAAACAAATAACTTACTAAGCTTCGGGAAAATTTATCAGTATAAAACTATCATTATTTAGAATTTTTTTATTATGAGTAAAATAATAAATTTAAAAGAAAACATGAATAATTCGAACATAAAATCGTTTGAGATATTACCGCAAAAGCGTAATGTCACAATAGGCCTGGCGCTTGGTTCAGGCGCTATTCGAGGGCTCGCGCATATCGGGATAATAGATGAACTTTTAAAAGGCGGAATTAAGATCAATGAAATATGCGGTTCATCCATCGGCTCGATAATCGGCTGCTTATATGCCGGCGGAATGAACATTGCGCAAATAAAAGAAACCGCATGTGAAATCAGCGCGGAAATGGTTTTTGATTACCGTATTCCTTTTATAAGCCTGTTTCGCGGAAAAAAATTAAAAAATTTCATCACCGATATTTTCCATAAAAAACTCGGAATAAAAAAACTCGAGGAACTCAACACTAAAGTTTTTATAACAGTTGTCGATATTTTAAAGGGCATTCCGGTGATTTTAAGGGAAGGGCCTATTGTCGATTCGATAATGGCAAGCTGCGCCGTACCGCTGGCGTTTCCGCCATATAAACTTCACGGCGGGCATTATATTGACGGCGGCGTTTTGCTTCCTGTTCCTTCAAGCGTCCTGAAAGGGCGCGGGCATGACGTCATAACCGGAATAAACCTGGGGTTCGGAAACTTATATAAAAAATTGCCGTGCATTTTCCATATAGCGGGCCAGACAATTATAACAATGGGGCGGCAGCTTGTCGAAATGCAAAAAAATTATTCAGACTGTTTAATAACGCCTGAATTTAACGATATCGGCTATTGGCAATTCAAGCGCGCTGCTGAGATAATTGAAATAGGCCAAAAATCAGGCAGGCTGGCTGTACATGAAATAATAAAAGCGGCCGCAAATAAAAAAAATACAAAAATAAATTATGAAATTACAAATAAAGCTGTTAATGTAAGTCAAAAAATTAATATTAACGTATAGCATAATTATTATAAATTCCAAAAGCCATGGCAAAGCGGCTGCAAAACGTTAATATTTTTTTGGCACATTCAAGCGATTGGATGTTGAGTTATGAGTAAAAATTTTGACGAATTGATATTCGGGTTAGAATCAGAGCTTGACGATGATAAAATAAAAGCCGCAAGGATGCTTGCTCAAATCGGCGATATGAGTGTCATGCCGGTGCTTGAAGCTGCTTTTAAAGCTTCCAGCCAGACTTCAAGATATTTCATAAAAAAAGCTATCGACGCGATTAAAGCACGCGAAGCTGCCGGGCAGACAGCGCCGCAGCCTGAAACACCGGCATCTTCACCGGCAATAAACAGGCCTTCGCAATCAGCAGTTCCGCCGTCAAGGCCGATAACGCCGGCTGCAGCGCCGGCCGAAGATGACGACCCGCTCGCCGGCATAAAACTTACACCCAAAGCGCCTCCGCAGCCGGTAATTCCACCGGCGCCCAAACCGGCAGCTGAAATGCCTGCCGCACCGGCTCCTGCAGCCAAAATTGAAATAACCGATTCAGAACTTCTGACAAAACTTTCTAAACTTCAAGGCGATGCTAAAATTAAGGAACTTGAAAGAGTATTCGAAGAAGGCGATTACGACCTTTTAGATAACGTAGTAGTGGCTAAACTTTCAGAAATGATAGGCACGGAAAAGGAAATCGACGCAGCCTGCTGGTACATAAAATTGGTCAGCAAAAATGGCGGTGTTTCGTTTCTGCAGACAGTCGCCAGGTATTTAAAACACCCTAATCCTAAAGTAATCGCTGCGGCCCTGGAAGCTCTTTATTACATTAAAGATAAAAACCTGGCAAATATAATTTTGCAGTTTGTAAGACACCCTGACCGCGAAGTTCAGTCCTCGGCGCTTTGTGCCCTGTGGACAAACGATTTTGAAAAATCAAGACAGATAATCGAAAAAATGTTGAATGCTGATGAACGCGAATACCGTTATGTCGCGGCCAGCGCAATTTCAAAAGTGCCTGACGACAAATCAATGGAACTTGCGATGTCAATATTTTATAATGAAGAAGACCCTGAAATATTCAAATTAGGCGTCAGCGCAATACAGCGTAAAACAAATGACAATAATTATTATAAATTGAAAGAAATCATAGATACGCTTCCGCCGCAAAAGGCAGGTTTTATAAAGCAAATAGTCGATAAATTCGAAAAAATCCATCATACCCGCACCGATGACTACTCGCTCGACACCGAAAACGCTATATCACTTGACGAGGACACGAAGCCGGCGGCGCCTGCCGCACCAAAACCGGGAATAAAACCGGCATTCGGTCGAAAACCGCTCAAGCCGGCAGCAGAAACTTTCAGCGAACAGGACCTCGTCATCGATGAAAATAACCTAAAGCCAGTACAGACGTTACTAATTGAAATAGGCTCCAAAAAGGAACTCGAAAGAATAAGGGCGGTCAAAATGCTGGCCGCGCACTTAAAAAAAGGAGCTATAGGCGACACTCTGGAACAAATATCATTCGCGCTCGAACTCGCGCAAAACGATTCATCTTCGAAAGTAAGAGATGAAGTGACAAATGGTCTCAAATTTCTAAAAAAATAAAATATGTTTATCTTCAGTTATTATTTTGAAGCATTGTAATTGTATCGAATAGTCATATCAACAGGCAAACACGTTAATAAAAAATTCAAGTTCTTAAAATAAACTTCGCGGAAACAGCTTAGTAAAAAGGTTGTTTCCGCGATTTGCTTTCATTTTTTATCCAGTTATTATAAAATTATTTCTTGACTTCGTAAACATGAAAACTTTCATACATAAAAGAACGATCCATTTTATGGAGTTTTTCAGCAAGTTCAGGCTCCGCCGTTAAATTTTTTAGAGTTGATTCATATAAATTACGAGGTTGCGCCAGAGTATAGCGGTAACATAAACGCGCTTTGTCGGCCGCGAGACTTATGACTTCGCCCATAACATTATTAAAAATATCATCTTCCATCCATTCAAATATATTAGAAAGATTAAATTTATCAAAGCTGTTTTCACCGTATTTTTTTAGAACATCGGTTAATATTCCTTGGAATACCTCTATTTTATTGATATTTTTCTTCAACGCACTGAAATTCTTGGCCATCAAATAAGGCGGCACTGCCTCGCGCGAGAAAAATTTTCCGAGAAGTATCAATGCGAAAAAATAGTTGTCTTTATTGTCAAGTTCACGCATTGCGCGCGCTACTTTGCGGTTCAAATTTTTATCGAATTCCTTTTCTTCGACATACCGAAATGAATGCGCGCCTTTTACCGCGCTAAGTATGCTTCTGTTCAAAAATATCCAGTTAAGTAAATTCCAGCGCCACATAGGTATAGAATCGTAATATTCGCGTTGTTTTTCAATATTTTCGCATGAAAAAAGCCGCACGACAGGGTCATCGAAATAATAAAGCGACTTATGCAGGAACCTATATATCTTAAAAAACATTTCAACCTTACCGCACATAATTATGCCATTTTTGATTAATTCCTTATTGCGGTCCCAGAAATACCTGGCATATTCAGGCAATGCGCCGCGTATTTTCTCATAAAGAACAATCCTGTATTCATTTGAAAATTTTTTAGGTTCGTTATAAAATTCCGCACCCAATAATTCAAGGAATTCCTCGTGATTAAGCTCTTTAATCGCCGCGATTTTTAATTCCAACAGCGCATTTTGAGCAATGTTCACATCTATAGAAACCACTTTTTGAGGATTTTCAGCGAGCAAATTCAGCGAGTTGCAGCCGCCGGAAGTGATCGAAAGCACCCGGTCAGATGTCTTAACATCCAAAGCAAGAGTGTTTAACCGCGGATCTTCCCATACATTGCTGTAAACTATCTTATTGTTTATTTTCATAGTTTCCACCTTTATATTTTATTAAAAATTTCACAAAATAATTTAAAATCCCGGGCGCCGTTACAAACCCGCAAACGAAAATTTAATATAACAGCGGTATATGAATTTCAATTCACGTTTTAAATTTATTCCCTTACAATTCTAACTATTCCTTTAGCTCCGTCCATTTCGACAATATCGCCAGTTTTCAATATTTTAGTGATATTAGTTATGCCGACGATCGCCGGAAGGCCGAGTTCGCGCGCCACGATAGCCGAATGAGAAAGAATGCTGCCGCGCTCTATCAATAATCCAGCGGCCGACGGGAAAAGCGGCACCCAGCCAGGGTCTGTCCTTGCGGCCACAAGTATCTCGCCGTTTAAGGACATGTCGTCTGACGGATTTAAAATAACCTTAACGCGGCCTCTCACAATGCCCGGACAGCAGCAGGTCCCTTTTATTTCGCCAGAGCCGTCTGCGTTTATGTTATTCTGATACCCTTCCGATGCAACGGTAAGGTCATTACAATAAACAGAGCCATAAGTTTCAAGCCTGTCCGGAAGGTCTTCCATTTTTTCGAAAGCAGCGTATTCAGATTTTCGAAGTTCTATAAGACCTTTTAAATTTTGAATTGTCGAGGTGCCGGCGATAAAACTAAAAATTTCATCCTTATTCAGATAAAAAATATCGTTATAATCGTTAATCACGTTTAATTTGCAAAACTGCCTGCCGATTCCGACAAATATCATGCGGGCAAGTCCGAACATTTTAGTGCGTGCAAATCTCTGATATTCACGAAACGCCACGGCTTTTTTTGTATAGCGCACTATAAAATCAAAAAGGCGCTGTTTCGAAAAAACAAATAAAAACTTTTTGCCGGCTAATTTTTCGCCCACGGCCTTTTCAGCGGCCGTTCTTATTTCACGCTCTTTTTCGCCCGCCTGTTCATCATGCCGGGAGTTAGCGGAAACATAATTTTTCAATATACTGAATAAAAATTGAGGTTTTTCTGTCAATGACGGCACTTCAAGTTTCAATTCATTCATCGACCTGAATCCGAATTCATCAAGATACTCGAGAATCATGGCGCTGACTTTTTTGTAAGAATCAGGATTTTCGGATAATTTTCCAGAAATGAACATTTCTTTTAAATTTTCTTCGGTGTTGTTTTTAAAAACTTCCGAAAGCGCGGCATCATTTTTTATTATCCCGGCAATTTCCTGAAGTTTTCGCATAGGAAGCGTGCTTTCGACATTCCCCTGGCCCGCTACCAGCTCGTTATGAAGCGAATTACCGCCGGCGTCGAGCCCCCACTTATCTATCAGAAGCTTTAACAGCCCGAAGAAGATCATCGCCATGAAATCATTTATAATTGGCGCTTTCCAATTACGAAGCACGGTATTTTCAAGTTCGTAATATATGTCCATCAGCTTATGCGGCTGCGAGTTTTGAAAATCGTATTTATGATACTTATCAAACATTCGCTGATATATCGACATAAAATCTTTTATGCGGCTTTCGATCGTAAAAAACGCGCGTGCAAGCGCCAGACCGGAGAGCATAAGCCGCGGCAGCTCGACGAAATATTTCTTGAAAAAGCCGCCCTTAGACGTATCCGCCGGCGTAAAATCGATCTTCTGTTTCACGCCCATCATTTGTTCCATAAATCGGCGATTATAATTGTAACCGGGCAATACCGAAATAAGCCTGCACCAGTTTTTAATATTATAATAAACACGGCCGTGCAAAAGCCCAAGCATATTGGCAAAATAAACGTCATTTTCAATTATCTTTTCCGCAGGCACTTTCAGCACTTCGCAAAATTGAACATAAACCATATGGTAAGCGTTCAAAGCAAATGAAAATGTCAGCGGCGAAGTTATTCCCGAATAACTTTCGACTATATTAGAATTATCCCATATAGTCTTGTATTCAAGCGCTGACGGCCTTAATACATCGAGGGTCGTTATCGGGCGTGCCTGCAATATATATATTACCGGGCCTTTTTCGCCGTATTCGATAGTCCATTCTATATCCTGCGGCTTATTTTGGTAATTGGCTTCTATATTTTTACATATCACGGCAAGCGCAAGAGCCTGTTCGGTCGAAAGGCAAGCTTTTTTTGCGTCGGCGCCTTCGACATTCACTCTTTTTGTGCCATAGCCTTTTTCAACATCAAAAATTATTTTTTCGCTTTTTTCAATAACTTCTGAATTTATAAAAGATACCGCCGGAAACTTACGGCAAACATATTGATCGGAATTCAATTCGCCCGAAACCAGGCCTTCGCCCAGACCCGGCACCGCAGATATCAGTATTTCGTCATATTTTTTCGAAATTGGATTTACAGTAAATGCAACACCTGACACCGCGCCGTTTATCATTTTTTGAATTACGACAGCAACCTTGACTCCAGTATTTGGAATTGACTTAACATTTCTGTATGCTATCGCGCGGTCCGAAAACCCTGACGCAAAACAGCCTAAAACAGCATCAAGTATCTCGCTGTCGGTTTTGCAAAATAAAAAACTATCAAGCTGTCCGGCATACGAAAACTCCTTTGAATCCTCAGCTTCAGCGCTCGAACGCACCGCGCAAAAAACATTATCGCCTATATTTTCACGCACGGATTTTATGATTTTATCGCTGACATCTTTTGGAAGATGCGAACTTTTAAAAAGGCTTCTTAATTTCGAGCCGGTTTTGGCAATAGCCGCGGGCGTTGAGCAGTCAAGTTCCGAAACAGCTTTATTAAAACTGCCGCCGAGAATTTCATTTACATAATAGTCAAATAATTCGGTCGATAAAACTATAAAAGCGGGAACGTTAACGCCGAATCCGGAAAGACTAAAAAGATTTGCGCCTTTGCCGCCGACAAATTTAATATTTTTTGTTAATTCATTATCATTTTTTGTTATTACAAATTTTTTCAGAACGAGCACCTCGCGTTTTTATGAATTAAATAATTTGAAATATTATACCATAAAATTCACATATTATGTTATAAAATAAATAAAAACAGCACTATCAGCACAAAAAATAACAAAATTAAATAATATGCAAAATAATATCTTTTAATCAGCTTTAAAATAAAATTCGGATTCAATCCTAAAGAAAGTAAATCCGAATTTAAAGCTATATAAATTTAGTCGAATATATTCCAATAATTAATAATTTTAAAGCCACAATCAGTTGATAATAAGATAACCCGTAATTAAAATCGCTACATGATAAAGCACAAGATAGGCTGAAACAGCGCCGCGGTAAAATTTGGCATAAAATTTTGACGGATTGAAGCTATACAGCATACCGGAAATAGCGACCACAAAAGATATTACAGCAGCCGAAACAAGCATATTTCCAAAAATTCCAATACCGGGCTGCTGTACATGACCGTCCGGCCAAGACAAATTGACGCAGCATAAATAAAGCATCGAAAAAGCCATGAAAACGTTAATACCCAAAAGAATCACAGCGCCGCCGGGGCTCAGCCGCATCGAATAAGAATCCACTCCTTCACGCTCTTCATTTTTAGCAAAAGTTTTACGGCCGAATTCGAAAACATTAAAAACAAACCAGTTTCCAATAGCTATAGCCAAATACTGCCAGGGCATTGCATTTATAAAATTATCGGTCACCGCTGAAAATATTAAACATCCCATAAGGCAGGCAGAAAAGGTATGAGTAATCGCATATAGCTCCATTTTAGGGCGGAGCCAGTCGCCTATAAAAAACTCCTGGCGCATAACAAGCGTAAAAGCAAAAACAACTGCATACGTCGAAAACACTTTTATCCCGAGGCTGGCCGCAAGAACAACCTCAAGAATTACAACAGATAAAATTCCGGCGCCGAATTCAAGAGTGGTTAAAACTCCGCGCGGCAAAGGCCTTTCTTGATTTACAAGCTTATCGGTTTCATAGTCTTTGATATCGTCAAAAAGGCGCATATGAAAAAAAATAAGCCAGACGAGGAAAAATCCGCCTAAAATTCTTAAATGGCAACATAAAGATTGCGGCGAGGAACATACGGCCGTTGAATTATTAATAATCAAAGCCATAATCGCATTCGCGCCGAAAAAAGACGCAATCATAAGAGTATGACTTACAGGTTCGAAACGTTCAGATATAAAAACGGCCCATCTTTTTAAAATATGCATATATATCTTCCTTATATTTTTATTAATAAACCATATAATCCCATAATTTAATTTTTTACTCTTTTTTGCGTTTAAATTTCAGGCCGAGCTTGTAAAATTCCATAAAAATCAACGGAAGCAAGCTTAATCCAAGCACGAGGTCCCATTTCGACATATTAAGGCTGACCGTTTTAAAAGCCGACTGAAGCGGAGTATAATGCACTGCAATAAGCTGTAAAACAACAGCCACAAAAGCCGAAGCCCATATCCATATATTTTCAAAAATCTTACTGAAAGCCGAAACGTTTTTTGAACGGCAGCTGAAAGAATGTATAATCGGGCTCAATGAAAGAATTGTAAAAGCCATTGTACAAGCTTCGAAATACTGGAACCGCTCGTCCCAGAATGTAACACTTATATTAAAAGGCGGAACGATTATAAAAGTCTTGAGCCTTTCAAATAGTTCAACCGGAGTCACCGCGTAATATTCATAATAAAACGCGAATAAAGCTGCGACGCCCATAATGGCGCCATTTATATTAAGCATCCAGAATTCCCACGGCCCGACAATCTTTTCTTTTGTCGAACGCGGTTTTTTTGTCATCAATCCCGGCTCAGCCGTGTCAACACCGAGAGCCAGCGCCGGAAGTCCGTTGGTTATAAGGTTAATCCACAAAATCTGAAGCGGAAATAACGGCGGTTCCCAGCCGAATATCACAGTAAAAAATATCGCAAGGACAAGGCCCATATTAGATGAAAAAAGAAAATAAATAAATTTCTTTATATTATTGTAAATCACTCGGCCCTCTTCGACGGCCGACACAATAGTCGAAAAATTGTCGTCCGCCAGCACCATATCGGCGGCCGATTTCGTCACATCAGTGCCGGCGATCCCCATGGCGATACCTATTGAAGCTTCCTTTATAGCAGGCGCGTCATTTATCCCGTCGCCGGTCATGGCAACGATTTCGCCCCTGTTTTTAAAAGCCTTTACGATCCTGAGTTTATGTTCAGCCGTAACGCGGGCAAATACGGAAGTATTTTTACAGATTTCGGTGAGTTTTTCGTCATCTATTTTATCAAGTTCAGGCCCCGAAAGCGACTGCATGCCAGGAGTTAATATCCCAAGCTCGCGTGCGATGGCCGAAGCGGTACCCTTATGATCGCCGGTAATCATCACAGGGGTAATACCGGCCTGACGGCAAAGCTCGATCGATTGTTTTACCTCTAGTTTCGGCGGATCCATAATGCATGCCAGACCGTAAAAAGTAAGATTTTGTTCCAAAACAGCCGAATCGGTCTTTTCATCCAAAACTATTTTATCGCAAGGCACGATACGGCCGGCAACGCCGAGCACGCGAAACGCCACGTTAACCATTTCTTCATTTTTCGCAAGAAGGTCTTTTTTTATTTCAGCGTCAATCGCTTTTTCAACGCCGTTAATCATAATATTCTTTGAACGCGCAAGCACCATCTCCATGGCGCCTTTAGTAAAAATATAATAATTATTATCTTTTTTGAATATCTTGGACATCATTTTACGTTCAGAGCTGAACGGCACTTCATCGATCTGCTCAAAGCCCGAGCAATAAGAATCTACATTGACGCCGGCTTTAATGGCTCCGATAAGCAAAGCCACTTCCGTAGGATCGCCGACAAAATCGGCGTTATGAACATTCTCAGCGGTAAGTTTAACTTTGGCATTATTACAAAGAATCGACGATTCGATAAAATGTTTCAAAGTATTTTTATCATCGGCCAAAAATGTATTTTCTATTTTCCGGCCTTCGCTTGAAATCTCCCCGACTGAATCGTAGCCTTCACCGGTTATATCAATAAATTTACCGTCGGCGTATATTCTTTTAAGCACCATTTTATTTTGAGTGAGCGTACCTGTCTTATCGGTGCATATAACGCTGGTGCAGCCTAAAGTCTCAACTGCCGCAAGTTTTCTAACGATGGCTTTTTTATTAGCCATTCTCTGGGTGCCGAGCGCCATAACAATAGTTGTAATCGCCGGAAGGCCTTCCGGAATCGCAGCTACGGCAAGGCTGACAGCGGTCATGAAATAAAACAACAAAGGCTTATTACCGCGCATTATACCAAGAAAAAATATTACGGCACACACAATTATGCATAAATATACTATATTATGTCCGAATTCATTAAGTTTTTTCTGAAGCGGCGTATCTTCGTCTTCGACTTCATCAATCGACTGCGCAATTTTCCCTAACTCGGTAAACATGCCGGTATTAACCACAATTCCTTTGGCGCGGCCCGTCGCAACAGTCGTCCCCATATACGCCATATTAATTCTTTCTGAAAGCGGAGCTTCAGCCTCGATTTTTTCGACATCCTGCTTCATTACTGCAACTGATTCGCCGGTAAGAGCAGATTCGGAAGTCGAAAACCTGTGTGTTTCAATAATTTTAATATCAGCTGGAACTATATCACCCTCTTCGAGAACAATAATATCGCCGCACACTAAATTTTCGGAATCAATGCTTTTTAATTCACCGTCGCGAATTACTTTGGCATAGCGTGCCGACATTTTTTTCAACGCGTCCATTGCCGCATCCGCCTTTAATTCTTGAAACAGTCCGAGTACACCGTTCAAAATAACTATCAGCATTATAGCAAGAAAATCGCCGTATTTTTCAAAAATACCGCCGTTTGGATTTTCAAAATAACCTGTAAACGCCGATACAATAGCGGCAATTATAAGAACCCATATGATGAAATTATTGAATTGCTCAAAAAAAATTACTATTACGCTTTTTTTCGGTTTTTCCTTAAGCCTGTTATGCCCTATTTTACATAACAATTCCTCTGAAAATTCAGTGGTAAGCCCTTTAGCTAAGTCGGTCTGCCAATATTGGCAAATTTCCTCGAAATTCATTGAATGCCAGAAATGTTTTTGCATTTTTACCTTTCCTTTATATATTTTTTTATTTTATAAAAAATATTATCATGCGATATGTTTTAAAACAGTATTTCAAAAACTTAAAAACATCGAATAGTTGAAGTAAACTCATTATTATAATTTTCTGATTTGTTATCCAATTTAATATCATGCAAGCGCATATATCAAATACACTATAAAACCGCAATCAATATGTTATTTTAAATTCTATTTAAAATCCTGCCGCTGCATTTCAACTAAAAACGTGATTAAACGCTGCAAATAACGAATTTCAAATATCCGATTAATTAATCCGAAATTAAAAAATTATACCAGAAAAAAAATAAAGTTTCAATGGTTTCAAAAATATTAATATAATTAAAAACCGGAACAACGATTTTACTCATATATTCCGGTCAGCGGGTAATTTATCTTAATTGGCCGCGTTTTGTTTCGGCGGGTCAAAACCGAATTTATTATTAAAATTATTCATTATATATGTAATGTCTTTTTTTATGAATTTTTCGGCTGCATCGGCAGCGAACGCAACGGTTTTATTAAGAATCTCCTCTTCATCCCTTGAAAATTTCATTAAAACGAAATCCTCAAGCGCCATACGCGGCGGAGTTTGACCGATCCCGATGCGAACCCTTGGAATTTTGTTCGAACCCATCAGCGAAAATATAGACTTCAACCCGTTATGGCCGCCGTCGCTTCCCTGCTCGCGCACCCTTAATTTCCCGAAAGGCAGGCTGACATCGTCGCATATAATCACTATGTTCTCATGCGGCACCTTAAAATATCCGGCGAAATCCCGGAGCGACTCCCCTGAAAGGTTCATATAAGTTTGAGGTTTAAGCAAAATTACATCGGATTCAGGAAGTTTGATGCTGAGATATTCACCCTTAAACTTATTCGACGGCAAAGACTGACCGCCCAAACGCGACATTAATTCATCCACCACCATAAAACCAATATTATGGCGAGTTTTCGAATATTTCCCGCCGGGATTACCAAGTCCGCATATTATTTTCATTTAATACACTCCGTATATTTTTCGTTTTTTCTTTACAATAAATAAAACAACCCGTTTTAATAAATGCACATTTCACTTTTTCAGACTGCCCAATAATGCGAGTATTTTCACCGGCTGCTTAACTTTGCCTAATTATTCTGAATCAATTTAATACGCACCTTATCAAGCTTAAGCTTGGCTTCTTCTTTTAAAAGCACGCTGCGCGCTTTGTTATAAGCCTCAAGGTAAGCCACCTCGGCATCTTCGATGTTGCGCTGATAAAGGCATGAGTCGCCAAGACTTGTCAATATTTCCGGATCATCAGGTTTGTAAATAAGCGCCTGCCGAAAATATTCCTCGGCGCGCTTAAAATTATTCTTTTTCATATAAATAACGCCGATCTGATAATACGGGAAATAATTGGTCCGGTCGTTATTAATCATATTCACGTATATTTCTATAGCTTTTGCATATTGTTTCGATTTTATAAGTGTCGCCGCGTAAATATCCCTAATATCATCTATTTTTTGACTTTCAACTGAATAAGCGTCAAACATACGTTCAAGCGGTTTATACATCTCATATCCGTAAAGCGCCTTAAGCAATTTTACGAGATTGTCCCGCCCACTGTCTGTCAAATAACCCAATTCGGTTTCGGCAGTATCGGATGTTTTTAAGTCTTCCAACACATTTCTGGCAGTTTCAATCTCCATGGGTGTTTTGGCTTTAGAAACTATCGTTTCGCAAATTGTCCGTGCCGGAATAAAAATACCCGAATTCTTCAACGCATTGACGAGTTCAAATTTTACAATGGTATCGCCTGGATTGCGCGACATATATTTAGCATAATAATCATAAGCGACATAATTTAGTCCAAGTTCAAAAAAAGCTTTTCCCAGCTTAAGAGCATTAGCACCGCTGCTATTTAATTCATTGGCCCTCAATAAATATGCCGTATAGTTAATCATATCGCCGGCACCTTTATAAGCCAGGGCCAGCACTTCATTAGCCTCATAATTATCAGGGCTTATTTTTACGGCTTCCCTGGCTTTTATAAGAGCCTTGGAATATTCATGAAGTTTAATATAACTTTTTGCCGTATCTATAAGCGTTTTTTCATTTTCATAACTTAGCAGTTGATCGCCTGGCGAAATACCCATCTGGCGACGTATTTTTTTCGAATATTTATCGGCCGGAGCCATGGCCTGCATTTTCTTTGAAATATCCATAAAAATTTCAAAGTTTCCCTCTTTTTTGGCTGATAATGCTTTAAAATACATCACCTTCATATTTTCCGGCGATACGGCAAGCGCATCGTTAAAATATTTTCTCGCTGAATCGAAATCACTGATCCTAGAATAATAAACGCCGAGCGATATATAATTTTCGATATAGCGCGAATCAGCTTCTATGCCCTTGGCGAAAAACCTGACCGCGTGTTCCTCTTTTTTAAGGCGCATAAGCAATACACCGGTATCATGAAGCAGCTTGGCATCGGTTGCGGTGTCGGGATTTATGCTGAACGCGAAAGTAAGCGCTTCGTCTTTTTTCTTTTGAGTTAATTTAAGATAACTTATAAGATAATTAGTCTCGTTGTCCGACGAATCAATAGAGAATGAATAATATAAAGCTCTCTGAGCTTTCTCATAATCTTTTTTATTTATATAGTAGCAGGCTATCTTCTTCAAGTCCTCAATCGAAGCCGAATTAGACTCCAGTTTATGCTTTAGGGCTATTATTTCATTCGGCAGACGGCTGTTGATCGTCTGCGGCACATCTTCATTACGACCGGAGCCGTCGTCATCGTCGGCCATAATCTCAACGCTGGCGGAATCATTCGTACTATTTGCCGCATCATTTTTATCTGCGGAGCTGACGTTAACCTGCTCAGCGGCGTCGCTTTCATTCATTATCGTTTTAGTACGCAAATTACCCGGATCGATGATCGCCGCGGTCTGAAAATGATAATCTGAACGTGAGTTCATTTTCTTTTTTTTATATAAAACGCCGAGCGCCAGGTGAGCATTATAATCTTTCAAATCATTTTCGACTGCGCTGTTTAAAGCCGATTCAAGCCTTTTCATTCCTGCGCTGTCCGGTTCCGACGACTTAATAAAATCGATAACCTTATTGCACGAATTATCATTCAGGCCGCCCGAAATAACAAGCGAAATTACATCGATTGATTTTTCCGAACGTGCGTCATCTAATTGAACGTCGGGCCGTGCGGCAAGCTCCGCGGCGGGAGGCTGCGGCTGTCGATTTTCACCGGCCGGAACTTGAAAAACGCCGGCTTCGTTTTCGGCATTGTCCCGCTTTACGGGCCCGACGCCGCCAGCCCGAGAAACTTCGCTATCTGCCCTTTTCCGGCCAATCAATTCCGTTTTTAAAATTTCAATGCGTTCCTTATCGGCGCGCGAAATATAATACTGTCGTGAATATTCTGTCGCGGTTTTGACGGCGTTATCGATAGCTCCTTTTTGAGATAACTCGCTTATCTTTTTTTCATAAGCCTGTGAAAGATACTGCTGCGCTTCTATAAAATCGGGATTTTTTTTCAGGGCCGAGGAAAACTCTTTAATAGCATCATCATTACGCCCCTTTAAATAATAACACATACCGAGGTTATAACGCGCTTCCGGATCATTTTGAGAAACCGAAAGAATTTGTAAAAATTTATCGGCCGCGCCGTCATAATCACCCGATTCAAACAGCTTAAGCCCGTCATTATTTAATTTTTGACGGTCGTTCAAATTTTCAGACTTCACGGAAGTATTTTTAGAGTCGCGAAACGGCCAGGCACATGCGTTATCAACATGATAAACCGCCGCAGTGGCCTGAAAAAATAGCAAAATAGTTATAAACCATGCTATTTTAAAAGATGATCTATAACTATTGCCAATATGCGCTTTAATTATTTTATATACAAGCATTTTAACCATAATCCATTTTATTCAAAAAGGTTGGAAACCGATATTTCATTATGTATTCTGTAAATTACCTCGGATATAAGAGGCGCGATAGAAAGCACCTTTATTTTAGGATATTTCTTATTTAAAACGTTATTTATCGTATTCGTCGTAATGACTTCTTTAATAGGCGCCAAATCAAGTCTTTCATAAGCCGGCCCCGACAGTATAGCATGCGTGGTCGCGACATATATTTCTTTAGCGCCGTTAGCCGAAAGCATTTTAGACGCAGCAGCGATAGTGCCGGCAGTATCGATAATATCATCGATTAAAACCGCTATTTTATTTTTAACATCGCCTATAAGGTTCATAACCTCAGCTACGTTTGGTTTAGGACGCCTTTTATCGACAATCGCGATAGTGGTGTTCATTTTTTTTGCAAATGCCCTGGCGCGTCCGACACCGCCCGCATCGGGCGAAACAATAACCATTTCTGAATCGAAATTTTTTTCCTTGAGATAATCGCAAATTATAGGCAAAGCAGTAAGGTGATCTACAGGAATATCAAAAAAGCCCTGAATCGCGGATGAATGCAGATCCACCGTCATTACCCTGTCCGCTCCGGCCGTTGTAAGAAGATTAGCGACAAGTTTGGCAGTTATCGGTTCGCGCCCGGCTGTCTTTTTTTCCTGGCGGCTGTATCCGTAGTATGGAATTACCGCTGTAATGCGGTGCGCCGAGGCTCTTTTAACCGCGTCTATTATTATCAAAAGCTTCATCAGCGAATCATTAACCGGAGTCGATGTGGGCTGGACAATAAACACGTCCGCGCCCCTGACGCTCGAATTGATTTTTATATTCGTCTCACCGTCGCAAAATGTCGTAACTTCAATATCACCCTGTTTTATATCAAGATGGCGGCACACTTCAGCAGTCAATTCAGGATGAGTGGAACCACAGAACACTGTCAATTTTCTCTTGGACGCTTCCATAAATAACTCCTTGATACATAATTCAAAAAGTAAGAATATTTTTTATTTCTTTTTTAAAACTCTTTTTTTCATATAATCCGATTTTATAGTCTGTTCATTTCTTTCGAAAGCCAATGCGAAAGGCGGCACGTTTTTGGTAATTACCGAGCCGGCTCCTACAAGGGCATTTTCACCGATTTCAACCGGCGCGACAAGCGAAGAATTCGTCCCGACAAAACTATTATCGCCAATTTTAGTACGGTTTTTATTAACTCCGTCATAGTTGCAGGTAATAGCTCCGGCGCTGAAATTTACATTTTCACCGATTTCAGCATCTCCGATATACGCAAGGTGGTTTGCCTTGCTGTTTTTCCCTATAATCGATTTTTTAACCTCGACGTAATTACCTATATGCACCGATTCGCATATTTTAGCGCCGGGCCTTAAATGTGAATAAGGGCCGATTTTAGCGTTAGCACTTACTTCTGAATCCTCGATCACGCTGCCTATGACTTTCGTGCCGGGGCCGATTTTGGAATTTATAATATAAGAATCAGGACCTATCTCACAATCAATTTCTATTTTAGTCGAACCGTGAATATGAGTGTTCGGATAAATAATAACGTCATTAGCTATCATAACGCCGGCATCTATATAAGTTGCCGCCGGATCGGTAATTGTCACGCCGGCCAGCATATGCTTTTTATTGATGCGCTCATGCATTATTTTATTAGCGATTGAGAGCTCATAGCGGTTATTTATTCCCATCATAAGATAGTCTTCGGTTTCAGCGAAAGCCATAACTTTCAATCCCTGAGAATTCAGAATCCCGATCGAATCCGTTAAATAATATTCATGCTGGTCATTATTCGGCTGTAATTTAGACAACGCGTCCAGAAGATGCTTATTTGAAAATACATAAACACCGGTATTAATCTCGTTAATTTTTTTTATTTCCGAAGAAGCGTCGCGTTCTTCTATAATAGCCGCAAGGTGGCCTTTTTCGTCACGAACTATGCGCCCGTACCCGGCGGAATTTTTTACGAATGTCGTAAGCACCGTGGCGCTCGAATCATTACCGATATGAAATTCGAAAAGATTTTTTAGTATGGCGCTTGTCAATAAAGGAGTATCGCCGCATAAAACCATCGTATAGCCATCGGGCAGAAGCTCGGCGCGCGCCTGAAGAAGAGCATGGCCTGTACCTTTCTGCTCTAGCTGTGTAACGAATGCTATGTCCGGAAAATCGCCGTGGCATCTTTTTATGGTTTCCATTACCAGCTCGCGCGAATGCCCGACAACCGGTATAATTTTTTCGGGCCCCAACTCGCGGACCGCCCTGATTACGTGTGAAACCATAGGTTCGCCGGCAACCTCAAAAACCACCTTAGGAAACTTCGATTTCATGCGAGTTCCAAGGCCGGCGGCAAGAATAACAACCGAAAGCTGTTTTTTACATTTTTCCATTACTATCTCCTTAAAAAATAGCACTAAAAAAAATTGGGCAGATGTTTCAAAGCATCTACCCACTTAATTTATAAATATTAACTGGGGCGGGAGGATTCGAACCCACGAATGACGGAACCAAAATCCGTTGCCTTACCAGCTTGGCGACGCCCCAACTTATCCATATAGCAAAACCCAAACTTAATTAGTTGGCAGCTACCATGGTATTTGTATTTTCTTCAACCATTATTTCTTTTACTTTATCAAATTCAGTTAAAACTGCTGTCTGTATTTTCTCGCGTGTAGCTGTAGCAATAGGATGAGCTGTATCTTTGTAATCGCCTGTCGTGGTTTTTCTTGAAGGCATAGCTACAAAATAACCTTTTTTACCTTCGATTACTTTTAAGTCATGAACAACGAATGCGTTATCGATCGTGATCGAAGCGAATGCTTTTAACTTACCATCACCGTTAACTTTTCTTACTCTTACTTCTGTAATATCCAATCTGTCCACCATCCTTTAAGCAAACATTCTTTTCTTTATTTTTTTGGATTACTCTGGAAAATTCACGGGATATTCAATGAATTTCCTCATACCTTACCAATAGTTATGGTTAATATAACATAACTGATTTTAAAATGCAAGATTTTTTAATTCTTTTTTATATTTTTTTTTCAGAAGCCTTTATCAATATATCAGTGATAGAATTAAACTTTTCCGCTATACTTTCAGGCAGCTCTTGAGCGCTTAAATTCGACACTATTCCGAGAATATTCTCAAAAACGAATTCAAGTTCATTTATGGCCGAACGCATTTTTTTGTTCGATTGCCGCAGATAATCGAGCTGCCCGGTCAGCGATTCTATTTTATTAGACTTGACTCGCGTTTCGATTGATAAAGCCACGCTTTCACGAAGTTTCAATTCATTCTGGTCTTTGACGGTCACCATTTTACCTATCAAGGCAATACGGCTTTCGAAATTTCTTTTAATTATCGTTTCGATTATTTCCTTATTTGTCTTAAAATCGATATAATCCGAAACGGTTCCGGAAACGAACATGCTTAAAACATCATAATCGGCCACCGGCAGACCGTCACCGTAAATTACAAAAGGCACTTTTTTGGAGGCAAGCGCCGCCTCGTACACCTTCGGAATCACGCTTTTATTTTCGACGGCCGCAAAAACGCAAAGCGCGGAGCTCGCCGGATTATTTTCGCAGCTTATGTATTCGTCATAAGTCATAGTTTCATACTTAACCTCAAGCGCGTTCAAACACTCGAATATCATTTCAGGCGATTTCTCGGAAAACTCGCTGCCGGATTTTTCGATTATGAATATCGCCTTAGGTTCGACTTGTCCCGAAGTTTCTTCCGCGGCATCCTCACGCAACGATTGATCTGCATCGCATAATTGCGAATAAATTTGTTCGAGATTTTCGTGAAAATTATTAGATTCGGCATAAGAGGCATTCATCTGCTGGTTAATTACCTCGATACGTCGCGTCAGTTCCTTTATTTCCGAATTAGCCGCCTCTTTTTCGAATAAGAATTCATTTTCCTTCTGCGTTAATTCGTTTTTAAAAGCTTCCTCGCGGGCATTAAATTCATTTTCTTTTTCATCAAGACGTTCGCTCAATTGTTTCGAATTTTCTTCAAGTTCTTTTATTTTTTGATTCAATTCCTCGACTATGTGTTCCTTTTCATCTTTCAACGTTTTTATTTCACGCTTCATAAACCCGGAATCTTCTTTATATTTGGCCATTGTCGAATAAATTTTATCGATTTCGCTATTTTTTTCCTTGAGCTCATTCATGGAATTGTCACGTTCTTCGACAGCAGATTTATAACTTTCCTTAAGGTGTTCGAGCTCAATTTTCGCCTTTTTCGCTTCTACCTCGAATTTATTTAAAAGTTCTATCGCCTGATCACGTTCCTGCATTAATTTCTGAAATTTTTCCTTAATGCCGTCAACGCTGTTTAATTTTTCCGCCCCCGGCCCTTCTTCATCTTTTGCGGCTTCGGATTTTTCGGTCAGCCCTTCAAAAGCGTCGGTCAATTCTTTTATTTTTTCGGATTTTTCATTCAATTCCGATGCTAACTTCTCATTTTCAGTTTTAATCAGCTCAATTTCGTTTTGAAGTCTCGAAATTTCTTTTTTATTATCATTCGACTCCGTTTCAAATCCCGATATTTTTTCTTCAAGGCGCAATATCGAGGCGTCTTTCGTACTTAGTTCATCATTTAATTCAGATATCTTTTTATTTAATAATTTTATTTCTTCGCCGTTATCGGAGGCCGCCCCCGAAGCAGCGTCATTAACCTTCGCTTCACTGATTGAAACGGCCTGATTATTTTTTAAATTTGAAATTTCGGCTTCCAGCCCAGTAATTTTAGCACGCGCGATATTTAATTCTTCTTCAGCTGCGGTAAGACGTATCACAGTATCATTATTTTCGGCGAGCAATGAATCGACTGCGGCTTGCAGCTCGTTTATTTCCTGGTCCTTTTTGAATAACTGCGAACTGAAATTACTTTCCGCCTGAATAAGCGCCGAACTCATCTGCTGATCGTTCAAATTTATCACTTCATCGGCTATATCAAAAATTTTGCTGCCATTTTTAACTTCAGACGAACCCTGAGCATTTGATAAGATGTCAAAAAAAGATGACGAACCGCCCGCAACCGATGAACTAACATTCAAAGCGGCGTCCTGCACGGCCGGCGTGGTAATACTTTCTGCAGACTCAACGGCCGCATCCGGCTGAATTGTATCGTTGATTACATTTTCTTCGGCTGATTTTACAGTACTTTCAAAATTATTTGGAATTGATTGTTCGGAAGACTCTTCGGCGATTTTAGGTTCATCACTTGAAGCAACGGAAATTTCTTCGCCGAAATTCTGCTGAGCGGGCGGTGCAATGCTTTCCGCTGGCTCAATAGGCGCATCCGGCTGAATCAAATTATTAATTATATTTTCTTCGGCCGATTTTACAATATTTTCAAAATTATTTGGAATTGATTGTCCAGAAGACTCTTCGTTAATTTTTGGTTCATCACTTGAAACAACGGAAGTTTCTTCGCCAAAATTCTGCACGGCCGGCTGAGCAGCAACAATTTCAGGCACATCCATGTCGACTTGTTCTAAAACCTCGGCTTCGGCCGATAAATTATCGATTTGTATAGTTCCGCCTGCATTTATATTGGCATTTTCACTTTCCGCCGAGTTTGCGGAAGCAATATCATCGTTCGCGGATAAAACATCGGAAACATTGACATGGTTTCGCTGTCCGCTTGCTTCATCCATAACTTCATCCTGAGATCTGTTTTCAACGAATTCAGTTTCAGCTGGAACAGCCGGCGTCTCGCGCGGCGGTTCTGGAATTTCCGCAAATTCAGGCATTTCAGAAGTTTTTTCAACGGCAGTCACGTTTTTAATTTCATCCGGCCCTGGAATTTTACTTTCGTCCGCTCCCGAAAGTAAACCGCCTGACGGCGAAATAACTGCGCCTTGTACTTCATCAGGCGCCGGCTCAACTTTTTGAGAAGCGGCAGCATTTATTAAAGCTTCTATATCATTTTGAGAAAACGAAGAATTAGCCGCACTGACAGGCGGCTCGGCTTTTTTCACTTCGGGTGCAGCTGCCTGAGGCTTAGCGCCTGACATTTGCTCGAGAAGTTTTTGAATTTCATCGTTACTCATGGTTTCATTATTGGCCATAATAGTTTGTATTCTATAAGAATGTGATATATTTGTCAATGATTATTTTATTTTGCGGAACAAAATAAAAATTAAGAGACTGTCATTACGAACTCACAAACGTCCGCGAAGTTTTATGAGGCAGTCTAAAAGTTCACGAAGCGGCGGTAAAAATGCTATTTGTTCGAAAGTTTTCGCATTTTCCCAGAAATCATCAAGAGTTTTAATACCGGCCCGTTCATATTCATAAGCCTGAAGAAGCATTTCAAATTTATCAGCCGATTTTACGAGCCGGCCTTCAATCGAGCCCGCATCCTCAAATTCATTCCACAATTTAATGTAGTCAACGCCCGTTTTTACAGATAATTCACCGAGCATATCTTTTACCGCATTTTTTTCGGCGGCAGTCTTAACGTCTCCGCCGATATATTTAAGGGCTGGAAATGGAATATCGCCGACGCGGCATTCGGCTATTTCATGAAGAGCAGCCATTCTAAGAACTTTTTCAGAACTGATAACCGGAATATCCGGATATATTTTTTTACTGCTGTTTAAAAAATCGCATAAAACCATCGAGATTAAATTAACTCTGTAACAATGATCGGCTATAGATTCACAATCCGGCACATTTCGCCAGGTCCAACCGGTGCGCGGCGCTTTTTTCAAAATTCCAAATTCCATAAAAGTTTTTATCAAGTTATTAAATTCATTTTCCAAAATAATCACACTTTCCATAATTTCTTTAAAATATCATTCAACGTATCTAATTTAAAAAAGATCGGCTCCTTCATTATTATCATCGGAATTTTCGTCTGCTGAACTTTCAAGTATCGCCTCAGATGTTTCGCGCATATTCTTAATAATTTCAACCTTTCCCTGCTCAAGCTTGCTATGCGCATCGGCCGAATTGATATCAGCCGCGGCTGAATTTGCCGGCGCTGCCGACGGATTTTCAAAATCGGCATTTCTGTTATTTATTTGCTGTTTTTGCTTTAGAAGTTTCTCGTAATTTCCGAGAACCTTAACCACGTAATTTTGAGTTTCCTCATAAGGCGGCACTCCGCCGTATTTAGCCACGGCATTGGGGCCCGCATTATAGGCGGCAAGCGCAAGTTTTAAGTCGCCGGAGAATCTCTCGAGAAGCATTTTGAAATATTTAACCCCGCCGTCGATATTTTGAGTCATATTAAAAGGATTATGAACGCCCAGCTCATTGGCGGTGCCCGGCATTAACTGCATAAGCCCCATAGCGCCTGAATTAGAAACAGCGCTTGGATTAAAATCAGACTCGACAGCCATAATGGCTGATATGAGAAGGGGATCGACTTCATGCTGATGACTTTTATCTAATATTATGGAGCCTATTTCATCGCTCAATTTGGAGATCTGCTGATTAAATTGTTCGGTTCTTTGCGCGCCTGAAAGCGGATTCAGCTGAATAGAAGCCGGACCTGAAAAATTACCCTGCTGATCATTAATTATGGCGGCGTTTTTCTCAAATGTCATTTTCGGAATTTTCATCTGTTGAGAAGTATTCAATCCTGTATTTCTTGAGGGCGGCAGATTTTTTTTCGAAGAAGCCGCATTGTTTTTTGCGCTGTTCAAATTATCGTTTTTTTGGATTTCCTGCTTTAAAACAGAATCAAAATCGCTTTTATGAAGCGAATTTATCCTCTGCTTTATTTGGTTTATCCGGCTTCTTATCGTAGTAATCCGCGCCAGCACGTTATCTATCGCCATTATCCACCTTTTATTCCCGCTCAATTTTACTATATTTCTCGATTTTTACAATTTTCATAAAAAATCGACTAATGTTAATTTTTCATTATAAAAATCACAGTGACAAGTTAAATTTTCAAAATCATTTTTTATATTCTGACACCAATTTAAGGTAAGCCTCGCCGTTTTTTGTAATTCCCTCGATCTCTTCGGGCTTAAGCTGGCGCACCACCTTAGCCGGCGCACCCATTACCATTGAATTATCCGGAATAACGGTCCGCGGTGTGACAAGCGATCCGGCGGCGATAATACAGTTGTTTCCGATAACTGCGCCGTCAAGCAATATTGCGCCTATTCCAATCAAAGAATTGTCACCGACCGTAACGGCATGAACCGCGGCAAGATGACCGACGGTAACGCCTTTTCCAATAACGACAGGCTGTTCATAAGTAACATGCAAAACCGCTCCGTCCTGAACATTAGAACCGGCGCCGATTATTATTTCATTAATATCGCCGCGCAGAACCGCGCCAGGCCAAATAGAAGCATCTGCATCTATCTTAACCCTGCCGATAATAACCGCGCTATCATCAATATAAGCAGAATCGTTAATTTCCGGAATGTAATCACAATATTTTCTTACCGGCATAGTTTGTTACCACCCTTATTGTTCGTTTTATTATCAGACAATTATATTTTTAAAATCCCGGATTGTCAATATTTTTTGCTATTTTTTAATAAATAGTTTGCCTGTATAAAAAAGTATTCGAAATTTTAATTTCGAAAATCATTCCGCAATCTCAAAAATACTCTTAACACATTACTCTGAAAGTTTAATGCCGCATGCAGTTATGTGCCTCACTTCAATTTTAAATTTATAAAAAAATTGACAAAAAAAATTAAAAATATTATAATTTTCCGGCAAATTAAATAATAAATGGCGGTTAAATTAATGAATTTAAAATATCTCAATAAAAAATCAATTTTATTTTTGGCGCTGGCGGCGGCAATAAGCTTTTTTTATGTATCTATAAGCCTGGCCCAGGAAAGCGTTTCAGAAAAACTTGAAATGCGCGATATTATAAAAGGCGGCGATGCCGAGCTTCAAAAAAAAGCCGAAATATTAAAAAAAATAGATGCCGACGCAGACGACGATATAACATTTTTAAAAAAATCTTACCAGCTTTTATTAAAAAAGGAAATTTCCGAAAAAGACCTTACATACTGGATAAAAAAAATAAAGGAAAAGCAAAGCCGCATAAGTATCATCGCAAGAATTACATCTTCGAATAATTATTACCTGAAAAATGAAATCACCGGAACAGTGACTGGAAAAAACGTGAAATTACTTTCGACATCTGACGAAAAAGCGGCAAGGATTGCCACTATACCGCAAAACAAGCAATTCAAAGTAACCGCGCAGCACGAACATTACTATAACGTAAGATTTGAAGACGGACTCAGCGGTTTTTTAAAAAGCGAAGATATTTCCATAGAAGTGCCGGAATTCGGATCAGACGCTCCAAACATCAACGAATTGAGGCAAAAAAATTCAAACTTAAACCTTGCATCCAATACTGAAAAAGGCAATACCACAGCCGGCGTTCTTAATTTCGAAACTGCGCTTTCGGCAGAAATAAAAAAAATAAGGGAAATATGGCTTAAATTAAAAACATGCCTTCTGTTCAGGGGAAATTTCAGCGTGTACGAATTAAATTCAGCGCAGCTGGTAGAAGGCGAAAAGTTTTTAAATGAATTCAGGGGAGCTACAAGTGATTTCACAAGCAAATCTGAAATATTTAACGCCAAAAACCCTATAAAACAGCGAATTAAAATTTTCACGCCGACATACGATGGACTGAATTCGTATTCAGACCTCCAAAAACTCATTGAAATACAACTTTCTAATTTCAACGCGGTGGCAGTCGAAGCTTTTGCCGACGGAAAAACGCTCGTGCCATATAACTATTTCGAACTCAAGGAAGGAAAAAACACGAAAAAAATCCTCGAATGGCTCAAACAGGAAACCGGGTCACGCCACATGAAAAAGTATGCTTTAATAGATATTTTCAACTTTGGAGAAACATTTTTTAAAAACAAAAAAGATTATTTCATGAAAAACGCATTCGGCCAGTATTCAAACAGCGTCAAACCGGGCCTTTATTTCGTAGATTTCACCAATCCCGCAGTAGAATCGATAATTCTTGATTATATAGATACAGTCGCTGACAGCGAATATTTCGACGGAATAATAATCAACAACCTTAAATATCCCGAAAACGGCCAAAATCCCAAAGATATCCGAACGCATTTTATTTTCGGAGATAACATTATAAAAGAATTCGAAATTAACACTAAATTTAACATGTTATCATTAACCGAGGAGCAGGAAGAGTTTTTAAAAAAATTCGCCATATCAAGGCTCGGCGATTTCGTCCTGAAGATAAGAGAGCGGCTGATGAAAAAGAAAATACCGTTTTACGCAATATGCGACGGCGAATATTACATGGCCAGATACGATACTCGTTTATGCGATTTCAAGCAGTGGGGGACACGCCTCGACGGAATATTCATATCATACGAAAAAGCCAACTTAATTGAGATATTAGACCAGAGCATTGAAATTTCAAAAAAATTATCCAAACCGCAGGTAATAGTTTTCACAAAATATTTGCCGGAATTAATGGAACAGATAAGGGAATTAAACGATAAAAACTCGCTTATCAAAGGCATACTATTTAAGTAAAACGAGGTTGCAAGTCAATAGAACTTTAAAAATCTCTTGCCTTTTTGTGACATCTTTAAACTGATGTTTCAGTAAATTACTCGCTAATTAACCTGTAATGCTTTTTAATGCTTATTATATCATTTTTTAGCGTTTAAAATTGGATATGCTCCATTTTGCTACGATATAAAAAAAAATTGAAAATATTTTGAAAAATCATACCAACTTTAAATTTTTTTTGGTATAATATCACTGACTTTTAACAACGAGGCCAACCTTATGGGGTAGGAAGTATAGAAAGACAGGGCTGGCTGATACTTTTAACAAAATAAAATACGGGGGAAATTATGGCAACATCACCAAAAACCTCTACAAAAAACAATCACGTACCTGAATTAAAAGAAATCGCTTCCAAAGCGAAACTCGGATTAAAAGAAATCGAACAAATCGAAAAAATTCTCACAGAAAAATCAAATCTTTCACACGATGTAATTCGCAAATCAATGGACTGGTATTTAAATGAACTCGGCCTTCACGAGTATTATTTCAATTCAACACCAGTCGAAGAAATCGCAAAACATATCGAATCAATAAAAGCAGCTGAAATAATAGCTCAAAATTTCCCGCAGGACAATGTCGATGTTAACTTAAAAACCGAACAGGCTGACCGCGCCGTTTACTTGGTTGACGATTATCCTGAAAAATCAGTTGAAGTTGAAAGGGCATTTGAAAAAAAATACAATACATACAGATTAGAATGCTACAGAACACCTGGAGTTAGAAACCAGAAATCACACTTAAGAATTTATTTTATATATACACCTGAATTCAAGAAAAACGTTAAAGAATACAACACATATTCAAACGCATGCGAAGTTAAATTCTTCGAATCAGCATTGCCTGAAACAAACAAACGCTACGAAGAAGCATGGAAAGCTTCGGTAAAAATGGAAGCTCCATATGTAAAAATCAAAGAAGCTGAAGGCGAAACAAACATTATCGTCGTTTTAAACTCAGATTCAGACGACACATTCATCTCAAAATTCTCAGATGTATTGTCAACATACGGACTTTATACAAACCGCAAATATGTTACACCATTCGCTAACGGCAAAACAATATACAGCTTCTATATCAACAAAATCAGCGATAAAGAAGTTCTCGACAACATAAAAGAAGATATCACGTTAGTCGCTATCCTTCCTAAAACACCTATCGCTAAATTATTCACAAGAAACATATTAAACGCTCAGGAAACACTTTTTGCTGTTTCAAATTCAGAATTCGCTCATCAGTTCCTCACCACATTAAACCAGGAATACATCGCCCTTTCAAAAGCATTGAAAGATCAGCCTGAATTGCTCGGCATGCTCGGAACGATGAAAACAAACCTCGTAAAAGACACATTTACACGCGCTAAAATCAACGATGTAATTATGTGCCATCCTGAATTCGTAAAAACAGCTTACAAAGCGTTTAACGAAAAATTCAATCCTGAAATAAAGAAAAGAAATTACGAAAAAGCGATCAAAAAAGTTACAGATATGATAAAAACAGAAGCTAAAAATGATGTTGATGCAACAATCCTCGGTTCATTCGTAGCTTTCACAAACTTCGTATTGAAAACCAACTTCTACAAAACAGAAAAAGTAAGCCTTTCATACAGACTCGACCCTAATTTCTTAAATAAAGTCGACTATGTTGACACACCGTTCGGGTTGTTCTTCGTAAACGGCAAAGAATTCATAGGCTATCACATCCGTTTCAGAGACATCGCACGCGGCGGTATTCGTCTTGTAAAATCAAGAACCGAAGAAGATTTCGAATTCAAAGCAGACTTTATATTCGACGAAAACTATAACCTCGCGCACACACAGCAGAGAAAAAACAAAGACATCCCTGAAGGCGGTTCAAAAGGCACAGTATTATTGAACTGGGCTTCACAGAGCAAAGCTGAACCTGCATTCAAAAAATACATCGACGGTCTCTTAGACCTTTTAATGCCTACAGAAGAAATAGTCGACTACTACGGCCAGCAGGAAATCCTCTTCCTCGGACCGGATGAAAACACAGCTGACGTTATGGAATGGGCATGCCAGCGCGCTCACGAACGCGGTTACAAATTCTGGAAAGGGTTCACGACAGGCAAACCGCTCTCGATCGGCGGTATACCTCACGACCGTTACGGCATGACGACAATAGGCGTTCATGAAATGGCTATGCACATACTCGCTAAAGCCGGCGTAAAAGAAGAAACAATAACGAAATTTCAGACAGGCGGTCCAGACGGCGACCTTGGCAGCAACGAAATATTAATATCGAAAGACAAAACAACTGCAATAGTTGACGGTTCAGGCGTAATTTACGATCCAAAAGGCTTAAATCGCGAAGAACTCGTAAAATTAGCTAAAGGCCGCAAGATGATCAACCACTTCGATACTGCAAAACTTTCGAAAGAAGGTTTCAGAGTATTGATCGAAGAAAAAGACGTAAAACTTCCTAACGGTGAAGTAATAGCTAACGGCGAAACATTCAGAAATATATTCCACCTCACAAAATACGCTAAAGCAGATCTCTTCGTTCCGTGCGGCGGTCGTCCAAAAGCGATAAACATCAATAACTATAATCAGCTGCTTGACGAAAATGGCGTACCGCGCTGGAAATATATCTCAGAAGGCGCTAACCTCTTCATCACCCAGGAAGCTCGTTTGAGATTAGAAGAAAAAGGCGTTTCACTTGTAAAAGACGCTTCAGCAAACAAAGGCGGAGTTACATCATCGTCGTTCGAAGTTCTCGCTTCACTCGCTATGACAGACGAACAGTACAAAGAATGGATGATTGTCGAAAACGCTGACAAAGAAAAAGAGAAAAAATTCAGAATGACATACATCGGCGAAATCATTGAAAAAATCAAATTGAACGCTCACCTCGAATTCGAAGCTATGTGGGCTGAAAACCAGAAAACCAAAACTCCTATGGCGATATTGAGCGACGTATTGAGCAACAAGATCAACCAGATCACAGACTCGCTCCGCGAATCGTCACTCTATGAAGATGAAAAAATCTGGAGATACGCAATTGAAAATCACTGCCCGAAAGTTCTTATCAAAGAAATCGGCCTTGACACAATATTGAAGAGAGTTCCACAGAACTACCTCCGTGCAATCTTCGGAACACACTTAGCAAGCAACTACATATACAAAAATGGTTTGAATGCTAACGAAGTTGATTTCTTCAAATTCATCGACTCAATCAAACGCAACTTAAAATAATCCATACTAAATAAAAAACAGGAGCGGACTTAAAAACCGCTCCTGTTCTTTTTATAAAAAATCAGGCCGTGTGCTTCGCGCCGCGGCCTGATTTTATTTTTTAGAAAAATTATTTATTTAATTATTCAAAAACCCTTTCAAATAAATAAAAAATATATCAAAAGTACTGCTGCTGCTATGAAAACTATTTAATTTTTATTTAGTATATAATAATTTACTAATTTTTGTTGTATTTTTATGTTTGTCAGAAAAATTCACGTTCTATTTAATTTTCACGCTTCATAAAAGAATATAATTTTACAACGCACATTTATTAAAAATTATACCTTATACCAAAAAGAAGCGAAATATGGATTGAATACCATTTTTCGCTTCTTTTATTTCTCAGGGAAAGATATGATTTTTTATTTTATATTAGAGAACGGACTCGCAAATTTTTATAAATTTGGCCGGATCTAAAGCCGCGCCGCCGATAAGAGCGCCGTCAATCGTTTCATCAGCCATATATTCCTTTATATTTTCCGGCTTAACTGAACCGCCATACTGGATTCTTATCTTTTCCGAAAGCGGTTTTGAATATGTTTTAGCCATTTCCTGGCGGATAGTGTTAATAACGCTTACTGCATCGTCTTTAGTCGCGTTTTTTCCGGTGCCGATAGCCCATATCGGCTCATAAGCTATTACTATTTTTTCAGCATCGGCTTCGCTTATTCCTGCAAAATCGGCTTTTATCTGATTCGCCACTTTCTGCTGCGTATGTCCGGCTTCACGTTCCTGAAGTGTCTCGCCGACGCAAAGTATCGGGATAAGCCCGTTAGCGATAGCAAATTTAAGCTTTTTATTAACGGTTTCATCCGTTTCGTTATAGTAAGCGCGGCGTTCTGAATGCCCTATAATGACATATTTTACCCCAAATTCCAGAAGCATTGCCGGGGCGATCTCGCCGGTAAACGCGCCTTCTTTTTCAAAATTCATATTCTGAGCGCCAAGCTCAAACTTAGTGCCGAATAATTTTTCAGACGCTTTAAACAACGACGTAAAAGGCGGGCAAATAACAGCTTCTACTTTTTTCGGGTCAAAGCTTTTAAAGTTAGCCTTAAGCTCATCAATAAATTTGGCAGTTTCAGCAAATGTCTTGTACATTTTCCAGTTAGCCGCGAAAATCGGCATTCTTTTTCTCATATTTATCATTAATTCCTTTCATTAACGTCTATTTTAGTGGCAGCCGCCGTCGCCGCATTCGCTGCAGCAGCAGCAACCGCCGGTTTTATCTGTAAGAGCATTAACGCCCGGAAGGACCTTGCCTTCCATAAATTCAAGAGAAGCGCCGCCGCCGGTAGATACGTGGCCCATTTTATCGGCAACTCCTGCTTTTTCAACAGCAGCAACCGAATCGCCGCCGCCGACAATAGTCATTGCCTTGCCTTTTAATTCTGCAAGAAGTTTAGCGACCTCAATCGTACCTTTAGCGAATTTATCTATTTCGAATACGCCCATAGGTCCATTCCAGATAACTGTTTTAGCATCTTTTAAAACTGCCTTGAAATTTTCTATCGATTTCGGACCAAGGTCAAAACCTGCCATATCTGAAGGAATCTCATTAATTTCAACGATTTTAGCCTCGGCGTCTTCCTTCATTTCTGCGGCGATTAAAGCGTCGACAGGCAAAATAATCTCTTTTTTCGAGTCTTTAGCTTTTTTAAGTATCTCTTTGGCAACTTCAATTTTATCATCTTCGACAAGCGATTTGCCGACATTCAAGCCCTGAGCTTTCAGGAAGGTAAATGCCATGCCGCCGCCGATTATAAGTTTATCGACAATTTTCAAAAGATTTTCCAAAACGTCGATCTTAGACGATACTTTGGCGCCGCCTACGAGCGCGTAAAAAGGCCTTTCAGGGTTTGAAAGAGCGCCGCCGATAGCAGCGATTTCTTTTTCCATAAGATAGCCGGCAACGGCGATTTCCATAAATTTAGTAACGCCTTCCGTGGAAGCGTGCGCGCGGTGCGCCGTTCCGAAAGCGTCATTCACATATACTTCGCCGAGCTGCGCAAGTTCTTCTGCAAACTTAGGATCGTTAGCTTCTTCGCCTTTATGAAATCTCAGATTTTCAAGCAGTAATATTTCGCCCGGCTTTAATTCTTCCGCCATTTGACGAACTTTCTCACCAATGCAATCTTCGGCGAATTTTACTTTAACGGTCTTCAGAAGCTCTGAAAGTCTTTCCGCTACTGGTTTTAAGCTGTACTGAGGATCCGGCGCGCCTTTCGCCTTGCCAAGATGCGACATTAAAATCACCTTGGCGCCGTCCTTTAAAAGATAATTAAGCGTAGGAAGAGTTGCTCTTATTCTTGTGTCGTCCGTTATCTTGCCGTTTTTTATAGGAACGTTGAAATCAACGCGCACAAGCGCACTGTGACTGTTAAAATCTATATCTTCAATAGTGAATTTATTCATTAAAAAAACCTCCGCATTAAAAATAAAGTAAAAATCAAATAAATAATAAGCGTTAATGTAAAAAAAACCAGACTATCCAAAGATAATCTGGTTTTTTATACAATTTATTTAACTATTTTTTGCTGTTCATATATTTTATGAGGTCGCGTACTCTGCATGAATAACCCCATTCGTTATCATACCATGAATTGATTTTAACCATTCTTCCGCCGGTTACGTAAGTAAGGGTCGCATCAAATATCGACGAGTGTTCATTCATATAGAAATCGCGTGAAACGAGTTCTTTTTCCTCGTATTCGAGAACGCCCTTTAAGTTTGTTTCCGCTGCTTTTTTCATTGCGGCGTTAACTTCTTCTTTAGTAACGTCTTTTTTGAGCATGCATACGAGGTCGACTACTGAAACATCAGGTGTAGGAACGCGCATAGCATAGCCGTCCATTTTACCTTTCAATTCAGGGATAACGAGCGCTATAGCCTTAGCCGCGCCGGTTGTTGTCGGAATCATCGATAAAGCGGCAGCTCTTGATCTTCTTAAGTCGCCTTTTCTGTGAGGAAGGTCGAGTATAGCCTGATCGTTTGTATATGAGTGAATTGTTGTCATTAAGCCGTATTCTAAGCCGAAATTATCCATTAAAACTTTTGCGACAGGCGCAAGGCAGTTTGTCGTGCATGAAGCGTTTGAAATTACGTGATGTTTTGCAGGATCGTATTTATCGTGGTTAACGCCCATAACTATTGTTATGTCTTCGTTTTTGGCTGGAGCCGAAATGATGACTTTTTTAGCGCCGGCGTCCATGTGAGCTTTCGCTTTTTCTTTGTCAGTGAATAAGCCTGTCGATTCTACGACGTATTCTACGCCGAGGCTGCCCCAAGGAAGTTCTTTAGGGTCTTTTACTGCAAGAACTTTTACAGCTTTGCCGTTTACGATTATCGAATCTTCGGTGCTTGAAACTTCAGCATTAAATGTTCCAAGTATCGAGTCATATTTCAAAAGGTGCGCGAGAGTTTTCGCGTTTGTAAGGTCGTTTACCGCTACTATTTCGATGTCTTTGTGATTAATGCATGAGCGGAAAAAATTTCTTCCGATACGTCCAAAACCATTGATACCAACTTTAATTGTCATAAATAAATTCCTCCAGATAGAAATAAAGTTTGTTTTTTTGTGTCTTTCTACATACAAATAAGCCGCAAATTACGCAGCTTAATTTACCTTTTTTCCATACCCTGCCAATTATATTTATATTTATTTTACCAGGCCTACCGTAAATTACCCTACCAGACAATACTTGTTACTTGATACTCGTTATTATAAATTATTAAAGATCTCACAAAGCATAAAATATGCTAATGACATTCGCTAAAAAATAGGGAACGAAAAGTTTTGACGTTCCCTACTTTTCAAAATTATTTTTTTAAGCCTGCGCTTTTAAAAGCATCAGCCATTGCTGAGTTTTTAAAATCTTCGGCGCCCTGCTGATTTATCTGGTTTACAGTCACTTTAGCCGCAGGAGCTTCTTCCTCTGTTTTTGTACGCATTGAAAGTTTTATCTTGCGTTCAGTAAGGTTTATGTCAACGATTTTAACTTTAACGGTTTCGCCGACTTTAACGACATTTTCAACCCTGTCAACACGTTCATCGGCAAGCTGCGATATGTGAATAAGACCTTCAATTCCGTCTTCTAATTCAATAAACGCACCGTATTCCTGAATGCTTTTTACCTTGCCTTCAACCTGTTCGCCGTTATCCATTTTTTCTTTATATGCCATCAAAGGATCCACTGTCAGCTGTTTTAAACCAAGGCTTACTTTTTTGCCGTCTTTATCGACATTTAAAATACGAATTTTAATTTTTTCGCCGGCTTTTAAAACTTCGGCCGGATCATTGTATTTTTTGTTCCAGCAGATGTCAGAAGTGTGTAAAAGTCCTTCAACGCCGGGTTCAAGCTCGATAAATGCGCCGAATTTCGCGAAATGAGTAATCAAACCTTCGACAATATCGCCGACTTTATATTTTTCTTCAATGCCCGCCCACGGATCGCTCAAAAGCTGCTTATAGCCAAGCGCGATTTTTTTGTCTTCTGCATTGATTTCCATTATTTTCACTTTTACTTTTTCGCCGGATTTTAATATCTCGTTTGCGTGCCCTATATTTTTTGTCCATGAAAGGTCGGAAATATGAATCAAGCCTTCAATGCCGGGTTCGAGTTCGACGAAAGCGCCGAATTTAGTAAGATTAGTGATTTTGCCCTCAAAAACTTCGCCTATAGCGTATTTTCCGGCTACAAGCGTCCAAGGATCAGGAGTGATCTGCTTTTTGCCGACTTTAATTCTTCTCGCCGCAACATCCATTTTCAGAATCTTAACTTCTACGCTCTGGCCTATTTTAACTAATTCTGAAGGATGATTGACTTTTTTCGACCATGAAAGGTCGGAAATATGCATAAAAGCTTCAACATTCGGCTCCAGCTCGACTATGACGCCCGAATCGTTTATCGCTTTAACTTTGCCGGTAGCTATAGTGTTTTCCGCGTAAGATGAAGCGATTTTAGCCCACGGATCTTCTGTAAGCTGCTTGATTCCAAGTTTTATCTTTTTATCAGCAAGATTAAATTCAATTACTTTTACTTTAATCTTTTCGCCGACTTTTATCATATCCGAAACCTTACCGCGCTGTGTCCACGATATGTCGCTGACATGGATAAGGCCGTCAATACCGGGTTCCAGCGTTAAAAACGCGCCGTATTCAGCGAGATTTTTAACTACGCCTTCACAAACCGTTCCGACTTTGTATTTTTCAGCGGCCAGATCCCACGGATTAGGGTTAAGCTGCTTTAAGCCGAGGCTTATTTTCTTTGTATTGCGGTCTAATTTAAGTATTTTGCATGTGATTTTCTGGCCTGTCGAAACCACATCGGCAGGATTTGAAACGTGGCCGTATGACATATCGGTAATATGTAAAAGACCGTCGATGCCGCCGATGTCGATAAACGCGCCATATTCGGTAAGGCTTTTTACTGTTCCGTCAATCGTATCGCCTTCGTGATGCTTGCCGAATATTTCGTCAAGCTTGACGTTTGCTATTTCTTCCAAAAGCGCGCGCCTTGAAAGTTTAAGGTATCTTTTAATCTTATTTATTTCAACGACTTTAAATTCAAAAGTCTTGTCAAGATATTCTTCAGGTTTAAGATTATCACGACGATTCATCAATTGCGAAGCTGGAACAACACAGCTTATGCCTTCATAAACAACCTCATATCTATTATTTTTAAGCATCCTAACAACTTTAGCTTTTATCGAGTGGCCTGTATTCTGGTCATTCATTATCTTGTCCCAGGATATTTTCTGCGCCGCCCTTTTTCTGCTTATCGTTATGTTATCTTCTAAATCCTGCGATTTGGTTATCATAACGGTGACTACGCTGCCTATCTTAGGATCTTCGCCAAGGTCACGGAATTCCTGCATCGGTATCCCGCTGTCTGATTTGTAACCCACATTTACAAAAACATGATCGTTCGATATTTTTATTACAGTGCCGTCAACGATATTGCCGCGTTCGATAACCGCATGCTTTCCGGAAGCCTTAGCCGCGTCCATTGTAGCCATTACCTGGTCCATAGTTGTTATTTCATTGCCATCAACATGTTTTTTTTCGTTCTCGGTTGTTCCCATCCCAATTCATCTCCTCGTGATATTGCCAATAAAAATTTCAGCGCCTTCCCACATACAGTACGGCACCTGAAGCATATGCCTCTCTCATGTACTCAATTTTTTGTCAAGTATTGGATAATTATATCATAACTAACAATTTTTGTCAATAAAACCTTATATAACCTTAATTTTGACCGGGCATAAATTCGGATAAACGACGCTATATTATTTCTTCCTCGTTTTTATTCGGTGCCTTATATCCCGCCTGTTTTCCGCTATTTCCGGCATTGTCGCCTCCCGGCGGCTTGCCGTCTTTAGGCTGCGCATTAATCGGCATTGTCGGCGCGGGCGGCGCCAGAGGCGGGATAGGCTGATTACCGCGTTTCTGATGATAATAAGTAAGGTTTTCTATCATCGCGCGGTAATTTTCATTCTCGGCGTCAACACATTCTTTGAATATCGCCGCCGAATCATAATACCGGTAAAACAGCCTGCCTTTAAAACCTGTCATCTTACTTTTTACAATGTCAATTTCGACGATCGGAACCATCATGTCCGATGAGCCCCATTCCCATTCAAGAAACGGAGTCTCAAAATTTAATATAAAATCCGAATAAATTGTCATCGTGACATAAGGCTCATACACAAACGCCGGTACTTTAATTATGTCTTCACGGCGCGGCCGTACTATTTCCGCCTTAGATTCGAGGTTATAAGTCCCGATCATGGATATATCCTCGGACCTTACAAGCGTTTTAAGCTCGGCTATTATGTCGCTTACTTCCATAATTTTATCTTCATAACGATGGCACGGTTTTATGGCTGAAATAGTATCAGCAATTATCAATAAAGGCTTTTGGCCGAATTCAATTTTAAATTTACGAACTATGTGTTTGAAGTCTTTTATATTTATATCGCCGTACGATTCATCGATTATCCTGAGCCTTTTCACAAATTCAGAAACCAGTTTAATTGCTTCTTTTTTGTTTTTATCATACGCGTCATTACGGGGCGAAGGGCATTTAATATATTTTACAGGAACACCGGACGCCGCGGAAATAAATTTTGTAAGAATATCTTTCTGGGATTGGTCAAGCGAAAAGAAAACTATATTCAAATCGGAATTTAAAGTCAGAAGCTGGTATGTCAGGTAAGTGATGAAAGTGGTTTTTCCCATAGACGAAGCGCCGCCGATCAAATAAAGCTCTCTTTCAATACCGCTGATAGCCGTATTTAAAAGCGGAAAACCGGTATCGAGCCCCGATAATTTTTTATTCGATTTTAACGTTTCAAGTTCTATTTTCAAGTTCATCGCCGCGGGGTCAGGTTCATAATTAATCTGCGCATGCGGGCTGCTTGATTCTATAAGCGAAATAAGAGTATCTGAGCATTTTTTTATAGTGTTGATGTAATCGCTGTTTTCCTGATTGAGCTTATTAATCGAAGCAGAAAGAATTTTTTTAGCCTCGGCCTTAAAACTGTTTTCTTTTATTTTATAAACTAGAGACTTGATATCGATTTCAATCGGACGTTCGCCGGCAATTCCGGAAAGATTGAATATATCTTCAAGCAATTCGCCTGCATAATCAAGCTTCGTTTTATTCGAATACTTCTGGGCGCCGAGAAATTCCCTGGAGTTTTGATAATTAACCGATTTATTCTCGCAATAAAGTGAATAAAATGCCGAAAATATAAACTTAGTAGCCGGCGAAGCGTAAAAGTTCGACGGCATAAGAGCCATACTGACACAGTACAGGCCGGCGGCATCTGGATTATGCGCAAAGGCTTTTAAAAACTCTACTTCGGAACGATAAACGTCGCTCAAACAGCAAATTTCTTGAGTATTTTCAGCAATAACCCTGCCGCCCTGAAGCGGCAAAGCCTGGTCATCATTAACATTATTATTTTTCGCATGCCTGTCGCCGCTATGCTTCGGTTTGTCATGCACGCCGTTATTTGAATTATTATTCATAATTTCATCCGCCAATCAAATTTCAACTTAATAATCATAAAAATATCTTAATTCTTTAGCTGCACTTTTCTAAAAATGAAGTCGAATTCATGCCTGGGCTTCATATCTATCTTTAATTTCTCGAACCTCTCGTCAAAAGCGTTGAATTTTTTTAAAACGAGTTTTTCCTGCGCTATTTTATTTTTTTGCGCCATATTAACCTGCAAAGACCCGAGTGAACTATCAAAAGTATTAATATATGGAGCAAGTTCAGGATCGACAATCGCTTTTTTTACCGCTTGAATTAAATTTATAAGAGCGTTCTGGCGCGACTGCGGCAAAAAATTATAAATCCTGTATTTTTTTAACTTTGCAGGCTCTCCGATTATTTTTTTTTCGATAAGCAGTTTTAAATAATCATATGCATTTTCGATTCCAAAAGATCCCTCGCGCAATTTTTCAAACTGGTCTAGCGATTTAAAATACCATGAAACCGGATGCCAGGCCACTAACAATAGTTTACGGGCCGTGACTTTTTTATTGATAATTTCGAGCAATTTAAAATCCATGCCGCTTTTATCGTAACATATAACTTTCAAATACATGTCGGAATATCCGTTCATCCCTAAAAATGGATCGTTAACAAAATAAACCTCGTAATCTCCGCTGCCTGCCGATCCGTAGAGCAAGCAATGGCCGCAGCGGAATGACGAATCTAAAAAAGTTATAAACACCGGAAGCTTCTCGATTTTAATTTCGCTTTGAATTTTTTTGTTCAGCGGATAAAAAGAAACTGCATTAGAAAAAGCATCATAAACGGCGCAATCCAACGGATTAAAAAAATGAGACATAATACATGTAATTACAAATTTTAAGTTTATATTAGGCGCTTTGGCCATATATTTTTGAATTCCGGAATCGTTATTTTGCCCGGTTTGCGTATCCAGCGGGTATAAATGATATTTTTCAGAAAGCTCGAAAAAAAGCGGCGCGCATACAGAAAACATCGAATCGTATTTATCGGGCGCAGCCGAAGAATTAGACTGCCGGCCGGGAAAAAAAACAGTGTCGCAGGATTCTTTTAAATTAATAATGTTAAATTTTAAAAGGCCTTCGGTGTGGCAATCCGGCGAAGCAAAAACCTTGCAGACGTTAAAACCGGCAAAATAAATCCATAAGGAAACGAAAAACAAAAAACACGATAAATAATTACATTTAAAATTATAATTAATTCGCAACGGCTTTTTTTTATTTTGATTTTCCAGATAATAAAATTTCTTTCCAAAAAATCCGTTTTTCATATATTCCTTTTTAATACAATTTAACTGATTAATTATTATTTGTTTATCTCAATAAGCCCGAAATGCTGGGTGCCGGCATAAATTTTATCTTTTAGTGTTTCGATGCACGTTATCCTGAGAGGTTTCTTGCCGGCTACAGGATTAGTAACCGAAATATGTGTTATATTTTCGCCTGTAATTTTACATAACCCGTTATCGGTCCCGACGAAAACATCAAATCCGTCAATTTTCAAACAAAGTATAACATCAGACGGCAGTCCGTTTTTCTGCGTATAGGTCTTAAACTTACTCCCGTCAAATATGACGAGTCCCTGAGGAGTGCCGATATATAGTTTGCCCGAACTAAATGCAAGACAATTGATTTTATCAGTATTAAGGTCTGAATATTTCGAATTATAATTTTTAAAATTCTCGCCGCTGAAAGAATAGAGCCCCCGGTCATACGTTCCGACCCAGAATACGCCGTTTAAGTCGTCACGCGCTATCGAAGATATATATTTAGCGTCAATTCCATCCTTAGTGCCGTAATTTTTTATTTTCAATAATTTTGTATCAAATGCAACCACGCCCTCGCCCCAAGTGCCGAGATACAAAACCGGCGGCATATAATGCATGCACTGTATCATATCGGTCGGCATCTTAAATTTTTCGGTGCTTGTAAAGTGCTGCCACATTCCTGTGATTTTATTCAATCTCGAAAAACCTGTATCTGTAGCGATCCATATTTCATTCGTACCGGAAACTATCGAGTTAATAGACTTTCCTACAGGACCTTCCTTGTACATGCCGGTATCGCTGCCATAGGTCCTGAACATTTTCCCGTTATACCTCACCATGCCGTCATTTGTGCCGATAAAAACCGAGTCAGGAGAGTCAAGATCAGGCGCAATTGTTTGCACATAATCCGAAGGTATGGTTTTTCCGAGCAGTTCAAGATAGCCGGATCTTTTAGAATAGATCGTATAATCGACAGCATATAGATTCGAATTAAACCCCAAAATACCTATAACCACGAATAAAAGCAAAAAAAATTTTACTGCTGAAATATTTACCCCGTGCTTAATTAACGATTTATGCATTACTTTCATCTCCATGGCCGGTCTGAGAGCCGTCTTCATCGTTTAACGCCTGTAAAGATTTTTTATCGGCTTCCGCCTGGCGCGTTTCAACAATCTTTCGTTCTACTGATTTTAGTAATTCCGCATTAGTCTGCTCAATTTCTTCAAGAACAACCTTAATTGTTTCCCTATATAAATCCGTTTCCTGCTTATTTTCTTTTTCCAGCATCAATACTTCGCACGCATCTTCATTGAGGCACTTTGCGAGCGTTATTATGGCGCACTTCCGCACGCCCCAATCTTCGCTTTTGTTTTTCATAACCTCAGATATGGTTTCAATCGAAGTTCTATCGGCGATTTTTCCAAGCGACTTTATGACGTTAACGCGGACATCATTATCCGAGTCGTTGACAGCAAGCTGCAATATCTCGACAACCTGTATAACCCCGATTTCGCCGAGAGCATAAGCCGCCGAAGCCCGCATCCATTTATCTTTATCAGAAATCATTTCGCGTAAAATCTGGAGCGACCTGGCGCCACCAAGTTTCCATAAACCTTTTGCCGCATTCGCTTTAACCCTGTTATCAAAATCGTTGAGCGCCGGCTTTATAACTTCGATAACGTTTTCATCGCCAAGCTCGGCCAGCGACTCGACTGCGTTAGCGCGAACCCTTTTATCAGGATCTTTAACGCTTTCCGCAATGATGTTTAAAGCATATTTCGCCCTGGATATACCGACGATCCTTATAATAATAGCTTTCGCCCTTTTATCATCGCAATTTTTAATAATTTTCGTAATAGGGTCCTGTGATTCATCATATTTTTTAGACGATTTGAGAGCCATGACAAGGTCAAGGCAAATTTGCTGATTGATCAGCGTAAGCTGCTTTATTAGCTGCTCCATTTCCTCTTTCTTGGAAATGCTCTTTATCATTTTCCTTATTTCATAGCGGTCCTCGAGGGTCTCGATCTTTAAAAACTCCCTGATTTTATTAGCTAACACCGGATTGCCAATTTCCTTCAACGAACGCACAACCGAAAACTGAACATTTTCAGATTTAACGGTAAGGACATTTTTCAAAGTAACCTCTACCTCCGAGCCTTTAAGCGTCGATAAAAAAGTGAGCGCGAGCGCGGCAGCCTCGCGAGTGGGCCATTCGACATATTCTTCGGTAAAGAGATTGACAAGCGCAAGCGTCGGAGAAAGGCCGAATTTTGTAAGAGACTCAACCGCGTAATGACGCACGCCGGGCGTCATGTCTTTCAACATCTCGACAAGCGTTTTTATGGCAATTGAATTCGAGGAGTTTCCAAGAAGCTTCGCACATGCCATTTTTATAGAGTCCTTATCGCCGAACGCGTGATAGGCATCGACGGCATATTTTATGTTTATGTCAAATCCTTCGCAAGCCAGCCGGTTCAAAGCTTCGAGCGCAAAAAGCACAACGAATTCAGACTTATCTGAAAGCAGTTGATAAATTCCGTCTATCGCTTCGTCCGTCGCAATTTCCGAAAGCGCGTCAGCGAGCTTTTTTTTACGAGCAAGCGACTGATCTTTTATTATCTTAAGCATCGATTCTTTGTTCATAAATATCACCGGATCCCTTAAAATTTACTCAAATATCGCCTTTATAAAATCCGCGCCGTTAAATTCCTTTAAATCATCGATCCCTTCGCCGATACCTATAAGTTTTATCGGTATCTTAAGTTCATCGCATATTGAAATCACTATACCGCCTTTAGCGGTTCCGTCAAGCTTGGTTATCGCAATACCGGTAACCCCTATCGCCTCGTTAAAAGTTTTAGCCTGAAAAAGGGCATTCTGGCCCATAGCTCCGTCGAGAACCTGAAGCACTTCATGCGGCGCGCCGGGAATTTCACGCGCAAGGATCTTGTTTATCTTTTTCAATTCTTCCATAAGGTTAAATTTAGTATGCAGCCTGCCTGCCGTGTCTACTATTAAAACATCTGTACTGCGTGCTTTAGCAGCCTGAATAGCGTCGTATACGACAGCCGCCGGATCGGAATTAGGCTGCGCTTTGACAACCGGGATTCCGACACGCTTAGCCCAGATTTCCGCCTGCTCGATGGCGCCTGCCCTGAATGTATCGGCCGCGACTATCATGGCCTTTTTCCCCTGAGCAGTAAGATTGGAGGCTATTTTTCCTATGGTAGTAGTTTTACCGACGCCGTTTACGCCTATTACAAGCATAACCGAAAGCTTATTGTCGAGATTGAGCTTCGTATCGCCGTGACTCACAAGTTCAGTCATTATATCTTTCAGGACGTTTTTCAAATCATCCATACTTTGAATTTTAATTGTTTCAAGTTTTTCATCCAATTTCTGAATGATTTTCTGAGTCGTCTTAACGCCTATATCGGCTTCTATTAATATTTCTTCGAGGCGCTCTATGACTTCGGGAGTTATGGCCATTCTGTCGCCGAAAAGCTCGCCGAGTTTCCTCGAAAAATTGTTCTTCGTCTTTACAAGCCTCTCGGCTAATCTGGAAAACCATGATTTTTGTGATATCTTTTCCTGGAATTCGAGTCCTTTGTCGCTTGCGGCATCAGCCTCAACGATGCTTGTGGTATTTGAAAGAACAGTCTCATGGACTTTAAATTCTGCGCCACCGCCGGCATCGACACTTTCAAATTCATCGGAGCAAGACGAAACAGCGTTATCGAGCACGCCTTCATTATCTTCGCTTGAAGATTTTTCCGTTAACTCGCTATTTTGAACAGTCGAGGAAGTTTCATTAATTCCTGAATCTTTTTCAGATTCCATAGTTTCGTTATTTTTTTCAGGCGCTTTTTCTTCGGCTTCGCCGCCTTTAAATAACTTCATTATTTTTTTTAACATTTCATTTCACCTTGTTTATATAAAAATAAATTTTTGTTTCTTCATTTCCCGCCAAGGAAACTCGAATAAATTGTCAAAATTATGATCTTAATATCAAGCAGAAAATTCATATTATTGATATACGCTAAATCGTAACGGAGCTTATGTTCGAAATTCGAATCGTAGCGGCCGTGAACCTGTGCCAGCCCGGTAATACCTGGTTTTACAAGAAACCGTTTTGAATAAACCGGCAGTCTTTTGCAGAAGCGTTCCACAAAATGCGGCCTTTCTGGCCGCGGCCCGACGAAGCTCATTTCACCCTTCAAAACATTAATCAATTGAGGAAATTCGTCGATATGCAATTTTCTTAATATTCTTCCGATTTTTGTAACACGTGAATCTTCATTGCTTGATATAACCGGACCGGTTTCCGCTTCCGCGTTTTGAACCATCGTCCTGAATTTATAAATGTTAAAATTCCGGCCGTTTCTTCCGACCCGGACTTGCGTATAAACGACCGGTCCTTTAGAATCAAATTTTATCAAAACGGCCACTGTTATAAATACGGGCATCAATATTATAAAACCTGCAACAGCCAAAAAATAATCAATAATAACCTTCAGTTTAGCGTAAAATTTATCGTGTCCGCCGAAATTCACTTCAAGAAGAGGAATGCCTGCGATCTGTTTAATATCCACGCGACCTATCACTATTTCATACAAATTCGGCAATATAGCCACTTTCACGCCGCGCTCATCGCATTTAAAGATAAATTCAATCAGTTTCGAAAGAGTTAATTTCTCGGTGCTGATAATAACAATATCAATTTCATTATCTTCTATTATCCTGCTTATTTCATTAAGTCCGCCAAGGACGGCGATGCCATTTTCAGGGCTGTCATCGACATATCCTTTGACTATATAACTTTTCGAAGAATACATATCGATATCGTTTTTAATCAATAAGCCTTCACTGGAGGTGCCTACAATAAGCACATTTTTTTCAGTAACGTCATATTTATTTATTAATTTTTCCAAAAAACGCCAGAACGAAAGGTAAAATATATTAACCGCGACAGACAGAATAATTACTGTACGCGGAAAAGCGAAAGAACGGGCATAAAAAATATAAGCTATCATTATTATGGTTCCGACCAGAACCGACCTGGTAACGCCGTAAAATATATCGACATATGTATTTTTGCGGTCATTATCGTAAAGATTATTGAAATATATCGTAATGATGCCTATAATCGTAGTAAACATGGAAATATCCATGTAAGCCTGATAATTCACATGCGGAATGTTGCCGCGATATCTCAAATAAAAAGTGGTTATTGTGGCTAGATTCAAAAATATAGCATCGAGAATTATATATACGATCTGCCTTAAATTAAACACTCTTAATCAGACCTTTTTTAGCGGCAAGCCTGAAATAAGTTTTTTCTACTTCGCACGCCATTTTTTCTTCAGTGAAATTTTCGATTATCGTATTTTTTAAATTACCGCCCATAAGAGCGCGCTGCGCGGCCGGCATATCAAGTGAGTTCAGGAGCGCATCGACAAAGGAATCCTCATTGCCTGATTGACATAAAATCCCGTTTTTCCCGGTCTTTATGACATCGCTGATTCCGCCCGCATTGGTACATACCGAAAATAGCCCGAATGCGCCTGCTTCAAGCAATGAATAAGGCAGGCCTTCCTTTATAGAACTCAGGAAGAATATGTCGATAATCGAATATATCTCGTAAATGTTTTCAATTTCGCCGGTAAGCACGACTTTAGATTCCAATCCGAGTTTTTTTATCAAACCTTCAAGCTTTCGAAGCTCATAGCCGCCGCCGGCAATAAGCATAACCGCGCGTTCATTTTTTTCCGACACCTTTTTAAATGCCTTTATTGCCGTTTCATATGATTTTTCATAGACGAGCCTGCCGACACTTCCGATTATAATAGCGTTGTCAGAAATCTTATACTTCCCGCGCCATTTTTTTCTGTTTTCGTCTGAGACGTTTACCGAAAAATTATTTATTTCATTGATTTCAATGCCATTTTGAATCAGTTTTAACTTGCGGCGCGGCGCAATATGGTTTTTAACGGCTTTTTTCCAATCCGCTCCCGAAACTGTTATAATACAATCACTGAATATGCCGCCGATCTTTTCGGCCAGGACACACAGGCTTCTTTTGAAAAAATTCATGTTTTCATGAAAAACAAAACCGTGTGCCGTAAATATTTTAACCGGAACGCCGGCAAAAAAAGCAGCAAGCCTTCCTATTATTCCCGCTTTAGTCGAGTGGCAGTGTATTATCTGAAAATCATTTTCAATCAAAATCCTTGAAAGCTGATAAAAAGTTATAAAATCATAAAACGGATTTATTTTTTTTTGAAGATAATTAAGAATAATAGGCTTTATCCCAAGTTTTCTCAAATTTCCGTTCATCGGCTCGCCGGGCGAAGTGACAACTTTTATCTGGTGGTTTTTTCTCAAAAAATGTTTTACCAGCGCCACAAGATGTTTCTGCGCGCCGCCTGTGTCAGATGAAGTTATAAAATACAGCACATTAAGTTTCATCTTAAAATCGTCCGGCGAAAAAAAATCCACCACGTCAGCGGAAGTGCATTGTATCAGCAAATCCTTATATATCGCAGTAGTTTTGGCTATAAGATTTTTCTGCGAGAACTTTTGTTCGAGGCGCTCAAATGCATTAGCGACGATAGTTTTTGCCAATTCCGAAGACGAAATAACAAACTTCACCTTGTCGGCTATGTCTTGAACTTCGGAAGGTTTGCATAAAAAGCCGTTATAGTTGTTTTCAATTATTTCAGAAACGCCGCCGACATCTGTCGCAATTACCGGCAATCCGCATGCCTGCGCCTCTAGTATCGAGTTCGGAATTCCTTCGTAAATCGAAGTCATAAGAAAAATATCCGAAGCGTGCAATATTTCCTTAATATCCATACGTCGGCCTAAAAATATCACGTTTTTGTCTATTCCAAGTTTAACCGCTTCGCTTTTCAATTCATTTTCCATCCTGCCGTCGCCGACAAGCACGAACTTAAGCGTTTTACCGGCGGCAAAATCGCCGCCTGATTCGATCTGGCTTAAAAGCGAGCGCGCCGCTTTCAAAAGTGTATGGTGGTCTTTCTGCTCTTCGAGCCTTGCTACTTTGACTATCGCAATATCGTTTTCAGAAAGCCCCATCGAGCTTCTGAATACATTTCTGTCATAATTTTCAGGCTTTTTATACTCATTAAGCTTTATAGCGTTATAGACGACTTTAATTTTAGAAGCGGGAATGCGTTCCACGTTAACAAGTCTTTCTGCGCCAGCCAATGAGTTTGATATGATAGCCGAAGAAAGCGTATAAGTCAGCGAATCGATAAAAATATGCGGCGGCTTGCGCCACGAATCGATATTTCTCATCGAAGTTATGACTATCGGCACGCCGCCCAGCCAGCCGGCAATTCTCGCCATTATGTCGGAATAAAATAAATATGAATGAATTATCGTTATATTTTCGCCGCTTATAATCTTTAAAAGCTTAAATAACGCCAGCGGCACCTTGAAATAGCTCTGCATTTCAAGTGAATAATACTTAAATCCCATGCCGCTGACCCTGTCGCGATATTCGCCTCGGTCTAAAAGAGTGCAGACAATAGGATTATAAATCCTGAGATCGAGGCCTGAAACTAAATAAAGCATCATCTTTTCAGCGCCGCCGATTTTAAGATCATTGATCAAAAACAATATATTAATTTTTTTATTTGTCGAAACGAAAATATCGCTGCCAGCGCCCGCATGATCTTCAACAGCGTTTACGGATGGCCGCGTTTTTTCAACTTCATTATTTTTTGCAGTTTTCATAATTTAATACGCCTATTTTATATTATTTTGCAGTTAATGTCAACCTGAAATTATCGGAAAGTTCCCTTTCGTTACCTGTCCGTACCGTCACGCCAAGCCTGTCAAAAAATTCCAGAACGCCTATTGCATATTTTCTGGAAAGGCAGGATTTATCTTTAAAATCAATAACGGTGAAAAGCTTTTTATCTGAACTTAATTCCGATAAAATTTTGATATAGCTATCATACTGCGCCCTGGAAATATAATAATTATCGAATATTCTAAAAATTTGTTTTTGATTTTCGGCGAATTTAAGCGCCGCGTTAAAAGCCGGCGAATGGTTTTTAGGCACCAAAGCCTTTACGTCATCGAGCGTTTTAGGAAGCGCATTTCCGCCGGGTTCAAAACTTTTCAAAATTTTATTCCTTATTTCTTCGGCTTTTTTATCCGTCATTACTTGCAAAGAATCTATTTTTTTTATAATAAATTCAGGCACAAGCCCTTTTTCAGAATTAGAGAATATTTTTCTCGCAATCAATATGTCAATCAAGCTGTCCCAAAACATCCTGTTTTCTTCCCGAACGTCAGAAATAATATCCAAAAGCGCCCGACGCCCTATTTCACGCGAACCTTCATTTTTTTTCAGATAATCAACAGCCGCCTCTTTTATAACTTCACATGCGCTCTCCATTAAAAACGGCGATGTTACAAAATCAGAATTTATAACAGAAAATTCCGAACCATTGCTGCCTGTAACCGCATTTAAAGCTTCTGCTGCGCACTCACGCCTGACTCCCAGATATAAAGCCGCATCGGAAATTTTCATGAAATAATTTTTTTTTAATATTTCCCTTAAATAACCAGGCCGGAACGCCAACGCGTCAATATCGGAACCCGCAGGCATACCGGAAAATATGGATACTATTTCCTTTTTATTTTTTACTACCATAGCTGAGCAGTCTATGATAAAACCTCCGCCAAGAGTGCACTCGCCGGTATGCTGCCTTATTATGAAATTAGCGAACGGCACCACGAATTCAGGTTTTTCAAATATAATCTGGCAGTATGCGCAGCTTCCTGCCGAAAGCGATGTCCCTTCAAGGAGCCTCAATTTCGCCTTATAACACGCGGAGTAAAAATAAAACTTTATTGAATGGCCGCTTTTAATATTTTTATCCAAATCACGGCATAACGAAAGCTTTACAGTCGCCGCCTTAAACAAATTACCATAACCAGCCGGCACCAAAAAAGCACCGCGTGAAATATCCGCATTCTTTTCTTTGACTATATTGACGGCGACACGAAATCCGGCATGCGCTTCCGGCTGTTTCCGGCCGTTAATCTCGATACTTTTGACGCGGCCGGAAGTTTTCGAAGGCATGAACAAATATTCATTATCGCAGAGTAACCGGCCGGCCTGCAAAGTGCCGGTAGCTATGTGTCCGGCGCCGTGCTTTTCAAAAAAACGGTCTACAGGATATAAAACGGTCCGGCAATCGTCGTTTATAATGCCTGGCCCGGCGGTATCACACTTAACCAAACCTTCTTTAATGGCATTTTTCAACTCCGCGACGCCGGTCTTTTTTTCAGCCGAAAATACTATAATAACTGAACCGGCATAATCAGTACCTAAAATAAATTCTTCGATTTCAGCCTTACGGTATTCGATATCAAATTCCGAAACAAGATCGGATTTATTAAGAACAAAAATTATTTTTTTTACGCCGATCAGTTTTAATATTTCAAAATGCTCGACAGTTTGGGGTTTTATACCTTCATTAGCGGCGATTACCATAACCGCAAGCTTAATCCCGCCGACGCCGGCTATCATATTATGAATAAAATCCTCATGGCCCGGCACATCTATTATCGAAACCTCTCCGAATCCGTCGATCTCAAGCCGCGCAAATCCTATGTCAATAGTTATTTCCCGCTCTATCTCCTCGCGGTAACGCGCGGTAACCTTGCCGGTAAGCGCCTTAACAACGCTCGATTTACCGTGATCGACATGGCCAGCCATGCCTATTACGTTTGTCATTTATCCACCTTGTCCCGAAGTGATAATAAAAACTTAATTACAGCCTCTTTTATAAATTCAATCTGATGCTTTAAAACTGCCCGCATGTTCAATATATACCGGTCCGAATCTATGTATCCGATTACAGGAGGATTATTACGCCTCATAAAATATGCTAAGGCTTCAAGTGTTATCTCAGGCGGAGTGTCCGGAGTCCTCCTTATTGCGACGCCGTAAGATTTTAAATATTCTTCAGGCGCCGAGCCGCCTCCTGAAGATGATAACACAGGCAGTATTTCAAAATCCAAAATCTTGCCGCAAACTATTTTTTCGTCATATATTTTTTCAATCCGGAGCGACTCAAGAAGATGTTCAGCTTCCTTTTTCAGATTATCGGCGGTGTTATTTAAAAGCTTTAAAGTAAGTATATTTTCAGAAGGGTTGCCGGCGGCATATTCAAAAGCGGTTCTGGTTATCTCGCTTATTACAGTTTTAGAAACACGCAGCGCCCTGTATAATTGATTCGATCTCAATCTGGCTATCAATTCAGTGCGCCCGCAGATTATACCGCATTGCATCGAGCCGAATAATTTATCTCCTGAGAAACTAACCAGATCGTAACCGGCGTTTATAAGTTCACGTATTGAATATTCATCATCGAGGTAATCGGCGTTATCAAAAAATTTTCTGTCGATCATTCCGGAACCTGAATCGCAATAAGAAATTACGCCGTATTTTTTCGCCGCTGCCGGAAGCTCAAGCGCGTTAAATATATTGACAAAACCTTTTATTTTAAAATTCGACGAATGAATTTTAGCCGCCATAGCGGTTTTTTTATTGAACGCAGATTCATAATCCCGCAGATTTACGGAATTTGTCGCGCCGACTTCGCGTATTACCGCGCCGGCCGAATTAAATAACTCGCATATACGGAATCCTTCGCCTATTTCTACAGCCTCGCCGCGCGCAAGAACTATTTCGCGTTTCACGCATAATGTTTTAGCTATAAGAAATAAAGCCGCCGCGTTATTGTTGACCAGTATCGCATCTTCGGCGCCGGTAAGAGTTTTCATTATATTTTTAAAATGATCGTCACGGCGGCCGCGGCGGCCTGATTCGATATCGAATTCCAGATTGCAGTATCCGGTTTCGGCCGGATAATCCATTAATCCCGAATCATCTTCACAACCCGGCTGCTTATCATAATGTTTCCGGAGATCAACCCCGTTCTTTTTTAAAACCGGGGCACGGCCTAAATTGGTGTGAAGTACAATACCGGTAGCATTAACCACTTCCCTGAGCGAAATATTAATTTTAAAACCGTCTTCATAAATTTTCACGATCAGGGCTGAAATATGTTCGAGCAAAAATTCGCGCGTCATATTTCCAGGAAATTTCACGCCGCCGATTAATTCTTCACGGCATTGCGAAACAGCCTTATCAATAAAATCCATAAGGGAAATATGGCTTACTTTATCACAAAAACCCTTATTATGCGATTTAATATAATCGTATAACAGGGTTTTTGACGGCAACATTCTTAATTTATTCTGCATAACTTGATTATCTGGATTTATTGCAGACATAATTTTTCATAATATCCATTATTTTTATTACTTCCATTTTTTTCAATGAGTAAAAAACTATATTGCCTTCTTTGCGGGTTTTTACTATTTCCTTGCCGCGAAGCTGCGAAAGGTGCTGTGAAAGGTTAGCCTGTTTAACTTTTGTCGCTTTTATAAGTTCGGTAACGTTCATTTCCTTCTCGCGAAGCTGTTCTATTATCTGAAGGCGTATCGGGTGCGCCATTGCCTTTAAGCAATTACTTAATTTCGCAAAATCAGCTTTTCTTAATTCAGCCATTTTTATTCCTCCAACAAACCATAAACTTAAATAAATTATAATATTCTAAATTAAATAAATATAATATTATTTTTTATGTTTATAATATCACAATTTAATAATATTGTCAAATCCTGAAATTGTGTTCTTACAATAAGTTTTTTGAATCAAGCAATCTCTTGAATTCGGCATATCCAAAAATAAGTCCGGGATTATTCTCACGGCCGGGCAGATATTTTATCTGCAGTTCGAATTCTTTGCGCCGGCTTTTCAGAGAAGAAGGAAAAACATGGTAATAAATATTTTTAGAGGGCCAGCTGAAATAATAAGGGGCGAAATCCGTGTATATTTTTTGGCATTTTCTGCATACCGCAGTATTTAGTATGCCGGTTTCGATCATCGCCAGAAATATTGGAGCGTCATCGGGCGACACCTGCTGGTAAATGTTCACGGGCAGTTTTTTGCCGCAGCTAACGCACTCTATATCAGTCTTTTCGCCGGGCGGGTTCTTTTTAATAAGATACGCATTAACGGCAAATGACATGCCTTCGAGCTCTTTAAGGCCCGGATTTATTTCATGTCTTTCGAGAATGTGGCAATAGTTAAAGTTCTTTAATATTATTTTCTTGTATTCCTCTTCGTTTATAATTGTCGGGGCGAAATAAGTTCCGTCAGAAATTTTCTTTCCTAGCGCATAATCATTCCGGGCCGAGCCGCCTTCATATGAAATATCGCATAGCACCATCGAACCGTCATTTTTTAAAAGACATGCCATACCCGCAAGCAGCTCATCCTTATCGCCGATCAGATTCAAAACGGCGTTACTTATTATATAATCAGCACAATAGTTATCTTTTATAGGAAGTTTCGAAAGATTGCCGCAAACAAACAAGGTTTTACCGCCTTCGCCGTTCACATTTTCGCCGAGCTCGCTCTTAAACACTCCGGCGCCGGTTTTTAAAAGATTGCGTGAAATATCGATATTCAAAAATTTTGAGTTAGGCATGATTTGTTTCATTAAAAACAAATCAAATCCGGCACCGCCGCCGATGTCCATTACGCAATATTCCGATTCCATGCTTTTCTTTTGTAAGACAATATCCTCGATAACATAAGTTATCGGATTCAGGCATCCAAAAGTCGCTTTAGCCGCATTGTCCGGAATTTTTATATGAGGATATAATTTTTTTATATTTTTATAAAAGGTAAGATTAGAAGGCACTGACGAGCTTAAATTAAAATTATCATAATAGCTCATGACGTCGGACTCATGGCCCGCAAAACTTATTTTATTACTTGAATTTTCATTACCACCGGCTGACTTTGATCCGGCGCGATTGCCGCCTGAACCAACATTATCGCAACCGGAAATTTCTCCGTTATTGCCCGTGTTATCCACATTTTTACTTTCGGGTATTATTTCAGTAAAACACTCTGAAGATTTTTTTATACATTTACGATTATCGAAATCAGAAGGAATTCCAGGGCTATTGCTCCTCGACTCCGATAATTTCTCCTTCAAATTCTTCAAGAATTTTTTTAACCATCGGATCATTTTTCTTTTCCTCTAATATCTCTTTTTTACGCTGTTCAGCCTGCTCTGTCTTATTCTGCGACGGCAGCAGTATTTTGAACGGAATTTTTTCGCCGAAAACCTCGGCAAAAATATCTTCCGATATCTTTAAATGACTGCTCGACGCAAGGCGTTCTCCGCAAAAAGAGTTCTTGGTAAAATCTATTTCAAGCTCATGTCCGTTAAGTTTCACAGGATTTCCGGCCGAAATTAAAGCGTGCGTCGGTATCGACATCTGTTTTATCTGTTGAAGATAGGTCGTATGCCAGCCCATTTTTATTTTATCAAACGTAACCTTGCCGGAAAGTTTAGCTGCCGGCTGTGAAACTTGAGACAAATTGCCGTTCGGAACGCTGCCGGCAAATCCCGGAGCGGTTCTTGCCCCCGGCTGCGGCGGAGCCTGACGCATGTTCTGCTGAAAAACAGCAAGACGTTCATTTATCATGGCTTCAATTCTTGCGCTGTCGAATACAGGCTGAACATCCGGAACTGCCGATTTTTCTATAGCTGCCGGCTGCGCGTCTTTTTTAGAAAGAGTTGATTTTATATAAACGAATTCAAGGTGCGAAAGCTGATCAGGCGCATAACGTATTGCCGAAAGGCATTCTGAAAACATTTCGCTTAGTTTATAAATATATTTTTCATCAGTCGCAGCGGCAATTTCTTTCATATCCGCAAGGTCGTCATCATCATATTCTAGCAATTCCGCTTCGTTTATGCCTAGCTTAACGAACGTGAGAGTTATCAGGTAAGAATTCAGAGCTTCCAGAAAAGCCAGAATTTCATTGCCGCCTGAATACACTTTCTTTATTATTTTAAGCCCGATATCGGTTTTTTTATCAATAACGCTTTTAATAAAATCACGAAGCATCTTGACCGAATGGATACCGAGCAAGTTTTCTACCGCCTCTGCTGTTATGGCAGCCCCCTGGCATAACGCTATGACGTATTCCAGCAGCGATAGAGCGTCTCGCATACCGCCCTGCGCTTTTTTTGCAAGCAATAAAAGCGCGTTTTTTTCATAATTTATTTTTTCGTTTTCATTCCTGGTTTTATTTTCTTCCGTAATTACAAATTCAAGACGTTTTAATATGTCGTAAACCTGTATTCTCGAAAAATGAACGAGCTGGCAGCGCGACAAAATCGTCGCCGGCAGTTTATGAAGCTCGGTCGTCGCCAGGATAAAAATAACGTGCTGCGGCGGCTCCTCGAGCGTCTTCAAAAACGCATTTGCAGCCTGAATCGTAAGCATGTGCGCTTCGTCGAGGATGAATATCTTAAAACGCCCGGATACCGGCATGAAGTTAGCATCCTCGCATATTCCTCGTATTTCATCGATTCCGCGGTTCGAAGCGGCGTCTTTTTCTATGATATCCGCAGCGGCGCCTTTTTCAAAATCAAGGCAATTCGCGCATTTCCCGCACGGTTCATAAGACGTCCTGTCGGTGCAATTCAATATTTTGGCAAATAACCGGGCCATAGATGTTTTTCCGGTACCGCGCGGCCCCGCGAAAAGATAGGCATGCGAAATCTTATTATATTTTATAGCATTTTTAAAAAAAGACGAAACCTGTTCCTGGCCGCACATATCGGCAAAGCTTGTAAATCTGTACTTACGGTAAAGCACTTCGCGGACGCTTTTCTTTTCGCCGGCCGCTGACGCAGGCGAAGCGCCGCTAGCCACGACTGTACCGCCGGGCACAGCATCCGCTTTATTCAATTCGGGAGTTTTTATGTTCCGTTCGTTCATTTCCAAATTAAATCCCGCCTATACAAATATTAAACCGCACATAATGTTAAAGAAGGCAGGAAAACGCCTGCGTAAAACAGCCAATTAACCTGCCTTCATAGTGTTTAAGGGCCGGAGCTGAGCGCCCCTGTGGCACCCGAAATAAATTACTTACCGTTGCTCCCGTCAAGGCCTGGCGGGGTTTATAACCTTTCGCCGCACAGGACCCAACCCCGAACCCAAAATTTCAATTTATTTAACGGAGAGAGTGGGATTTGAACCCACGGTACCTTTTGAGCACACACGCTTTCCAGACGTGCTTCTTAAGCCACTCGAACATCTCTCCAATGTTTTTCGTTAGCTAAAAAATTTTATCATAATTAGACATTAAAGTCAAGTTAATAAAGATGTTATTTTATTTTTTTAGTAAAATTGCATAAATAACAATTCATATTTTTTTATTAAACGCAAAACGAACTTTTTTGTTTTTTCTGCCGGCTCTATATTATTTCGAATTCAGCACTTCGATAAGCGGTTTAAAATAAGTAAATTCCTCTATATTAAACTCTTTATCGCCGTATTTATTTTCGGCAATAAAATTTTTCAATTCCTTTAAATAAGTAAATACGCCTTCATTGTCTTTATGCCTTTTAAGAAGCTCTTCACGGCCGTGTATTTTAACGGTGGCAAACATTTCCTTTATTTCCGATTCATTGTATTTTCCGCCGACGAACGTCTTTTCGTTTATCAGCTTAACGCATTCGGCAGAATTCTTAGGATCAAGCATCCATTCAACAGCTTTAAGATACCCTTTTATAAATCCTTTTATTTCTTCCGGTTTCATCTCTTTTATCAAATCCTCGCGAATGACTATGCCTTCAGGAAAGCACCCCGGAAAATCCGCAGTAGTCGATATAACTTCCCCTTCCGCCTCTTTAACTGCGCGCCCGGCAAAAGGATCGTAATGAATCATAGCTTTGATACGGCCGAGCTTAAATGTACCGAGCAGCGACTCTTCCTCAATTTCAACGATTTTAAAATCATCTATTTTAAGATTATTTTTACGGGCAAATTTATCAAGATAAAATGAAAATGCAAGCGAATTAACATAAACACCAATATTGGAATTTTTTAGGTTGTCTATTTTCGTTCCTTTTTTCAATATTATCTTATCGCCGCCGTCCGACCAGTCCGTTTCCATTAAAAGCTTTAATTTCGCATCATTTCCTATAACGGTGCTGACAGCGCTGCCAATCATCGTTATTGCAAAATCAAGACTTTTATCGTTAACCGCCTCGTTTATTTCAATATCATTTGCATATTCGACGCATTCGACATCGAGCCCGTTTTCTTTCCAAAATCCTTTCGCAACCGCTATATCAACCGCCGCCCACCCTATCCATTTGCTTTTGCCGTTAATTTTATATGTCCGCGCGGCAGCGATATCTGTCAAACAAAATATTAAAATTAATATAAGATTAATACAAACAATCAACTTTTTCATGGTAATCCTTATTCCCCTTCTCAAATTAAATAATTAAAATTATAATTTTTTTATATAAATATTATAAATAACCTTATTATTATATTACTATTTTTCCTTAAACTTTGCAATTATTAAATAAATTTGTTCCATGCTTAAATTCATTTTCAGGTCCCGCCCCAAGATGACATTTCCAAACCATTTCAATAAAAAATACGTAAATATATTAAAATTATGACGTTTTTTTTATAATTCGAATTTTGCACTCTACTAATTTTTTGATTTAAAAGGCATTTAATCAAAAACAATAAATAAAACTGATTAATAAAAATTAAAAAACACCTTTACATACTGACGTTCTCATATTTCACCTTATACAAAAAAAGCCCGTTAGGCGGAGCCACTACATAAGTGGACCGCATACTATAATCTTTTATTATTTTCAAGGCGTGCTGTTCGTCAAAACGCCCTGAAGCGTAATCCATTAAAAAACCCACCAGGCGCCTGACCATTTTGTGTAAAAAACCTTCACCTTCAATTAAAAATACGATTATTTTTTTACTCTTGATGTCATAAGCCCTGAAAAAATTAACGTCCCTGTAGTATGTCTCAGTGCCGTCGAAATTTATTTCACCGTCACAAAAAGGCGCGGCAAAAAGGCGGCCTTTTAAATTTTTCATCATACTATGAATCCTGTCCATATCAATGTGCCTTTTGAAATGCCATGAATATCTGTTCATAAAAACGCTGGCTACGCCGTAATTGACGATATAAACATAAGTTTTGGAAACCGCGCAGCCGCGCGCATGAAAATCGCCGTCAACTACCTTCACGTTTCGCACTATTATATCGCCGGCGAGCTTGGTATTTAAAAGTTGCTTCAACCCTTCCGGCGGGATTTTAATTTCGTGTTCCTTTTTAAGGCCGAAGCTGATGATCTGACTAAGCGCATGTACGCCGCGATCAGTCCTGCCCGAACCTTTAGTGCTTACATCGAAACCAAGAATCGACCGGAGCGCTCTTTCGATTTTCCCCTGCACCGACGGCCACTCATGCTCGCGTCCGGCCTGTTTCTGAAAACCAAAATAGTCGGTGCCGTCATATTCAATCTTCATGACGATTGTTTTTAATATATCTTCATTAAAATTAGTAAATTTCTTTTTTGCCATTTTATTATTCCATTATATTGCCTGCAATACGAGGCATTTTCTTATAAATAATTCAATATCTCGCTTCAAAAACAATTTTAAACAAAATGCTGGCCCTGTTATTCGAGTCTTAAAATCCGCTAAATGATTTAAAATAAATGACCAGCACCGGAAAAATCACGGCAAGCACGATAACGAACATAAGATAATCATAAAAACTTTCATGCCGACGTTTATATTTTGTCCGCCCTGCGCCGCCGGCGTAACATCGGCTTTCCATAGCCACGGCCAGTTCGTCAGCCCTTTTAAAAGACATTATAAAAAGCGGTATAAGAAGCGGAATGAAATTCGACAATTTTTTGAAAATATTTCCGTCGCTGAAGTTTGCCCCGCGCGCTTCCTGCGCACGTTTTATCTTATCCACTTCAGAAACGAGCGTCGGAATAAATCTTAAGGCTATCGTAAGCATGAGCGAAAACTCGTGAACTGGAAATTTGAAGTATTTCAACGGCCGCAGGCACTCTTCTATTCCGTCGGAAAGCTCGATCGGCGAAGTGGTAAGGGTCAACAGCGTCGAAAATATGACAAGAAGCATTACACGCATAAAAAATACAAACGCCTGAGAAAGCCCTTCCTCGGTTATCGTAATTATTCCGAACTGCCATATAACGTTAGTGCCTTCGGTAAAAAGTATATTCAACACAAATGTTATCAAAAACAAAAAAATCAAAGGTTTCAGGCCGCGCCATAAAAATTGAGCCTTTAACCTGGCAAATCTTAGTATTATCCAGCAAAATCCTAGCAGATAAAAATAAAGCCAGAAACTTTTAATCATGAATATGCAGATAGTCAGAATAAAAAGCGAAATAATTTTTAATTTGGGCGAGGCTTTATGTATGAATGAGCCGGTAGGCATGTACTGGCCTAAAATAATATCATTTAGCATAGTTTAAAACAATGCCCCTTACTAGTTCGTCTAACGTTATAGGAATATCCTGAAATTTAAAGCCGTGTTTCATTAATTTATGCGCGCATGCCGCCGAAGGAACCGTACCGGTCTGCATTTCAATGAGCTTTTCAGCGTTAGAAAATATTTCGCGCGGAGTTCCCGCCATGGCAATACGTCCATTTTCCATACAGTAAATATAATCAGAAAGTTCGGCTGCATATTCGAGATTATGCGATACCATTATTATTGAAATATCAAGATTGCTCTTTAAATCGTTCATCAAATGCGCGAAATTTTCACACGATGTCGGGTCAAGGCCGGCCATAGGTTCGTCAAGGACAAGCACTTTAGGCTCCATGACGAGAACGCCGGCAATCGCTATTTTTCTAAGGTTGCCTCCGGAAAGTTCAAACGGCGATTTATTTAAAGTTTCACGCGTAATCTTCATCAGTTCAGCGACTTTTAATACCTGGCGCTCTATCTCCTCTGGCTTTTTTCCGAGCTGCTCCGGGCCGAACGCAATATCTTCATATACTGTTTCTTCAAATACCTGATCTTCGGGATACTGAAAAACCATCCCGACCTGCGTGCATAATTTTTTCATATCCGGCTTTTTCGCGTTCCCGATATCGAGACCAGGCCAAGATACCGTTCCTGAGCTCGGCCTGCGCTGTCCGTTTAAAAGCTGGACAAGCGTCGATTTACCGGAGCCGGTATGACCGATCAAGCTTATTATATCCCCCGAGTTTATTTTGAAATCGACATCGGTAAGCGCCGCGCACTCGGTCGGCAAGCCCTGATTATACACAAAGCATGCTTTATTTAATTCAATTAACGTTTTCTTCAAATCAGCACCATTTAACTATGAATTCAATCGAAAATCTTTTCATTTTACCATTATTTCATATTATTTTCAATCATTTTTAATCAGGCGGTAAAATTCACGGTCTGAATTTATAGACTTTATTTATTTTCCCTAATCAAGGCAGTATTAACAAGGAAATTATTTTATTTCCTTTATCTTATCACCGGGCGCACCGCAAACCGGGCAATTTTTAGGATGATTTTCGCCTTTAAAAGTATGGCCGCAGGAAGTGCAGGTATAATATTTACTGACGCTTATATCGCCGCCTTTTAAATATGCCATCTGCGCCTCGCTGAAAAGACGCGCGTGGATTTTCTCGGCTTCCATGGCATCCGAAAAAGAGTATCTGGCAAGGCCGAACCCGCCGTCTAAAGCATGTTCAAGATACTGCTTATACATGACATCAACTTCATATCTTTCGCCGCTTTGCGATTTTTTTAAATTTTCGGCAAGGTCGTTTTCAGTATTTAAAATACTATAATGGTTCATGGCGTGATAAAATTCGGCATCGGCGGCCGCATTAAATAAAGAGCTCAACCCTGGCAGCCCTTTTTCAGATGCTTTCTGCGCAAATATCTTATATTTTACATGAGCTGCGCATTCATTAAAAAACGAATCTCTCAATTTCTCCTTAAGTGCTGGATCGCTTAATTCCCTGTCATAAATAAATCCGTCGATGGTTATATGTTTAAAACAAAGCGCATTTTTATCGTCATAATAAAAATTCAAAATATGATGATAAGCCAGATTATTATCAACTTTTAGGGAATCAATGCTTTCGATCCGCGCGCCGCCGCCGCCTGATACCAATAATTTTATTCCGTCCGCCTCAGTTTCGAAAAAACTGTGGACATGTCCGCAAACTATATATTTTACTTTGTCTTTGTATGGAGCATAAACAGCTTTTAATTTGCTGAATTCTTCCGCGCTTATAGAATTCCGGCAAATGCCGTTAGGAGGCGGAATATGAAAAAAAAGCATTACATTATCACGAATATCGCTTTTTAAAACTTCTTCAAAAAAATCAAGAGCCGCATTATCGAATTTTCTGGCAGAGTTATCAAGAAAAACCAGCAGTAATTTATCATCGCAAACAGCATAATTTTTAGCGCCGAAATATTTCTCATAAAAATCAGTATCATGATTACCGCATATGGTATAAACAGGAAGAGGCGAGATTAAATTTATAAATTCAGAAACATTTTTATATAGTTTTTCCAGGCCGATCGGGACAATATCACCTAATATCACATTAAAATCAGCATTTTGAATTGTCAATGCGCGGGCGAAATCCATCATTATCGAAGTTCCAAGACCATCGCATCCTGGATCGCCTATAGCGTTAAACGAATTGATTTTATTAAGCCTTAAAACCTTACAGGCAGGTTTTACAATTTTTTCGTCATTCATAAGCACCCCCGTCAGCTATTTTTTTCAAGATTATAACATAAAACTTCTTAGTAATAAAGGATAGAGTTATACGTAATTTTTTCTTGAATAAACGATGCATTTGATGTATAATGCCGTTAAATAATACTAACTGAAGGACGAATCGACCGATGGAAAAAATATTTGAAGAAATAATAAACTTAAAGAAAAAAAGAACATCTTTCGCAGTGGCGACTATTGTAGAAAGTACCGGATCAACCCCGAGAAAAATCGGCTCGAAAATGATAGTAAAGCAGGACGGCACAATATCAGGTACGATAGGCGGCGGCCCGCTTGAGCATACCGTAATTATGGAAGCGCAAAAAATATTAAAAGACGGCAAAGCGAAAAAACTTTCATTCGAATTAGCCGATTTAAAGCTTACCTGCGGCGGCAATGTAGAAGTTTTCGTAGAACCGTTCCTGGCGCGCGAACGTGTCCTGATATTCGGCGCCGGCCATATCGGCCAATGTCTCGCGCCGCTTCTTTTAAAATGCGGATTCGGCGTAACGGTGATAGACAGCCGTCAAAAATACCTCGAAAACCAAATTTTCGACGATTGCGACAAAATTAACGTAAAGGGCTATGAAGTAACGCAATTAAACGAACACGCCGCCGAATTAAAACTTACAGGCGAAGATTACATAGTAATAGTAACGCACGGCCATGAATATTCAGACGGCAAAGTGCTGAATTTCGCGCTCGAGCAGTTAAAAGAGTTCAAATATATGGGCATGATAGGCTCCGCAAATAAAGTGGCCACATGCATGAATGGCCTTATGCAAAAAGGGTTTACTGAAGAAACACTAAAAAAAGTTTACGCGCCGATAGGGCTTGACACCGGCGGCGAAACACCCGACGAAATAGCCGTCGCTATAACCGCCGAAATATTAAAAGAAAAATATTCAAGGACAGGATTAAATGTCAAAAATAAAAAAGGTTTTTTTGCTTCTAAATCATAAAAAAATTGAAAAATTTCCTTACTTACCGGATATAATTACCGGCATAAACAGGCATAAAGCTGAAGTCTACACAGATCTCAGCACTTATAACTATTGTGAAAAGCTTTTAAATCCTGAAGTATTAAAAATCCTGCGTAAAAAGGAAACAGAAAGCATTACAGCGAATGAATTCGAATTGGCCATTGTTCTCGGCGGCGACGGTACTATATTGACTGCTGCGCGCATTTTCTCAAAACATTCGGTGCCGATACTCGGAATAAATCTCGGCAATTTAGGTTTTTTAGCGGAGGTAATGCCGAAAGACCACGAACATTCGCTTTCACGAATATTTAACAAAAAAGAATATTCTATCGAAAAAAGACTGATGCTCAGCTGTAAAGTTGAAAGGAACCATAATTTTATATCAACATTCTGCGCAGGAAACGATATTGTAATACACCGCGAAGCGTCGTCGAAAATGAACAGCCTTGAAGTCTTGATAGACGGCAAATTTGTCGACAAATATTTCGGCGACGGTCTGATTATATCGACACCTACAGGTTCTACCGCCTATTCGCTCTCATGCGGCGGCCCTATATTAACGCCGGAACTGCCGGCATTTTTAATTACTCCGATATGTCCGTTCACGCTGTCGTCACGCCCTATAATACTGCCTGAAACTTCGGTAATAACGATTAATAACCGTTCTGAATCGGTATCAGGACTTGCAACTGACGGACAAAAAGCCTTCGAATTGAGGCCTGATGACATAATATACGTTTCAAAGGCAAATTTTTACACAAACCTTATTAAATTCGAGGAAAATAATTTTTTCGATATATTAAGGACAAAACTTAACTGGGGCAACTTTCAAAAAAATTAATAATTAATTTATATTTCATCGCTATCGAAATAAACTGGACATAAATAAAAATAAAATATATTAACAGCTAATATATTTTAAATTTCTTTATTAAATTAATTTTCTTCCGCTTTAAACCTATTGAATTAATTTAAAGTTTTTATTAACAAATCCTAAATTAAAATAACTTTAAATTGTAATCTATTATCAATTCATAAATTTTTTTTAACTAAGCATAACTAACTTTCAAAAAAAAAGACGGACTTGCGTCCGCCTTTTTTTATTACGAGATTTTATTTGCCAACGTAATTATTTTACTTCAACTTTAGCGCCGGCAGCTTCGAGTTTAGCTTTCATATCTTCAGCGTCTTTCTTAGCGATGCCTTCTTTAACGTTTTTCGGAGCGCCTTCAACTAAGTCTTTAGCTTCTTTTAAGCCAAGGCCTGTGAGTTCGCGAACAACTTTAATAACGTTGATTTTGTTAGCGCCAGCGTCTTTCAATACAACGTCGAATTCTGTTTTTTCAGCAGCAGCAGCGCCGGCAGCCGGAGCAGCAGCAGCAACAGCTACAGGAGCAGCAGCGGAAACTCCCCATTTTTCTTCGAGTGTTTTAACGAGATCGTTAACTTCGAGTAATGTCATTTTTTCTAAAGCTTCGATGATTTGGTCTTTTGTCATTGTAAACTTCCTCCTGATAATTTTGATAATAAATTTTTATTTTTTTGTTTTTAACTTGGTTAACAATTATAAAATTGTCATACAATAGATATCACTTTCAAGACTATTCAAGTTTTTTAGCATGCTGCGAAAGAACCTGAACAAGGCCTCTTGTGCCAGCTGAAACAACTGTAACAAAGCCGCGGGCCGGAGCCTGCAACATTGAAAGTAATGTAGCGCGCAACTGATCGAGTGACGGAAGTTCGCGCAAAATCATGAGCTGATCATTATTGAATATCTGACCGCTGATAACACCTGATTTTACAGTTATCTTTTTTACCTTTTCAAATTCTTTAAGAACTTTTAACGGGGCAACTGGATCACCGTAAGCTATAGCAATAGCAGTAGTGTTAGTCATATCTTCTTTAATCGCTGCATAAGAACAATCAGAAATAGCTCTTGCTGCAAGAGTGTTTTTGAATATGCGATATTCAACTTTCTCTTTTCTGAATTTTCTTCTTAAGTCAGAAATATCTTTAACAGTTATTCCTTTGAAATCTGTAAGAACAAAACCATTAGCAGTCGTGAGTTTTTCTTTAATCTCGTTAATTTTTTTCTCTTTTAATGGCGTTGGCAATTTATGACACCTCCTCGTAAATAAACTATACCTTTATATGTTAATTAAAAAAACAAAACCCTGAACCGCTCTTATAAACTAAGACAGCTCAGGGTTTAATAAATAATAATTTATTATTAACCTCTGATTAATACTGTCTCAGCTGGCTAAATCCCGTTTGGAATTTAATTAAACTTAAAAAAGTGCCTGCGGTCTTAAACAGTTAAAAAATAATTAAGCAGTAACGAGTGAAGCCGGATTTATATGAATTCCAGGTCCCATTGTTGTAGAAACTGAAATAGTTTTAATAAACTGGCCTTTCGCGCCTGACGGTTTAACTCTCATTAAAGCGTCATAAAGTGCTTTGAAATTTTCGAAAAGCTGAGCTTCGCTGAATGAAACTTTGCCGATCGGAGCATGAACGATACCGGCTTTTTCAGTTCTGAATTCGATTTTACCAGCTTTTAATTCTTTAACGGCTTTCGTAACTTCGAAAGTAACCGTACCTGTCTTCGGGTTAGGCATCAAACCGCGTGGTCCGAGCACTTTACCGAGCTGGCCTACAACTTTCATCATGTCAGGTGTAGCAACTACTACGTCAAAATCAAACCAGTTTTCTTTTTTGATTTTGTCAGCTAATTCTTCGCCGCCGACATGGTCAGCGCCTGCAGCTTTAGCTTCGTTAGCTTTTTCACCGACAGCAAATACCAACACTTTTGTGGTTTTGCCTGTGCCGTGAGGCAGAACGACGGTGCTTCTAACCTGCTGATCAGCATGTTTAGGGTCAACACCGAGTTTGTAAGCAACTTCGACTGTCGAATCAAATTTTGTTACTGCTGTTGCTTTGGCAAGCTTTACAGCTTCCTTAGCGTCATAAAGTTTTTCTTCAACTTTTTTCTTTGCGTCAACGAATTTTTTTCCCACTTTATAATCCTCCTCGTGGTATAACGGACTTTTGACTTCGAAGAAGCCGCCTCTTCAGGCATCCTCCCACAAATTTAAGTATTAATTATTCAACAACGTCGATACCCATTGAACGAGCTGTGCCGGCGATAATTTTAGCGCCTGCTTCTTCGTCATAGGCATTCAAATCGTTAAGTTTGCGTTTTGCAAGTTCTTTAAGCTTTGACATCTGGATTTTTCCGACTTTCTGTTTGTTAGGAACGCCGGAACCTTTTTCGAGTTTCAAAGCTTCGCGCAATAATACTGCAGCAGGCGGAGTTTTGCATATAAAATCAAAACTTTTGTCCGCATAAACAGTAATAACTACTGGAATGATTGTACCAGCCTGCGATGCGGTACGAGCGTTAAATTCTTTGCAAAATGCCATGATATTAACGCCATGCTGACCTAACGCAGGACCGACCGGCGGTGCAGGATTAGCTTTGCCGGCTGGGCATTGCAATTTTACATAAGCAACAACTTTTTTAGCCATTTAAAATTCCTCCTAAATCTATATCTTAAAATAAGCTATCTATATAATAAGTGAAAAAAAGAGCTGACCGCATGAGCGGCGATATTTAAGAGCCAATACCATAATTCAATTATTGAATTGGTATAATCGCTTTCTTTCACAACTAAGCTTCTTCAATTTGAACAAAATCGAGTTCTACTGAAGTATCGCGGCCGAAAATTTTCAACATTAATTTAACAACATGGCGTTCGGCATAAACGCTGTCGATTACACCGGTAAAGCCTGCAAACGGCCCGTCAATAACACGAGCTTTCTGACCGACTTTGTATATCGACTTGCCAACTTCCTGTTTTTGCTCGCCATAACCAAGGAATTTCATAATCCCCTGAACGTCTTTTTCAGGAAGCGGAGTCGGCTTGTTGCCAAAACCAATAAAACCAGTTACGCCAGGCGTGTTGCGTACGACATACCAAGAATCATCAGTAAGCATCATTTCAACGTATATATAGCCAGGAAATACTTTCCGCTCAATTTCTATTCTTTTACCGTCTTTTAATTCAACGATCTTTTCCTTAGGAACTACAACCGTAAATATCTGGTCTTTCATTCCCATGGTTTCAACACGCTGCATAATGTTTGTTTTCACTTTATCTTCCGAACCTGAATATGTATGTACTACGTACCAATTTCTTTCCATAAACGCCTGCAAAAAGCCGTCAATTACAATTAATAATTTTTTGAACTTTCCGCCTTGCGGCACCTCGCTTTTTGTAACTTATAATGATCTGTCTTTATATTTTTGTATATTATTTCAAAAAATATTGAAAAGCTGCGCTGAACACTCTATCAATTACAGCAATATAAAATGAAACCAGCAAAACTGATATAATAACAGCTTTTGTCGAGGAATATACTCCGTCTTTAGTAGGCCAAGAAACTTTTTTCATCTCTGACGGCACTTCAACGCTTATAAATTCTTTAAAACGGACCCACGAACTTGTTTTTACTGCTTCGTTATTGCTCATTTTATAAATTCCCCCGATAAAACTTTTTAATTAGCTATCATACTTAACAGGGCTAGACGGATTCGAACCGCCATCAATGGTTTTGGAGACCACTATTCTGCCGTTGAACTATAGCCCTACAAAATCATCCGCCAAACTAAAGCGCAAAATAATTATTTTGCTTCTTTATGTTCGGTGTGTTTTCTGTCGAAATTGCAATATTTGTTTAAAACCAAACGATCTGTAGTTTTACGTTTGTTTTTTGTCGTTGAATAGTTTCTGTTTTTGCAAACAGTGCATTCAAGCGTAATTACTTCGCGCATTTTTACATCTCCCGTCAATTTATATTATATTTTTAATATTTTAGCAAAACATACTTTTAAAAGTCTTAACATTATACCACAATCTATAGTATAATGTCAAGACTTCAGATAAAATAATTTATTTTTTTATTCAATAACGTCTGAAACGATACCTGCGCCAACTGTTCTTCCGCCTTCACGG
>JASDSY010000027.1:0-56493 GCA_041441465.1 Candidatus Wallbacteria bacterium
GCCGCCGCCCGATTGTTCATTTTTTTGAAGCTCTTCTTCCATTTTTTTTATTTCTTCGGCTTTGGCATCGTATTCAGATTTTGCCTGCCTGTATTTGCGGCGTTCATCGCTTTCATAGCTCGAAACATTTCCGCCGTCATCTTTGCTGTCGCGTTTTTTGCCCTGCATTGTGGTTTGCAGTTCGGAGAGTTCCTGTTTCGCTTTTTCGATTTTTTCCTTTAATTCGTTATTTTGTGGTTGAGTTGTATTTGAATTATTGGCATCGGGATTAGCCGGATCGCTGTTATTGATTTGCGTATTTTCTCCATTAGTTGCGGCCACTTCATTTGTCGCGTCAGGGTTATTTGCTGTAACCTCAGTGCTTTCGCCGTTTTGAACTCCGACTTCAGATGTATTCATGTTATTTGCTGTATTTTGAGCGTCAGGATTTGCCTGATTAGCCGGGTCGACTGGCTGCTGGCCGTCAGCTGGAGGCTGCGCCTGAGTATTATCGGCAGGCGGATTTTGTGTGTTGTCCGCAGGAGGTTGTTCTGCCGGCGGCTGGTCAGCCGGAGGTTCCGCAGGCGGCATTTCTTCAGGCGGAGGAGTTTCAGCCGGCGGGTCTGCCGGAGGCGGAGCTTCTTCCATTGGCGCCTCATCCTGAGCATATAAAAAAGCGTTATTGACGTACGCTGTATGTGTTAACATGAATATACACGATATTGATAGCAATAATAAATATTTTATTAATTTGTTCATAATATGCCTCCAAAAAAATAAAAGAAACCTTCTTAATATATTATACAATATTTTTAAGATTTTTGCCATAAAAAATAATAAAGCCGCGATTTTTTATTTCGCGGCTTTTTAATTGATGTAGTATTGCTATTTTTATTCTATATTAAAGAATGTAAATTGTTTTGGGCCTGTACTGCTGTATGGAATATGAGTGTATCCTGAACCATCGCTCGCTGTAATATCAGCTGAAGTACCGTCTGGATCCTTGAATATGCCATTAACATTATATGCAGCTCCTAACCCAAATCCCCAATAAATTTGTGGTATTTTTAAGGTTGGATCATTTATATTTTTTGAAAGTTTATTAGTGCTAAATGATTTTCCTTCAGTGCCAGTAGTGCCGTCAGTATTTGCTAATGGTAAGGTGTTTATGACAACCTTAAATGTTCTTGTTTCTCCTGATTTTATAATGCCGTTTTTGCCTGTCGGCCATATACAGACCCCAGTTGTATCAAAATCAATGTCAACGCTTTGATGCAAAGTTTTTATGTTTGTTGGATTACTTGCGGTTATGGTTTTTATTATAGTGCCATTTTCTATTAATTGTACATTTGTAATATACTTACTCAGATCAACCGCGCTTGAATCATCCATGTAAATTGAGAATTTTATATGGTTTAATACAAAATCGCTAAATTTATTATTAGATATAGTTATTTTGCCTATTGGACGTTGATATAATGCGTTTTTCCATGAAAGCTGGTAAGGCAGAATATCGAAATCCTCAGATGTTGGCGTAACTGTTATTGTAGGTGCCTGGACAGTCCTTTCTGTACCTGTTACTACGCCTGAATAGGTTATTTGTTTTAATGTACCTGATGCGGCTGATGCGGTTAACGCCGGGTATGACGTATCCTGCGTGTCCGCGAATAATTTTATGCTCTTTCCGACACTTACTGGAGGATTTTTTAAATTTGCCTTTACTGCCATATAATATGTTTTGCCGGCGGTAAGTGTATATGATGAAGCCGGGGCGCTTGTTTTTGGCGTAAGTGTAATTATAGACCCTTCTAACTTTGATGAAAGACTATCAGTGCTTAATCCGCCAAATCTAAATTGAGCTGATTCATTTACAGCATAACTATCATAAAATAATTTATTATAATCTTCATGCATTGTAGCTACTATTTTATGTGTAGCGTCAAGTTTTAAATCCGTGCTGCTTCCAATATTTTTAAGTATTATTTTATCTAAATTGACATTTGCGTAGTTTCCTACTTTTATTAAAAATACTCCTATAGTGCAATTGTCTATGTTACTCTGCGTTGAGTTAGAGGTTGCCGTTATTCCCGCCCACATAGGTTTATCGGTGCCGTAAAATAAAGGTGTAAATCCGTTGGCGTTTGATATGGTGAGCGAGCCTACGGCATATAAATTATGTGTATTCCCGTTGATAATTCCCGATTTATTTGCAACGTTAGAGCTGTCGACTATCGCGTCAAAATCGCCTGAAGCGTAATCTGCGTGTGCTGAATTAGCCTTAATTGTCGTTATAATTCCATTAGTTACAGTCGAAGAAATATCCGCTACGAATTTAAATATTTTTGCCTGTGATGTATTCGTTATGCTGCTTGCCGGGATTGTTATATTCAAAGCGTCAGGCAATGCGAATGTTATTTTACCCGCAGCGGCGGTTACCGTGCATCCGTTGACGCCGTTAGAGTATGTCGTGCCGCCATAAATAAGCGAGACATTAGTTATGTCAGAGCTTAAGTTTGCCGTGCTTCCGGTGCCTGATTCAAGAACTATTTTATTAACTCTTACGTCGCTATATGCGCCTGCCGCCATTTTAAACTCGAATACTGTTTTTGCGGTATCGCCTCTGTAATAATCAGCGGCTGTATATGTGCTCGATGACAGGAATTGTACCGAGCTTTCTTTATAATAATGCGTATTGCTTGTTACTGTGTTTGCGCTTGTTACGGTTTGAGACGCCGTTACGCTCTGTGCGCTGAAACCTCCGTTTTCTACCGTAAAATAGAAGCTGGAATTATCGTTGCCGGTATCGATTGAACTCATATCAATATGTATTGTCACATATTTTGTGGTGCTTTTTGGTATATTTAAGTTTGATGTAAAATTGATAGTGGTGTTGCCATTCGAGTCAAATACCGGTGAATTTGAAGTCGCTAACGCTGTCGCGGTGCTGTCTTTGACTACGATTTTTGTAATTTTTGAGCTTATAGCGCTGCTTCCGTTAAACTTGAGTATTAATTTATTTACGTTAATATCGTCTTTGCTGTCTGCTGTCAGGTCTACGGCCATAACTTTTTGATCCGTAGGTGCCGTATACGATGCGAACGGTCCTTTGAAAGTAGTGCTTGCCTGATTTTGTGAGGCGTTTATAGAAGCCGTGAATCCGGCAGTTGAAATAGAGTGCGTCGCACCGAGCTGATCATTGCTTGAATTTGTTATTGTTCTGCCCGAGGTTACACCGGTACCTTCCATACCTGATTTTAACAATTTAGCAGTTACTCCGGTAAGGCTCGTTCCGGCTGCTACGTCGGCTACTACGCTTGCCAGTATGAAATTAGAACCTGAGGTTTTTGATATTGTTACTACCGGCGCTGATAAATCAAATGTATAGTCTGTCGTATTTCCTTCGGCCGATGCTGATGATGCAGGAGAGTAGGAATTAGCGCCGATTTTTAACACTAAATTTGAAAAATCACTTGTGCTGCCTGAAACGTTAACTTTAGCTTTGGTTAAAGTTATATTTTCAATTTCATTGGAATTTGAAGAAACGTCAGATGAAATTTTGAATATAGCAAGTGTTTCAGTAGTTTTTCCTTTTAATATTGTTTTTGTGGTTGGCGAGCTTGAATCAACCGAAGCTGTCAATTTACCGGTTATTAATTCCTGTAATGTGCCGGTGTTGTAATTTATGCTTCCGGTTGAGGTGATTGTTTTTGACGAAGTAACGCCTGTAGCTTTTACCATACCCGACTGGACCGTAACTTTACATTTGTGTCCTGCGACTGCAGTTGCTTTTAGCGGATTGCCTTCTATAAGTATGGTATCATTAGCGCCTGCGGCTATATTTACTGCCGGAGCTATAGCGAATGTAAGCGTATTACCGCTTCTTGCTACTGTTGCTGCGAGCGGAGTCGTGCTTCCGATTTTTGTAAGTTTAAATCCAAACGGCGTTGCACTGTCGAAATCGCTTGAAAAATCGGCGCCTTCAATATCAGCTTTTATTTCCGAGATATTTACTGCTTCGTTTGAAGCCGCGATTTTAACGATTGCCGCGAGGGTATTTGCCGAGCCGATTATTATTTCTTTTGTATCTACAGTTTTAGCGTCGGATACCGCGATCGTGCCCTGGACGGTTGTCAGGTTATTGCCGGCTGCGGTTCCTGATACTGTGAGTGTTTTGGTCGATGTAACGCCTGTAGCTGAAATATCCGAGGCGTTTTTAATGTTAAAACTTACCGTATTTCCGGCAGTAGAGCCGGTTGAAATATTCGCCGTTAAAGTAATGCCGAATGATACGCCTTTGGCCAGGTTATTTAAATCAGCGTCACCGTTATTTGTGAATGTAATAGAATTATCCGATGCAGAAGTTGATACAGTGCAGCTTAAAGCAGCATTATCACTGCTTCTTCTGAGTTTTACAGATGTCGAATCTATATCTGTGGTTAAACTTCCATTATTCATGGTAATTTTTATAGAATTCACTTTTGCATTTTCGAAAGTTGGTTTTACATTAAATTTAAATAACGCAACACCATTTCCGCTGTTAGTATCGCCTATTAATATATTACCGGACGGAGTGGTCGCTTCGGCCAGAGTGTTTAATGTTCCAATTGTAGTTAATGCGTTTGATTCGACCGTATCGGATGTCGAAATTGTCGCGCTGCTTAATTTTCCGGTACCCTGGATACAGTTTGTCGTATCGAGTTTGAATTTCACAGTGCGGTTGGCGGTACCGGTAGAGTTAGCTGTTCCGTAAAGCTTGAATTTGCGCGTCTGGCTCGCTGAAAATGCTATTGTATCGCTTGTTGAATATACTCCGGCGGCATGGGCTAAAGTGTGATAAGCGCCGTTTTCATCGTCTAAAAGACGCATATTTATTAAATCGCCGGTATCGGTTGCCGTGCCGCTTAAATTAAATTTGCACGAATTAACGTCAATGTCTTCACCTTCGCTTGCCGTTACAGAGAACACTGCGAAAAGTTTTTCGGTGTCGTCCGGCGTGAAATTTGAAATTGCCGGAGTTGACGAATCAAGTTTGACTGATAATGTATTGCTGCCGATCAAATATTTTGTGCCCTGTATTGACGCCTGAGAGCTGATCGTGACAGGAAGTGTTCCTGATTCGGCGGTTTTAGCTGTTATGTTAGAAGGTTTCAATTCAAATTGTAACGTTTTCTGCCCTGCCGCGTTTGACGGTATGTCGCCTAATACTTTGAAATTTTTTGTTGTGCCTTTACCTATTACAAGCTGCATCTGCTCGAATATATACTCGCCGGAACCCGCTTTGCCGCTTGTTATAACTGTATTTGATTCGTCCAGCAGTCTTAAATTGCTTATTTCGCTGTCAACGACGCCGGTTCCTTTGTTTGTAATCTTGAGTGAGCTGATAATTACATTTTCGACACTGTCAGCCGCGCTTGCGCTTCTGTCATTCTTTAAGCTGAATCCGAGAACTGTTATATCGCTGGTGCCGCGGCTTTTTGAAATTGTAGAAGCCGGAGTATTTGAGCTTGGCGAATCGTTTTCAAGAGTCAATCTGCCTATATCGAATGTAGCAATATTCGTTGAAAGTGCCGAAGCCGGCGTAGCGGTTACCGTACTCTGATATAGCGCGCTTACTGCTGTGATGTCGCTGCCCGGAGTTGTTTTTAAACGCACTTCTCCTGTAAATAAGGCGTTTGCCGTTACATAAACTTCGAAATTAAGCTTGTTTGTGCCGTTACCCGCCGGAGGCGCTATAGAGTAATTAAGGTTTGTAAATGTCATGGCGTCAGTCGTCGGATTTGTAACCGAGTATGTTGTATTTAAAGAATCTTTCATCACTATTTCGACTTTTGAAATAGCGCTTAATGAAAGCGGTTTTGTTACTGTTGTATCGCGGTTAAGTTTAATCGATGATATTTTGACTGAATCGTTATGTGTAGCGTCTTTTGTATTTACTAAACTGAAAACGCCGACAAGCTGTCTTGACTTAGCTGGATAAATCGCGGCAGCCGGCATTGTTGAGGCTACTTCGACCGACAATGAGCCAGGTTTTGCCGAATCCGCGGCGACAGTCTGTTCTGCTGAATAAGCGAAATTTCCTTTACTGTCAGTTGAACCGACAATATAATAAACTGCCTTGTCGTAATCTGTGCCTGATATTTTTAATGAATAAGCATTTGTGTTTTTGTTAACACTGATTGTAGAGTTTGAATTATTATATGTTAAATCATATGGGCCGCCAGATGTATAACCTAATTTTATTTCATTTGAGTCGCATAATTTGTTATCGGTTTGCCATGAAATTATGATGTTTCTTTTGATTTTATTGTTTTCTGAATAAATTTCAGCAGGCGTTCCCGTTATATTGACAATATTAGGTTTGGTGGTATCGGCGCCTTTTGAAATTGTCATTTTATTGCCGAATGCCGTACCGGTTGATTTTATGGTTTTTTGTGATGTAGCGCCGCGGCCTGTTATATCATTTATGTTTTCTATTCCGAACGAAAGTTCGTTGCCGGACGGTGCGCTCGAATAGTTCGCTTTTGCTGATAATGTTATTGTAAGATAATTGTTTTTGGTAATTGTTATCTGGTTTCCAGCCGGTGTTATAGTAAATATTTTGCTGCTGTTATTAGGCGCATTAATAGTTACCGGAGCTGTTGTATCGATCTGAACCGATGTCGGGTCGATATCTAGCAAACTGCCGGTCAGGCTTATTTTCATTTCATTGATAATGATATCTTCAACGCTGTCGGCGATGATGTCAAATTTCATGAATTGCTTTAAATTGCCGTCGAGTATGTTTGAAGCAGCCGGGTTTGTCGAACTTAGTTTTACGCTTAAAGCGCCGTTTACAAAACCTATTTCCTGTCCGGTAATGCTTCCGGTGCCGGTCAGCGTTTTTCCTGATACCGCGCCTACAGCAGTTAATAACGTAGAATCGGTGTATAATTTTACTGTCGAGCCTGAGTTGGCGTTAGCCTGCACATTTCCTGTAATTGTGCATATTGTCGAGCCGGTCGATGTTATTAAAAGCGGTGATGAGCCGAAGTCGATCGTCAAACTCGTCTGCGTGGTTGTCCTCGATACCGTTATTGTTGCGGCTTTTTCTGTCAAGCCCGCGCCGGTTTTGAATTTGAAGTTATCTATATCCTGGCCTGCGCCTAATGTGGCTGAGCCGTATTGCTTGACTATGATTTTTGAAACGTTATAATTGTTGTTTGTGTTCGCGTCGAGCTTGAAACTTAATAACGGCACATCTGACGCGCTTCCGATAACCGCCGTGCCTGCGATCGGTATTGTAGTATCCGTCGAAAGTTTGATATATTCCTGTATTACGCTTAAAGTGTTTCCTTCGACAGTTTCTGATGTTTTATAAATCTGCGTCGAACTCTGTACCGATATACCGTCGGCTAATATTGAGAATTTAGCGTTATTTCCGGCGACAGCGCTTGACGAGATATTTCCGACAAGCCAGAATGTGACTCCAGCCGCGCTTGATTTCGAGATCAGCGTATCGGCTGAGTAATTCGATATGCTGAAATTTAAAGTGCTGCTTAATGTCGGATTAATTGCGATTTCTTTTGACGTATCGGCGTTTATTACTTTAAGGTTTTCTAAAGCGCTGTAGTTTCCTGTAAATTTGAAATTCAAATTTTTGACGTTTACATCTTCGCCCGTCGCTATTATTCTGAATTTTAAAAATGTAACTGCCTGGGCTCCGACAAGCACGTCGCCTAAAGTTTGAGGTGTTACGGCTGATAATGCTACCTGTCCGACTATTGAATGCTGGTAGCCTACAGCTTCGCCGGATTTCTGATCAGCTGTTAATGCGGCGGCTGTTCTCGAACCTGTAGCTGTAATGTCGGTTTGCGCGTTAAGAAGACTTACTTTAATCGTTTTGCTGACATTTCCTGAATTTATATTTCCGCTTACGTATAATTTTTTTGAGCTGCTTTTTGGAACGGTCACAATACCAGCGCCTGCTGTTGTTTCAGTTGCGGTATATGTCGTTGCGCTGAAACTTCCGGTAAGAGGCAGAGTGTTATTTTGCTCGTCGCGGATTTTAATATCGGTATTGCCAAATACCGTGCCGCCCTGAAAATCTAATTTTAATGAATTGATTTTTAAGTCTTCCGAGCTTCCGGCGGTTAATGTAATGACCGTAAATGTTTTATCCTGATCGCCTTCTTTAAAAATTTGCGATACAGGAGAGTCATTTGAAAGCGCGGCTATAAGCGAAGTATCGCCTATTATGTGTGTCAGGCCGGCTATCGGGTTCGCGTTCGGCGCTACATAATTTACAGTTACCGGCATTCCTGAATATGTGCCTTTGCCTTCTACATAACTGTTTTCTACCTGTAATTTTACATAATTGCCGCCGGTCGCGCCAGCCTGTATGTCCGCTACGATCGAAAGCGTTTTGCTGCTGCCCTTTGCTATTTTTAAAAGTTTTGTCTGTGATTGGAATATGATGCTTGTTCCTGATACTTCGCCGACCGCTATCGAATTAATTCCGTCATAAAGTCTTAATGTCGAATAGTCTTTTTGCGAATTGGCCATTTTATCGCTTCCTATTATAGCGGAAGCGATCTGGCTTATCTGAATTTTTACGACATCTATATCCTCATAATTTGACTTGAGGTCAAACGTCAGTAAGCCGACGTCTTTTTGTCCGAAATTAACAGGTTTGGCGCTGTTAGGGTCTGCAGATGTTCCGCTTAAATCAAGACTGCCTATGCCGACGGAATGCGCGTTTGAAGTGAATGCTGAAAGCGCTCCGACGTTGAGGTAGATATTTTCCTGGACGTTTCCCGGCGTATCGCTGGAATAAACATCGCCTGTCGCCGTTATCATGCTCGATGATGAAATTTTAAACTGGACATTTTTGTTTATTGCCAGTTCGTTTAAAAGTACGTTTATATTAAGATAAATTGAGCTGCCTTTTGGAATTACAAGTTTCGGACTGTCAAAATTTATGGCTATATCAGAACTTACTACATTTGAAGCTGTCCATGTGTTTACGCCGTCGGTGACTGTAAATGTCTTGATGCCGTTATAAGGAATTGTACCGGTCTGAGTAAATGTAATCTTGCTTATGGTTACGATTTCTTCAGTTGAACCGTCGATTTTTAAACGCCATATATTCGAGTTTTGACCCGGTGAAATCTGGCTTGCTGCAGGGTTATCGGCGGCTATTGAAAAATTGAGCTGCGTTCCCGGCGTCGCCGTCTTAAAGCTGCATTCCATTGTCGTGCCTATATTCCCAGATGCGTCTTCGGATGCGGCCCTGTAATAATATGTTTTATTAGGGTCAAGTCCGGTAAGCTTAACTACTTTTGGATCATTCGAAAGCTCGGCTTGAACGATATCGGAAACTTTAGCGTATGTAAATTTCGGTCTCGGCGGATTATAAGTGCTGTCGTATGTCAATGTTGGAATTGAAATATTTCCGTAGTAAATACGCCCGTTAGTGCCGCTGCGGTCGTCAGTGGCATTCCATGTTATTGTGGCTTCTTTGGCTTTTATGCTGGAAGCTGCAGGTATAGTAATAACAGGCGCCGAAGTGTCAGGCGAAAGGTCGGTGGTTATCGTGAGCGGTCCTTCGGTTGAAGTTAAATTTTTATTCAGATTATTTTTTGCTATTATATAAACTTTATAAGTTTGGCCCGGTGTTAAATCAGGTACCGTTATTTCAAAGCTTGTGCGCGGCCCTATCTCGCTGCCGTCGCTCGGGTATTTTACAACTGTCGGGTCGGAAGTCGTGCTGTACGAAAGCTGGCCGTATGCCGTTGTGTTTGTTGAAAATGTAACGGTTATCGAATTATGTGTTTTGCGATAAGTATAATTTGAGCTTATTGACGGCGGTTTATTCGAAACCGAGTTAGGATCGAGCGTTTCAAAGTTATAATCAGTGCTTGTCACACGGTTTAAATATTGGTCCGTTGCCGTTATTTTAAAATGATATATAGTTTTCGGCGAAAGGTTATTTAAAACAATTTCCTGTGTAGTTATCAGTGACGTTGTCGTTACCGTCGAGCCGTAGCTTGTATTTATACCATAATCGATAAGGCATGTGCTGGGTACGCTGGTCGCGAATTTGATTGTAACTTTAGATACTTCTGTGACGTATTCAGGCGCGGTTATGGTGAAAGTTCCCTTTAATGAGAAATTAATGTTGGTGACTGAATACCCTGAAGATACCTCTACATTTTTTGAAGCGGTCTCGAAATTAGCTTTAGATACTTCAATGGTAAATGAACCTGCGGTGAGGTCGGTAAATTGATAGTAACCGTTTGAATCTGTAGTTGCCGTTCTCGTGATTGTGCCGTTATATGCTTTAACCTGCGCTCCGCTTATTAAAGAGCCGGTCGCGCTCGAAACTTTTCCTGAAAGGTAAACAAATGGTACCTGGACCTTATTTGTAAGTTTTTCACGGATATATTTGTCGCCTGTGTTTGTGTTTACTTCGACAATTATGAGACGGTTTTCATTTACTGTGACATTGACGTCGAGTTCGACATTAACATTGGATTCTGATTTTGATATTATTAATTTTTTTTGGCCAAGATAACTGGTTTCGTTCTGGCCGACTTCGAATCTATAATAGCCGCGTACGTCAGTTTTAACGGCTTTATTTGTGCCTGAAAGAATTACTATGGCGTCTGAAAGAGGAACATATCCTGTTGTTGTGGGTATTTCACCGGCTTTTAATACGGCGGTATTTACTGCCGCGGATTTTGTCACGGCTACTTCAGCCGGCGTCGTAAGCGACGGGCTTATAAGCCTTCCGCTGTTTACTTTCGGCGCAGCGTTAGTCGTTGCCGGAACATATATGTATCCTTCGATAACGCTTACTGTCGGACCGGAATCTATTACCGAGGAGCTTTGCGAACCGCCGCCCCCGCCGCCGCAGCCAATTGTTACAGCTATTATAAAAAATAAGAAACCAAAAATAGCAAGTAATGATGCGCTCAAACGTCTGTTTGTCGATGAAATCATTGAGTAAACCCCCACTCATATATTTTTATATATTTTTTACTGTTGATGTGCCGAATTTTTATATATTTTTTCTAAATTTTAGCACAAATATGTTTTTTTTCAATATTAATAGCGTCTAATATAGTTAGACTTTACACTATATTTTCTTTATCGGTATTTTATTATTATTCTTTACAACATTTTAAATTTATTGTATAATCAACTGAATTCATGCATTCTTATTGTAAATGATTAATAACTGCGGAGGAATAAGTGCTTAAATTTCTGAAAGTAATCATTTTAACCGAGTCTAATGATTACTCAAGGAACTTGTTGAAAATATTCGATACGCTTGCTGATTATGAGGTTACAAATTTTTTTATCAGCGAGTTTTTCAAAGATATTAACGAAAAATCCTCCATTATAGAAAATACAAGTATTATCTTTTTAAATCTTGAAGAAATAAATTTTGATTTTGACATCGAATCAGCCGTTAAATCAATTTTATCTATTAATCCTAATGTCCTGATAGTTACCTCCGTTAATAACGATAATAAAAAAAATGCGATAGCTTCAATTTTACACGGGGCTTTTCATTATTTTGTGATGCCGTTCGAAGAGGATGAAATAAAGGCGATATTGACTAAATGTAATAAATTTATCGAATGCGGCATTGAAAGCCATCTTTTTGAAAACAGCTCCCTGATGCTTGAAAAAAAATTAAAATCCCTTTCTGATCTTTTTAATATAAGTAAAATCATCGATTCACATAAAATATTGAGTACTTTTTTCAATATGATGATTGATTCTATTATAAGTATTATTAAATGCGATAAGTGTTCAATTTTGTTTTTAGACGAAAAAAACGGCGATATATTGGTTCAAAAGTCAAAAAATATAAGGGTTTTTAAAAGAGGCCCGGCTACTTTAAATATAATTTTAAATAAAATGCCGCAGATTATTGATAATGTTGAATTTGACAAACGTTTTAAGTCGGTAAAAAAAAGGATTAAATATAAAACTACATCATTTTTAAACGTGCCGTTATTTGTAAAAGGCAAATTAACCGGCATTGTTAATGTAACGGACAAAATTGATTGTGATGACCGCGAATTTACTGTAGACGATCTTGAAAAGATTCGTGGCGTCTGCTCGCACATTGAAAAATTTATAGAGGATAACTATAATGATTTTCAGGTTTTTCTGAGGCGCGATAACGATAAAATAATACAGAATGCTATTAAGGAAAAAAGAGAGCTTACAAAAAAAATAAAAAGCATGGATAATGAAATATCCGAAATACGCAAAGAGCTTGAAGCTCGTAAAATGGAACTTACGACGCTTTACGAGATAAGCAAGGCTTTGAAAAATAAATTAATGCTCAATGATTTGCTCGGAATAATAATAGAAGTGGTTCAAAAAATTATGGAATGCCGCCGTGCTTCGATTTTATGGATTGACAGCGTCAAAGGCGATATGTTGTTGAAGGGAAAAATAGGCGAAAAAGAAAAAGATGTCACTAACTTTAAAGTTACAAAGCGCGGAAGAATTACAAATTATATAATTGAAACTAAAAAACCCCTTCTTTTCCCGTCTAATGATTTCCCGGCTGAATTATTTCCGAAAACGTCAGGTTTTAATTTTAATAAAAAACACGGATATAAAACTTCATCCTTTATGGCCGTGCCTGTAATTACAAAAAATGAAGTAGTTGCGATTATAAGCATTACCGATAAAATAAATGAAAAAAATTTCACCGCCGCCGATTTGAATAAATTTGAATACATATCCGATCAAATGTCCATAATGATTGAAAATTTTAAGCTTTCGGAAAATATGCTCGATCGTGAAAGGATCGCTAAAGAGCTTGAAATAGCTCACAGGATTCAATCACGGCTCCTGCCGAAGTCCGCGATCGAAATTCCAGGCTTGAAAATTGCCGCCATGAGCTATCCTGCTCTTGAAATGGGCGGCGATTATTTTGATTTCATAAAGATAACCGACAGGTATTACGGTATATGTATAGGCGATGTCGCCGGCAAAGGCGTTCCGGCATCACTGCAAATGATGATTTTAAGGACGTTATTCAAAAATTTCGCGGCAGAAAAGCGAACTCCGGCCGAATTAATATGCCATATAAATAAAAGCATATCAAATGATCTTGATTCGAGCTCATTTATAACATTCCTATATTGCGTATATGACGCGGTTGAATGTAAATTCGTTATATCAAATGCCGGAAACTCATATCCTCTTCATTATGACAGTGCCAGCGGGGAAATACGGCCGGTTGAAATTGACGGATTGGTGCTTGGCGTTAATTCCGATATGGATTATACGCAGACAGAAATTAAATTTAACGATGATGATTTACTGGTGCTTTATACTGACGGTATTTTTGAGGTGCCGAACGGGAGACATGAATTATGGGGCCTGGAAAATCTCACCGAGACAATTAAATCATGTTACGATAAGACTCCCGAAAAATGCATCGACATAGTTTTGAATAAAATCGCGGAATTTAAAATGGACGAAAAGCAATTTGACGATATGACTATGATTGTCATAAAAAAGAAAAGCGGCGAAAAATAACAACGTAAAAATAGAAAGATATAAAAAGGGAAAAAATGAACGGACAGGAAAATAACATTAAAAATATTCGATTCGAAAAAATGCACCATCTCGGAAATGATTTTATAATGATTGATTTTCGTGGCATGTCTGATTTTTTTTACGGCGGTTTTCATGAAAAATACGCCAAAAAAATATGTGACAGGCATTTCGGCATAGGCGCCGACGGCGTTATTGCGCTTCTTGAAAGCGATGATAAAAACTATGATTTTAAGATGGAAATAATAAATTCAGACGGATCGTTTGCGATGATGTGCGGCAACGGCCTTGCCTGTCTTGCGGCTTTTATATTAAAAAACGGGTTTTTTAAGGAAAATAACGGCAGCAATCGCGCAGTTAGTTTGAATATTATCACCCGCTCAGGGTTGAGAGTTCCGTCTGTAAGCGTTTTAAACGAGGCTGATAATGAATTGAAATGCCGGCCTTCAGAGTTAAACGGCTTCGACGTTTCCATAGATATGGGAAAACCGGAGCTCGATGCGGCTAAAATACCGGTCGATATAGAATTATTAAACGCTGGTGAAGGATTAAATTGCGTGGAAAATTCAAAATCAAGCGCTGACAGGAGCGGCCGGGCTGCCGGTGAAAAAGTTAAAATTAATTCTAAAGCTGTAAATTTAAAATATGCGTTCAATGATTATATATGCAATATAAATCTTATTTCGATGGGAAACCCGCACTGCGTAATAATTACTGATAAAATGCCAGATTATGAATCTTTTAAAACTCTTGGCGCGCTGATAGAAGTTCATCCATTATTCCCGGAAAAAACAAATGTCGAATTTGTTGAAATAGTTTCGCGCGATGAAATAAACATGAAGGTATGGGAACGCGGCGCGGGAATAACGCTTGCCTGCGGCACCGGCGCTTGCGCTGTATTTTACGCGTCATACCTGAACGGCTTATGCGGCGATAAAGCGAAAATAAACCTGCCCGGCGGTTCGGCGTCGGCAGGCCTTCGTAATGACGGACATATAATATTAAATTGTAAACCTGATTTTGTATTTGAAGGAACTTACCGGCTTATTTGATTTTTTTAGGCGCTTTTCTTATCATATCTTTGAACATTTTAACTGTATGCTCGTCGACGTTGAAAATTATATCGCTGGTGCCGCCGCCGTTAGAATTGTTATCGCCGTTGTCTTTTTCGGAACTCGGGCATGTCACGTATTCTTCGACGTTTGTAACTATTTCTTCGGATATATTGAATATGAATTTAATAAAGCTTTCGTCTTCGTTGTTTAATTGTGAAACTATTCCGCCGTTTTTGGTTATGAATTCCTTTAACGAATTATAAACCGTGCAGCTTATTTTCCAGGCGAAATAATCTATGTTTATGGCCGCGATTTCATTCTCGCCGCCGTATATTAATTTCATGTCTTCCCAGAAAAAAGTGAATAGACGTTCATAAGTTTCCTTCAGCCTGTCTTTTTTGAATAATTCGTCGGCCGGCGCTTCGAGGTCGCATAAAATGCCGTCATGACGGGCTGATATTTTAATTGTTTCCATAATCGGCGGTATCAGGCCGAAAACAAATTCTTTTATCTGAGGATGGCTCAAGAAGTCTATATAATTTTCTTCCTTGTAGCTTATTACGAAATTAGCTATCGAATTTGCCAGGTCATAGCAAAATATCAGTTCGTTAATGTTTTGCTCTTCGAACCCGCCGCCCATAAAATCTTCGATTTTGAAAAATTCAAGGGAATCGCGGTCAAGCGTTAGTTCGCCGATTGAATCGTTTACTTCGTCGAGCGTTTTTATGAGGTTGCGCGCGTCAGGGTCGTTTTGCTGCCTGAGCCATGATTCGATTTCAAGGTGCGATTCAAAAAATTCAAGAAGCACGGCCAAAATCATATTTAATTCTTCGAATCCGCGGTTCATAAAGTCCGTGCTTGCTTTGAGCGCCTCTTTATAAAGCTCTATTTCGAACATATCGACTATTATTTGAAGCGTCGTTTCGCCGCTTTCGGCTTTATGTTCTTCGTAAAGCGCCAGTATTTTCTGCTGCGCGTCTGCTTTATAACCCAGGCTGAACAGTGAATAAATCACGCATTCGTGAATGCTGAAATTGTCCTTATTGTTTTGAAATAACTTTTCGAGGTAAGGCCTTGATTTTTCGCCGTAGGCGTTAAAAATATCGTGCGCATTATGAAATTCTTCGTCGGTTGAGGCGCTTTCTATAAAAAGCGAGAGCGCGTCAAGTACTTGTTCGTCGTTAAATTTTTTCAGTTTTTGTAATATTTTGGGAATGTCTTCAATTTCGGCGGTTTTTAACTTTACAAGACACGCGTCGATTGATTTTACCGAATTATCCTGAGATTTATTAGCTGTTTTTTTTGCATCACGCTTTAATCCAGGGGCCTTTTGAACCTTTGGATTAGTTTTTGCTTCGGTATTCGGGTTATTGATTTTTTTTTCGTTATTTTTTTTTACTGTCATATTAAAAATTTTTCCAGTATAGCGGCGTGATTAATTTCACGCCGCTATAAATTTGTATATTTATTGTATTAGTAAGCTAATTTACCATGTTTCGAGCAGAATATTTCCGTTGGATTTTTGTCTTTGCCGACGTTAATTGTGTAAACTCCGCCTTCCGGGCATTTTGGTTCAACTTTAAGATATCCGCCGGTTTTTAATAAGGCAGGTCCGAATCCTTCCGGTATGGTCGTATTTTCCATCATATAAAGCTCGGTTGCGCCTTCTAATGTTTTCATGTTAGATATGCATGCTTTGCCTTTCGCCTGTGTGCGCGCTCTTTTAAAATTAGGCACGGCGACTGCCGCCATAACTCCGCCTACAACAGTGATTATAGGAAGCAATTCAGGTTTTAAGAATGTTCTGTAATGCTCAGGCACTGTTAAATTAAATGCGCTCGTGCTTTCTTCAGTTTTATATTCGATCGAGTTCAAAAGTTCGCGGCCTATAGCGATAGCCGTTTTCTTTCCTGAAATGTCGGAAGTCAAAAGCTCGAAAGCCGATACAGTTTTCATTCTTTCATTCAATTGTGTCTCTTCGATTCCCATAGCGCCCTCGGCGAATTTTTTGCCGTTCTCAAAAAGCGCTTTCAGTTCTTCGCATTTTGCCTTGTCGCTGAAATTAATTTTAACTGAAAGGCCGGGTGTTTTATCAAAAATTGAAACGTAGTTTAATTTGGTTATGAAATCTTTTGCGGTAGCAGGCGCGTTAGCGAGCGGTCCGCCGGCGAGAAGACCTCTTATCTGGTCTGAACATTCAACATACGCGAAGCATGTGGCTTTATCAAAGTCGTCTTTTAATTCTTTTTTGATTTCGCCGTTCTTTAATTTGCCGTTGATTAAGTTTATTACGGTGTTTTTTGTACCGAAAACAAACATTTCCTTATCTAAAAATGCGGCCGCAACTTCGTCGTCTTTCGAAACCAATAACTGCGTGTTTCCTTCTTTGGTTATTGAGAAAGGAAGTGATTTTTCCTTTGAAATTTCAGCTATTATCTTTTCGCTGTCGAGTTTGCCGTTCAAAAATACAAGAGCGTTTTCCGGTTTTCCGGTTTTCTCATCCATTTTTGAGCTTACGAACGCGCCCGCTTCGTTGATGTCGCGGTCAAAAACCAGGCCTGTGCGTTTTTCAAACTCGGCCTTTATTTCGTCCTGCACTTTTTTTATCGCACCCACGTTCATAAAATTATAAAACGAAGAGTTAAATATTGGCTTAAAATTTACTTTAATTATTATACCGCAATTTTCCGGAATTAATTTAGAGTAATCATAAGCTGACGCCGCGGATGTAAGACAAAAAAATGAAACCATGACAACCAGTGTAAGTAATAAGATTTTTTTCATAAAGAAACCACTCCTTCCTAAATTTAGATTGGCTTTGATTTTATAATAAAAAATTATTTTGACGTTCCATGCACTTCGTTCTGAAGTTTTTTTATTTCTTCAAAACGGTTGCGCGTGGCGGCCGGGTCATATTCGATGCTTATGTTTAAAACGGAGCCGTCGCCTATTTCACGAGGGAAATAAATGGCCGGCATAATGACTTCGTGCCCGAACTGCATTTCTAAAACAACCTGATCGCCTTCGATCCGGTCGACTATCGCGCGCCATTTGACATTTTCAGCCATTGTTAAAACACCTCTTTGTTATTTTTTAATCCTTAATTTCGGCTTTTTCATGTCGTGCATTACTTTGCCGAGCCAGTGTTTTATGTCTTTGTCTTCTGTTTTTTCGAGTGTTTCGTTCAATTTGTCATAATATTCGCCGAACTTTGAAAGTATTTTAACTGCGTTTGTTTTCGCGTTAAAATTATCAGTCTTGAAAAGCTCTATAAGGGGCTTGATCGCCATTTCGCCGGCTGTTGAAAGCGCCCTTACCGCGTGGTCGGCCATAGAATCGCTGCCGCCTAAAAGTTTTATGAGCGCCTCGACAGATTTTAAATCGCCGGTTTCGGCAAGCGCTATCATGGCGTAAAATTTCAGCTTTTCATCCTGTGATGTCAATATTTGCATTAAATTATCTATAACGTCGTTTCCTATTCTGCCGAGGACTTTCGCGATCCATAAAGATAATTCCTCGTTATATGAATCGAGCATTGAAATTAAAGGCTTGATGACCCTTTTATCGCCTATTGCGCCGAGCGCCGTCGCCGAGTATTTTTTAACCCAGTCGTCGTTATCGTTTAATAACGATGAAATAAGCGGTTCTATAGCTTTTTTAGACTTGATTATCGAAAGGCCGTATGCTGCGAAATAACGCATTTCACTCTCGTCGCTGTTCTGAAGAACGTCGATGAACTGCTCGACTTCGGCGTTGCCTATGTCCTGTATGATTTTTTGCGACCAGAAGCGCAGGTCTTCGTTCTGGCTCATCAGCACTTTTATGAGAGGGAGCACCGCGAAATTACTGAGCTGCTTCAGAGAGGTTGCGGCTGCGTTTCTTACTACCCAGGATTCATCTTTGAGCGATTCTATTAAAGGCCTTACTGCGCGCGGATCGCGTGTTTCACCCAATGCCTGCGCCGCCAGAGTCTTCATGTCGCGCGTGCCTGTCTGCAATATTTTAACGAGAGGGTCAATTGTCTTATCGCCTATTTTACCAAGTATTGTGGTAATCCAGTATCTTACGTTTTCATCTTCGGTTTTTAACGAACGTATCAAATAATCTATCGCGATATCGCCTATTTCAGAAAGGCCGTTAGCCGCGCTCTTGCGCACGAGCCATACCTTGTCGGAAAGGGTGTCTATTAACGGTTTAACGGCAAGTTCGCTGCTGGTGCTTCCTAAAAGTTCGGCTGCGCGGATTCTCACGTCGCGGTCGGGGTGTTTTAAAAGTTCGATAAGCGGCCTAATACGCTTGTTTCCTAGCCTGTCGAATATTTTTATCATCCAGTTATGCATCTCAGGCTCGTCTTTGATCAATGAAATCAAAGGCTCTACCACGCCTTCGCCGAGACTTGATAACGCTTCCGCCGCGTGGTTCTGCACTGAATAGGTTTCGTCTTTAAGGCATTCTATAAGATGCGGAACTACCGCCAGGTCTTTTGATTCCGCAAGAGCTTCCGTGACAAGGACCCTTACGTTTTTGTTTTTTAACCTCAAAAATTGCACAAGAACATTAATGCCCTTGATTCCGAGCTTTGAAAATACTTTAGTGATCCAGAATGCGACGTTATAGTTAGCCGTTTTCAGGGGCTCCATAAGGTCAGGAATTACATTTTCGCCGCGGTGTATAAGGCTTTTCGAGGCCGCCGCGCAGAGCGCCCACGAGTCGTCATTCAGTGCTGCAATTAAAGCCGGAACAACCCTTTTGTCATTTGATTCGCCGAGAACCAGTGCGGCGTAATATTTGTTGCTGCGTTCGTTCGACTGAAACTGCTGTAAAAGATATGTTATGCCGTGTTCCACATCTATTTTTGCGAGGCAGTAATATGACCAGAAACGCAGGTCGTTATTATCCGACCGCGCCGCTTCCATTAAAGGGTTAAACGCCTCTGTACCGAAAACGATTACTTCTTCCGCGCTCTTTTTTCGCGTGTACCATGATTTATCCTTAAATTTTCCAATTAATTCACGAATTTTACCGAAATTATCTTCCACCGGAAGCACCTACTTTCTATTACTTAATGAATGAAAGAAATCGTAACATAATCTATCATAAAAAACCTGATAATTCTACATAAATTTTAATAAATTGTCAATTTTTATTTAATTATTGGACCGGCGTAAAAAAAAAGACACAAAAAAGCATTTTAAAACTCTCTTTTGTGTCTTTTATGTTTTGGAACTTTTATTTTGCTATTATGAAATGTTAAATTGTTTTATTATGTTTCGGCGAATGGCTGTCGTCGATACGAACTGAAGCGCCGCGCCTGAAATGATTTAAAGTGACCGGCGGCTCTATTATCGATTTTAATGTGACGTTAAACTGATTTAACGCGTTTTCTATCCCTTTTAATGTCGCCAATAACTCGGTTTTTTCATTGTCTGTAAATTCGGCCACGCAAAACCACTCCTTTTATATTTAATGTTTTTTTTTTTCTTCCGATAATAGTTAATATTATGGACATATTCTTTTTTTCAATATCGGCGATATCATTTTATCTTTTTTTAGAAAACCTTGTTTATTTTTTGATTAAAACAAAAAAATAACTTAATTTTCATGTTGCATAAAAAGATGTGAATGCTGCCGCTGAATTTATTTTGTTTCATCATCCGTTTCATCGGTCGCTTTTGCGCTGTCTTTCTGGTCCGTTTTGGAAATTTCGGCTTTTTCGCCGTCAGCGTCTTTTTTTACAGCCTTGGCTACAAATTTTATCACTTTTTCCTTAACGGGTTCTTTGGCCTTGTTTTTATCAGCTTCTGCAGTAGCTTCCTTGTTTATTCCGGCTGACTTGCCTGCGTCCTGTTTTTCCTTCTTGGCCGCGTCTTTACCTTTTTCCTCGTTCTGGCGCTTCTCGCGTTCCTTAATCTCTTTTTGAGTTAAGGTGCCGACTTTTGCGGTTATAATATCGCCGGTTTTGAATTTTTTCTCTATTATCATTTCGGCGAGAGGATTTTCAACATAAAATTTAATGGCGCGTTTTAACGGGCGCGCGCCGTATTTCTGGTTGAATCCTTTATCAACTAGGAATTCGCGAACTTTAATAGGAAAATCCACTGTCATTTTTAAATTCTTGCGCAGCCTTTCGCTTACTTCATTTAACATGATATCGACGATTTTTAAGCTTTCTTCTTTGCTTAATGCTGTGAACGTGACGATTTCATCGACACGGTTCAAAAATTCCGGCGCGAATTCCTTCTCCAGCGCTTTCCTGGTTTCTTTTTCTTTCGTGTTGTGCGAAAGATTTTTTGATTTCTGGTCAAATCCTATGGCGACTTCAATGTTTTTGAATTCTTCGACGCCGACGTTCGAGGTCATTATTATTACGCAGTCCTTGAATGATACTTTAACGCCTTTATTGTCGGTTAGTATGCCGTCATCCATGATTTGCAGCAAAAGGTTATGGACTTTTTTGTGCGCTTTTTCTATTTCGTCGAATAATACTACCGATTTAGGTTTGTTTTTTACGGCTTCTGTAAGGAAACCGCCCTCTTTGTGGCCGATATAGCCCGGAGGCGCGCCTATTAATTTTGCATATTCATGGCTCATCGAGTATTCGGAGCAGTCGATTCTTATAAGCTCATTTTCGTTGCCGAATAAAAATTCCGCGAGCGCTTTTGCGAGTTCGGTCTTACCCACACCGGTCTGGCCGGCGAACATGAAAGTGCCGATAGGCCTGTTAGGGTTTTTTAAGCCGACATGCGCTTTTCTTATAGCCTGTGAAACGATCGAGACTGCGCTGTCCTGTCCGATGATTCTTTTGTGCAGGTATTTTTCCATGTTTATCAGGCGTTCCGAAATATCCCAGCCTTCGCCCCCGCCTGAAGGCGTTTTGTCCAGAAGCTGTATCTGGTTTTCCTGGCCTGTGCGCGATTCGTCGTCAACCGTTATTGTGACTTTTTTTATGTCAAGCGACGGATTGACTTTTATGCATAAATTATAAAGCTCCTGCTCTGCAATTTCACCGAACAACGAATAGTTGTTGTTGCCGAAAACAAGCTGCGCAATTTCCTCAAGATAGTTTACTATCGTTGTATTTATCACGAGACGTTTATATGATTTTTTGTCGGTGATTTTTACGTTTTTAAATATTTTTTCAGCTTCTTCCTCGCTGAACTGCCTGATTTCAACGAACCTGTCGAGCGATTCGCAAAATTTCATTTTTATAGTTCCCGGGCTCATTGTTAGCACCTCGTCTTTTCAAATTCAATTATGTCCTGTCCGATATCTTTTCGGAACCGTATGTCTTTGAAGTATATTTTCTCAACTTCGGCATATGCTTTCTTGCGTGCGTCGTTTAAGCTCGGGCTTATTCCGACTACGTCTATGACTCTGCCGCCGGCTGATACGAGCCTGCCTGCCGAATTTGCCGTTCCGGCGTGGAAAATTATTACCTCGTCCGATTTTGTAATTGTTTCAAGGCCGGTTATCGGCTTGCCTGTATCGTATTTTCTTGGATAATCGCCTGATACAAGAACTACTTCGACGGTCGATCTGCTGTCCCATTCTATTTTCAGGTTATCTGTCTTGTTTTCGCATATTGCCAGCATTATTTCTACAAGATCGGTTTTTAAACGAGGCAATACAGCCTGCGTTGCCGGATCGTTAAAGCGTACCAAAAATTCGACGACCTTCGGGCCGCTTTCGGTAAGAATAATGTCCATATACAATATGCCTTTTAACTTGCAGTTTTCTTTATTCATGGCGTCGATTGTCGGCTGCAATATCGTATTTTTTATCTTTTCGAGCTCGGCATCGCTTAATTTAGGGTTAGGCGAATATGCGCCCATGCCGCCCGTGAACGGTCCGCGGTCACCGTCATGCGCTCTTTTATAGATACCGGTCGAAACGGCGCTTAAAATTTTATTGCCGTCGGTGAATGCCACTATTCCGGCTTCTGCGCCTGAAAGCGATTCCTCAATGATAACCTGGCTGCCGGCTTCGCCGAAAGCTTTGTCTTTCATAGTAACCTGTACGGCTACACGCGCTGTAATTTCATCTTTAGCCACTATGAAGGCTTCGCCCGAGTCCATCCCGTTTGCCTTTATTATAAAAGGCGGACGATTCTTGTCAATATATTCGAATGCCGATTGCTCGTCGGAAAAGAAAGCGAACTTCGAAGAAGGAATGTTATATTTGCTCATTATGTTCTTGGCGAACGCTTTTGAGTCTTCAAGGCGGACTGCCGCTTTTGAAGGCCCGAAAATTTTGAGTCCTTCTTTTTCAAACTTATCGACAATACCATTCGAAAGGGCGATTTCCGGGCCTACAACGGTCAGGCCTATGTCGTGCTTTTTAGCGAATGCTACGAGTTCGTCAATATTTTCGGCAAGTATATTAACGCGTTCGGCTATTTCGCCGATACCGCTGTTTCCAGTGGCGCAATAAACTTTTTTGACAAGGGGCGATTGCTTTATTTTCCATACTAAAGCGTGTTCGCGACCACCGCGGCCTATTACTAAAACATTCATTTAAACACCCTCTTTTAAAGTATATTTAAGTTTTTGAGCTATATTATAATAAATGTCATCATATTTTGCAAGTTTTTTTAAAGTTTTTTTTGAAGCGCCGCTTTTTGAAAACATGCGTGCGGAAAATATTGTTGAATTAAAATATATTTTATGTTATAATAAAAAAAATTCATGGAGGTAACTGCAATTATGGCGTCTTCTTTATTATTTCAAAAAGTAGAAAATGACGAAACTGCCAACCTTCCTCTTTCAATATATCAGATAATAGGCCGTATTGATCCGGAAACGTCAAATGAATTTGAAAATACTCTGAAAATATTTCAAAAGCAGGAAAAAAACATAATATTCGATTTTTCGGCTATTACATATATCAATAGTTTTGGAATCGGCATACTTGTCGACACTCAGAAAAATCTCGTTAAAAATGGCGGTAATGTTATTATTTGCGGCCTTTCGCCGTCGATAAAAAAAATATTCCAGATTACTTATCTTACCAGGGTATTTGACATATATGATGATTTAAACACTGCTGTACAGAATGTGGTTTTAAAATTGAAATCGGCAAAGCAGGCGTAAAATTAGACCGCTCGGTCAAATGAATTTTTGTTCAACCTTGTATTGTGCCGTGAATTTTGTTTTTTTTAGAAAAGCTTAATGATTAAATGGTGCGGGAGAATATCATATGAGAAATCAGCGTAAAAATTATTTTATTAAACCTGGATTTCAGGCTAAATTGACGACTATAATACTTCTGATAGTCGTCATAGTGGCTAATATAGTCGGCGGAATTATATACGCCCTGCTTTCGGGATCGACCGTTACTGAACAGCTGATAAAGATATTCAGCGTCGAACCCGGCGATCTTCTTCTGCCGGTTATTCTAATAGCTGAGCTGACCGCTATATTAATCGTAGCCTTTATAAGCGTATTTGTGTCGCATACTATGGCCGGGCCGGTGTACAGGTTTGAAAATGTATTGAACGATGTCGCCGCGGGTGAGCTGGACTCTCATTTTCAACTCAGGACGCATGACGAATTCCATGAGCTTGAACACAGCATTAACAGCGTAATTGCCACTTTAAACTCCAAAATTTCCGAAATAAAAATATATAACAGCAATATCTCTAATCTTTTGAATGATATCGATTCTCCTAAATCGCTTACTGTTTACGACCTTGAAAATATTAAGGACGTCTTGAGAAAACAGAGCAATATCATAAATTATTTTAAAATGCTCGATACTACTTCGAATGCCGGCACTTCTTCAAATACTGAAAATGAATCCGAATCTGCCGCAGAGTATGTGACCCAGAATAATGACGAATCTGATGGATTATTTGAAAAAAACGGTTCTGATTCGAATCACGAAGCGTCTGCCGGCGCTGATATTATCGTTGATGCCGAACCTGTTGACCATGAAAAATTATCGGGCGAGGATCTCATAAAGACTAAAAAACAGCCTGCGAAAGCTAAATCTAAATCAAAAAATGAAACCAGGGGCGCGGCCGATCGTCCGAAAAAAGATGATGGCGATAAAAATGCCGGCGAACGCAGTAAAGCGAAGAGTTCTAAAAAAAATTCAGGAAGGAAATAAAAAATGTTTGATTTCGAACCGGAAGAAAATGATTTAACTCCTGAAGAGAAAATACAATTTTTAATAAGCGAGCTTAAAAATCAAAATTACCAGAAAAGAAAAGATGCGGCCAGAAGTCTTGCCGAAATGAAAAATCAGGCTGTCGCTCCTTTGAAAAACGCTTTGCTTAATAATCCTGATGAGGACATAAAATACTGGGCAACCATAATACTTGGAAGAATAGGCGACAGCGCTATAAACGTTCTTATCGAAATATTAAATTCATCAGATAAGGACCTTAAAGTATTTGCGATACGTTCGCTTGGTGAAACACTTGACCCGAGAGCTATTCCACACCTTATTAAAATCCTTGGCGATAAATCCTGGTCGGTTCGTAAAAACGCGGCTGCGTCGATAATGAAATTCGGCGAAGCGGCAGTTCACCCGATAGCCGAGGCACTCGGCTCTAATAACGAAGATATAAGATACTGGGCAACGAAAATATTGGGCGAACTCGGCGGCAGCGGTGTCGAACCTTTGCTTAAAATGCTCAAAATGGAAAATAAGGATATGCGTTTTTTCGCGACTCTCGCGTTGGCTAAAACGCAGGATATCAGGGCAATACGCCAGCTTATAAACTGCTTCCGCGACGAATCGTGGACGATCCGTAAAAGCGCCGCCGAAGCGCTCGAACAGATCGGCGAAAAAGCCATTGAACCGCTTACTATAGCGCTTTCACATGAAGATAAAGATGTCCGATACTGGACTACGCGCGTGTTAGGGAAAATTGGCGCTAAATCGATCCAGCCCGTCCTGAAACTTCTTAAAGACGACGATACGGAAGTGCGCCAGCTTTCAAAAAAAATACTTGCCAATATAGGAACGCTCGCTGTCGAGCCGCTTATCAAGATATTGAAATTCGACGATAAAGATATGCGTAAAAATGCCGCCGAGGCGCTTGGCGAAATCAAATCAGAAGAGGCAATTTTGCCTCTTATCGAAGCAGCCGGCGACCCTTCGTGGTTTGTCCGAAAGACCGCTACTGACGCGCTAGTGAATATCGGCGCGCCTTCGATACCTGAACTTACCAGGGCCTTAACTAACGATAACGAAGATATAAAATACTGGGCGACAGTGGCGCTCGGCGCTATCGGAAAGGAATCGATCAATCCGCTTATCGATGCCCTGAAGTCTGATAACCGTGAAATAAGATACTTTGCCGCGGACGCGCTCGGAAAAATAAAAGACCCGTCAGTAATTCCTTATTTGATTGAAGCGCTGCGCGATAAAGCATGGCCGGTGAGGAAAAGTGCGGCAGACGCGCTTGAAGAAATAGGCGAATCGTCGATAGGACCGCTTATAAAAGCTTTGAAAAATGAAAATAACGATGTCCGCTACTGGACTAAAAAAATATTGAGAAATTTCGGCGACCTTGCCATTACGCCTCTCGAAAAATACCTTGCCGAAGGCGATGACGATCTTAAAATATATGCGGCATACGCGCTTGGCGAAATTAAAAATGAACATTCGGTAATGGTGCTTATAAAAGCCCTTAATGACGGAAACGAGTGGGTGCGCCGTTACGTGGTTTCAGCGCTTGCGGAAATTGGCGCTAAAGAAGCGATCCCGGCAATACTGGATTCGATGAAACACGAAACCGATGAAATGTGCATTCTGAACGCTAAAATCGTAAGAAAATTCGGGATTAACGCTATACCTGAAATAATAAAAAGCATTAACCCTGAAAATGAAAGACTTATAAATTACTTTATAGCCATGCTTAAATCTTTCGGCCCCGAAGGCGTCGACGAGATGATCAGAAATTATGAATATTACGGCGAATCTCGGTTTAGAAAGGAAAAAATGGTCCTTGTCCTTGAAAATATGAGTCAGAGCGCTGTTCATGAAATGCAGCTCATCTGCGATAAAACGAATAACCAGGAAATAAAATTGTTTTTGGAGCCTATAATAAAAAACGCAAAAAAAAATCTGTCAGCTAAAACTGCGAAACATTAAAAAAATGTCAATTATTTATTTTTTGTAATGTGTTTTATTTATATTCAATGTTGTCATAGTTATAATCGAAAAATAATATATGGTTAAGATTATTATTAATCCTTGTTAATAATTATTATTAATAAGGATTGATTTTTTAAAAATATTAATTTATAATTTACAACAAAATAAATGGTTATTTTTTGCATATATTTGGATTAATTATTTTTACCGTAAAAATTGTTAATTGATGTAATACTTTTATTGAAAAATATTGCTGTAATGTTGAAAAATATTTAACTTGGCTTGGGCATGCTTAAATTTATTGAAAAATAAGAAATATTAATAGCTTATTATTGTGAAAATTATAAAAATACAACTATAATTAATGTTTTTCAGAAATATTAAATATATAAGGAGGCAGTTGTGATAAGATTAAAAGATTTGATGCTTGAAACTGATACTATAGGTTTGGCCGAAAAGTTTATAAATATAACTAATGAGCTGTTTTTGGAGATAGAAACTCAGGAAGAGTTAAAACTTCAATCGTCGTATTATTTTGGAATGGAAGTTACGACGGGCGAAATATGTGAAGTGCGCGGCCAAATTTTGGAAGTTTTATCTGAAAATGGAAAGCGTATATATAAAACCAAATTATTGGAATGTGACGCTAATTATCATACGATTTTATTGCAAACCGTCAACTCTCAGGCGTCTTCAGAAAAATCAAAAACCGAGCCTTTATGGGCATATGGATTAAAACAGTCTAACGCTTCTTATGCTGTAATAATAAACTCGCCTGCCGGAGTGTTCAACTCCGAGCAGCTGAAAACTATAGCTGAAATATCGCAGAAGGGTTATGGAATAATAAAACTTACTCATGCCCAGAGAATCGTGGTTCTCGTTAAACCCGAGCAGCTTGATAAGATAGAGGAAATGATATCGAAAGTGGGCCTCAGAAAGGGAGTTCTTCACCACGGCGTCAGAAACATCAGAGCGTGCGCCGGCGCTTTATGCAAATGGTCTAAAAATAATGACGCTGTAACTATCGCTTCAGAAATTGATAAAAAACTATATGGATTTCCGGCTAAATTCGATATAAAAGTGGCCGTATCGGACTGCATGAGAAACTGCTCCGAATGCTATTGTTCAGATATAGGTTTTATCGGAATGGACGGAGCGTACAGGATCGTTATCGGCGGCCGCGGTTCGTCCATCCCGTTCAGAGGCATAGAACTGGCGCCTAAAGTTGATAAGGCAAAAGTTGTAGCGTTCATAGAAAAATTCGTTAATTGGTATGTTTTAACGGCCAATGAAGGTGAAAGACTATGCAAAACCCTTCAAAGGATAGGACTCGAGATATTCGACAGCAAGCCCGAAGAAGTAAAAAAGGAAGTTAAAAATACTTTTGACAGGCTTGATATGAAAGAGTTTCGCTCAGGCGACGGAGTTTCGGAGGCCGCCAGAATGTTCGAGCAATATTTAAGGGGGCTTGCGGTTGATTCTATTAGAAGTAAATTTCAGGAGGTATTATAATGCCCGTTGGATCTCATAAAGACGCGTTTATGGCTCATCAAAAGGTCAAAAAGATATATTCTGATAACGCTGACAATAACCTTCCAAAAACAGCAGCGCAGATACTTCTTGATTTCGTTAAAAGTCAGCGGCAGATAATATCTGAAAATATTCCTGAAACGATCGAATTAACCGATATTGAAAAATACGATAAGGAAAAAGTAAGGGAAGCTTTGATATCGGTTGAGAATTTATGCGGAAAATGTAATGAAAATCATGACAATAACTGTTTTGTCAATCAGGCGCGCCGCGTTTTGATCGCCATGCTTTCAGGCGTCGATATCAAAGAAAAATTTAACGGCGCTCAGTCATTGGATGAGCTCTTAAAAATAGCCGAAGATATGCAGATTGAAAACAGCAAAAAGAAAAATGAGGAAGCCGCCAAGGCGCCGCACGCTGGCGAAGAAGCAGAGTCTGCGATGTGCGTTATAAATGACAGGATTTATGAAAATATCGAAGATGAGATAAATGAACTTTCTAATAAAATAATAAATTTGAAGAAAGACTATGTCGAGTTAAAAGAAAAAGACGTATTTCGCGCGGCATTGATCGACGAGGTCGTGGCAACTATAAAATCGGTATCTAACGGTAATTTTCAAAATCCAATGCCGGTACATGAGGATGAGCAGCTTGGTAAAATTGCTGTCGCTTTTAACACTATGCTCGAAACAATCAATAAAACCTTAAAAAATCTTGATGCCGAAGTCGCCAAACGCTCGTCTGAATTGAAAATGCTTATGGGTAACGTAAAAATCGGAATATTTACCATAAATAACGATTTCAGGATAAATCGCGAATATTCAAAAGAATGCCTTAAAATATTCGATTGCGAAGAAATCGGCGGCATGAATTTTTTTGATTTAATTAAAGTTTACGATAAGCAGCTTGAGAAAAAGGAACAGATAAAAAATTTTCTTTCACTTTATTTCAACGGAATGGCGCTTGATAACGATTCTATGAATTCATTAAATCCGCTCGGCGAGCACCAGCTGAATAGTAAGTACCTGCAATTCACCTTTTTTCCGGTAAAATCAAACATTGACGATACAGTAACAAATATACTTGTCCAGTGCGTAGATTTTACGGCGAATAAATTATTGCAGATGGAAATAAGCGCCAAAGACGCTGAAGGCCGTCAGATCAGGAAAATGATTTTAAATCGCGAAGCTTTTTATGATTTTATATCGGAAACTTTGCATATGCTTAAAAACGCCGTCGATATAACTAAAGGTAAAATTACTATTGACGAAGTATCTGAACTATACAGGATCGCGCATACTATTAAAGGCGGCGCGGGCTGCTTCGACCTTAATGAGTTAATTAAACATACAGGCGATTTTGAAGAAATACTCGGAAAAATAATAAAAACTCATACAATTGAGGCTGGTATCGAGGAGCAAATTGTATCGAATGTTTTAAAAATTGAACAAATTTTTAATGAAGTAATTGAATATTCGGAAAAAATATTCGGAAAAAAAGCTTCAGAAAGTGAAGAGCTTGAATTTAATTTCAAAAAGAAGCATCTTGATTTATTGCTTGAAACGGTAAGAAGATCAGCAGGCGAGCCCGCGAAGTTAAATGAAGTTTTGAACGGTTTTTATGACCTGCCGGCGCACAGGGTATTTGCCAAAAGTTTTGCCATGATTCAGCCGCTTGCCGAAAGACTTGGGAAGTCTGTTCGTTTAGGCGTTACCGGCGCGGAAACCATGGTGCCTTTTGAAACCGCCCCTAAATTATCTGAAGTGATGCTCCATTTGCTCCGCAACGCCGTCGATCATGCTATTGAATTGCCTGAGGAACGTGAGGCTTTGCAAAAAAATATCGAGGGAAATATAAACATTGTAATTGAAAAAAATAAGGATGTTCTGGATATATGCATAAGTGATGACGGCTGCGGGCTCGATCCGGCGAAAATTTCTGCTGCCGCGTTAAAAAAATGCGTAGTTACGGCTGAAGAGTTGAAATCCATGGATGAAAACGATAAATTAGGCCTCATATTCAGGGCTGGTTTTTCGACTAAAGCCGATGTTACTTCAACCTCAGGCCGCGGAGTCGGAATGGATATAATAAAAAATGCCGTCGAAAATGTGCTTCACGGAAATTTGTCTTTTAGAAGCGTGATCGGCCGCGGTACTGATTTTATTATAAAAATTCCGCTCTATGGGCGTAAATAACAATCAGTTTTTGCCTGATCAAATTATAAAAATGAGCGGCACAAATTTAAATTTTGTGACCGCTCATTTCATTTTTTTAACTATCTGGCTAAGCTTAAATTTTTTTATGGTTTTGGTTTTTTGTTTTGATTATTTGGAAATTCCGGTAATTAATTTATCTTCCCAGCTTGTCAAGCTCTCTTTCTGCCCGGTCCCATGACTGGCGAAGCCGCGCCATTAAAGTTTCCTTCATTACGTCCTGTGCCGTTTTCGGCGTGTTTAATTCGTTAAACAATATGACATCACTCCTTTTTATTTAGGTTTATAATTTTGATAACTCAACTTTTTACAGAATCGAATGTGTCGAAAAGTCAATCATGTTAATATTTTTTTCTGATAAATTATCGCCATAAAAAAAAGCGAGAATTATTATTCCCGCTGTTTTAATTTTTATCGCAAGATAGGGATTTAATTTTATTATTTTATTGAATGAAACATATCTGTAATAACGGCTTTAATAGCAACGTCAATTTCGCCGGGTGCATTTTTTTTCTCTGCCTGGAGTTTATTTTTTAAATGATAAAGGCTTCCTAAAGCCAGAACATAATTTGCATCTTTTTTCATATTAATCATCCCCCGCTTATACTTCATTCTTTCACTAACCGTTAAGGTTTAGCAGTTATATTATACATATCGGAGGAATTTTAATTTTATTTAACTTTTTTTTGAGAAGTGGCAGCCGCAGTAATTTTGCCTGTAAATTGAGTATTGACGGCAAAGTTGTATGCTCTTTTTATAGCCTTCTTTTTTTTTGAAATCGAACTCCAAAAATTTTATGCCAGGAAACTTTTCGGATATTAAATTACCGGTTGAGTGGATTATTCCGGAATTTTTGTGCGGGCTGATGGTGAGCGTTGTCGTTACATAGCTGAAGTCATTCATGCTTGCGTATTCGAATGCTTTTAAAAGCCTCATTTCAAAACATTTAAGACAGCGCGAGCCGCCTTCAGGTTCGGCTTCAAGCCCTTTTACAAACTCAAGGTAACGTTCGTAAGTATCGTCCAAATAAACGCAGCCGACGTTAAAAAACTTTTCGATTTTTTCAACCTCGCGGCGCCTTTTTTCTTTTTCGGTATCGTCGTAAATGTTAGGATTATAAAAAAAACCGGTTAAGTTCATGCCGGCAGAAGGTAATTCGAAAAGCGGTACGCTCGCACACGGCGCGCAGCATATATGCAATAATATTTTTTCGCTTATTTTTTCTAAATTTTTCATTGGGCGGCGCAGCTTCCATTATTTATAACTGAATAAATTATGCATTCTTTTTTTGCATAAAACGGGACGGCATTTTCAAAGAATGAAAAGTATAATATATCTTCGAAATATCCTGCAATCTCATCTATCCATATTATTTCAGCGTTATCGCAGCGGGTTACTTTATATCTTAATTTGCTGCGGCTTATGAATTTTAGAGAGGTATCGCGTTTTTCTTCAGCCTGACCGTATAATTCGAACGCGAATTCGTTAATCGATGAAATATCGTGTACTGAAATATCTATCAATGCTGCGATTTTATATTTTGAACTTAAGATGGGCCAGATGGTCGGCATCGATAAAAGCGCCTCGCCGGTAACTCCGCCGCCGTATTCGTTCAGCTGTTTAATAATGGCTTCCGTCTCGAGAGAATCGCAGACATGGACCTGATAATAATTTTTAAATGTGTTTGAAAGCTCTATCTCGATCGAATTTACCATTAATTGCTTTTGACTTTCAGATAGTAAAATGTTCTTTTCGTCAAATGATACCGGCTTTCTTAATATTACTTTTATTTCTTCGGTGCCGTTTTTATTCTTATTGATCTCGCTTAATTTTAAATATGATTGGCTGCAAAATTGCACAATCGAGTCAAAAACTGCGTTGAAATTTTCCTGGTCGTATTTTGACTCTTTTGTATCGTAAATTTTTATAAAATTAAAATTTGTCGAATCGCAGGCAAGTGCAGGCAAGTTAAAGCAAAATGCGATGACTGCCGCCGCTAAAATAAATATATATTTTTTATTATTTTTAATTTTATTCATATATTTTAACTTTCAATTCGAACAATAGCGATAAATCCTGATTGAGGATTTACCGCCATGTTCTAAATTAACATTATTAATTAGGATTATACATTTTTAAGCATATTAAATTGTAAATTATATCTTTTTATTATGTTTTATTCAGTGCGCCTGTTTTCTATGTTTATAGTTTCGCGTTTCATTATTGTATGTAATATTATAGCTTTGGTTTTTATTATTGTCGCGTTGCCGCTCTTATCTTTAGCTGCAATGAAAAGATAAGGAGTTTTCGATAAATCGAGCGTAGGATTTCTGAATATTCCATAGGTTACAAGCGTTTTAATTCCTTTGACATCTTTATCGCGCCAGCCTTTCATAACTTCGGCGAGCGTTTCCGAGTCCCCGAGGTTATCGGTCGCCATATAACAGTTAAATGGATTGGTTACCATGGATTTATCGTCAAGATTCATCGATGGCGATATCATTCCGTCAACGTTATCAGAAATTGCGATTTCGAAACGCGTCCTTGAATTTTCGATTAATTCAAGAGTGTCGTCGCTTGGTGTTCCTAATATTTTTGAAAGATCGTAAAAAGCTAACGATGCCGGGCTGTATTCTTTGTAGGAATTGGTCAGTTCGATATTTTTTGAGTTAAACTTGATGTTGTATTTGTAAATACCTGAACCGTCAGCGCCGCCGCCTATATCAGGGTCGGATGAAGGATCGACAAGCTTGGTGTCAAGCTTTATTTTCATCTGCTGGGTCGGCGCGCATGCTTTGCGGTCGAAGATAGTTCTGTCGATCGAATCGTCAATCTTAAAGTCGGTGACTGTTATCGCCTGCAGCCCGTTTTCCTTGAACGCTAACTTAGGGTTTGCGCTTGTTACAGGCGCGTTCGAATCCCATTCCATCTTGTCGTTATAAGCCTCTTTGTTGGCGTTGTCATCGATCTTGAATTCGCGCACGAGGTTATCTCTTGACCTTAACGCCCTGAATATAATTGTCGGCGAATCATTATCGATTATGCTGAAACATGCCGGCGATTTTGTATAAGCGACTTCGTTCGTGGCTAATCCGGCGTTATTGTCGGTTACGTTAATTTCATCAGTGCCGGTTGTGCCTTTTTGTGACGGGTCGTTATTGTAATTGCCTATTATATTTCCTGACCCGTCGTTTCCCGCCGCGTATAAAGGCAGAGTGCCGAAGCAGTCATACGGCAGAGGCGCGCCGCTGAAATTATAAGGAGCGGCTTCGCATATGTAACCTGCTTTTCTGTACGGCGCATCTTTTCCGAAGCCTGGATATAAATTTACTTCGTAAGCCGAAAGAGTTATTTTACCGTTAGCATTCAGAATGTCGGCATCCTTGTACCATGGTTCCTGAATTACGCCGTATTTCTGGAAAGGAGTTATGGTCTTTTTCAAAACCGATTCAACTTTTTCTTTGGTAAAGTCACATTCTTTATCTTCTTTTTCTGTCGTGCTTACATCCAGCCATTTTAATTCTGATCTTTTAGGGCCTAGCAAAGCTTTAAGGTTTGAAGTTATCGGCTGGTTCGGGTTGTTATCGCATACAGAATAAGGAATTTCAGTCGGGAACGGATCGCCGGTCGTTCCGCCTTTATAAGCGAAACCGGCAGCCGGTGTGCCTGCTTCTTTAAAACCAGGATTTGCGTCTTTCGATTCGTCATATTTAGGGGCATGGAAGTAGGCAAGCGGAGCCTGAAGGTCTTTAACTGTTATTTCGAACCCTGCAGGTTTGCTGCCGTCGTTTACAGCCGTCCAGTTAATTGTGTTATAACCAGTTTCCCCGTTTCCGTCAGGGACGAGATCGTAATGCGCAAATTCACCTGTATTTCCATTCTTTTCGGAACGTCCGGCCCATTTTAACTTAGGATATTTAAATTTTATGTACATAAAGTAACGGCCGGGATCGAGCGGCATGTCAAAGGCATATCTTAAATTGATCGTGGCTGTGAATTTTCTGTCGTCTGTCGGATTTGCCGCTTTGTATGCGCTCCATTTTACTGCCGGCGTCTTATCGGCAAACATCTTTTCGTCTGATAATCGTCCGCGTGCTATTAAAATTTCATGCTCTTTTTTCTCTGAATTCCATCCTGGGAATTTGCCGTTATTTTTATTTTCAGCGGCGATATACCACTCATATTCGATACAGCCTAAATCGGCTTTATTTAAAGGCTTGGTAGGATCGGTCTGCGTGCCTACGCCTTCTATCCATATAACTGAATCTCCGGTTTTATATGTGGCCGGCGACCCTGTCGGTGTTATGCCTTTTGGCGCTTCACCGAAGTCCCTGTATTTTTCATTCGGGTTTGTCTTGTTTGCAGGATCGGCGTTTGGCGGGAACGATGCTGCGCCGGCGTCATAATTTTCGCCGGGATCGCCGCCGCTGAATACCGGAAGTCCCCATAATTCCCTTACGTTTGAAGGATAGTCCCATACGCCTATGCCGTCATAAGTTTCCATTTTGTTAGACGAATCTTCATGACGGAATGATTTGGCGAATTTAAATGTGGCCTGGGCTGTCCATGTGTTTATTTCGTTTTCGTTAACGTCTTTCGGGCCGGTTATCGATATGCCGGTGACATAATTGTCTGTTACTTTAGGCTGCGCGGTTACAAGCAGATAGCGGCAAGATACTATGCTTTCGGAACCATTCAGGATTCCGTCGCCTTTAACGCCGCCGGCGCCTGAGCCGTCATCGAAAAACAAATATGAAAGTTTATTAGGTTTATATTTATCCTGCGTCCTTTCTGTTATGTATGAAGGAAACGGCATTAATTCATATCTGTAAAATTTGCCGGCTGCCATCATGCTGATTTTATAGATACCCGGCTCTTTCGGAGTGAACTTGAATTCTGAGCTGGCTTCGCTGCCGCCTTCTTTTGCCGGATCGATAGCGCCCGGCGCGACCGATTCATACCATTCAGACGCGGTTAATACCGGTGCATTAGGAAGCGGGTCGCCTTTGTAATCTACCGCTGGAAAGTCCACGAAATTCGAAGCTTTTGCAGTCGGGAAATCAGGCGTTATAACTTTTTTTACAGGTTCGACCATTTCTACTTTCCAGTAATAAGCTGTCGTCCCTTTTCTCAGTGAATATCTGAACCCGCCCTTGATGCCGTTGCCGTTTTCGTCCTTGAGCGCGCTTCCTGATTTTGTGTTTATCGCGACGTCGTCATTTGAAAACGATGTTGAATCTGGAGCGTTTTCGACTGTAGCCGTATATTGCTTGTCTTCAGTTATTTCATCTATGAATGCAGGGTCTATTGTTGTTTCGTTACCTTTGCCGTCATTTATTTTTATATTCGAAGGATTTTTGTTGGCAATTGTTTTTGAAACGATATCGCAGCCGTTTTTTTCGTCGCCGCCGACTGGAGGTCCGGCGATGTTTACTGTCGCAAGGTCAAGCGTGATATCGCTTATAGGCGGCGGGCCGACCGGCGGGCCTATTATGTTGGTGATTACCTTAGACCTTGTTTTTCCGGCTGCGTCGGAAAACTCTTCAATTATATCGACGAGTTGAGTGCCGACGCGGAATGAATTAAGTTTGGTTTTTGACTTGTTGTAATAATCGTAGTACCATAATTCGGTTGATGCGGGTACTGTTGCGCGTACTTTCCAGCTCCAGTATGTTCCTGTCGGGGTTACAACCGGTGCCGGCAGCGGAGGATTTACCGAAGGAAGCGGGCCGCCGTTTATATCTGTATACGCCGCGCCGACTCTGGGGTCATCATATTGCACCCTTGCGTCGGTAACCCAGAACACGCCGCCGCGTCCGTCGGATGCGATGCACTTTACGTCAGGTTCGACCGACATTTTTCCGTGTTTTATGCCTTCAGGGTCTTTTGTATTGTCAAGCGAATATCCGTTATATTTGTCCCATTTTATAATTTTATTGACTACCTTAGGATCGCCGGCCGGTTGAACAAGCCTGTATAAAACGCCGCCCTTACCGTCCCATTGGTCGGCCACCGAAAAGTCTACAATCTGGCCTTCTGGTTCGCTGTCTGGTGCCGCGTAAACCCAGTCGTTGTCTTTATCGCGTGTGGCTGCGCCTATAGCGATGGTATTTTCACTTATGTCCTTATTTATTAACGAACCTACTCCAGCCGCCCCTTTTTTAAAATAAGTATTTGCCGCTGAATCTGCCAGCGGTACGCCATAATTTATTACCCCGCCGTTTTTAGACGGCAATACCGTTCCTTTTTTTATTGTAGGGTAAGGCATTGACGAATAGGAATAACGCCTGCCGCCGCCTGTTACCGCGAGACTCTGCATACATTTTTCTGAAGTCACCCTGTCTGTTTCGTTGAGCGAGTCGCCGTGGAATTCACCGCAGGCCGATTGCCTTCTTAATTTATAAGCTACGTTTGTCGTGTAATAAACCTGCTCGAACGGCCTTTCTACTCCGGCTTGCGGAAGCGGTACTCCGTTATCGGGTACTGTAGGAGAAGGAATCTGGTCGATATATGAATTTATCCAGACGTTGACCCTCTGGATTTTCCAGTTCCACTTTCTCTGCCAGTTGCCGCCGACGATGCCGTTATAGGCGTTGGGATTCCATGCTCCCGGGCCGTAATGGACAGGCCTGTGGTCGTTATATTTAGGATATAATCCGAGATACCAGTCGGCCGCTTCATTGTTCGTACCGCCTGTTATTCTTTTTATCTGGCGCTGGTCAGATATTCCATATTTGGCCGCGTAATTTGCTTTAATCGCCGCTGGCGGATCAGGCGGCGTTCCAAGGTTGCCGCCGGCTAAATCCGAAAAATTGCCGCCGTCCCAGTAAAATTTGTAACCTGGCGCTGCCGGAGCGACCATGCTTGGGCGCGGATTGCCGTGATAGCATTGCGGCTGTCCCGGAATGTAATTTATTATATCAAAAAAAACATTTCCTGACGAATCTGCGCCGACTGCGGTGACACCTTCCTCTACCGGCGGGTCGAATATGCAATAACTATTGGCCGGCGGTTTTATTAGTCCGGGGTCTATTCTTGATGATAACACATATAAGTTTCTGTATTGATCGACTGCCAGCGTTTTATATGTGTCCATATCGCCGACATATATTATGTTGTTAGGGTTAGCCGGGTCGACTTTTACTTCAGATGAGGCGCCTTTAGGAAATAATCTTATGCCTCCAGGAATTATCTGGCGGTTTCCGGCTGCATCGATGCTCTGGCTGGCATAAACGCCTTTTAAAGCGCCTGAACCGACCATTACATAGACTTCGCCGTTTCTTCCGTATACGCCGTCGGGTATTACGGCTGCCGATGCGGAATTCTGGTTGATAAAATAACTCATAATTACGATTGAAAAAATTAAAATAAATAATAATGATAATAATAATTGATTAATAGATTTTTTCTTTAACATAATTATCAGCCTCCTTTTTTATTTTTTATTTATAACTTCGTGGATGATTTCAGCTACGGGACGAGGTATGTTATAACGCGATAATAAATAAATTACCGATGTCGCGGTAAGGTCGACTCCGCCTGTTATTACCGCATCCGTTATCATATACTTACGTGCAGCCGCTGCGATGTTCGCTTTTTTAGCGAAATTGGATTCATGACTCCTTGCATATGATTCTTTGGTGATTTCAGCCATTTTCTCTTTGTATTGTTCGTTTTGATTTTGATCGGCCGTTTGCGGCGCGGTATTTTTTCCGTTGCCGCCGTCGGCGGATATGTCAAACATTGTTAATGCTTTAGAATAATCAGGTAATTTGGAGATTATATCCTCGAGCTTTTCATAATTGAATGTTGAATTATCTTTTTCTTGTTGAACAGGCTGAGTGTTTGCCGCCGTATTATTTTCTTGATTCTGCCGTCCTCGGCTTGAATTTATAACAGCCTTTACTCCATTTTTACCCGCCGCGTAGTTTATCGCTTCCTTTATCTCGTTGTTAATTTTTACAAATATTTTTTCATTTTCTTCAGGCGGGTAATAAAAAATATTTAAAAGCTTAAGCTGAATTTTTGAGTATTCTTTTTTTAATTCATTGAGTTTTGTTTCGTTTGCCGCAATTTCCTTGTTGAATTTTTCTTCCAGCGTTTCCATGTCTTTATATAATTTTTGAGTTAACTGCTTTCTTTCATTTTCGTTTTTAATATTTAAAATATCACGGTTGTAATTTTCATTTAATAATGCGGTTTCGGTGTTTTTTCTTTTTAAAATTTTCTGCGCCGCGGCTGCCAGGTTTTCTATTTCGCTTTTTAATCTCTTGATTTCTGATGAATTTGCCTCTTTTGCCGCCGTAAATTCTTTCGTTTTGTCGTTTATAAGCTTCAAAAATTCATTTTTATCTTTAGCATTCAGCGGTTTTATAAAAAGATTATAATTTTCGTCATAATATTTCATCATGGGATGAAATAAATAAATGGATTCGATATCTGCATAACCGATTAAAAATACGTCCTCTTTTGATTTGTTCTTTTCGGTTTGCGAATATGAATTATTCGTGATAAAAAGGCTGATAAAAACAAAGGTTATGATAAATAGAATTTTTTTCAAGAAACACCACCCATTTTATTTATAAACTGTCTTATTATAATTGTAACATACGAAACTATAATAATCAATTTACAAAATGTAAAAAAAAATTAAAATTGTTAAAAATTTATTAAGCTGCTTTTTTTAAAAGTTTAAGTCTGTTTTTTATTTTGAAGAGTTGTTATAATTTATAACAATTTTCTTGACATTTATGACTCATTTAATTATAATACCACGAAATATAATAAAATTCAGTATATAGTGTTAAATTACAGCTAAAAAGTTTAGCATTGGAAATGATTTTTATTTTATGATATTTTATGGGGGTGATTAAAATAGGAGGCGACGTATTATCAAACTTGATTTATTTGCTGGTAGGTTTCGTAGTAGGCGCTATAATTGTTTATTTAACAAAGAAATTTTATATAAGCAGTCAGATAAATTCGGCGAATGCTAAAATTAAGGAAATGTTGAAAAAAGCCGAGGATGATGCTTCAAATATAAAGAAAAAAGCCGAAATTGAAGCTAAGGACCAGTTGGTAGAATTAAAGAAAGAACTTGAAAAACGTTTCCAGAAGGAAACACGCGAAAAACGCGATGAACTTACGAAATATGAACAAAGAATCAATGCAAAGGAAACTAAAAACGACCGCAGGGCGGATCAGCTTGAAAAGCGTGAAAAAGACATAACAATTAAGGAACAATCCATTGACGCTTTAAAAGTTGATATTGAAAATGTAAAAAAAGAACAGATCTCCAAGCTTGAACAGATATCAGGATTAAGCACTAACGAAGCGCGTACTCAGATACTGTCCAGCGTTGAACTCGAATTACAGGCTGAAATCGCCAAGAAAGTTAAAAAATCAGAAGAAGAGGCAAAAGAACTTGCAGATAGAAAAGCAAAATGGATTATCGCTACAGCGGTAGGACGCTGCGCTATTGATCACAATGTCGATTCGATGATTACTGTCGTAAACCTTCCGGACGAAGATATGAAAGGCCGTATAATAGGCCGTGAAGGAAGAAATATCAGAACATTAGAAAGCCTTACGGGTATTTCGATTATTATCGATGATACTCCTCAGGCTGTCGTATTGTCAGGATTTAACTCGATAAAACGTGAAATCGCGCGTTTATCTCTTGAAAAACTTATTCATGACGGCAGGATACATCCTGCGAGAATCGAGGAGGTAGTCGCTAAAACGACAGCTGAAATCGATCAGACTATTCATGAAATCGGCGAACGCACGGCTATCGAACTCGGCGTTCAGGGCTTGCATACCGAACTTATCCAGATGATAGGAAAACTTCATTACAGGACTTCATACGGCCAGAACCAGCTTCAGCATACCATCGAAGTCGCAAAACTTGCGGCTGCTATGGCAGGCGAACTTGGAGTCGATATTCAGCTGGCTAAGCGTTCAGGACTTTTGCACGATATAGGCAAGGTTATGACTAACGAAGTCGAAGGTTCCCACGCCGCTATCGGAGCTGATATAGCTCGTAAATACGGCGAACCGATGAAAGTTGTCAATGCGATCCTTGCGCATCACGAAGAATGCGTTCCTGAAACGGTAGAGTCTGTCATAGTCGCCGCGGCTGACGCGATATCGGCAGCACGCGAAGGCGCTCGTTTCGAAACGATCGAAGCTTACATTAAGAGGGTTGAAACTCTTGAAAGAATCGCGAAATCGAATGAAGCGGTCGTTGCGGCTTACGCTTTGCAGGCTGGACGCGAAATACGCGTTATAGTTAAACCGGAAGCGGCTGACGATTCGACCTGCGCAAAACTTGCGCGCGATATAAGAATGAGAATCGAAAAGGAAATGGAATTTCCCGGACAGATCAAAGTCGTTGTTATACGCGAAACAAGAGCTATCGATTACGCTAAATAATAATAACTAAAATAAAAGTTCATTTAAAAAACGGTTTGCATTTAAAAGCAGGCCGTTTTTTTTTGGCCGTCAAAATTGTAGTTGAAAATATAAGTTTTATATGCAATAATATTATAAAAATGGAACAAAGTGAAAAATCAAAAGAAAATTTAATATACTACAACGTATTTTCAGGAAGTCACAAGCTGATATTTATTCTTGTGATAATAATCGCCTGCGCCGTTATTTTGAATCGTAATTTTTCTAATAACCTGGCGGGTGCCGATGCCAAAATAAAAAGCGTAAGGGATATTTACGAAAAACCTGAAATAAAAACTGCCTTAGACAGCCTGCTTGCTGCTGATAAAGATAAAATAGCAGCTTATTCAGTATTTTTACGTCAGGTTTTAAAGAAAAATTCGATCGCTGAATCAAAATACGCGGCAATGCTCCTTACCGACAGGGGCGCTGGAATTATGTATGAAAATAATAAGCTGGCGAGAATGATTTTTTATGAAGCGATAAATTTTTCTTCCGATTACAAACGCGCTTATTATTATTTATTTATGTCGAGTCTTTATGATTTTAACATAGCGCGTGCGATAAGCGAATTCTTAGAACTTGTTTACATGGAATACGCCGCGCCTTCTAAGATTTTGAAGTTTATGAACCTTGCCCTCGCCTTATTCATAGCATTTATACTGATGCAGATATATTTTTTCGCCGCGGTTTATATAAAATACCGGCGTCTTATTAAGCACGAAGCGCTTGAACTTGAAATAGACGCCGCCTCGATTTCTATAATTTCATATCTTTCGCCGGCTGAAAGAAATTATATGAGATTTTTAAATAAAAATATTATAATAGGATTGTTTTTTGTCATTTTTTATTGTTACTTCATGTCCGGATTCGGTAAAAATATTTCGCTTATTAACGATTCATGCGATTTTTTAAAGAATCCGCATGAATTTTGCGCTCTTAACGATATGACTTACTCGAGGGAAATGATGAATGATTTCGCGCTTGCCGTCCGTGATGAATTTTTTAAAAAGAAAGCGTCCGCCGCGGATTTTTATTTTTACCTCGCCGGCGTGTCGAAACTAAGTCTAAATGAGAGTGCGCAGGCGGTCAAATATTTTAAAAGCATACCGCCGCATTCATTTTTAAGCGGTCAAATATATAAATTATATTCCGATGTCCAATTTTTTAAAGACGATCAGCTGTATGCCGCGTTTTTATCGCCGATGCGCAGTAATACGGTTTTTATGATAGCGGTTTTATTGAATGTCCTTTTGATAATATTATTTTCAGCAGCCATCAGGACCGCGCGCAGGTATCCTTACAGCTTTACTGCCTCACTTTGCGGGTGCGGCACGATTACATGTCCTAATTGCCGCACTAACGTGGGTTTATGCAATAATTGCCTTGCTAAATTGAGCGATGAAACGGATTTTAATAATATAATCTCGTTTTTTTACCCTATAGACTGCAGCCGGATTTTTATGATTTCATTTTTATTGCCTGGTGTTTTGTTTTTTTACGTCAATGATCATTTGAAGGGTATATTTTACGGTATCTTTCTTACAGCCCTGTTTTTGCTAAACTTACTCAGTTTTTTTACACTTAGCCTGAATTATTATTTTATAACGGTTTTTATTTTTTCTTATGTTTGCTATGCGGCCGATTTAACGCTTTATCAATATAAATACCGGCCAAAACTATATAATATGGATCTATCATAAATCGGAACCTGTTGTTTTCTCCGCATTCCATCAAATTCCCGGCCAGAGTTACGTAAATTATATTTAATAGAAGAAATAAAATCATATTTTTGTTTTTTAATGCGATATCTTCATTGCCTGAATCGTATTTTTTTTTGTTGAAACCAGTAATTATCGAGCATATTATAATTAATAAACACGCGGATAATAGAAATATCGGAGTGTTTAGAATTATTTTAGCCGTGTTCGAAAAATAATATTCGTTGAAATAAAGCTGCGACCAATTTTTAATTTCAATTCTTCCGCAAATAAAACGCTGCCAGAACCTATCAATAAATTCAATTTTTTTAAAATTATCGAAATGGAAAAAATGCTCTTCGGCAGGAAGGAAATAAAAGCAAAACGCTTTAAAAACTCCGTTAACGTATGCATGCGGAAAATATCGGACCGCTTTCAGCGAATCGTTCATGTAATTTTCACTTATTTTTATAAACGCCGTATTGTTAAAATTAGTCACGCCGGAATTATACGCGGGTTCATCTGCCGCCGCCGCGCCCGTTTTTTTAAATTTTGAATAATCGATCTGGTCATGCGAAAGTTCGAACGGCACCTGTTCGAATGCCGGCGATACACATCCGGTTTCTATTAAAAATTTTCGTTCTTCCGGAGCCAGGCCGTAAATCACTATCTGGGCAAAATTCATTCCGCACCACGTGCTTAGCGTAAATCTGTCGAATAAGATATAATTTTTGAAATAAAACGAAAACACTATCACAAAAGGAATTGCCGCGCCGGCTAATATTTGTTTTTTGCTTATGTTGTTTTTTTTGAATAATACTATGAATAATATTACTGCGGCCGCGAACCATAAAATGTGAAATAAACTTCTTGTCAGGCATATTGTTCCTGCCAGCCAAAAAAATAAATGCAGATATTTTAAATTCAGGCTGATTGTGAAAATTTGGTAAACTTTCGCCGTCGCGCACATTATGAAAACCATTGGATACGTGTAAAATAGTATATTTTCATATAATACCGATGCCGGATTTAAAATGAAAAACAACGCGAGCGCGCACGAAATTTTTTTTGAAATGCCGCAATTTTTCGAAATAGAGTAAATTAAAACAGGAATGGCAAGGCCCATTGTAAGATATAAAAATGCGAATGTGAATTTTGAGAAAGTCCCGAGTTTTAAGATGATGCCGGTGAAAAAATTAAATAAAGGCGGCTGCGAATGCATATAAAATATGCTGTTTAAAAGGTCTCCGGTCAGCCACGAAGGGTCTAAAATATGTATGAACGACCCGGCCGTCGAATCGTTAAAAGCGATGCCGGCTACGAATATGTAATAAAACCGCGATAAAATAAAGGTTATTGCGATAATTGCCGGCATTAGATAATTGCCGTTTGACGTATTTTGAGATATATTTTCTTTTTCGATTTTTTTCATCTTATTTTTTGCTTTTTTCCAGGTCTAAAAGTTTTTTCTTAATGTCAAGCCCGCTGCTATAGCCGACAAGCCGGCCGTCTGCGCCTATAACCCGGTGGCATGGTATGAAAATCGGTATTGGGTTTCTGCCGTTTGCCATTCCTACCGCGCGCATTGCGTTTTTATTTCCTACCGCCACGGCGATTTCCTTGTAACTTGCCGTTTGCCCGTAAGGAATCCGGCATAAGGCGCCCCATACTTTTTTCATAAATTCGGTGCCCTGAGGATTTAACTGTAACGAAAATTCCCTTAACGTTCCGGAAAAATAACATTTCAACTGCCGCGCCGCCTCTTTGATGATTTGCGTTTCACATATTTCGGCATTTTCTGGTTTTTTATCGCTTTCAAAGCATAGATTCGTTATCTTGCCTTCTTCTTCAGCAATTCCTATTTTTCCGAGAACCGTTTCGTAAAAAAATATTTTCATTTATGTATTGCTCCTGTGTTTTTCATAAATTCAGGCGCCGTTATGAGCCGGAAAATCGGATTTATTCTATCCGATACGGTACATAAATAATCCGGTAAATTCGATTTAAAATGTTTCCGGCTGTTATATTCTATCAAATAATTCTTGAAAAAGTAAGTGATTTGTAATATAATTTAGTCAATTTCAATTATTTGGGGGGACTTTATGAATTCACCACGTGTGATACTTGCGTCGATTAAATCGCAGGTGAAAAGAAGATTTTTGTATTATTTTGCCCGCCAGAAGGCCCAGGAACTTATAAAACAAAGACGCGGCGAGTGTCTTGGCTGCGGCAAGTGCTGCCAGGCTGTCATGCCTTGCCCGATGCTGTTTAAGGTCGGTTCGAAACTGTTGTGCAAGATACACCAGCATAAGCCCTATGCGTGCCATATGTATCCGGTGAGCTATGCCGATATGTTTCCGCACTTAAAAGATACATGCGGCTACTGGTTTGTCGAAAAAAGAACGCACGATCCTGAAAGAGATAAATAGAAAGAAGTGATATGCTTTGGAAAAGATAACCGCGGTTAAGGGAATGGAAGATAATTTTAATCCCGACATAAAAATCTGGCAGTATATTGAAAATATTGTGCATAAAAAGATGAAAACATACGGCTATGGCGAGATAAGAACTCCAATCCTCGAAAAAACCGAGCTTTTTGTCCGCGGTGTTGGAAATACCACTGACATTGTGAAAAAAGAAATGTACACATTTCTAGATAAGGGCGAGCGCTCCATGACAATGCGCCCTGAAGGTACAGCCGGTGTCGTTAGGAGCGTTGTTGAACATAATATGCTTCAGGCCGGTCTTCCTATTTTAAAATTTTTCTATTTCGGCCCGATGTACCGCTACGAACGTCCGCAAAAAGGGCGGCTTCGCCAGTTTCACCAGTTCGGCGTTGAATGCTTCGGTTCCGATTCACCTTATGTCGATGCGGAAACCATAGAAATTTTATATTCGATATTAAAGGAAATAGGGCTTTCCGAACTTAACGTTAAAATTAATTCGATAGGCTGTCCGAAATGCCGGCCGGTCTTCCGTGATAAGGCTATAGCGTATTTTTCGGATAAAAAAGATAATCTTTGCGGCGAATGCGCTGAACGCCTTAATATCAATCCTCTCAGGATTTATGATTGCAAAATTGAGTCATGCCGCGAAATTGCTAAGGACGCGCCGGTTATTACGGAATGCCTTTGCGATGAATGCAGCGGGCATTTCGAGATCGTTAAGTCGTCGCTCGCTTCAATAAATATACCTTTTACAGTCGTTCCAACCCTGGTCCGCGGCCTTGACTATTACACCAAGACCGCTTTCGAAGTCACGTCGAAACACCTTGGAGCTCAGGATGCGCTCGGCGGCGGCGGACGTTACGATTTTCTCGTTTCTGAGCTCGGCGGCCCGCAGACCCCGTCTGTCGGTTTTGCAATGGGTATCGAGCGCATAGTTATAGCCATTAAAAATCAGAACATAAAAATAAATTCCGCTGACGCTGACGCCGTTTATGTGATTCCGTTTTCTAAAAATGAATTCGGATACGGCTTTAAAGTTTTAAACTCTCTTCGTAATGCCGGTATACCTTCACAGATGGCCGCTAATGATAAAAAAATCGGCAATCATTTTAAAGATGCCGAAAAAATCGGCGCCAGGTTTGCCGTCGTGATCGGCGAGGATGAGGTTAAAAACGGCGAACTTACAGTTAAAAATCTTGCGCTTCGCACACAGGCTAAAGTCAAAGCGGATGAAATCTGCGCTTATATAAAAAGCGAGGGGAAATAATTTTTTGTATAGCGGAAAGTTCTTAAAAAACTGCTGGCCGTTTATTCTGTCGGCGATAATTTTGGTATCGGCGTCATTGTTTTTGTTAAATCAGATATTGTCGGATTATAACGGCAAATTCATATACGCCCTCGATGATCCTTATATTCATCTTTCAATCGCTAAAAATTTTGCGGATTATGGAATTTGGGGTATCGGCCAGAATTTTGCCTCTGCGTCGTCATCGCTCCTGTTTCCGCTTATGCTTGCGCTCATCTATAAAGTTACCGGATATCTCGAATATGTTCCTTTTTGCCTGAATATTATTTTTGCGCTATTAATAGTGTTCACGATGTTTAATGCGTTCCAAAAAAAAGGCCATTCGGATGGTTATACGTTTTTAGCCATAGTAATGGTGCTTTTTTTTACCCCTGTATTGCCGCTTATATTCAGCGGGATGGAGCATGTGATTCAGATATTTCTGTTTCTGGCGCTGTTGATGAAATTAGCTGATTATCTTGCGTTTTATAATTCTGAAAATCAGTGCGCCGCCTCAAAAAAAGAAGATACAGCGGAGCCTGTCAATTTCTTATGGATATTAACCCTGACTTCGCTTTTAGCGATGATAAGATTTGAAGGCCTGTTCATGGCGGCTGCGATTTCAGTAGTGCTCGTCTATCTCAAACAAATATCAAGGGCTGTTTTTGTGATTCTTGGGTCGGCTCTGCCGATAATATTTTTCGGCCTGATTTCAAAATATAACGATTCGTTTTTTCTGCCGAATTCGATTTTGATTAAAGGAAATTTTCCTAATGTTGCTAACATCGGCGATTTTTTTTACTATTCATTTTCATTTTTATTTAAATTATACGCTAATCCGCACCTTATAGTATTATTCGTGTTGCTTGTCATGACGCTCATCTTGCTTTTTAATGTTGAGAATTCCTCTAATTCTAATAAGAATGAAAAAATTTTAATATTAGTTTACTTATCGTCGCTGATTATGCACCTGCAATTTTGTCAGGTCGGCTGGTTTTATAGGTACGAGGCTTATCTTGCGGCTTCGGGCGCATTTTTATTTTTTTACTTGTGGAAAGATTTTTTTGATTATAAAGATATAAAAGTTTTAATTTTAAAAATTACCCTGTTCGCCATGATATTTTTTCCTTTGTTTTTCAGAGGACACGGCAGTTTCTTAAGCATATTGCCGGCTGTCGGAAATATATATCAGCAGCAATATCAGATGGGATTATTTTTAAACAAATATTATAAAAACCATGCCGTGGCTTTAAATGACGTGGGTGCCGCCAATTTTTTCGCCAATATTAAGTGCGTCGACTTATTCGGGCTTGCCAATAACGATATTGCGGCCGCTAAGCTTGATAAGAAATTTACTACCGGCATAATAAGGGAAGTTTGCAAAAAAAATAATGTCAAAGTCGCAATATTATACGAAAACTGGTTTGGTGATAAATTCGAAATACCCCCTGAATGGAATAAAGTGGCTGAGTGGGGCATAAATAATCTCACCGTCGCCGGCGGCGATACTGTATCGTTTTTTGCCCCGGATAAGGAAGATGCAAAAAAACTTTATGAAAATTTGAAAGAATTTTCTTCCGCGCTCCCGCCGGAAGTTATGCAAAAAGGTATTAAATAAAAGAACCGGCGGGTGAATCCATTGACATGCGGTTATTTTTATTATATAATGTTCTTCTAAATTAAAAATAAAAAAACAAATTAGACAATGATTTTTATCCGGTCCGCCGGATACAGGCAAAGCTTTAAGATAAAAGGAGCAACAAAAAAGTATGTTGGATGTATTTCAGGGATTTTCAAGGACTCATCGCGCCGGTGAATTGAATGAAAAGCATATTGGCCAGGAAGTTAAAATTTGCGGATGGGTTCATAAACGCCGCGATCATGGCGACCTTACATTTTTCGATATTCGCGACCGTTACGGTTTGTGTCAGGCGGTTTTAGATCCTAATGTTTCGAAGGAATCTTTTGAAAAGGCGGCTCCTGTACGCAAGGAATTTGTCGTGGGCGTCCGCGGAAAAGTTGTGGCGCGCGCTAATAACGCTGTTAATCCTAATCTTCCAAGCGGAAAGATCGAAATATTAGTCGAGGAAATAAAGATATTCAACGAAGCTAAAACCACGCCGTTTTATATCGAAGAAGGGTACGCAGCCGACGAAAATCTCAGAATGAAATACCGTTACCTTGATATCCGCACTCCGTCGATGACCAAAAATATGGTCGTCCGCCACGAGGTCACTAAAAACGCTCGTGATTTTTTGAGCAATAACGGCTTTATAGAAGTCGAAACACCTATACTTTGCAAAAGCACCCCCGAAGGCGCCCGCGATTACCTCGTACCGTCGAGGATCCAGAAAGGCAAATTTTTTGCCCTTCCTCAGTCGCCGCAGCTTTTCAAGCAATTACTTATGGTTGCCGGCATGGACCGCTATTATCAGATAGCTAAATGCTTCAGGGACGAAGACTTAAGAATCGACAGACAGCCTGAATTCACTCAAATTGACCTTGAAATGTCGTTTGTTACTCAAAACGACGTAATGACCATGGTTGAAAACCTTGTGGCTTACGTATTTAAAAACACGCTTGGCGTTGAAATTCAGACGCCTGTTATGAGGATTCCATATAAAGAAGCTATGGAATCTTACGGCTCAGATAAGCCGGATTTGAGATATGAACTTAAAATAACAGACCTTACCGAAAATTTCCGCGACTCGAGCTTTAATGTTTTTAAGACCGTCGTTGCGGAAGGCGGATATATTAAAGGCCTTAAAATGAAAGGCTGCGCTAACTATTCACGCTCTGAAATCGACGCGCTTGGCGAAATGCTGAAACCTTTTGGAATAAAAGGCATATCGCCGGTGCAATTTAAGGAAGACGGCATTAAGTCGCAGCTTTTAAAGGCAATCGACGAAGAAACTTTGAAAAAAGCCCTCGCGCCTTTAAATCCTGAAAAAGGCGATTTGCTAATACTTGCGGCCGATAAATATGATACAGTTCTTGCCGCGATGGGACGCCTGCGCCAGGAAATCGCAAAACGGTTAAACCTTATAGATAATAAAAAACAGGCGCTTTTATGGGTCGTCGATTTTCCTATGTTCGAGTTCGATCCTGAAGAAAAAAGATATGTCGCCAAACATCATCCGTTCACCTCGCCGTTTCCTGAAGATATTAAATATTTCGAAACTGGCGATCTCGGAAAAATCAGGGCCTGCGCTTATGACATAGTGCTGAACGGCTTCGAGCTCGGCGGCGGTTCGATAAGAATTCATGATAAAAAAGTCCAGGAAATAGTGTTTAAAGCTATCGGCCTTACTAAAGAGCAGGCTGACGGCAAGTTCGGATTTTTGCTCGAGGCTTTCGAATATGGCGCTCCGCCTCACGGAGGCCTCGCCATTGGCCTCGACCGCCTTATAATGCTGTTATCCGGCGCACAATCCATCAGGGATGTAATTGCTTTCCCGAAAACTGCTTCCGCTTCATGTCTGATGACCGGCGCTCCTGATTTTGTCGATGCTAAGCAATTGCACGATCTTGCCATCAATGTTGAGAAAAACGAGGAGAAAATCTAATGAGAAAGTTTATAACCGCTGACGCGGTAAGACTTTTGGCTAAGGATTCAAACGGGAAACGCCCTTCGCTTATCGTTGAAAAAGACGATATTGTAACGGCTGAAGCGTATGATCTTGCCAGAACCCTCGGCGTCAATATAATTACCGGTTCGCCGCGCAGGCCCCTTGTTTGCGCTAATTTCAAAATGAACGGCGGTATCGGTTTTCTCGATAAATATATAATCGAGCTGTCGGCCTTTTTAGCGCAGCATTTTAACACCTATAAGGATGAAATGGATGTCGTTATAGCGCCTCCGGCGCCGCTTGTAGCCCTCGCGTCAGGGATGATGTCAAAAACTCAGGCTTTTTATGTGGGCGGACAGAACGCGTATTTTAAGGAAACAGGCGCGTTTACAGGTGAAACTTCGCCCTGGCTTTTAAAAGAATGCGGCGCGCAATACGTTATTCTCGGCCATTCCGAACGCCGCTCGATTTTCGGCGAAACCAACGGGATGCTTTCAAGTAAATTAAAAGCAGCCATTGACGCCGGACTTGAACCTATATTCTGCGTTGGCGAAAATTTGAGCGAACGCAATTCGAATAAGACGAAAGAAATATTAAAAAATATGCTTTCGTCGTTGTATTCAATTCCTATTGAATATTCGAAAAAAGTAATAATTGCCTATGAGCCTGTCTGGGCTATTGGCACCGGCAATAACGCTACTAATTCCCAGATAGAGGAAGTCGCCGCATTTATCCGCGCCGATATCACCGAAAATATAGGCGTTGATTTTGCCCGGAATATAAGAATTTTATACGGCGGTTCCGTTAATGACGTCAATTCCCTTGAAATAGCCCAGATAAACGGCATCGACGGCGCGCTTGTCGGCGGCGCTTCGCTTAAGGCACAGGCTTTCGGAAAAATAGTAACTAATTTCAGAATCGCGAAGAGGTGATTTGAGTTGTCATTCCAAAATTTTATAGACACGCTTTTAGATAAAATGAAAACTACCATAAAATCCGAATCGGTCGTGGGCGACCCCATTACAATCGGCGAGGTTACAATCGTTCCTGTTTCCAAAATTTCATTCGGATTCGGAGCGGGCGGCGAGGACCTCGAAAAAAATAACGGGTTCGGCGGCGGATCGGGCGGCGGCGCCACTATCACTCCGCTCGGCTTTCTTGTCATAAAAGGCATGGACGTCAACCTTGTTCCGCTCCACGAAAAGGAAACCCTCTTCGATAAACTTATCGACCCGGCTTCCTATGATAAAATCGAGAAAGTATTCGATAAGCTCAAAGATAAGGTCAAAAAAGAAATGAGCGAACAAAAGTCTTCTAAAAAAGAACCGCAGCACGCAGCCGGCCCGTCTGGCGAAAAAGCGGTCGCTGTTAAAAGTGAATAATTGTTCATAAATTTAATTGAATATATTTATTATTATATGAAAGCTTCCTGTTATTTCTTAACTGGAAGCTTTTTTTATGGATTATTTGCACGAGCTTTTTTATTTTTTTTGGCCGAAAACTTTTTTGTCATAGATTGCTTGCGGGGGACAACAAAGGGTGATACCCTTTGATTTCCCCCGCGCCCCTTTTTTAATCCTGCTATATCTACCGTTGTTTTTGTGAAGCTATCGTTTGATTTTGTCGTTTTTTAGTTTCATCGACCGCTGCGCGTTCAATGAAACACGGCAATCGGCCGCGCGAATTTTTCATGTGTTTATGTGATGCCGTTTGCGGCCGAAGGTCAAGAAATAAACAGGGTTATTTAGTTTCTATTTTAAAATCATTTTCTGAATAGCCCAATATATAAATCAGGTCAGTGCATACTTTTACAATAGTATTAGCGCTTAAATTCGTTTCAACGAATATATCCGTTTTTTCGATTTTTTGAGGCACTCTTAATTCATTTGGGTTTTTGCTGAAATATGGCCTTTTTCGGCCTGTTACTTTTAATGATTTTTGAAATTCACTGGAATTTATTTCATTCAAATAATTTGATAACTTAATTAAAATTTCTTTCCAAGTTCTTACTTCGAATTTATTGTTTCTTAAATAAAAACATGATGGTGTTTTGTTTGTGCAGCCATTTGAAATAAATTCGGTATTTGATTCTTGGCTGTTAGAATAATTATTTGGAATTTGAGTATGTTCTACATTATTTGTAGAGTTATTAAAAAAAAGAGAATAATTCAAAAAACTATTTTTGTTGTCATCTAAAAATTTTTCGATAATCTCATAATCAGCTTTAAAACCGCACAATTTTTCTGTTGTATCATTAATTAATTCAATAAGCAAGTCATCTTTTTCTTCAATAATTTTTTTCCATGCTTTTGGGATAGTATCATTCAGAATTTTATCCTTTTGCTGACTTTTATATATTAATTCGGCGTTTTTAACAGCTTCATCAGCGCAGACTTTTTCTTTACTTAAAAAATCATTAAATTTTGCAATAATATCATCTATATTTTGTTGTATTAAATCAATTGTATAAAATTTTCTTTGTTCCCAGCTTCCTTCATGTAATGGTAAATAAAACCACCAGCTTATGCCGTTTGTTAAAACTGCGAGTTTTACGCCTTCTTTAAAAGAATAATTTAATAATTGTTCCTGATGATTTTCAAGTTCGACTATAGTTTTCTTGACTTCAATAAATACTTTATTAATACTGTTTATTCTCAATGAATAGTCAACTCTTTTTCCGTTAATTGAATATTCAGGTTTGACTTCATTTATGTCAAAGGTATTCCAGCCTAGCATGTTTAATAGTCTTAAAATTATAGCTTGTTTGGTGGCGGCTTCATCAAAAGTTATAATACTTTTATCGTTTTTTACACTTTTTATAAAATCAATAAACATTTGATTTGTCATTTTTATACTCCTTGTTTTTTATATCGTTCTGTAAACTTAAATGAAAATTGAGGACTTGAATCCAATCTGGTACAATGTTTTTTGCTACAAAAACAAAACCTCCCAGAAAGGAGTCAAGTCCCCATGCAAAACATTGTATCATTTATGTGTCCAAAGTGCAACAACAATCATTCTTTTTATAAATTCGGTAAGGATATTAATGGTTTTCAAAAATATCTTTGCCGAGTTTGTAACCATCAGTTTGTTCCTGGCAAACCGTCAAGAAACAAATCCAATTATCCTCGTTGTCCTGTTTGTGGTAAAGCAAGTTTTCTTCACCATGATCATCAACATTATTCAAACTACCGGTGTGGTGATAAATGTTGCTATCATTCTTTTTTTGTACCAAAGGCTGTTTCGTTTGGCTTGCCTTCAAGTTCTAATATTTTTGGTAAACTAAATTTTAAAAGAATGCGTTATCCTGTTCACATTATTATTAGTGCTATTTCAATGTTCAACCTCGGTAAAAATTCTTTTAGAAATATTTCATTAATATTCAAAACACTTTTTAATGTTAATGTTTCACACACTGCTATCAGCAAATGGTGTAAAAACTTTGCGCCTGTTTTTCAAAGTATTGGTTTAAAATTGGTTCCAACTCTTAATTTTAATTCTGACGAGTGGCATGCAGATGAAACTGTAGTCAAAATCAATGGTGTTAAGCATTACATCTGGTTTATTATTGATTCTGAAACTCGTTTTGTTTTAGGTTTTCATCTTTCACCTTATCGCAACTCACCACAGGCTTTTTCATTACTTAATTCTGTTAAAGAGCTTGGTTCACCCAAATCCATTGTTTCTGATCGTTATTCTGCTTACAATGTTCCAATTAAGTCTGTTTTTCAAAATGCAAAACATATTCGAGTTGAATCTTTTAAAGCTGATATTTCAAACAATCTCATAGAATCTTTCAATCATCAATTTAAAGCGTGGTACAAAACTAAACAAGGCTTTAATTCATTTCATTCAGCTAACAATCTTATTACTACTTTTATTTTTTTCTTTAATTTTGTCAGGCCACACTCTGCTTTAAACCATTTTACCCCAGCTCAAGTTGCAGGCCTTAATCTTTCTAAAAAACAAAAGAAAGAGTATTTAGTCGTGAGGTGATGATATTCTATGATTTTTTACTTTATTTTTTCATGTTTAGTTTACAGAGCCTTTTATATTGTTGTCTTCGTTCACTTGAAGAAACAATATTAAGTTCTTCTCTATATTTTGTAACTGTTCTTCGAGCTATTTGTATTTCATGAGCAATTAGTTTTTCAGTAATAGTTTCATCAGACATAGGGTGATCCTGATTTTCTTCATCAATTAATACTTTTATAAAATTTTTAATCATTCCCGATGAAAATATTGTTGAATAATATTTTTTATTTGTAAAATTAAAATTTTCAATCAAATAATTAAATGTTTTAGCATCGCAATTTAAAATGGTTAAGTTTAGAATATTATTTCCAGAATTATCAATTAAAGTAAAGTCTGCTCCAACTTCAAGTAATAATTTTACTATTTCTTCGTGATTATTTTTATAAGCGTGCATTAAAGCGGTTAATCCGTTGCAGTCTTGCATATTAATATCTGCCTTGTTATTAATAAGCAATTGAATAATATTTTTATTACCAAATTCACAAGCAAACATTAAAGCTGTTTTACCAGAATTATCTTTAATATCAATATTAGCCTCATTATCAATTAAAAATTTAACAATCTCTTCATTACTCTTTTCACATGCATATATTAGAGGTGTTTTTCCATATTTACTGCTTTTATCTATAATAGCCCCATTATTAATAAGTATTTTAACAATTTCAATGTATCCTTCAGTGCAAGCATATATTAAAGCAGTTAAGCCGTAATTATCTTTAATATTAATGTCAGCCTTATTGTTAATTAAAAGCTTAATAAATTCTTCATTGCCATACGTACAAGCCTCCATTAAAGCTGTTTTACCTTCAATGTTAATTTCATTGATATTTATATTATTTTTAATTAACAAGTTTATAATTTTCAATTCATTGTTATTCAATTCATTGTTATAATAAAAATAACTATATAGCTTACAAATAGTAATTAAAGCGTTGTTTCCGAGGTTATCTTTAATATTAACGTTAGCCTTATTGTTAATTAAAAGCTTAATAAATTCTTCATTGTTTTCTTCACAAGCATACATTAAAGCTGTTTTACCATCATTGTTAATTTCATCAATATTTATGCCATTATTAATTAAAAACTTTATAATTTTTATTCTTTTATTATAAGATAAATTGTCTGATATACAAATATTAATTAAAGCATTGTTTCCGAGGTTATCTTTAATATTAATATTAGCGTTATTATTGATTAAAAGCTTAATAAATTCTTCATTAAATTCATCATTGTCTTCTTCACAAGCAAGTATTAAAGCTGTTTTACCATCAATGTTAATTTCATCAATATTTATACCATTATTAATTAAAAACTTTATAATTTTTATTTTTTTATTATAAGGTAAATTGTCTGAATTATAAATATTAATTAAAATATTGTTGCCGCTGTTATCTTTAATGTTAATATTAGCATTATTATTGATTAAAAGCTTAATAAGTTCTTCATTGCCTTTTTCACAAGCAAGTATTAAAGCCGTTTTACCATCATTGTTTATTCCATCAATATTTATACCATTATTAATTAAAAACTTTATAATTTTTATTCTTTCATTCTTATAAAAAAAACTGTGTGATATACAAATATTAATTAAAGCATTGTTTCCGCTGTTATCTTTAATATTAATATTAGCCTTATTATTGATTAAAAATTTAGCCATTTTTTCATTGCCATTTTCACAAGCAAGTATTAAAGCTGTTTTACCATCATTGTTAATTTCATCAATATTTATGCCATTATTAATTAAAAATTCTATATAAAATTTTATTTCATTAAGTTGGTTATAATAAAGTTTTATTTTATTAATTTGCATAAATTTATTATCATTAGAAAGAAATTTTAATGTTAATTCAAAGTTAATTTCTTTCTTTAAAAAAATACAACTATTCATTAAAATGTTATTGCTCAAATTATCTTTAATGTTAATTGTGATTTTATTAATAAATAAATTAGCTATTTTTATATTTCCTCCCATGAAGGAATATATTAATATTGATTTATTTTCATTATCTATAATATCAATATTAGCACCATTTTCAACTAAACGTTTAACAATTTCTTCATTGCCGTTTTTACATGCCAACATTAAAGCAGATTTACCTTCATAGTCAATTTCATTAATATCAATATTTTTTTCAATAAGTAATTTAACTATTTCTATATTTCCGGATTCGCAGGCAAACATTAATAAAGTTTCATTGCCATTTATTTTTATATTGATATCAGCATTGTTATCAATGAGTAATTTAATAATTTCCGTTTGATTTATTTCACTTTCACAAGCGTAAATTAAAGCGTTTCTACCGTCATCATCAATCGTGTTAATATCAATATTTTTTTCAATAAGCAATTTAATAATTTCTATATTTCCGGATCGGCAGGCAAACATTAACAAAGTTTTATTAGCGTTTGTTTTTATATTGATATCGGCATTGTTATCGATGAGTAATTTAATAATTTCCGTTTGATTTATTTCACTTTTACAAGCGTAAATTAAAGCGCTTTTCCCATAATCATCAATTTTGTTAATATTAATATTTTTTTCAATAAGTAATTT
>JASDSY010000028.1:0-55121 GCA_041441465.1 Candidatus Wallbacteria bacterium
TAAATAAAATTAATATTCTAAAAAACCTTGACGAAATTGAAGTAAGAAGCTTATTAGAATTTTCGGAAACACTTAATTACCAAAAAGGCGATTATATTTTCAAGGAAGACGAACCGGGTGCTTCTATTTATCTTGTAGTTTCAGGCGTAGTTAAGATATATAAAAGTTCTCCTGAAGGTATTTCCTATGAAATTGCTGAAGTTTTAGAGCTGGATTTTTTTGGAGAAATGTCATTTCTAGACGGCAGGCTTCGCAGCGCTCATGCAGTTGCGGCGACTCCTGTTACTCTGATAAGCCTCGATGAAACTAGCTTTTCAAGATTTACCGCGCGCCATGCCTTCGCTTCATTCAAATTTATGAAAAATATAACCGTTGAAATGCAAAAACGCCTTAGAAAATCCAACGAAAAGCTCATAAAAAATTATGACGATCTTGTAAAGGTCCATAAAACTGTGCTGGACCGCAATAATTTTTTAAATAATATCATTAATATATCCAATGAAATTATTATTATACTTGATTCAAGGCAAAAGGTTTCATTTTTTAGCATCGGTGCGCAAAAGTGTTTTAAATTAGAGTTAAATCAAGTTGCGGGCAATACTCTAGAAAACCTATTTGCCGATAACAGCTACCGGTATATTATTAACGAAATTTGTTCAGGGCGCCAGATTTCATTATACGATTCCGTTCTGAAAACATCTGCCGGCGACAGGATAAACGTTAAAATTTCTGCGTTGGGACTTGCTAAGCCAGTAAATAATACTAACGTTATTGATTCAATAGCTTTTATTATTAAGCTCGCATAATTTATATGTTTGTTTGATTAAAAATTAACATACTATTTACCGTCGATAATTTTTGTTACTTCATAAATTTCAAAAAGATTGCTTTTCCCTTTTAATTTAACAGGTTCGAGCTTTAAGTATTCAATATTTTTACTTATTGATTTTAATGTGCTTTCAGAGATTAAGATCTGGCCTGCTTTAGCTGTGCTTTCAAGGCGGGCCGCTATATTTACATTATCGCCGATCGCGGTATATTCCTTATGAATGTCCGACCCGATATTTCCTACGAATGCTTCGCCGGTATTTATGCCTATACCTATGTTAATTGAAGTGCTGCCTTCGGCGAGCCATTTTTGTTTCAAAATTTCTAGCTCTCTTTTCATTTCAAGAGCGGTTCTGACGGCGCGCAGCGGCGCGTCTTCCTGGTCTAAAGGAGCTCCGAATACAACCATTATCGCATCGCCTATAAACTTATCTATCGTGCCGCGGTTTTTGAATATAACTTCCGTCATTTTATTGAAATATTCGTTTAAAAGAAGGCTTATATCTTTAGGATCCATCTTTTCCGACATAGGAGTGAATCCGCGGATATCCGAAAATAAAACAGTTATTACTTTTTTTACGCCTTGCGATGATTTTTCAAATTCTTTGCGAGTTATAAGATTTACGACTTCCGGCGATACATATTTATAAAAAGTTTTTTTGAGTCTTAAATATTCACTGAGTGATTCGTAATATTGCCAGGCTGATGACATTATAAAAGTTAATGTTATGGCGCAGGAATAATTTAAAAAATTATAAATGATATTGATGTCGAAGGCGTGGTATGCAATGAAAAGATTTGTGAGTATTCCAAATATTAATATGAAGGCACCTGGAAGAAGCTTTAATCTGGCAAATATTAACGTAAAAATGACTATAAAAAAAGCTAAAATTAAAATATCCGGCGTTTGCGGCAGCGCTCTTAAAATATTTCGGTTTAATATATTATCGGTGATTCCTGCAAGTATGAATACGCCGTATTCCTGCCGTTTGGCCGCCGCGAAATTCAATTCCGCCGCCGGGACATAATGTATATCGCGATGCCGCGGGCTTAATGAGCCGACAAGGATAATTTTGTCTTTCATGATTTTTTCGAAAATTTTATCCTGTTCCGGCGCGGCATTAATTATTTCCTTAAATGATATGACATTGAAACAGTTTGTGCCATGACCCGGGTATTTGATATAAGCCGTGCCGCCGGCGATATAGTTCTCGCGGCCGCCGTCCGTAGCTTTAGTTGTAATTGTCTGATCCGGCTCGTTATTCGATGATTTCAATTCGTATATCGCGATTTTATTTTCGCTTAAATCCAGTCTGGCATTTGCGTATTTTTTTGTTATTGCGAGAGGCATGGAATATATTAAATTATCATTATATACTTCATAAGGCCTGAAATTACGTCTTATTCCGTCATTGTTTTCCGGAATTCCCCGAAATATGCTGACGTATCCCCAAGATAAATTTTCAAGGCCTATTTCGTATCCGGGCGTGATATATTTTTCTTTGTTACTGGTTATTCCGTCGTTTTCAGACTTGAAATATGATCCGAATATTATATTTTGAGAATATTTTTTTATCGCGTCGATAAATAATTCATGGCCGTGTTCTCCGATTTTTACGTCGAATAAAATGTCAAACGCAATAAGTTTAGGATTATATAATGACATTTTTTCAATGAATTTTGCGTAAATATCGCGCGGGATAAATCCTGCGTTAGTTTTATCGAATAAATTAATTGATGTATCGTCAATTCCTATTATTATTATGTTATTGGATTTTTTTTCGATCGTTTTAAGCCCTGTCAGAACGTCATATGACATATTAAAAAAATACGGCTTTAGTACTGAAAAATTCATTATTACAAAAGAAATTAAAATTATAATAACTATAACTATGAATTTATTGCGCATTTTAGTTTTCCTTTAGCCGGACTTATTAGTAGCCGTCATTATTTTTTCTGTCGTTAGTTTTATTTGAATCATTTGGATAATAAAGTTTCTTTTCTGATTCGGACATGAAATCATAATTTTTTATTTCCGGCTTTTTTCCTTTCTCGCTTATTATCTGCTGGCCGGCGTTGACATCATAGTCGGTATTTGCTATTTTTACCTTGATTTTTCCTTCGACAAGAGCGGCTGTAAATATTTTGCCGTCGTATTCGACTTTGCCTTTGGTTTGATGTATCGATACAATGCCTTCATCAGTCGCTATTGCTAAGTTTGTCCCGGGATGATCGGCTTTTGGCACAAAAAAAGTCATTATGCCGTTGATTAAATTGACCAAAAAAGACTTGCTTTCCTTATTTAATGCTTTTATTTCAAGTTTGCTCGTTTGGGCAGTACTGCCTGTATTGTAAATTGTAAGTTCGTATTGATTTTGTTTATATTTGATTTTTGCGTATGAATTTTTTTCAGCTTCTACGATATCTCCGTCTTTCAGCTCGGTTTCAACTGTGGCATCCTGCGAGTTGACTTTTATTTTTCCGGCGGCTTCGCTTATTACAGCGATAATATTATTGTTTCCGCCAGCCTTATTTTCGCTGCCGCCGCACCCGCATCCGTTAATCGTTAATGCCAAGCAGGAAATTAAAATAAAAATCGAAGTTGAACATATTAATTTTAATGAATTACAGTTCATAAAATTTTACCGCCTTTTTGTCTTTGTTATTTTGGCTGCGTGCCGCCGCTATCGAATTTTTCGGCTTCTTTTGAAACGTAATTTGAAATATTTTTTATTCTGTTTTCCGTTTCAAAAATTTCGCAATATTTTTTGAATATGATCTTATATCTTCCGTCATAGGAAAAACTTATATTATCGATTTTTTTGAGCTCATCGCTAAGATATTCCTCGGCGCTGAAAAAATCATTTTTCTTGAATTTATTCGCGAGATCGTTAACATATGCCCGCGCTTTTTTTAAAAGCATATCGAGGTAATTAAGGACGGTTCCTAAAACAGTTTGCTTCTGCGCGGCTTCTTTGTATATAGAATTAATGAATTTATAGGCGACAAAATCTTTTATGATTTTTAACTCTTCGCGCGGCGTAAGATAATTTTGATCTTTTTGCGCGTTATCAAGGATTTTTTTTGTAGCGTCAAGTGCGCCGGAAATTGATTTTTCAAAATCTTTATTAAGACTAGTTATTGTTTCCGAATAAATTGTGATAATATTTTTTTGATTTTTGGCGCCGGTATTTTTTGCGGCCTGGTTGTCAGTATTTTGAGAATTTTCAAGCGCTCCGGTGTTGTCGAATTTATATTCATTGAGCTCGTATTTGAAATTAAGAATATTTAATAGCGCGGGAGTGTAATCCGGTTCGGATTTTAAAACCTTAAGAATGTTTACTTCGAAACTTTCGTTGGCTAAGCTTTCATTACTTTCTGAAGCTGTATCGGACGAGTTTTTCGGATCATCGCAGAAATATTTTAATATGCTCATATATTCATAGGCGGATTGCGCTTTTTTAAAATACAGTTCGGCGCTTTTCATTAATGATTCTTTGGATGATGATTTTCCCAAATTTTCAATTTTATTATTTAATTTCTCATTTATGAAATAGTAAGCGTCAGAAGCATAGTACATTAATAATACAGTTCGTGTATATTTTTTTAATTTTTCCTGGTCTAATTTGCTTAAATCAAGGGAGGTTAAGCCGGTAATGGCCGAATTAACGTCGTTATCGGTAATAATATTTTGCAATGTGTTTAACACATCGATGTTTTGACTGTCTGCGGTTATATTTTGCTGAATTTTTAAATATGATTCCGTCGGCAGGCTGTCCTGAGGGCAGAGCAGTTTGGTGGCCGTGGAAAATGTTTTTATTTCGCTTGTATTTGTTTTTAAGGGTTTGATGGTTATTAAAAAATTTTTAAGCATTCCGGAAGGTTTGATGGTGTCGTCGTTTTCGATAGCTATGTCGAATGTAAAATTGGCCAGACTTTCAACATTTAAAAATGTGCCGGCTGTGTTTTTTTTCGATGTCCCCTGTCCCTGTTTTGCGTCAGCTGAGCTTATTGCTCCGAAATTTTGCGGTAATTTTATAAGGCCGAAGTAATAAGAACTGCCGTTTTTTGATTTGCTTATTACTGGAATATCCTTTACATATAACTTATATTCAGTCGAAGCGAGCTTATCATCAAAATTTTTGTCTTGAAAAATATATTCCCCGCTGTAATTATTTTTCTCGATTACAAGGTTATTAATTTTACCTAAAAAATTGGGATTGACATAAATTCTATCACGGATGATATTGATAGCTATATTACTTATAAAAGATTTATTTAAAAATTCGGCGTTTTCATAGTGCATTTTTTTTGTGAATGTAAATTTTGAGATGAAAAAAGACATGAAAAACAGCAAAATAGAAATAGCAAAAACTATTTCTAGAAGTGAAAATCCTTTTTTTATGTATAAATTAAAGTATTTATATATTTTTTTATTAAACATTTAAAATGTTTCCCTGTCCGCGTTTAAAATTATGGCTTCTATATCTATGATTGAATTTTTTATATCAGTTGCGGCATTTTTAATTTTTTCGATGCTTGCGTTAGTAAATTCGTCTGAAGATATGAGCATTGAATATTTTCTGTACATATTCCAGGCGTTACTGACGGTAACGCCTTCTTTTTGACTTTTTACCCTGTATGCAGCCGAATTGCCGCCAGACGATCTTTTTACAAGATTTAAGAGTGTCGAATTTGCGGTTATAACGTGAAAGTCTCTTAAATGTATTCTATACGCTTCAGAAGTTAGTGAGTCAAATGAAAGATTGCACAGTTCGCACTTTGTTTTGATTACTGGTTTTTTTACACTGGCCGCATAATCTTTTATGAAATCTATCATTGGCTCGTCGTCACTGCCGATTTTCAGATATCTGAGATCTTTTTTTATTACCGGATTTGACAATGAAGTATCGAAATTTTTTGTGGAAGTGATTTGGTCGTATGAAATTTTATTGCCGTTTTCGTCCGTCATATCAGTCAGACATAGAGATGGCTGCTCTTTAAATGTATCAAGTATATTGCGTTTATATAAATCGTAGTACCTGTAACTGCCGATAGGTTTTCCGTCAAAACCAGTAATTAAAACATAAACCGCGAAAATTTTATTCTTATTGTCATTGACTGTAAAAATTTTTCCGTGATAATTAAAAAAAGTTTCAATTTTAAATGTATTTTTTTCAAATCCTTTTTTTATTGATTCGTTAAGTTCTTTCTGCCAATCGTTATTTTCGATGCCCGTTCCGAATACTTGCGGCTGCTTGAAAAAACGGTCGGCCCATGGTTTAGAATATGTTTTGGCCGTAAAGAATGCGTGTAAGGCTTCTGCCAGGTTTTCCGTGTTGTTTTTGTTTATTGTTCTTGTGATTTGTCCCGTTTCTTCGCGTGTCATATAAAAGACGGCAGTTATTGAAATAAAAAGCACGAAAATAACTCCCATAACGAGCGGCAACGCCATCGCTTTTTGAGAATTTTTTTCTGATAAATTAAACTTAAATTTCATATTTTTAAATTGGCTTTGCATTTGTCCTGCCCTTTTTACTTTATAAGTTGGCTGTCGAGTTTTTAAGTCTTATTATAAGTAATGATTCGTTTCCTATGCCGGTTTTATTTTTATCAGCCGCTTTTATCCTGATCATTAGAGCGGCCGGACTTAATGCGGTAAAAATTGCGCTTTCAATGTCTCTTATAATTAACGGCGTTATACCTTTATCCAATTTTTCAGCGATATTTTCGCGAAATGACATCAGAGTTTGGCTTTTTTTGTCAATTTTAAGAGTAACCAGTGCGCCGTCTTTATCTTTAAATATTAATTGTTCGGAATCTTTTACCGGCCGCGGCGAAATTATTTCTACGGCTTGTGAAAGTCTGGCGTCTATAAGCATATTGGCGGTTTGAATGCTCTTATGAATTGTTAATTCGGAGCTCATTTCCGGTATTTTTTTATTGAAAAAGCCGAAACTCGATATTGAAATCGTAACTACTAGACTTAAAAGAGCCACGGCGGTCAATATTTCAATAATGGTAAATGCGCTTTTTTTGTTTGGTTTAAATGCCCGGCTTCGCATAATTTATTGCCCTTGCTTTATAGTTGAACTTGTTCATTACAATACTTTAAAATTTTGTGACTTAATAACCGGTACGCTCAAGTTATCGTTTTTTATTATTACTCCGGTAACTTCAACTTGATTTCCTGTTTTGAAAATAACGGTATTTTCAAATTTTATCAGACATTTATCACGGTTCGAGTTGATTGTTATTACCGCTTCATTTTTTTTATTGTCAATTTCTACGACAGTTCCCTGGATTTTTATGTAGTATGAACCGTTACTTTCAGTGATTTGATTTAATTTCATATTATTTTTTTCGATAAATTTTTCAGTCGGATTTTTTAATGATTCGATTTTTGAATTGCTTGCTGAATTATTTTTCGTTACATCATTGCCGCCGCTATAAAATAGCAATAAAAAAATCTGTGCTGCCATAAAAATACTTGCTATTATAACTATACTGCGGCGGGATTGAAATTTTTGAAAAAATTCGTATATATTAATTATTGATTTTTTATTACCTAAATCAAAGTCTGTTAAATTTATATTGCTTTTGGTGTTTATATTTAGGTGATTATTTAGCGAGCCGCCAAGTTCGATATTTTTTAATGCGGTTTTGGCAGCATATTGCTGCAGATAATTATCGCTCTTTAAATATTTTTTTAAACATTCTGAAGCTGCCGGATTGGTTATGCCGGTAATTTTTTTTAACGTTTCCGAACGTTTTTGTTTGTCGCTTTCTATAAGCGTTTCAAATAAATGATCAATTTCTTCCATAATGTTATCCTGGGTAATTCTCATTTTTCTGCCTTTAGGTTTTTGTTGGTTATGCTGTCGTCATTGCCAACGGAAGTTTGCACTTCTGATTTTTCCGGCATTTCTAATTTAAACTCATTAAGTTGATTTTCCAGCTCTTCAGTTAAAGTAAGCAGTGAATTAAAATTGCGTGACATGGATTCATCCGTTGATTTTGAATTATTGCCTGAGAAAAAAAAAGCGAAATTCTGAAGACTGTTTTTTATGCCTTCGGAAGCGGTTTTTAGATTATAAATTTTTGCTTTGATTTTTTTTGACATGGTGTCAAGGCGGGTGGTAAGTTCTTTAAATTCGTCATTTTTTCTGGTTTGTACGTCAAAAGAAAAATCGCCGTCGCCCATCAAGGCGACCAATTTTTCCAGTCTGTAAATTGGGCCGGCCATTATATGAGAGATATAAAGGCTCAGGTAAAAAATAATTATTATGCCAGTTAATTCGATTAATGCTAATACGGGTAATAATTTATAATAAAGATTTCCGTCAGTTAATAAATTGCTTAACGATTCATTTTCAAACATGTATGAAATATATATCAACATAAGTGAAAATGTGATATTGGCAAATATGAAAACTGAAAGGATTATTATTAAAATGATTTGCCATTGAAATTCTTTTTTTATAAATAGCTTTTTACGAAGCATATATATAAACAAATTCCTTTACATAAAAAAAATAAAAATCATTTTTTGAATGTCTAATTGTTTTTTGAAATTATAAAAATAAAATAAGTGAGTAAAAAAAACATATAATTAAGATTCAAAAAGGGCTGGAAAAATTATCCAACCCTTTTTAAATCTAACTTTTTAACTTAATTTTTTAATTACCCCACAATTTTCCGAAAAGGTCTTTAACGCTTTCGCCGGTCTTTTTAAGATCGTTGCCGACCTGTTTTATATTGTTGCCGACTTCTTTCAAATTGTCTTTTACTGAATCAACTTTTTTTTCAACGAACTGAACTGCTTCTTTTACTTTGTCAGTTGCAAGCTCTGATATTGCTACCGGGTTAACATAGAAAGAGCCTTTAACTTTTATTGGTCCTAATGTAAAACCTACGTCCTGGAAGCCGACTTTGTTAGTTCTGAATGAGAAGCCGCCTTCAACGCCGGCACCTACACCAAGACCAGCACCGCCGCCAGCGCCGAATCCAAATAAATCCTGACCTTTGTATTTAACTGAACTGTTTACGTTTCCTTCAACCCAGGCGCCGCATTTTGCTTCGGCTTTGCCTTTTAATTCAATACCATTCTTACCGGCATAGAGAGTGCCGTTAGCGCGAGCGTCAGCGCCGGCCATTGCTTCGACATGTAATGCGGTTCCAGCACCGAGTCCGCCGCCTATATTTGTAGTGAGTCCTACGTCGTTAACTGTTTTAGCGCCGGCTACAGCTTCTATTTTGCCTTTAGCATCAATTAAAGCGCCGTCTTTCAAATATTTTAAATTGCCGTTTGCTTTTAAAAGCAAGCCAAGGTTATTTTCAGTTTTTGCTGTAAGTGTTACTTGATCGTTAAAAAACTTGCCTTTATAATCGGCCGATACTTTAGGGCCGAGCCATGCGCTTGCGTCAAATAATTTTTCGTGAACCGATATATCATTCTTTGCCTGACCTTCAAGGTCTTTTGTTGTTTTTACATAAGCGCCGCCTAAGCTTGCTGCCACTTTACCGCTTTGCGAGTCGGTTGAGAAATCTTTTAAGCCTGACATGAATTCAATTGATTTGCTGTCCGCTTTTAAGTAATTTTTAAGTGCGTCGCCGGCAAGGTCAAATCCTTCAGGTGCTTTTTTGGAACCGGCTGCAAAAACGTTTTTAAAATCTGATGAAGCTTGTTTTATGCCCTCTTTAGCTTTTTTTGTTTCAGTTTCAAGTCTGCTTAATACCGGATTGACTATTTTTTGATCAAGTTCTTTCTCGGCTTCTTTAACTATATCAATGCCCTTCGCTTTAAAATCTTCAACCATTTCGGTGAATTCTTTAAAGTTGTTTTTGGCGCCTGATACATAATCTTTTACGCTGGTGATACCTTTGTTGATTTTGGCTTCGATATCTGCTTTCACAGCGGCTTTGGCTTTATCTACATCTGATTTGAATTCGCTGCCGGCCTGTTTTAAATTGTCGCCGACTTCTTTAACTGTCTGACCGACTTCTTTTTTTATTTCATTGCCGGTTTCTTTTATCGTGCCGGCAATTTGCTTGCCCATATCGGTAGCCGAATCAATCGCGCCCTTTATTGTTGTTTTTACAATATTCACGATTTCTTTGGCCTTGTCTACGACGTCCCCTATGCCTTCGGCAATTGAGCTCGCGACATTTTTTATACCGTCGCCTACATTGCTGACTACATCTTTTATACCGTCAGTAACGGAGCTGACTATATTTTTAGCGCCGTCGCCAAGACTTTTAAAGGCTTTGCCCACTTCATCCAGACCGAAAGCGGCGTAAACCGGAGCTGGCGCTGCTATATTAACAGTAAATACGAATAATAACATAATTATAAAAATTTTAAATCTCTTAATTGTATCGAACATCATTTTTCATCACTTCCTTAACTACTATTTAAAAATAATTTCTTGATAAAGTTATAATAACATCTATATAAAAATTTCAACGGGGCGGTTAGTAAGATAATTCCTAAGCAATCAAATTCCTACTCTAATTATACGAAAGATAAATTATGTTGTCAAGTTAATAAAAGGGTTAATAATTTTTTTCTAACTTCTGGTTATAGGAAAAATTAAATTATACCTGACAAATTGGCTGTCTGATGATTATTTATTTTTTTAAAACTTTTAAAATTTTATTATGGCTGCATGTTAGAAAATTTTTATAAAGTTGTAAATTACGTTAATATTTGGCCGATACTATTTTCAAATGATTATTTAATACTTTTGAAAAAAAGTATTTGAATTTATATAACAAACAGGTGGTAGCATAATGAGCAGTTCATTTAATAATCGCAGCACTCTAATAGTAATATTGTCATTCTTGCTTACATTAGCTTTTAATTTTGATGTTTATGGAGCCGATTCCAACCTTGACAGTACTTTGAAAAATTTATTGGCCCAACAGAAGAAGAAACATGAAACGGATACATTGTTAAATAAAATTAAAACCGGTCAGATAACTATGGACGGCATTACGACAAAGGTTGAAAAAGCGCCGAATGTGGCAGAAGACGATGACGACGAAAAGTCTTATCCGGCTTCATCGACCTATAATAAAATTTCGAAATCTACGAAAGAAAGCAAAATATTGCTTGAGGATGTCGTAAGTGCGCAGTCGAGCGTTATTATAGACGTAAATTCGAATAAGCTTATTTATACTAAAAATCCTTTTAAACAAATGGCGCCGGCGTCGCTTACTAAAATTATGACCGCTATTGTAGCTATAGAAGCTACCGATGATCTTTCTAAGCCTATAAAACTGGCGCATGATATGAAAGTCAGGTCGGACGGAGTTGCGCTCGGACTAAAAGAAGGCGACGAAACTACCATGAATGATTTGCTTTATATGGCTTTGCTTTATTCGGCTAATGACGCCTGCATAGCCATTGCCGAAGAAGTTGCCGGCTCGGTAAGCGAGTTCGCTAAAATAATGAATCAGAAAGCGAAAGATATAGGCGCGGTTAATACTAATTTCGTAAATCCTAATGGTATGCCTAATTCTCAGCACTATTCGAATGCTTATGATATTGCAGTGATAGCTAATTACGCGATGAAAAATTCTACATTCGCTAAAATAGTCGGGACTAAATACAAAACAGTTGAAATATTATCAAACCATGAGGTAACAAGAAAAGTAAAGCAGGGTAAAAAAGTCGTTAAGGTTTCTAAAACGGAAAATTATATCAGAAAAATTAAACTTACAAACCGTCATAAATTATTAGGTAAAGTCGAAGGTGTCCGTGGAATAAAAACAGGTTATACCGTAAAAGCCGGGCGCTGCCTTGCCACTGCATATAACGAAGGCGTTAAAAACTTAATTATAGTCGTACTAAAAGCGAAAGATGTGGCAAGCGATACAATGGCATTAATTAATTATGATAAATATATGCCTGTTCAAAATATAGCTTCATCTAAGCTTGATAATAAAATGAAGGGCAGCGGCGAAAAGGCATTTTTAGAAAAAGTTTCTCTTTCTACTATAAAAAAATAAGTATTGTATAATCAATTCTATATAAAAAAAAGCGTTTTGAATTTTATTCAAGGCGCTTTTTTTTTTATTTAATCACGATTAAAGCGCTTTAAAGTGCTTGATTATTTATGATATCTCTGTTATATTATAATAACATAATATTTTGGGGGTGTGGTATATGAATAAAGCAGTAATAATGGCTGGAGGATTTGGAACAAGATTGCGGCCAATAACCTGCACAATTCCAAAACCCATGGTACCGGTTATGAATAAACCCATGATGGAACATATTGTGGAGCTCTTAAAACAGCATAATTTAAAAGACATCCTGTCTATATTATATTTTCAGCCTGAACAAATTACCTCTTATTTTGGCGACGGAGAAAAATTCGGCATAAAAATGTCATATAAAAGCGCTGTCGAAGATTTTGGGACAGCCGGGTCGGTCGGTAACGCACGTGATGAGTTAAAAGAACCGTTTCTTGTAATATCAGGCGATGTGTTGACCGACTTTGATTTAACTAAAGCCATTGAATATCATAATGAAAAAAAGGCCATGGTGACAATAATACTTACCCGTGTGGAAAATCCGTTACAATACGGCGTTGTAATAACCGAATCGGACGGTAAAATTTCGAGATTTCTTGAAAAGCCTTCATGGGGCGAAGTATTTTCGGATACCGTAAATACCGGCATTTACATAATTCAGCCTGAGGCTTTGAATTATATTCCTAAAGGAAAGGAATTCGATTTTTCGAAGGATTTATTTCCGCTTTTAATGAAAAATAACGAGCCGCTTTATGGTTACATAGCCGACGGTTACTGGAAAGATATAGGCGATCTCTCGGAATATTTGCTGTCGCACCGCGATGTTCTGGAAGGAAAAGTTGATGTGAATATTCCAGGCACACGCATGAATCTGATAGGCCGCGATGTAATAACCGGAGAAAATACTATTATCGAAGAAGTGGTCAATTTAAAGGGCGGCGTTGTAATCGGCAAAAACTGCGTAATTAAAAGAGGCGCTACGGTCGTAAACTCGGTAATAGGCGATAACTGCATAATCGAATGCGGCGCCAAAGTTACAAACAGCGTTATATGGAATGATACTTATGTCGGCCCGAATTCGACTATGAAGGAAGATATAATCGGCCGTAATTGCAGGATTCTAAGCAAAGCTTATATATCTGAAGATGTAGTCATTGCCGATGAATGTCATATCGGCGAGGATGCAGTATTAAAAGCCAATATTAAAATCTGGCCGCATAAATATGTAGATACGGGTTCGACTCTTTCGACGAGCCTTATCTGGGGCGAAAAATGGAATAAGGTGCTTTTCGGCGCATACGGCATATCGGGCCTGGCCAATATTGAAATCACTCCTGAATTTGCCGCGAAATTAGGGGCGGCCTGCGGGGCTTTTTTTGGCAAATCCGCCAATGTCGCGACTTCAAGAGATTCGCACAAAACTTCAAGACTTATTAACAGGGCGCTCATTTCCGGAATACTTTCCAGCGGGTCGAATGTCTATGACCTTCAGGTGACCCCGCCGCCCGTAGCACGTTATCAGTTGATCAACAGCAACCAGAAATGCTGTATACATATTTCAAAATCGCCTTTCGATCCGAATCTTTTGGACGTCAAATTTTATGATTCTAACGGCACTACGCTTGCTATTTCAAAGCAAAAATCCATAGAAAGGCTTTTTTTCAGGGAAGATTTTCCGCGCGCTTCGTGCGAGGAAACCGGCACTATCCATTTTCCTCACAGAACGCTTGATATATATTCGGAAGGCCTTATTAAATCAATTAACTCAGAAAATATAAAAAAATCTGATTTTAAAGTAGTTCTGGATTATGCGCATGGAGGCGCTTCGATGATATTTCCGCAGATTCTTGGACAGCTCGGAATAGAAGTTGTCTCGCTTAACGCTTATATCGATGATAATAGAATAACCAAAGACGCTCATACATTTTCAACATCTTTAAGGCAGCTTTCAAATATTGTGCAGTCGTTGAACGCGTCATTCGGAATTATGATGGACGCCGGCGCCGAAAAAATATTCATCGTAGACGAAACCGGCCGCATATTAAGTGATGAAATATCACTCGCGCTGATGGCGCTGCTTGTTATGAAAACTTCGCCTGATGGAAGCAAAATTTCCGTTCCGATAACGACTTCGCGCATTATCGAGGAAATGGCCGAAAAGAATAAATGCAGCGTCATAAGGACTAAAACATCACTGCGTTCTATGATGGATACGGCTATAACTGAAAATGTGATATTCGCCAGCGACGGTAACGGCGGCTTTATATTTCCAAAATTTCAGCCAGCTCTTGACGGTATGATTTCCATATGCAAGTTAGTAGAAATGCTTGCCGAAGTCAAACAGCCTATTTCAGAGATTGTCAAGGAAATACCTCAGTCGCATTTAATTAAAATTCAGGTGCCATGCCCGTGGGAATATAAGGGTACCGTTATGCGTAAACTGATTGAATATACCAATGATTTAAAGCGCGAGTTAATTGACGGCGTGAAAGTTTATTTCGATAAAAACTGGATTCTTGTAATCCCTGATCCGGATAAGCCTTTTTTTCACGTTATTGTAGAAGCTACTTCAAATGAAATCTCAAGCAAATTGATTAACGATTATTCCGAAAACATAAAAAAATGGCAAATGCAGATAAGAAAAGAAGGAATAGTTGAGGAATAAAGTATTGATTGATTTGTCATAAATTTATATTAATCATAAGTTTTAAAACGGAATTAAAAATTTTTAATTCCGTTTTTTTTGCTTTTAATTATATATTTTACATATATGTTTGAAATATTCAAATAAGTTTGGTATAATTTACAAAGTATTTTTATATAAAAAATTATAATTGATATATATGATAGGAGAACGAAATTTTATGTTTAATTTGACTAAAATAATATGCACAATAGGGCCGTCATCGAATTCGCCTGAGATGTTAAAAAAACTTATAGATGCCGGAATGGATGTCGCCAGGTTAAATTTTTCACACGGGGCTCATGAGACGCATCTTGAAAATATTAATAAAATCAGAAAAGTATCAAAGGAAACGGGTAAATATATAGCTATTTTAGCTGACCTGCAGGGGCCTAAAATAAGGGTGGCAAAATTGCCTGACGGTCCGCTCGAACTTAAAAATGAAGCTTTGGTTACAATTACGACGCGTGAGGAGACTTTTGGGCCTGATATAATACCTACTGTTTATAAAGGACTTCCTAAGGACGTAAAACCAGGTTCGGTAATACTTTTAGATGACGGGCTGCTTGAGCTTAGCGTAGTTGAAGTCGTTTCGGAAACTGACGTTAAGTGCCGAGTTGTAAAAGGCGGCTTGCTGAAGGAAAAAAAAGGCATCAATCTGCCTAATGTGAAGGTGTCGGCGCCGTCGGTTACAGAAAAAGATCGCGAAGATCTCGAGTTTATTTTAAAAAATGACGTCGATTATATAGCACTGTCTTTTGTGCGGCACGCATCTGATATCGAAGAAGTTAAAGGTATAATTCACGGCCATAAATTAACGCTGCCGGTTATCGCTAAAATTGAAAGGCCGGAAGCGGTTACTAATTTTGACAGCATTTTGAAGGCGGCTGACGGTATAATGGTGGCGCGCGGCGATATGGGAATTGAAGTTTCTCCCGAAAAAGTGCCTCAAATTCAGAAAAATATAATATCGAAATGCAATTATGAAGGAAAACCGGTTATAGTGGCTACACAGATGCTCGAATCGATGATAGAAAACCCTCGTCCGACAAGGGCTGAAGCATCGGATGTGGCTAACGCTATAATAGACGGAACCGATGCGATAATGCTTTCAGGCGAAACCGCTTCAGGTAAATATCCCCACGAAGCGGTCTTGATGATGTCTAAAATCTCTGCTGAAATGGAAGAATTCATTTCCAAAAATCAGAAAATAGGGTCGGAACATAAAATGAATCCTTTGTTTATGGTCGCTGACGGAGTATGTCATGCTACGACGCAGACTGCGAAAGATCTGAACGCTAAAATGATTGTAACATACACAGAAAGCGGTTCGACTGCTCTACTGGTGTCGAAATATCGTCCGAAAATGCCTATTCTTGCGGTTACGATGTCCGAAAAAATAGCGAGACGAATGAATTTATACTGGGGTGTTTTGCCTTACGTTATAGAAAAAGTTAATTCTACGGATCAGATGCTTATTTCTACAAATTCTGCCGCGTTAAAAACCGGGCTCGTGAAAAATGGCGACTTTATAGTTATAAGCGGCGGCATTCCTATCGGCAAGGCGGGTACTACAAATCTTATGAAAGTAAGCAGAATTTTCGAGCCTTCGGCGGTATCGGTTGAAAGCAATAATGGAATTATGGTTTACAATGACGAAGCTCGAAATGTTAAAATTACACTTGATCTTTCAAAATGTACAGGCTGCGGCCTTTGTGTTACATCCTGCGCGTTTAAGATATTCGGTTATCAGAATAATAAAACATTCGTTAATTCTGATAATTTAAAAAAATGTATGAAAGACGGCCTTTGTATTGAAAAATGCCCTTCCGGAGTAATTAAAATCGAATAATTTTTAATTAATGGAACAATAAAATGAAAAATTTTTATCAGGATATAATCAATATTGATATTCATTTGAAATCCAGTTTATATTTGACAAAACTTTTGGAGCTTCTTTGCAAAAGTTTAAAATATAAGATTGGAGTTATGTTAATTAATGTTGACGGCGGTCCTGATTATTTTTATTATACCTATGGTATCGATGAAAAAAGTTTCAGGCTGGCTATCGGCAAATGCGGTATCGATAAATGCGATGATCAGATAAAATATTTTTCCATAGATGATATAAAAAATAAGGATGAAGACGTATTTTTAAATTTTTGCATCGTTAATTCAATAAAATCGTTTATTTGTGTTCCGCTTGCCTACTGCGGTAAGATACTTGGCAGATGTATCTTTTTTAATGCAAGGTATGTCCAAAACGGGAAAGAAAATATTACTAAGCTTGAATATTTAAGAAGCCTTGTTTCACTTTCGATGATCAGCAATCATTTGATAAACAAATCAAATGAAAAGGCACAATTGCTTGAAATCGAGATAAATGAACGAAAAAAAGCCGAATCTTTATTGAGGACCGAAAAAGAGCGCCTGGCCGTAATGTTAAAAAGTATGGGCGACGGTGTTATTGTTACCGACAGTGAACAAAATGTCATAATCATGAATCCGGCCGCGGAAAAAATAACCGGTTATGGCATGATCGAGTCGGAAGGCAAAAAATTTGATGAAATATTTCATATATTGAATGTCGATACAAGGAAAAAATGCGATTCTCCGATTAAACGATCATATTTAGCCTGCGGTCCGGTAGGACTCGAACACGGCACGATTATTATTTCCAAAAACGGCCGCGAAGATTTTTTATCGGCTACGACCGCGCCTATATTTGAAAATGAAAATCTTATAGGATTTATTATAGTATTCCGTGACATAACCGAAAGAAAAAAACTCGAGGCCGAGTTTTTAAAATTAAGCAAACTCGAATCGGTAGGCATATTGGCCGGCGGTATCGCTCATGATTTTAATAACCTTTTAACCGGTATAATCGGCAATATAACTTATGCTAAAATGGTCATGCCGCCGGATGAACGCACGCTCGAAGTTTTAGATAAAGCCGAAGATGTGGCTTTTCGTGCCAAGGAACTGACTTCGCAGTTTAGGACTTTTTCAAAGGGCGGAGTGCCTATTAAAAAGGTAATTGACACGGTTAATTTGATAAAAAGCGCGGTTGAATTCGCTTTAAGGGGAAGCAACTTAAAAAGCGATTTTGAATTTGACAAGAAAATTTATAATGTCGAGGCAGACGAAGTACAGCTGAATCAGGTTGTGGCAAATATCGTCATTAATGCAAGGCACGCCATGAAAAACGGCGGTTTGTTAAAAATCAAGGTTTGCAATGTTACGATTGATGATATCAGTAATTATAATTCGTTGCCTTTGAAGCATGGTAATTATGTTAAAATATCGTTTACTGATACCGGCACAGGTATCAGTCGCGAAGATTTGCCTAAAATATTCGATCCTTATTTTAGCACTAAAACTGAAGGCAGCGGGCTTGGCCTTACTACCGCATTTTCGATAATAAGTAAACATGGCGGCGTAATAACTGCAGATTCTGAACTTGGAATCGGAAGTGTTTTTACTGTATATATTCCGGCTACGGAAAACATTGTTCAGCCGGATGCCCTTTGTGCTGGAGATTATTTAAAACCGAGAATTTTACTGATGGATGATGAAAGTATTATTCGTGAAGTTACATCGCAGCTTTTAAAACATATGGGTTATAATATAGATACCGCATGCGACGGCGCAGAGGCGCTTGAGCTGTATAAAAAAGCTTATGAGTCGGACTATCCGTTTAATCTTGTGATTATGGATCTCACTGTTCCAGGCGGTATGGGCGGGGCGGAATCAATGAAAAAAATACTGGAATTTGATAATAACGCGCTCGGGATTATATCAAGCGGCTACTCAAATGATTTCATTATGTCACAACATCAAAAATATGGTTTTAAGGGTGTAATTTCTAAGCCTTACAAAATACGTGAGCTTGATGAAATTATAAAAAAAATTTTATCTGATTTTGCAGCTGATGTTAAAAAGTAATTTTATATGAGAGTAAAAAATGAATGAATGTAACTTCCAAAGTAAGATTTCTAAAGTAATAACCGGTAAGCAGACACCATGGATTATAGGTTTTATCGGGGTAATAATATCGGTTGTGATATTTTTTGTCGACAGCGCTGATAAATACAGTGACTGGTATTTTATATTCAAGCAGGACGCCATGAGGCGCACCGCGCAATTTGAAAAAGCACTTGAAATAAACGAAGCTATTTTATCTGACCTTGCGTTTATACTTAAAAATTCTAATTATGAATCGCTCGGTAAAATAAAGCCTTTTGTAAGTCAAATTTTAAAAAAATTCACTATTTTTGAATCTATAGCGTGGGCGCCCAAAATAACTATCGAAGAGCGTCAGGAGCATGAAAAAAATGCCGGGGCGGCTCTTGGAGTGGATTATTTTATAAAGGATATTTCGGCAAATGGCGTGCTCGTTCCTGCCGTAACGCGCGAGGTATATTTTCCTATATTTTATCACGAGCCTTCGGAATTGAAATTTTTAGGTTATGATTTAAACGGTGAAAAAACCCGTTCCGATACAATCAAAAAAGCCATAAATGAAGGTATGGTAATTGCCACAAAAAAAATAAAAATGTATAACGGCGCCTCGCACGGCATAATATGTTTTATGCCTGTTTTTAACAGTGATTCAGTGCCGGTCAATATCATCGCCCGCGAAAAACAATTAAAAGGTGTCATTTATGGCGCATATTTTATTGATAAGTTCATAAATAACGTAGTATTTCAATTTGTTGACAGAGTGCCGGAAAACTTAAATTTTTGCATATACCTGATTTCAGAGCAAAATGAAAAATTGTCTGAAAACTTATTGTACGGCCGTCTTATGGAAGATTTTCCATTATATTACGAAAAAAGAATAAAACTTTATGGTCAGCAGTGGCTATTTGTCTGGCAGGGCGGGAAAAAATACGATGACGGCCCTGAACTTATGACGTCATGGCTGCTTGGCATTGGCTCGTTTTTATTGACAATTCTTATAGTGATAATTGTCAAATTGCTTCAAAACTATGTTTTCGCGGCAAATGAACAGATAAATTTGAAAATAAAGGAACTTTCCATCGCCAACATTGAATTGCAGGGTGAAATCGTCGAGCGAAAAAAAGTCGAAAAAGAGTTATATGAAGCTAAAGTACAAGCCGATTCAGCCAATAAGGCTAAAAGTCTTTTTCTTGCGAATATGAGTCATGAGATAAGAACTCCGTTAAACAGTATAATCGGATTTACTGAAATTTTAGGCGAAACTGAAATAAATCGTGAACAAAAGGAATTGCTTGGATATATTGCGACAAGCAGTAACGGACTTTTAGCTTTGATAAATGACATACTTGATTTTTCAAAAATCGAGGCCGGCAAATTAGAAGTAGAGTCGATTGAGTTCGATATCGGCCATGTCGTTCATGAAGTTGTAAGTATCGCTAATGCCGCGGCTATTGAAAAACGCCTTGAACTTACCTATGAAATAGATGACAGAATAAAGAAAAATGTAATAGGCGATCCGTATCGTTTAAAACAAATAATTTTGAATTTAGTCTCAAATGCCATTAAATTTACGGATAAAGGGTATGTAAAAATAAAATGCGAGCAAATCAATGAAGAAAACGATGCAATTAATGTAAAAATAAGTGTAATTGATACTGGAATCGGAATTAGCGAGAACGAACAGCTCAAGATTTTTAAGCCTTTCGTTCAGGCAGACGGAACTGTTGCCAGAAAATTCGGCGGCACCGGCCTCGGCCTCGCTATTTCAACTCAGCTTGTAAAGCTGATGGGCGGAGAACAGATATTGCTTCAAAGTGAAAAAGGCCGCGGCAGCACTTTTTACTTTTTAATAAAATTTCAGTTTGGAAGCGCGATCGATAATGCAAGCGAAAATGTATCGACTCCAAAAGAAAATTTAACTAAATCTGTCAAAAAAATAAATATATTGCTGGCCGAGGATAATGTTTTGAATGTCAAATTGGCGCTTCAAATATTAAATAAGCGCGGCCATAATGTGAAAGTTGTTAATGACGGTGCGCAGGCTGTCGAAACTTGCGCAAAAGAAAATTTCGATTTAATTTTGATGGATGTTCAAATGCCTGTTATGGATGGAATTGAAGCCACTAAAAAGATAAGGGAAAATGGAATTACCGTTCCTATTATCGCTATGACAGCGGCGGCGCTTAAAGGCGATCAGGAAGCCTGCATAAATGCCGGTATGACCGGATATATTTCAAAACCTATTAAAATTAAGGAACTTGAAAAGAAAATTTGTGAAGTCGCTAATAATTGTAAAGATTCGGAATTAGAAGAGAATTTGTCAAATAACGAAGAATTAACTAACTCTCAGAAATCAATTTCACAAGAGATCGGAATTTTGGCTTTATTGCCTGAACTGGAAAATATCAAAGTTATTGATTTTAAATATCTGCTTGAGAATATGGATAATGATGTCGAGATAATATCTGAAATGATAAAAATTTTTATCGAGTCCAGCGGCGAATATGTAAACGAAATTGAAGTAAGCCTTGCCACTCATGATTTTGATAAAATAAAAAAATCAGTGCATAAACTTAAAGGCTCGGCGCTTAATACCGGGGCGCTCACCATGGCGGAAATTTTAAAGAAATTTGAGGAGCTGTGTAAGCAGCAGGATGATTCGAAGTTTACTGTATTGTTCGAAGCTTTAAAATCAGAGTTCACTAAATTTAAAGAAGAAGCGTCAAAAAAGTATTTGAAATAAAAAAGGAATTAATATGGAGCCCATCACTGGAAATATAGATTATATAATTTTTTTTACAGTGGTTTCTTATTTAATTTTAACTGCTGTCAGCTTTATAATTCAGCGTATCGGAACTGATAATCTGGATTGTAAATGGCTTAAGCTTTTTGGAATTTATCAGTCGGCGGTATATTTTTTAAAATTGATTATTGCCGTATTTGGTGATTATTTCGTGTTTGTGCACGCTCAAATTTTGCTGAGCTTCGTTTCATTTTTTTGCCTTTTCGAGTTCTCGCGTTCATTTATTATAAATAATAAACTTTCATTTTTAAACAGCCGTAAAGTTTTTTTATTTTTTATGATATTTTCGGTTATAAACTTTTTTAAGAGCGGTTTTGAAACTATCGAGGCCGCTATTAACATTTTTCAGGGAGCCGTAACGGCTTTAATAATTTCTTATTGCCTTTATTTAAAATATTTTCAAACGGGAAAGAAACTTAAAAATTACGCTGTTTTATCTTGTGTTTTTTTTGTTTACTCATGCATTTTAGCATTAAACGCACTAAGTTCAAATTATTCGTACATGAGCGAATTTAATAATTCGATTATTGGTATTAACAAGGCTTATATACAAATTTTTGAAGCTATTGTGATTTTAATTATGTCGCACGCTCTGGTAGTTTTTTTTAAAACTTATTTTAGAAATTACGAGAGAAAATTAGTAAATTACAATTTGATTTTAATGCTTTTTCTAATGGCGTGTATTATTTCAGGGTATTTTTTCATTGAATATGCCGGCAATTATGGCGTTAAAATTTATACTGACATAACGCTCGACCGTGTAAATACAATTGTCTCCGCAATCGATAGCGCACGGTTTAAAAAGTTAACCGCCTCTGAAAGTGACTTAAAGAGCTTAGATTATGTATTTTTTAAAGATATGCTGGTTAAAATAAAAAAACAAAACGACGACTTTAAATTTGTATATATTTTTGTTAAACATGGTGAAAATATAATTTTCCAGGTGGATTCCGAAGATGAAAAAAGTCCCGATTACTCTCCGCCCGGCCAGATTTATAACGAAGCTTCCGCGGAATTAAAAGAGTTATTTAATAAAAATCAGGCATTACTTGAAGGACCGCTTACTGACCGCTGGGGGACTTTTATTTCAGGAATGGTTCCGTTTGTTGATGAATCAGAAAAAATAATAGCGGTTGTCGGTGTAGATATTACCGCTAAAGATTGGTTTTATCACAAAAATACATACAGGTTTTTGGCGATTATTTTTATAGCGGTATTATGTTTTATAACAATAGTTTTTATGGTTATTCTCGGATTGAATAGAATTGCGGCGGTTATAATAGCTAATTCTCAAAAAAATTTAAAAATAATGTTTGATAACGCTCCCGAAGCTATATATATTTTTGAAATTGCCACATTGCGTATTCTTGACGCCAATTTATATATGACTAAATTTTTAGGCTATGATTATGATGAAATTATTAAGCTTAAAATCATCGACATTACAGTCAATGATTTTGAACAGGTGAAAACAGCCATCGAAGAAACTGTTAAGAAAGGTTATATTAATATTACCGAACGTAAATATTTGTCAAAATCAGGGGAATTGATAGATGTTGAGCTGACAGGCAATGTTTTGGAATATGATAATAAGCAATGCATAGTGGTATTTTTAAGAGACATAACCGCTCGAAAAGCGCAGGAAGAATTAAAAAATAAGCACGCCGAACTTTTAAGGGAAAAAGACGAATTAATAACCAGTGTTATTAATAGTTCGATAAATGGTATTACAGTTTTAAAAGCTTTGAAAAGCACTGAAAAGTCTGTGATTGTTGATTTCGAGGTGGTTCTTGCCAATGATTCGGCTTGTAAGATGATGAACAGAAATATTGAAAATTTGGTGGGCCGGAAGCTAAATGAAATAATGCCTTCCGCTGACGATTTAGGCTTAATGCAATATTTCAGAAAAGTAATCGAGACCGGCAATTCCTTTAATTACGAATATCAGGGGATTAAGGGCAATTCGTGGTTTTTTATAAATGCTGTAAAATTAGGCGATGGAGTTGTCGTAACATTTACTGACATAACGTATCGTAAAAAAGCTGAAAAAGAACTGCAGGAAAGAACTCATTTTAATGAGTTGCTTCTCGACAGTCTTCCGCATCCTGCAATGGTTATAAATACCAGCGGAATAATACTTGCCGCCAATGGTATAGCTAACAATTTCGGCGCCGCGATCGGTGAACAGTGTTTTAAATCTTTTGAGCACGATATAACTCTTCCTGTTCCTGGCAGCGATTCGCATAATGAAACTAATTGCTTTTATTGCCGCTTTAATAAAAGCATGAAATCTAACATTTGCGATAAGCAGCTGGAAGTTCATTTTAAAGGCCGATGGTTTGATATGCATATCCTTCCTATTCAGGATGAGCTTTTTCTTTTTTATGCTATAGATGTTACGGAGCGTAAAACCATGGAAGAAGCCCTCCACGACAGCGAGGAGAAATTTTTTATGATAAGTACGCTGGCCGCTGACGGGGTTCTGCTTATTAATAAAGCGGGAAAGATTTCTTTCGCTAATTATGCGGCTGCGCGGATATTCGATTATGAAAACAATGAAACGATTGAATTTTATTTAAAGAAATTAATTGATTCTGAACAATATTCAGAGATATTTGAAAAAATATTTTCAGGCGAAGAATCATTAATAAATGAGCTTGATAAGCCTAAAATGATCCAGTGTAAAATTTTAAAAAATTACGGGACTGAAATAACTCTGGAATTGTCTGTTTCTGCGATACAATTAAAGCATGAAAACTACGCGATTTGTGTTTTCCGCGATATAACGGATCGTATAAAAAATGAAATTGAGTTAAAGAAAGCCAAGGAACAGGCCGACCTTGCAAACCGTGCCAAAGGTCAATTTATAGCTAATATGAGTCATGAGATCAGGACCCCGATGACAAGCATTGTCGGTTTTTCAGAATTACTGAGCGAAACCGTGCTAGATGACGAGCAAAGCGACTATATTAAGCATATAATGACAAGCAGCCGGGCGCTGTTATCGATTATTAACGATATTTTGGATTTCTCGAAAATCGAGGCAGGGAAACTTGAAATTGAAAGTATTGAATTTAGACTGGCGGAAATAGGCGATGAAATTATCGATATAATGAAGTCAAGCGCTTTAAAAAAAGGAATCGCTCTGGTTTTTTATGATAAAAGCGGCCTTAATGAAAACATAATCGGCGATCCAAACAGGCTGCGCCAGATTATGTTAAATCTTATCGGTAATGCCATAAAATTTACAAATCAGGGCAGCGTAACTTTGAAATTTGATAGAGTTAACGAAAGCGACCGTGATATTACCATTAAAATTTCAGTTATCGATGATGGAATCGGTATCGAAGAGGATAAAATAAAAACGATTTTTTCGCCGTTCACTCAGGCTGACGGCTCCGTTACCAGGAAATTCGGCGGTACGGGATTAGGGCTTACTATATGCAAGGAATTAGTTAAGCTGATGGGCGGAAGCGGTATCGATGTTACTAGCAGAGTTAACGAAGGAAGCGAATTCTTTTTTGTGCTTAATTTTGAAAAAGCTTTTGGGAATGTTTCAGGATCGTCTGATGGGTTAAGTAAAATCGAGAACCGAGATTTTTCACAAATATATAAAATCCTTCTCGTCGAGGATATAAAATCGAATATGGAATTAGTTTCGAAACTTCTGGTCAAGTATGGCCATATTATAAGCGCCGCTGAAAACGGTTTTAAAGCTGTCGAACTTGTAAAACTTGAAAAATTTGATATTATTCTCATGGATTTGCAAATGCCCGGCATGGACGGTTTCGAAGCCACCCGGAAAATTCGCGAACTTGGTTTCAGCGGCCCTATTGTCGCGTTGACAGCCAACGCCATTAAAGGCGTAAAAGAACAATGTTTTGAGGCCGGTATGAATGATTTTATAACCAAGCCTATAAATATAAAAGAACTTCAAAATGTTTTAATAAAAAATATGGATATACTTCAGTAAAGGAGTTTATAATGGATTTTAGTATTATGGCCAAAAATCTTGAAGTTGACGAGGAAATGTTCTTGATTTTAGTCGAATCTCTTATAAAGACTGTTAATAAAGATCTGGAGATACTTAAAGAAAGCTATGGAAAGAGAGATATTGCGGCTATTGTGGAAAGCTCGCACCGGATAAAAGGTTCTTCGATTCAGCTTGGTTTTACTGAACTGGCTGAGCCGGCTAAAATTATTGAATTTAATGCCAGAAATGAAAAATTAGATAACTTTTTTGAATATATAAGTGTTATAGAAGCTAAAAGAGATGAGATTATAAATATACAGAAAACTAGAAAATAAAAGGTGAAAAGTAATGGAAGATAAAGTTAAAGTAGTAGTATTGTCATCGGGCGGCCTCGATTCGATGTTAGCCGCTAAATTAATGGAAAAATATGGTTTTTCGGTACATGCAGTCAATTTTTATACCGGATTTTGTATTGTCGAGCAGCGCAGGCGGGTCGATGGTTCGCGTTCCGCCTCGAGCAAAAAAACTCTGGTTAACCCGGCCTTGAAGTCGGCGGCTGAAATTGAAATTCCGGTCGAAATAATAGACATCTCGAAAGAATATCTTGAAATGGTTACAAACCCGAAACATGGATATGGCGCCAATGTGAATCCATGTATAGATTGCCGGATATACATGTTAAAGCGCGCGCATGAATTCATGAAAAAAATCGGGGCTAAATTTTTAGTTACGGGCGAGGTTGTAGGGCAGCGCCCGATGTCGCAATTTAAAAACACTATGCGGCTTATCGAAAAAGAAGCCGGTGTCGACGGTTTGATTGTAAGGCCGCTGTCCGGTAAATTATTGGACGCGACAATCGCTGAAAAAGAAGGAATAATTAAACGCGAATGGCTTTATGACATAAGCGGCCGCGGACGGAACCGTCAGGTCGCCCTGGCGCAGGAGCTTAATATCTCAGATTTTCCTAATCCTGCCGGCGGCTGCTGTTTCTTGACCGATCAGACATATGCGAGAAGATTTTTTGACCTTATGGGCCATAGGACAGTAAAAAGCCTTACCATGGAAGATGTGGTACGCCTTCGCCTCGGCAGGCAGTTCAGATGGAGCGAAGAGTTTAAGCTGACGATAGGCAGGAATGAAACGGAAAACAGGCTTCTTGAGGAATATGCCGAAAATGACATGGCGGTAATCAAATCCACGGTTGAAATGGGACCGGTAGCTTTAATTGAAGGTAAATTTTCAGAGTCGGATATTATGAAGTGCGCGGCGCTCAACGCTTCTTACGGCAAAGGCCGCGCCAAGGAAAATGTCGAGTTTTCGCTTAAGTTAAACGGCTCGGAAAAGATTATTAACGTGAAACCGTTAAATTTCGAAGATTTTAAACAATATTTAATAACGCACGATAATCCTGCGAATAGTTAAATATGTTACAAAAATCAAGGTAACTAAAAGATAAAAGTTTTTTAATTTATTCAATTGTGTGACGATAAAAGGCTTGTTCCAGGGATTCTGGCCGCCGTAGGCATGTTCGGCTTTGTGCAGTTCTATTTCTTCGCTGGTCATATTTTTGACGTCGTGTTCGTCATCGTCATGGCAGACGTGTGCGGAATGAAACGGGGCGTCATGCTCATCTGAATGGTCTTTAAATTTGTTCGAATAGGAATCCGCGTTATTTTGTTTGTTTTTTCCCTTGGGATCGGCTCTGCTTATAATGGCGGCCGTATTTGAATTTAATTCGGCTCCGCTTGAATGCGCCTCAAGGTAATTATGCAATATGCTTGCAAACCGCATTGTATCGTCATCGCATTCGTCAGTTTTATATTTTATGGCATTTTGCGTTAAAATAATTGTTTCCGATGTTTTATGAAAGTCGAAATAAGAAATAAACGCTGCCTGTACATAAAGTTCCGATATTCTAGTGTTTAGCGGCAAGCCGGTTTTCATGTCAGTATTTTTTTCAATTGCTTCGGTAATTGTTTCTAATGCCTCTTTTGGCTTATCAAGATTCGTCGAAAGGTGATAAGATAAAACTGTATATGCGTCAACGAGCGAAGGGTCGAATATGACGGCTATTTTTAAAAGAGGCACTATTTCTGAATTGCCGCGTAAAGATGTCGCGGTGGAATGAAAATATTCATCGCAGCGCAGCCAGAAATATGAGGCGATTATCTGCCTTGATTCCTTTGTCATTACCGAGGCGATGTTTATAATCGGGTTAGTTTCGGTAATATTTATTTTGCTGCCTGTGATATTTTTTAACATACTGCATGAAAAAATAAATACAATTACGATTAAAAATATGAAAGCGTAATATTTAAGATTAAGATTTTTTTTGTCAGTAGCGTTTCCCATCTATGTTTACCTTCCGCGATTTTTAAATGTCTTTTCTTTCAAATAATTTGACTGCCGTAATTAAGATTATTAAGTTAAGCGATACCGAATATAACGTCAGTGAAGTTAAGTAGGCGGCTGCGCCTTTAAAAGCTTCGTTTGAAACATGCTCCGCGGTATAAAAATTAAAATTCGGTATTATATAAAATGTCAAAAGTTCGGTTATATTATTTATTAAAGCGCTGCCGCTTTTTTTGGCGACATAATTTATATATCCGCTCCAGTGACCGATTATGTAAGCGAAAGCCGCGAGTACTGGTGTTATTACGAGTGAAGATATAACCGCGAATAAGACCGTAAGCGAGCAAAGCACCGAAAATTTCAATATCATTACATAATAATATATCATTGATATGAAACTTATTGTGTTTGAGTTAAAATAAATTATCAGGAAGATTTCCAAAAATAAAACCAGCGTTCCGAAAGCTACAAAAATAAGTGTGCCAAAATACTTTCCGAGGAGATATTCGGTGCGCGACGTTTCCGATGTAAGCGCAAAATAAGCGAGTTTATTTTCAATTTCTCCCCTTATTTGAGTGGTTAAGAGATAAATGCACAAAAATGCTCCGATAATGGAAGCTAAAGACGAACCGAAATCAAAAATCAGGCGGTTCTGGATCCCCTGTGAATAAAAATCGAGGGCGAAATTTGCCGATATTATAAAAATAGCTATAAGCATTACTGTTATAAAAATTTTATTTCGGAATGATTCGACAAATAAATATTTTGCGATTGTAATTATTTTTTTCATATATTATTTTCCTATTTTTTCATAAGCTCGAGATATCTGTTTTCGAGGCCGATAGTTTGATATTCTTTTATTTCACGGCTTTCTTGCAAAACACCATATTTGATGATAGAAACGCTGTCGCAGACTTTTTCAATCTCGGATATGTGATGCGAGCTGAAAAAAACCGTTTTGCCTGCTGCCTTAAATTGTTTTATTATTTCCAGAAGAAGTGATATGCCCTCCGGGTCGAGGCCGCTCGCCGGTTCGTCGAGTATCAGAAGATCCGGCTGTCGCAGGAGACATAAAGCTAACGAAAGACGCTGTTTCATGCCTTTGGAGAATTTTTCGACGGAAGTGTTTCCCCAATCGATTAATTCGACTGTTTTTAAAACCGAATTTATACTTTCAGATGTAATATTACGGCCTGAATATGAAATTGGATTTAATTTTGTTGAATAATTCAGGATTTCAACCGGCGTCAGAAACGGATAATAATTGACTAATTCAGGGATATACATTACCTTTTTCAAATAACTTGAGTTTGATGTCGGAGTGCCGAATACTTTGACTTCCCCTGACGTCGGAAATATAAGGCCCATTATTATTTTTATGGCCGTGGTTTTGCCCGCGCCGTTATGGCCTAAAAAGCCATGCACTTCGCCTGATTTTATTTTTAAATTAAGTTTGGTCAGCGCGTTTTGTTCGCGCTTTTCGAGATTTGCCGTATATGCTTTGCATAAGTCGACGCATTCTATCGCATAACGGTTTGAAGTATTTTCTGCCATGATAAACCTCGGCTGTTTCTTTACTTTTAAAGTTAAATGTGGAAAAACATTTCATATTATAAATATCATAATTTAAAATAAGTGTCAATAAAATATTATTATACTTACGCAGTTTTAAGTATTGGAGTTATATTAAAAAAATAAGTGCTTAAATATGATTTTAAGTTGCAAAGGACGGTAAAATATGTTAAAATACAGCCAAAATTATTGTAAATTATGTGAGATTTAGTTTTTAATTCATAGAAATCAGGAGTAATTATGATTAATAAGTTTACCTGCGGATTAAGTTCAAATGTTTTGAAGAAATTTAAATTAGCTTTTTTTATCTTATTTTTAACGTGCTTTATTATTTTTAACCTTTCAGGAGTAAATGCGGCTTCGACTTCAAATTCGACCGGAATTGCATACAAAGACATCCCGGCGATATCGAGTTATTTTCTTTATACACATGTAACTCAGCGCGAGATGAATGAAACGATATATGTTCGTATGGTTCATAATTTTATTAAAATGCTCGATCCGACAAAATTATTCTTTCTTGCTGACGATGTTACTAATTTCGAGAACGAGGCGCAGAAAAATTCTAAAGCGTTGCTTGAGGATTTTAAAAATTCTGATTGTTCATATTTTATAAAAATTCATACGCTTTTTAAACAGCGTTTTGAAGAAAGATATGCGGATATTAACTCGATCCTAAACGATAAATTTCAGCCTCTGCCGCAAAAAGAAACTGAAAATCTTGATTCGCCTGAAGCACAATTTTTAAAGTCAACCGCGGAAATCGAACTGCGTTTGAAAAAGATATTGAGTATTCAGTACGAGGGATTAAAAGCGGCCAAAAAACCTGTAGATGAAATTATAAAAAAGTTAAAAAAAAGATATGAGGAAATTCATAAGCATTATAGCGAATTCGATTCGAACAAGATAGCGGATTATGTTTTGAAAAGTTTCGCTACGGGGCTTGACCCGCATTCCTTATACTTTAACCCGACTGAGCTTGAAAATTTTAACATAAGTTTTAAGCTTTCACTTGAAGGTATTGGAGCTACTTTGAAAAGCGATGACGGATATACTATAATAGATTCACTCGTTCCCGGAAGCCCGGCTAAAAATTCAGGGAAGATAATAGCAGGCGATAAAATAATAGCGGTAGGCCAGGAAAACGGTGATATGCTCGATGTCATAGGCATGGACCTTGACAAGGTTGTTCAAAAAATCCGCGGACCTAAAGGTACTAAAGTGCGGCTGAGCATACTGCGCGAACTTAAAAGCCAGACTTCTGAAACTTTCCTTGTGTCGCTTGTGCGTGATAAAATAAAATTAGTCGATCAGGCCGTAAAAAAAGATGTCAAGGTTATTGACGGGAAGAAATACGGCGTGATATCGGTTCCGTCCTTTTATGAAGATGCCGAGGGGCTTCGGAAAAATAAAGAAGAGGCAGCCTCGTGCTCGAAAGATGTAAGAAAAGCTCTTGAGTATTTTAAAGGCACAGGTGAAATTGAAGGCGTTATACTTGACTTAAGAAGCAATACCGGCGGGTCGCTTATGGAAGCGGTAAGAATGGCAGGACTTTTTATAAAACGCGGCGTCGTTGTAATGGTTAAAGACGCTTATGGCCGTGTCCAGGAACTTCCTGATGAAGATGCGGATCAGTTATATAAAGGCAACCTCGTAGTGCTTATTAATAAATTATCGGCATCGGCATCGGAGATCGTCGCCGGCGCCCTTAAAGACTATGGGCGCGCTGTTGTCGCAGGGGATACTACCACTTACGGAAAAGGAAGCGTTCAGACGATGTTAAATCTGCCGAATAATCTCGGCGCTATTAAAGTCACCAACGCTATTTTTTATACCGCGGGCGGCGCTTCGACTCAAAAGAAGGGCGTAAGCTCAGATATTATTATTCCGAGCCTTACCGAGGAATTTAAGCACGGCGAAAGCACAGCTGAGTATGCACTCGATTGGAGCATAATCAGTTCGTCGATACCGAAAATTGCCGCGGATGAATTTATTTCAGTAAGAGATGAAAGCTTGTCTAAAATTATTCCGTTGCTTGCGGGTAACAGCAAGAAAAGGATAGACGAGAATCCGAAATTCAAGGAATTAACCGATAAAACAAAAAAGAAAAAAATCGATGAAGACGGCTTGGTTGAAGGCGAAACGAATGAAAATGAAATAAAGAAGAAAGACGATCTCGTTCTCGACGAAGCGATAAACATATTAAAAGATATGAAACAGGCCGGAACTCAGGCTGTTAAATAAAATAGTTTTTAAAAGGTGATTTTTTATGGCAGGTTCTTTTGGTAAAAAGGTGGTTAAATTTTTAAGTTTTTTGGTGCTGGCCGGAGCCGTATGCGCTTTGTCTTATTATCTCGGCATTAAGGGTATTTTAATAAGCCTGATAATAATTTTTGCCGCAGTTCTTATCGGTTACGGCGCCGATATGCTTGAAATGGTTCTGCCGGGCGGCGTGGCAATTGCAATTGTTGCGCTTCTGCAAATATCGCCTGAATTTTTTGTCGAATGGGCGACTGTAAAAAGAGCGGCGCTTGAACCTTTGTTCATGACTAAAATCGATATACTTTATTATCCTTTTATGCTTTACAGGGTTGTTCCGTTCGAACCGAGCTTTACCCATAACGCCATGGCAAACCTTTATGGCGCGAATAAATTACTCGTCGGATTCGGGCCGCCGCTCGTTTTTTTTGTATATTATTTCTTTTCGCATACACGCAAGGAAAATTATATAGAATTTCATAAAATAAAGTCTTATAGTATTTTTGTAATGCTTTTTGCCATTTTATATAATTTTATAATGTATCTGAAAAATTCATTAATGTGGTATGACAGCATTTTCCTTATTATTATATATATAATTTCAGTTGTCTATATAGGAAAAATGGAAATAAAATATGAAAAAACACATTCGTCAGAGACGGCTGATAAGGAGAATGAAGAAAATGAAAGCTTTTTCATGCGGTTCCTTAAGAGAATTTCAAAAAATAAAGCCGGTATTGTTATAGCTTTTAACGTATATGCCATAGCGTTCGCTTTTTTAGTTTTCGGCGGCGGTCTGCTCGTTCATTATTCCGAAACGTTTCTTGAAGTGCTCCTTGAAGCTTCGGTTTTAGCCGGAATTCCGACATTTTTTTTCATAGGCTACGTCGCGCCGTTTATGTCTGAATTCCCTGAAAAACTTGTGGCTATAGGTTTTGCGATGAAAGGCGAAGAGGACACCGCGATGATAAATTTTTTGAGTTCCATTTTATCGCAATTGACTCTTCTTACGGCTATGGTGCCGCTTGTTTACAGTTTTTACAGAGGCGAACTTACAGGAATTGTTTTTGATCATGTACAGAGCCAGGAATTGCTGCTTGTAGTCGCGATGGTCCTTTTTTCGCTTATGATGTTTTTCGATTTGAAATTTACTATTCGTGAAACTATTATGGCTCTGGGTTTATTCTTGTGGCAGTTCATGTTTCCTGATTCGCGCGAACTTGTTACCAAAATTTATTTTGTATTGTTTCTTTCTTATGTTCTTGAATTTTTTCTCGAAAACAGGCATAAAGAAATGTGGCAGGTTGTTTCTGCTAAAGTTGAGGAACCGAAAGATAAATAATTCAAAAATTTAACGATAAATCGCAAAATTTCTTATTTGCCTGCGTTGAAAATAACGCAGGCATTTTTCTTTATAATAGCTTTTTTTAATTGATGGAGCTTTTTTAATGCCGCCGTATTGAATTGATTTGAGTTAATAAGATTATTGATTGTTTTTTCGAATTCGCTTTCGATTATTTTGGTTTGAGCTTTGATTATAGTTTCCGAATTTGCCGTAATGTTTTTATCGGAAGCTTTTTTTATATTATTAATCGCGGCTTTAATTATAGTTTCGGCTTTGCCGATAAAATCTTTGTCATCGCGCCTTTTTTTATTCAATTCGCGTGCGGATTTGCCGTTTATCAAATCGTCGACGATATATAAATTGACTTTATCATTATTACGGAGATTAGGATTAAGATTACGGCAAATTGAAAGGTCGAAAATGAGAACGTTATGGTTTAAATTGTCGGTAAAACAGGAATTGTCAATGTGAAACCCGATGTTATCGATGTTTAATATTATGACATCGCATTCCTGCATTTTTTTTATAAGGCGGTTGGGCTGTTTATAATCGTTTTTTATTATTGATATGTCGAGGCAATTTACCAGGCGCAATTTATATAAAACCGCATTTATAATTTTGCCGGTACCGATTATAAGAAATTTTAATTCTGAAATATCTTTGAAGTTATTGTCAAAATATCTGAGTGAAAGGTTTTTTTCGATAGCATGGATTATATTTGCGGCAGCCCCTGCCCGGTCGGCAAATATAGGAATTTTATCACGTATTTTGTTTACGGTTTTAAGGGCTTCTGAAAATATCCGCCTGATGTTTTTGCCCGTTGTTTTGTGTTTTTCGCAGTTGGCGAAACTGTCTTTTATCTGACCGAGCACCTGTATTTCGCCTATATCTTCGGATTCGAACCCGGCGGCCGTTCTTAAAAGGTGATTTAATGCATCATTTTCAAAAGCCGTAAATATTTTACCGCTTGCTTTAATACCTGCGTTTTGTATGATTTCATCGAAGTAATTTCTTATTTGGCCCGCGATGAGTTTCAGGAGCGTCCGGGCATTCATTTCCGAATGGAATATTATTTCAAATCTCAAGCATGTCGAAATTATTGACGCTTCGACAGCCGGGATAATTTTTTTTATGTTATTGTATAATTTTAAGAAAGCTTCGAAGTTATAATCATATTTTTCAACTAATTTTAAGATATCGGTTTTGCACCTTATATTTTTTTGATTGAGCCCTATGACGAAAATACCCATATGACACCAATTTTCATTAATAATTATTGCCGCAATGTCGTTGTTAAGCCGCTGTTTATATTCAAAGCAGTATTTTTTAACGGTTCATTTTTTTTTTCATCGCTTGTTGTAGTCTGCTTTCCCGGGGTAACTGTTCCAGGCTGTTGCTTAATTTCCGGCTGCTTCAGGGAATTATCAATATTATCGACTATTGATTTTATAAATTCTGAATTTTGGGCTATAAATTCATTTATTTTTAATTTGTCAGTTTCAAATAAATTGGTTAGCGATACTTCCGACGAATTTAAGTTAAAATTCGTTTCACCGGCATTTTTGCCGTTCGCGGTTGTTATTTCATATTTCGAATTAACCATATTTTTATTGATTTTTGCAATTAAATTTAACATGTGAGCCGGGATTTTTAAATTTTTTCCGCCGGCCGGGTTATAATCGTAGTTAATATTTTCTCCGCTTATTTTCACGAGTCCGGATAATGCGTCATATTTGCCATAAACGTTGATGTTTACACTTGCGGTTCCCGCGGCGTCGTTAAGGTTATATGCTTGAAGCTGATTCCTAAAATTAACCAGATTCGCGTTTTTTACATCGGCTAAAATTCGTAGCCGTCCGTTTTTGTTGAATCCGATAACATCGATTAGTCCGGTCAGCGCCATATCGTCGATTTTTAATAAGATGTTTTTAGCTATAAAGTGATTGTTATTGAAAGCCATTGAAGCGTTCAATTGTATTTTAGGCAGGCCCGCGATGCCGTATATTTCAAGGTTGGATATATTGGAATTTATAGCGAAATACTGGCGTTTATGCGTTCCTGAAAATCTCGCATTTACACTTATTTTACATGAATTTGGCCTGGAATTTGAATTGGTTTCGGTTTTTCCGTCAATACTTTCCGGATCGTCCTCTGCGTCTTCAGAGATTGCCTGGGGGCTTGAAGCTGATTTTAATATAAAATCATAGTACGGCGCGCGTATATCTCTTAAAAACCCTTTAAATTCATAGTTTCGATTTGCCATGCTGAATGTTATCGGTTCTTTGACAGTTATATTTCCTTTTAACAGCTCGATCTGGCCGTTTAAATTCCTTATGTCTATAGGTATCAATGCTGAAATTATATTAATTTTATTAAAAGTAAGTAACGCGTTTATGTCCCATGATAAATAATTCAATCCCATGCCGCTTATCATTAAATTCAAGTCAAAATTACCGCTCGAATAGTAATTTCGCAATATCGAATACGGCAATACGGTTTTGACTGCTGAAAATAATTTTTCGAAATAGGTTTGACTCATTGTTGTTTTAAGCATAAAAGCGATGTTGGTTTTGTCGAAAAAATTAGAAACAGCGCCTTCAAATTTTGTTTCAAATCCTTTGATTCCAACTGTTGAATCGTAAAATCTGACTGTATTTTCATCGAAATTAAGATTGAGGTTTTTTGATACGATCGGAAAAGGCAGTCCCTTAATATTCAATATGATATTTTCGCAAGCCGTTTTGCCTGACATTTCTACACGTCCGCCGATGTATTTAACCATTACAAAAGATTTTAAAAAACCGCTGTCGAATTTTAATGAATCGGTTAAATATTCTATAAAGGGGTTGATTTTTGATAAATCGATTTTTTCCGTTTGTATGGTGCAGTCGGCGGACCATAATGGTACATTAAATAATCCGCTTATTGCGGTAGATGATACTATCGTTATGTCATTTTTAATTATTTCAATTATACTTGCCAGCTCGACAACTTTAAATCCGGCTTTGGGATTAAGCGTGAAATTTTTTAATTTAAAAGTGTATACCGCTGCCGAATCGTTCTGATATTCGTCTGTAAGTTTTATCTTAAGCTCGTTAAAATTTATTTTACGGATATCGTAATCGATATTTACGGGAAGATTTTGAGTCAGATGAGGTTTTTCAATAAAAGAACTGAAGCGTGAAATTACATCGCCGATATCGAAATTTCCGTCCTTTGTTCTTTTGCATTTTAATTCGCAGTTATTCACTGTAATTTCATTTATTCTGAACACTCCTTTAAAAACTGAAGGCAGAGAATATTTTAAATTACAGTCTTTGATATTTAATTCGCAGGAAGATGTCTGCGCTGAATTTACATGAATGTCATATAACGAAATACTTTTTATAAAATCGCCGGAAATCCTGTCAATGGATGTTTGACGTCCGGTAGCTTCGTATATTGTTTTAGCTAATGTATTTTTTATTAAATCGTTCGACAGATAATATTTAACGGCCATCGCGCTTATCGCTAACAGCAGGGCTAATGCGATTGTAATTTTAAATAATTTAAATATTTTTTTTAACATAATTTTATCACCTACTGTAATTTCGGCAATATGTTAATAAAATTAATCATAAAATTATTTATTCAGGTTTGATTCAGGTTTGATTCAGGTTTGATTTTTAATAAAAACTGTTTAACTAAAAGAAAAATTAAAGATGAATATTTTAGCAGATTCTTCAATTGAAAATTGTTTAAATCCAAGAGGTTCAAATAGATTTTATTTTTGGAAAGTCGAGTTTAAATATTATATTTTACATGAAAAAGCAGAACTATTCAAAAGAATTACTTCCGAATAGTCCTGCTTTATTAGTTATGACTTATTAATCAGGCTGATTTTTTAGCGCCTGAAATTTTTTATTTAACCGCTATCTTTTTAACTTCTTTATTTTTTTGAGTTTTCGGGAAGTTAACCATTAACACGCCGTCTTTATATTCTGCTGTTACGTCTTCTTCTTTCAATGTAGCCGGAACCTCAAAGCTTCTTGCAAAAGAACCGTATTTTCTTTCCGTATAAAAATAGCCGTCTCCTTTTTTTTCTTTATTTTCTTCGACTTTGCCGCTTATTTTTAAAATGCCGTCGTCGATTTCAATTGAAATATCGTCTTTTTTCATGCCTGGAAGCTCCGCTTCGACAAATACCTTGTCGTCTTTTTCATAAACTTCAATTAATGGCATGTGTGAATTATTCGGCTCGCGTTTTAAAAAATCATCGTCAATTAAGTCCTTAAACGTTTTCCTGATATTTAATAACTCGTTTAAAAAAGGATTTTGCCATTTTGTAATGTTCATAATAATTACCTCCTTGAAATTTATAGGGAATTAACCCTTTTTACTTATTTTATGATTTGTTGAATCTTATTTTTTTATTTTCACAATTTGTTAAAGCAACAGGTGTGCCAAAATTAAAAATATATGAAACAGAAGAGTTTTGGAAATAATAATATTTTTTTTGATATTAAATTTTTTAAAGTTCCAATTGTTCTACAATTTTAGTGTAGAAATTTTCACCACTTATTTATTTTTTCCACTGTCCTGACATAATTATTTGCTTATTTAAGTATTATATATATATTGCGGTTTTATTTATTTATAATATCATGGCGGCTGTATATTTTGATGATATTGGCATTTTTAACTCTTCATGTCCTGGATTTATCTTTTATAAAATTTTACATTATTATAAGTACATCTTGATTCTAAAATATTAAAAAAATGAATTAATCACCATGAAAATAGTCTTATTTTCTTGACAGGTGTATAGTTTTATATTATAATTGATTAAAATATTAATTTGGGAGTTGTATTTTTATGAATAAAAATAATTTAAATAAAATTTATAAAAATAAAATAATGTTTAAGTACTCATTTATAGGATTGTTTATTTTTGTAATGATATTTACGGCAGGTTCCGTATGCGCACAGGATGCAGCCAGGGCTAATTCGCAGGCGCTTGCTGATTGGACCGTACTTTCGTATCTGGCGGCCGATAACAGCCTTGAAAGGAACGCACTGGCCGATATTAATGAAATGGAACAAGCCGGCCCGGCTCCTAATATAAATATAATTATTCAGTTAGACAGATCTGAAAACGGCTATAACGATGGAGTAAATGCATGGAACGAAGCCGTCAGAATCAAAATCGTGAAAGATAACGATAATCAAAAAATTAATTCGCCTATTATCGCTAAACTGGGTAATGTAAATAGCGGCGATTCTAAAAATCTTACAGAATTTATCGAATGGGGAATAAAAAATTATCCGGCCAAGCGTTATGCGCTTGTCGTATGGAGTCATGGTTCGGGCTGGAAAACGATCCCTTATGACGGCGTAGTAGAAGAAAACGGCGGTAAATCGAAAACCAAGAGCAGAAGGTTAAAATATCTTGAAAATCTCGCGAAGCAGCCGGAACATTTTATGAATAATCTTAACGACAGAAAGATTAAAAGCGTAAGAAAAGTGGCTGCTCAATTCGCGACTGCGATTAATTTTGATTTCAATGACATGCAGATGCAGAAAACGATAGCTTATGACGATTCATCCTGTGATTCCATTACATTGAATGAGCTTCATGATGCGATAAAGTCAGGAGCTTCAAACGCGGGATTGGTTAACGGTTTTGATATAATATGGTTTGATGCCTGCCTTATGAGCATGTTTGAAGTGGCATGCTCAATAAGCGACTGCGGACAATATATGATTGCATCCGAAGAAACTACTCCTGAATTCGGCTGGAACCATGTTAAGATCGTTAATGCGCTTAACAAGGCCGGAGCTCTTCAAACTTCGGATGTGGCGAAGCTGATTGCGGGAAAATTTATAGATTCATATAACAAGCCTGATTCTACATCTGAATCGCCATTCGGCCAGGCTGATTATTTGCCTGTTACAATGAACGCGATTGACTTAAAGAAGACTGACAGGATGATAGCTGTATTGAATGAATTTGTTACTCTTGCTAAAGATCCGGCTTTGATACCGGCAGTTTATAACAGCCTTAAAATAGTTCAGCGCTTTGATGACCCGGATTATGTCGACCTTTTTAATTTTATGCAGGTGCTTAATAATTCGGTTTCTTCACCGGCACTCGATAATTGTTTTAAAAATTTTAAACAGGCTTTTGGCGAACTCGTAATACTTAATAAAAAGAATGCTCAGCAATTTAAAAACGCATGCGGCCTTTCAATTTATTTTCCGGCCCAGGAATACAATAAAGATTATGAAGAACTTGTTTTTTCACAAAAATGCCACTGGCTTGAGTTTATAAAAAATTACTTTTATCCGGCGGCTTCTGAAATCATAGTCTGCACTAATAGTTACATCAATAATGCAAATAACGACGGCCTGATTGTGCCTAATGATAATTTCGAACTCAGGGCAGCGGTTTTAAATACTGGAAATGTTGCTTCGGGTAATTGCAAACTTAGCGTTAAAACTAAATCGAAAGGCATAAAGATTTTAAACGGCGATTGCGCTTTAAATTCGATCGGTCCGTCAAACTATGCTGAAGGTGTTTTTAAAATGTCATCGACTGCCGTTAAGGAAAATGATGCGGTAAGTTTTGATCTGTTTTATGAGGGCGCCGACGGCGTTTCTGTAAAAATAGCGAAGCTTGATTATATTGTGAAAGCTCCGTTTATGAAAAAATCAAATGCGCTTGTAATTCTCGGGCATTCAGACGAAGCTGTAACGAATGCTATCAATACGGCGTTTGAAACGGCCGGGATCAAATTTGACCTGTGGAGCACTGATAATGACGGCCAGGTAACTCTTGCCGTATTAAAAAAATACTTAAACGGCGGCGTGGTTTTCAAAATCGTTCCTGACTCTTCCGAACAAAATAAAATGGTTATGGCCGAGCTGGCGATATTGCAGGAATTTTTAATGTCTGGCGGTTCGCTGTTTTTATGCGGCCAGGACGTAGGCGCGATGATCGGCAGTACTGATTTTTATAAGAACTATTTAAAATGTTCGTTCGTCAGTGATGACGGCGGCAGCGGCGCTATTAAAGGCAACGGCAAGTTCGACGGCGAAAGTTATACTTTAAACGGTTCAGATTCGGCTAATAATCAGCTGTTTATCGATGAAATATCCCCTTTAAAAGGCGCCGAAGTTATATTCAATTATGATAATAACAAAACGGCCGGCATTTTTGCGGATACTCAAAAATACCGCCTGATTTATTTAGGATTCGGTCTTGAAGCGGTAAGTACTGCGGCGGCACGCGCCGAAATCGTGAAAAAAGCTATGGCTATATTGCCTTTCAACTTGCAGGCGGCTGTCGAGAACATGCAAAAAGTTTCCGTGGCTGTAAAAGCCCAGGCTGACAGTTCGGCGGACGGCCCGGAAAATAATATGGAAAAAGCGTCCGAAGTCGCGGTATCTACCAATCAGCGCGCAGCTTCGAATGTAATTAATGATTTAAACGGCGGCAATTACCAGAGTGCATTTGAACTTTGCGACAGGCTTTCCGGAGAAGGCGATGCCAGGGTAAAACAGTCGTTTAAACCTGTTCTAAAGGAAATATCCGAATTCTTGAGGTCAAAATTAATGCAGCGCGATTCGTTGAATGCCGAAGAACAAAAACAGCTTGAAGCGCTTTTAAATAGGATCGAATCAATAAAATAAAATTATCGCCGTGAAAATAATAAAGAATTAATTAATCAAAATGATAAGTTTGATGGTATAAATTTAAAGCGGCTGGAAAAGGGCTGTTTCAAAAGTTATTTTTTGAGGCAGCCCTTTCTAAAATGGATTTCAAAGACAGGATGTTAATTATGAATATGAGTTTAAATAAAACGCAGATGCGTGAAAAAATTATCAATGAGTTAGGCTCTGATTATTGCATGTATGGCAAAAGCAATGCAGTGCATAAGATATGTGATACGATACAAAAAATAGCACGTGTCGATTCGACGGTTTTAATTACCGGCGAATCGGGAACCGGCAAGGAGCTTGTGGCGAATGCGGTTCACGCGGCTTCGAAACGTTCGCATGGGCCGTTTATCAAAATAAATTGCACGGCTTTAAATGATAACCTTCTGGAATCGGAACTATTCGGCCATGTCCGCGGCGCTTTTACAGGCGCGGTTTCAGATAAAATCGGTAAATTCGAGGCTGCATCCGGCGGCACTATTTTTCTGGACGAAATTGGCGATATTTCAGCTTTAATGCAGGCTAAACTTTTAAGGATCATTCAGGAACGCAAATTTGAACGTGTCGGCGAAAATAAGACGCGCGAATGCGATGTGCGGATAATAGCGGCAACACACCGTAACTTGCCTGAACTTGTAAAAACTGAAAAATTCAGGCATGACCTTTATTATAGGCTGAATGTGGTCAGCCTTTATCTTCCTTCTTTGAAAGAACGGCCTGAGGATATTCCAGCCCTTGTTAATTATTTCATAAATAAATTTAATAAAAAAGAAAATACAAATATAATAGGCGTATCTGACGAAGTTATGGAGAAATTGCAAAATTATTCATGGCCGGGTAATGTCCGCGAACTTGAAAATATAATAGAAGAATCATGTGTTATGACAGACAGCGCTGTTATCGATTTTATCAGAATGCCGCAGGCCCATTCCGACGGCGCGAAGCCGGATTCTAAAAAGCCGTCATTTATCATGTACGGGAAAGGCCTTATGAATTATAATAACGGTATGTTTTCTAATGCTAATCGTGTGATTCGCGGGGTTTCTGAAACTATTTCGGATAATGTGGAAGGCGGTCCCGACAAATCTTTTGTAAAAAACTCAATCGGCGATTCTGGATATATAAATGAAAATTTCAAGGCCGATATGAACGACGGGACTAAAATTATGAAAATTCGTCCGTTATACGATGAAAACGCTGAAATTCCTTCTGTAAATATAAAAATGCCCTGTACATTAAGTGAAGCTGAAAAAATACTGATCGAAAAAACGCTGTCGATGACAAATAATAATAAAACACGTGCCGCGAAGCTTTTGGGAATATCATTAAGAAGCCTTCAGCTTAAGCTGAAAAGATAAAAATTGCGCTATGAATGAAAAAATTCAGAAAATATTATCTTCATTGCCTGATAAACCAGGCGTTTATATTATGCATGCCGAGGACGGTACAATAATTTATGTCGGCAAGGCCAAAAATCTTAAAAATCGCGTTAAATCTTATTTTTCCGGCGTTTCTGACCATACTTTCAAAACTCAAATTCTCGTTTCTAATATAGCCGACCTTGAATATATTATAACGGCTTCCGAGGCCGAAGCCTTTATTCTTGAAAATTCGCTCATAAAAAAACATAAACCGCGTTATAACATAATGCTTAAGGACGATAAAACTTATCCTTTTATTAAACTCAGCGTTAAAGAAGATTTTCCGCGCGTGCTTTTAGTGCGCAAAATATTTAAAGACGGCGATGAATATTTCGGCCCTTATTCCGATCAGTGGTCTGTTCGTGTCATTATAAAGCTTTTGCAGGATGTTTTTAATGTGCGTTCATGCAATTTGAACCTCGACACTCCTAAAAAACGGCCGTGCCTTAATTATTTTATAGGGCGCTGCAAGGGCCCCTGCGTAAGGTACATATCTAAAGATGAATATGCAGCTGTAATAAAACTGGCGCGAAGCTTTTTGAAAGGCGATTATGATTATACACTGCTTAACTTAAAGGAAAAAATGCAGGAATTATCGTCGGAATTTAAATTTGAGCAGGCCGCGAAGGTGCGCGATCAGATAAGGTCGATCGAAAATATTGCCAAGCAGCAGAATATTATATGTTTTGACATGGTCGACCGTGATATAATTGCCGAAGCGGGCGGTACTTTAATGAATATTATTGAGGTATTCAACGTGCGGCGCGGTGTTTTGCTCGGTCATAAGACTTTTCAGATTGACAGCGAAAAAATTTCAAATGAAAATGGCGCTACTGAGGACTTTATGACGCAGTATTACCAATCGTGCGATGATTTTCCACATGAAATTATCACTACCGTCAGAATATCTGACGATACGTCCGAATTTATAGTTGATTTTATAAAAAATAAAACGGATAAAAAGGTAAAAATCATTACGGCCGATGAGTCTGAACAAAAGTCGCTTATTGCTACCGCGCACAAAAATGCAGTTCATACCCTGAAAATTAAAGAAATAGAAAAAGCTGAGAAAGACAAAAAATCGCGCGAGGCGCTTTCTGATATTGTTAAGGCGCTCGGCCTTTCGAAACAGCCGCAGCGTATCGAATGTTACGACATTTCAAATATTTCTGGGACGCTTGCCGTTGGGTCAATGGTTGTCGCGCTAAACGGCGAAATGGCCCATTCGGAATACCGTAAATTTAAAATTAAAACTGTTAATAAAATTGATGATTACCAGATGATGAAAGAAGTATTGACCCGCCGGTTTAAAAGAGCTATAGAAGAAAAACAAAAACTGCCGGATCTTGTGATGATAGATGGCGGCGTCGGGCACCTTTCGGCAGCCTGCGAAGCGATAACCGCTCTTGGGCTGAATAAAAAGTTAGCGTTATGCTCAATTGCCAAGCAGAATGAAGACATATTTATTCCGGCAAATAATGTGCCGTCGCCGCTTAATAAAAAATCTCAGGGGCAGTTTTTACTTATGCGGATTCGCGACGAGGCTCACAGGTTTGCAATAACTTATCACCGCAGTTTAAGAAAAGGCGTTATGACACTTTCGGTTTTGAGCGGCATTAACGGTATGGGCCAAAAGCGGATTGCGGCGCTTTACGACCACTTTGAAACGATCGACAGGATTCGTGGAGCGTCGGTCGAAGAATTATGCCTGGTAAAAAGCATAACAAAACCTATAGCCGAAAAAATATATGATTTTTTCCATGCCAATTCATGATGATTTTTTTTTACGTGACTGCCATATACTCTTAAAAAAGTTCGAAATTCATTGACACTATCATTTTTTAGTAGTATAATCATTTAAAAAGATAAAAGATTAAAACGCTAATAAAAAATATAACTAGCGTTATTTGCGAAAAAGTTTAAACTATCGTTAATTATTATTCTTTAATGTTGTTTGGGCTTATGCGGCAATTTTTATTAATGGGAAGGTTATGAAGTAAGGAGGAACTCGGGGTGAATTTTAAAAAATTATCATTTTTTTTGGGTGCTCTTAGTTTGTCTATGGTATTTAGCGTTAATTCGGCTGTTGCACAGACTGTTGTCAGCGGCGGCGATTCGAAGAACGCGCCGGTCGTTAAAGAAGAAGAGCCTAAAATAGTCAAATTTTTCGTTGAAAACAAAAAACAGGTGGAGGAACTTGCTAACGCAGGTATTGATATCGCCGAAGTACGTAAGGATTATGTGATTGCGGTGATTACCGACAGCGCGTTAAAATCGTTGGGCAACAGGGCAGTCCGCTATCAGATCGTCAACGAAAACGCTAACTCGCTTTTATCGAAAAGAGCAGTTTCGGCTAAATATCATTCATTTGAACAGATCGAAAAATATTTAAACGACTGTGTGGCCAATTATCCTGATATTTGCAAGCTCGAGGTTATCGGGAACAGCTGTGAAAACCGGCCTATATACGGATTAAAAATTTCCGGCAATGTTAATCGGGAACAGAAGAAGCCGTCCGGCCTTATAATGGGATTACACCATTCGCGCGAATGGATTTCCGCTGAAGTTCCTGTTGCGCTTATAAAATATCTTACTGAAAATTATTCAGTTGACGCTGAAGTAAAAAAATTAGTAGATGAAAGAAATATATGGGTTGTTCCGGTCGTTAATCCGGACGGGTTCATTTATTCGCAGAAAAATTCAAAGATGTGGCGTAAAAACCGCCGTTTGAATGCCGATAAAACTTACGGTGTCGACCCGAACAGAAATTATGGTTATCAATGGGGTAATGTCGGCTGCTCGAATTCGACCGGTGCCGATACATATCATGGTACCGGACCATTTTCAGAACCATGCACTCAGGCTATAAAAAAACTTGCAGAGCGCGAGCATTTTATTGGCGATATTACGTTTCATAGTTATTCAGAATTAATCCTTTATCCTTATAGTTATGCTTCGCAAGCTTATGCGAAAGATGATAAGATTTTAAAACAGCTTGCAGTTGATATGGCCAAATTGAATGGTTATAGACCTCAGAAAAGTTCTGACTTATATCCGTCAATGGGCGATACTGACGATTTTATGTATGGCGCGCTGGGATCGCTTTCCTTTACGATCGAATTGGGGTCGCAATTTGTCCCGTCAGATAGTGAAGTTGATAAAATATGTGATGGTAACGTGAAAGCCTGCGTTTATCTTTTAAAACAAATCGGAAGTGTTCATGCTTCGACGCATCCTGATTTTTCTTCAAAAATCAGCAGGGCCATCGCAACTTACACCTATCGCGCGGATTCGTCCAGAGGCCTTGATAATGACGCCAAAACCGAACTTATAAATATTTTGAACCCGGCAAATGACTCTAATGGCAAGAATTTCGATGAATTTATGGCCGAGGTTTCAAAAATAGATGTAAATTCCAAGAAAATACTTATGCCGATACTAAAAGAAGTAAAAAATATGTACATGCAGGATATCATAAACAAAGCCGGAAATTCAAAATCGGTTCTGAAAGCGATTGAGAAACTACAGGCTGAAATTCACCATGTAGCAGAGTAGGCGTCAGGTTAATTTAATTAGTTAGTTTTAATAAACTACTCATTTAGTTTTATAAAAAGAGCGGAATAATAATCCGCTCTTTTTTTGTTATATTTCTAATAAAAATAAAAGTTCAAAATTTATTGACAGTATCATTTTAAAGTGGTATAATCATTTCAAAAATAAAAGATGAAAACGCTGATATAAAAGACTATTGGCGTTATTGTTGAAAAAGTTTGAACGACTGTTAAATGAGGTTTTTAATGGTTGTTTTTGCTTATATGGCAATTATATTAAACGGAAGGTATGAAGTAAGGAGGAAGTCAGGGTGAAATTAAACAAATTATCAATGCTTATGGGGGCTCTTGGATTATCAGTAGTTTTTAGCGTTAATTCGGCTATTGCGCAGACTAATGTTAATATTGAAGGCTCAAAAAATACTCCGGTTGTTAAGGAAGAAGAGCCTAAGATCGTTAAATTCTTTATTGAAAACAAAAAACAGGTTGAAGACCTTGCTAATGCGGGGGTTGACATCGCTGAAGTTCGTAAGGATTATGTAATTGCGATAATTACTGACAGCGCATTAAAATCATTGGGCAATAGGGCCGTTCGTTATCAGGTTGTTAACGATAACGCAAATTCGCTCCTTTCTAAAAGGGCTGTATCGGCTAAATATCACACATTTGATCAGATCGAGAAATACTTGAAAGATTGCGTTACTAATTATCCTGATATTTGCAAACTTGAAATTATTGGCAATAGCTGTGAAAATCGCCCGATATACGGCTTGAAAATTTCAGGCAACGTTAATCAGAACCAGAAAAAACCAGCAGGGCTTGTCATGGGGTTACATCACGCGCGTGAATGGATTTCGGCTGAAGTGCCTGTGGCTCTTATAAAAACCCTTACTGAAAATTATTCAAAAGACGCTGAAATAAAAAAGATAGTTGACGAGAGAAATATATGGATCGTTCCGGTTGTAAATCCGGACGGTTTGGTTTATTCACAGAAAAATTCGAAAATGTGGCGCAAAAATCGCCGGGTAAATTCCGATAAGAGTTACGGCGTCGATCCTAATAGAAATTACGGCTATCAGTGGGGCAATGTCGGTTCGTCTAATTATGGCGGTGCTGACACTTACCATGGAACAGGCCCGTTTTCTGAACCGTGCACGTCGGCTATAAAAAAACTTGCGGAACGCGAGCGTTTTATATCGACAGTTTCGTTTCACAGCTACTCGGAAGAGGTATTATACCCATTTGGCTATGCTTATGAAGCTGTTGCCAAGGACAACGATTTGCTGAAAAAGCTCGCTACTGAAATGGCGAAATTAAATAAATATGAGCCGATGAAAAGTTCAGATTTGTATCCTGCTATGGGTGATACTGACGACTTTTTATACGGTACGATGGGTGCTCTGGCATTTACTATCGAACTTGGTTCGCAATTTGTGCCGAACGACAGCGAAGTCGATTCTATTTGCGACGGCAACGTAAAAGCATGCCTTTATCTTTTAAAACAGATCGGTACAGTTCATGCCTCTACTCATCCTGATTTTTCTTCGAAGCTTAACAGGGCGATCGCTACATACAGCTATCGCGCAAGCTCTTCAAGAGGCCTCGATAATGATGCTAAAACAGAACTTATAAATCTTTTGAATCCTGTTAATGATTCGAACGGCAAGAATTTTGATGAATTTATGTCTGAAGTCGCTAAAATGGATTTAAATTCAAAGAAAATTCTCGCACCGGTATTTAGAGAAGTTAAAGATATGTATATGCAAGATGTTATAAATAAAGCCGGAAACGCAAAGCCGGTTTTAAAAACCATCGAAAAATTACAAACCGAACTTCAGCAGATAGAAGATTAATTTTACAGTGTCCAATTTATAATTATGTTTGTTACTTGTAACTTATTAAATTATATCTTATAATAATAACTGATGCTGAAGTGGAATAAAAAATAATCTTATAAAAAAGGGCTGTTTTAAAAGGTAACTTTATGAAACAGCCCTTTTGCTTTGTATTTTACTGTTATTTAATTTTTTCGCAGTTTTATAATGTTATTCAATATATTTTTTATTTTGGCGATTCTGGTTAACTTATTAACAAATCGTAAAAAAATAAAATTTGACATTATTTTAGGGTTATGATAAAATAAAATGATTTTTTAGGTATAGTTTTTTATGTAAAGATCATATATTAATTAATACAAAATAGTGGAGGTTTTAATTTTACCATGAACAAATTATTATTAAATAAGAGGATGTTGGCATGTATTGCGCTTGCGCTTGCATTTCAATTTTCAGGTGCGTTACTTGGCGATAGTGCCGTAGCCGCAGAGAAAGAGACTAAGAAGGGCGCTAAAGTTTCAAAAGCTGCTAAGGAAGAGGCGACTCAAGAAAAAGGCAGCCGCGAAGCGTATGACAAGAAAATGATTGAAATGGTTAAATTGTTTTCCGGCAAAAAAAGTGAGCTCAGTAAAAAAGTAAGGAGCGAAATCGAGGATATTCTTACGATTGCCGCTACACAGGCACGCGAAAAAAACTATGAAGACGCGGTTATGGTTCTAGATGAGATCGAAAAAATATTGAGCGGAAAAAAAGCTAAATCTGAAGTTATAAAAGTTGAAGATGAAGAAACCGGCGTAGTAAAAAATTATGCGTTTGATGTAAAAGATAACAAAGTCGTTTCAGCGAGTGAGACTCCTGATGAGGAAATCGTCGCAGACGGCAAAAATGATCCGGCCGGCGATGTCGCGCCTACAACGCCGCCTGACGGTAAGTTTGATATAAAAAGACTGACACCTAAGGAGCAAAAATTATTTAACGGCATTGTAAGGGCATTAGCTAAGGCGGAAGAAGAATTTCAGAAACATCAAAATCCGGATAACGCCCGCCGCGTTACAAGATTGCGCCGCGTATTTTATTCTTTAAAGAAAAAAGGCATGGGTTATACAGTCGATCAGCAGATGCTTGACGAACTTACAAAATCTGAGTAATAAAACTAAGAGGTGTTTTATGACTAAAACATGTCCTAACTGTTGCGATAATAAATTAATGCCTTTTAAATTAGCAGCCGGCATTGAAGTGGACGGTTGTTCGCATTGCAATGGCTTGTGGTTTGAAAAAGGCGAAGTCGGCGCTTTTGCGAAATTTTCCGAAGATATACCGAATTTTAAAACTCTTGTAAAGAGCGCTCAATCATCGCACAAAAATTGCCCGGAATGCCAAATGCAGATGAAGGAAATCAAATATAACGCTTCTTCGAAACTTATGGTTGATTACTGCGAAGGCTGCGGGGGCGTATGGTTCGACGGCGGTGAAATCGGCGAATTGTCAAAAATATCTCAGGAGCCTGAAGATATTAAATTGAAAATAAGCCGTGAAATATGGAAATTAAGATTTTCAATGAATCAGGCCGGCACGTTAAAATGTCCGAAATGCAATACGCCGACTTTAAAAAGTTTTAAGACTTCGGAAGGCGTTACAGTTGACCTTTGCGATAAATGCAAGGGCTTATGGCTCGATAAGGGCGAAACCGCAAAGTCGGCCGAAATGGAAAGTGATTTTCCTGATTATAAATATTCAATGTCAACTGCGCGTAAAGTCTCGCTTAAATGTCCGAAATGTCAGGCGGATATGGTTATAGTGAAATATTATCAGGACAGCGCGCTCGAAGTCGAGCATTGTGAAAAATGCGGAGGGATTTTCCTTGACGCGGGTGAAATCAGTAAGGTTGAATCAGTAAGCTCGAATTCCGAGGCGGCCGGGAAAAAGCTATTCAGATGCTTGAAGGAAATGCACGAAACCGGTTATACGATGTTATAATTTTATAAATTTTTCTCAATTACCTGGCGCGATCATAATTGTATTATCATGATTGCGCCTGTTTTATTTTAAATGCTTGATTATATGATTTAAATTAATGTTAATTACTTTTAAATAATAAAAAACAGGAGGAGCTAATATGGGTTTATTTGGCGGCACACCAAAGGTTTCGGTAGGTCTTGATATTGGTAATGCCTGGGTAAAAATGGTGCAAATGACAATAAGCGGCTCCGGCCGTCCGTCGGTTACTAAAATCGCTTGTGAAAAAAATGTCAGCGACGCGCGTTCGGCGGTATCTAAAATTTTGCGCGAAAATACGATAAACCCTTCAAAAACTACAATTGTCGTATCATTAGACGGACAGGATACGGAAATGATAATAAATGAGTTTCCGGCTAAAAACATAACTGAGGCTTCAAAGCAGGCCGAGCTAAAGATGAAGGAATTCGATACTATGAATTACGCTATTTCATTTTCGCCTTTGCGCGGGCCGGTAATTTCAGCTGACGGCAATTCAGTTTTCCCGGTCCTTTATGTTTCCGCCGAAAAGTCTAAGGTTGAAACTTTTCAAAATCAGATGCGTGAATGCGGCATTCCGCTCGACGGGCTTGTGCTGGATATCGATGTGCTGGCGGCCGTAAATGCACTGGAAATAGATCAGAATGGAATGGGCAGCGTATGCCTTATAGAGGGCGGCGCGCTTACCACGAATATATCAGTTTTAAATGACGGCGTTTTAAGATATACTACTACCATAAAAGATGACGGCGGCGCGGTTATAACATCGAATGTAGCGCGAGAGATAGGGATTTCAAGAGATGAAGCCGAAAAAATGAAATTAAATGACGGTATCTCATTTTCGAACTCAGGTTCGCGCGGCGGACTTTCGCTTGAATTGACGGGCCTTGATTTAAACGATGCTGCTTCGAGCGGTGATGATATGCAAAAAAAATATTTTAACGCAATTAAAAGCGAATTTGAAAGGTATTTCGATAAAATTGTCCAGGTACTGAAAAATTATGAGGAACAATTTCCCGGTAATAAAGTTAATGATATCGTTTTAACCGGCGGCCTGGCATGTGTAAAAAATATAAGCGGCTTTATGACTAATTATCTTAAAAATAACGGTCTGGCTATTAATGCTGTCGCTATTGGCGATTCGCCTTATTTAAGTTCGTTGAACTGCCCTGACGAAGAAAGACAGGTTTACACTGTCGCTCTTGGCCTGGCTTTACGCGGTCTTGCCGAATAATTTTCGTAAATTTTCATATAATTAACGCTTCGGATCGCTGTAAAAATTATAAGGTTATTGCTTCTGAAGCGTTTGTATTTTTTGCGCGGGTGGTACAAAGGGCTGATAAACCTTTGTGTCCACCCGTTTCTTTGTTTTTATACCGGCTATATCTAACGTTGTTTTTTAATACTATTATCAGCTTTGAAGTTGAGTTTTTAGTTTTGCTGACCTCTTCGCTTTCCGCGAAACATAGCAATCGGCCTCGGGGATTATATGTATCTATATGATGTCGGTTGCGGCCGAAAGCTAAGAGACATGCATGATAAATATTTATGAATTTTTTTGATATGTAAAGATATTAATTTATGAATGTCACTTTTGGATGGATACTTATTAAGCGCCAGAGCCATAATTTGTCGAGAGCCGCCGAGAGTAAACGGCAGAAAGACAGTATTGCTTTTTGAACGCGGCCGCCTTAAAATGACATCATAAAGGGCGGGAGGGGTAAGGATTCAAAATACGGCTGCATAGAATGATTCTATTTTGAAAAAATAAAAAATATTTATTGTATTTTTAAGGTTTTATTGCTATATTAAAAATGTCCGATATTTAATTTTGGAGGTTTGAGTATGTTGATCTTTGGCATTATTCTTATTGTAATTGGCGTTATTTGTTTGTTCATGAAAAAATCTTCACAGAGCAGGCTTATGGCTTTTAATCTTACTAAAACTTATACCGCGGCCGACTTGAAGGAATTATTTTCCAGCGTGGCTAAAGAAGCCGGCAAAGGCAATTTCAGGGAGATGGTCGAGCTTAAAGGTACGCTCGAATGTGCTTCACCGCTCACCGCCGAGCTTTCAAAAGAGCCGTGCGTTTATTTTAAAAGCACTGTCGAGCGTGAGGTGGAAGAAACTTATTATGAACAGGATGCTCAAACCAAAAATAAAGTTATGAAAACCAGAAGGGAAATGCAGCTTATTTCCTCTACTGAACGTAACTGCGATTTTTATATTAAGGACGCTACCGGTAAAATAAGGGTAAAATCGGATAATGCTGAATTCGATCTTATAAAATCAATGGAAAAATACGAACCGGCGTCGGCGTTTAATTATGCTAACGGCAATCTCAACTGGGGCGGTTTTTTTATACCGATCGCCGAGAATGTTTTTAATAATAACTATAACATGCAGACACATAAAATTTTAGGTTATAAAATGATCGAGTATATGTTTCCGGTAAATCGCGATACGTTCGTGATAGGTGAGGCATCGGACTCATCAAACGGTGAAATTACTGTGGCAAAGCCGGTAGAATCTAAAGGCGAATTTATAGTTTCAAATAAATCCGAGGAACAGCTGGCCGCGGACGCTAAGCAGTCTGCTAAATGGCTTGATATAGCGTCCAAGGTATGTCTGGCAATCGGGGCTGTGTTGGCACTGGCCGGGTTAGTAATAAAATAAAGAAAAGGTGGTAGGTATGTTTTCATCGGCGAAAGAGTTAATTAAATTTATCCAGGCATCGAAAATCGAAATGGTTGATTTTAAAGCTACTGATTTAAGAGGGCGTTTGCGTCATGTGACGATTCCGGCATGCCGCATTACTGAATCCATGCTCAAAGAAGGCGTCGGGATTGACGGCTATTCGTATGGTTTTGTAAATATTGAGAAATCTGATATGGTTTTAATTCCGGATATTAAAACATCGTTCGTGGATCCGTTTTACGAAGTGCCGACTGTGTCGATTTTTTCAAATATATGGAGTGTCGAGGGCGAGGAGTATCATCATCCGCAATGCCCGCGTAATATAGCTAAAAAAGCCGAGCAGTATTTGATAGACTCAAAAGTCGGCGATATATTGCTTTTAGGTCCTGAGTACGAATTTTATGTTTTCGATAATGTTGATTTTTCCAATGAAGCGCGCGGCGCCGGTTATGAAATTTTTACAAAGGGCCGTCCGATATGTGACGATCCCGATTTCGGCCAGAATTATGACGGCTATAAAATGGGGCCAAAAGCCGGTTATCATGCATGCACTCCATTTGATTCGCTTTATGAATTCCGGTCGGAAGCCTGCAATATTCTTAACAAATGCGGCGTATCGGTGAAGTACCATCATCACGAAGTCGGCGGGGCCGGCCAGGTCGAGATAGAGACGACATTCGATTCGCTCACTAAAATGGCTGATGCCAGCATGCTTGTAAAATATGTCGTATTTAATCTTGCGCAGAGAATGGGCAAGACGGCGACATTTATGCCGAAACCTATATATGGCGAAGCCGGCAGCGGGTTCCACGTTCATTTTAAGCTGCTGGAAGACGGTAAAAATTTATTTTATGACAATAAAGGCTACTCTGGTTTGTCAAAGACCGCGTTAAATTTTATCGGCGGTATATTAACTCATGCTAAAGCGCTCACTGCGTTTACTAATCCGTCGACTAATTCTTATAAACGCCTTGTGCCGGGTTTTGAGGCGCCTACGTGTATAGCTTTCGCGACTGCCAACCGCTCGGCTGCGATCAGGGTGCCTGGATATGTCAAGTCGATGGAAGACAAGCGTTTCGAGTACAGACCGCAGGATGCTACATGTAATCCTTATCTTTCGTTCGCGGCGCTCGCTATGGCGGGTATCGACGGAATTTTATCAAAAACCGATCCTAAGTCTAAAGGTTACGGTCCGTTTGATGTTAATCTTTATGAACTGCCTAAAGCTGAGCAGGAAAAATTACAGTTCCTGCCGACATCGCTTGGAGAAGCGCTTAATGAACTTCAAAAAGATAATTCATTCTTGCAAAAAGGCGGAGTATTTCCGAAAGAATTAATGATGTCATGGTCAAAACTATTGAATAACGAAGTTACTGCTATGCAAAACAGGCCGCATCCTTATGAATTTGAGCTGTATTACGGACTTTAAGAATAAAATCGATTTATTAAAGCTTTAACTGGATTATAAATCGGGCGATTATAAAAAAGCGCCATTTCTGAAAAATATATTTTCGAGAAATGGCGCCTTTTTTATTTTAAAATAAGTATTAAAATTGTTATAAAAAATATTATTTAGGTTTGAAGGCCGGAATTCTAAAAAATATGAATAAATATTTTCATTATAAAAATTCTTATTTACAGGCGTTTTTAAGGTGCGAAACTTAAGCGGACCATATTGTTCGGTTTGATATGGCATAATTATAAAAATTTACTGTTCTTTTTTTATGATTCTGGCAAGCAGTTCCTCTATTTCGTGGGAGTGATATGGTTTAGCCAGAAATCCCTTGAATCCGTATTTTTTATATTCGGCCATTACGGGGTCATCTGAATATCCGCTCGATACTATAGCGGCGGCCTCGCGGTCAAGTTCCAGTATTTTTTTAATAGTTTCAACTCCGCCCAGTCCGCCTTTTATTATGAGGTCAAGAATTACGGCGTCGAATTTTTGGCCTTCTTTCAATGATTGAGTGTAAAGTAATACCGCTTCATCTCCGTTTCGGGCAAGTTTTACTGCATAGCCTGAATCGGTGAGCATTTCATAAAGCGGAATTAATACTGTTTCATCATCGTCCATAATCAGCAGTCTTTTATTATCGCTTTTGTGCTCGGCGCTGATTTCGGCCGGCGGGCTTATGTTCGATTCGTTTGCAGCCGGTATATATATATCGAAGTATGTTTCTTTATTTAGTTCGGATTTTGCGGTTATTGCGCCGTTATGGCCTTTTATGATCGAATAAGTTGTGGACAGCCCCAATCCGCTGCCGGCGGGTTTGGTTGTGAAATAAGGGTCAAATATCTTTGATAGATTTTCTGGCGATATGCCCGGTCCGTTATCTTTAATTTGCAATTGAATGTAATTGCCGGGCTCTAATCCAAGGCTGTTATCGGCCGCGAATATTTTGTTTTCCGTTTTTATTTCAATTGTTCCATTTGAATTTTGCGGATTTTCGCTTATGGCCTGCTTGGCGTTAAGTATTATATTTGTGATTACCTGTGTTATCTGGCCTTCATCGATATATGCATTTTTAAGGTCTTTGGCCAGTGAAAGTTTAAGAGTAATATTGGAGCCGGTAAGAGTAAAATGGGCTGTGCCGGAAACTATTTCATTCAAGGAATTCAGGCTTTTTAAAAGAAGTCCGCCTTTTGAAAATGTTATGAGCTGCCTTGTAAGATTTTGCGCCTTATATGCCACTTTTTCGGCGCGTTTAAGTATTTCATAGGTTTTTTCGTCATTGACCGTCCTTTTTTTGGCAAGAGTAATGTTTCCGATGATTCCCATTAACACATTATTAAAATCATGAGCGATGCCGCCTGCGAGAATGCCGAGTGATTCCAGTTTTGTTTCTTTTAACGCTTCTTCTTCATATTTTTTACGTTCTGTAATGTCACGCGCTATTCCAACCATTCCTGAATATTCGCCGTTTGCGTTTTTTAATATAGTTGCGCTGAACCAGGTTGCGAAGGTCGATCCGTTTTTCTTTTTTTGAACCACTTCACTTTCATAATGGCCAAGTTCAAATGTTTTTTTCCTGAAAATATCGCCGTATTCATTATAATATTTTTCATCGTAAAAGATTTTAACAGGCATGCCTGTTACTTCGTTTAA
>JASDSY010000029.1:0-138725 GCA_041441465.1 Candidatus Wallbacteria bacterium
TTACTTTTTATTATACATTGTGTTCGGGGTGTCCGTCAAATCGGGTACAGGTCAGTGGACTGGCCTGAAAGCAAAGTTCTTGAAATTCATTCGCTAAAGGAAAATTTCAGAGCCATGTCTGATAAGTTAAAAGAAAAATTTATGGAACAGAAAAAATATAACAATGAATTATTATTTTTGAACGATGAGTTGAAAACCGCTAAAAATACAGCCGAAGAAGCCAACGCTTCAAAAAGCAGGTTTTTAGCGTATATAAGCCATGACATCAGAACTCCTATGAACGCTGTGCGCGGTATGATCGATATAATAGAAGGCGATCCATACTCTTCCGAGATTAAAGAATATCTCGGAGTAATGCGCCAGTCATCCGATATGATGATACAGCTTTTAAATGATTTACTCGATTTTTCCAAAATAGAGGCGAATAAACTGAGCCTTGAATCTATAAATTTTGATCTTACTGAAGTGCTTGAGCATGTAATTAAACTTTTTATGCCGGCAGCCAGAAAGAAAAATATAAATTATTATTATTTGATAGCTGACGATGTGCACAGGACACTGAACGGCGATCCGCTCCGGTTAAGGCAGGTTTTGATAAATCTTGCCGGCAATGCCGTTAAATTTACCGAAAAGGGTGAAATACGCATCGAAGTATCTAAAAATAGCGACTCTACCTCTGAAAAAGAAAGCCTTATTTTCAAAGTATCAGACACCGGCGTTGGAATTTCTGCTGAAAATCAGAAAAAAATATTTGAAACGTTCACCCAATCTGATGCGTCGATCAGCAGAAAATATGGCGGCTCTGGACTGGGACTTGCGATATGCAGATCTCTGGCCGTGATGATGGAAGGTGATATATGCCTCGAAAGCAGTCATAATATCGGCAGTACATTTATTTTCACAGCGAAATTGAAAAAAATTGAAGCTTCGACTATAAAACCAAATTATAACGCGCCAATGCTTGACGTTGGAAAAAATCTGATTTCCGGGAAAAACGATATTAAAGTTCTTGTTGTCGATGACAACGAGGCAAACCAGTTTTTGCTCATGAAAATATTAAAAAAGAAAGTTAATACCATAAAATTAGCTTCGAATGGTGTTGAAGCTTTAAAATTGCTTGAAAACGAGCCTTTTGATATTATGTTTACCGACTTGCAAATGCCGGAATTAGACGGATATGAAACCACGATAAGAATAAGGTCCGGCAAGGTACCGGAATATAATAAAAACATTATTATTGTCGCGATGACTGGAAGCGTGACTATGGAAGAACGCCAGAAATGCCGCGCGGCAGGAATGAACGTATATATAACTAAACCGTTCAATGTATTGGAAATAATAGAAATAGTAGATAAGTTTTTGAAAAATGATATTAATAATTTGAATCGAAGTTGAAAATAATGTATTTGGGTTTTATTTATAACTGTCAGGGCGGATAGCGGCTTAAAAATACTATAGTTAAGGTATTGTTGATATATAATTTTAAATATATATAATTTTTCTTTAAATTATAATATTTTTGTTTTTATAAAGTTTTTGAATAAGCTTACAGGAAAGATATGAGGTAATAAAATGGACGCATTAAATGAAATAGGTGAAATTTTAAATTCTGACGATTTTGAATGCAGTGAGTTTCATAATATTAAAGCATCTAAATGCGATTTTTCGGGAAAAATATTTTCTGAATGTTCATTCAAGGACTGCGATTTCGCCGAAGCTAATTTTACGCTGGCTAAATTTCAGGAATGCGTTTTTGATAACTGCAATCTGTCTCTGGCTGATTTTAAAAATACATCCGTGCAGCAGGTGGAGTTTAAAAACTGTAAAATTCTCGGCGTTAATTTTTCATACTGCAATTCTTTCGCGTTTGATATGAAATTTAATAAATGCCTCATAAATAATTGCAATTTCAGCGATATTAAACTGCGGAAAACATCGTTTGCGGGCTGTGAAATAATAACGACTGATTTTATAAATAATGACTTTTCGGAAGCTGATTTCAGCGGCGCATCATTCCGCGATACGGTTTTTAAAAAGGTAAATTTATCTAAAGCGGATTTTTCTAACGCCGCCGGTTATCAGATAAACCCATTTGAAAATAACATCAAGAAGGCGTCATTTTCCATGCCGGAAGCCATGAGCCTTCTTGAATATCTCGATATAGTCATAAAATAAAGAAATAAAGCAGAATAAATTACTGTTCTTAATAAAAATATTTATTTCATTATTCTTTTTCGATAAGCACTTTAGTCATTATACCCGTTACGGTGAATGAAAGCGAAGTTTTTATCTTTTTTATTCCTCTGAAAAATTTTACAAGTTCATTTTTTTCGTCAAGCTCGGCTGGCTGTAACGCGTTATAAATATTCCCGTGCCGTGTGCACGATATTATATCGCGTGTTTTGTCGTATGCATATTCGCCGCCTGCCGGGCAATAAGGAAAATAGCCGTTGATTTTTAATGATTCATTTTTTATGTTTTCGATAGATATTTTTCTGAATTTATTGAGCGCGTAAATCGGCCATAAATTAGTATGGCAGGCCTGGCGCATTTTTTCGCTCCATTTGATGTTATAGGTTCTTGAAATTTCGCTGAAATTTTCCGGCCTGATTTCGAGCGTAAAATTTGCCTCATCGGTGCCGCCTGATTTGGAAGCGCCTGTTAATGCGTCAAGTAATACGTTCCTTTTGGTGCTTATCAAAAGGTTATTGTCATGCACCATTACGTGAAAATTAAGGCCGATCATGAAAAACTGAACATTTATCGAATATATGGATGGGCTGTTTTCTGCGGGTTTTACTTTATAAAAATTAAAGTCATATTCGCCGAACCGCCTGCTTTTAACTGCCGCCTCTTCTTTCATATAATTTAAAAGCTCATTTAAAAAAGATTCAGCTTCTTTCTGATTTGTCACTTCAATCGATACAAGCAGCGGATGATTCAACGCAGACATTAAAAAAGCTCCGTAAATCATAAAAGAATCGCGGGCTGAAAATTGTATCAACCTCGAAAAAAGCGGTTCGAATGTGAACCGTATGTCACTGTCGATAAAACTGATGCTGACATTATTTCCGATGAAATTTAAAAACCTGTCGACTGTAAATGAAGTAGATGACAGGGCATCGTTAAATAGCCTCAGATTTTCCTGATTTTTGAGGTTGATTTTGGCGTTTAACGAAAATATCTTTCCCTTTATGTCCGGATTATAAAATTTGACTGGCTTTCCGCCGCATGTTTCAAGCAGGCCGTTATAAATGCTGTTTTCGACAAGCGGTAAGATGCATGTTTCGAATGATAACAAATTTTTGCTGTTTTTGATCCTTATTCCGACCGGGTCGAAAAATTTTGACCAGTAATTATTATATTCGCGCGCGAATCTTTTATATTCCTCAGATTCGTTATAGGAAACCGTTTTAGGGACCATTTCACATATCGGCGTTATGAATCTTAATTTGCGGTGTTTCGAGCATACAGGTTCGAGGGTTTCGGCGTCAATCGTATATGTGCCGCCGTCCGGGCAGAATATATAGCTGCCGTCAAGATATCCGCCGGCTGTGAGTTTTTCAATAGTTGGTTTTTCCGTATTGCCGTCCATATAATAAAATGTTATTGCGTTATTTAAAAGCCTCATGCTTACAGTGCAATGAAGGCGGCGCTGCCTTTCGACTTTCCACTCGGGGTTTATTAGTTTCCTGATGTGGCTGTCTGAAAGGTATAAAAACGCGTTTTCATTATCAGCGCCAGTTTCGTATATGGTTCTCATGTAAAGGAAATCGTCGGCCTGCGCCATTGATTTTTTGGGATTTTCAACGGTATTTATAATTTTTGCTACAGCCTCTCGCGAATTTGAATAAACTGTAAAGTCTTTTACTGCGCATGAATAAGAGGAGACTGTTCCATCCGGAGTGGTTACGGCCCTGATTTTAAAATTGCCGATATTTATCATTTCGTCTTTAAGGTTTTTATATTTATTTTTTGCTTCGATAAAATATTTAGAGACATTTAAATCGAAAACTGTTTTATTTTTGACGCTGAATATGACTGTCAAGTCGGTGCCGTCGTCTAAAAACGGATCGTTGCCGCATATTGCCATATCGTCTATTACCTTATCGCCGAATAATCTTGTCAATTCTGACATCTGAAGGCAAAGCTGCGTCAGGTATTTTTCCTTTATACGGCTGTCTGTCGCCGAAATCTGCATTAATTCAAGGAAATTAGTTCCCCATTTGTCCATCATGTCGGAAATTTCTATATGATCGTTTATATTCGAAAAATGCAGATAATAAAAATCGGCCGGGATTAGTGAATCGATCGCATAAGTTTTGGGAGTTTTGCCGGCGAGCATTAATTCGAACGGATGTGATTTTATATTCGGCGCTTTGATAGTTTCTATATTTACGCTTGTATAATCGCTCTTTTGGGAAGTTCCTGCCATGCGGTCAAGCTGAAGAGCTTCCTGGATTGCTAGAAGGCCGCTTGCCATCGAGTAAAGATCGGGCGATTGCGTAAAATTACTATTCATCGAACTGTATTGATCTTTTACTTCTGATTCTGACGTCGTTTCTGACGTTATAAACCTTTTAGCCGATTGGTTCGCTATATAACCAAAGACGCTTTCCGATGAAATGCTTTTTAGTTTTTTGAAATAATCTTTTTGTACGGCAAGCCACTGTTTGAATATTGTTTTATCGGCAGGTGCTGACGGCGGGATACTTAATGAAATTTCAATTATGCTTTCATTTGTTTCGAAATTTATTAATGAGATCGTTTCCGGGCCTGGTTTTGAAAACCTGCCTATGACATATATTTGGGTTTCATTGGCCAGGTCTTTTTTGTCAATATTGTGGTGACCGCGGCTGCGGTAAAGCTGGTTATATAATCCGCTGGTTTCCTTGTCAAAAACTTCGCATTGCTTGTTTAATTTTTCTATTTTTGTTTTGAGCGCCGTGATTTTTTTCTCCAGAAGCTCGACTTCGTGTGAACTTGAGTTCATTTCTCCGTTTTTTATTTTTGCGGCGTATTTTTCGTTAAATGCGAGGTCTTCGCTTGCCGCGTTTTTTTCTTTGTAAAGCGGGTATTTCTGCTTTTCAATTTGGTCTATTTTTTTGCGAAGCGCCTCTTCTGTCCTGGTATCGTCATCATATTTTAAATTGCCGCGTTTTTCAGATCTCGAATCTGACAGGTAAATTTCAGTCAAATTTCCGGTTTTAGAAATCGGTATTATAGATTTTAACGGATTGTTTTTTAACTCAGCGCTTGAAACGGTTACTTTGAATATGCCGATTTTTTCATCTTTGTAATAAGCGGTGTCATAGGCAAATGCGCTGCTGAAAATGGAAAAGGTAAAAACTGGAATTAAGGCGGAAAAAATGATTTTAATGAGTTTCATGGCACTTCCTCCTGATAAAGAGCAAATTTAAACTATAGTTCTTAAATATTATATACTAAATACGCGAGCTATTCAATGAAAATTTATCATGACGGTTACACCGCATAATAAATTCAGTTAATATTATTTTTTATGTCGGCGGTATGGCAGATTAAGGACCGGTTTTAATATTGCTCTATTAAAATTTAAATGATATAATTGGATTTGCCGGAACAAATTTTATTTTAAAGCGCCGGCTAAAATAATTTTAGAAACATATTATTTTTTATTATGTTGTTTTATGAATATACAATATTAACAATACTTTTACTTTTACGCCGTCTCGGTATTAATTAAAATAATTCTGCTTCGGCAAAATATGGTGGGGGCTATGAAAAAAATTATATTATTGATAATCTTATTTTTGATTGTGCAGCATCCGGCATATTCCGCGCCGTCAATTCCAATTGAAAAAGTTCCTGCCGATACGCCTTATAATGTTTTGTGCCAGATAGAAAGGCTTTATTCGCCATGGCAAATCGAAAGGCTCAGGGCAGTTGATAAACTTGAAAAAATAGGGCCGCAGGCTCAAGCAGCGTTTCCTTTTTTGAAAACTATGTTCTGGCAGGAAGACCGTTCTATCGTAATAGACAACGAAATAATTCCGCCAAAAATCATAAGGGCGATGTTTAAGATCGATAAAGAAGCTGCCGCTGAGACACTAAGGCAAACTATATCCATAGACGGCTCGAAGGAAATTTTAATTTATGACAAAAATAATACCGTTGAACTTGGGGTATTATGTATACGCCGTGATTGCGAATTGCGAAAAATAGCCATCGATGAACTTTTTAAAATGAATAACGCCGGATTGACTGAGCTTTTAATAAAAAATCTTGCGATTGAAGATGATATCAGCATAGTTATTCAGACAGTTGATATTCTCGCTAAAATTCTTGATAATGAGAAATTGAAAAAGTTTTCCGGTTTTATCACTAATGAAACATTGTTCAGAAGTACGAATATTAAAAATATTGTTAAATATAATATTTTACCATATATTATTAATGTTTTGGTTGAAGAAAATATTAATAAGTCTCAGCTTTTTATATTCGGCCTCACTGATCCTTTGTGCGATTCGAGAATGCGTTATCCGATGAATGAAATAATTAAAATGCTTGACGGAAGAAACCCGATTGATAAAATGCTGGCGCTTGAAAAATTTATCGAGTTTGACGATTCTGCCGCCGTAATTTTATTACGTCAGGCAGCTTTAAACAGCAACGAATCGTTAAGGCTCTTTGCATTTCATAACCTCAAGTCTTATGATAAATCGTGCGATGATATTTATCGCAAAGCATTATCTGATCCGTCGTCAGCAGTAAGATTCGAAGCCGTAAAGTTTATTGAAAAATTTGATGCTTCAGAAAAAATTTCGGCATACGAAAAATTTCTTGCGAGCCAGATTGACGCAGATAAAAAATTATATGTAATCAACGAATTGAAAAAAATAAAAACGCCTGATGCTAAAAGACTTCTTATTTCAGCATTCAAGAATGAAAATAACGGTTCTATAACAACCGCTTTCTGGGAAAGTATAGGTGCATTTGACGACAGTGAGGCAGTTTTGCTCTTGAGTAATGAGCTTGATAAAGGTTGGATGGCGTCTTGCGATGAAAAACTGATTTTTAAAATTCTTGCCGGGATGAAAACTAGTGAAGCATGGGAAGTTTTGAAAAAAAAGCTGGCTCTTGAACATAACTCACTAAGGCAAAATTGTATTAATGCTCTAGGCGATGCCAGATGTGAAAATGCGTTTGACGAATTAATGAAAAATTGTGATAAACATAAATTTATTTCGCAAGAATTAGCTGCTGCAATCAGAAAAATTAACTTCAAAAAAAAGAATAAATGCGCCGGCAGATTTTTGAATAGCGCTGACAGGAAAATTAAATTGGAGGGGCTTAAAGCTATAATCGAAAACGGCGAAACTCTGCCCGTTGAATTTGTGCTGGAAGCCGTAAAAAATAATGACAATTTTATTTATTATGATTTTGAAATTAATTGTTTTCAGCCGTTATGCGTTGCAGCTCTCGCTAAATTAATAAAAAAAGATGATACTGTTTCAATAGCCCTGCTTTGTGAATCACTAAAAAGTATCGATCCTTTGCTGAGAAAAACCTCTGCGCTAGCTCTTTATGAAATAGGATGGCAGCCTTCTAATGATTCTGAAATGGCTTATTATTATATGGCTTCCGAAAATTTTTTCGTCTGTTCGCGTCTTCCTGAAAGTGCCAAAAATATTATAAAAAATGAACTTAAAAATGCCGATTCAAAAATAAAACTATCTGCAATGAAAGCGGTTTCTAAATTTGACGACCAGAATTCCGGTGGTCTCATGATTAACCTTATCGGCGATAATGATGAAAATGTGGCCGTTGCGGCTTGCCGGCACGCGGCAGCGAAGGATATTATCCAAAATAGTTCAAAGCTGTTAGATGCATTGAAAAAATTCAAGATTTTAAGCAGTAAGAATGAGGTTATCGATCTTCTTATTAATTCGGGCAATCCCGATATACTCCGTAAGCTTATTCATGTTATGGATACTGACTTGAAAAATATAGATCATTCGCCGCGTAAGGCAAAAATAAGTAAATTAATTGCCTCGGATGAAAAGTACACTGAATTGCTAATGCGGCATTCCGTCTCTAAAGATGATTTTGAAATTTACCACTTAATTAAGGAAATGCCTAAACTAAAAAACGATATGCTGCGTGACTTTGTCCTGAAAAATCTCAGAAATACTTCGTCTGAGCCGAATGTAAGAAAAGAAGCAGCTCTCTTGCTAAAACGTTCCGATACTTCCATAAATAACGATATCGACCGAATGTACTACGCGTTTGCGCTGGAAGATTACGAAACGATACAAAATAAATCTTCGATTTATGATGATATTATTATTTCTGAATTTAATAATGCTTCGCCGCCTTTAAAAAATATGCTTATAGATTATATGTCGAAGTTAAAAACTAAGAAGATTGTTGATTTTTTGACCGCAAATATTAATAACTCTAAAAATATAAATATCGAGACAAAAAGAAAATTTGTAAAGGCGCTTGGAGACATTAGTGATACAAATTCGGTTGAGTTATTGATTAAATGCCTTGATGTAAGCGGCCTCGAGGAAGCAGCGGCATCGGCATTAGGCAGTTCAAAAGATGCACGGGTTCTGAAAATTTTAGTATCTAAAAGTAAGGATAAAACATTTAAAGCTGAAATTGCGCTGATAAAATCACTTGCGATGTTTGATGATACCGACGCAGTCGAGGCAATTGGCGATATTATGTTTAATGACAATGATTTTATATTTAATTCGGCGCTTGGAGCTTTAGCTAAATATGATCTTGCCAGGACGAAAAAAAAGGTCGACGAAGTTTTATCGAAGAAAAACTGGCGTGAGTGTTCGATTATCGCAAAAACGTTTAAATGTAAGAATTATATGCCGGCCGGTGATAAAACTAAAGTAAATTATTATCTGCCGCTTTTATGCGAAGGCGAATATTATCGCAGATATTTGAATTCGCCGATAGGACAATATAATCCTGACGAGTTAAAGAATACTTATGTTTCGAAATACGCGGCAGATGAACTTATTAATTTAGAAAATGAGTGCATTAAAGAATTTTCAGCAGTTAAAGACGATGAAGCATTGAAAATTCTGGCCGGCGTTTTAACTGAAACAGAAATAAAGAAACCAGATCCGCTCAAAATGTATATACTCAGATATGATGAAAAACAATTAGAATTTATGAAGTTAGTCATAATAAAAGCGGTTTCGAAAAGTAAAAGTAAAATTATTCATGACGCGCTTAAGCAGGTCTTGAAAGATCCTGACAGTATTGTGAGATGTGCCGCCGAAGAGGCGCTTAAACATATTTCAGACGATACTATTCCTGATTGGAACTTAGTAAAAAAAGAAGCCGACGAAGCCAAAAAAAGAGAACTTTTCAATTACATGAAAAATACTAAACTTGACTATGAAGTGGAAGAAACTTTAGAAAAACTGAAAAAACTTGATTGGATGCCGGCAAGCGATTATGAGAAAACTATATGCCTGCTTTTGAAAAACGATATGAGCGGCTTGAAAAAAATGGGCAGGCCGGCCTTTGACTGTCTGATAAACGAATCAAATAAGCCTGATTCAAATCTTCGTGAGCGTTCGCTGAATGCCGCTGCTAAAATTTACAATTCGGATGCCGGCGATATCATGCTTCAATTTTTTCAAGGCAGTGAGCCCGGCTTAAAAATTATAGCCGCTCGTTATCTTGCTCGCAGCGGCGGACAAAAATATGCTAAGATGATTGCATATTCAGCATTGTCGGATCAGAAAACAGGCGAAAGCTTAATGAACATTCTGGCTGAAACCCGTCCTGAGAATATTGAAAATTATATCGTGCCTTTTATATTTACTGGCGATTACGGTTTTGGAAACCGTGCGGTGCTGGCGCTCGAAAAACTCGGCTGGCGCCCAAAAAATGAAGTCGAAAAAGCTTATTATTACATGTATAGCAGCAATTTTAAAAAAGCAGCCGAAAATTATGACGATATTTCAAGAATACTTAAACTCGAGGAGAAGGACCAATTTTCGCTATGCCGTGGGTATGCCGGAAATTTTTTGGTCAGGATGCGCGATTTGAAGAATGCTGATCAAAATTTGAAAGTTGATGCGGTGCCGGATTATGCCAGAGAGCGTATAAGTAAAATCTTAAGTTCAGTGAGCGATACCGGCGTTATATACCTGATTGACCAGATATCGCTTAATGACGGCGCGGAAGCCGGGCAGTATCCCGAGGATATTTGTTCTGTTATTAAAAGTACGGACCAGGTTGAAATTTTGAACGGGCTTTTGAATAACGATTACTGGCGCATCAGAAAATACGCTGCTGAAGCGCTGGGAATGATCGCCGGCAAAGCAGCGTGTCAGGGGCTTATAAATTCTTTGAACGATCTTAATGAGGAAGTTATAGCAAACGCCGGATTGGCCCTGGCCCGAATGGACTGCCGAAGCGCTGAAGCTGAAATTTTAAAAAAATTGAAGCAGTCGGTTAAATATAAAGGCGATTTGATTTTTGCCAAATTAGGCGAGGCGCTGCTTAAGTTAAATAAAGCGAAGGCGGTTGATTTTTTGATTGAATGCCTGAACGATAGAAAGGAAAATATCAGGTATTGCGCTGAAAGGCTGCTCGGGACCATTGACGATCCGCGAGTAATAGCCGCGCTTGGCGAAAAAATTTTCAGCAATGATCTTAATGAACGGAAAATTTCAATCCGCTCGCTTGCCAGGATAAACAATAAAAACGCTTTACCTTATATTTTGAAAGCTCTGAAAAAGTATAATCTTGAAATTAAAAATGAAGCCGTAGAGTTATTGAAACTATGGAATTCTGAAACAGAGGCGATTGAAATTCTCCGGCCGTTAATTAATGAATGGCCTTATGATAAACGCTTAATTACAATTGATCTTCTTGAAAAATTAAATTGGCGTCCGCAAAATAATATAGAAAAGATATATTATTTTACGGCGAAAAAAGATTATAATGCCGTAAGTAAAATTGACGCCGAAACAGCTTCAGAAGTCTTGATTCATGAACTCGGAAAATACCATTACGCCGACGCCGTTATTGCGCTCGAGAAAATTAACAGCCTGAAAGCTCGCGAGTATTTGTTCGAATTTATATTTTCTAATGGATATTTTCAATATTCCGACGTTTTTATAGCTAAAATCAATGAAGCTGAAATTAAAAAAATTATCGAATTAGCAAATTCCGAAAAAAAAATCGGCAAAAAAAGAAAAATTATTGAGATTATTTCGAAATTATCAAACCCTGACGTATTAAAATTTTTGATGGAAAATATTTCTAATAATGACGATTCGATAAGGTATAACGTTGCGTGCGGCCTTCAAAATTATAATGAACCCGAAGTGATTGACGCGCTTAAAAAATTGACCGAAAAGGATTTTGAATTATCAGTCAGGTGCGCTGCTGCCGCTTCGCTTTTTAAAATCGCTGGTCCGGCCTCGCTTGATACTGCAGGAAAGCTTTTAAAGTCAAATATTGCGGAACTTATCTCTATGTCAATTTCTGCTGTTGAAAAATTTAACGGGTTTAAGTATATTCCGGAGCTTACAAATTTATTATCGGACAGTTCCGATAAAATACGTAAATTGGCGGTTGAAGCATTGCAAAGTCTTAAATGGATTCCCAAAACTGACTATGATAAGGCATTTTATTATTTTGCAGCGAATTGCACATCCGAAATAAACACATTAAGCGATTCTTCAGTAAAGATGCTTATTGATGAATTGCATAAGAAGAATTCACTTATTAAATATGATGTACTGAATTATTTAAGTTATTCAAATAATTCACTGGTAATTGAATGTCTTATAGGGCTTCTTAATAATGATGACACGGAGTTGCAGATAACGGCCGTTGATATTTTAGGACGCAGAAAAGAAAAAAAAGCGCTGTCTTTTTTAAGCGGCATTTTAAATGATAAGGCTACGCAAAATAATGGCCCGAAATATAACACTCCAAATGAATTAAAAGCCGGCTTAATTATGAATACTGAATCAGGCCCCGACTTTTTTTATTTAATAGGAACACAAAAACGTTTAAAAGCTGTTGCAGCCGAGGCATATTTTCAGATTAATAATTGCAGGTAATTTATTCAATTTCAGGCAGTTTGAACAATTATTCCGTTAAAACAAATCATGGCGGAGCGCCGATTAGAAAAAGCGGAAAAGTAATTGACGGCGTTTTGAAATAATAAGATTGTTTTTTTATTTTTGATATGATAACATAGTGATATGACTAAAAAAGCTTTTGTATCATATTTAATAAAAATTATTTTTATCCTTCTTTTGATTATGCCGCAGCAATCCAATGCGTCGGAATTGGAAATCTATAGTAACGCATATAAAGTAAAGAAAGACGCAATTATATTAAAAAGAAAATCAATGAACCTTAGTAAACAAATCGAATGGTGCATTGGGGAAAGGGCTATATTTAAATCATCAATTCAAGAATATGATCAAAATGGCAATATAGTAAAAAAAATTCAAAATGATAATAAGAATAATTTATATAATTATCAAGAATACGCCTATAATAATGGCTTATTGTCAAAAGTAGCTAATTATTCGAATAACAATTCAATTATTTCAACTTCTGATTATTCCTATGATGATAATAATAGAATAAGCATAATAGATTTTAAGCACAGCAATCAGTCGTCTAAAATTTATTATGCTTATGATAACAATAGCTGCTTGATTGAAAAAAAGCAGCTATTTTCAATATTATTATCAAATAAGCATATATATGAATATGACTGCAATTTTAATTTAATCAAAGATATGTGTTATTTGGGCATTAATTCGCCTGGTTATAAATCGATTTATGAATATGACAAAAATAATAATTTAATTTCGGTTACAACATACGACAAAAATAATCAAAAAGGTTCGAAAGAAACTTATAAGTATGATAACAATGGCAATCTTGTAGAAACGATGAAATATGATGGAGCTGATAAGGTTTTCAAAAAAATCATTAACATTTACGATAACTCAAATAATTTATTGAAAGAAAAAATTATGTATAATTCATCAAATAAGGCAATTGTAAGATATTTTTATGAATATGTTTTTTTTAACAAGCCGTCGATAAATTACAATTTATTTAAGTAATTATCAATATTAGTGCTGGATTAACTTGTTATTACATGTTAAGATTATTTTTTAGAAATTTATGAAAATACTTTTTAATTGTCATTAAAATAAAACTGACTAAAGTTATAAAAGTTATCTTTTAAATATCCCCATAAATTTATTTATTAACGATGGTGATTTTGCTTTTATATGATTTTCAATTAATTTGATAATGTCTTTATTACCTTTATCTTTGGCTATATCTAAAATATCTTTACTATTCGAATTTTTAATGGTGTAATCTGTTTTTTCAAGTAAAATTGAAATGATGTCAATATTACCATTATTACAAGCAATATGCAAAGGAGTTTCGTCATTTATATTTGTTATATTACAATTGGCTCCATTATTTATTAATGATGTGATAATGCTTTTATTATTATATTTTGCGGCGTGATGAAGTGGAGTGTTAGATTTTTTGTCTTTTATATTAACATCAGCTAATTTTAGTTTAATTATTATATTAGTTATAAATATTTGATCGTTTTCTATTGCCTGAAATAGTTCATAATTAGGATTAAAATTATTACTTGATATGTTTTCTAAAAGAATTTCATCTAATGATAAATTACCATTTTGTATTTTAATATCATTTGTGTGTGTGTCAATTTCATCTGGTTCTGATATTGAAGATGAAAAATTTAATAAAAAATTAGAAATTTCTGAATATCCTTTATTTTCAGAGTAATTAAGGGCAAGTTCATTTTTATTATTTTTTAAATCTGGATTAGCGCCTTTTTTTAGTAAAAGTTTAACAGTCTCTAAATCGCCTGTATTACATGCTATCATTAAAGGAGTTTCGTTGAAATTATTTTTAAAATTTACGTCAATTTTATAAGAAAGCATTAAATCAATCATATCTTGTGAATTTGATTTAATTGCGTGCATCAATGGCGTAGAATTATTTTTATTGATGAAATTTAATGGTAGTTTTAGGGCCGTTAAAAAATTAAATGTTTCCACATCGTTATCAGTAATAGCGTCAAAAAGAATTTCATGAAAATTTAATTTACCATCTTCAATTGATTTTAAAATAATATCATTAATGCTAATTTTTGATTGGTTAAAGTTGATTGCGCTTGTTTCAATATTTTGAGTTAATTGTTTTGGAGAAACATTTGTTTGAGAAGTGTTAATGCTTATTCTATTGGTTTTAATAGGACCAACTTCATTGCCTGAAACTTTAATTTCAATATTCTGGTCGGTTAACATATAAAGATCGTTAATTATTTCGGTTGCGGTTTGATATCTTAGATTTTTGTCTTTTTGAATAACTTTTAAAATTATTTTTTCTAATCCTTGTGAAATTGATTTATTGAATTGTGACGGGGACAGTGGTGTGTCATGGACGTGTTTTAACGCTGTGGCAATTGGGGTATCACCTTGAAATGGTAATTTACCGGTTGTCATTTGATACATAACAATTCCAAAGGAATACAAATCTGTTTGACAATTTAATTCGCTGCCCATAACTTGTTCGGGAGACATATATTCGGGGGTTCCCATTGTTTCGCCGGTTCTGGTCATGCCTTCATTCTGAATTAATTTGGCAATTCCAAAATCCATTAATATTGGATTGCCACTTTTATTAAGTAAAATATTATCCGGTTTAATATCACGATGAAGTATACCTTGCTCGTGTGAACATTTGAGACCATTTAAAACATCTATACAAATCGTGATTAATTTTTTCTCTGTTTCAATTTTATTGAATTTAATAAGATTTGTCAAACTTTCACCGTCGATATATTCCATTACAAAGTATATTTGATTTGTACTTGGACTTTTTCCAAAATCAAAAATTTTAATGATATTTGGATGATTTAGTTTTGCACATACTCTTGCTTCGGTTAAAAATCTTTCTGTAAATTCAGAATTAGAGGATAATTCCGAAGATAAAACTTTAATTGCTACAGGTCTGTCCAATATCTGGTCATGTCCTAAATAAACAGTCCCCATTCCACCCTGACCAAGTTTTTTAACTATTTTATATTTAGAATTTGACACAATATAAGCCTCCGAAATAATCTATTGTATTTTATCATTTTTTTTAAGTAATTTGTATGTAATATAATTTATTACGCTAAATAAGATTATTGATACAAAAATTAAAATTTCCATTTCAGATATTTTTGAAAAAAATGAAGGGACGGAATTTTTTAAATATATATTGCCAGATTTTTCAAAAACTTCATTTTCAAAATACCTAATTGAATCAATTGCCCAATATGTAGGAATGAATAATTGCGAAATTAATTTTAAAATTCCATCAATTTCAAAATGGTTATAAACAAATTTAACATTAAAGATAATTTGAGGAATTAATACAAACGGTATTAAACTAACTGCTTTATCTGGTGAATTTGCAATAGCCGATATCATTAATCCTAATGCTACACCTAATATCGAAGTAATAAAAAATCCTATTAAGTTAAAAATAAAAGGGCCTTTAAATTCACATCCAATATAAACAATAACAGTAAATATTACGGTTTGTATTAAACATAATACTGTTAAGACAATGATTTTTGATAAGATATAGGGTTGAATTTTTAAGCCAACCGATCTTTCGCGTTTATATATATTAAGTTCCTTGACAATTTCACGGCAAGAATTAATGCAGCCAAACCACATACACGAAACAACTGACAGAAGTATTACAAGAGGTTTGTTTTCATTTCCCATTACATAAGCTATTATAGAAGCGATTACTGGTGATTGAGCTAATAGTATAAATAAATTTTTAAAATCCTTCATGGTAATTTCAGTATATCTTTTGGTTAAATAATATAATTGATGAACAAAATTATTAAATTCAAAAGATAAATCGGCTTTTGAAAGTTTATAACCTAATAAGCACGATAAATAGTGTAAAATTGAGATAATTTTTTGCATATTAGGTTTTATAGATGATTCATTAATTTCTGGAGTATTATTAGTGAAAGTTTTTTCAATTATTTTATCATTTTTTTCCAATATTTCTTTTGATTTTGCAATTTTTGTAGTTACTAAATTGGCATAATAACTACTTTTTTCAAAATCTTCCTTTAACTTTCCCGCTTCGCCTTCTGAAATCTTTGCATATACTTTTCCTATTGTTGGTATATTATAATATTTTAAAGCGTCTGAAGGTTTTCCGCAAAATATTAAATTACCTTTTTCAAGTATATAAACAAGATCGGCCAGATTAACATTATCGAGCATATGTGTAATACATATAACTGTTTTGCCTTCGGCAGCAATTTGTTTAAAAAGATGCATCATTTTTTCTTCTGTTCCAGCATCAAGTCCCGAAGTAGCTTCATCAAGAAATAAGAGTTTAGGATCACTTATAAGTTCAATACCAAGATTTACTCTTTTAATTTGTCCGCCGCTTAATTTATCTACAATTACATCGCGTCTGTGGGCTAATTCCACTTTTTTTAATGTATCTTCGATAATGCTTTCAATATTTTGCTCTGAAGTATTAATATTTAATCGTAATTTGGCAGAATAATAAAATGCTTTATAAACAGTTAACTGCCTGTGAATTAAATCAAATTGAGGAACGTATCCTATCGAATCATTAAATAAATTAAAATTCTTATAAAAATCGCGATTATTTAATGAAATCATACCATTAGAAATGGAAATTTTTCCTGTTAATGAATTTAATAAAGTTGACTTACCTGAACCACTTTGACCTAGTATTATTATAAAGTCGCCTGGTAAAGCAACAAAATTAACTTTATTTAATATTTGTAACTTTTTGCCATCTGAGACATCAACTATTTTATCTATATTTTCTGCAAGTACTAAAAATCCTTTACTGTAATCAATATTGGCCAATTTAAAGTCATATGAGCCTGTTTGCGAATCCAATTTTTTAAATACCATTGTTTGTGAATGGGTTTCTGCTTCATGAATTACAAACCTGATTTTATGCGGATGAATTTCAATTATATCGTTATTTTTTAAAATATGTTCATTAATTTTTTGTTCGTTGACATAAGTCCCGTTGGTACTGTTATTGTCAATAATTTTATAAAATAGTCCGTCTTTAACTATTTTTGCATGTTTAGATGAAACGGAGCTATCGGCTATGGCGATATCATTTTCGGCGGTTCTTCCAATCGTTAGCAATTCCTTATTTATAGCAAAATATTTACCCGCCAGGTTACCTTCTATGAATTCGATGAAACTGTTGTTGTATTGCTTTATATCTTCGGTTGAAATTACTGTTGTTTCGCCCATATTAAACTCCTTTTCTCTAAAAACATCTTATTTTTTAAAAAAATTCATATTCATATTTAGTTATTATTTCAGGTTCTTTTGCAATATTGCAAAAATCTGTTTGTAAAATTAAACGTTTATCATCATATTTAAATTTTGTGATTGATGTTTTATTTTTAATTTCAGCATTCTCTTCTGATACATTTCCTGAATTATCATAAGAATAAAGCCATTTATCTGTACTGCTGGAAATAGTTCTTTTAATTTCAGTAATAAAAAAATTTTCGTTATATATATATTCAACTTTTGCCATTATTGAACCATTTGGAGCATACTCAGTGACATTGACAAGACTCCCGTTATCAGCATATATATATGTTTGTTTGCTGTCGATAGAACCGTCTTTACTATATAATGTTCTTTCTATCAGATAACCTTTATCGTTATATACGAACGATAATATCATGGACGAATTGTCTGATGAGTTTTTAATTTTTGCTTCAGTGACATTAGACGAATTATCGTATTTATATTCAATATCTTCTTTAAATTTCATACTTCCATCTGCATTATAGCAGATACGTTCGATTATGTTTCCTTTATCATCATATTTCAAAACGTTTTTGACGTCTATACCGCTATTTTCGTTATATTTAATTAATTCGGTTAAATTGGCAGAATTATCAAAAATCATTGAAATTGTTTGTTTACGCTCTTCGGATGCTTTTCCGAAACTCGCTTTATGCTGATATTCTTTTATTGTTTTGATATTATTTTTTAATACGAGTTCAGCTTTTTTTAAATTAATTAAGATAGTTTCAGGAAGTATTATTAAATCAGTTTGAACTAATAATTTGTTAAGCAATTTTAGACTGTTAATTTTGGGTGCGGAAGAGAAACACCCTGTTAAAGATGCGGTAAAAAAGAGGATTAAGAAAATAAAAAAAAGGATTTTTTTGAACATATTTCCTCCCAAATATTAATTTTATAACGAACCAATGGAATTTTGAAAACGTTATATAAGTTTTTGGAATGTATTTATTGATTTTTATCTTTTGTTAATATTACATTCAGGATATACCATATTTTTCTTTAAATTCAAAAAAATATATGATATAATATTGTTCCATAATAAAATACCTCTTGCGAAAATTATCGAAAGAGGTGTTTTAAGAACATAATATATAATTAATACCATCAACAGACAATATATTTTGTAACTGTTATTATTTTGTTATTGCAAAATAATAATTTTATATAGTGATTTTTTTATCAATAAAATATTGCCCATTATTAAAAACACCAATATTTCCGAATTTTCGAATTACGGAACAGATGATCAAAAATGTTAATTTCATTATAACCATATATTGTAATTTTGTCAAGATTTTTTTTTGGAATTAAAAAAAATGGAAAAAGACAACATAAAACTTGGACATAGAATAAAAACTGCACGTGAAAAAATGGGTATGACACAGGCTGAATTCGCGGCGAAGTTAGAGGTATATCCAACACATTTAAATCGCTGGGAAAAAGGCAAGGTTGCACCTGGTTGGGGTATTTTGGCAGAAATTTCAAAAATATGTAATGTATCCCTTGATTGGCTTATAATTGGCAATGATGATTTTGAAAAAGAACATAATACATTTTTAAACTTAAATAATTGTAATAATAAGGATATTGAAAAGATTATATATTGGCTTCAAAATAATCCGCAAGATATAATATTATTTTTGAAAATTATTAAAGGTAAAAAAGAAATTAAGGCGGCTATTGAAGCTCTTCAATTACTTGGGTTATCAACGGATAGGTTAACAAATTCATGATTAGTAATTCAAGTTTTGCACTTGATTAAAATTCTTTATTTAAAAGCTGTTTAAATGAAAAATTCGAGGTAAATATAATTGTATTTAACATTAATTAACAAGAATAAAAAAAGTTAATATAATTGAAGATTTGTTAAAAGGCATGACAATTGATAAAAATTCAAAATAGAGTTTTATAATGTGTGAGATATTTCTTTATATTTTATTAAAATTTTCCTGGAATAAAAAGCAGTTCGGGATAAGTTTCCGAACTGCTTTTTATTATTGGTTTGAATTCAGTAATGATTGAAATTTGAAAATATATGTTTAAATTATTACCGATTTAACGTTGAATCCGCGGTAAGTTTCGCCGATCCTGGTTTCGCGCGGAACAACCGTGATGCCGTCACAGACTTTGAACCCGCGCGCCATATCCTCATCGGCGTTAAAGCCTATAACCTGGTTATCGCCGATAATCGAGTCTTTGTCGATAATAACGCGGTTTAATTTTGTGTTCTGGCCGATACGTACGTTATCGAACAGTATCGATTCGGTTATCATTGAGTTGGACTGGACATTAACGCCGGAGCCGATAATCGAATCGCGTATCGTGGCATTTGAAATGATAGCGCCGTCACATACGAGCGAACTCGATACTATCGGTGAAAATACGAACTTGGCAGGCGGCATGAAGTTATTTTTATATGAACGCAATGGCCAGCCGAATACGTCTTCGTTGAAGTTATGGCGTTTGTATAAGTTCAGTTCCGGTTCCGGAGTTTTAAGGTCCATATTGGCTTCCCAGTAAGATTTAATGGTGCCCACATCGCGCCAGTATTTCGCCTTTTTCATGTTTTCGTCGCGGAAGTTATATGAAAATACGTTATAACGCATGCCGTTGCCTGAGCTTACGGATTTATTGTTGATCCTTACCATGTTTGATATGATGTCATATCCGAAATCGCCTGTCGTAAGTTTGAAAAAAGCTTCAGGATCGTTTTGAAGCGCATCGAGGAGCTCTTTTTTATTGACAAGCTGCTTATCGCCGCCGAATTCCATGTTTAATACTTCAAGGAGCGTGCTGGTTTTGAAGAGATAAATTCCCATCGATACCAGCGCGTGTTCGGGATCGCCGGGGATGCATTTCGGATGCGGAGGTTTTTCCTCGAAACCGACTATGCGGCTTGACGGATCAACTTCAATAATGCCGAACTTTGACGCCTCGCTGATCGATTCCTCGATTGTGGCAACGGTCAAATCGGAATTATTCTCGATATGCATTCGGTACATCTCGGAATAGTCCATTTTGTATATGTGGTCTCCGGAAAGAATGAGCGTGTATCTCATTTTTTCGCGTTTTATAGAGTAAACGTTCTGCCATACGGCGTCTGCCGTGCCGCGATACCAGTCTTCCGATACGCGCTGCTGCGGCGGCAACGTCTCGATAAACCCGTAAGAACGGTCCGAAAACATATTCCAGCCGCTTCTGATATGCCTGTCAAGCGACTGCGATTTGAATTGCGTAAGCAAAAATACCTTGCGAAGATGCGAGTTTATGCAATTATTTAGAGTGAAATCGATAATACGGTAATAGCCGCCGATCGGAACCGCCGGTTTTGCCCTGTCTGAAGTGAGCGGCATGAGTCTTTCGCCTTTACCGCCTGCTAAAATTAAAGCGAGTGTTGATTGAGAAAACTTCGCCATTAGCCCTACCCCCTCTATTTATATATTTTTTTTTGCTAATGGATTTGTTTAATTAAAAATTAGCTACGACTTTTAGCGCAGTTAAAGTGACTTTAAAGAACAAATCCAGGAAATGAAATATTTTAATTTTATTCTAGCAAATCATATAGTAACTTGTCAATATAATTCTGACATAAAATAATAAATAAATTAATCGTTTTAAGTGTTTTTTTATTTGACACTGCACCGTGATAGTGTTAAAATAAGCACAAATAAGAATCGACGTTCCCAAAATAACATTTGAATTAAGGATATACAAATTATGAGAGCCGGCAATATTATTGAATTTTTTGATGACGGCGACCTGCTTTTAGGCTATATAACGCAGGTCGAGTCCATAAAATCAGGGTCAAAAACCCGCGAAAACTTTAAAGTGCTTACCGAGAAAAATAAAATAACCAATATAACCGAAAGCAAGATTATTAATTGTGAAAATTGCACGAGAATAACCAAATACAATCAGGACGAAGTACTGGCGCTTTTAAAAGAACTCAAGGCAAAGCGCATTGCGCTTGTCAATGAAATAAAGCTTAATGAAATTTGGGAATTATTGAGCCTTGAAAATAAAGAATACTGGTCGCCGGCCGAAATTGCGAGCGCTTACTTCGGCGATTCGGTAAATAACGATTTAATATCGGCCCTGGTTCGGTCGCTTTATACCAAAACGCCGTATTTTAAAAAGAAAAGTGATTATTTTACGCTGACGGAAGCCGGCGAGGTGCAGAAATATTTTGATGCGAAAGATAAAGAACGTAAGACGGCCGAGGAAAATGCCGAATTTTTGAATAATACCGGCGCGCTTTTTCAGAAAGCCTTCGCGCCTGATGCAGTTTCGGAATTCCTGGCTAAATATGCCGACCGCGTCGAGAAAATAAAAAACTCTTTTGTGTTCCCCGAAAACAATTCATATTCGGCTTTTGTAAAAGAATTGCAAAGCGGGCTTTATGAAGCGTGCAATATAAAACTCGATCCTTTTAAGTTTTTAATAAAATTAGGGTGTTTCGGCGAAAACGAGAATTTTTTGTTGATAAAATACGGCATTAAAAAGGAATTCTCGCAGGGTATTATAGCCGAGGCTTGTGAATTAAAGAATTCCGAATTCATTTCTAAGTATAATGAGTCGCCGTTCGAACAATTTTTGGAGGAACTCAAGGCCTCGAAAAAAAGAAAATTCAAGGACCTTGAGCGCATTGATATGACCGCCATTCCGACTTATACCATTGACGGCGAGCGTACCGTATGCTGCGACGACGCCATAAGCTTTAGAGCGTATTCAAATAATTCGGCGTTTCTGGCGATTCATATTTCAGATATTTCTGAGGAAATTACCGGATCCGGCAAGCTCGACCGCGAGGCGCACCAGAGGGCGACCGCAATTTATATGGCCGAAGGAAAGATAGATATTTTTCCGGATGAGATTTCGAATGTGCTATTCAGCCTCAGGGAAAAACAAAAACGACTGACGCTTTCGCTTGCAGTCTGGATCGAGAATATGGCGATTGTAAATTGGGCTTTTGTTCCGGCGATAATCAATGTCGACCGCAAGTGCTCATATAACGAGATAAATGAAATATTGAAAAAATTCGATGATAACTTCGTTGAAAGCCGTGACTTGAACGGAATTGTTGACGAAAGATTAAAGTTTAAGGCGTTCGAACTTAAAATGATAAGGGAATTTTTTGCCGGTTTGAGAAAAAAACGCGAAGAAGCAGGCGCATTGAATTTATTTTTTCCGAAACTTGAGATGCATGCTGAGAAGACAGAGGATGGCAGCTATAAAATCACCGCCGAATACGAACCGGACCGCGAGAGCAATAATATAGTTTCAGAATCCATGATTTTGTATAACAATATGGCTGCGAATTTTTTGAATGAAAACCTCGTTCCGGCAGTGTTCAAATCATCTAAGCCTTTTGCGGCTCAGGAGTTATTGAGCGAATACAGGGCAATTGCCGCGGAAAAAGGTTACGATCCGGTTGCGGCCTTTAAAATAAAAAGATCGTTTCCGTTCGTGGAAACCGATTATAAAATGAGCGCTTACGGCTTGCTTGGAGTTAACGGCTATGTTCAGGCTTCATCGCCGGTAAGGCGGTATATGGATATAATCATTCAACGCCAGATTAAAAGCGCCGTCATTTACGGCAAACCGGCTTATTCGGAAGAGGACATAAAACAGCTTCAGCTTTATTGCGATAATTCGCTGCAGTCTGCATCTGAAGTTGAGCAGGAAAGTTATTATTACTGGCTTTATAAATATTTTGATTCTATTTCTGGAAGCGAGACCGGCGGCATTGTTGTTGAAACTTACGATGACCGCGCGCGCATCGAACTTGAAAAATATTATATTCACATAATCGCCCCTGAGCGCGTCTGGGGCAGCTTTACTATCGGCCAGAAAGTTAAGGTAATTATCGAAGGCGCCGAGCCGCGTCTTCGCAAGCTTAATTTCAGCATAATTAAAAATGCCGTAAATAATGCCGATTGACTTATTGCGGTCAGCGGTTTAAGCGTGGTTTATGAAATTTAAAGTCACTTATATAAATAAAAATAACGAGAAAAATATTGAATATATTGAAGCCGGCAATAAATTTGAAATAAAAAACAAATTTGAGAACGAGCTCGGCTTTTTTGTCGTTGAAATTGAATCGGCTGTTAATAAGGATAATGCTTTTTTCGGAGCATCGGCCGGATTTAAAGGCGCGGCGGCATTTGATCTTTTTATGTTTACGCGGGAGCTTTCCATACTTTTGCGTTCCGGAATAACAATGCCCGAATCGCTTGAGATTATCGAAAATAATACCGCCTCAAAAAAATTCAGGAAAGCCGTAAATGAGGTCAGGGCGGATGTCATGGGCGGCACTTTTTTTTCCGAAGCGGTAAGGCGCCGGCCGGATTTTTTCCCGGAAACATACGCAAAAGCGCTTCAGGGCGGCGAATTATCGTCAAGCATGATCGAGGTCCTGGAGTTACTGGCGCAGAATTTGAAAAAGACTGAAAAAATAAGGACAAAAATACTGAACGCCACATTATATCCGACTGTCCTTATTATTATTGCCATTAATGTGGTGCTCTGCCTGATGTCATTCGTAGTTCCGTCTTTCGAAAATGTATTTTATGAAATGAAAATTAAAACGCCTTTTTTGACGGGAATGTTTTTTGCCTTCAGTAATTTTATAAAAAATAATGCTTTTATTATTTTATTATTACTGTTTTCAGGCGTTATATATATTACGAATTTTGCCGGCGATAAAAAATTTAAAAGCTTTATGCTGCGGCTTGGGCTGAAACTGCCTGTATCTAAAACATTGATAGAAGATTATCTTTTATTTACATTCAGCGGCATGTTCGCGGTATTAATGAAATCGAGCTCGCCGGTTATCGAGTCGGTCGCCGTTACTTCAGAATTACTGGATCCGCTTGTCGATTACGGCAAACGTCAGCATTTGATAGAAGACATAAAATCCGGCGCGCAGATTTCGACGGCTTTTAAAAATTTAGGGCTGCCGGGCGGTGTTATAGGACGTATTGCGGCGATAGGCGAAAAAAGCGGGCGCTTGAACGAAATGTTCGAGTCGATAAGCGAATATTATTCCGAGCGCATCGAGAATATGGCAGAGCGCAGTTCGGCGCTGATCGAACCTATAGCTATATGCATAATAGGCATTTTTGTCGGAATGATAGTTCTTTCCGTGTTTTTGCCGCTGATCCAGATTGCGCTCAGTAATTATTAATCAGGTTTGGATGGATTAAATATATTGAAAAATGCCAATTGTAATGTCTTTTAAATGATGAAATCCTAAAATGAATTGAAGCTGATTTTTATAAGCGGTGAGATAAAAAAAGGTTTTTTAAATGGTTATTGCGCGTTTAGAAATTAGAATGTCATCTGATTGAGTTATTTTAAGTTGGAAATTATTTTGTCTAAAAAATAAAAAATGGAAAGTTGAGAATGAGCAAGAAAAATAAAACGATAATTGAAATTTTACTCGAGGCCGGTGTTATAAATAAATACCAGGCCGACAGGGCGGTTGAAATTTCAAAATCCAAAAATATAGACGTTTTGAACGCGCTGATCGAGCATTGCGGAGCCGACAATGAAAGAATTGTGGCAGTTCTTAATACGATCGACAGCCAGCGTGGTTTTTTATTTTTTTTAAAGGACAGGGAATTTATAACTTCAGGCGATTTTGATGCTGTATTCGCGCTTTATGAAAAAGGGCACGACGTTGAAAAAGAGCTTCTTGCCACAGGTTCCATTTCCGAGGAGGAAATGGCGCAAAAAATCGCCGAATACGGCGGTTATGCGGCGGCCGGAGACATAGAAATAAATCAGGCTAACGTTGATAAGCTTTATAAAATAATAAGCCGTGAGCGTTTTAAAGAAAACGCTTCGGCGGTATGCGATTTTAACGGCAGCGTTGTCACGGTTCTTGCCGCGTCTTTAAAGTCTGCTATACTTATTAAAAATATCATTGAAAATCAGAAATTTTCAGCCGATGTCAGAATAACAACCGCGTCAAGGCTTCTTCAGATTATTAATGTCAAAAAATCAAAAACTGACGATGACCTGAAAAAAGAAGGCGAACTCGCGCGCAAAAATGAATCTAAAGAAAAATTCAGGGAAACTCCGGGGGCTGCCGGCGATGATGAGACTCTCGAGCTTTCCGCGCTTGCCGCCGAGGAACGCCCGGTTGTAAGGCTTTTAAATACCATAATTTATAACGCTATTGAAAAAAATTCATCCGATATCCATTTTGAAATATATAAAAAGACGGCAAAGGTTAAATTCAGGATCGACGGAGTTTTACATGAAATTATGAAGGACTTGCCGTACCACTATTTTTTGCCGCTAATATCGCGCATTAAAATAATGGCGAAACTTGATATTTCAGAGCACAGGACGCCGCAGGACGGAAGGTTCCAGCTGAAAATAGACGGGCGCGACGTCGATTTCAGGGTGTCGATACTGCCTGCCATATTCGGCGAAACGGCTGTCGTCAGAATACTTAATCAGCAGGCGTTAAGCCTCGAACTGCCGGAACTTGGATTTGGCGGCGACGAGCTTAAGAAGTTTTTGAGATCGATAAATATGCCTTATGGAATGGTCCTGGTTTCAGGGCCGACCGGCTCCGGTAAAACCACGACGCTTTACGGCGCTATTAAGACGATAATGAAGCCAGAGGATAAGATCATAACGATCGAGGATCCGGTAGAATATCAAATCACCGATGTGGTGCAGGTGCCGGTCAATGAAAAAAAAGGGCTTACCTTTGCGCGCGGCCTGAGGTCGATTGTAAGGCAGGACCCCGACAAGATAATGGTCGGCGAAATACGCGACGCGGAAACCGCTGATATTGCAGTAAATGCGGCACTTACCGGGCATCTTGTTTTTTCGACGATACACGCGAATAATGTCATCGATACGATTTCAAGGCTTTTAAACCTCGGCATCGAGCCTTATCAGTTTGCCGCTTCTTTTAATATGATAATAGCGCAGAGGCTTGTCAGGAAATTATGCCAGTCCTGCATTATCGAAGCGGTAAATTCCGGAGAATATTTCGAATTGAAAGGCAAAAAAACTTTTATTTCTAAAGGCTGCCAGGTCTGTTCCGGCATAGGTTTCAAGGGGCGCATCGCGATTTTTGAAATGCTCGAACTCGACGATAAGATAAGGCAGATGATAATAGACCGCGTATCGCCGCTAAAGATACGCGACTACGCCGTCAAAAACGGCATGAAAACATTGAGAAAGTCAGCCGTCGATAAAGTCATAAACGGAATTACTTCCATGGATGAAATTAACCGCGTCACATTCGAGGAGAAATAGATAAAAATGATAATCGCTTTGTTTAAAGGCCGAAAACTTTATATGATGCCGTTTTACGGCGGCTGCGTCGATTTTGACATGCGCACGGGTCCGGTTGAAGCGGATTTTTCTTCGAATCAGAATTCGCCCGCTGCCGAAACTTATTTGAAGCTTTGCGGCGATCTCGAAAAAAAAGGAGAGAATGCGGCGCAGGAGATCGAGGTTTTCGTTAATGATTGCGACTGCAGATTTTTTACAGTGCCGCCGCATGATATAAAAGACAATGATAAGTTTCAGGAATATATAAGATGGAACATAAAAAAACTTTCAGGCGGCGAAAAATATTATTATTCTTATTTTACGTCGGAAAGCGGTACTTGCGTTCAATTTATGGAAGCCGATAAACTCGAAAAATATTTAAATAGTTTTGCCGGTTTTAAAAATCTCGTCAGGACTATTGACTGTCAGATTTATAATGAAATCAATTATTTCGGCACCCTTTTTAAAATCGATGTCAAAAAAAGCAGCGCGGTATTGAAGTTTCATGATGACGGCATATATATGCTCAGCTTTGATTCGAACGGGCTGGGCAGTTCGCGCAATATTGAATATGAATTCAGTGATTCCTTCGAACGCAAGCAGGCAGGCGACGATGAGCCGCACAGGATAGCGCTGATAAATGACCTTATCGGCCGGATGAAAAGCGGTTTAAACGAACTTTGCGCCGAAAGTATGCCGAAAACTGTTTATTTAATAAATTCGGCGCGCGTCGATATACCTTACTACTTGAAATTACAGATCAGCAGGCAAATTACCGATAATTTATTTTATGTAAACCAAAAATTCGAAGAAAAATATAACGGCGCGGCCTTCGAGCATCTGGATTTTTGTTTTGAATCGCTTGCATTGAGATGGAGAAATAAGAAATGAAGGAATTTTATTTTAATCTTCTGGATAACAATAATAATGACAGCGGCGGTTTAAACAAAGCGGCTTCCGGACAAGGAGCGATTAAGAGCCGTTTCGGGATCGACGCCGGGATATTATTTATTGCCGCTCTTATAATCGTTAACGCGGCGCTGTTTGCGTTTCGTGATTCGATTGCCCTGAGTTCGGCCGGGTTTATTGAAAAACGGATGTTAGGCAATAAAGTGGAAAATTCAGCCGCAGTTAGCTCCGGCAGTGATGAAACACTCGTCAAATATAGCTTCAGCGGGTATAAAGAACTCGAAGACGCCTTTAATTATAAAAATTTTGCTTACTTAAATACCGTCATAGAAGATTCTTTGAAATTTGCCAGGAAAGTCACGCTTACTCCGCTTACCGTGATGAATCTGCTTGAATCGGCGCATAGCGGCGGAATTAAAATCATGTTTTGCGAATTCATGCCGCAAAATATTTCCAGCAAGGTAAAAATAAGCGGTATAGCGTTAAGCGATCAGGCGCTTTCAGAATATTGCGCAAAATTATCCAAAATGCAGGGTGTCGCTGATTTTAAATTTAATATGAGCGCGCGTAAGGAAAAGCTCCGGGCGGACGACGCCGTTGAAACGGCTTGGATAGATTTTTCAATTGAATGTGAGATAAAAAAATAACAGTTATGAAAAGAAAATTTATTTATTTATTATTAATAATATTAGCGGTTAATATCACGGTTATAGGAAGCAAAGTTCCGAATCATGCCGGGAAAAATTTTGCCGTCCGCAATTTAGAATTACAAAAATCTTTAACGGCATTGTATTCTTCGGTTAACTCCTATATGTCGCGTTTTTTTGATGAAAGCAAATCCATGGTTTTTTATAAGGATATCGGAACTTTTGCCAGGAACCATAACATCCAGATTAAATCCATAAATTTTAGCAAAACGGATAACTTTGATTATAAAATAATGAATTTTAAGGAAATCGAATATGATTTGTCGGCGAGCGGCAGTTATACCGACATCAAAAATTTTATTTTCAGGCTTGATAATCATAAATACATAGGCTCATTTTCTTATGTGAAGCTAGCCGATGCGGCCGGCGGCCAGGATGCGAGCGGTGAAATTGCATTCGAGGCTAAGTATAAATTATATTCATTCAGCGGATTTAAAAAATTGAGCGATGAAAATTCAGGTGCCGTTAGTTCGAGCGGGCTTTCGAATGATTATACCAGGATATCGTTTAATAAATCTGATATCGACGAAAAAAGTCAGAGCAAAAGTATATTTACTTTGACTTCCGATGAGCATTCGAATGTTTTGAACCGCGAGCCTAAAAAAGCCGCCGAGTCGCCTGCCCCTGAAAGCGCGTCAGTAGAAGTCGTCAGGAACAAGACTTTGACAGGTTATGAAATAACTATAAATAAAGTGGCGGAAGTTTCTGAGAATATCCAAAAAAATGATACCGCCGAAGTGGAAACGGCGCAAAAAAAAATCAAGGGGATGCGCTATGTAGGATATTCAATCGGAAAACATAATGAAGTTAAAGCGTTCATTGAAGTGAACGGCCATGTTATTGTTACTTTAGAGGGCGCTAAGCTGCCGAACGGCTATGTGGTAAAAAAAATTGACAATAATTTTGTAAAAACACAGAATTTTGACGAACCTTATGATATAATTGAATTAGGGTTGGAAAAGACCCGCTGATAAAAACGGCTCTTTGAATAAAGGGATAAGTTTTCAAAACCCGGACTTAAGGCGATTTTTGAGTGAATTTTTACAGTGCGTGCGTTCAAGACTCTTTATCCATTTGCAAAAAAATGTGAAATTTGCAAATTTTTGATTGTTAATACGCGATTACAAAAGTTAAAATGAAAAATTTCCGTTTAAAAAAGTCATTATTTTTTTATTTAATTATTTTCAGTGATAATTTTTCATTTTTTCTGACGGCACCTATTAATGACGATTTTATTCGCGGCCGTTATATTTGAGCGCAGTTAAAACATATCCATTATTTTATAGTTTTATTATTTTCTTTATTTTTTGTTTATATAATATTTTATTATTTTGCCTATTTATTATTATGATTCCAGATCGGCTTTTTAATTATTATTTTCTTTATTTCAATTTTGGCTGGCTTATCTGATTTTCATTTTATTCTTATTACAATTTTTTTATCTTTTTTATTATTTCAAATTTTCCATTTTATCGATTTATTTATTTCGCGCCTTCGTTCCGGCGTTTATTTTTATTTGTTTTGCCTGAAATCTTTTATATTTCAAGGCGATTTCAGGTTTTATTCAAAAATGCCGGAATTAAGAAGGAGTGGTGTTTTATGAGTACCGATGAAATTAATTTAGTTTCAAAGTCCGAAGAATCTAAAAATGCTGATCCTGCCTCAAATCCGCAAAGTAATCTTGGAAAGAACACTGAAAATAACCTCGCCGACGGCGGTAATTCGTTTTCTGACGTCAGCGGTTTTATCGAATCTATACGCAGCTGGTTTATCGAGAATAACCCGCTTTATTTGATAAGCGTATTTCTTATGTTCTGGGGATTATATCTTGTAAGTATCGATAATAACGGCCGCGGTCCCGGTTCGCTCTTCAACCTGATAGCGTTTTATCTTATTCAGAACGTATATGAAATAATAATGCTCGGAATGGCTTTATATTTACTTGTCAAAAAAATTAATAGTTTTCACGGTAAGCTGCTTTTATTTTTTATTATTTTATTCATGAGCGAAGTCACCATGTATCAATCGGCCATTTCAAGCGTCTGCAAAGCCGGTTATGACTTATGGATAAGCGCTGTTATTTCAATTATTTACCTTCTCATGGCTGCTGTAAAATTTATTATAACCATTAAACTGCTGAAAATTACGCTGCGTGTCAATATCTTATTTTACGCTATATCGGCATTTGCAATAATATATTATGCGCCGCAATATGTGAATTTGATTTTATCCGGTCATTATTCTGCAAGCTTTAATGCCGGCTGGTGGGAACTTTATTATGTGTGGCTCGCGGCGTCATTGATAATGATTCCGGTTATTTTAAAATCATGGTATGAGCCTGAGCTGAAAAAAGAGATTTATAATGAATACATTGGAAATGAAAGCATATTTTATAAATTTATTTTGCTTGTTCCGTTTATCGCGCTTCCTATTCAGGTGGCTTTAAATGCTCATCCTGACCTGCAGGCCATGAATCCGATGCTCAGGCATTATGATTACTGTTTTGTGCCCTATATATTTCTGGCGTCATTCTTTTTACAATCTTTATTTTATGATTTTATCGAAGAAAATATCGGAAACAGAATGTTTGAATTCTGGGTCATGATTATAGTTTTTTCTTATGCGGTTATCAGCCGGCCCATCAATATAAGTTATTTCGAATCTGTTTATATTTACCCGCACAGGATTAATTTATTTTTAATGACCGCCTTTAACATATTCGTTATAGCCAGCCGCAAAAACCAATGGTGCCTTGCTTTTTTTGTTTGTACTGTAGTTTATTACTCGCAGGCCATATTATGCGCGTCAATTTCAAGCGTATATAACTCGGCTGCCGGCCTTCTCGAAAAATACAGGCAAATAAGCGCGATGGCCAAAGCGGCGATGCTGATAGCGGCTTCGTTTATAATGCTCGGCGCCGGCTTTGCAATAAGCGTCATCGGAAACAAGAATAAGAAGGAATAATGCTGTTTTTATAAAATTTTAACGGCGCGGCGGCATAGATTTTCTGCCGCGTCATGATGTAAAAACGAATAAAGTAAATATTTTTATATAAGAGCCTGGCCGCTAATCCTAAAAAATACAGCTTAAATTATTACATGTTAAATAAAAAAATGATAGTTTTTCATTTGCCGGGCAGGTTCATACGCTTAAAAAATTATCTGCTTATGTTCACAAATTTGCCGGTGATATCAACAGTAAGAAGGTTATAAGGAATTTTTAAAAAGCTTTCCGATTTTGAATTTGAAACGGCGTAACAGCCGTTTTCATTTTTTATCAGCTGAAAATTTTTTTCATTAGTCATCGGGTCCTGATAGACTTGCCGCAGGCAGCATTTAAAATTTGACAGTTCTTTGGCCGTTTCCGGATAGCGCTTGTTTTCGGCATAAAACCGCTTTATTGCAATGTTATATTCCAGAAGCTGGCGTCTTAAAGTCGTTTCTTTAGCGTTTTTGACGTATGTTTCGGCATTGACATAGACTCTCTGCGCCAGTATCGATGAAATAATGACGAACATCAGTAATATTACGGCGGCATAACCGCGTTTGTAACTTGATTGTAGTCTTTTCATAAATACTTCAATCATTATTTTTAATTTATAGTTTTTTAACCGCTGTCAATTTTGGGATATTTTTTTATTATTGAATTTTTATTTTTTACATTAAATCAACACAATAAATATTACAATTCTGAATATTCTATGTTATCGGTCGTTTTTCCGGCCGCTCCCGATTTTATGTCGTAAACATCATTTTTCCCAATCCCGGAATTGACTATTATCCAGGTGTCATTTTTTCCGGTTATAGGATCGACGGGCGCGAACATCAGGTATTTTTTTTCGGTAAGCTCGTTTATGCCCGACGGATAACGCTGATTATCCTTATAAAATCTTGAAATTACATCGCGCACGGTTCTCAGGTTATTTTTCAATACTGATTCTTTGGCTTTTTGCGCCGAATTTCCGAGCATCGGCTGCACCGTAAGATAAAGCGTGCTTATTATCATTAAAACAAAAAGGACCTCGAGCAGCGTAAAAGCCTTTGAGTTAAGATTACGATTGAACGGCCTTTTAAAATTATTTATATTTTTTTTGCTGTTGCAGTCCGCTGACATATCACCAAAAACTGATATTATTTTTTTTATATTCATTTTTTCGCTCCGCTTATATTACTGCGTTTTATTTTATAATGCGCTTTGTATTTAATTGATGATTCCGGTTTCATGCTTGTTAAAAGCTTTTTTTAAGGGCCGTTTTAATGGGAAATCAGAGTTGATTATATTTATGTTATTAACTTAATTTGGTTATTTTTAGATGACCCTGCAAATATATCTAATTTTCAATATGTTTATTTAAGTATGACTATTATTAACAAATTTGGGCTTGAATTATTTTCTGTTTTACCATTCGGCATAAAGAGTTTTATCGCTTGCCGTTCCCGAGGCGTTTGATTTTATATCATATACCCTGTAAGTTTCGGCTGACGTATAAATAATTTTCCAGTCGGCTTTTTCAGTAAACGGATCGGCCGGTATTTTTCTTAAGTATTTAGCTTTTACAAGCTCATCGAGAGTTTTTGGAAACCTTTCAAGGTGCTTTAATTCAGGCTTATCGCGAAGGTTATCGAGATAATACCGGTCGACGGCGTTTCTGATTGAAAAAAGCTCGTTTTTAAGCATATTTTCCTTCATTTTTTTCACGCCGTATTCGTAGCCTTCGATTACGCTCACGCTCAGTATTGAAAGAAAAAACACTACCGCCATGACTTCTATCAATGTAAATGCCTTATTAAATTGTGTGTTTTTAATCGTTTTAAGCATATTTCAGTACCCGTAAAACTTATCTTTTTATTCTTCGAGCGATTTATTCAATTCGTCCCAGTTCAGATAAAGCGCCTCGATTTCACTTTTTAAAGCCTGATAATCCTTGTGGCATTTTTCAGTTTCGGCGTATGAAAGCGGTTTGCCGCCCATCATATTCGTGCTGAATATGGTTTCGAATTCAATTTGTCTGGATTCTTTGGCGCTTATCTCGTTTTCGACTTTCGCGATCTGTTCGCGTATTATTCTTTCGGCGTTTTTCGAAAGCTGCTTTTTAGGCAATTCATTGTTCGAAATGCCGTCTGACCCGTTCGAAGCCGCGGCCGGCTGTTTCGAGTAATTTTTAGCGGAAGCCGCTTTTCTCATTTCTTCGGCTTCCTTTTGTTTTTCGCGGTAGTAGGTATAATTGCCGTTGCAGTACGATATTGCTTGATTTTCTATTGCGATCAGGCCGTTAGCGACCTTGTCGATGAAATAACGGTCATGCGAAACAAATATCACGGTGCCGTCGAAGCTTAAAAGCGCTTCTTCGAGCATTTCCTTTGATTCGATATCGAGATGGTTTGTAGGTTCGTCCAGTATCAGTGTATTGGCGCCGCGCATTATAATTTTGGCCAGTATAAGCCTGCTTTTTTCACCGCCGGAAAGCGCGGATACGTTTTTAAAAACATCTTCGCCGCTGAACAGAAATTTCGCCAGGTACTTGCGGACTTCGCCTTCCGTCATCATGGATTTAATGTTCCAGATTTCGTCGATTACCCTGTTTTTTATGTCAAGTCCGCTCAACAGCTGGTCCTGATATCCAAATTTTACGTTATGTCCGGGCGTTATGCCGCCCTCGTCGATTTTTTCCTCGCCGAGGACCATTTTTAAAAGAGTGGTTTTGCCGACGCCGTTGCCGCCTACTATCCCGACTATCGAACCGCGCGCTACCTCGAATTCGCCGTTTCTGAAAAGGTTTTTACTGCCGAAACTTTTGGCGAGGCCCTTGGCGGAAAGTACGACACGGCCTGACTCGTTGGACATATTTGCCGAAAAATCGAGTTTTACGGCCTGCTTATCGATTCGCGGATCGGTGAGACGCTCCATGCGGTCTATAAATTTTTTGCGGCCGCGCGCCATTTTTGATTTTATCCCTGCGTGATATTGCCTGTAAAAATCTTCGGTTTCTTTTATAAAATTCTGCTGCCGCTCGTATTCTTCGATACGCTGGTTCTGGCGGATTTCGAAAATCTCGGTGAAGTCGGTGTAATTTCCGGGAAATTCCTCGATCTGCTTATTATAAAGATAGAGGATATAGCCGCAAACCGAGTCTAAGAAATAACGGTCGTGCGATATAATTATTGCGGCAACCGGCGACGCGTTTAAAAAATTTTCCAGGAATTCAAGCGAATTTGTGTCAAGGTAATTGGTCGGTTCGTCGAGCACTATAAGGTCATACTTTTTTAATAATAGTTTGCAAAGCTGCGCGCGCGTTTTCATGCCGCCGGAAAAAAACTGTATCTGCTTGGTATGTTCGTCCTGTGTAAAGCCGAGGCCGTTAAGTATCGAGCGCATTTTTGACGCGAATGAATAGCCTTCCATCTTTTCGAAGGCGTCGACCGCTCTTGAATATTCCTGCATCAAAGCTTTGAATGCAGGGCTTGCTTCTGAATGGCCCTGGTGTCTCGATATTTCGTTTTCCAGCCGGTTGATGTCCGCTTCGAGCGAAAATAACTCTGTAAAATCAGCTTTTATGAATTCAAGAAGTGTCATGCCGTTTTGTCTTGCGTCTATTTCTTGAAGCACGAATCCGACATTAAGGTCTTTCATTTTTATAATCTCGCCGCTGTCCGGTGTAATTTCATTTCTTAAAAGTTTTACTATCGTTGATTTGCCCGAACCGTTACGGCCTATTATGCCGATTTTTGAATTTTCGCGCACTATGAACGAAACGTTATTTAAAATATTATACGCGCCATAAGAAAATGACACTTTATTAAAACTCAATAGGGGCATTTTGATCTCCATTCGTCAGTAAATTAGCCAGGTTTGAATTTCTTTCCAGCACCTTATTATTATTGAGCGCCAGGTATATAGCTTTTTTTGAGCCCACTAAAATTACGAGCCGCCGTGCTCTGGTAACGGCCGTATATAAAAGATTGCGCTGGAGCATTATGAAATGCGATGTCAGTATCGGCACTATGACAGCCGGATATTCGGAACCCTGCGATTTATGTATGGTAATAGCGTAAGCCAGATCGAGGCTGTCGAGGTCGTTATATTCATATTCCACCTGGCCCAGCGGGAATTCAACGATAAGCGAACGGTCCTGCACCTTAAGGTCTATCACTTTCCCGATGTCGCCGTTGAATACACCTTTTTTATAATCGTTTTCGAGCTGTATCACCTTGTCGCCGAGCTTGAATAACCTTGTTTTATGTGCCAGCTCGAGCGTCGATCGGTTCAGCGCGTTCTGCAGCGCCGAGTTCAGGTTGATCACTCCGCATTCGCCTCGGTACATCGGGCATAATACCTGGACGTCGTCGATCGGATTCAATCCGAACTTTTCAGGTATCCTTTCGGTTACCATTCTGTTTATTATAGCGGCGCAAGCCGGCGGTTCGTCTTTTTCGATGAAATAAAAATCGCTTAATATTTCATTCGATTTTGACGGCGATATCGGGAATTCGCCCGAATTTATTTTATGCGAATTAGTTATGATAAGGCTTTCCTCGGCCTGCCTGAATATCGTTTTAAGTTCTACGGTCGGCACCACACCTGAGTGTATGAAATCTTTTAAAACGCTTCCCGGGCCGACCGACGGCAGCTGGTTAATGTCGCCTATAAAAACTATTTTCGAATGCGGCGGAACGGCTTTTAAAAGGTGGTTCATTAAAATTATATCTATCATTGACGATTCGTCGCATATTAAAACGTCGCATTCAAGCGGTGAATTGTAATCCCTGGCAAAACCGCTTTTCCCGGGCGTAAATTCAAGCAGGCGGTGTATTGTTTTTGAAATTTCACCCGTCGATTCTTCCATTTTTTTTGACGCCCGCCCTGTCGGAGCGCATTGTAAAACGGAGAATCCGAGCATTTTAAAGGCGCGTATGATGCCCCGTATCGTAGTAGTTTTGCCTGTGCCGGGACCGCCCGTCAATACCATAACTTTAGACGTCAATGCCCTAGTTATGGCTTCAAGCTGAATTTCAGAGTATTTTATTTTCGACGATTTTTCTATGCGTGATATTATAGAATCGATTTCCGTTATTATTTTCTTCGGCGGCGTGTTCAGTATATTCAGAATATTTTTAGCGACGCGAGCCTCTGAAATGTAAAGCGGCTCTATATAAATATTATCTTCATTTCTTAAAAGAAGCATTTTTTCCCTTAACATCGAATTGATAAGGGTAGTGAATTGCTCAATCGTAACATCCACAATTTCCTTCAGTTTTTCAAAAATCCTTTGTGTTTTTACGAAAACGTGGCCTTCTGAAATTTCTTCATTAATGACGTAAATGACGGCCGCCTGAAGGCGCTGGACTGAGGTTTCGGCTATTCCCATCGAAAGCGCAATCCTGTCGGCGCTCTTAAATCCAACACCGTCGATATCTTCGGCTAATTTATACGGATTGTTGTTTAAAATTTCGACCGAACTGTCGCCGTATTTTTTATAAATTTTCATGGCAAGCGATGGTGAAATTTCATATTTTTGCAAAAATAGCATGATCGAGCGTATTTCGCTTTGCATCTTCCAGGATTCTATTATCTGGCCAAGCCGCCATTCGCCGATACCTTCTATTTCAAGGAGAGTGCGCGGCGCGCGGTCGATGATTTCAATAGTCTTTTCCTTGAAATGATTAGTTATTCTTTCGGCGGTTTTTGGACCGATGCCTTTGATAAGTCCGGAGCCGAGATATTTTTTTATTCCGAAAACGCTTGTCGGCAGCGTTACTTTATACGAATTGACCTTAAACTGGCGTCCGAAATCCTTATGTGTGATCCATTCGCCGTTTAGCTCGAGGTATTCTCCGACGTTAATGGAGGCGAATGTGCCGACTATCGTGATCAGTTCTTTTTCGTTTTCACAGCGCGCCTTTGCTATGCAGTAATTATGCTCTGGATTATAATAAGTAATGCGCTCGATTGTGCCGGAAATTAACGGTTCACCGTCATTGGCGTAAGATACTTTTTTTGGCTTTGGCGTGAAAGGCCTTTTATAATTTTTATTTGTGACATTTTTTTCGGCTGCCATTATTTATTAATAAGCCTCCTTAAAGTCGTTATGACATAAAATACGGTGGCTGCACCGCAGGTTACGATTAACAAAGCCTTGATTCCTTCACGGTCGAGCAGCATGTCTTTATAATTGGCCGCGATGAATGTAAAAGCGAGGATCGGTATGGCCGGTATGCCTTTATTAGTTATAACGACAAGCGAAAATGTTAATAAAAGCCCAAAAATAAAACTTATGTATGTTTTTTTTACGTTCATTTTAAAATTAAGTGCCGCTCCCATAAAAATTGATGCGAATAAAAAATCGGAGATGCCGATGAATTGCCTTAGGTCGCCTGCGCCGATGAATGGGTAGCGTACCAGCAAATAATTTAATGCGGCAGCTTTTTGTGTGACCATTTCAGATGTGACGCCGTAAAATACCGACCATAAATCGGCGATAGCTGCCATAAGGCACAGCGGAAGGATATATTGTTTTTCGTCTATACGTACCGATATTATCCTGCCGATGACAGCGGCTGCGGTTATAAGGCATAGTGCGGATATTAATATTCCGAACGCTTCGGTATAAAAATTGACGTCAAATGTTATCGATATGAATAAGACATGTGTTAAGGCGAATAAAAACCCCATTATTATGTATGCGGTCATATTAAACGGCAGTTTAAAAATATTAAAAATTATATTTAAGGCTGTAATTGATAAAAAAAATGCCGATATTAAAAACGCGAGCTTCGGCGGTAAATCAGGAAGCAGTTTTGAGGAAAATAAAACCGCCAGAAAACACACTGCAAATGTTATATATGGTATGTGCAGGTTTGAAATAAGGGCAAAAGGCTGGTTTTTTTCTTCACTGGCGGTATTTTGATTTTCTGGACCTGGCTGGTTCAGCGAATTAAAGAAATCAATCAGATTAGTTACAAAATGGTTAATTTGCGAATTAAGCGGTTCGAATATAAATGAAACTATCAACGCTGAAACTACGCCGTAAAGCGTGCTGTTAGATTTAAAAATGCCCTGGAAAAAATTTTCGAGCAAATTTTGTATTATTACGTAAATGGCTGAAATTGAAATCGTAAGGACCGAATAAACGAGCGCGTTATTAAAAATTATTGAAACGCTGAAAGACTTGTATTTGATTATTGAAAAACCGAGCAATAACGCTGAAAATAGTGTAGCCAAAGGCAAAAGCCCGAACGGATATATGAAATCGTTATTATAAAATCCGATAAAAATCGCTTTGTAATATACAAGCGCTGCCAGGAAAACTGCAAACGGGAGCGCTACGGCTATGAATAAAGACTTAGCCTCGTTATAACGCGCGGATTGTTCCTTATGAGTCTTGCGCAGGTAGAAAAACGGAGTAAAAGCAGCCAGGATAAAGGCTGTATATGTTGACGCTATTGTCAGCAGGGAGGCTCCCGGCCTTATAATATAGCCGCTGGTAAAAGATGTAATCCCGATTTTTATGAAATTCTGGTCGAGCAGTTTTGAAAATATCAGAAAGATAAATAAAAATGGAAGTATTATCAAGAGGTAAGACCAGTCTGACTTAAATTTTATAAAATCGAAGTAAGCGTTATAAAAGCAAAAAAGAATTGACGGAAAAAATAGCAGCGGCAGAGTTTGAGCCATTACAAATGATTTCGAAGTCTCTACGGCCGGCGACATAAATGCCTTAAGTTCGAAAAGGTTGAAAAGCATAAATATACACATAAGGCAAAGGAAAAAATAATTTTTAGGATTTGCCGTATCGCGTTCATAAACGAAAAAGCCCAGTAAAACAAGAAAAAAAGTTATTAAAAATGGCGTGAGAATATATATATCGTGCATGATAGTTCGATATTATAATTAATTATAACATTAAAGTCAAGAAATTCTATAACTAAAAGCAGATATGCCGAGCCTAAAATAAAAAATTAGCAATAAAAACCTAAATTATTGATTTTTTTTGTAAGGTTTGATATAATGTACCCTTAAGTAATATTATAACTTAAATAAGAGTTTTTTACTCATGTAAATAATGGCGGAAATTATAAGTCGGCTTTATTTATATGATATGCGAAATATTTAATAAGTCATTGTTGTCAATTCAAAGTTAAACATAAACATTACGGTTAGTTTTTAGTTTAAAGTATGAAAATGGAAGCTAGTGAAACAGTAGATGAGTGATAAGAAAATAAAAGTACTTATAGCCGGAAACGATGCGGCGTTAATAGACATGCTTACGCCGCAGGCAAAAGATATTGCGAATGTCGAAGTATGCGGGACTGTAAAAACTAAAACTGAGTTTTTATCGGCTTATTCCAGTTCCCAGGTGGATGTCTTATTTTTGGATTTAAGTTTTGACGACGATACGTACATGCAGTTATTTAAGATAATTGAAAATGACGTAAATTCTGGCCGATTAAGCGTTATATCGGTGGCGTTCACTTCCGATATAAACAAAATAAGAAAAGCGATGAAAGCCGGATGTTCAGATTTTTTGGTATTGCCGGTAAAAAACGACGAACTTTCCAACTCAATTCATTCAGCATACGAGAAGACCGTAAACGCTAAACGCGCTATCGATGCCGTCGCGGGCGGAAAATCAGCGCGGCAGCGGTCCGGAAAAATAATAACCATATTTTCGACAAAGGGCGGCGTCGGTAAATCTACGATAGCTACCAACCTTGCAGTAATGCTTGCTAACGTTCTAAAAAAACACGACCGCCGCGTGGCGCTTATGGATGCCAAATTTCAATTCGGAGATATAGGCTGGCTTTTAAATTTAAATCCTACGCAGAATAAGTCAATATACGAACTTATAAAAGAAATGGGCGAACCTAAAACACTTTCGATTGACGTGCTTGAAGAATTTTTGGCCAAACACTCGTCCGGCCTTGAAGTGCTTCTTGCACCTGCCCAGCCGCAATACGCCGAAGAGATAAGAGGGCTTTTTTTAGGAAATATTCTTGAATGCCTTAAGAAAAATTTTGACTACCTGATTATCGACACAAGCAATTTTATTAACGAAAACGAACTCACCTTTATTGATTTCACAAATGTGCTTTTAGTCATATCTACCCTTGAAGTTACAACCATAAAAAATTTAGTCTCTACTTTAGAAATTTTAAAAGACCTTCAGTATCCGAAAGAAAATATTTTTTTGGTTTTAAACAGGGCTTATCAGAAAATGGGAATTGAACCGTCCATGGTTGAATCCAAGCTTATGAAAATAAGTTCCTATATTCCGTCAGACGGTGAAAGAGTGGTTTCATCGCTTAATAACGGCATGCCTTTTGTCACGGATATGAAATTTGACATTCCGATTGTAAAGGCAATATTCGACCTGGCCCAATTTGTAGCTACCGATGAAGATAAGCAGTTTTTCAGCGATAAGCCGGCGCAAGCTGACGATGCGAAAAATATTTTAAACTTCTTTAAAAAATTGATCAAAAACTAAAATGTATATAAAAATAACTTATAATTCAATGTTTTTTAATAAATAATAAAATATCCATTGATTTTTTATTGTTTTTGTTATAACTTACAATAGTAACTTTTTTACGAATAAATTGACAAATTAAATTATTATCTTTATCATGCTCGTGACATAATGATAAAGTTTTTTTATGAGGTGGAATAATGAGTCTTTTGAAGAGAATTTCGAATGAAGGCGCCGAAGATGCGGATAAAAGTAAAGTTGGAGCGGCTCAGCCAGGCGATCGTGAAAGTCCCGCGGAGATTATGCGCAGCGAGCTTCAAAACAAGCTTGTTGAAAAAATAGATGAAGAATTTTTGAAAATAAGGTCGGAAGAAGAAAAAAAGGCAAAATTAAAACCTATTTTAGAGGAATTTTATATACAGGTTGCGGCTGAAAAAGGTTTTTCTTTTCCGTCAACCGATAAGTCATTTATAATAAATTCAGTAATTAACGAGGTAATCGGCCTCGGTCCTATTCAGCCCTTACTCGAGGATGCTGATATTTCGGAAGTTATGGTCAACGGACCCTCCCAGATATACATAGAAAAAAAGGGTAAATTAATACTAAGCGATATTAGATTTAAGGATAACGCTCACGTTATGAGAGTTATCGAAAAAATCGTAGCTCCTCTCGGCAGGCGCTGTGACGAATCGTCGCCTATAGTCGACGCGCGTATCAAAGGCGGCCCGGCTGACGGCTCCCGTGTTAACGCTATTATCCCGCCGCTGGCTTTGAACGGCCCGACCATAACAATAAGAAAATTTAAAAAAGACGCCCTTACAATAGACAGCCTTATCAATTTCGGCTCGATGACGCGTGAAACCGCTAATTTTCTAGAAGCCTGCGTTAAGGCAAGGCTCAATGTAGTCGTGTCGGGCGGTACCGGCTCCGGTAAAACAACTTTGCTGAATGTCCTGTCGGGTTTCATTCCGGAAGATGAACGAATAGTAACCATAGAAGACGCCGCTGAATTGCAGCTTAAGCAGCCGCATGTCGTAAGGCTTGAAACCAGGCCGGCGAACATCGAAGGCAAGGGCGCGATTTCAATACGAGAGCTCGTTAAAAACTCACTTCGTATGAGGCCGGAACGAGTCGTAATAGGCGAATGCCGCGGCGGTGAGGCACTCGATATGCTTCAGGCCATGAACACAGGTCATGACGGATCGCTGACTACGGGCCACGCAAACACTCCGCGCGATATGATAGCTCGTCTTGAAACGATGGTTATGATGGCAGGTATGGACCTGCCGATTAAAGCTATCCGCGAACAGATTGCCGGAGCTGTTAACGTAATAGTGCAGCAGACGCGTCTGAAAGACGGCTCGCGTAAGGTTGTCGCCGTAACCGAGGTACAGGGTATGGAAGGCGATACTGTAACGCTTCAGGATATTTTCGTGTTTGAGCAATACGGCGTTGACGAGAAGGGAAAAATAATCGGCCGTCTCAAACCGACAGGCATAAGGCCTAAGTTTATTACTAAATTCGAAGAAGAAGGCATTAAGCTGCCTGCCGATATATTTATGGACAGCAAGCGCGGCTGGTAATTTAATAAAAATTATAGTCATGTCTCAGATTTTTTACTAAAATACCCGCATGACTTTTATTTTGTTTTTTTGTAAGTAATCAATAATAAAGGGGAATTTGTTAATGTCATCTTTAATAATAATGGGGCTGATATTTTTAATACTGGTAGCTTTATTTTTTGTGCTTATCAGCTCATACCAAATAGTGGCCAAACGCCAGGAAAGCGTTAAAGATAGACTTGATAAATTTGTGACAGCTCAGAACTCCAATGTCATTCAGGGCCCGGTGCTTGTTGAAGCTACCGGCGAGGCAGTCAAAAAAAGCGATTTCTTGCAAAACATAGGTTCTATTATAACTCCTGAAAAAATTAAAGAACGAATTGCCTTGAAGCTTTCGGCGGCCGATATTCCTTTGCGTGCCAATGAATTTATGGCGTTCGTCTTTTTTTTCGCGACTATCCCTATGATTGTAATATGCCTGTTTTTGCAGCGCATTATGCTCGGGCTTATTATGTCGGTAATTGCCGCTTATCTGCCGTTTTTGTGGATTGCGATAAAACGCGCGAAGAAAAAACAAATGTTCGGCGATCAGCTTCTCGATACTCTCGGCCTTATATCTAATTCGCTTAAAGCTGGTTATTCATTTTTACAGGCTATCGAATTAATAACGCGCGAGGCGCCGGCTCCGATGTCGACCGAATTCAAAAAAGTCGTGCGCGAAAACTCGCTTGGCGTAGCGCTTGAGGATTCGCTGCAAAACATGTCCGAACGAATGGAAAATGACGATTTTGACCTTCTTGTGACTGTCGTTCTGATTCAGCGCGAAGTCGGCGGTAATCTTTCGGACGTTCTGGACCAGATTGCCGACACGATACGTGAAAGAATAAAAATTAAAGGCCAGATTACAACCCTTACCGCACAGGCGCGAATGGGCGGCTACGTTATTACCGGCCTTCCTTTTTTGCTTGGTTTTGCAATTTATGTCATGAATCCGGATTATTTCGTCAATAAGTTTTTATTTGGCACGGCCGGCGAGGGCGGCTGGTTTAAAGGCTGGTATACCCTTATCGGCTGCGGAGTAATGATGGGAGTCGGCGCGCTTATAATAAAAAAGATAACCAATATCGACGTATAATTTTCAGCGGCTGGAAGGATATTTTAATCGGAGGCATTTTACATTGAATCTTGTTACCATAGTATTGCTTATAGGTGTTGTGCTGGCTCTTGTTATGATACTTACGCCGGCGCCAAAAAATAATGTTATCTCGAGGCTGGAAGAATTTTCAGGCAAAAAGGAAGATGGCGGAAAATCCAAGCCGAAAGTTAATCCGCTCGAAGATGAAGAACTTCAAAAATCCTTTTTTGAGCGTATAATAAAACCAATATTAACGGGCGTTGCCAATTTCTTGAGTAAAAGAAATAAAGTTGACAGCGCTTCGCAGTTAAAAAAAGAACTTGCGCAGGCGGGTAACCCCGGCGGCTTGACTGCCACCGAATTCCAGGTATTGAAAATTGCAGTGATCGCCGTGCCGACGCCGTTATTTTTTATTTTCGGACTTTTGATAAAAATGCCGTTTCAGAGCATGATGATACCGGCGCTTGTGATTTTTGTCCTGTCTTTTTTGGGGCCGAGGATATATATCCAGCGCCTTGCCGAAGACCGCAAGTACCAAATTGTAAAGACTTTGCCTGATTGCCTTGACCTGCTCACCGTTTCCGTTGAAGCCGGCCTCGGTTTTGATATCGCGCTTTCCAAAGTTGTTCAAAAATTCAAGGGCGCACTCGCGGAAGAACTGCGCGGCGCGCTTCAGGAAATGCAGATGGGGCGCACCCGCAAGGAAGCGCTTAAAGCGATTGCCGATAAAATGGACGTTCCTGATTTAAGTTCATTTATTTCAGCGGTTATTCAGGCAGATCAGCTCGGTGTTTCGGTCGCTAAGGTATTGAAAATTCAGTCCGCGCAGGCTCGTTTGAAAAAAAGACAGCGCGCCGAGGAACTCGCGATGCAGGCGCCCGTCAAAATGCTTTTCCCGATGGTAGGATGCATATTTCCAACTATCATGGTTGTATTGCTTGGCGGCGTCGTGTTTGAATTTATCAGGGCGTTTCCTAAATAAATATAAAATAAAAAATTGACAAAAAAGGTCTATTATGTTAAAAGTTATATCTGAAAGCGGATTTTTGATATCTGATAAAATTATTAATTGCAATACTTTTTTAAAACGGTTTATGGGCTTGATGATGAGAAAAAGTTTGAATGGTTTTGACGGCGCTCTTATAACCCCGTGCAATTCGATTCATTCGTTTTTTATGAGAATGAGCATTGACTGCTATTTTTTAGATAAAGATAACAGGATTGTTAAAATAATTAAAGATTTTAAGCCGTGGCGATTATGCTGGATAGTCAGGGAAGCGCAAAGCGTTCTTGAACTGCCTGCAGGATATTTGAAAGAAAATACCCTGTCGGTCGGCGACCGTTTGAGTATTTATGACCAAAATAAAGTTTCATCGTCATGAAATAAATAAAAAAACATTGAGATTGCTAAAATATATTCTTAAAAAATATAAATTTTCAAGGAGCCTTACATGGATTTAAAACAAATACCTATATTTTCGAGTTTAAATGACAGCCACGTTGAGAAAATAAAGGAAATTATTGAAGAAGTCGCTTTTACGCGCGGGACCACTATATTTCGCCAGGGCGACCAGGGCGACGCTTTTTATATTATTATCGAGGGAAAAGTAAAGATATCCAAACGTGAAGATAACGAGGAAAAAACCTTAAATATTTTGACCGAAGGACAATTTTTCGGTGAAATGGCGCTTTTAGAGGAAGCGCCGAGAATGGCTACAGCATTATGTTTCGAAGATTGCAAGCTCTATAAAATTACGCAAAAAAACTTTGGTTACATAATGCTTTTGAATCCTGCAATTTCGTTGAAGATTATGCGTTTCATGAGCGACCGCATGAGAAAATCCACGGTACAGACTACTGTCGCCGAAAAGGAAGCGAAGGTAATAACATTTTTCTCGCCTAAAGGCGGCGCCGGCTGTACTTCATTTTCAACGAACTTCGCTTACGGGCTTTCCCAGGGTACCGACTTGAAAGTTTTAATAGTTGACCTTGATCTTGAACTGGGCACCGTTGACATGCTTCTGGATATTAAACACGATAAGACAATAGCTGATATGTCAAAAGAAGTGCAGGTAAAAAGTTTTGACAATATGTCGCCGTATCTTGCGACTTATGCCCCTAATTTGCGAGCTTTGATTGCGCCAAAGAAACCGGAAGAGGCTGAACTTGTCAAAGCGAAAGAATTGAAAACGTATCTTGAAAATTTAAAAGGTTTTTTTGATTACATAATAATCGACACGCCGTCTTCATTTACCGATATTACGCTTATGGCTATGGATATTTCAACCCATATCATGATCGTAATGACCGCTGATACGCTTTGCCTGAGAAATACGCGTAAATGCCTCGACGTTATGAAATCGCTCGAATATCCTGAAAATAAAATATCTATAATGCTTAACCGCGATGATAATTTGTCGGCAATGTCTATTGCGGATATTGAAAATTTCATAAAAATGAAAGTCGAAAATTCAGTTCCAAACGAATACGCGGCAATGCGTAAAGCGATAGACGCGGGAGTGCCGTTTTTAAAGTTCGCTCCAGGTTCGGTGGTTACCTCGAAATTTTATGAGATTATAAACAAAACTACAGGACAGAATTTAAAAGTGCCTAAATCTGAAGCAAGCTTTATGGATTCCTTGAAAAACCTCATAATGGGTAAGTAATTTGGAAGTTAAACATATATACGTACATATTCCGTTTTGCCTGAAAAAATGCAAATATTGTGATTTCACATCGATAGCGCTTAATGATGATTTATTTTTAAGAGAAGATCTTTTGGATAAATATCTTAAGCGTTTATTATTTGAAATTGAATCAAGGTTCAGAATTTTCGGTAAACCTGAAAGTGCTGTTGAAACTATATATTTTGGCGGCGGCACTCCGACTATGCTCGGGAATGCCCGACTTTTATCCGTTATTCAAAAAATCAAAGAATTTTGTGTTCTGGACGGGGAATGTGAAATAACTGTCGAGACAAATCCTTCGGTTTTTAATTTGGAAGATTATAAAAAATGTCTCGATGCAGGGTTTAACAGGATTTCAATCGGGGTTCAGAGTTTTTCCGATGAAGTGCTTAAGGTAATAGGGCGGACGCACGATAAACGTTCCGCCGATGACGCTGTTCAAATGGCGAGTGACGCTGGTTTTAAAAATATAAGCATCGACCTGATGCTCGGCATTCCTCAGGCTGAAGGCCAAAAGTTTAATTTAGTCGACTTTTCGAATGTCCCTTTTGATAAAATAACGCATATATCGGCTTATCAGTTCGGTCTTTGCGATAATACGCCTATTAAAAATGATATATTGTCAGGCCGGCTCTTGATCGCCGGCGAAGATGAAATGGCCGCCGAATATATAAGATTTGGCGAATTTATGCGGCAAAAGGGCTTTTTACAATATGAAATTTCTAATTTCGCGAAAAATGAAAATTATATTTCCAGGCATAATTTTTCGTACTGGCTTTTAAAAAATTATATGGGCTTTGGCACGTCAGCAGTTTCAACTGATAATTTCAAGCGCCGGACTAACTGCAAAGATATATTTAAATATCTTAATGAAGACATGGGCAGCGAAGTATGCCACGAAATCGAAACGCTTACGCAGGCTGAAAAAGACGAAGAAGCTTTGATTTTGCCTTTAAGGACTTATTTAGGAATTGGCGTTGAAAATATCGGAACTGAAAAATTTGGCGGGATTGAAAATAAACTTAAAAATTTTTTTGAATTGCTTGATAAAAATAAGCTGGCGGTTTATAATAAAGGGCAGTTTTTGAAATTAACCCCTTCAGGCTATATGGTGATGAATGAAATTGCGGCTAAAATTCTGGCCGCGCTGTGAACAGTCAATTTTTTTATAATTTCTTCAGGAAACAGGTGGAAAATAAATGACGTTAAAACATGAACAAACGTACATTCAAAATAAATGTTCAGCTTTTTTTAAAGCGTTCATTTTATTCGCGGTGCTGGAATTATCGTTGAATTCCGGAGTGTTATGGGCGCAATCGATGGTCCTTACCGATAATATGTTTATGAACATAGTGAAATATTACGCTAAGAACGGCGATATCGAGAGGGCGCTTCTGGAGCTGAAGAAGCTGCAGGAATTATATCCTGAAAATAAGGATTATCAAAAATATGAACAAATATTGAGGACTGAATACGCGCGCGGATTTAAGTCCGATAACCAGGATTTTACGCCTTCCGGCCAGGCCGGTCAAATGAATGACGGCAGTATTTCTAGGAATCAGACGAAAAAAGCGTTCGCAAAATTAGGTGATCGCGGCGATACCGATAATCAGGCCGATCTTCCGCCTGATGTTATCGAAAAAAACAAGCAGATAAATAAAGGCAGGCTGCGTTATGTATATGAACTTATAGGGCGCGGCGAACAAAACCAGGCGATATCCAAATTGCGTGAAATCTTGTCAACTGAGCCGAATTTTATCGAAGCCAGCCAGCTTCTGGGCGAACTTTATCTTAACAAGAAAAATTTCGAGGAGGCTATTAACTTTTTCAAAAAATCTCTCAGCCTTCGCCAGGATGCCGAGACAAACTACAAAGTCGGGCTCTGTTACAAGAACATAAATGATATTAATAACGCGATTATTCATTTTGACATAGCCGCGCGTATGAATCCGAAACATGAGATGGCAAATTTGAATCTCGGCAATATAATGAGATTTCGGAAGAATTTCAGGTCGGCCAGAAGCTATTATGAACAAACGCTCAGGGCTAACCAGAATTGCGTAGAGGCGCACCTGGGAATGGCCGATTGTATATATAACGAAGGCAATCTTGAAGAGGCGACCAAAGCATACGCGTTCATAATTACGACATTTCCCGGAGAATATTCGGCCTACCTCGGCTTGAGCCGTATATTGATTCAAAACAAACAGCTCAATGAGGCAAAAGCGGTAGTGCAAAAAGCTAAAGAACTTGCGCCTAACAATTCGCAGGTCCATGAAATGCTCGGAGTGCTGTCTTATAATCTTAAAGACAGCAAGTCGGCGATTGAAAATTTCAAGCGCGCGATAATGGCGGACGGGACCAATCAGACTGCGTATGAAAGCCTTATAAATATTTTGATTGACGAGAAAAAATACGACGACGCCCTTACCCAGATCAAGGCGTGCGCGTCTAAATTTCCGGCCAATCCAAGGCTTTATTACCTTTCGGGAGTCATATATTCAGGATATAAAAACACTCCGCTGGCGTTAAAAAATCTTCTGGAGGCCTATAAACTCGAACCTAATAATATTGAAACAGTTCTCGCTCTCGCGATACTTTATGAAAATACCTTTAAATATAAAGAGTCTGTTGAAAAATACCGCGAGGCGGTTTTGCTGGCTAACGAGAAAAAAGATATGCGTTTTGCCAATTCAATTCAGAATAAAATTGACGTTTTAGAAAAGAAGATCGAGAAATATTATAATGACAAGCAGCCTGAAAGTAAGCAGTAAAACAAATTTAATTGTAAAATGCGCCATTGTCGCGGCAATGGCATATATATTGAGCCAGATTAGAATTTATAAAATGCCGCAGGGCGGATCGGTTACGCTTGTATGTGTTCCGCTCGCTATAATATCGATAGCTGAGGGAGCGAAGGCCGGAATAATAACCGGTGTTTTGCTGGGCGTACTTGAAATTATCACTACCGGATATATCGTAGGGCCGGTCCAGGCGGTTCTCGATTATCCGCTTGCTTACTCTTCGATCGCAATTTCCGCGCTCGGTGGCAAGTATATTGGAATCAGGCTTGCGCTGAGCGTCGTTGCCGCTTTTTTTGTTAAGCTCGCGCTGCATATATTGTCCGGCCTTTTATTTTTTAAGGCCACTCCGTGGTATTCATTTGTTTATAATATTTCATTTTTGGCGCCTGAAATGCTTTTGACAGTGACCGCTTTGTATTATATGATGGCCCGCAGGATTATCGATAAGATAGGCAAAATTTAACACGCGTGTAGTTTTATACGCAGGATATATGAATATGAATTCAGACAAAAATCACGGTAAAGAAAATGCCGGCGGCATACCGAATGTCGTTGCGCTTATAGGCCCCACAGCTTCTGGTAAGACGGCAATTTCAATAGAATTGGCGAAGCTTTTCAACGCGGAAATAATATCATGCGACTCGCGCCAGATATACAAGTTGATGGATATCGGCACGGCCAAGCCAAGCACCGAAGAAATGCAGGGAATCAGGCATCATTTGATCGATATAATCTATCCTGATTCATCTTTTTCTTATGCCGATTTTGCGTCATGCGCCGCGCCTATAATAAAGGAAATTCTCGGGCGCGGTAAAGTGCCGTTCATAGTCGGCGGAACCGGATTTTACCTTGACGGGCTTGTTAACGGAGTTTCGGCTATACCGGAAGTCGGCGAAAATAAGCTGAAAAATTTAAGGGAAGAGCTGGAGCTTCTTGAAACGGCAAAATTGGTTTCCATGCTTAATAAACTCGATCCTGAATCTGCTGCGCGCATAAAGTTTAATGACAGGCAGAGGCTTGTCAGGGCAATTTCGGTGTCGGAGCTTACCGGCAGGCCGTTTTCAAGCTTCAAGGATAAGAAAATAATTAATAATAACTATAATTATTTAATAATTGGATTGACAAAAGCCCGTGAATTATTATATAATAGCATAAACCTGCGTGTCGAAGTCATGTTTAAAAACGGTCTTTTAAATGAAGTTGAAAGCCTTTTAAATTCAGGTTACGGCGAATTGGCGCCGGGCATGAAAACTATAGGATATCAGGAGTGCGTCGAGTTTTTTTACGGCCGTAAGACTAAGGACGAGGCTATGGCGATGGTAAAACAGAATACGCGAAATTATGCCAAGCGCCAGGAAACATACTTTAAACGCTTTAAAATTGACAATTGGTTTAATAAGGACGAAAATAAATCAAACGATAAAAAAATATTCGAGCGCATGGCGCGCTTGATTGAAAATCATATCAAATAAAAAGTTGATTCAAAAATATAAAATTTTGGGGAGTGTTAGTGGAAATGAGTAAGATTAATATTCAGGATGTATTCTTAAACGCGGTTCGCAAAGAAAAAGTGCCTATAACCGTTTATACCACGAATGGTGTAAAAATAATGGGAAATGTTATTTCGTTCGATACGTTCACGATAATGCTGAATACTAACCTGGGCCAGCAGCTTATATTCAAACATGCTGTTTCTACCGTTATACCTTCGAAAAATGTCAGCCTTATGGAAGACGAAGCTGAAGCAAAAGAAAAGAAATAAAGCTTTGAAATTAATGCTTTTGATTTTTACAAATCAAATAAAATTTTAAAACCAGTTTTGAAAGGGGCGCAGCCGTCGAGCGTTAAATTATGTCTGAATTTTTAAGAAAAAAGAAGATCGGTCAAATTTTAATTGAAATGGGCGTCATAGACGAACAGAAGTTAGAATGGGGCCTCGCGAATCAGCAGGAGACAAATCAACTCCTGGGCCAGACGCTTTTAGCGGCCGGATACATTACTGAAGAAGATTTAACGATTGCTCTTGCCAAGCAATTTGATGTTCCGTACATTGATTTGAAAGATGTTACGGTTTCAGATGAGGCTAAACGCTCGGTGCCGGCTAATTTATTGCAGACAGGCGATTTCGTGCCTCTTGAAATCGTTAATAAAACCCTTACTATAGCTATTTCAGATCCTACTAATTACGAGCTTATTGATAGATTAGCCACAATTACCGGCTATGAAATAGGCTATGTGCTTTCGACCTCAAAGCAGATAAGGGCGTTTTTAGGCATTGAAGATAAACCGTCGGCAGCCGCCGAACAGCCTTCCAGCGAAGAAGGCAAGGAACCATTAAGCGCAGAAGACGCGGTTTCTGACGTTAACCTCGAATTCGACAGCGGCGACGAAGACGAAGGCGCCAAAGCCGATATATTAAAACAGCAGGCCGATCAGAAGCCTATTATAATGCTGGTTAATAAAATACTTGTTCAGGCGATAAGCGAAAGATGTTCGGATATTCATATCGAAGCCTGGGAAACCAAAGTGCTTGTACGCTTTCGCGTCGACGGCACGCTTCTTGAAAAGATGACGATCGCAAAAAAAGCCGGCCCGGCCATGATATCGCGTATCAAGATTATGTCCGACCTTAATATAGCCGAAAGGCAGATCCCGCAGGACGGAGCGTTTACCATTAAACTCGGCAAAAAAAGCGTCGACTTCCGTGTGTCTATCATTCCGTGCGCGGAAGGCGAATGCGCCTGCCTTCGTATATTGTCGAAAGATAACTTAAAACTTGACCTTAAAGCCCTCGGATTCAGCGATGACGAATTCGAGCGTTTTAACAGGGCCATCAGGCGCCCTTACGGAATTATCCTTGTTTCAGGGCCTACTGGTTCCGGTAAAACGACAACTCTTTACGCGTCGCTCCAGACTTTGAACGATTCCGAAACAAAAATCATTACTGCGGAAGACCCGGTCGAATATAAACTCGCCGGATTGAATCAGATTAACGTCCATGTCAATAAAAACGATCCTGAACGATCGCTCACATTCGGAAAGGCCCTCAAGGCCATATTGCGTCATGACCCCGATATAGTGCTCCTTGGAGAAATTCGTGACCACGAAACAGCCGATATAGCAGTTAAAGCAGCTCTTACAGGTCACCTCGTGTTCTCGACAGTTCACGCCAATAACGCTATCGACGTTATCGGCCGTATGGCCGATCTCGACATCGACCGTTACCTTCTAGCGGCAGCATTCATCGAAGTTATCGCGCAGCGTCTTGTAAAGACCATCTGCTCTAATTGTGTCGAGGAATACACGCCTACCGAAGAACAGCTTAAATTCGCCGATCTTACCGGCGATGAATACCGTGATATGAAATTTTATAAAGGCCGCGGCTGTGAAGTTTGCGGCGGCAAGGGTTATAAAGGCAGGGCCGCTGTTTACGAAATCCTCGATATCGACGATGAAATCCGCGCGATGATCGCCGAAGGCCGCTCGCTCTACGAAATAAAAAAAGTCGGTATCGCTAAAGGCATGAGCACGCTCCGCGGTTCGACAATAACTAAGATGAGAAAAGCTAATACTACGATAGACGAGCTTATTAAAATAAGCGCGGCTTAATTCATAATTTTAATTTTATATATCAAAAACGGCCGCCGTTATATTTAAATTTACGGCCGCCGTTTTTTTATTTACTGAATTTTTAATTCAATATGGCACAAATAAATTTATCCACATTTTTTTGTCGTGAAACCTAATTATTTGACTGCTTTACTATATTAAAATTAAAAATCCGGTTTCACACTTGATTAAAAATCAGAGGCGAATTCAACTGTAATTTCAATTTACTTTTGTAATTTTTTCAATGAAGAAACAATTATAAATGATTGATTTTTAAAGTATTATTTCACTTACTGAACATGAAATATAAAATGAACGGAATAAATCATCAAAACAAGCGTTAATTAAAGTATTACTTGACATTAACGCTTTGTTTTTATATAATATATCAAAATTTATGAAAAAGGAAGGTATTTGTAATGAATATCCTTGTGTTAATGAAACAGACGCCGGATACCGAATCGAAAATAAAATTGAACTCCGATAATACAGCAGTTGATAAAGCTGATTTTAAATATATAGTAAATCCTTACGATGAATACGCAATAGAAGAAGCTATAAAACTTTCAGAAGCATTTCCTAATTCAAAGGTAACACTTGTGACCGTCGGCGACGGCACAGTTAAAGAGACAATAAGAAAAGGCCTGGCTGTCGGCGCTACCGACGGCGTGCTTATCGGCGATAACGCTTCGGGAAGCTGCCCGTTCGCCGCCGCTAAAACGCTTTCGGAATATATCGCTAAAATGCAGTTCGATATTATACTTTCAGGAATCAAAGCTGTCGACGATGATTTCGGTATAGTTCCGACATTAGTCGCCGGCGCTATTAATATTCCTGTCGTTACCGGTATTTTAAAACTTACCGTTTCGCCTGACAACAAAACCGCTCAGGTTGAACGTGAAGGCGAATCTGGCCGTGAAGTCATAGTCACAAACCTTCCCGCTTTATTCACCGCCCAGAAAGGCCTTAACGAACCTAGATACGCTTCATTGAAAGGCATAATGGCCGCCAAGAAAAAAGAAATAAAAGAAGAACCTGCTCTTAATTCGCCTGCAAAAATAAAAACTGTTAAAATAGCAGTGCCGCCTGCAAGACCGGCCGGCAAGAAAATCGACGGCGACTTCCCGGCTAACGTTAAAACATTAGTCGGACTTCTCCGCTGCGAAGCTAAAGTCATATAATATTAATTATTAATGCAAATGTAAAATTAAACGCATAAAATCAAAATAAGATACGCTAAAACCGTTTTTTTTCTTTTTATGTGAACGAAAATTCATTATTAATGAATGAGTTTTTTTAGACTTAACCCTACTGAATAAAAAATAAAAAGTATATAGAGGAGAAAAACAATGAAAATCCCTTCAAAAATACTGATATATATAGAACACGCTGATCAGAAAATCAAAAAGAACACGATGGAGCTTATATGCGCCGCAAAAAAATTAGCGCCTTCAGCCGAGATTAACGGCATGCTTCTCACTAAGCCTGAAGACGCGTCGGCGCTTGAAACTCAGCTTAAAAGCCTTAATTTTAACAAAGTATATTCAGTTGAAAATGCCGCTTTTTCTGTATTTTCAAAAGAAAATTACGCCGAGGCCGTAAAAACTGCTATCACACAGCTTAATCCCGAACTTGTCATGTTTTCACACACCGCAAATTCATCGGAAGTAGCTAAAGTTATCGCAAGCAAAAGCGATATCGCTTTGATACCTGATAATATAAGTTTTTTCCAGGGGCCAAACGGTGAAGTGCTCGCAGAAAAACCTATTTATGCAGGCAAAGTACGCGCGCACATGACATTTACAGACAGCAATACCGCCATGGTTACCCTGCGCCCTAATGTCACTGAAATCACTGACTCGGCTAAAGGCAATTGTTCCGCTTTTGAAAAAATGAACATATCTTTCAATGCTGATGACAGAGTTAAAATACTGAACATAATCAAAGACGTTTCTAAAAAAATCGATCTCACCGAAGCCGATATTATCGTGGCCGGCGGCCGCGGCGTCGGTTCGAAAGAAAATTTCAAGTTTTTAGAAGACGCAGCTAACGCGTTAAACGGCGTTGTCGGCGCTTCAAGAGCCGCAGTCGACGCAGGCTGGCGCGAACACCATGACCAGGTCGGCCAGACCGGTAAAAGCGTTAACCCTAAATTATACATAGCTTGCGGCATTTCAGGCGCGATACAGCACCTCGTCGGAATGCAGAACGCAAAATGTATAGTGGCTATTAATAAAGACCCGGAAGCTAACATATTCAAGACTGCCGATTATGGCATTGTCGGCGATATGTTCCAGGTTCTGCCGGAACTTACCAATGAGATAAAAAAACTTTTGAATAACTAACTAACATAATGTAATAAATTACGGATTCTTGTTTCTAATATTGAAAGGTGGCTATTTAAATGGCTGATAAAGTTGATGTTATTGTTGTCGGTGCCGGCCCGGCCGGAACTGCCTGCGCGCTTACCCTCGCTAAAGCCGGCCTTGAAGTGGCAGTTTTTGAGCGCGGCGAGTATCCTGGCGCGAAAAATGTCATGGGCGGTATCTTATTTACAAACTCGCTCATGAAATTAATACCTGATTTTAAAGAAAAGGCGCCTGTCGAAAGGCCCGTCAGTAAACGCAAATTTCTTGCTTTGAATTCTAAAGACGCTCTCGGCGTTGAATTTAGTTATGACGACTTTACGAGGCCGCCTTATAACAATAACTTCACTGTCTTAAGGGCTAAATTTGACCAATGGTTCGCCGCTCAGGCTGAAGAAGCCGGCGCTATGTTTCTTAACGAAACCGTCGTCGATGATTTTATTTACGAAAATGGTAAAATCGCCGGCGTTAAATCGCGCCGCGAAGACGGCGACCTCCTCGCTAACTGCGTGATTCTCGCCGACGGCGCTAATTCGCTCCTCGCGCGTAAAGCAGGAATGCGTTCGGATTTCCATCCTTCAGACTACGTTCTTGGCGTTAAAATGGTCCTCGGCCTGCCTAAAGAAAAAATCGAAGACCGCTTTAACCTTAACTCCGACAACGAAGGCGCCGCTTATGAATATTTCGGCGGCGTTACCAATAACTTAATGGGTTCAGGTTTTATCTACACCAACAAAGAAAGCCTCTCAGTCGGCCTCGGCGTTTCCCTCGAAATGCTCGGCAAGCTGAAAATAAAACCTTATGACCTGCTCGATAAATTTATGGACCATCCGCACATAAAAAAACTTGTCCAGGGCGCAGAGCCTCTCGAATACGCCGCACATCTTCTTCCTGAGGGCGGCTACCGCAAAGTTCCGCCGCTTTTTAACGACCATATACTTATATGCGGCGACGCTGCTTCTCTCGTTAATACTTCGCTTTACCACGAAGGCTCCAATCTTGCCATGGAATCAGGCGTTATGGCCGCTAAAACTGTCATCCAGGCCAAGGGCCGCGGCGATTACTCAGCTAAATCGCTCATGAAATACGGCGAACTCCTTAACGAAACATTCGTTATGCCGGATATGAAAAAATACCGCAAACTGCCTGCGTTAATGCACTCATGTCCTCAATTCTTCAAAGAATATATGGATTTGCCTATAGATGTCATTCGTGAATATTTCACTGTCGATGAGCATCCAAAATCATTCCACCAGAAGGAAATATTCAAGAAAGTATGGAACCGCGTCTCATTGCCGCAGCTTTTTAAAGACGGCTTCAACGCATTCAGGGCTTTTATATGGAGTTAATTTAACGGAGGTTATAAATGAAAAAACTTACAATTGACGATAAAGTCGGTCTTACTAAATTTAAAGTCGATACCGGCAACGCGCATATTAAAATTAAACCGGAAGTCTGCAAAGACTGCGCTGAAAAATACTGCCTCACAATTTGCCCGGTAGAAAATTACAAATTAAACGAAAAAGGCGAAGTAATATTCGCGTTCGAAGGCTGCTTCGAATGCGGCTCCTGCAGAATCGCCTGTATTAAATGCGGCCTCGAATGGGAATACCCGCGCGGCGGCTACGGTGTCTGCTTCCGTGAAGGCTAAAATATTAATGTGACCGCAATAATAATTGTATATAAAAAGCGCTGGTTAATAACTTAACCGGCGCTTTTTATTTTGGAATTGTTGATATTTTGGTTGGGTGTTGACTGGGGGCAACAAAGGGGCAATCCCCCTTTGAATGCCCCCTAGCCCCCCTTTTTAATCCCGGCTATATCTACCGTTGTTTTTGCGATGCTGTCGTTTGCCTTTGTTGTTGTTATGTCTTAAGTTTCATCGACCGCTGCGCGTTCGATGAAACACGGCAATCGGCCGCGCGAATTTATGATATGATTATATGATAACGTTTGCGGCCGAAGGGAACAGTTGTCCTTCGGCACGTGAAACGTGCCAATAAAGCCTTCAAAGTGTTTAGCAATTAAGCTTCGCGTAAGCTTATGCGAAAGCATAAACTTACGCGATTGCTGAATTTGTGCAAAGCAAGCGGCTTAGCCGCGCTTTGCACAAATTAAAAACGCAAAAGAATAAAAAATCTTAAAAACGATATTAAAGGCAAGAAAATAAAAAAGTATCAGGATGGGTGGGGGATTATAAAGGGGGCGGTAAGGAATAATTCCTTAGCCGCCCCCTTATCATAACCTAATTAAAATGCGCACTTGTGGTCGAAGGTCTGGACAGGCGCCGAGGACCAAGTGAGCGAGAAAAAAGTTTTTTATCCCCTTTAGGTGCCGTTCAATTGAAAAACATTTGAAAATGCAATTCTAAAAAAATATAAATTATTTTCTGAAATTTTGTTCATTTTTTTTATTTTTATGGTATAATTTTTTTATAAAAAATATTCTTATTTCGTTAATAGCTAAATGCTTGAATTAACTTAGAATACGGTAGAAATGAGGATATTTTTATATTTAGTGAACGTTTATAAGTGAACGTAAATTTGAATGGGGGAAAGATGTAATGAATGTGAATTCAATGAACCGTGTTTCAAATAATGGTATGGAATTTGCCCTGGCCGAGGTTAGGAAAATAACTGAAACACTAATGGAAAGTGATATTCCTAATGATATTATCGGCCGGATTATCGATCCTATAATCGATGACATAAAAAATGAACGGCCGTTAAGTTCAGATATTTACTGCATTGTGTTTGAAAAAATGATTTCCATGATAGGCGGCGCGGCAATTAATTCAATGATTCCGGCGGAAACTGACAATGAAATATGCAAGCCGAAGGTTATTATTTTTATCGGACCGAGCGGGGCTGGTAAAACTGCCACGATGATGAAAATTGGTGTAAATATTAAATTAAACATGAAAAAGAACATTGTTTTAGTAAACAACAACACATATAATATCGGTTCGCATGAAACTATAAAATGCGTGGGCGATATTATGGGTATGAAAACTATTATGTCATATAATTTAACTGGCTTGAAAAAAACAATCGAAGATAATAATTCAGTCGATTATTTTCTTGTAGATACTGCTGGAATTTGTCCTAATGTTCATGCTATCAAAGAATTAGAAATAATAATGTCTAAAACCAAAGATATTTCTCCTGAGTTGATTCTGGTAATTCCTGCTTCAATTAAAACCAATATTGCGTTAAAGTACATTAAAAACTTTGATTCTATCAAAGTCAACGGAATAATATTTACTCGAACTGACGAAAGCGAATCGCTGGGTACGGTGTTTTCTGTCGCTGCGACTTCAAATATTCCCATTATGAATTTATGCAATGGTTCCAATGTGCCTGATGACATAATTCCTTTTAATTCTGCAGAGTTAATAAAAAACATATTAAATTCACATAAGAATAATATTGTCAAAGAAATTAAGATAATGCGGGCTGTTTAATTTTTAAAATTAGTAGAAATATATAGTAATTAAAGGTATATCGCAAATTTAAAATAAAAATTCCTGAAAGTTTTTTATTTTCAGGAATTTTTGCTTTTTTTAGTTTATATTTATGAAATCATTAAACTAAAATTGAGGTAAGTTATAAGGAGACGCAAAAAAATAAATGAATTTTATAAAAAAATGTGCGGTCAAATTGTTAAACCTGCAGTAAATAAGCAATGGTGTTATCTGGAAATTTAGTATTTTTTTATATAACCGCAAAAAAAATGTTATAGTGTTTAATTCAGCCGCCAATATCCTAAGTTTAGGTATGCGGCGAAACTGACCCATAATATATAAGGTATCAATAGTATTCCTGCGGTTTTAGAGATTTTGTAAAATTCAATTATGTTAAAAAGGATCAAGAGCCATAAGAAAATGATGACTATTAATCCCGATAACGGCGAATGCAGGCCAAAAAAAGCGGCTGACCACAAAACATTCAATAGAAGTTGAATCGCAAATATTGATATGGCCTTTTTAAAGTAAAAAATGCTTTCAGGTTTCATGTTTATTATTAAATAAAGCGATATTCCCATCAGCGTAAAAAGGGTTATCCAGACAGGGGCGAATATCCAGGCTGGCGGCGCTAATTGGGGTTTTATCAACGTCGGATACCATGTCGAAACTGACATGCGCGTGAAAAAAGAGCCTATAAAACCGGCCAGTTGACACAAAATTATGGACATAAAAAGATATTTAAAATTAATTTTATTCAAATTAAACTCTCCTTATAACGGCTTGCCTATTTCAAGAAGTGTTTGGTATTCTTTTATAACTTTACCGCCGTAATTTTTGTTTATTAATTCCCTTAACTCTTTAAACAGATTATTTCTTTTGTCTGCTTCAAGCGCGATGTGGTCGGAATGCGTCGAAATCAGATTTAAGTAACTTTCGGTATCGTATTCTTCGGTCCAGAAGTATTCATATTTTTCCAGTAATTTAAAATAAGCGGTATCTATCAGCGGTTCTTTGAAATGGCGGGGTTTTTGATCGGGCATATGTTTTTTATATATAGCGGCAGTCTCGGCAAAAAAATCGTTGCTTTTGTTTATATGTATGTTATGCATTAACGCGAACAGGCCGCCCGGATTTAGAAGCTTTTTTATATTAAGATTGCCGTCTGGCTGCTTGATCCAGTGATAAGCGGTCGCCGAAAATATCAGATCATAACCTTCGGAGCAGCTATAATTTTCGAATTGAGCGACCTCAAAGTCAATATTTGTGCATTTAGCGAATTTTTCTTTTGCTATTTTTATAAGATTTTCGCCTATATCGATGCAGTGTATTTTGGCCGGAAGGTGCGAAAATAATTCAGTAGCCTTGCCTGTGCCGCACCCGATTTCAAGTATAAGGCTGTCTTTGGTTAAATTTTTATATTTCAAGATCGTTTCGATTATTCGGCCTTTATATGTAGGGCGTGATTTTTCATATTGTTCAGCCCTCAAATTGAACGTTTCTTTTAATTCCATTTTATGACCTCTTTCCAGGCAAAATAATGAATTATAGATAATTTTAATTAAATAAAACAGTCTGCTTGATTTTACCTGATTATTAGAAATTTTATTTTATCATTTGCGATGCTAAACTTGTAAAACTGTTAATTTTGGTAGATAACAAAGATTATGCCGCCTCTAAAAAATTGTATCATAACATGAAAACTTATTCAATATGTTTTTTCGATTTTTGGAGCGATTTTGCTTATTGATACTGAATGCTAAAATAAAAAACTCAGTAAAAATCGATGTTGAAATAAGGCCGAAATTATTATATAATAAAAGTATGATATTGGGAATTTATGAATAATTAGTTTTATTTTTTGAAATTTTTAGAATTGAAAGTGATATATGCTTTTTGATGAAATATTTCGGAAACAATCCAGAAATAATGATAAATCTATCTGGCCGGCATCTGAAAAGTGGACAACTGAAATTAATAAATGGCTCGAATTTATAAAATATAAAAAAGAACTTGAAAGATATTTGCCGCGGTTAAAAGATTCCAGCGCAAGACGCGATGACGCGCTTTCAGAAATATACTCGGCCTATATTCTCGAAACTAAATTTAACTATAAAATCATCGGCTGGGAAGAAAAAGGAAACAACGGAAAAGATATAGACCTCGTAATTAAAGACGGTAATGATAAAGTTTATTGTGAAGTAAAAAGCCCGGGCTGGGAAAGTGAATTGAATTCAAATGAACGCAAAAACGGCCGGAGCCGTCTTGAAAAGCATGCAAATGGGGAAGTCAGGGGCATTACTCCATGGCGTCCGATAAGATACGCCGTAAAAAAAGCCTATCCGAAATTTTTAGCCGGAAATAAAAATGTAGTCATAATCAAGGATGATTTATTTATTGAACCCGATAGCGGCGACTTTGAAATGGCACTTTATGAACCGAAGCCTCTATTTGATAATGAAAGCGGTTACTTTGCCGATGCCGGCTATGGCGTAATAAGCGGAGTGCTGCATTTACAACTCAAGTTAGTCTCCGGACAAGGGTTTGAACGGACATCTAATTACTATAAAAATCCATTCGCTTTAAATATGTGGGCATTTAATTAATGTTATTACTTAAATTGTTAAATTTAGTTCTTTAACAGAATTTTTGCGGGAGGTGTACTTATGTCGCTGACAGGTAAATGGGTCGAATTTATTTACAATACCGCCACCGGAGATATGGAGCATAAAATAATATACGCGCCGATCGGAGCTTTTTTATTTTTAACTTTTGTCTGCATATTCTTGATCGCTTCCGTAAAAGTTGACCAATGGCTGGGGCTGCCGCTGATATTTAACTGGTCGTTAAACTGGCTTATAAGCGTTCCGATTATCCTCGCAGGACTATTTTTGATGTTATATGCGATTTTTCACTTTGTCAAAGTGAAAGGCACGCCCGTTCCGCTTTTTCCGCCGCCGGTTCTTGTATGTTCCGGCCCTTATAAATATTCACGTAACCCTATGCTGACCGGCGTTTTTATTCAATTGTTCGGACTGGGAATATTCTTGAACTCGATATCGCTTTGCTTTGTTTTTACTCCATTATTTATCCTTGCCAATTTCTGGGAGCTGAAAAATGTCGAGGAGCCGGAGCTTGAAAAACGTCTCGGACAGGAATATATTGAATATAAAGAGAAAACGCCGATGTTTTTTCCGAGTTTTAAAAATAATAATTATATAGAACAATAATGTTTCCAAATCACATTTACTGCTTTTCACTTTATAATTAAAACAGTTATCTAAGAGTAATTGCTTTAATTATAATATCCATTTTTTTATTCAAATAAATATTTTATAACTGACAGAGTAAATGTTTTAAAACAGTTTCTTAAACCATTATTATCTGGTTTAAGAAATTTAATTTTATGTTTTTTTATTATTTTATGATTAATGCAATATAAATTTTCTTTAAAAAAATGTAAATAAAACTTGACAAAATTATAATTAAAGTTTACAATAAGTAATGTAAGGTTTACATGCGAAGAGGGTACTATGGAATTAAAGAATAATTTAAGAAAATTAAGATTTGTCAGCGGTGAAATGACGCAGGAAGAGCTTGCCACTGCACTCGATGTTTCAAGGCAGACTATTCACTCCATAGAAAGCGGCAAATTCAATCCTTCTGTAAAGTTAGCTCTGGCAATGGCAAAACTTTTTAAGGTAAGTGTCGAAGAAATTTTTTATTTTGAGGAGGAATAATTATGATTAAACAATTCTGGTATGAACTTATTGTAGGAACAATCACTCTTGGCGCGGTTTTAAAATTTGGTTCGGCAGGGGCTTCGGCATTTGCGTTAATGGCTTTTTTACCGCTTATTTTAAGGCAATCGAAAGCCGATGAAAGGGAGTACTATTTATTTTATAAGACAGGAAATTATACAATGGGACTTTTTATATTGGCGCTTGTACTTATAAATCAGATTCAGTTTTATACCGATTCTTCATTAATCGAGAAAAACTGGCTTCACTTTAGTATCGTATCTTTTTTAATGATACATGGCCTTACGGGAATAGTGATATTTAATAAGAATTAATTTCTTTTTATATTTGTCTGAAATATCTTCGAAATTTCCAGATTTTTAACATTTAATTTTTGATACAGGGAGAAGGCTATGCATTTATTATCTAATCCGGCTGAATGGGAAACACTTTCAGAATTTGTTGATGCTTCGGGAAAAATTACGGATGCTCACGGCGAATCGGTCATAAAATTTGAAGAAAATAAAATTATAAATGAAAGCTGGGTTGATTTTGGCGGAAACTGTTTAAAAAATCACTATTTGATAGAAAAATTAAGTGAGCGTTCTTATAAATACGCGTCTTCGAATCCGGCATTAGGTATTCAGCAAGGTGTTTTTAATATTGACCGGAATATTATATTTTCGAAGTTTTTTATTATCGGTTCTGAATTAAACGGTTTTGAGATAATAACCAGAACCGGCGATAAATGCCTGGTAAACGGAGCTTTATATAAAGGCAGCGACCTTATAAATACATGGAATGCCGTTATGAAAAAAAAGTAACGTTACCTGAAAATATAAAAAAAAGTTGAAGGAGCAGATATGTCATCAGATAAAAGTTTTGTCGATTTTATAACGGACCAGATTAGTAATGCGGGAACTATATCTTCTAAAAAAATGTTCGGTGAATACGCTCTTTATTGTGAAGGTAAAGTCGTGGCGCTTATTTGTGATAATCAGCTGTTCGTAAAACCTACATCCGGAGGAAAAGAGTTTATAGGCGATGTCGTGGAAGCGCCGCCCTATCCCGGCGCTAAAATGAGTTTTTTAATCGAGGATAAATTCGAAGACCGCGAATGGCTCAGCGAATTGATTAGAATTACTTTCAGGGAATTGCCTGAGCCAAAGCCTAAAACCAAAACTAAAATTAATTCCGGAACCAAACGTAAAACTAAAGGTAATTGCATTGATAATTCCGATTCTGAAGCATTATCAAAGGCTGAAATAAAAAAAACGAAAAAGATTAAATAATATAGTTACAGCTTTTATTAAGTCTTCTAAGGCAGCTATTGAATACGTTTTAATTTTTTTCTTGAATTTATAGTTATTTTAAACTTTTATGTCAGTTTTAGGCTGATTTGGGTTATGAAAATAATTATTTTAAAACCCTTCTAACGACTGGCGAATATATTTTAGAAAGGAATTTATGAATATTAATATCAGAAAGATTAATGCTAACGAAATTGATGAATTTAGAATTCTTATAAAAGAAGTATATGATGAATATGTCGCGTGCGATTATTCGGAAATCGGCAGCCGCACATTTTATGATTTTATCGAAATAAATAAAATGCGTGAACGGTATAATAATGGCAATCTGATGATCGGGGCATTTTCTTTAAATGAAATGGCCGGCGCCTGCGAGATCAGGAATGGAAGCCATATCGCCCTTTTTTTCGTTAAAAAGAGTTATCAAAAAATGGGAATCGGCAGAAAATTATTTGATTATTCATTGAAAATTGCAAGAGAAAAAACGCCTGATATGAAAATAATGACTGTCAATTCATCGCCTTATGCCCTTGATATTTATAAAAAACTTGGATTTAAAGTTGTTTCGGAGTTACAGGAAAAAGACGGCATAAAATTTATTCCGATGGAATATAAGATTATGCCTGGTTTAAATAAATAGTGAATTATTGCAAATACTGAAATTATTAAATTTATTTAAAAATTAATAAATCGATTTTATTATTATATTTCCTTAAAATGTTAATTATGGAGTAAATTATGAGAAAAATTATATCGCTGTTCATTAGTTCGTTATTATTTTTGGCAGCTTGTATTAATCTGGCCGCAGCCGCTGATAATATATCCGGTATAAATAAAATTTATGATCCGCTCATTGTTTCCGAAAAATTTGTTCCGGAAATAATAGATGTCAATGTGATAGATGCCGGCAGGAACCGTGAAATTCCGATTAAAATATATTTACCTGAAGTTAAGGAAAAAGCGCCTGTCGTTATTTTCAGCCACGGCCTTGGCGGTTCAAAGGACGGTAATGTTTATCTCGGTAAACATTGGTCGGCGCGCGGATATGCCGCTGTTTTTATTCAGCACCCCGGAAGCGATACGTCAGTATGGAAAGATTCGCCGCGTTTTAAAAGATACGGCGCCTTAAAAAATGCGGCCAGTCTTGAAAATTTTATGCTTCGCGTTAAAGACGTTCCGGCTGTTTTAGATAAGCTTGTATTCTGGAACACTTCAAAACAAAGCAAACTATATAACCGTCTTGATATGGCTAAAGTTGGCATGTCCGGCCATTCATTCGGCGCTGTAACTACCCAGGCGGTAAGCGGCGAGAAGTTTATAACGGGGCAGGATTATACGGATAATCGTATAAAAGCGGCTTTGGCTTTCAGCCCGAGCATGCCGAAAATCGGCGATCCAAAAAAAATATTTGGAAGCGTTAAAATTCCGTGGATGCTGATGACAGGCACTAAAGATACCGGCGTTATCGTAAATGAATTAACGCCTGAATCAAGGCTTGGAGTTTATCCGGCACTGCCGCCGGGCGGAAAGTATGAACTCGTTCTTTATAACGCCGAACATTCGGCATTTGCCGACAGAAGCCTGCCGGGCGATAAACAGAAAAGAAATCCGAACCATCACCGCGCTATTCTTGCTTTGAGCACTGCTTTCTGGGACACTTATCTTGCCGGTAATAAAGACGCTTTGAATTGGCTTGACGGCGGCGGACCGAAAACTATTCTCGAAAAAGACGATAAATGGCAGCATAAGTAAATTTTTACGATTTTTATAATCTCTGCATGCGCGATAAGTTAATTTGGATTTTATTAATCTAATTATCCATTAAAAATTTGAGCTTTGATTATGCCTTTTTTTATTTGATATATATATTAAAATTTTAAAAACTCAATTTGATTAATTATTCTAATTGCGCCGAGAAACAATATTAATTTTTTTATATATTTAATTCGCAGATGCCTAATTATACTTCAAAATAGATATTTTGGGGACGTTTCAGCCGGGCGGTTTCGATAAAATAAAGTATTTTAACTTACAAAAAAAGCATTTTCCGATGTAATTATACATTAGAAAATGCTTTTTTATTGAATCCATTGTATTTATTGCAGTTTTTATTTTATAAACAGCGCTATAATTATTTTTTATATACTTTATTAATTTATAAAATGCAGCCAATCGCGGAGTAGGAATTCGCATCTATTGATAAGAAGCTGAATTCTACCCATGATTGTCGTTCCGAACTGCGCGCCGAATGTTATCATAAGGTAAATTATGCCTATCTGCGAACCTGTGCCGAAAACCAATCCTTTATGCTCGGTCGAGAAGAAGAAGTAGATCAAGCTGCACACAACGCCGAGTATTATCAAAAAGTTATTTAACGATACAAGGTTGATTCCTGTAATAGGAAGCATGGTAGCATAGATCTGAGGTATTATATCGGTCTGGATCGAGGCCATAGCGCCGGCGCCGGCACCGAAGCCGACTACGTAAGAAATCGGGATTCTCGAAAGTACCGATAATGAAGGCACTAACATTGTAAGCATCAAAAGACCCATAAATGTTGGTATTAAAACGCTGTAATCCGGCGTTGCCGAAACAAGCGGCTGATAAACGTTAGTTTTGATGATGTTGTTATATGTAACAGAAAGCAAATACCCTGCCGATGTGCCTATAAACATATATTCCGCTATTTTATATAGAAAATTATCTTTATATAGAAAGCTGAATATGCCCAGCGTTAGTATTGCGGCTATATTTATTCCAATAAATTCGGGTGTCATTTTTATTTCCTCCTTAATTTGTTAAACAATAATCGACTAATTGTTTCTCTTTTCATAAAAATAAGTGATGTTAGCGAGTATTATAAAACCTATTATAATCAAGTGAATAACTGACTGCGCGTCAGATATTTTTTGAATTTTAGGATTAAGAAGGTTTTTAAGTTGACCGGAAACCGGATCTTTATACTCAATGCCTTTTAATAACTCAGCGGCAGTTTTGAAGCCGTCAAGAAGCGCAGAAATTTGGCCGGACTGCATATACTGATAAAACTGAGGCGCAGAAACCGATGTGCATCCGCCGGCGATTGTCAGGCCGTATTGCTGGCGCGCAAACGGGAGCCAGATGTCGAGCAGGCCGTTATTTCCGCCAGTTAATGAAAATGCCATCTTAATATCTTTTAAGCTGTTAACATTTTCCATTATCGGGAATGTATTTATCGGTACGCCGCTCTTATCTGAAGTGAATATTTCTTTTATGGCTTTGCTCATGTTGATTATTACAGTATAACCGCCTGCTTTATAACCGATATTGATATAGTTTTTACCGTATTCAAGCTTCTGGCCTGGATTATTTTTTTCAAATAACTCAACGACTTTTTTTACGGTAGAATCGGCAAGGCCAGGACCCTGATCCCAGAATCCCATCATTATGACTTTAGCCTTTCTCTGAAAAAGTCTGTAAAGAATACCTTCAGCCATCGGTTCAAGCTCGGGTGCTGCCGAGGCTGCATAATCGAAAGATATAATAACTGCTTCGCCTTCATTGACCGTATCTATAAGGTTGATACATGTTTTGGCGTTTTTTGAAGTTATTATTGAAAGATTTAACGGAAATTTCAATGTTATGATAACGGCAAGCGCTATAAATAAAAATATGATTCGTCTGTCGAGATTTTTTAAAATTGTAAACATTAATTACTCACCACCCAAATATCTTGTTTCGAGGCCAAGAATAATTTTTAAGCACGCCGCCGTAGCGCCGACTGCTGCGCCAAGAGTGATTGCACGCGAACCGGCCATGTTTATAGTGCAGAGTATCCATTCCGATATTGAGCCAAATCCGCCCCAGATTGCGCTTCCGATTGGAACGCGTCCGAGCATTACGATAAATGCCGTGACAAGCAATATCGTGGCTTCAAATGATTTCGCGCGAAATGCCCTGAATGCGGCTGACGCTACGAAAAACGCGAGAAGCGACATCATTGTCGATTGCATTGGCTTTATCATGTAGTCATAAATGTAATTACATTTATTTTTGAAAAATTTCATGGATATCGGCGGAATTAAAGCCGTAACCGATTTTAATTCATTTACGGTATCGATTGTAATTGATTTTTCATTGTACTTTTCGAGGAATGCCCTGGCAGGTACTAAAATGTTATTATCGCTGATTGAATTAATGCGGTTTTTTAATTCATTAACGGTGCCGGTTATTAATTTGTCGTTGCTTTTTAAAAATTCTTCATTTATAGCGGCAGTCGCAATTACAGCATTAAAATCGTCGATTATTAAATTTTCCTTGTAAACGCCGCCGAGTATTCCGAACGTGGCCGTCATTACAAGGCACACGAGAAGGATTGCGCTGTAAGCTTTATCCGGATGATTTCTTGTTACTTTCATGAAATTCACTCTGAAAAGGTTGCCTACGCCAAGCAGCATCGCGAACGCCGCTATGATGCTGTTCCATTTTGCGAATTTTTCATAATATATGTATACTGTCGTGCCTTCCTGGGCATAAAAACCGACTGCGGCCAATATGCCGAATATGAAGCACATTATAAGCGGAAGGGTTTTTCTTAAAAACATAATTTATACTTACCTCCAAAAATTACTTAGAAATGAACAATTGTTTGAAGAAACCAATCGAAGACGATAATTGCGGATTTTGCGCTATCATAGTTTCTATGATCACGCCGATTATTATCGTTGCCATAATTGCTAATTTGCATATGTCCTGGCCGCGAAGCGTTCCGACATCTTTCGGTTTCCTTGAAAGGTAAGCGCCTGCCGCGAAGAGCTCTTCGCCTATGAGACAGTAGTCGCAAGCGGCTACGAAGAATGGAATTTGTGAAAATTCAGATGTGCCGGCTATCTGAATTGCGCCTATGCTGTTTCCTGTTTCGGCATAAATAAGCGATTCTGCCATGAAGTGGCCTAGATAAAAATTGGCAGCCGGTTTTTCACGAAGCATTATACCGTCAACGCCTGATACGAAACCAAATTGATCGTCAGTTAAGTATTTGATGTTTTCGGCGTTGTATGAATCCGGCCTGCCGGCTTCAAGATATGATTCCTTTACAACTTCGCGCGCGGTGTTCATAACAAGCGAACGGCAGCATGGTACGAGAAGCGATGTTTCATATTCGGCAGTTTTTTTAGCGACATACGAAAGTATCGAAATGGACGCTATTGTTGAAATCGCGCTCATATCGCTTAAGCCTGTAATGTATAATACCGGTTTGCCCATTTCAGTGCAGCGGCCGATAGCTTCGTCTATAGCATTTAAACCGCCTATTCGCCTGATAAAGTAATCTTTACCGCTTGCTGCGATGTTAATTGATATCAAGACGATAAGCGCAAGGATAATGAGTGCTACAAGGATTGTGAGCCTTTCATTTCTGAATTGGAAAAACCCCTGTGCTTCCGCTTCTGATTTTTTTCCATTTTTTTCTGCAATTGATTTTGAATTATTTTCGTTGACTGATGAAACAACTTTTACTTCTTTTGTGTCATTTGACTGCGGAGCTGCAGCCTGATTGACGGATGTTTCAGCGGTTATAGCGTTTGAAAGATTTTTGATTTCGTTAATTGAATTTTCGAGAGTTTTTAATTCTTTTTGAACGGCCTGTGTTGTGATTTCTTTTGAAGCCTGTGATAAAACATTAGCCTCGCCTGAATTTAATTGTGAAACTGACTGATTCAAAACAGCTTCGATTGTCGCCGCGGTTTTAATCTCGCCGCTTGTTTGGCTGATAAGCGCTGCAGCCGAAGTTTCTAAGGCTGAATTGCCGCCATTTGTTAAGGTTTGATTTGAAACTCCAGGAGTTACTTCGAGAGTTTGTGAATTGGCACTTAAAAATGTGCCGCTAAGCATAATTACCATTAAGGAAACTATGAAAGATAAGGCAAACATATTATTTTTTGGGGCCTTATCCCGGAAAAACTTCCACATTAAAAAACCTCCCCCTGATTTTTGAAATTAAATAGCGAAAGCCTTTAATTTCTTTTTCTTTTTACTTTTTTATCTTATTTTTAGATAAAAAATTTCAGCTATTATATATCATATTTCTTATGATTTGTAAAGCTAAAATTAATATTTGGCGTATTTTTTAATTTTATTTGAAATTTTTATGGGAACACAACCTGCCATATTTCATTTTTTTTTGCTATATTTATTAAAAGTTCAGGAAAATATTGGATTTTAAACTGATAGCGTTTGCTAATTGTGATATATTTGGTTGGGATTTGAAAAATATCCGGCCGTAATTTGTCATTTCAAAAAAGCGGTGATGTTATGAACGTTAATGAATTGAAGTTGAAATTGGAAAGCGTTGACAGGCTCGAAAGGTTAAGCGGTATAAAATACGCCATATCCGAGTCGCAAATGCTTGCCGTTTATGTCATTAAGGATTACATAAGCCGTGAAAAAGATGAAACTATAATGATTTCAATGATAATCGCCTGCGCGAAAATCGGCGGCGAAAGTGAAATCGATTTTATAGGCAGCTTTTTGAATAATGACAGCTATCAGATAAAAAAATATGCGTTCCAGGCTCTGGCACTTATCGAATCGGATAAAATATTTCCATATATTTTCAAGTTATTAACAGAAGAAGATGTCCGGTTTAAACAGCTTGCAATCTCTGAAATAAGGAAGCTCGGTAAGAAAAAAAGCCTCGAAATCATTCAATCTCTTCTTGTATCTGAAATCGAATGGCACAGAAAAGTCGGATTTTCTGTGCTCGAGATGCTCAATAACATAATTTTCGAAAATGAGCTCGTGGATATATTGTCAGCGGCGGTTTTAAGCAATAACTCTAAAGCAAGCCATGAAAGCTTATTAAAATTAAAAAAATATGCCGAATCCGGATCCGGTTATGCAGTCGAATGCCTTCGCAGGATAAAAGACAGGAAAAACGAAGAATTAAACACTATCATTAATGAAATAATAAAAGAAGACGGCGTTAGTAATAATAATCCAACAGCTGCCGTTGAAAGTAAGGGCCATGAAGTCGTTAAGGAAACTGAAAAAACAATAACTGAATTTTCGGATTATGTTGACTCAGTCGTTAAAATATCTAAAAAAACAGCTTCCAGGCCGATATCGTCCCGGCCGGCAGGAGCTGCTGAAAAAGAAATACAAAAACATGGACGCTTGGGCAAGCTTTTTTATTACTTTTATTATTACCTTGCGGCACCGTTTGGCAGGATTTTATTCAAATTAAGATATGTTGCGGCGTTATTTGTAATAATTCTAATTTGCGGATACATGTATCTCTTCCCTGAAAATTGGATGGGTAAAGGCGAGTTTGTTGAGCTATCGTCGATTACTCAGGCTAGTCTTGAGTCAAAATTAAAAAACAGCGGATTACTTTTAAGTAAAAAAGGCGACGGCTCTTTTTATGCCTACAGGCATACTCATTGGACTGATTTTATGAATGCAGCTGAATTACTCGTCGGGCAGGAGATCATTTTTTCGGCTTATGAAGTCAGTATTCAAAATACCGAAATTTATACGGCTAAAATATACTTAAATAAATATGAAGAATTAAAAAGCATATCTGATGTTAAGAATATAACACAGACTTCATCGGCCGACGAAAACGAAATAATAAACATGAAAAACTCTTTCGCCTACCTTTCAAACGGCGGCGACAGCATTAAAATTTTGACAATTCAGGACGGCGACTGGGCTAATAAAAGACAGTTCCTGTTTAAAGGTGACTTAAAGATAAATAAGATCGAAAATTCGGCGCTGGCTATTAATCTGATAAGAGTTGAAGCGCAAAAGGGCAAAAATAAATCTAATGTTTCGCTGAATGTCGATTCAGGCAATATAGATCCTCCTGATTTTCCGGTTGAATATATTCCGGCGACTGATGCTGAAGAGCCTTTTATTCCGAGACTTGTCGAAAAAGTAAGGAACTTGAATTTTGTGGGGCCTGAAAAAATAGCTAAACTCGAGGATTTTTATTACGGTACGGTTGATTATTTGAGAAGAACGTTAAGCACATATGAAGAAGAAGAAAGTTTGCGCGCCGAAAAAATTGCCGAAAAAGAGGCATTAAGCGAGAAAATAGCAGCAAATGATAATGCCGATAAAATAACGGTTGAAGATAATAAGCTAAATGCCGGCAGCATGGAAATATCGGTTGCCGCAAAAACATCGCCTGAGAATGCGGCTGAGAAAAAAACGGTTGATCCAAACAGCGGTTATTCAATTAATATTGTGCCGCCGCTGGCGTTTTATAACAAATTTGAAATAATTATGCCTCAAATCGAATCATCCGCTAAGAACTTAGCTGCGGCTGAAACACTGGTTGCAGAGGCCGGCAGTGGCAGTATCGAAATTAACTTAAAAACCGGTGAAATTATGGCGCTTGGAACAAAAGAAATAACCGCGCCGGCGGGTGAGACAAGCTCGGAAGTCAATATGGCGGCTGCTGTTATAAATGCGGCATCTGCTGAAGTTTTAATGCCCGCTAAAATAGAATCCATTTTCAAGAAAAACGCTATGAAAAATGAAGGCGTATGGGAAGCGTGCGATTTCGGTGTTAACGACGGCAGGAATTATATATATAAAACCAAGATCAGGGTCGATTTAAAAAGGCCTTTCGCTGTAATGAACGTTATAGTAATAGATCTTTCGCAGGTTGATATGCATGTTGTGGCCGGAACTGAAGAGCCTGTCTCGACTAACGGATTGAGAGGTAAAGGTAAAATACCGGATTTGATACAGAATGACGCTAACCTCATTTGCGCCTTTAACGGCGGGTTCCGTACTAAACACGGCAGCTGGGGATTTATTTCGGACGGCGTCGAATACTTGAAACCTTCGAACGGCGTAGCGACTGTCGCTGTAAATGACAAGGGCATTGTCAAATTTGGAAATTGGGGTTTTTCAATGGACACCAAGGAAACTTATGTCCATCTGCGCCAGAACTTGCCGCCGCTCGTTGAAAACAGCAAGGTAAACGATAAAAATAAATATTGGGGTTTTTCGATCGATAACAAAACCAACGTATGGCGTTCGGCACTCGGCATAACCAAAGACGGCAGATATTTAGTTTACGGTGCCGGCAACTCATTGTCATTCGAAACGCTCGGCGCCGGAATGATAATGGCCGGGTGCAGCTTTGCGATGCAGCTTGATATAAATGATTATCACACGTATTTTTTCGGATACAACCCGAAGGAAAGCAAGAACGGCACCTATAAATATAAACCGCAGCCTTTATGCGATGAAATGTCAGGTGATAATTACAGATGCCTGAAACCATATACCAGAGACTTCTTTTATCTGACCTGGAAAAATAAAAAAGTCCAAACCGCGGCTAAAGTTGATAATATAGAAACTAATTAATTATTTTGCATTATTGAAAAACCGCTTACATACCCTTTAATAAAAAGGACGGCCGGGAAATATTTCTCAGCCGCCCTTTTTTTATTGATTCCTCAATGCTAGTGAATTTTTTTTATCACAAAAAAAATATACCTTAAAAATTGATATTCATAAATTCATGTTTGGATATGTCTGAAAGCAATCATTAATTCTTATGATCAAGCATAAAATTTTACGCAAAGCATTTATCGAATAAAATAAAAACCTTATAAAAGGGTTACCGTGAATAACGTTAGCAAAATATAGTTTGAAATTATTTCCGGCATTTGATATAATCCATGCATTGAAATAAAATTGAAATGAGCTTATAAATATGGTATTTGATGATTTAAGGCAATTTATAAAATTTTTGAAAGATAATAATGATTTAGCCGAAGTGAATGAAAAAGTCGATCCAATCCTCGAAGCGGCTGAAATTACAGACCGTGTCGTTAAAATGTCTGGTCCGGCACTTTTGTTTAATAATATGGCCGGCTGCTCGATTCCGTACCTTACTAATATTTACGGCACTGAAAAGCGGATGCTTAACGCGCTCGGAGTTAATGATTATTCGGAAATTACCGGCAGGATCGAAAATTTTTTAAAGCCGCCTGAAAAAATGGGAATAATTGATAAAATGACCCAGGTGCCCAAGCTTTTTGAGCTGTCGAGAGCTTTTCCGGAAACTGGCGATAAGTTGAAAGCGCCCTGCAAAGAAATAATACTTAAGGATGACGAATGCGATCTCGGAGTTTTTCCTGTAATAAAATGCTGGCCCGATGACGGCGGCAAATTTATAACCTTGCCGGTAGTGATTACTAAAAATCCGATTACCGGCGTTCAAAATTGCGGTATGTACAGGATGCAGGTTTTTTCTAAAAATACAACCGGCATGCACTGGCATAAACACAAAGACGGTGCTTATATCGCGGCGATTTTTAAAGAAAACGGCAATTTGAAAGTTCCGGTTTCGGTCGCGCTCGGCGCTGATCCGGCCGTCACTTTCGCAGCTGCCGCCCCGCTTCCGCAGGGGATTGACGAGATGATATTTGCCGGTTTTTTACGAAATAAGCCTGTGAAACTGGTAAAAAGCGAGTTGTCAGATATAAAAGTCCCGGCCGAGGCGGAAATTATTCTCGAAGGATACGTCGATCTCGAGGAATTAGCTCTTGAGGGACCATTTGGCGATCATACCGGTTTTTATTCCGAGGCTGATAATTATCCTGTTTTCCATGTAAAATGCATTACAATGCGTAAAAACCCGATATATCTGTCGACGATCGTGGGCGTTCCGCCGATGGAAGATTTTTACATGGGAAAGGCCATAGAACGAATATTTTTGCCTTTGCTTAAAATGCAATGCCCTGAAATCATCGATATATCATTTCCGCGCGCCGGAGTATTCCATAATCTGGCGCTTGTTAAAATAAAAAAATCTTACCACGGCCAGCCGCAGAAAATTTTTAATTATTTCTGGGGTCAGAATCAGCTTATGTTCACTAAAAATATTGTCGTATTCGATGAAAATACCGATATTCATAATTCCGAGGAAGCGCTTTTCATGATGCTGGCGAATGTCGATTTTAAACGTGACGTGAGCGTTATGGACGGACCGCTGGATGTTCTGGACCACGCGTCGGCGGTATTTTGCTATGGCGCTAAAGTCGGAATTGACGCTACATTTAAGGACGGCCAGCCCGGATGCCGTAAATGGCCGAAAGTGGCTAAAATGCATCAAAACATCAAAAAAATAGTAGATGAGAAATGGGATAAATATCAAATAAAGCTTTAACTGCATCTGATAAGAATTGATTAATCCGGCAGATTGAAATTATAATAACTTTAAAAGTCGATGATAGTATATCTAAATGGCGAAAAAAAATTAGTATTTCTGATTTTTCAATATATTTAATCCTGTAAAAGTTGAGTATGTTTTTAATACTTAAGTTTTTATAAAAGGAAAAGTCATGTTAAATAAGGTAAAAATAATAATGGAACTTGTTAAATTCGAGCATACTATATTTGCTCTGCCGTTTGCTTTTGCTGGGGCGCTGATTGCCGGCCATGGCAGCATCGCATTTACTAAAATTTTATGGATTTTGCTTGCGATGGTTGGAGCGCGCACCGCTGCCATGGCTTTAAATAGGGTAATAGACGAAAAAATTGACGCCGAAAATCCGCGCACTAAAGAAAGGGCGCTTCCTAAAAAGATAATTTCGAAGCTTGCGGTTTGGCTTTTAATATTCGTTTCGCTCGCAATATTTTTTTTGGCCGCCTATAATATAAATATTTCCTGCTTTTATCTTTCGCCGATAGCGGTTTTACTTCTTACATTTTATTCATATACGAAAAGATTTACCAGTTTGTCGCATTTTTATCTCGGCATGACGCTTGCCGCCGCTCCGGTCGGCGGATATATGGCGGTAGTTCCGGAATTTACGCTTTTACAGCTGACCCTTGCCGGCTGCGTGATGTTCTGGGTTGCCGGGTTTGATATTATTTACGCCTGCCAGGACATCGAGTTCGATAAAAACAACAATTTATTTTCGATTCCGGCAGTACGCGGAATGGCTGCGGCTCTTAATATATCAAGAATTTTACATTTCTTTACGATAGCCGGATTTTTATTTGCCGGATTTTTATTCGCGGCCGAATATCCGTACTATATAGCCATAGCGATAAGCGCGTGCTTGTTGATTTATGAGCACTCTTTATTAAAAGGCGGAAGTCTTGATAAAGTAGATATCGCTTTTTTTAATGTGAATGGTTATGTTTCAATTATTATTTTTGCCGGCATTCTCATTAATTATTTTGTATGAATTGCAAATATTGAATAAGGGATGGTTCTTAAATGATAGAAAGATTAAAAATGTTGAGCGAACTCGTTAAATTCGAGCACTCGATATTCGCTTTGCCGTTTGCATTTGCCGGAGCTTTAATCGCCGGTAACGGCAGCGTGAGTTTCATAAAGCTGTTCTGGATTTTTGTAGCCATGAACGGCGCGTATATTGCCGCTATGGCTTTAAATAGAATTATAGACGAAGCGATTGATGCCCGCAATCCCCGCACAAGCGGCCGGGCGCTTCCGATGGGCGATATATCGCGTATGGGAGTCTGGCTTATCGTTATTATTTCGCTGGCGTCTTTTTTCTGGTCAGCTTACAGCCTGAACATTTCTTGTTTATATCTCGCGCCGGTCGCGTTAGTTCTTTTGAGCATTTATTCATATACGAAAAGATTTACGAGTTTATGTCATTTATATCTCGGATTTACACTCTCAGCGGCTCCGGTCGGCGCGTATATGGCAGTTACACCCGAATTTACGCTTATTCAAATGGTCCTTGCCTGGTGCGTGATGTTCTGGGTCGCCGGGTTTGATATTATTTACGCCTGCCAGGATATCGAGTTTGACAGAAGCAACGGAATACATTCGATTCCGGCGGTTCGCGGAATGTATGGTGCGCTTATTATTTCAAGGCTTATGCATTTTTTTACAATAGCGGGTTTTATCGTCGCCGGATTTTTAATAGCGGCCAGATATCCTTATTATATTGCCATCGCTATAAGTTCAGCACTTCTTGCGTATGAACATTCTCTTTTAAAAGACGGCAGCCTTGACAAGGTGGATATAGCGTTTTTCCAGGTTAACGGTTATGTGGCTGTTATTTTTATTGCAGGCGTAATGGCTAATTATTACTTATAAAAGTTTTTTATTTTTTATCTATTTTTAGAAATTAAGTTTATCCGCAACTAATTTTTGCTGATAATTATAAAATTGCCGTTCCGGTAAGCGAACTATAACATAACAAGGAAGCCTGAATTTTAATAATTTGAGAGCAATAAAAATTTTTTCAATTGTCAGATAATTTCAAGTTTATTTTAAATTTTATAACGGATTATTAGTAAATCGATATGATATATTTGGTAGGTTATGAATTCAACAGATAAAAATATTAACATCATTTCTAATGAGTTTTCGATGAAGGTCAAGGCTATGTTCGATCAAATTGCGCCGACTTATGATTTTTTAAATCATTTCTTAAGCGTCGGTTTTGACATAATATGGCGGAAAAAATTTATTGGATATATATTTAAAATTATGCGGGCCGGCAGAATTTATTGCGGACCGGCGGCGGGAATTTGCAGGAACGCCGGAACAAATGCTGAAACGAATACGGATGATCTTCAGACGCCCGGTAGCGTTAAAATAGCAGATATTGCGGCCGGCACCGGCGATTTAACGCTGGAAGCGATAAGATATATATGCAGGCGACTTGAAAATCAAGGCTGGCTTATAAAATTGGCGAATAAACTCATGAATATAGATTCGCCGGGTTATGATAAAAAACCTGATATTGAATTTTATGCTTCAGATATTTCCTATGAAATGCTGAAAAAGGCTAAAGTTAAAATTAACGAATATGAAAAATTAAACAAAAAATTAAGCGTCAATGGCCGTACCGGCATTAAAGTAAATTATGTGGTCTGCGATATTGCACGTCCGTGCTTTAAGAAAAACTCATTTGATATCGTTATGAGCGGATTCGGGTTAAGAAATTTTCCTGATGCGTCGGATTTTGCATTGAAATCAAATATCATGCTGAAAAAAAACGGAATCAATGCAATACTTGAATTTACTAATTTTTCAGACAATAAATTATTTTTAGCTTTAAAAATTTACTATGAAAATTTCGTAAAATTAGCAGGTAATTTTTTTTCCGGGCACATTTTTGCGTATAACTATCTTGTAAATTCGATATTCGCTTTCAAATCCGACTGCCAGGTGAAAGATATATTTGAAAAAAGCGGCTATGCATTAGTGTTTTACAGAAAATTATTTCCGCCGGTCACGTCAATTTATTACTTTAAGAAAATAACAGACAAGTAATTATTGACTTTATTGATAAATTAAAATATAATACATCCCATATATAAAATTATCCTGATATATTTATTATTATAAAGGGGCGTATGATGAGAATAGTTGTCGCGCATACAGGGGCTTCAGGTTCAATATACTGCTTGAAATTCTTGAAATGGCTTTCGCTGAAACGTGATGTGAAAGTGTCTTTTATCGCTTCGGCAGAAGGTTATAAAGTGCTTCAGCACGAGGCGCAATATACGAAAAATGATATTAAAAAATTAGTGCCGACAATTATTTCTAATAATGATTTATTCGCCGATATATCGTCCGGAACTGCCGGCGTGAACGCGATGGTAATAGTTCCGGCAAGCATGAATACCATAGCCAAGATCGTTCACGGCGTTTCCGATACTTTAATCACGAGATGCGCTTCTAATATGCTTAAATTAAGGCGCAAGCTTATTGTTGTCGCGCGTGAAATGCCGCTTTCGACAATTCATCTTGAAAATTTAACGGCGCTTTCAAAAGCCGGAGCCGATATAATGCTAGCTGCGCCGCCTTTTTATAATCTTCCTAAAAACATAGACGAATTGACTCTTCCCGTTTTATATTACATAAACGAACTTCTCGGCCTTGAAAATAATATAAACTTCAAATGGCGCGGTGAAAGCATTGCGTCTGCTAAAGATGACGAAGATTAAAAAAATTATGCTGATGCATCGGTAAAAATTCATTTTATGCGGATCGGCTTATAAATTTTGCCAGATAGTTATTTGGAAAAATAAAAAAAAGATAAGTGAATATGACTTTAAGCAGTAAAACGTCAAATGTCTTAGAATTAAATAGCGGCTGGATTCGGCACCTTCTTGAAAGTAACGAAAAATCGTATCTTTCGAAGTTCGCTCAGTTATCGACGCATACGCGCGGACGTGAAAAAACAGAAGACGAATGTCTTTATAGAACCTGTTACCAGCGCGACCGCGATAAAATACTGCACGCAAAATCGTTTCGAAGATTAAAGGACAAAACGCAGGTTTATATCAGAAAAAGCACTGACCATGTCCGTGTCCGCCTTACTCATACTCTTGAAGTAATGCAGGTGGCGCGTACTATCGCCAGGGCTTTGCGCTTGAACGAGGATCTTGTGGAAGCGATTTCGCTCGGCCATGATCTTGGCCATACCCCGTTCGGCCATACCGGCGAGGCGGTTTTAAATTCGCTTCTTCCGGGCGGGTTCCGGCATAGCATCCAGTCGCTGCGCGTGGTTGATAAGCTTGAAAAAAACGGCCACGGGCTTAATTTATGTTTTGAGGTGCGCGAAGGTATTTTAAAGCATTCGAAAACAAGAACGGGAATATTCAGCTCATTTGGCAATGATTTTCCGTCTACGCTCGAAGCGATGGTAGTGAAGATTTCAGACAGCATCGCTTACATTAATCATGATCTTGACGATGCTATTTATTCGGGGCTTGTAAAGGAAGAACAGATCCCTGAAGAGGTATTTGAAACAATCGGAAGAACTAACGGCCACCGGATAAGTTCTATGGTGACCGATGTAATCGAGCAAAGCATGGATTTACCCGAAATAAAAATGTCCGATGAAATTTTAAATGTGACAAATTCATTAAGAGATTTTTTATTTGAAAATGTTTATATGAAAGAAGATAATTTTGAAGAGGCGCGCGAAGCACGTAATATTATTAGTTTCCTGTTTGATTATTATGTAAAGCATAAAGATGCGCTGGTTAAGGATATAGGCAGGTCTGTCGATGACATTCCGATCGAGGTGGCTGCAGCTGATTTAATCTCGTCGATGACCGATAATTACGCTTCAAAAAAATATGAATCCATAAGAAGTTAATATCTGGAGGAACCATGAAAGTTTATTATCTGAAAAGTTCTAAAAAAACTAACAAACATGCTGACAGATACGCAAACGGACTTGCGTTTGTCGAGCTGGTGGTCACCATAACCATAATTGGAATTTTAGTTGCGGTGGCTGTTTTGAATTACGATAAAATAAAACAAGATATAAAAAAGAAAGCCTGCATCGCGAATATGTCGTCAATACACAGCGCTACAAGGCTTTTTTATATGGAAAACCCGATGTCGACAAATGAAAATGTTACGGTTTCTAAATTGCTTGAGCAAAATTACCTTAAAACCGACCCGCAATGCCCGAATGCACAGGGATTGACTAAATCTGACGCTTTTTATGCGATCGAAGACAGCGTAGGAAAAAAAATTGATGTAAAATGCGTGAATATGAAGCACAGCGAATTAGCGCACGGCTCATTTTTAAAAATAACTACGCCTGTCAAACCCGGCGCTAACGAAACTAATTCCGGGTCAAATTCCAATTAAAATTTATTTGCCGTGGTTTTATTGTGGCAGGTATATTAAACCCTTTTTTTGATTATTTAAATACGGGTTTTATACTTGAATTACATAAAGTGTTATTATGTTCGAGTTGAATTTTGTCTAATAATCAAAAAATAGATTCCGTTAAAAATTTAGAAAATTATATTAATTAAGCCGTTCAGGTTATATATCAGATTATATAAAGGATTTACTATCTTAATTGGCCGGCAGGCTATTTAAAAAACTGTCGTATGCGATGCAGTTAAAGATAATATGAAATAGAATTATTAAACAAATAATTACTCACTTTAGTAAGCGAGTATAAAAGGCTCTTTAAAATAATGAAAGAATGGTGGAGATTTTATGAATAATCAGAAAAATCAAGTTTATTACGAAATTTCACATGCTGAAAAAAGAATGTTCTATCTTCAAAAATTTTATAAAGATACGACGATGTGTAATATTCCGCATACCGTATTATTTGACAAACCTGTTGATTTTCCCTTGCTGAACAGAGCAATAAATATTTTTATAAAAAATAACCAGAACTTAAGAATACGCTTTTGCGAAATAAATGACGAGCCTAAACAGTATTTTTCTGATTTTTCTGAGACTAATTTTGAGATAATTAATTTTTCCGCTGCCGAGGCCATGGAAAAATGGGCCGCCGCGAAATCACTTGAAACATTTGGCGATTTATACGAAAAAGATTTGTATAAAATCGTTTTAATAAACTTAGGTGATAAACGCGGCGGTTTTTTTGTTAATTTCCACCATATAATTTTCGACGGTATGTCTTTCGCCTTCTTTACCGATAAAATTTATGAATATTACGGCAAATTGTTAAACAATGAAAATATACCTGAAGAAAAATTCACTTTATATTCAGAGTATTTAAAAGATGAAAATGCTTATCTTAATTCGAAATCGGCTCAGGACGATTTGAAATATTGGAAAAATATTTTCAGCACTGATGTCGAACAGCTGGAACTGAAGCCCGGCGCTGATAATACGTCAATCGACATTAAAAGGAATTATCATCGCGTATCAAATGAATTGAATGATAAAATTTATAAGTATTGCTCGAAAAATAACATTTCCGTTTATAAACTTTTTATGGCATGCCTTTATACCTACTACAATAGACTTACTCAAAAAGAAGACCTTGTTATTTCAACTACTCACCATAACCGCTCTGAAGGTTTCAAAAAAACAACCGGAATGTTTATAAGCACATTGCCGCTTCGTTTGAAATTTTCGCCTGATATTACATTCAAAGAATTATTAACCCTTTATTTAAATGAATTTGACGAAATGATGAAGCATCAAAAATATCCTACTGATATGCTGATTTCTGAACTTAGAAATGAAAAGCGCGATATTGAAAATGTTTTCAATATAATGGCCGCAGCATATATCAAAAGCGATAATTCTAAAATTAACGTTAAGTCTTATGCTAATTCAAACTCCGTAAGCGCCGTGACCTATTTTATATCCTACAATAATAAAGAAAAACTGCCTGTTGAATTAATGATCGATTACAAAACTTCAATTTACAATGAAAATGAAGCAAGCCTCATGGCCGGCCATATTTTTAATATATTAAACGCGGTTACCGGCGATGATAATATAAAAATAAATAAAATAGACTTTTTAACCGATTCTGAAAAACGCCGTCTTATAAATGAATTCAATGATACGGCGGCATATTATCCCGCGGACAAAACCTTTATCGATATATTCGACGAACAGGTAATCAAAACGCCGAATAAAAAAGCCGTTGTTTACCTCGATAAATCATATACTTACCTCGAACTATATAACCGCGCTGAAAAACTTGCGCATAAGCTTCGGGGATTGGGCATAAAACGCGATGATATAGTTTCTATATTCGTCGACCGTTCGCTCGAGATGTTCGTCGCGGCCGTCGGCGTTTTAAAAGCGGGCGGAGCTTTTATGCCGATAGATACGAAATACCCTGCAGATAGAATAGAATTTATGCTCGCTGACAGCCAATCGCGAGTATTTTTGACGCAGAAACACCTTATCGAAAAAGCCAAGTTCGACGGCACGATAATTGACCTAGACGACCAGTCGCTTTATTCGGCAGACTGCCCTAAAGTCAATAATGTCAATAAGCCCCAGGATCTTGCATATATAATTTATACATCGGGTTCGACCGGCAAGCCTAAGGGAACGATGATCGAACACGGTTCCCTGTTGAATTTTTCGTTCTGGTCCAAAAATTTTCATAATCTTACCGAAAATGACAATACTGCAAAACATGCGTCATTCGGATTCGACGCTTCGATAGTCGAAGTTTTTCCGCCGCTTATCGCCGGCTGTGAAATTCATATCATCAGCGAAGATATTAAATTATCGCTTGTCGAATTGAATGAGTATTTCGAAAAAAATAAAATCAGATACGCGTTTTTAACCACGCAGCTTGCCGAGCAATTTATGGAAAACATAGACAACAAATCATTAAGATGGCTTGATACAGGCGGTGAAAAGTTAAGGACATTTAAGAAACGCGATTACCAGCTCGTGAATGTTTACGGCCCGACCGAGTGTACCGTATATACGACGGCATTTCAGGTAAACAAAAATTATGAGAATATTCCTATAGGAAAACCTTTGAGCAACGCTAAAATATTCATAACCGACCGGTTCGGCAATTTGATGCCCGAAGGTTATTGCGGCGAATTATGTGTCGCCGGCGTCTGCCTGTCGCGCGGCTATTTAAACAGGCCTGAAACTACCGCCGAGAAATTTATTGAATGCCCGTTCAGTCCAAAAGAACGCATGTATAAAACCGGAGATTTGGTAAGATGGCTTCCGAACGGCGATATCGAATATATCGGCCGCATAGATAATCAGGTGAAATTACGCGGATTCAGGATAGAACTCGGCGAAATAGAACAGGAAATAATGAAGATTGACGGCATTAAAACATCGGCGGTTACCGTTATATCCGAGGGCGACAACAAGCTCTTATGCGCGTATATAGTTTCGGAAAGTAAAATAAGCGACGACGTCATAAAAAATACTCTGACTGCGACGCTTCCTGAATTCATGATCCCGAGCTATATAGTAAGGCTTGAAACTATGCCGGTTAACGCGAGCGGCAAAATCGACAGGAAAGCGCTTCCTGCGCCTAATATTAAAATCGAAACGCAGAGCGCCTATGTCGCTGCGGAAGGCGAAATTGAGACAAGGCTTTTAAAAATGTGGAAGGAAACCCTCGGCATTGAAAATTTCGGTGTTTGCGACAATTTCTTTAAAATCGGCGGACACTCGCTTAAAGCAGTCATGCTGCAGGCTAAAATCGAGCGTGACTTTGGGGTAAGGGTGCCGGTAAGGAAAATATTCGAAGCGGCCACGATAAGACTGCAGGCTGAATTGATAAAAGCTGAAAAATCCGGGACATCGAATATTGATCTTGAAAGACTTGCCGCCGAACAGTCATCAGGCAAAAAAGTTATTGAACGCGGCATGGCTTCTGTTTATATAGAGCCGGCCACGAACACTGAAAAAGCGCTTATTAAAATATGGGAAGAACTCTTAAATGTAGACGGCGTCGGAACAGGCGATAACTTCTTTTCGATAGGCGGGCATTCAATAAAAGCCGTTACAATGCAATATAAAATCGAGAAGGAGTTTAAAGCCAGAATCCCTGTTAAAGATATTTTCAAAGCGCCTACAATAAGAGAGCTCGCGGTGTTAATAGACGGCGCCGAAAAAGTTAGCGCGATTGAAACAAGCGTATCTTTGGGCGATAAAAATTATTATCCGTCTTCCTCTGTACAGAAGCGACTGTTTATGATTGAACAGAAAGACGGTTCATCGACGACATATAATATTCCTATGGCAATGAGAATAAAGGGCAGGCTTGACGACTCCAGGTTGAGCGACTCCATCGAAAAGATGATAGAGCGTCATGAAGCGCTGCGTACGTCATTCGCGATGATCGACGGCGAGCCCATGATAAAAATAAATAAGGACGTCAAACTGAAGAAAATATATCAAAAGGCTGAAGAAAGCGAACTGGGCGATATAATGAAGGATTTCCTCAAGCCGTTCGACCTGACTAAAGCGCCTTTATTTAGAATCAAACTCGTTAAAATTTCCGATGAAAATCACGTGCTTTTGATAGACGTTCACCATATAATATTCGACGGAATGTCTCTTGAGATATTCATGAAGGAACTTTTTGAAATATATTCGGGCCAGACGCTTCCGGCGCTCGAGTATCAATATAAAGATTTTGTGGCGTGGCAGCAGAAATATCTTAAATCAAACAAGATGATCGAGCAGGAAAAAGCATGGCTCGAGATGTTAAGCGGCGAGCTTCCTGTTTTGAATATGCCGACTGATCATGCGAGAACGGCCGAACCAGGCCTTGCCGGCGCGCAGTATGATTTCTTTATCGAGCACGAACTTTCGTCGAAACTTAAAAATTACGCTAATAAGACGCAATCTACTCTTTATATGGTGTTTTTGAGCGCGTTGAATATAATGCTTTCGAAATATTGTTCGCAGGAAGATATAATAGTCGGCAGCCCTCTTCTAGGCCGGCCTACCATAGAGTCGCAGCAGATGCTCGGCATGTTTGTAAACACAATGCCGGTGCGTAATTATCCTAAACCGGACAAGAAAGCGAACGAGTTCATCGACGAAGTAAAACGCAACTTTTTTAACGTTATCGATAATCAGGATTATCAGCTTGACACGCTTATAGAAAAACTGAATATTAAGCGTGAATCGTCGCGTAATCCGTTATTTGACGTTATATTCGTATTCCAGACTTCGCAGGGCATCAAAGATACGCGTTACGGCGATATTATGGTAAGCCCCGGCACTATCGAAACGGGAACGGCCAAATTCGACCTTTCGCTGCAGGCTTATGAAGCCGGCGATTATATTAAGTGCATGCTCGAATACCGCTGCAGCCTTTTCGAGCCGGACACAATCAAGCGTATGTCGATGCACCTTTCAAATATTCTCGAGCAGATAGCGGATAATCCCGAAATTGCATTGAAAGATATAGAATTGATAACCGATTCCGAAAAGAAGACGGTTTTATATGAATTTAACATGAACGATATGGATTATCCGAAAGATAAGACTGTCCATGAGCTTTTCGAAGTTAATGCCGAATTATATCCGGACAGGGGCGCGGTCGTTTATAAGGATAAGAAATATACATATCGTGAATTGAATGAACGCGCCAACATGCTGGCCCGCTGCCTTATTAAAAACGGCGTGAAGCCGCGCGGGTTCGTTGCGCTTATAAGCGAAAAATCAGCCGAAGTAGCCCTTTGCGCTCTCGCGATTCAAAAAGCCGGTGCGTGCTATGTGCCTATCGATCCGTCATATCCGCAGGATAGGATCGAATATATGCTCGGCGATACCGCTTCTAATGTAGTGCTGTGCCAGAAGGAATTAATTGATAAAGTGCCTTTTAACGGCGTTAAAATCAATATTGACGATGAGTCCATTTATTCAGGCGCTTCTGATGAACGGAAAAATCTTGACATTAAAGTCAACCCGGAGGATTTATCATATCTTATATATACTTCGGGCTCTACCGGAAAGCCTAAAGGCGTTATGATAGAGCATCGTTCGATTATAAACCTTTGCTGGTGGGAAATAAATAAATATAAGCTTACACATGAGGATAAAATAACACAATATGTTTCAATATGCTTCGATCCGTCGGTAGGCTGCGAGATGTTTTTGAGCCTGCTTGCCGGCGCCGAGCTGCATGTTGTCGCCCCTGAATTGAGAATGGACCCTGTTAAACTCAATGAATATATGGAAAAAAATAAGGTGACATTCTCTATTTTACCTACGCAATTTTATGAACAATTCAGCGAATTGACTGATAATAAATCGCTTCGTTATTTGATGGTTGGCGGCGAAAAGCTTAAAGCGTATAAAAAAGCTAATTATAAACTTATCAACGCTTACGGTCCGACTGAATATACCGTCGTTACAACGGCTTTCAATGTCGAAAAGGACTATGAAAATATTCCGATAGGTTCCGGCGTCGCAAATTCAAGGCTTTATGTTCTTGATAAATATAATAAACTTATGCCGGTCGGTGTTTACGGCGAATTGTGCATAAGCGGCGACGGCCTTGCGCGCGGCTACCTTAACAGGCCTGAACTTAATTCCGAAAAATTTCCGGCTGACCCGTTTTTAGAAGGCAAGAAAATGTATAGAACCGGCGATCTTGTAAGATGGCTTCCTGACGGGAATATTGAATTTAACGGGCGAATAGATTTCCAGGTTAAAATAAGGGGATTCAGGATAGAAATCGGCGAAATCGAGGCTCAGATGCAAAAACACGAGCAAATCGAGGCTGTGCTCGTGCTCGCCAAGGAAGATGAATCCAAAAATAAATATTTGTGCGCGTTCTATTCGTCGAATGAAGAAATACCTAATTCGGATTTAAAGGCGTTTCTTGCTAAATCGCTCGCTAATTATATGATTCCGTCATTTTTTGTGTGGGTAAAGGATATGCCGATCAATTCCAGCGGCAAAATCGACCGCAAGACTCTCGAAAAACTTGAAATTAAAAAGCCGGTTGAAGTTAAAGTCGATCCGCAGAATGAAAAGGAAGAAAAAATCGCCAGGGTCTGGCGCGAGGTATTAAATATTCAAAAGATCGGCATTAATGAAAATTTCTTTGAAATAGGCGGCCACTCTTTGAAAGCGGTTGCTGCGGTCGCTAAAATGCAAAATGATTTTGACGTTACGATTAACGATATTTTCAAATACCAGACAATATTTGCGCTTGCCGCTAATTTAAAGGATAAGAAAGGTAGTCTTTCAGGAAAACTTGCTGAGATCAAGGCTAAGTCGGCGGAAATATCCAAAAAATCCGCTGAATTTATGGAATCAAAATGGTATCTTGATTTTGTTAAACAATATCAGGAAAAAAATAAGAAATACGAAAAAATTGATATCCATAAAAGAAAAAACTATAAAGCTGTTTTATTGACAGGTGCTACAGGCTACCTTGGCGTATATTTGCTGCACGATTTGCTGAAATATTATAAATGCGATATTTATGTTCCGGTAAGAGGCAAGACCGACGGCGACTCTTTGAGAAGGCTTAACGAAAAATACCGTTACTATTTTAATTCGGAATTGACCGCCGCGCAGCTTGAACGGGTTAAGGTAATATGCTGTTCGGAACTGCAGGATGAAAACCTCGGAATAGATAAAGCAATTTATGATAAATTAGTGGATACCGTCGACTGCGTAATTAATCCGGCCGCAAACGTTAAACATTACGGCCGCTATGAGGAATTTTACGCGCCGAATGTCGGGGCTGTGGCAAATCTTGTTAAATTCGCGGCGTCAGGCATCAAAAAAGACCTGCATCATGTATCGACTGCTTCTGTGGCCAGCGGTTATATCGAAGGTACGGATTTTTCCGCGTTCTGCGAAGATACCTGCAATGTCGGCCAGAAATCTGACAACCTTTATATAATTACGAAATTAATGGCCGAGGAGCTGGTCATTAAAGCGCGCGCCGAATTTGGCATTAACACGAACATATACAGGGTCGGCAATATCTCGTTTAATTCTGAAACAGGGCATTTGCAACAAAATGTCGAGGAAAACGCCTTCAGCACCATGGTCAAGTCGTTCGTCAACCTGGGCGTTGTACCGCAATCAGATGACATGGCCGAACTTTCGTTCGTAGATAAGACGAGCGCCGCAATTTTAGTTTTATTCGATAAGGCGAACCTTTTGAACGAGACTTATCACATTCATAATTCAAAGCCTGTTAAGCTTTCCGATATATTGACTTCAAAAAAACTGGGCCTGTCCGTCGAAGCCGTCCCGTTGGAAACATTTATCGACAGACTTGGCGAGCTCGATAAAAAAGAATGCTTCAGGCAGCATGTTCAGAATTTCATGCTTCACCGCGGCTGGCTTTCGGAGTCTGGGCCTGAAACGCAGTTCGCTCTGCATTCCGAACGTACGTTCATGCTCTTAAAAATGCTCGGCTTCGAGTGGCCTGAGCTTGACGAGATGAAACTTATCCAATTAATAACAATGTCGCTTAAGGACAGAATAAAATTCATAATGGATTCGGAATTATTCAATAACATTCCATACACCGTACAGCGTGAGCTGGCATTCATTTCAAGGGAATTGGCGGTCGACGAAAACGATACGCTGATATGGGAAGATAATGAATGCGAGAATATGTATATGATTGTCGACGGCGTCGCTGAAATCCAGAAAAGTTCAAAAAGCGGATGGGTTGGCACTATTATGGTCGCATCTGCCGGCGATGTCATCGGACTTGAAGCGCTGCTTGATAAAAAATCAGGAACGACGGCGGAAGCTATTATGGGCGATTTGACAATACTAGCTTTTGATAAGAAAAAAATTAACTCGATATTAAAAACGGCGCCTGAACTTTGCTACAACCTGTTTAAGTTCGCTAACGCGCAGAGCGGAAGAATGGCGGGAATGATCGCGAACTTCGCTTAAATAATTTCGGGTGCGATCGAATAATCGAATGATATAAAACGGCTGGAATTTTATAATTAATAGGATTCCAGCCGTTTTTACTTTTAATATCAATAACTTAATTTCACACCTTAAAAGTGTATGTGAGTAATGATTTTAAAAATTAATAAAATTTAGTTTTTAGCATTTGACTTCAAAATCAATCGTAAATATGCTGGTTAAAAAATATAGATTGATGTAATAATAATAATAATGGTTTCGCTATGCCAAACTTAAGTCGATAAGTTGAACTAATTATTGCATATTTCGAAAAATTGATTATTATCTTATATACATGTTCATATTATAAAAATTGCAGCTTTTCTAAATCTATATAATTGATTTCGTATGATATATTTTGATTGCCGCAGGCGCAAAGCGCCGCTTTATAGCCTTTAAAATCGTTTATTCGCTTGAAATTGCAGTTGGTATTAAAACCCATTTGGCACGAAACTTTTATGCTGTCATCGTTAAAGTCTAAGACAAATTTTGTAGGTTCGAGTGATAAGCCGGTGCCAAGGTATTTTATGTAACTTTCTTTAAGTGTCCATAATTCATAAAAGTAATCGATTTGGGAATTTTTGGGAATGCTCTTGAATCTTTCGCATTCTTCCGGTGAAAAATAACTGCCGTTCATACTTAAATCGACAGGTTCTATTTTTTCTATGTCGATGCCCACTTCACTATCATAAAAAGCTAGTAAAACAAAATCTCCGGAATGTGAAATATTAAAGTAAAAATCATTACGGCCCTTTAAATAGACTTTTCCATTGGCATTTTTTTCTAACTCAACATTAAGCGGGCCGATATTCAGATTTTTCATAAGAGAATGCTTTAATAATAATATCGCGCCAATCGAGCGCAATGAATCGGCCTCGAACCTGAATGAATTAACTTTCATTTTTTCATCGCGGTTTAAAATACCGGAATAAAGGCCGAGAAGATGGCTGATCGAATTATTTTTTATGCATGCTGCGTATATTTTGATGCCGGTCATGGTCAAAATATAACACAAAAATTGAAAAATGTCATTAAATAATGAATAACTTCGATAATCTATTGACTTTTTAATTAAATTTTAATAAAATAACCTCTCTATGCAAAAGCTACCAATTATTATTCCGGAGTACTATAAATTAAGCAATGGATTTTCAATCTGCCTGTGCGGCAATTTTCCTTATAAATCCTCGCAAATATCGGTTTTATTTTTGTCTAAATGCGGGCTTTATTCAGAAACTCCTGAAAAGGCCGGAATTACACATGCTCTTGAACATATGCTGTTTAAAGGCACGAAAAAACACAGCAATTTTGAATTTATGGCCGAAATTAACTCTCTGGGCTCGTCAGTTGACGCTTTTACAGCCGCCGATTCAATGTGTATCGAACTTATGTCGCCGGCTGATAATTTCGAAAAATCATTTTCACTATTTTCAGATTTGATCTTAAACCCGGTATTCCCTGAAAAAGAAGTCGAGCTTGAAAAGAAAGTTGTAATAAATGAAATTCTTTTTTATGAGGATGATCCTGAAGATTTGCTGACGCTGCGCCTCGAAAGTGAATGTTTCAAAGGGACATGTTATCAAAATCCAATACTTGGAACGCGAAACAGTGTTAATTCGTTGACACGCGAAGAATTTCAAAAATATCATAAAGATTATTTCACTCCGGAAAATTGCATGATGACTGTTATCGGCGATTTTAACGAACCTGAAATGGCCGGATTTATCGAGAAGTTTTTCGGCGAAAAAAAATGGAAACGTTCAAAGACCGGCCCTAAATATTTTAATTTAACAAATATAAACGATAAACCGACGCACAGCGTTATAAAAAGACTTGATAAGTTTTCACAAAATTATCTCGGCTTCTCATTTGTGCTGCCGCCCTCGATCGCCGGAATTGATTCGTCGGCCATGATTTTGCCTTATGTGTTCAGCTCATTGAAATCATCGCCGCTCGGCTTTTTACTGCGCGAAAAAAATAATATCGTAAATGCTTTTAGCGCCGATTTGATATTTAAGCAGGGCGCATGGATGATGTCTCTTATCGCTTCGTGTGAGCCGCGTTATATGAATAAGGTTAAAAATATTATTCTTAATTTTATAAAAAGAGCTTCGTCGCTTGTTTCCAGAGAATTATTCGAAAGCGCCAGGAATTTAATATTGCTCGATTACTTTCAGGAAATCGAGACTGCTAAGAATTATTGCAATGAACTTACCACATTTAACCATATAATCGGCGAAACTTCCTATAACAAATCTATCGAAAATCTTCTTAAAATATCATACGAAGATTTTCTTGATTATCTTTCTAAATATGTTGAACCGGCAGTTTTACATTTTGTCGAAATAATTTCGAAAGAAGTAAATTCATTTAAACACAATGCGGAATACATAAAACTTAAAAATCCTGACTTGGGCAAAGCTAACGCCGCAAATTTCGGATATGAAAATTCATTCTATAAATTAAAAAAATATAACCCTAAATTATCTGCGGATGTTTCATGCAATACGGATAATCCGGCAAGACCTATTATCTCAACCATAGATACATCATTGTTGTACTCAACCCTTAATATGTGGATCGAGGGCGGTGTCATAGCCTCACAAATACCCGGAGACGCTTATATTTTTAGCGAATTATTCGGCAAAAAAACTCACTTATTGTCAAGTTATGATAATTTTATAAAAAATGACTATCTCGGCATATATTATGACTGCAACATATTTCTTGATTATGTCCTTATAGAAGCCGTCTGCCCTGGTAAATTTACCGGCGATAAAATAAAAAGGCTCGATGAATTTCTAAATGATTTTGATTTTACAGGCGATATGCTGAAAAAAGCCAAGCAGGTCGTTAAACGTTCAGTTGCAGGCGTTTATGACGATGTGTTCGAATATCCGTTCTGGAATTTCATTAAAATCCTTTTCGAAGGTAAATGCTATTCAAAATCAATATTCGGTAATGAAAAGTTTTTGTCTGAAATCAACGCGGAAAACGTTATTAATTATTATAACAACCTCAAAAACAGCTCGTCGAGATATTGCATTTCATATTCAGCGGCCGTAAATTCAGCCGAAATTATAAAAAATAATCTTTCTTATATTAATTTATCAAGCCGGCGTCCGTTAGATATAAATCCCAATATGCAGGGCGGCAAATTAATTAACGGCTGTTCCAATATATTCAATAAATTTGATAAAAACGCTTTTTTAAACTCCGGTATCGGCGGCAAAACCATTGAAATAAAGTCAAGGCAGCAGCAGGCTACCGTTTTAATAGGCGGTTACGCTCCTGAAATCGCTAACGGCGATTCATTGGCTTTTTCTATAGCTAATTATATACTCGCCGATTATACCGGTAAAAGATTATGGGATCTGCGTGAATCCCACGGCCTGTGCTACAACATATTTTCTGAATATATTCCGTTGGCATACTCCGGCGTGTTTTTTTGCTATGCCAATACCGACATAAATAAACTTGGTACCGTCGCCGAAAAAATATGCTGCGAACTAGATAAGTATTGCGCTGACGGCCCTACCGAAAAGGAAGTGGCTGAAGCTAAAATGCAGCTTATAAAGAAGATGGAGCTGGGGCTTAATTCGAGTGCCAGCCTGTCAAAAGCTGCCGGTAGTTCCATATTTTACGGCAAAACGCTGAGTGAATTCCTTGAATATAAAAAACGTATCGAAAGCGTTGAAGTGAATAAAATCAACGCGGTCATAAGAAAATACATGTCACCAAAAAAATTGCTTACTTTAAGGGTTTTGACTTCATAAACATTTTTTTAATATTTTTATACGGGGGACACAAAGGGTTTAACCCTTTGATTTCCCCCGCACCCCCTCTTTAATCCTGCTATATCTACCGTTGCTTTGGGCGATTCTATCGTTTTATTTTGTGATTTTTAATATTCGCAAAGCGCGGCCTGCGCCGCTTACTTTGCGAATATCCAGCAATCGGCCGCGAGAATTTATCATATATTTACGCTATATCGTTTGCGGCCGAAGGTGAAGAAACATGAATGGCTGAAGCTTTTCCTCGGCACGTGAAACGTGCTAACACAGACTTCAAAGTATCTTGTAACTGCATTTCGCGTAAGCTTATGCGTGAGTATCAGCTTACGCGATTGCTGAATTTGTGCAAAGGAAACAGTTTAGAAACAAAATAAAAAAGCACTATTGATATAATAAAAATAATACTCTAAAAAACTTTTTACGAGTGAACGACTTCCGCAGGCGCACTTGTGGTCGAGGGTCGGGCTTGGCGCCGAGGACCAAGTGAACGAGAAAAAAGTTTTTTTATTCCTTATCCGCCCCCTTTATGTAAAAGTCACAATAGCTTCGTGAATGGAAAGAAAAAAAATATTTATTTTTTTAATATTTCGTTAAGGTTAATTTTCCCTGACGGCGAGTAAAAAGAATAAGAAATTAATGTCGGTGCGTCACTTAGTTCTTCTATTGTGATAGATTCCGTGAGTGCTCTCCTGTTTGAGCATATATTGGCAGATATATTCAAGAAATCTGAAATTTTGATATTTTTGATGTTCAACGTGCCGCTTAATGATTCCATAAAAGCGAAAGTTTTGATTCCGTAAGTTAATTCATAATCAGGTACGGCGGTTACTTTTTGAATTATTTCCCTGATATTTCGCTGCTTTATTTCGATAGTCTCGGTCGAAGCATTTTTTGAAACCGTGTCTGAAATGATATTTATGTCTTTTAATAGATTTTGTTTTTCGCTGTTTAATGCGCCGGCTTTTGTTTCAGCCTCTTGAGCGCGGCTTTCGAGCGATTGTGCGGCCTGCTTTAATGACGCCGCATCGCTTCTTTGCGGAAGCACGACTATTATTCTGAAAAAACCGACAAGCAGAAGGATAAAGGTGTTTATCGCGATTATATAAATGATTTTATTTTGAATGCTATCGTTCAAATATTTCATCCCCTTTGATTTTAATGATTACGCGCGCAGAAACGCCGTTAAGATTTGATCCTGAGGCTGCCGGAGTGTTTGTTCTGGTTTCGGCGTATTCGTTATTTATGAAAACGCTTTCGACCCATTTTATTTTTTTGAGCTGCTCAATAAATGCTGAAAGAGCGTTCATATTTTTAACTGTTATAAAAAAGCTGCCCGTTAAGCTGCCGAAGTTAATGTTGAAATTTTTAACGCTCAATATTTCAGGAATATTCCTGCGTATCTTCAGAATGTCGTTAACTATTTCCGTATCGTTTGTTTTGCGGCTTGTCAGTGAACTTTGCGAATTTTTCAGGCTTTCTTTAAGTTTAGATATTTTTGTCTTTACCTCGTCGCTTATTGCTATCTCGGCGCTTTCGCCTGAAAACATTCCGCCAGCCCTGACAGTATTATTTTTTAGCGCCTTTTCATGCTGGTTTATTTTTGACTGCAGCGCTGAAATTTTTAAATTCGCGTCGTAAATTTCGCCTTTATAATCGTAATAACTATACATCGAAAATATGAAATAGAGGAACGGAATAATTGAAATACCGTATTTAACGGCTTTGAATGACAATGAATTTTCATTCATTGCCGGCCTGGCAATTTTAAAATCCATTTTTATGCTTTTCATTTTTGCTCCGATTCTTCCTTAAAATTTTACAATGCTATCTATAATTTAAATATATTCTTTGTGTTATTGAAAACAGGCTAATTTGTGCCGTCGAATAGTAACGGCGAATATTGTATTTTTTCGGTATTTTCCAGAAGTTTTATGTTAACAGCCAGAAAATTTTCTAAAAATAATTTAATATTGGGTGTTTTTCCGAATCCGCCTGAGATTACTATTTCAGAAAGTTTTATATGCGGATATTTCGATATAAAAAACTCGTAGGTTATATGCAGTTCCTTTAAAAACTTGTCAGTTGCCTTAAGTTTATGTGATTCAAACTCGGAAAGCGAGTTGAAGTCGATTTTATCCGGAAAGATTTTATGTTCCGATATTTTTTTTGCAGATTCGCTTTTGGAAATTGGATGTTTAAGTTCGAGTGTTTCTATTATCTCATCGGCGAAATGCCTGCCTGCTGTTTCTATTATCCTTACATAAACCGGTTCTGAGTCCACGAAAAAATAAAATGTGGTAACCTCATGGCCGATGTTTAATAGTCCGAAATTTTCCTTTAAAATTCCATTTTGTGAAATGAAATTATATATTGCATGACACGACATATCGATTGACATAATTTTTATTTTCGCGTTTTCGAATAACTCGGTCAATTTATTTATCAATTCTTCTTTTACAAGGCAAACGTAGCAGTCGGCGTATAATTTGCCGGTTTCGATGTCTTTTTCGGTTTTGCATATATGCGCGTCTATTTTACAGCCGCTGTAAACTTCCTCGCGGATCTGGTCGCGCGCGCGCCAGAGGATATACTCTTTTGTGTATTCGGCCGGTAAATCGTTTACTCTTACGAATATCTGCCGCGCCCACTGGTCAGGCAGAAGAAGGTTGATTTTGGTTATTCCCTCTTTCCTTAATTTTTCAATATATCCGGCAAGTTCGGTTTCGTTTATTTGCGGAATTGTAAAAGTGCCGCCGATAACGTCATTTCCAAAAATATATTCGTGAAAATTTCCGTTTTTTGTGTATTTAAGGCTGTATCCGCCTATGTCCACGTTAGAAACCACGGGACGCTCCTTTCTAACTGCGTTTAATCTTCAAATGTAACTCTGTTAATTTCCTCGATTGTAGTCATGCCTTCGATGACTTTTGCCCAGGCAGCCTGCCTGAGAGTTTTCATTCCTTCACTGATTGCCTGGCTTTTAATTTCAAGCGGCGACGCTTTTTTTAATATCAGCGACTTAATTTCATCGGACAAAGCAAGTGTTTCATAAATGCCGGTGCGCCCTTGATATCCGGTATTATGGCAGTAACGGCAGCCTTTGCCCCTATATAATTTACGGCCGCCGCAATATTTTTCAAAATCGCTAATTAGGGCCGTAGTTTCTTTATCAGGAACATATTCCTCTTTGCAGTTCGAGCATATTTTCCTGATAAGGCGCTGTGAAATGATCAGGTTAAAAGATGCGGCGAATTGGTAAGGTTCGACACCCATATTTGTAAGACGCGCTATAGCGTCTATTACGTTATTGGCGTGTATCGTCGAAAGTACAAGATGGCCTGTTAATGCTGCATTGACTGCAATTGCGGCAGTTTCGGTATCGCGTATTTCGCCTATCATGATTTTATCCGGGTCCTGTCTTACAATCGAACGAAGTCCAGACGCGAACGTCAGACCCTTTTTTTCGTTGACGTTAACCTGGACTATATCGGGTATCTGGTATTCTACGGGGTCCTCTATCGTAATGAGTTTGTCTTCAGGTGTTTTAATCGCTTTAATGGCCGAATAAAGCGTCGTGGTTTTGCCCGAACCTGTCGGCCCAGCCGATAAGATCATTCCGTAAGGTTTGAATATGTTTTTTTTGAATTTAAGCATATCTTCAGACGGGAATCCGAGTTTTTCAAGGTCAAGGCCGACCGCGTTCTGGTCTAAAATTCTTATTACGACGGTTTCACCAAAAATGGAAGGCAGTACGGATACTCTGAAATCTATGTTTCTGTCGTCGATATATGCCTTAAAACGACCGTCCTGCGGCACGCGTTTTTCTGAAATATCGAGATTAGCCATATTTTTAATTCGCGATACTATAAAGTTCCGCGATTTTGGATCGATTTTTTTCACGTTAAAAAGCGCGCCGTCGATCCTGAATTTAACTTTCATTTCTTCTGGATAGATCTCAATATGAATATCTGATGCTTTTTTGCGTATGGCTTTTATTAATATAGAATTAACCGTATTAACGATAGTCGCGTCGGAATATGTCTTGAGAAATTCCATATCGCCTTTATCATCGGTATCGTCTTCGCTGAGACTCTTTATAGCGACTGTTTCTTCGGTTTCAGAAAATAACGCGCTTTCACTTAATGAAGTTTCGGCCACAAGGTTGATCACTCTCATAATTTCGGATCTTACAGCTACGTAAGAAATTGTTGGAATACCTATTATCGACTCGATTTCTTCGATGCGTTCCACATCTGACGGGTCGTCCATTAATATTATTAATTTGTCGCCCTCTTTTTTGTATGGTATGAAGTTATAACGTCTGACAATGTTTATATCGAATTGGGAAAAAAGCGCGTCGTCAATTTTCATTTCGCTTAAATCTATGAATTCGGTTTTATGCTGAATGGCTACGGCTTTATAAAGATTTTTAGGCTTAATAAGTCCGCGGTCAACGATCAATTCTTTTAAATTTAACGGCATGCCGTTAAATTCATTTATTATTTTTTCGAGCTCGAAAGGCGAGAGCATTCCTTCGGAAATCAAAACATCCTCGAGCGAATGTGATTTCATGGCATAAAAATAATATTTATATGCGTCGTTTTCGTCCAATAAAACGCCGTCAGCAATTAAATTTTTTAATCCGTCTTGAAAATCTTTTGTAACCAGCTCATTGTAATTTTCAAGGGTGATTTTGCCTTTTAATTTAAGCTCATATAATATCTTTTCCCAGACTTTCATTTTGCCTCCGGTATGAACTAATTAGGTTTTATTTAATATTGATTTAAAGTCAGGGAAAGGCGAAGGGATTATCCCTTCCCTTTCCCTGAAACCCTATCCAATCCTGCTACTTTTTTGTTCTTAATCATCGCGAAGCGCAAATTTCATTTGCTTACTTCGCGATGATCCGGCATTCAAAATGAAACTGTTATTCATAACAGTTTCATTTTGAAACGAAGAGTTCAGATTTCCACATCGTTTTTTTATCAAATTGTTACGCATTTCGTGGCGTTCGACTGCAAACGATAAGTATGGATAATCTGAAAAATTTCACGCAGTCGATTGCCATGTTACATCAAACGCCGCGCGTTTGATGTAACTAAAAACGCAAAAAAATATAATCCGCCATCACAACGGTAGAAATAGCGGGAGTCACAGGGGGAAATGGGGGAGATAGAGGGCCATTGGCCTTCTGTCGCCCCCATCAAAATTCCCTGGTAATAATTTATCAATTAACGATAGTAGCCGCACCGATCATTGGAAGAAGGATAGCTATAATAATAACACCAAAAATTCCAATTACGCTTATTAATATAATCGGGCCGAACGCTGACTCGAGCGTGTTTATAATATCGTCAAGTTCGCTTTCCATAGTTTCCGAGATATGTTTAAAGACTTCGGGCAGATTATTGGAGTCTTCGCCGGCTTTGATGAGGCCGGGAATAAAACCGGCCGCGAAATTCGACTGCTCGAATGAGTGATAGATAGAATTGCCGGTCTTAATGCTTATGACGGCGTTTTTGAGCCGTTCCAGTATTATGTTGTTACTGATGACATTCTGACTAACTTCGATCGCGCTAATGACATTTATGCCTGAATTTATAAGTAATCCGGCTGTTTTATAATATATAGCTAAAGTTTTTTTATAAATGAATTGATTGATTACAGGAAGTTTAAGTGTAAATTCGTCGATAATACGAGCGGCTTCCGGAGTTTTTTGCCATCTATATATTACGTAAACAAGAAGGCCTGACATAAGGAGAAGCTGAAAATAGAATTTAGCGATAATATCGGCGATAAAAAATACGAATTCAGAAACGGGCGGAAGATTGGCATTCATTTCCGAAAAAAGTTTTGTGTATGTGGGGACGATGCTTACGAAAAGGTAGCTTACGGCGATAGTGCTTAAAATCATTATTATCAGCGGATATAAAGAAGCTGATAATAATTTTTTTTGAAGCGCCTGTTTTTTCTGGTAGTAATTGCGCAAATTATCGAGGGCCGGGCTTAAGTTGCCGGTAGTTTCGGCGCTCGCGATGGTTTTAACGAAAAGTTCGTCGAATATGTCGCCGCGCCGCGACAGTGCTATTGAAAGCGGGATGCCGTGCGCGACTGAAGTTTTGATATCATTTATTAACTCTGCGGAATAGCTGTCCGGGGATTTTTCCGATAATGCTTTAAACGCCTCAGTAACTGACATGCCTGAATTTAAAAGCATCGCTAGTATTCTTGAAAATTCGATTATATATGAATTCTTCTTGAATTTAAATTTCAGTGCCTGCAGATTTTCGTATGTGAATACATTAGAAAATCCCGACTGGCTTTTTTCGATTTCGAGAGGAAAATAGCCCTGATTGGTAAGAGCTGCGCAAACTGCCTCGCGCGTCTCGCCTTCGATAGTAAATTGTTCGGTTTTACCCTGCCTGTCGGCGACTTTAACTTTATAATTCATTATTTTGCCTTTTTATAAAAAAATGCATAATTTAGGGATTATTATACATCATTTAAGTTACTTTTACAATGTATTAATAAAAATAACTAAATTTTGAGTATTTAACCTACAATATGCACTAAATAAAATTGAATTTACTATTTTTTTACTTTACAAAAAGAATATTTGTGATATTATTAAATTTTTATAAATGTTTAATAATAAAATTGAAAAAATAGAAGATGCTTATAATAAGTATATCCTGATAGAAAAGTATTCATACATTTCAAGTATAGATAAGATACGTGAGAATGAATTTAATCTCAATATTCCTCGTTATGCCGATACTTTTACAGGAGAAGAACACGTTGACATGGATGCTGTAAAAGAAAATATCGAAAAAAATTGAGGACGAACTTAAAGGCATAAAAGCGCAAATGAATAAATACCTGAAAGAACTTGGTTTATAAGCGAATTAGCGCATTTATTAAAATTGCGACAGCCTGTTGCAGAATTTAATATTAAGATTATAAAGGGTTTATGTGGCATTACTAGTGAAATCACGAATTAATTCATTTAAAATATAGAAACCATGATAAAAATTTCCATTATTTCTTAATGGTTTTAATGCCTGATTGGAAAAAGAGAAAAGAAATTTTAGATCAAGAAGTTATTAAAGAATTATAAAATGTTACTAATTGCGAGGCTTAACAGTGTGCTTGCTTGCGGTTGCGTACCGTTCTTTTGGAAAAAAGTTTACAATCCAACTTTTAGTTGTAGCAAATTCGCCATAATCAAAAGTCAGGCTGGTTTGAATAGTTATAAATTGAGCGTTACCGAACGGACTGAAAAAACAAATGCTATCGGATTGAAGGCAGCTGCCGTACGATATGGCGGAATATATATTACATAAAGATATTGCCTTTGAATTTGGAATGTGGATTAGCGCTGAATTTAAGATATATTGTAAGGCGGTCAGTTATGGAGATTTCGGTAAAACATAAAAAAAATATTTCTGATATATCATTAAATGGGCCAGAATGTTTAAATAATAACAAAGCTGAAGATTATAATAAATCTGGAATTAATTATTATGACAATAAAGATTATAAAAATGCAGAAATAGAATATATAAAAGCGATACAACTTGAACCAAATGTAGCCGTTTATTATTTTAATTTAGGCAATGCTTATTTTGATCAGGATAAAGATTTAGAAGCGGAAATTGCATATCAAAAAGCAATTCAACTGAATCCGGCCGTCGCTGCTTATTATAATGAGTTAGGATACTGCTATCTTGTTCAGGAAAAGTACGCTGACGCCATAATAAAAATAGCAAAAGCAATTGAACTTGAACCAAATACGGCTGATTATTATGACAGCTTAGGCGATGTTTACTGGTATCAAGGAAAATACTTTGAAGCAGAGTTACAATATAAAAAAGCGATACAATTAGAACCAAATGCTGAGCTTTTTTATAATAATTTAGGTAATGCTTATTATTGCCAGGGAAAGTATGGCGAATCAGAAATGCAATATAAAAAGGCGATTGAATTAGAACCAAATACGGCTGATTATTACAATAATTTAGGCGATGTTTATTATTGTCAGGAAAAATACGATAAAGCGGAAGCAATGTATAAAAAAGCGATAGAGCTTAATCCGGAAGTCGCGGAATATTATAAAAATTTAGATGCCGCTTGTTCTGAACAGGACAAACATGCCGAATCAGGAATTTAATATACCAAAGTAAGTACTTTCGACTAAAAAGTGGAAATGAATTAACAGATGATAGTTTAAAAATAAAGTGTTATCACTTAACTTAAATATTTAAAATAATAAAATAGTAATAATGCGCTGATATAAAATTAAATTATAAAAAAAAGGGGGCTGTTTCCAAAATTATCTTTTGGGACAGCCCCTTTTTTGTGATAATGTTATTAATTATAGTAGTTTTTATTACCTTGCGATTATCTTAAATATATCGCCGTAGGTGCCGGCGCAGAAAACGAAGCTGCCTTCCGGAGCGTAAACTTCGCCTTTATTGGTGATGCTGTCAAAAATCGGGCCGCTTTCGGTTAGAACCATTACTCTTGCGTCTTTTGGAATTTCAACAAAGTTTAGGATCGCGCCTTTGGTTATTTTGAGCCATTCGTTATAATTATCATGTTTGATAACTAAACGGTTAACGCCGGGTATCGCGTTTCTGACTTTATCTGCCGGCATGAATAAAATATAATTTGACATGGCCCATGTTTCGCCGTTTTTATCAATAAGGCGAAGCTCGGACTGGTCGCGGAACGATGTAGCCGCTATGCTTGCGAAATAGGGCGTTTCAATTTTCTTTAAGCCGTCAAAATCCACATAGCCCGGCAATTCTTTATAAGTTGCCGATTTTAAGGCCGTAATTCCTGCCGGAAGAATATCGGCGGCTAAATTTTTGCAAAGCCACATCTTGCCGTTTATGTCTGATTTAAGCGTAACCGGTTTCTTTATTTCTTCGACTTTCTGGTAAGTCAGCAAATCGGCTTCATAATTTGGAATGTTATGCGCCGCTAAATAAGTTTTTCCGTCGGCCGTGGTAAAATAAAGCTGCATTTTATCCTCAGGCGATATGAAATAACCGTTATTATAAATCATCGATGTAGCGGCGGCAGGAGAATCTGCTTTTTTGGTTTCGCTTTCGACTGAAAGAGGCATAAAATTCATTTTTTTGCCTTTTAAATCAAATTCAATTCTTATGGTTTTTCCGCCATTTGTGTAAATACCGGCATATTGAAGAAGCCCTTCAGGAATTGCCTGCGGTTCGGCCGGTTTTACAACAGGCTTTGTGATAGGTTCGATCAACTTTTTTTCCTGCATAAAAGTATCTAAAACCGGTCTTAATAATTTTTCGGAATTTGCGTGTCCGGTTATGGAATAAGCGATAATGATATTATGTTCGGGAACGACATACATATATGTTGAATAACAGCCGGTGCCGCCGCTTTTAGCGAGGACCTGCATACCTTTGGCATCGTAAAAAGGTATATTTGAAAAATCCCAGCCGAATTCACTGCAAATCTGTCGGTTTTGCAATTTATTTGCGAATAATGTAGGCTGCGTCTTTAATATTTCCTTAAGTGCTTCTTCACTGAGTATTTTTTTGCCGTTTTTAGTAAAACTGCTGCCGAATCTGCATAAATCGGAAGCGGTAGACGACAGGCCGCCTGCTCCGTAAACCGGAACCACTTCAAGCGGATATTTATCGCCGGATTTTATGTCGTAATATTCAGCTGAATTTTTAAAATGCCCTTCGCCTACGCTCGGACCTGAGTTTTTCATGTTTAAAGGTTTGAATATACGTTCATCGACGAAATCGACGAATTTTTTACCTGATACTCTTTCGACTATAATTTCGGCGAGAGTAAAGCCGTCATTGCAGTAAATGGCCATAGCGCCCGGATCGTGTTTCAGATGCGATTCGGCAAGCGTATCGAGAAGGAGTTTATGCATATCGACTGGGGTGCCGAAGCCGAAATAAAAAGTCGAGCCGGGAAGCCCTGAGGAATGATTAAAGAGCATGCGGATCGTTATGTCTTTATAACGTTCGTCTTTCATTTTAAAATCAGGAATGTATTTTATAACCTTATCGTCAAGCGCGATTTTACCGTCATCGGCAAGGAGCATTATCGAAACTGCCGCGAACATCTTGCTTGTCGAGCCGATATTAAATCTTGTATTAACATCCACCGGCCTGTTTTTTGCGCGGTCTGACGTTCCCACGCCTTCCGCGTAAACTATTTTATTGTTGTCCATAATAGCGATGGTAGCTCCGGTGCCTGTGCCGTTTGTAATTTCTTTCCATAAAGATTCGCGCGCCGTTTCTATCGTCTTTTGATAAGCGCACTGTTCGAAATGAACTGATTTATGCGCTTTAGCCTCACACACAGAAAACATGCCTGTGCCCGCGTATAAAATAACTGCGGCCATGGTTAATTTTTTTAACATATTATCACTCCTGTCTTTAAAATTTATCCGGATGGTTTTAGTCATGTTATCATATATCATAAGAAATTTAAAGTCAAATTTTTAGAACCGGTTTTTTTTGCCTGAATATAACCTTAAACTGTGGATAATTAAAAATTAAAACCGGATATTATAAGTTAAGGCACACATAAATAAATTAAGCTGAAGCAGCGAATCATAAAAAATAAATATGCTGTGTAATAGCTTTAACTTCATACTTTTCTTGAGATAATGCCCAATTTAAAAATAATATAAATAAAAAAAGCTGTTTCGAAAATTATTTTCGTTACAGCTTTTTTGTAAATAATAAAATCTGCGTTAAGATGTTATGCAAATTTGTCTCTATTTATTTTGTTTAAACCAGTCTTCATTTAAGGTAGCCTTGCGGCTGTTTAAAAATACTTCAAGCGTGTTTTTTAAATCAGAAAGCTGCTTTATTTGAAATGTGCAGGAAGTGGTGTCGGTTATCGGCATCTGGATAAAACTATTTACATTCTTAGAAAGCTCGTTTATAAATTCGCTGCGTTTGGTGATATATATTTCATTTGAACTTTCGAAATTCGCCAGGCGCTCGACAAGCGCTTTGAGGTTATTGGCGTGTATTGAAACCTCATTTGTGCCGCCTTTAGCCATATATGTTTTCATTTCGCCTTCCATAACTGAAACTTTAGAAATAATCATATCAATAACATTTTGTTCGCTCATCGGCACACGGTCTTTATATATCGCTGAAAATGCCTCATAAGCTGTTTTTACACAGGAATGCGCTTTGACAATCTCGCCCTGTTTTATCAAGCCGTGAACGACTTTTATATTGGAATTTACAAGCGAAAGTTTGTCATGCCATTTAGTATCATCAATAAATTGTGCCGGCGGATTTTGAAAATATTTAATATAGAAATCGAAATAGGCATTTATCAGCTTGTCTATTTCAATCTGGGCATTTTGGGAATTGTTCTGGCTTAACGCGACATCTAAATACTGAAAGGTATTATTGATTGTGACAAGTTCATTTTTTAAGGTTTCATTAAGCTTTTCTACCGAAAGAAAGGCGTTTAACACGTCAGTGCATGCGTAAACCGGCTGACCTGAGTACGAACTAAGGCAAAAAAACAACGTCGTGCAAGCGCAAAATGATTTTAATAATTTGAATTTTGAGTTGCTATTATTTTTCACTTTTTGTTCCTTTTTTGAATACTGTTTTATGAACGATAAAGTATTATATAGATAATTTCAAAATAATTCAAATTATATTTTAAAGATTTTTTCAATAATTTATTATTAATGTTTCTGATTTTTCAATATAATTTAATCCAGCAGAAGCCGGGTTAATAAGTAAGTCCGGCTATCATTGAAAGGACTACTATGAGCAATACGAAAAGTGTTGTTTTTTTATAGCCCATAATTGTGACCAAAGACAGCATCGACGAGAATGAAACTGTAGGGCCGGCCAGAAATAGTGATAATCCAGGACCGCTGGCCATTCCGAGTTCCATGAAGAATTTGACGATTATGACAGACATGCAGGTGCCGAAATACGTAAAAACACCGAACAACGACGAAATGAGACAGCCTCTCAAATCATTGTACCCGACAAGATTTACGACAATAGACGCAGTCAGGAACTCTTTGGCGAAACCTATCGCAAAGAGGCCGATTATCAGCGGCCTTAAAATTTTATAGATGAAATGCCCTGTTCTTTCAAGCCAGGCCATATATTCTTCTTTTTTAAAATTGCGGAATACGAATATCGAAAGCAGTAAAATATTGCCGAACATTAAGCTGAGTTTGGTCCAGATATCAACTTTGGCGCCTGGCATGACGTTGCTGAAATTATCCATCTGTCCGAGAAACATCATTGCGATCAGAAATGCGAACAATATCGCTATTGAACTTTTAGGTTTTTCTATGAATTCATCGTCAAGCTCTTCGTCTTTTAAGCTGTCGTATTCCTTATCGTCTAAAATTCCGTCGTGGACGAGCGCAACCCCTTCTTTTATGCGCAGTTCTCGGCTTTCGTTGCGGTACAGGAATGCGTATAATCCGCCCACTATGAATCCGTGCAATATGGCGAAAAATATCCTGTAATACATCATTCTCATGCCGAAAAGCTGGCCCGTTAATATGACGGCCAGAAGATTTATTGCCGGCCCCGTGGTTAAAAATACCATCGCTGGTCCGATTCCGGCGCCGTGACGGAATATCGAGGAAAAAAGCGGTATTACGCCGCATGAGCATGCCGAAAATAAAAGGCCGATAATGGTTGCGAATGAATAGGAGATCAAAGGATTTATCGACGGCCCGAGATAACGCGTGATGCTCCGCTCGCGCACAAATACCTTTAACGCCGCGGCTATTAAAAACGCAGGCAAAAACGAGCCTAATAAAAACTCGCCTAAAAAGTCGAATAATTGATAAAATCCGCTGTAAAGTCCCTTTAATATAGCTCCTGATAATATATTAAAATCCATTTATACACCTTCCTGAATCTGGGCAAATGTTGAAAAAATTTAAACTTCGAAAAAACAGAAATTTTAACAAATAGTTTTCAGCTGTATGTAAATTTTAAAATTTTCTAAATAAATTAAGCGAATGGAATTGAAAAGAATGATGCATAAGCCAGGATAACGCATAAAGCCTGAAAAAATAAAATTAAAACTTGTCAAAATGCCATTATATTAATAAAATGACCGCTGATTATAATTGAAAGTCGTATGCTATTTATTACATGTTATTATGAATATTTATATTTTTAAAATTATACTTTATTATTGAGTTAATTAATAAAATTATATAAAAAAAATAATAAAATGTCAAATAGATTTCCTTTATGTTACTGAATGATTTAATTTGCTTGACATGCCGTGCCGCTTAATATAAAATTAAGATCATGAGAATTTTAGTGGATGCGGATGCATGTCCGGTTAAGGAAATCATAATAAAAATCGCAAAGCAAAAATCGATACCTGTAATAATGTTTGCCGATACGAGCCATTACATAAATGACGGTTACTCGAGCGTAATAACCGTTGACCGCCACAATGATTCAGCTGATTATGAAATTACTGCAGCCGCGGCAGCCGGCGATATTGTCGTGACTCAGGATTACGGGCTTGCCGCTATGGTAATGGCGCCGAATATTACTGTAATGAATCAGGACGGGTTTTTATATACCGATGAAAATATCGATATGCTCCTTGAGTCAAGGCATAATGCCTCTAAAATAAGGAGAAGCGGCGGTAAAACTACGAACCAGAAAAAGCGCCGATATGAAGATGACGAGAAATTCGAAAATCTTTTAAATAGTATAATTATTTCGCAAATGACAAGTGAATAATTTTAATGTCTAAACTCAAGTAATATTAAATAGAAGCTGGAGAAACAATGGAAATATTGAGTATATTAACCGGTATAGGTTTAAGCGCGGCTGCGGGGTTTCGGGTATTTGTCCCGATGCTTATAATGAGTCTTGCGGCTTATAATGGTTATTACAAGCCGGCGCCCGGTTTTGAGTGGCTCGGCAGCGAAGTTGCGTTAGTCTGCTTCGGCGCCGCGACAGTTACTGAAATTGCGGCCTATTATATACCGTGGCTTGATAACTTTCTCGATGTGACGGTAGCTCCGGTTCTGGCACCGGCGGCAGGTTTTTTATTGGCCTCTTCGTGTCTCGGGCAAATGCCGCCTGCTATAAAGTGGTCATTAATCATAATGGCCGGCGGCGTAGCTTTCGGAGTGCAGGCGGCAACGACGTCCGCGCGTGCGGTTTCGACCGCGGCAACCGGCGGATTGGCTAACCCTATTGTCGCGACCTCGGAACTGGCAGGCTCGGCAGCACTATCTTTTAGCGCAATTATGATGCCTTTTATTTCGATAATTGCTTTAACTTTTTTTATTGGATTTTTAATTTATAAAAAGTCAAAACGAAAAACAATATAATTAAAAACAGAATCAAGGTCTGGCATACTGGCCGCCATAAAAAGTAAATGTATGAAAATAGTATTGAAAACTTTAAATTATAAACAATAAATATTCAAATGATAACGTAAAAATTAAAAATTACTTTAACTTAATTTATTCATGACCAAATATATTGAAAAATTAAAATAACTAAATGAATATTTTTAGCGGAAGCATATTACAATAAGTATAAAACAAAATAAAAAAGACTGTTTTGAAAATTATGTTTTCATACAGTCTTTTTTATTTTGTTTTATTATTTAAGATTATATTATTTTTATATTAACCGCGTTCTTCGGTTATTTCGACATTTCTCATTTCTTTTGGCTGAGACGCTATTTTTTTGATCGATTTTTCATATTTATCTTTTTCAAGTATCGGAAACATCGATGACACAGGGTATTTATATTCCAGTTTTTCGTTCGGTACAGTTTGTTTGATCATCGATTTATGATTATATTTACCCGCGATATAGAGCTTATCTTTCAGGCTTTCATATTTTTTTGTTTTTCTTGCCGCTTTAGCTTGCATTTTTTCGGTATTTTTGGCCGATTGTTCGGCTGCAGGAGCTTTTTTTACGTTCGCCGTTTCGGCAGCGGCTATGCTTTCTTCCCTCATCCCTTCAGCTTTAATCACTTTAACGTTAGGATCTGAGGTTTCGATTATTTCAACCTCGGCGACCTGCTTATTTATAGCTTTCATATTGGGTTTAACGTATGATTTGGAATATGCAGCTGCGGGAGCCGCGTCTGCCGCAACTTTTGAATTTACCCTGACTGCGCTGTTTTTAGCTTCGCTATCTTCTATTAACGGCGCCGATTCGTCAACCATGGCCGCTGCCTGAACATTCTCGTTGTAACTATGAGCTTTTTTATAATCGGCGTTCTGTGCGGCCAGCATCGATTCATTGCCGAGACGGCTTTTTTTTATCTGATCGACCGGCATCGATTCAACTGATCGCTGCTTTAGTGTCTTAGCTATATAACCTGCTGAATCGCCCGATTCAACCGATGCCTCATATAATTTTTTGTAAATTCTTGTTGATTCCGGCATGGCTTTCACAGAAGAACGTTTTTCCGTGAAATTGACTGCTTTTTTAGCGATTTCGGCACGGTCTATTGAGCCGATATATTCCATTCTCTTATCTATTTCAGCTTTTAATTCCTTCGATTCCTTGGTATCGCTCTCTGCTAAAATTTTATTGATTCTTGAATAGAACCTGTTTAAATATTTTACCTCGGCATCGATTGCCTGCGGACGGTTTGAAGCCGTTAAGAGCGCTTTATTTACTTTTCCTTCAAATGTCTGGGCGCGCATATCGGACGGCAGGAAAATATTCGGGAAATTCAAAAGAAATATTCCGGCGGCGACAACGCCGCATGAAACCATTGTATATGCGAGTTTGAATTTAAATCTGTCAAGTTCTTTTTCCTTGTCATAGGTGGGAGCAACGCGGTTAAACAAATTCCTGAAATTAAATCTGAATATATTCTTATACATTTTCCTTATTATGCTTTCGCCCGCTTCATCGCCTTCAAAGACTCCTGTAAGACAGTAATTTTTAATTGCGCTCTTTAATTCTTCAGATGAAATCGAATATTTTATCAGAGCGTTTTCAAATGAGATGTCGCCTTTAATAACGGCAAGTACTGCTTCTTTTAAATGACTAATGCTATGATTGTTCATAAAACACCTCGTATTTTATTTTTTATTGTTATTGATTTTATATTAAAAACATTATTTTCAATATATATGAATAAAGCAATCCGTTTTAAAACACTTTTTCCGGTATATTTATTATTTCGGCTTTAAATTATAAAAGTTAAACTAAATTTTATTAAATTTTTATCTTATTAAATTTTGTTTTTTACCGATAAAAAAAACATTACCCATAGTGTATAAATTTTTTCATATATAATCGGAGGTTAATATGGCTAAAAAGAAATTTAAAGTATTTATAATTATGGCATTGGCTATATTTATAATGCTTTGCTGCACGGCTAAAGGGGCTGATTTTTGCTTTGCCGCAAATGTAGCGCAGATAAGAAATATCGCAGTCCAGGAATTTCCCGAAAAAGACCAGGTGATAATCACCGGCGATATGCCGCTTACATTTCATGAAATTAAAGCGCCGACTAAAATAATAATCGATATACCGAACGCGCAATATGACCCGAAAGCTAAGGCACAGCTTGTATTAAATAAAACGGTTAAATTATACAGAGGCACTAACCTTGATGGCATGCCCGTAAAAACTGCCAGAATTATAGTGGTTCTCAATGAGTCTTTTCCTACTACTATTAATAAAGTGAATAACCAGGTAATCCTTGAAATTGATAAAGCCGCCATCAATGAACGTATCGAAGCCAAAGCGAATGACGAGACAAAAACGCAGTCAAAAAAAGGTACGAATACTCTTGTCGAATATCATTATAACCAGGGAAAAACATTGGCGCGTCTGGGAAAATGGAATGAAGCCGTTGACGAATATTTAAAGGCGCTTAAAATCGACCCGGCAAGTGAAAAAATAAAACTTGCACTCGATGTGGCTAAAAATAATCTTAAATCGGAAAAAGAAATTGACAAAGCCGTCAGGTTTTATCAAAACGGTGAATATAACGAAGCGGTAAGAGCTTTTCTGGCCATAACAAATATGTGGCCGCAAGATATTTCAGCGCATTTCTACCTTGGCAAAAGTTATTTGAAATTGAATAAATACAGAGAAACTGTTCTTGAATTTGAAAAAGTAATGGAAATAAATCCTGATTATGAGAACGTTAAGGAATTATATGAATTTGCCAAACGCCGCAAACAGTCTACAAACTTTACGGTGGAATTAAACGACCAGGACATACTTGACGTATTAAGGACAATTCTTCACGGCACAGGTTATAATTTAATGGCCGAAGACGGCGTCAAGAAGAAAATATCGATTTCGCTGGTAGATAAGACCCTCGATGAGGCGTTGAATGAAATAATAATCAAAAACGGCTTCAAATATGAAAAATTTGATAACACTATAAAGATTATGCCAAATTTGCCCGCGGCCGAGGACAGAGTATTCGCGCAGAGCAACCTTGTCGATATCGAAATCGGCCATATGTTCGAAGTTTTAGCCAAAGAAATGGGCCGTAACTTAATTATAGACCCGTCAGTTGACCGCTCGAAAAAGACAACATTTTACATTAAAGACGAGCTTACGTTGAAGGAAATATTTTCACTGCTTTTGAAGCTTAATGACCTCGTAGCTGTTCCTTATTATGATAATACTTATATAGTTATGACTCAGGATGAAGCCCGTAAAAACAATAAGTACAGTAAAAAAGAATATAAACTGCTCGAAGTTGTCAATATAAAACCGTCTGATCTTAAGAATAAAATATTTGAAATGAAGCTGATAAGCGATGCTATAAGCAAAGACAATATTACGGTTAATGATGACAAAGGCACTATTACGATATTTGACACTCCTGATAATATAAAGCTGTTTGAGTCAGTCGTAAGACAAAATGACCGAAAAGACAAGCAGGTGACAATTGCTGTAAAAATACTCGAAGTTACCAAATCTGCCAAAAAAGCGCTCGGCCTTAACTTGAATCTTTTAAATGAAGCCGGCGAGGTTGAAAGCTCTTTTCCAGGTTCGTTAAGTGTGCGGGTCAAGAACCTCGGAAAAATATCGTTGACTAAACTGGATGCGACGCTTGAAATGCTTGAAAGCGACGACAGCGTAAAAACGCTCGCGTCGCCGATTACGCGTGTTATAGACAAGCAGAGCGCCACGATTCACAGCGGTAAAACAATACCTATTAAGGATGTTAAGCAGAATCCGCAATATGAAGGCGGCAAAATAATAGGTTATACCTCTGAAGAAACATGGACCAGCGCTCAGATTGGTATAACTCTGGACGTTAAGCCTACTATACATAATGACGGCGAAGTTACGCTCGATGTGGATATAAAACAGGATGACGCCGATCTTACAAACGTTCAGGTAGGCTCGCATTTTGTAACAACCGGTAAAAACACGAAAACTATGCTTCGCCTTAAGGACGGCGAGACAATCGTTATGGGCGGTCTTATAAATATGTCGGAAGGCGGCTCGGATTCTAAGGTGCCGTTCTTCAGCAAACTTCCTATACTTGGAAAGTTATTCCAGAAATCAACAAATAACAAAAGCAGAAACGAACTTATAATATTTTTGACGGCATTCTTAGTTAATAAAGATGATCCGGATGAGAGTTCAAAAAATTATGAAAAAATAACATCTGATATGATAAAATATTAATTAATAATTTTAATGGAAAAAAATAAAAAGCGGGTTAATCAAATAGCCCGCTTTTTTAAAAGAGGAACTTACCATGGCGCTTCAAAAACAATCTAAAAATATAACGAATGAAAATGGAATATTTCAAACTCTGTTTGATAATTTTAAATTTTCAGGTATCGAAAAATATTTTTTCATTTCAGCCGTGTTTTTAACTTTTTTAATTTTCACTACTTTTAATACTACGGCATTTTTAGCGCCTAAGTCATTTTTCATAAGATTCTGCATGATTTTATTTTCAATGTATTTTGTTTACAAATACGGCGCCTGCTTAAAAAAATGCGATGCGAATTTTCCATTATTTTGCGCCGGACTGGCTTTAGCGGCTTCAACTCTGGTTTCGCACAATATGCACATAAGCTTATTCAGAATATCAGAATATTTCGCTTATTTTATAATATTTTTGGGTGTAATCAATGTATTCAGGAAAAACGAGATAAGAAATATTGTATGGTATCTGATAGGCGTTTCGTTAATTGTTATAGTTTATGCGTGGTTTCAGTATTTTAATATCGATTTTGCGTTCTGGGAAAAGCCTAACGGCAGGATGGACATGTTTTCGACGATTGGAAATGTCAACTGGTATGGAGCTTTTCTTGCCGGCATAATGCCGCTTTTAATTTTTGGGGCTTTTTATAATTCAGAAAACCGCAAGGTTTTTTATTTTTTTTGCGCGGTTCTTTTAATGTCGGGCTCTTCGCTTATTACTACATACTCGAGAGCGGCTTTTATCTCATGCTTTACAGCGCTTATTATCGGGCTTTTTATTTTATTGATAATCGAAAAAGGTCGTTTTGCGGCCGATGTTTTGAAAAAGGCTGCAATCGGCGGAATTATATTGGCGGTTATAATCGCTCTATACAGTAATTATAGTTATTTTACCGCCAACCGTTACGAGACCGGATTCTGGGACAGGTTGAAAGCCGGTTTTTCACTGCAGGAACATAATGTCAGCCAGAGGCTTTTCGTATGGCGAGTGACATATGAAATGTTTAAAACAAGCCCATTGTTTGGTGTAGGGCCGGGCTTATTCAAGGTTGAATATCTTAACCATCAAAAAAAATATCTTGATAGCCTGAATAATGATCCATATTACGATAATATTGCCGGAAATGCGAAAGAGGCGCATAACGAGTATGTTCAGCTTGCGGCCGAAACCGGCATTATCGGACTTATATGCTTTCTATATTTTTTCGGCTCAGTTATTTATGGCGGGTTAAAACATATATTTTATGGATGTGAAAACCGTGATGAAAAGTATCTGCTGACTGCGCTTATAACTTCATTACTCGCTTTAATGATTAACGCTCTTGCAGATTTTCCTCTTCATGTACCTTGTAACGCAGCCTTTATATTTTTGCTCGCCGGAATGATAGCGGCTATTACCTTAAAAACTTCAGATACATTTGATTTACTGGTTGCTGATAAAAAAAACAAAAAAAGTGATGAATATGCTGAGAATGTTTTTGAATTTATAAATGAGCCCGGAAAATTTTCGAGCTTTATGTTCGCTTATTATGCCATTTGTATTGTATTTATAGTATTTTTAATAATAATGCCTTTTTTTGCGGATGTATACACCGTTTATGGCCAGTCCGCTCTTAAAGCTTATAATTTTAAGGCCGCGGTACCATACCTCGAGCAGGCGATAAAACTTAATCCTGCGCAGGGTGATGCCATATATCTCCTCGGGACGGCGCTTACTGCCATCGCGACTTCGGACGGCGCCGGAATAAGCGATCCTAAAATGCTTGAACGCGGCCAGCAATTGCTGAAAAATTCAACTAATTACGCGGCTGATAAGGGTATGTATAATAATCTTGGCTTTATAGGATTGCGAAAATTCAACATGTTAAGTTCGAAAACTGAAAATGCTCTCGAAAAAAATATAACAGCCGGAAATGACGGCGGTTTAAAAAGCGGTTCGGATCTTAAAATAAATGAAAAAAAAGCGGCCTTAAAAGAAGCGATTGCGTATTTCGAGAAAGCGATCGGCTGCGAACCCATGTCTTCTGAATCATTGAATAATATCGGAATAGCTTATATGCATAGTTCATTTATCGATGAGCGCGAGAAAAATATTGAAACCGCGAAAAAATATTTTGAAAAGTCGATAAAATATAATGAAAATTTTATCATCGCCTACAATAACATGGGTGATTTATATTCGCAAACAAAGGAATATGACAAGGCCCTCGAAAATTATAAAAAAGTGATTGATAGTTCAGTGGAAGTCGTTATAAACGAAAATCGCAAGAAGAATATATTTAATTTTAATTACGCTAGCTGCGTAAAAGAAAAAGCTCGTGCCTTTTATCAAATAGGCGAGATAATGATGATAACCGGAAAATATCCGCAGGCTTTAAATTTTTACAATGCCGCTTACGATCATCAGAAAATGCCGCAGGTTGTGCTTAAAATCGGCCTTACATATATGAAAATGGGCAATATTAGCGAAGGCCGCCGCATACTGGAAGAATTGAAAGCGTCCATGCCCCCAAACAGCGAGATTTATAAAAAAGCTTCGGAATATCAGCAGGTGAAAAACAGCGATAATAATGGATATTTCGGATATTAAAAAAATCAGTTTTTCAGGATATATAAATTTTTATTGATATTTTAAGCGAAAATTATTATAATAAGTAAAATTTTTATTGATATTGGAGAAATAAGATTATGTTAAGGGTTATAGCCGGAACAATGCGCGGCAAAAAGCTTTCAGAATTTACAGGCGACGATATCAGGCCGATAACTGACCTGGCCAAAGGAGCGTTATTCAGCATTCTATTCGACAGGGTCATCGATGCGGATTTTCTGGATATATATGCAGGAACCGGCTGCGTCGGTATCGAGGCCATTTCGCGCGGCGCGGCTTCAGCCACTTTTATAGACTCGTCACGTGAATCCATAAAAATAATAAAAAAGAACCTCGAGCTTACTAAATTTACTGAAAAAGCCACTGTAATAAACGGCCTTGCGCGTAACGCTCTTTTAAGGCTCAATAAAAAATTTCATTTTATATTTTTGGACCCGCCCTTTTTTGAGGAAATAGATAACGAAGTTTTAAATATTATCGATAAAAATGAAATTTTATTAAAAGGCGGCGAAATCATACTTAAGCATTTTGAAAAGACCGTTCCTCCAGATTGTTTTGAAAAAATAAAACTGCGTGAGACGAGACGTTATGGCAATTCAAAACTTTCATTTTACGGTTATGAATCTTAAAATTAAAAATAATAAGGTAATGCTGTTTTATTTCGTTTATAACATAGAAAGGTAATATTATGAGGACTGCTATTTATCCCGGGTCATTTGATCCAATCACCTGCGGACATTTAAATGTGGCTTTTCGCGCCGCGTCTCTTTTTGATAAGCTGATTTTTACTGTCGCTATAAATTCAAGTAAAAAAAGTCTTTTTACGCTTGATGAGAGAGTCGAGATGATTTCAAAATCGGTTGAACACTATGCGCAGGAAAAAAATATGGACAGCTCCAATATTGAGGTTGCACGTTTTGACGGATTACTGGCTAATTTCGCGCTTAAATATGAAAGACCAGTTATTATAAGAGGCCTCCGGGCTGTTTCGGATTTTGAATACGAATACCAGATGGCTTTGATGAACCGATATCAAAATTATCAGATGGAAACGGTATTTTTAATAACATCCTTGAGATATTCGTTTTTAAGCTCTTCGATCATTAAGGAAATCGCGAAGCACAACGGCGATTACCGTAAACTGGTAACACCGTTCGTTTATGATAAGTTATGGAATAAATTTAATCAAATTTCCGAAGAAGCAGGACAACTTGGCTAAGATGAAAGAAATTGGAAAAGTAATAGAAGTCGATGAAGAATATGCTTTTGTAGAGCTTAAAAACAATGATTTTTGCTCTAAATGCTGGCGCTGCAGCGAAGAACTGGCGAATATCGATATTCTCGACGATGATGATAACGACGACGACTCTAAATTCGAGGAAGAAATCAGGCAAGTACTGCGGGTAAAGAGCGAAAAAGGCATCGAGCTTTACGACCGTGTGGAAATAGAAGTTTCCGATAATATTTATTATGTAAACCTGTTGATTGAATTTGCGATGCCGCTTACTGATTTTTTGATTGGCTATATTATTGGTTATTATCTTTCGATTTATTATAAAACCGGCACTGAAGAAAGCGATGCGCTGATTGTCGGAATAATATTTTTTTCAATTTCATTCTGGCTTTCTAGGATTTTTTCTTCTGATATAATGATGAATTGGGGAAAATATCCTAAAATTACTAAAATAATTAAAAATACCTATCATGCGAGTTGTACCCGCTGTGATAATCAATAAAAAATATTTTTCTTTTATTTTAAAAAAAAATGTGGTATATATATTGTATTAAAATAATTATAAGTTTATTTATGTTCTTTGAGGCTTAAACGCCCAAAAAGGGAGGATTAATATGAAATCTGCTATAAAATTTATGTTTTATGCCTTTGTATTCGGCTTTATTTTATCGGTTTTTTCAGTTAATGCATATGCTCAGCAGGCTGCAGCTGAAGTCAATATTGCTCAATCGGGGACGACAGAGGTTAAAGCCGCAGCCGATACTGCCCCTATCGAAGTGATCAGACTCGGCAGGATTCCTTATCTGGATGCCAGAAAAATGGTTAAAGATCATGAGAAACTCTGTGAATATCTGAAAAAAGAACTTGGCGTAAAAGACGTAAAACTCGTATTAACTCCGAATTATGACGAACTGAACAATTTTTTGAAAGATAAAAAAATTGAAATCGCTTGGCACGGGACGCTCGCATATCCTAAGGCACGCCAGATTGCTGATGTAAAAGCAGTTCTAATGCCTATAAGATTTGCAAAAAAATCATACCGCGGCCAGATAGTGGTAAGAGCTGACTCGGGTATTGATAAAATTTCAGATTTAAAGGGGAAATCTTTCGCATTTACTGATAAAAAAAGCGCATCGGGTTATTTTTTCCCGAAAATTTTAATGATTGAAAACGGCCTTAATCCGGATAAAGATCTTTCAAAAGTAGAGTACATTAAAAAACATGACAATATTCTTTATAATATTTTATACAAAAAATTCGATGCCGGCGCCGTTTACGATAACGCGCTTGAGCTTTTAAAGACCGACGCGGAAAGATCGCAAATTAAAATATTATCTAAAACCGCTGAAATATTGAATGAACCTATAGTTGTCCGCGGCGATTTGCCTAAAGATATGATCGATAAAATAGTGAACGCGTTTGCTAAGTTGAAAAAAAATGATCCGCAATTAGGCGGAATAATCGAAAATCTTGGCAATGTCGAATCTTTTGAAAAAGTTACTGATAATGATTACAGTGAAATAATAAAGTTCTCTGAAAAATATAAATTGCTATTCGAAGAAGAAAGTAAAAAATAAAAAGAAAGTTGAATTTAACGGATGACACATGAAACTATAAAATTCAGTCTTAAATATAAGTTTATTATTTTTGTCACGACACTTATAATTGTCGTGCTTGCTTCCGCTTCATATTTTATTATAAGCCGCGAGCAGGAAATAATAACTCAAAAAATGGAAAACGCGGGCGTTTTGCTTTTAAGAACACTGTCTAATGTTTCTAAAGGCCCTTTGATTCAAAGTAACTATATCGACCTCAAAGGTTATATGGAAGATATAAAAAATGACAAAGAAATTGCCTATGCCTACATATTCGAAGACCTCAATAAAACTTGTGTCGTTCATATAAATAATATTGATGACGCCAATTATGAAGGCGCTTCAGTAGCAAAATTCACTGACGAAGTTTCTATAAAAGCTTTTAACGCCAAAGACCTTATAATCCAGCGCTGGAAAGATAAAAAACGCGGCGGCGGTTTTATCGATATCTGCGGTCCGATTATAGAGGGTAACTCTGTATATGGCAAAATAAGAATCGGATACTCAACGAAAAAACTAGAGGACGAGCTTTACACCACGGCTATTAACGTTCTTATAATAGCTGTAATCGCTATTATATTGGCGTTTTTGGTATCTATAATTCTTGCCGGCCTGATATTAAAACCGATCGCTAAACTCGTAGAAGGCGTCGATAAAATTTCAGTCGGCGATTTCGGTCATCAAATTAATGTGAAAACAGGCGACGAACTTGGACTTCTCGCAGATGCATTCAACCGAATGTCTTATAATATTTCAGTTCTTTATAATATTTCTAATAAGATGAACTATGTGTCCGACCGTGACGAGCTTTTGAATATCATTATGGATAATGCGCTTGACGCGCTTAAGGCTGAAAAGGGTTCAATTATGCTTTTAAATGAGCAAAACGAGCTCGAATTAAATTTAGTGCGCGGCCACAGTTATGAAAAGAAAAGCCTTGTAAGGCTGAAACTCGGCGAAGGCATTGCCGGAACTGTCGCTAAAACAGGCGATCCGCTTGTTATAAATAAAGGCGAAGAAGACGACAATTTCAAAAGATATTCCGATTTTATCGGACGCTCGCATATTTCATCGTTATTATGCGTACCGCTAAAAATCGAGGACAGGATTTTAGGCGTCGTTAATATAGTAAATAAAAAAGATGAACAAATGTTTAATATAAACGACACAAAGCTTATGCTTGTGCTTGGCGCTCAGGCAGCGGCAACCATCAGTAAAGCTAAAGTATATGAGGAATCCATCACCGACGGTATGACAAAATTGTTCATCCATCGTTATTTCCAGATAAGACTTGACGAAGAGTTGAAACGCTCTGCGCGTTACGGCACGAAATTATCTTTAATGCTTTTTGACGTCGATCACTTCAAGAAATTTAACGATACTTACGGCCATCAGCAGGGCGATATAGTCTTAATCGAGGCAGCCAAGATCGTAAAAGAATCCATACGTTCAAATATTGATATAGGCTGCCGTTACGGCGGAGAAGAATTTACGGTAATTATGCCTGAAACAGACGGGGCCGGCGCTAAAGTGCTTGCCGAACGTCTAAGAAAACGTGTTGAGGCTTATGAATTTCCAGGCCAGGAGAAGCCGCTGCATGTTACCATAAGCATCGGAATTTCAGTTTTTCCTGACGATGCTATTGATAAACCAATGCTGATAAAAAAATCTGATGATGCTTTATATAGAGCTAAAGAAGACGGCAGAAACAATTGCAAACTTTATTCCGAAGTTAACTGGGAAGGCGGAGTAAGTGAAAACAAAAAAGAAGGAAGCCATTAATATATGTGTCGCGGCAGGTAATTCATATACTAAGGTCGGCATTTATAAGGATGGGGCGCTTGCCGATTTTTTTAAATTCGAATCCAGGCCGTTGTCTGATTTAAACTCTAAAGTTAATTTTTTTACCGAAAAAATAAAACGAAATCTGTCTAAAAAATCTGAAAATCTTCCTTTGTTGATGACACATTGCTCTACAATAAAAGAAGCACCGGATTATTATCAAGCGCTTGCCGAAAAATTAAGCGCTTCATTCTTGCTTATAAATTCTGAGTTAAATATTCCTTTAAAAATTAATTATAACCCTGAAAATACTCTTGGGACAGATAGAATTTGTGCCGCAGTCAGCGCATATAAAAAATATGCAGCCGAGGCGGACAATATTTTAGTCATCGATTTCGGTACCGCTACTACCTTTAATCTAATAAAAAAAAATACATTTGAAGGCGGACTGATATTGCCGGGATTTGGTCTTTATTCCAATTCCCTGGGCAATTCTTGTGACCGGCTTTTCAGAGTGCATTTTAACAAAATTTCAGGATTTTTATGCCGCGATACACAATCGGCGCTGGTCGCCGGAATATATGGCGGCTATTCGATTTTAATAAACGGACTTTATGAGAAATTGCTTAACGATGCGCAGGTTTCGCCGAAAGATGTATGTACTGTTATCACAGGCGGTTTTTCAAGTTTTTTCACCACCAATGTTGAATTTTCGGTAATTAACGATCAAAATCTGGTTTTAGACGGAATGAAAATTTTAAGTGAAATAAATTTTCATTCTGAATTTAAGGTCATGGCCCGTTAATATATTAATCAGCATTTGAAATTTTTCTTATTATTGTCTGTTTATGCGTGTTTTAAAATTAAAAAATGCCGATAAATATTGCAATTAAAAAATACCTTAAATGACTGAATTTTTAAAAGGCGAAAAATAAAATCAAAGGTTAATTTCTATCGAATTATGAATGATTATATTAAAGAATTAAAAATAGGCAATGTAAAAATAAAAAATAATATTATTTTAGCGCCGATGGCCGGAATTACGGACTATCCGTTCAGACTTTTATCATTGATTTTTGGTGTGGGACTTACCGTTTCGGAGATGGTGAATGTCACCGGCATGCATTATAAGAGTAAACTTACACCGACGTTAATAAAACGCGCTGAAGGCGAAAGACCATTTTCGATACAGCTTTTTGGAAATAACGCCGACCATTTTGCCACTTCGGTAAGATTTATTGCCGAGAATAAATTAAGCGAAATTATAGACATAAATATGGGCTGTCCTGCTAAAAATGTCACCAGTTCGAAATCCGGCGTATATTTAATGAAGGACATAGAAAACGCTAAAAAAATTGTAAAATCCGCCGTGGCAGCGGCCGCTGAGTATAATCCGGCGCCGCCTGTAACCGTTAAAATAAGATTGGGCTGGGATTTAAACTCGATAATAGCTCCTGATTTTTGCAGAATGCTTGAAGATCTTGGAGTATCCATGATAACGGTTCACGGCAGGACATATTCTATGATGTTTTCCGGTACGCCTTTATATAAATATATCGCTGAATGTAAAAAGGCGGTTAAGGTTCCGGTTATAGCCAACGGCGATATAAATCTTTATGAATCGATTAAAAATGTTATTGATATTACCGGCGCCGACGGAGTAATGATAGGACGCGCCGCTATGGGACGGCCGTGGATTTTTAAAGACATATTAAATGCCGCTGAAAATAAAAATGGACTGCATTTTCAAATTCCGGATATGATTAAGCTTATGAAGATTCATAGTAAACTTGTAGAAGAATTTTATAGGGATATAAGCGGCATTGTTACCATAAGAAAGCATCTTTTGTGGTATACACGCGGCTGGCATCAGGGCGCTCAGCTTCGCGAAAAACTCAAGCTGGCTGAAAGTACTGAACATATCGAACAGATGCTTTCCGAATATTTGTCGAGTTCTAAATTCGTGGATATTCCTGAAAACAGGGTGTTTAATGTTTATTCTCACTCGCCTCAGCAAATTGAGACTGTGTAAACGAATGAAAAAAAACTTATTTTTAATTTATTTAATATTTTTCGCAATATTGTTTGCCGGCATTAAACCGCTTTATGCGCAAAGCGTTTTTCCGCCCGGCGAGCTTTATTTTTCACCCGCGACTTCGCTCGAGGATAAGCTGGCCGGCTTTATCAAGCAATCTCAGGGCAGCATTTTTTTGTGCACCAATTCATTGGATTCAAAAAAAATAGCCGACGCGTTGATAGACGCCCGCACTTTACGGCAGCTGCCTGTAAAAGTTATTATTTATAAACCTAATGCCGCCGGCAATGCTTTTATAGAAAAATTTTTGTATTACGGAATAAATGTCGTTCTTGCTGAAAATTCAGACGGTTTTGATTTTAATTTTTGTATGATAGATTTCAATTCTGTATTTTTAACTTCGGCGCCTTTTAATTATAAATCGTTGAATCAAAATTATAATTATGCGATGATTGTCAATAGCGAAAAATTTGCGGAAAATTTTCAATATGAATTTGTTGAAATGTTCGAGGGCCATTATTTCGGAAGCGCCTCGCCCTCAAACACGCCTAACGCTAATATAAATATAAACGGCGCCTACTTAGATACGGCCTTTTTGCCTGAAGACGCGAGCGACAATAAAATCACATCGATAATATCCAGGGCAGCCAAACAAATAAAAATAATGTCGCCTGAATTAAAAAACGAGTTAATAAACGATAATGTTATAGGACGTAAAAACGCAATTTCAGATATTACTTTAATTTTTAACGGCGAAGAGAGCGGCACCCAATTTACGGCCAGACCCGAATATGAAAGATACCGTAAATCCGGTATTTATACCGTTTTAAATAAAAATTACGCGAAAATTGAGTGCCCGTTTATAGTAGTAGACGCGCAGCAGGTTTTGCTTTTTGGAAATAAAAAAGCTGTATCGAATACGACATTAGCCGATTCGGCTTTCATTTCGATTAATTCGAAGGAAGCCGCTTCAATGTTCACAACTTTTTTTGATTCAATCGTAAAATCAAATACTGAAAATATAGTTTTAAAGGGCCAGGTTGTTAATTCAAGTAATAATCTGCCTTTAGAAGGAGTAAGGGTCTGGCTTTCGAATTTGAATGCCGAAATTTATACCGACTATCTTGGCTGGTATGAAATGAAAGGTAATTTGCCTGATGAATTCCTGATTTCAGCCGAGAAGGAATATTATTTTTCTCAGGATATAAATTTTTCAAAAAAAAATGGAACCAGACTTGATTTTTTTCTTAAATCTATTGTATCATATAATAGTTTATCCGGATTTATAATCAGTGAAACTACGCGTCTGCCGATTTCAGGGTGCGGGCTTGTCGCGGCTTATATTGAAAACGGCACCGGGACACGCACTTTTATAAGGACAAACACTAACGAAAAAGGTTTTTTTAGTTTTAAGGCGCTGCCGGTCGGAAAAATTGATCTTGAAATTACGCACCCGAATTACCAGACTAAGCTCGAAAAAGCCTATGAAGTAAAGTCTGGTCAGGCTATTTCACTAAGCGGTCCGCTGGTTTTGAAGCCTAACTACATTATAACCGCTTATCCGAATCCGATTTTTGAGGATAATTTATTCATAAATATTAAGGATTCGAATGCGGGCGGCCAGGTGCCGCAGGTTACCATAAAACAGAATAATTATGCTGAAATTCCAGTAAGTATGAGAATTGGCGCGTCGGCTGATATTTATAACATATATATCGGTAATTATATAATAAAAAAGGGATACTACGGAACGGCAAGAATAAGCGTAAACGGCTCAATGTCATATAAGGACATTAATATCGACTTTCTCGAGGCTTATAAAAATTATACTTATTCGGCTCCGAAAAATGATGGAAATGTGGCTTTCGCACTTAATCTCGCAGGCGAATCGATAAAGAAATCTGCGTTTATAGCTATTCAAAATGATTCGTCAGTAATTTTAAGAGGAACGCAAGACCTAAAAAAAGACGGTTTATGTTTATTGGACGGCTGCGAACCTGTTTCGGTGGATATTAAATCAAAGGCTTTTTCGCCGGCCGATAGTTCAAATAGCATAAGGAATAATATAGAATTCAAGCTGCCGTATGAAACATATAAAAAAAATGTCAATGAAAATGGCGGAGTTCCGGCGATATATTTTTATGATACAGCTTTAGGAACATGGAAATATTTAAAAACTGCAACTGATTTGCCTGAATATTCAACTGATATAAGCAGCGAGGTTATACTTAAATGTGAATTTTCAGAACCCGGTATTTTCGGTGTTTTAAGTGATAATACCGTGCCGGTAGTAGACAGCGTAAAAAATAATCTGGGTTGTTTGGAAATTGATATTATTGATAACGGGTCCGGTATTTCCGAAAGGGGTCTTTCTTTATACTCTAATAATACGCTTGAAAACGCTGTGAGCGTGAATTTTATAAATTATGAAAAAAATGATAAAAAAGCTAAATTTAGAATCAGCTCTATTGATAGCGATTATTTAAAAAAGGACATTAACGTTGTTCTCAGCGATAATTCGGGAAATTCATCCGTAATTTCACTGAAATCAATCGTTGATAAAGCTCCGGCTGCCAATTCTTCGTTACGGATTGTAGAGTTTTATCCAAATCCCTGCAAAAGTTTTGGTAAATTCAGAGTGCGAAGCGGAGAAAATGATTTCGTGACTTTAAAAATTTATGACGGCTCCGGCGGTATGATTTTTGAAGTTTGTGAAGATTCGCCGGTATCTCAGGGAGTCAGCGAATTTAATTTTAACGTAAATAATTTAGCGATTTTCAAAAATAAAATTGGAGTTAATAGACTTTCAAACGGAGTTTATTTTTATAAGGCGATTTTTGCCTCAGGACATGAAACTAATGGTAAATTTTCTATATTAAAGTAGGAAGTGTAGGTAATTATGGGAAAAAGACGTGATGCAAGAGTGTTGGCATTAACTTTTATGTACCAATTCGACCTTGGAATTCATGAAAAGCTGGACGATATTATCCATTATACTTTATTTGTCGACGAGTATGAAGTAGATGTCGTTAATTATGCCACGAAATTGGCCGCCGGCACTGTGAAAAATCTGGCTGAAGTCGATGACATAATAACTAGATCGGCGGATAACTGGTCAATTGGGCGAATGGCGACGCTCGACCGCAATATTTTACGACTTTCCATTTACGAAATGCTCTACGAAGAGGATGTTCCAAAAAACGTTACGATTAACGAAGCCGTTGAAGTCGCAAAGACATTCAGTACTGAAAAGTCCGGAGAGTTCGTTAACGGAATTTTAGACAAGATAAGTAAAACTTATATAAAAAATAAAAAATAAAATTATTAAAAAATGAAAACTATTCAATATTAAATTATTAATATTGGATAATAAGGAGACTGATTATGGCAAGGGTTGAAAAAAAGCTTCTTGGCCAGAGTCTTATAAGCGCTAATTTAATAACTCAAAAGCAGCTTGACGAAGCTTTAAAAGAACAAAGAAAAACCGACCAATCACTTGGGATTATTCTGATAACTAATAATTTCATATCCCAGGTCGAACTTATAAATTTTCTTGAAAGTAAGCTCGGAATACCTTATGCCAATCTTACTAATTATGTTATTGATCCTGAAATAGTAAAAATTGTACCTCTCGATATAGCTTCGAAATATAAATTGATACCGCTTTTAAAGGTTAAAAGCACGCTTACGGTTGCAATGCTCGATCCGCTGGATAGTTTTGTAATAGATTCCTTGAAATATACCACTGGCTGTGATATTAAGCCGCTGGTCTCCACTAAGGAAGAAATAGAAAAATCGCTTGAAAAATATTATAATGTCAAAAGTGCCGCGGCTAAAGATAATGTTCAGGTTTCACAAAATCTTATGGGCGACGCTGAACAGTTGAATGAATTACAACAATTCGCAAATAAATTGCAGGGTATTACTGATACCTCTTTCGGCGGCGGCAGTAACGACAATGAAGCGCCGGTAGTAAAATTAGTTAATTTGATAATCGTAAAAGCTATATCCGAAGGCGCGTCCGATATTCATATCGAGCCGTCTGAAAAGGCGCTGCGCACAAGATATAGAATCGACGGAATTTTGCATGAAGTCATGTCGCTTAGTAAAACTCTTGAGTCGGCTGTATTATCGAGAATAAAAATAATGGGAAACATGGATATTTCAGAAAAGAGAATTCCGCAGGACGGCCGCTCGGAAATGAAGCTTATGAATAGAAGCATCGACCTTCGTATTTCTTCATTTCCATGTGTTCACGGCGAAAAGATAGTTATAAGAATATTGGATAAAAGCGGTGTTCTTATACCGCTTGAAGATCTTGGTTTTTCACACGCGGTTCTTGAAAAATTCAAATTGATGATCAGAAAACCAAATGGAATTATACTTGTTACCGGCCCTACCGGTTCAGGTAAATCAACGACATTGTACGCATCGCTCGATAAGATCAACTCAATGGATAAAAATATTGTTACAATTGAAGACCCGGTCGAATATGAGTTAAGTACTATTAACCAGGCGCAGATAAATGTCAAGGCTGGATTTACTTTCGCTCACGGCTTGAGGTCAATATTGAGGCAGGACCCTGATATAGTAATGGTCGGAGAAATACGTGACTACGAGACTGCCGAGATCGCGATAAGAGCAGCATTAACAGGCCATCTTGTGTTTTCGACGCTTCATACAAATGACGCATCAGGCGCGATTACAAGACTTATTGATATGAAAATCGAGCCGTTTTTGATTTCGTCATCAATTATTTGCGTTATGGCTCAGCGACTTATCAGAAAAATATGCGAAAAATGCAAAACTTCATATATGCCGACACCGCAATTTATAGATAAAATTAACCAGTTGATCAATACCAATTTACCGGACAATTTTGAATTATACAGGGGTAAGGGCTGCGCGTTTTGCAAGCATACCGGCTTTAAAGGCAGAACAACCATTAATGAACTGTTGATACCAAACGAAAGAATTCATGAATTGATCATCAACAGGGCGCCTACTTCGCAGATAAAAAAAGAAGCTAAATTGAATGATATGAAGTCGCTTCGTGAGGACGGCATATTTAAAGTTATTGAAGGTATTACTACGATTGAAGAAGTTATAAGGGTAACACAGGCAGATGAAAGCTAATCAAAATACCGAGGAAACATTTATTGAATATAACGGCATCGAATTCGAACCGCCTGTTTTCGAGACCGAAATCAGGGTGAGGTATGCTGAAACTGACCGTATGGACGTTGTTTATTACGGTAATTATTTTACATGGTTCGAGGTTGCTCGCGGTGATGTTTTAAGGCAAATAGGCTATCCTTACTCTCAAATTGAAAAAGATGGAGTAATTTTGCCTGTCGGTGAGGCCTATTGCAAATATATAGCGCCGACAGCTTATGACGATTTGATCGTTATTGCCTCAAAAATTGATGAATTCAGCGTTCATAAAATTTCTTTTATATATGAAATTTATAAAATGCCGGAACGTAAACTTTGCAGCAAAGGTTATACCATGCACCCCATTATCGGACGCGATGGAAAGATATTAAGGCATGATAATAGCGGCGTAATAGATAAAATCAAGAAAAGTTTATTTGAGTTCTCACAAAAAAGCGCTATAAATCATAGTCAAACATAAAATCAGGCAATAAAAAAAGCCTTTGAAAATAATTTTTATTTATTATTAATCAATATAAAAATCGACTCTTATTTTAATTATGCTTTTCAAGACTACTCTTAAATGTTGCTTTAAGTAAAATCAAAATAAGAATTGCTGAAGTTTAAAGAAAAATAAAATGCCGGAAGCGGCATTAATTTTTATGTTTACATATTTTATATAAATATTACCAAATTTATTATGAAAAAGGTGAAATAAAAATGATTTCACGTGAAGAAGTGCTTAAAATTTCAAAACTTGCTATGCTTGAACTCACTGACGAGGAAGTTTCAAATTATACCAGGCAGCTTGGCGGTATTTTAGGTTTTTTTGAAGAATTAAAAGAACTGGACTTAAAAAATGTCGAACCGGCTAATCACGCAATTATAACGCCGGATATTACAAGGGAAGATATTGCGAAAAAGTCGCGCTGCCAAATTGAGGTTGTCGGCCAGTCGCCGGAAACTGACGGTAAAAACATAATAGTTCCTGCAATAATTGAAACTGAGGAGTAGTCATAAAATGAGCGATAAATTTTTAAAATTTGATAACGTAAAAGACATGCCGCTTCATTATAAACCAGCCCATGAAATTAGAAGAATGATAGATAATAAGGAATTATCGGCTGCTGAATTAAAACAGCATATCAAGGATAGAATTTCGGCAGTAGAACCTAAACTGAAGGCTTTTTTGAGATTTTCAAAAGAAGCGGCCATTGATAATTCAGATAAAAATAATTTTTGGAATAATATCCCTGTCACGCTAAAAGATAACATTATGACTGCCGGCGAAATTACGACGGCTGGTTCAAAAATACTTTCAAATTATACCGCGGTATATGATGCTACAGTAACTAAGAAACTTCGTGAAAGCGGCGCATTTATCGTAGGTAAAGCTAATCTCGACGAATTTGCGATGGGTTCGTCGACTGAAAATTCGGCTTTTGAAAAAACCGCTAATCCCTGGGATGTTCAATATGTCCCTGGCGGTTCGTCAGGCGGTTCGGCCGTTGCGGTCGCGTCTGGAATGTCATATATGTCGCTTGGCAGCGATACGGGCGGTTCAATAAGACAGCCAGCTTCATTTTGCGGTATTTGCGGTTTAAAACCTACTTATGGAAGAGTTTCACGTTATGGCCTTATCGCATATGCAAGCTCGCTCGATCAAATCGGGCCTTTTACGCGCGATGCCGTTGATATGGCATATGCAATGGAAGCTATTTCGGGCCACGATAATAACGATTCGACATCAAGCGCGATGCCGGTTGATAATTATGTAGAAAAAGTAAAAAATGGAATTGATGTTTCTAAATTAAAAATAGGCGTGCCGGAGGAATTTTTCGGCGGCGACGGCATCGATCCTGAAGTTTTGAAATGCGTTGAGAATGCTATTGAAACATATAAAAAACTCGGCGCGAAAATAGTAAAAATTTCTTTACCGCACACTAAATATGCGATTCCGGTTTACTATCTGGTGGCGACTGCGGAAGCAAGCTCCAACCTTGCACGTTTTGATGGAATACGATATGGTTACAGAGCGAAAGATTATACGAATTTGAAGACATTATATCAAAAAACAAGAGATGAAGGGTTCGGTCCTGAGGTAAAAAGAAGGATAATCCTTGGTACATATGGGTTAAGTTCAGGATATTATGATGCTTATTATAAAAACGCGCAAAAAGCAAGAACTAAAATGACAGAAGATTTTGTCAATGCTTTTAAAAATGTTGATATTATATTAACACCGACTTCGCCTACAATTCCATTCAAGTTTGGCGAAAAAATCGATGATCCTGTTACAATGTATAAGTCGGATATTTTTACGATATCTGTTAATTTAGCTTCAATTCCAGGCATGTCAATACCTTGCGGATTCGTTAAAAACTTGCCGGTAGGATTGCAAATTCTTGGCAATTATTTCGAGGAGTCAAAAATCATAGTAGCCGCCAACGAATTCCAGAAGCAGACAGATTATCACAAAACATTCCCAAATTTATAATAAAAAACTTAGCTCCAAAATCCAATTTATCTAATAATTTATATTATGTAAACTTAGTAATTGAGAAATTTGAGTTTTTTAAGTTATATTGAAAATTAATGTCATAAATTTTTTATTTTGTTTTTTATAATTTTTTTATTTTTTTCAGGGGGAAATTTTTAATGAAATATGAAGCCGTTATTGGTCTTGAAGTACATGTTCAATTGAATACCAAGACCAAGATATTTTGTAATTGTACGACGGAATATAGTGGCAAAGAGCCCAATACATGCGTTTGTGAAATATGCAGCGCACAACCTGGAGTATTGCCTGTTTTAAATAAGCAGGTGCTTGAACATGCAGTAAAAGCGGGTCTTGCCTTAAATTGTAATATTGCCGCTAAAACAAAGTTCGACAGGAAAAATTATTTTTATCCTGATTTGCCGAAAGGTTATCAAATTTCGCAATTTGATATGCCTATATGCGAAAAGGGTTCTTTAAAGGTTTTAGTTCCGACAGAAGTTGAAAATGAATATTATGAAAAAGAAATAGGCATTACCAGAATACATATGGAAGAAGATGCCGGAAAAAATATTCATGGCGGCAGCGGTGAAAAATCATATGTAGATTTAAATCGTGCCGGTGTGCCGCTGCTTGAAATCGTTTCTGAACCGGACATGAGAACTCCGGCTGAAGCACGCGAATATCTTGAAAAATTAAAAATTATTTTAAAATATATAAATATTTCTGATTGTAATATGGAAGACGGTTCGTTGAGATGTGATGCCAATATTTCAATAAGGCCTGTCGGCGAGAAAAAATTCGGTACAAAAGCTGAGATAAAAAACATGAATTCTTTCAGGGGTGTTCAGAAAGCCCTTGAATACGAAATAAAAAGACAGACCGAAGTTTTGGAAAGAGGCGAGAAGGTAATTCAAGAAACAAGGCTCTATGATGAAGCTAAAGGCGTCACCGCTACTATGAGAAAAAAAGAAGGCGCAGTTGATTATAGATATTTTCCTGAACCTGATTTACCGCCTTTCAATGTATCAAGGGAATTTATTGAAAAAATCAGAACGTTACTTCCGGAAATGCCGGATATTAAATTTAAAAGATATACTGCCGAATACGGCCTGCCGAATTACGATGCGAATTTAATTGCAAATAATCCTTCATTAGCAGTTTTTTTCGAAGAGTGTATCAAAAATTACAAAAATTATAAAGCTGTCGCTAACTGGTTAATGGGCGAAGTGGCAAGATTAATGAATGAAGCCGCGGTAAATGATATTTCAAAAACAAAAATAACTCCTGTAAATTTAGTTGAAATGTTAAAATTGATTGATAATTCAACAATTTCAGGTAAAATTGCCAAAACTGTCATTGCGGAAATATTCAATTCAGGCGAAGCTCCGTCAGAAATAATAAAAAAACTTGGATTAGTTCAGATTTCAGACGACAGCGTCATAATTTCAATTATAAACGAAGTATTAAAAGAAAACGAAAAAGTCGTAGCTGATTATGTTTCCGGAAAAGATGCAGCCAAAGGATTTTTAGTTGGCCAGGCTATGAAAAAATCTAAAGGCAAAGCTAATCCTAAAATGGTAAATGAAGTTTTAGAAAAAGAATTATTAAAATTAAGAAAATAGTTCATCTCAAAAATAAAATCAAATTGGAGACTTATGAAAGAGATATTCATTATAAAAAAAGATGAAGAAACATTTTTTAAAGAATGTAAGAACAAAACCATAATTGTGCCGGCAGATCAAATTTATCATGATTGTCTGTATATTGGCTGTTTAAACAATGATAAAACAAAATTAAAATATCTGGCAAAAGTTTTAGATGTCCAATTTGTTGATGAAACTACAACAAAAAGTGACGTTAAAAACGAAGAATCAAATGATTCTTCAGAATCTGAAAATATTGCTGAAAAAAAAGAAACTGTCAATGAAATTGATAAAGATTTTTATTGTTTGAAAATAAAAACCAGCGGTGTTATGACTATCGACAGTGAAATTAACGTTTCGAAAAATGCTGATATGTGTTATTATATTACATTTGAGGAACTTTTTAATAAAACTGTAAACAAAAAAAGTATTATTAATAATCAGAAGAAAATGACAAAAAAAGAATTGACACTTATTGTCGGCAGGTATTTGGAACAGGGAATAAATTACAGCATGAATCAAAAGCTTGACGACGCTCAGGAAATATTTAATTTAGCGCTTGATATCGATGAAAAAAACTATCTTGTTTATTTTTATCTTGGAAACGTTTATGTAGACAAAGCAAAATTTGATATAGCTCTTTATTACTACAAAAAATCAATCGAGATAAATCCTAAATTCAACCACTCGTATAATTATCTCGGACTTGCGTATTCTTACCTTTCAAAGACTTCGAAATCTGTCGAATGCTGGGAAAAAGCTCTTGAATTAAATGAAAAAGACGAATTTGCGCTTACAAATTTAAGCAAAGCTTATATTCAGCAAAAAAGATATCAGGAAGCTCTTGAAAAATTGAATTTAGCCAAGCAGATAAATTCATCAAATCTCTTTGTTTATAACTTAATAGGTGTTGCTAACGCCAATATCGGAAATCTCGAGCAGGCGATTGAAAATTGGTCTAAAATAATTGAGTCAGGCCAGGATGATGAATATTTGCACCTGAATTTAGCGAGAGCTTATTTTGAATCAGGCAAATACAAAGAAGCTCTTGAAGAATACGAACTGCTTCTTGAAATGTTTCCAAAAGGCCATGAATTAAATGAATTAGCCGAAAAAAATATAGAACTTCTAAGAGAGAAGATATCTGAAAAAACAGTTGTAATCAATGAAATTAAAGATATTTCACCATACTTTCAAAAAAAATTCGGTATCGCTTTACCTGATGTTGACGAATCATTAACTAAAATTATTAATTTTAATAAATTGGCAGATTATATTCAATTATTTTCTTTAAATTCACTCGACTTGAAAGCTATAGTATTTGATAAAACTAACGATACTGATGTTATTAATTACGAACCCGAATCTAAAACACTGAAGCTATCGCTGGGTGCCTTTAAAACGACTTTGAAGTTAAGAAAATCGTTAAGAAAAGCTAAGACTATGATACCTGTTAAGCCTGAGTCTGATGTTAACACTAATACGGAAGAAAAATCTGCAGAAGAGAGTGAAAAAATACAAATCAGGCAAATAAATCAATCAAATGAAAATGCAAAAGCGACAATCGAAGAATTACAGGATGCGATAAATAATGCTAAGGATGCTATTATGGCCGATCCCAAAAATGAATGGGCGCATTATGGTCTTGGTTCATTATATGCCCAGGCAAATAGCTTTAAAGAAGCTGCCGAAGAATTTAGAATTGCATCGGAAATTAATTCGAATAACTCAATCGCATGGTATGCATTAGGGCTTAGCTATGCACGGCTTGGAAAATTCGACGAATCGATTCAAGCTTTGCAGCAAGCTATAATTTCAGTACCTGATTCCAGATTGACAAATGTTTTTGATGAATGGAACTATAAGGACTCTCTTGCTTATTTTGGACTTGGCGATGTTTATATTAGAAAAGGAATGTTTGACGAAGCGATCCAGATTTTTCAAAAGGGGCTCTTAATTGATGCCACATCGGCGCTTGCGCATTTTCAGCTTGGAACTTGCTACGAAGTCAAAGGACAGTTCGATCTGGCGATTGAGTCATTCATTAATTGTATTTCATTAAACCCGAATTTCCACTATGCATATTCGAAATTAGGCATTGTGTACTATAAAAAAGAACTATATAATGAAGCGCTTGTGATGCTTTTAAAAGCAGTAAGCTATGAAAATCCCGACAGCGAAAGTTATTATTACTTAGGTGAAGTTTATAATTCGCTTGGAAAAGTCGAAGAAGCTAAATATGCTTTTAATATGGTCTTACAAATTGCACCTAAAGACGATATGTATTATACAAAAGCACAAAAAATAATTTCTTCGTTAATAAAAAAATAATTTTTTATTTAAACAATTATATATGAGGTGAACATTTTTAATGTTTTTTAATTTTAATAAAAATTTAGTTTTTACAATAGTTTTAATAATACTTTTATTCGGCGTTACAATTACTTCGAATGGCTGCGGCTGCGGTACCGAAAGTGCTAATAACTCAGAAAAAAGTAATTTAAAGACTTTAAGAGTCGCAATACCATCCGATATTACAGCAACCGATCCTGCGATGTCATCAGATGTCAATTCAGGTTTGGTGCTTTCTAAAGTATTTGAAAAACTTGTGACATTAGATGAAAATTTAGCGCCGTCACCCGATCTGGCTGAAACTTTTGAAGTTAGCGCGGATTGCACTGAATTTAAATTTAAATTAAAATCAAATATAAAATTTTCTGATGGTAAAACATTATTAACGGCTAAAATGGTTAAAAATTCCTTTGAAAGAGTCATTAGTCCTAAAACAATAAGTCCGCGGGCTAATATCTTTGAAAAATTGACCGGATATGATGAATTCATAAAAGGTACAACCAGCGAAGTTAGCGGAATAAAGATATCTGGCGATTATGAGATAACTTTAAAAATAAAAGAACCTTTTGCTCCATTTATCTATAATTTAACTATGGTGTCGGCATCAATTGTCACATTTACGGAAGATGGAGGCTTAATAGGAACCGGCCCTTATGTTATGACTAAAAAAAGCGATGGCGCTAAACTAATTTTAACTAAAAATAATTTTTACCATGACATTGCCAGTGTAAAATTAGATGAAATTATCTATAAAATAATTCATGATGAGCAAACGCAAATTTCCGAATTTGAAGTCGGCAATATTGATATTTTAAACCTTAGCACTATCAATGTAAACGATTTCATAAAAAGAAACGGCGATAAATTTAATGTTATAAATCAGCCTAAATTAAATATTTATTACATTGCGTTTAATTGCCAAAATCCTTTATTTACTAATCCTAAAATTAGACAGGCTATGAATTATGCAATTAATAAAGAAGAAATAATAAATATGCTGATGAAAAACACTATGATTTCTTCTAAGGGACCGTTTCCGCCGGCACTTGGCGCATTTGATCAAACTCTCGCAGGCTATGAATACAATCCCGAAAAGGCAAAAAAAATTCTTGAAGAAGAAAAAGTAAAAGAGCTGAAATTTGATTTATATTATAAGTCAAGTTATGAATTTGAAAACTTAATGCAATTGATAAAGGATCATCTTGAAAAAGTTGGAATTAAGGTTGGATTGAAAAAAATGGAATGGGCTGCTTTAAAGGCTGAAATTGTAAAAGGTAATTTGCCTGCCTATTATCTGAATTGGTCAGCAGATTTTCCTGACGCTCATAATTTTTTGGTGCCGGTATTTCATACTAAAAATAAAGGTGTAGGCGGCAATCGTGCTTTTTATTCCGATCCTGAATTAGATAAAATGATGGATAAACTTGAAACTACTTCTAATAAAGATGATTATAAAAAATTAGCTCAGGATATTCAAAAAAAAGTAGTTGAATCGGCACCATGGTTATTTTTATGGCATGAAATCGAATTTGCAGCTACTCAAAAGAATATTGATGGATATAAAATTCCAAAGATTTATTCAATGGAAAAATTTCTCGATTTAAGTATTAAATAATTTAATGAAGTATTAGTGCCGCAATGATAAAATAAAAAATAGGTTAAAATAATTTATTATGGTTAATTATATTATAGAAAGAATAGTATATAGTCTGATAGTATTAATTGGAATAACATTGATAACTTCAATGTTGATTTTTCTTGTTCCAGGCGACCCGGTGTTATCAATTGTCGGCGAGAACGCTTCACCTGAAACAATAAGGATGATAAAGGAAAAATTACTTCTAGATCAGCCTTTTATTGTACAATACTTCGCATATTTAAAGAAACTTTTTACATTTGACCTCGGAAAGTCTTATATAACAAATATTGAAATATGGGAAGTTATAAAAACAAGATTTCCAAATACGTTGTTACTTGCTATTTCTTCAATAATATTCGCTTCAATTACCGGTATTTTTGTCGGTTTTATATCTGCATTATATAAAGATTCCTTGTTTGATAAAATCAGTAAGTATTTAATATTAATAGGCATATCAACACCTGTATTTGTGTTGGGCGTTATATTATATACAGTGTTTTCAGTTAAGTTTCGTTTTATTAAAACAATTACCGGTTTTGAAAATTATTATAATTTAATTCTTCCGACTATTGCCCTTGGCACGCAGAGCGCAGCATATATTGCAAGAATAACCAGATCGACAGTACTGGACATAAAGAAGCAGGAGTATGTAAGATTAGCTCAGTCTAAAGGGCTTTCACGAATACATGTTTATTTGTGGCACATCTTTGCGAATTCGCTGGCTCCTATAATTACTGTAATTGGTCTTGATTTCGGTTCCTACTTAAACGGGTCTGTTATAACTGAAACAATATTCGGATGGCCTGGTATTGGATTGTATATTTTTAAAGATGGAATTGGAAATAGGGATTTTCCAGTAATTCAATCTATGGTTTTATTCTGTGCCGTAATTTTTGTGCTTGTAAATTTTATAATAGATATATTATATTTCGTGCTTGATCCAAGAATGCGTGAAAAATTAAAACAATATTAAAACCCGGCCAAACATAAAAATCAATTATTAATTAAAGTTTAATTTTATGTTTTATATATAAGCTTTATACTAAAAACTTTATAATACTAATAGGTTTATTATTTAACTAATCAAAGTAAACTCACATTGTTTCTTAGTAAATAAAAATTAATTCTCAAAAAGATTTATATTTTTTCCCATCCTAAATATTTAAGTGAAAAAACTAATATTTTTAATTTTATATTATTAGAAGTAAATTAGATATGATATAAAGTTTTAATTTTTATCGAAATAATTTCAATCAATTAGGTTTACATAATATTAATTATCAACATTTTAACGTATCGTTTTTCGCGACTAGATTTTTCCGCCGATAATATATCTTATGTAAACTTGATAATTGAGAAATTTTAGGAGTTTATTATTTAGAGGATTCTATTGTATAAACCAAGTTCGAGTTTAATGAATAATAATTAATTTATCATAGATGCATCAAGATTAATTGATATTGTATATTTTTATCATAACAGGTTTTTTAACATTATGAGAAAAGTTTTATTGTTCTTCTCTGTATGGTGTGTTTCAAGTTTATTTTTGTTTCTGTATAATTAAATAAAATATTTCTTTCTTTTAAATTTCGTTTTTGTTTTTAGCCAATGTTTTGTTAAATGTTAAAAATTAAGTTGAGCTTGTATTTAAATTAAATTTTTAGTACAAAGATATTATTAAGTAATTCTTTGTGAAAAAACATTTTTAAAAATAAAAACGTTGAGGCTTTATAGTAAAGAATATGATAATATTTTACTTAGTTAACTAATAATTACTCTAATGGAAGTAATATTTGAACTTGTAACCCGCCGTCCTTTTCGTTAAATGCCTTTACTGTTCCATTATGAAAGCTTATTGCTCTTTCGGTAATAGCTAATCCTAATCCGACTCCGCCTGATGAACGTTCGCGTGCTCCTGAGAGTCTGTAGAATGGTTTAAAAATATTGGTTAGTTCAGATTCATTTACTCCCGGGCCGTGATCTTTTACAATAATTTCTACAGCTGATTTTAAGTTATAAATTGATTTTTTCATAAATATTTCAACTGTAGTATTTTCTTTTGTGTATTTAATTGCATTTCTGATAAGATTTTCTAAAGCCCTTTTTAATAATTCCTCATTGCCTACTATAAAGCATTCTTCAGATGAAATAAGAGTAACACTCTTTTGGATTGCCTCAGCTTCAAAATTACCGTCAGCGATTATTTTTTTCAAAAGCTTATCAAGTTGAAACTTGGATTTAGAAATTTCTTTAACTCCGCATTCTAATTTGGTTAATTCAAGTACTTTTTCGATCATAAGATTTAACGCTTCAACTTCTTTTTCAATTCTATTAATATTTTTGGATGCTGAATCGCCGAATTGTTTTCTGATAAGTTCTAATGCCACATTCAAACGGGCAAGCGGCGATCGTAATTCATGGGAAATATCGCCTAATAATTGTTTTTGAGAGTTCATCAATAATTCTATTTTTTCGGCCATATTGTCAAATGAATTTGCCAGAACATAGAATTCGTCAGTTCTATTAATATCTTTTGCAATTCTGGTGCTAAGATTACCGGCTGCAAATTTACAAGTTGCCTTATTAATTATAAAAATAGGCTGCGTAAAATATCGTGCAATTAAATAACATATAATTGCAGATATGATTAATCCTATAAACATTCTTATAGTATGTTCTTTCGTTTCACGCGGATGCCGTCCTATAGGAGGCGGCAGCGGTAAGGTTTCACTCAAAACAATGTATTTTTTATTGTTTGTGCCTGTTAAATTAATTCCCGTATAAATGTTGCCATCAGCAAGAAATATTTCTAAAGTATCATTTCTATTTAAAACCTTATTAATAATCGGTTTGGCTTTGTCAATAATTGGTAATTTTATAGAATCAATTTTATCGGCTTCAATACAATAAAATTCGGTTTTTGAAATTTCTTTAATTTTTTGAATTAATTTTTGAATTGCCAATTCATCATTTTTAGATTTATAATCAGCTATTAAACCGCTGTACATTGTTATATTATTAGTAAATACCGTATGAAGATAATTAGTGAACGGTCCGGAATCAGTTAGTCTGTCAATCAGCATCTGAGTTGACATAATTAGAGCCGTTGTCACCCAAAACCATAAATATATTTTTATGAATATATTATTTTTTAATTTCATAAAAAGTTAAAACCCTCTAAGTTCTTATTATTTATTCATTTTTATCGCTGTTAATAGCATAAAGGTAACCAACGCTTCTTATGGTTTTTATTCTCTCCATGCCGTTGTTATAATTTCCTAATTTTTTTCTTAATTTACTCACATGTACGTCAATTGTACGATCATTAGGCAGCAGTTCGCGTTCTAACGCTGCGCTTGATAATTCTTCTCGTGGAATAAGCCGGCCGGCATTTTTTAAAAAATATTCAAGTATTTTAAATTCAATGGAAGTAATGTCAATTTTTTCATCATTAACTTTAACTACTCTTGCCGAAATATTCATTTCGATATCGCCTATTATAATTTTTTTTGATAAATTCTTAGTTGAAAGTTCTTCTTTTTCGCTTTTGGTTCTCCTAAAAATTGCTCTGATTCTTGCTATTAATTCACGAGGATTGAAAGGTTTAGCTAAATAATCGTCGGCTCCCATTTCAAGTCCTATTATTCTGTCTATATCATCGCCTTTAGCAGTTAACATAATAATCGGTAAATCAATTTTACTTCTGATTGACCTTAATACCTCAAAACCATTTAATTCAGGGAGCATTACATCTAAAACTATAATATCAAATTCTTCACTTAAAGCTGTTTTTACTCCGCTGTTACCATCATGAACTGCTGTTATTTGAAAACCTTCCGACGAAAAATATTCCGTTAATAATTCACAAAGCGCTATATCATCATCTATAATTAATAGTTTTTCCATTTTTTTCTCCTTTTTGATTGAATTATACCATAAAATTATTCGAATTTATATCATAATAGGTATTTTTTACAGTTAATTACTTTTATTTACACTTCTTTACAAACAATTAACTTCTTCTAAAAATTAAATTTTGCAAACCTGTCGATAACTATAGCAAAACGGCTAAAAGAATATTTTGAAGGGAGTCAAAATATGATTAATTCAATAAGTAGTTCTAGTAATTATAATTCAGCAGCAGCAAGTCAAATGCGTGACAAAATGTTCAGCAAAATCGATCAAAATAATGACGGCCAGATCGATAAAAGTGAAATGACCTCATTTCAGGCAAAAAAGAAAGATAAAAACGGGCCAAGTGTTGATGAAATATTTACTAAGATGGACACAAATAGTGACGGAACAATTAGTAAAGAGGAATCGGACGCCGGCCTTGAAAAAATGAAAAATGAAATGCTACAAAATGCTAAAGAAATGAGAGCCAGTCAAAAGCCGGCCGGTCCTCCTCCAGGCCCGCCTCCAGCGGACAGTTCGAATTCAACTGATTCTGCAAGTTCTGCCGAAGAAACTGACGAAACATCTGATACAGATTCGGAAACCTCAAAGATTGCAGCAGATTTAAGCGAGTATATAAAAAAAGCCATTGAAAGTTATTTAAAAAATCAGGAAAAAACTAATAAAACCGCAACTGATAACAATACCGACAGCCTGTTAAAATCAGATTTATACGTATAAAATAATTAATATTTATAATCAAATTGTAAATAAAGCCGTTGTGAGTTATCATGTAGTTTTGAAAATGGGGTTTCGGATATAAAAGTGCCGTAGCTTCTGGGTTAGGTTTGATTTTCTTTTCAAAACTAATGTTACGAAAAATTACTTGTTTTCTTCTTATTTTAACGTTGAATTTAGAAAAAAATTGTCACGGGGCGATTAGGCGAATCTGTAAAGAGCGTTTAAAAGCCCCGTAAATATTATATAAAAGGTTTTTATAAAAAGCAGGAAATTTTCAGTAGTTTTCACGTAGTTTTGATTAAAGTCTTTGTTAGTTCTACCTTTTTGGCTGACGAATAAATAGGGGTTTTGACCTTGACAGGTCATCTGCTACCCCATAGCAGGTCAATTAAACTCCTGTTTAA